>CAZNPH010000015.1:0-106685 GCA_964574985.1 uncultured Bacteroidaceae bacterium
AAGGAATGGAGGGGGAAAAGAATCATTGATTCAACGACTTTATGGACAGACACTATTTAGAATACCTTTTTGATGACGAACAAAGGGAAGGATCTGGGTACTTTGGCATACGCGCCCCAGCTTTATTGGGATTTCCGGGATATGAACTTGTGCCTATGCTGGATAAGGAAAAAGCACTGATTACACTGGATAAAGCCTGGGAGAGAAATAAAAACGGAGAGGGTATGATCACGTTTGTTGCCAACTGGTTTGCACTAACCGAAGCTTCATTTGGCCGTGGCAACAAATGCCTTGAAATACTTGAAAGAAATTTCCAATGTCTTGATGAAACAGGGGTTGCTCTTTATGAAGTAGAAAACAGGAATCCATATTTTCAAACCAGTTATGCTTCCTATATCCAGGCCATCCTGTCCATGCTGGTGCAGTCCTACAATAATACAGCTCGCGTGTTTCCCGCTGTTCCCGAAACATGGAAAAATGTCAGGTTTTACAATGCGCGTGTTGAAAATGGAGTGACGGTCAGTGGAGAATTAACTGATGGAAAAGTTAATAGAATTATCTATAAAAAGAATGGGAAGGCTATTTCAGATGAGACGCCATCTTCAAGTAGCAAAGGTAGCATGGAAAAAAAGAAAAATCTTTAAAATAAAGTACCCTTTCAACGCCATCCCTTTATCGGAAAGTTTAAGTGTAATCGGTAAATAACAATGTACATTTTTTCGCAATCAGCAATGTACAAATTTTAGCAACTACCCATGCACAATTTTCAGCAAATAGTCCGAGATTGCGGGAGCAATATTACGATTAATGATAACAGTTAAAATGCAACGAAGTACCTTTGTCTAAATAAACAGAGGGAATGAGAATTCAGACCTTATCATTAATTGGTGCAGCAAAGCCCAACAAATAGTGTAGGCATGTATGCTTTTAAATTACCTATTGGTGGCACTAAGACCCCTTATGATAGAATATCAAGGTTTTCAAAGTATACTGAACTCTCACCCCTCATTAAAATCAATATTATGACAAAGGTAATAAATCCAAATGCAGCAGGCATAGACATTTCGTCAAAAGAGCATTTGAGTATTTCGGAGTATACTGTACAACCGAATCCGGAGTAATATGTACATAGTGATTCCGGAGTATACTGTACATAACAAATAGGTCATTTTTTTTGTTAAAATTGAAATCGGCGGGTAAGCGCCAGCGTGTATCGGGGCTGCCATTCCGTCATATACTGTACATACTAATTTGGAGTTTAGTGTACAATAAACGACAAGGAAAATACAGATTGATTTATGATTTTTATGCCTCACAAAAATCGAGGCAAAATGGCAAACAAATCAATCAGTATGGTACAGGTAAAACGTATTATTCAGTTAAGAGCAGAGGGTGCAAGTAAATACAGAATCTCCAAGACTTTGGGACTTCACCGGACCACCCTTGAGGGCTATCTCAATAAATTAGAATCCACCGGAAAGAGTTATCAGGTTCTTCTTAAACACAGTGATCAGGAACTGGTCGATATTGTATACAAGGTATCGAATAGCGTTCAACCCGATGGCCGGTTAAAAGATCTTGAAAAGCAGTTTGAATATTTTCTGGAACAGTTGAGATATACCGGTGTTACCCGTAAAACACTTTGGGGGGAATATAAAGAAGCCTATCCTGAGGGATATGAATACACCCAGTTCTGTGAACATTTTTCCAGGTATCTTCTTCGTACCAAAGCAACGATGCACTTTGAACATAGCCCGGGAGAATATCTCCAGATTGATTTTGCCGGCAAGCCTTTACATATTGTTGATCGTCAAACGGGAGAAATAATACCATGTCCGGTGCTGGTCTGTGTGTTGCCTTTTAGTAATTATCCATATATCGAGGCGCTGCAATCGGCCAGACAGGAACATCTGTTTGGCGGATTAAACCGGTGTGTGGAGTATTTTGGAGGAGTGACCCGCAATATTCTTGGCGATAATATGAAGCAGTTTGTCCTAAAGAATGAACGCTATGAGTTCAGGTTCTCGGAAATGGTCGACCAGTGGTCCGCACATTATGGCACCAACCTGATTGCCACTCGCCCAAAAATACCTAAGGATAAACCATCAGTAGAGAGCAATGTTTATATAGGATACCTGAGAATATATGCAAAGCTTCGAAAGGAAGTGTTTTACAGCCTTTTTGATTTGAATAAAAGAATACGGGAGCTCATCGAACAACACATCCATATGCCTTTTCAGAAAAAAAAAGGTCCCCGGCATGAATTATTTACACAACAGGAGAAACCCTTTTTGAAACCCCTTCCCGCGGAACCATTTATTGTCAAACACACCACTAAGGGAAAAGTCCAGATGAACTACCACGTAATCCTGGGAGAAGACAAGCATCAATACAGTGTCCATTACAATTACATAGGGAATGACACCAAAATAATATATGATGAAGAAAACGTTGAAATTTTCATTGGTTTTGAACGCATAGCCATCCACAAGCGAGATTACCGGAAGGGTGGCTACACAACTCTCGAGGAGCATATGCCAGAGCATCACCGCAGACATAAGGAAACCCTGGGCTGGGATGCAGAATTTTTTATATCTGTGGCCGAGAAAATTGGGGACTGTTCTGTCGAAGTCTTCAAGAAGGTACTTGCTTCCAGAGAATTTATCGAACAATCCTACCTATCCTGCAAGGGGCTGAAAAGACTCTCGGAAATTTATGGTCCGCAACGCTTTGAGGCAGCCTGTCAAAGGGCCCTGAGGGGAACAAGGGTGAACTATGGAATGATCAAAAACATATTGGAGAAGAACCTGGACAAACAGGTGGATCCCCAAGGAGAGTTGTTTAAAATACCCAGGCACGACAACATACGAGGAAAAGAATCCTATCAATAATCAAATATTTATTATTCACTTAAAATCGTAAAACATGAATACACAAATCACGCTGGATCACCTGGCACAATTAAAGCTGGATGGTATGCTACAGGCTTATCAGGGGGTACTTGCCATGCCTGTACAAAGCCAGCCATCCATCAACCAATTTATGGCCCGCCTTGCGGAGGCTGAATTGCAGAGCCGGGCAAGAAAAAGAACAGAGATTTACCTGCGTCAAGGTAAACTCCGTTATAATGCTATCCTGGAACAGGTGTACTGCAATGCAGAACGTAATCTCTCAAAAGAAAAACTCATGATGATAGCAGATTGCAGTTTTATTGAGCGAGCAGAAAACCTGCTTATCACCGGAAAAACTGGCTGTGGGAAATCATATCTGGCATGTGCAATCGGAAGACAGGCTTGTACATTGGGGTACCGTACTCTGTACTTTGGAATGAACCGATTCCTTGAGAAAATATCGCTCTCCAAGCTAGATGGAACCTATGTAAAATTGCTTAACCAGATTGACAAAGCTCAACTGATTATTATCGATGACTTTGGATTGCATCCCCTGGATGGTGTTACTCGGCTGGCACTACTCCAAATACTGGAGGACCGGTATGGAATCAAATCAACGATCATTACATCCCAGCTTCCGGTTGCAAAATTTTGGGAGTATATAGGGGAATCCAGCGTCGCCGATGCAATAATGGACAGATTGGCAGTAAATGCCCATCGTTTTGAATTAAAAGGAGACACACTCAGAAATAAAAAATAAGTTATATTTGAATAGTAAATCAATCCCTATTTGGACTGTACAGTTTACTCCGAAACGGTATGTGCAGTTTGCCCGAAATAATCAGTTTGTACAGCTCATGCAACTGGGTAGCATCCAGATTATAACTGCTGATGTAACAAACATACTGGTAAACCGGTAATATTTCTTCCCGTCCAAGATAGGTAACCCGAACATATTCTTTTACGGTTCGCATAGCCTTCAATACACGTGGCTTTTCCCATCCATTTGCCTTATAGCTAAATGAACATATAGCAACACCCTTATTGTCAATTAGTTCAGTCCATACTTGTGACTCGAGTAACTTTTCCAGGTTCTTTAATTTTACCTTGACCAGGTAATCCCAGGAAAAGGATTCCAATAGGTCGAATAACTTCCCTGAGAAAAATCCGCTGTCTGCCCTGAAAAACACTTTCCTGACATTCCGCGGCAGACTGGATTGCACTTCCTTTAAGAATTCAACAACACCATTGGCTGTATAGGCTGATCCCGTCCTGAACCAGGTGTGGTAAAGCAGTTTTATCTCGCTCACAAAAACCAGCAGCGGGTGATAGCTTTTGGCCCCTTTCTTTGTCGTATTAAAGCCCTTATCAGCTCCCTCCTGGTTGCCACAAACAGATTTTACGGTGGAATCGGCATCCAGTGTAATGCTTTCCAGTTTGCTTTCACGGACCCACCGGGCGTTTCTTGACAGCAAGAACATTTGCAGCTTACGTGCACCGTTTTGCCCCAGGCTCTTCAATGTGGAGGATATGGCGTTCTCGTTTATTGCTTTGTCCAGTCTCAACAATGCCTTCACCAACCCGTCACCGCTAAAAGCAGCAATCCTTTAAATCCGGCTTATCCCGCTGATCGAGGCCAGTGTGATTGCCATCAATACCTGGTTGACACCAAACTTTGTTGCATTGTACCACTCGGTTGGGAACGATGAGCTGATATATCTTACTATGTTTTGGCGGTTCATATATTTGGCTACTGTATTGAGTCCTGAATATTTTGTGATGTTACTTCCTGTAAATGAGGACTTAACAACTTTTGATTGGTTTTTTAACTTCTTTTTTGTATTTTTCATCTGGAAGGTGATGTTTTTTTGCTGTTATTTTTTAGTTTAACACTTTGAATATAAGTAAAATATATCACCTTTCCTATTTTTTATTTTAAATTTTTAAGTAGCAGGTAAATCAGAGATTGAATTTGCAGAAAATATTAAATTACCAGAGATGTCTGAATTAATTCAAGTTGATTTAAAGGATGAGAACAAATAAGCCATCCCTGAAAGCCATACACATTTGCAATTCGCACATCCCATCGCTTAGCCTAAAATTGCAAAAGAGTATGGCTCGCCACCGCGCTGACAAACAGATTGGTGCCAGGAAAGCCCAGCCCATAACATGCGGTCATACGCAATACGGGGAATACAGCGTAATTCAACGTCTGTGGCTCGTTTCAGCCTCTCTGCATCTTGATAAGGAAGTGGCTTCGAAATCCCGTACTGCGCATACCGCTGTCCGTTGGCAACAATAGCCCGCAAGACACTGAAGTACTCCGTTGACAGTGACGGAGAAAAAAATAAAAATATAAAATGACGACTTGGAAAACATTACGACTTGACCGACAAACAGCGACTCCTTTGACAGTTACGACTGACTGGAAAGAGAATAAAAAAAGAAGGTCGATCCTTCGGAGGTTTTTTGTTTTCTGCCAGCACACGGTAAGCACATCCCGCAAATCGCACATGCCAACCGCTCAAAGCCAAAATTTGCGGGAAGAGCTTACCCTTGCTCCCACACAGAGAATTAAATTTGAGACTTTATTACAAACTGGATTATGCAGTTGACAAAAGAACAGGCGTATGAAAAAATAAAAGGACTTGTAGAGCGGTTCAGCGAATACTTTGAAGAATACAAGCGCAACGGCTACAACGAGCATCAGACACGGGTGGACTACATTAACCCGTTTTTCAAAGCCCTTGGTTGGGACATGGACAACTCACAGGGACACGCAGAAGCATATAGGGAAGTCATTCACGAAGACAAAGTAAAAGTAGGAAGTGCTACAAAAGCACCGGACTATGGTTTTACACTTTACGGACAACGAAAATTCTTTGTTGACGCGAAGAAGCCATTCGTAAATATCAAAAGCGACATTGCACCAGCTTATCAGGTTCGTAGATATGGTTGGAGTGCCAAAGTTCCTATTTCCATCGTTACAGACTTTGAAGAATTTTCTATTTATGATTGTACCAAGAAACCCAAAACAAAAGACAAGGCATCCGTTTCACGTATCAAGTACCTGACTTTTGACCAGTACCTTGACGAGTTTGATTTTATTTGGGACGTTTTTGCCAAAGAAAACCTGCCTAAAGGTCGTTTTGACAAGTATGTACAAAGCGACACTGCCAAAAAAGGAACGGCAACCGTTGATGATGAATTCCTAAAATCCATTGAGGAATGGCGAAGGTATTTGGCTACAACTATTGCACTACGAAACAAAACGCTCAACGAAGATGAAGTAAACTACGCAGTTCAGAAAACCATTGACCGCATTGTCTTTCTACGCATGTGTGAGGATAGAGGTGTAGAACAATATGGAGAACTCAAAAAGGCAGCCGAAAAGGGAGACGTTTACGAAAACCTGTTCCGGCTTTACCGCATTGCGGACGACAAATACAATTCCGGTCTGTTCTACTTCAAAGAGGACAGAATTACATCTGACCTCACCATTGACAACAAGGTTTTAAAGACCATCATCAAAGAACTGTACTATCCTCACTGCGAATACGAATTTTCTGTAATGCCTGCCGATATTCTCGGAAGCGTTTACGAGCGGTTTCTCGGCAAGACTATCCGGTTGACCAAAGCACACAGCGCAAAAATTGAGGAAAAACCGGAAGTGCGAAAAGCCGGTGGGGTTTACTACACACCCAAATACGTTGTGGATTACATCGTGCAAAACACGGTAGGCAAACTCGTTGAAGGCAAAACGCCAAAACAAGTTGAGAAAATCAAAATCTGCGACCCGGCCTGCGGTTCCGGCTCCTTTCTCATTGGCGCCTATTACCATTTGCTGGACTGGCATCTGCAGTACTACACGGATAATCCACCGAAAAAGAAAAAGGACAACCCGTTGACACCGGACGGGAACCTGACCACTGCTGAGAAAAAACGCATCCTCCTCAACAACATCTTTGGTGTTGACATAGACGCACAAGCGGTAGAAGTAACCAAATTAAATTTGTTGCTTAAAGCCCTTGAAGGCGAAACACAGGCATCCATAAGCTACCAGACACGATTATTCCATGAGCGGGTTTTGCCGAACCTGAACCAAAACATCAAATGCGGAAACTCATTAATTGGACATGACTTTTACGATAATCAAATTGACCTATTCCCGGAGCAAATCAAGAAGATTAACGCCTTTGAGTGGGAACAAGGATTTTCGGACATTTTTAAGGCAGGTGGATTTGACGCAATTATCGGTAATCCGCCTTGGGTTGACATAAAAGGTTTAGACCCAATTCAGGTTGACCATTATTTCGAGAAATATCAAACAGCCTCTAACCGCATAAACTTATACGCCCTTTTTGTTGAACGTTCTTTGCAAATCCTAAAAGACAAAGGACATTTCGGATTTATTATTCCCAACTCAATCCTGTATCAGAGTTCTTACGAGAAAATACGCCAAATAATTCTGAAAGATTTTTACATGCCTTGCCTTGTGCGCATGCCGGACAATACGTTTGCCGGAGTTAAAGCAGAATCGCTGATTTTGACTATCCAGAAGAAGAAAAGCAGAAACCAGAAAACGTCTTGCATAATCTACGACCGGAAAGAAACCATTTCGTCTATCTCTACTGAAAACGCTACTGACTACAGGGAGGTTGACCAAAATAAATGGAAAGACAATGCTTATTCAGCATTTGACATTTTTACTGATGAGAATGTGTTTCAATTGCTGCGGAAAATAGAAAAAGACAAAATTACTCTTGAGTCAATTTGTGATTTCACTTTAGGCGTTACACCTTACGACAAGTACAAAGGGCATTCACAGGAGCAGATAAAGAACAAGGTCTTTCACGCAGACCATAAGAAAGATGACACATTTAAACCTCTCTTGGCAGGCGCTGATGTTACACGGTATGTCGTCAATTGGAGCGAGAAAAAATATTTAAGCTATGGCGACTGGCTTGGTGCTCCAAGAGAGAAGCGATTTTTTACACGTCCAAAAATACTTATTAGGCAGATTGTAAGCGGGAATCCTTTGCGAATTTATGCCGGCTACACGGACAAAGAGTATTACAATACACAATCCATTTTCAACATCATCCTGAAAGATAATACGGAGTATGACATAAAGTTCCTGCTTGCTATCCTGAACTCAAAGCTGATGAACTTTTATCATTCAAATAAATACTTGGATTTGTCGAAAAACCTGTTTCAGAAAATCCTGATTCAGAATTGCAAGAAATTCCCTATCCCTGAACAGAGCAGCAATGGAAAGGAAATAATCAAGCTCGTTGACAATCTCCTAAAACTGAATGACCAGTTACAAACAACCAAGCTGGAAACACAACGGCAACAAATTCAGCGCACCATTGACCATACTGAGCGGAAAATGGACGAATTGGTTTATGAGCTTTATGGGTTGAGTAAAGAAGAAATTGAAATAATTGAAAAGAAATAATGGAACTATTAGAAAAACTTGCACCCACAATACTTGTAATAGCTGCTGGTTTCGTGACTTGGTTTTTGAAAGACAAATCGGAAAAACTAAGACTTCAACGTGAGAAACTAATTGAAGAAAAAAGAGGCAATTATGAGAAAATTTTAGAACCGATAATCCGTTCATTCTCTGGAATTAATAATGCATCCGAAATGCAGAAGGCAATTAAGCAAGTTCAGTCTTATGACTACAAAAAATCAGCCTTTCAACTAATGCTTTTCGGTTCTGACAATGTCGTGAAAGCATATAATGATTATTTCCAATATTTATACAATAATGAAAATAACATGAAAGCAGAGGAAATGCTTAAGCAATTAGGGAAAGTAATTCTTGAAATAAGAAAGGATTTGGGTAATAAAAAGACTATGCTCAAAGAGTTGGACATGCTTAGGTTTATAATAAAGGATCTCTAGTGCCCGATTAATACCAATTGATTTTCAACTGTTTACAATATAGTTCTTTGACATCTTTGTAATTCTGATTTGTAAGTAGCTCATTTAGAGGTGTTTTGTCGAGTAGAGAAATGCTCAATATTTGCAATATTTCGTAGGTTGAACGGTCAACTTTCAATTTGTTACGAACCAATGCAACCAGGCAGTATGCAATTATTGCAGAATATACCTGAATTTTCACTGCATTTTGACTTCGTCCCCAAAATGATTTTATCTTCAGGTGTTGTTTTATCCACTTGAAAAACAGTTCAACCTTCCATCGATATTTGTAAAGTTGAGCAATCTCTTCTGCTTTCAGGTCAAAGTTGTTGGACAAAAACTCAAGATCGTTATCCGTTTCTTCATCGTAGAATCCTATGCGACGAATTTTCTCTGGATACTTTTGTGATGTATAAAATCCAGTCAACTTACCCCTTTGGTCAAGCAATACTCCATTGTCTTTGTTGACTTTGTTTGAATATATTCGTCTGAACTGAAGATTGTCCTTTGCTCTGATCACAAAGCAGGCAGAACTCTGATGTATTCTAAAGAGCCGTTCATAATCGATATATCCCCGGTCAAGGATGTAATAACCACCTGGTTCATAATACAATAAGTCCAGGGCATTCATGTCATTCAATGAGGCCGGAGATACATGGACAAAACAGGGAATGGAGGTTTTAATATCATACAGAGTATGCAATTTGATCCCACCCTTTGTTTTACGGAACTCGGCCCACCAGAATACACTCAAACACAAATCAACGGTTGTAGAATCGAAGGCATATACATTACCGTCAATGATCAACTGAAAATCTTCTTCTATTGAGGATCTTCTTGCTTGATTGATGAGATAAAATGCGAACTCTTCAAAAATTCTACAATCACGTTTCTCATTAGCATTAGCAAAATTGCTCCTTGAAGAACCTTTACCAAACCCAAGATGATAATACTTGGACTTATGAGGCTCAATGCTAACCATGAGATCTCTCAAACTGTCTCTGCCGGTAAGTTGACCAAATACCATGGTGAGGAGTTGATTCCAACAGGAAAAGTGCTTGATGTACTTATCCACCAGGTATTTATGAAACAAACTATCAAAGACACGCTTTGGAAGAAAATCTGTAAGTTGAGAATAGACATATTTGCCTTGATTCATGGTTTTGAGCTTTTTCAGTAGTCAAAACCACAAATATCAATTCAAATGTACACGCAACCAAAAAGCTCTACAAGCCAAATATATCAAGGATTTCAAAGAACGTTATTAAATTTTAATCGGACACTAATGGTTTATTTGCTTAACTTACTGTCCGGTCTAAGGTAGCAATATCACTTGCGTATTACCATAAAATCGCCAACACTCTGGTCTATCCCAAAAACCAGCTTGTTTGAGAATTTCAATAACCTCATCTTCTGTATCTGTCTTCATCAGGCTCAAGCAGAGTTCTTTAATTTCTTCGTTGTTCATAAGACTAAATTTTTACTAAAAATGATTTTCCGAAATCGCTGTTGTGATAAGTAACATAGATTCCCTTTTTCTCTTTTTCCAACAGCCCCAATTCAAACATGCGAGCCATCAAACCGGCACGCTGCGTATTGATCACCGCATCAGAAGCTCCCCATAATTCGGCAAACTCCTTTTTAAGTTCGCTGTTCAATGATTCCCGTTCATTAATGCCTTGGTTGATTTTGGTCAATATCAACTTGATCCCGGCAAATTCACCTTTGACATGGCTTTTGATATGCGCCAGATAAAATTCAATTTCGTTCTGGTTTAATGACTTATCCAAATTATCTTCATCTAAAACCGGATTAGAAATTTTGGCAAACTCAACTCCTGCCTGCGTTATTCCGATCATGTGCTTTCCACTTTCCGCATCAATATTTGCAAACCGGAATAAGGCCATTGCTCCATCCAGTAATCCATCTTTCCGGCCATACGTTAGAAATTGTGCCCTGTATCTTGTTTGACTTTTTTCATCATCAACTTTCGGTAAGGCGGCACTAATTCTATCATCACGCAACTTTCTTAATTGATCTTCATGAGACCGTAACCGTTCTCCAATATGCACCGCTTCTTCGACAGCTACGTCTGCAAAATCATCAAGAAGTATTCTTTCGTTGGCCCCTAATTCTCTGAATAGAATACGAACACCTATTTTGATAGGAAGAATTTTGTTGATCTGTCCCCAGGGCCAGAATAGTTCTTCGTTCCCTTCCTTCTGACCAAGCACCAACTGCATATAAGATGGAGAGGGAACAACCTGTGGATTAGCCTGAAATGCTGTTAATTTTAGACTGACGACTGCTTTTTCGCTCTGTGTTTTGTTGCTTTCTTTAACCGAAGTATTATCAAAGTCTTTTTCCTTCTCTGCAAACACTGGTAGCCCGGATTCCTCCAAATACAATTGGTTCTCAATTGCCACAGCAATGAACTGCGCTATCCCTTCATAATCTCCTTTGCTTACAAGACTCTGAATCTTTTGAGCATGTTTCTGTGAAATGTCTACTAAATATTTCATTATAATCTAAATTAGCTTTAATCAAAACAAATTTAATTTATTTTAATAATTGTCTAACAAAATAGTAACATTATATTTAAATTATAAACATTATATTAATTAATTTATAATTATGTTCTTTTATAGCTCAATAGTTACTTCAAAACTCACTATTAGGATATAAAAGAATACACATTAATTGTACTTCTTCAAAAAGTTTCTTAAGTTTGCTTTTGTATTTTAATTGTGAGGTCAAAACTCACATTTCATATATGAACAAGAATATATCATACCGCTCATCTCAACTTCTGAACGCACTTATTGCACAGAAAAAGGAATTCTTTACGCTGTCGGATGCGTTGAAAATTCTTTCAGGAAAGGACCATCCAACCATAAGAAAGTTGCTCAGTGATATGACAAAGAGGGGTGTGATAATGCGTATCAAAGAAGGCTTATACCACCGTATTCCTTATGAGCAAGATCCTAATCAATATTTTCCGAACTGGCACTTGACGGCAGAAGCCATGGTACAGCCCAAAGATTACTATATCGGATTTTACAGTGCCCTGGATATTCACGGCCTGATCACACAACCATCCATGGTAGAGCAAGTGGTTACACATGAACAGGTAAAACCCAAAGTTCAGCAAGTAAAGAATGTCCGGTTTGAATTCATCACCTTGAGCGAAAAGCGATTCTTTGGCTACAAAAAGAAATGGATTGACGACTTCCACAAAGTAAATTGCAGCGACCTTGAAAAGACTTTTCTGGACTGCCTGTACAAACCGGACTATGCCGGAGGCATTACTGAAATAACCAAAGCGCTGTATAAATCCAGGGAAAAACTGCAACCATCAAGATTTCAGGAGTACCTTGAAAATTTCAATACCCAAGCAGTGTACAAGCGCCTTGGATTCATTATTGATCAACTTGGCTTGTTCCCTGAACTTCAGGATTTCATAAGTGGAAGCATCACCCCTTCCTATGCTCCTTTGGATCCATCAGCAACGAAATATGGGCATCATCATTCTCAATGGGGCATTATTGATAATATGAATTTCAAAACCGCCCTTAAATCAATAGAAACGTAAACAAATGATACAACCAGGAGAAATACAAGCCATAGCCGGAAAGGAAGGTGTCCGGGACACGCAAATTGAAAAAGATTATGTCATTTCCTGGGTGACGTACGGTATAGCAAATAATCAGTTTCTGAAAGAGAACATGGTTTTCAAAGGCGGTACTGTGCTGAAGAAGGTATATTTCCCTAAATATCGTTTTTCGGAAGACCTTGATTTTACTTTCATAGGAAAAGACTATGATATTGAAGCCATAAAGACTGCATTCAATGAATTAATAGAATGGGTGTATGAGGAATCCCGGATTTCTCTTTCAGTTCAGAATGAAACACAACATGATACTGGAAATTACAACTTCTATCTTTCTTATACCGGACCATTGGGCGGAGCCGGAGCTAATAAAGACATTAAAGTTGACATCAGCCAGGACGAACTGATCTACAACGCACTGGAAGAAAAGCAAATCATTAACACATATTCAGACCTTGAAGAAAAGTATACCATACTCTGCTACTCACTCGGAGAAGTGGTTGCGGAAAAGATGCGTTCTATTATGCAGCGAACTGCTCCCAGAGACATTTACGACCTGTGGCACTTGTTTGAAGTAGAGGGACAGGAAATTGAAGACCATGTTTTCGCCTTTCAGGACAAGACAAAGCATAAAGGCTATGACCCAAATGAATTGATCAAAGTAGTTGGACAAAAGGAAAAGACCTTTGCAAAACACTGGAAAGATCACCTGGCGAACCAAATGACAGAAATACCGGACTTTAATGATGTGTGGAGAGAATTAGGAAAACATTGGAGAAAATTTCAGAAGTTCATTGAATAGAACGCCAATGCTATTTTGCACATTGCCATCCTCGTTCCTGTGGTAGCAAAGAGCAAAAGCCGACGCACGGCTAAAGTGATAACAAGAAAATGAAGAAAGAAAATCAAATAAAAATCTTTCCCTCGTTTGACTTGAAAAAAGGGAAACTATATTTGAGAAAAGATCGGGAAACGGGGCTAAAGTAGCCAACAATTAAGCATCGTTTTTGGCGATAGCCAAATATGTGCTTTGTGTTGAACGAACTTAGCGGAGCGATCTTATGACTGAAAGGAATAAACCGGCGTTACCTTATATATTGTGGAATCAATTTTTAAAGTATCTTCACAAAAAGCTCTTTGACGTACTGAAATGGAAGAATGACAGGAAGCAGAGTATCTGTTTTAACCTGTTTGAGAAGCAGAGAGGGAATGTTCAGGATGAGAACATGTAGGTTTTCCCTGATACAGAACCTACCTCTCCCATGACCAAAATGTGGTATACAGAAAAAGGATAGTATGTGAGAGCCGTGATTAACATAAAGCGGAGTAAGATGGTGCCCTTATGGGCCGGTGAAAACGATCAGGTATGGTTCTGATAATCTGCATAAGATGTCCGCATTTTTTGCAACATTGCGTTTCTATTCCTATACGCTCGCGAGCGATTGCCTGCCATGAGATTTTGATGTATTCTATACTGGGAGGCAGGCAGAAGTATTCTCTTAATGCGGCAAGGGCTTTGGTTTTTGCAGCAGGTGACAGGAACCCGTAGTGCCGGATCCTGGTAAATCCCGGAGGCAGTATATGCAAACAAAACCGTTTCAGGAAGTCTGTTCCCTTCAGAGAAGTGATTATCTGCCTGTTGTTCTGATGATAATCTCGCCAGGAGAATGTAACCTGTTTGTCATCCACTTGTAGTATGCGGTTATTGGAGATGGCTACACGGTGGGTATATCGTCCCAGGTATGAGAGAACTTGTTTGGGTCCGGTGAAGGGAGGTTTTGCATACACTACCCACTCTTTGGCGAACAGGGTATTGAATAGCCCGGATTCAACATGTATTGTTTGCTTTCGCACATACTCGCGTAATGCTGCTACCATTTGCGCTCTGAACACTCTGCTCAGTTGATCCACGGGAAAGAGGAACGAACCGTCTCCTTTCGAGGGTTTCCACTTGTTGTTACGGGTAATTCCGCCAGCCGGAACTACCAGGTGCAGGTGTGGATGATATTGCAGGTTTTTTCCCCAGGTATGCAAAATAGCAGTATATCCAATCCAGGCATCCAGGGACCTGGGATTGGCGGCAAATCCAGTCATTACCTGGTTGACTACGCGGAACAGGATATTGTAACAGTCCACCTGATGATGCAGAAAAAGGGGGTTTAGCTTGTCGGGTATGGTAAAGACCATGTGCATGTAATTAACCGGCAACAGGTCTGCTTCCCGATTGCCAAGCCATCTCTCACGCTCAACACTTCCACACTTGGGACAATGGCGATTCCTGCAACTGTTATATACGATCTGTTCATGGCCACGATGCTCGCAATGTTCCACCCTTCCTCCCATGGCTTCAGTCCGGCATAGTTGCAACGCATGCAATGTGTGCGGCAGATGCCCGAGCAGGTGCTTTACCCCATAAACGGTTTGACCTGCCTCGAGCTGATGTGTGGCGTAGGTATGGCGCAGAGAATGAACACAGGCCTGCTTATGGATGTCTGCTGCTTTTATGGCCTCTTTCATAATTCCGCGAATACGGGTATGGCTTAAGGGAACACCTTTGTGTTGATTGCTGCGTTCAAACAGGAACTTCCGGGGCTTCTCTATCTTCAGGTAGTTGCCTACACCCTTGCCTATATGAGAAGAGAAAGGAACATAACGGTCGTACTTATTTTTCGACTGGCGCACAAAGAGCTGTTTCCTGTCCAGGTCTACATCCTCGATCAATAAAGAAGCAGCTTCGCTGATACGCAGTCCGGTATCATAGATGATCCCAGGCAGCAACCTGTCACGTAGCTGCCTGGGAGCCTTCAGCAACCGCTTGATCTCTTTTGTGGAAAATATCACCGGTAGTTTTTGTGGACGCCGGATACTGGGAAGGGTGATGTGCAGATGATCATATTCATGCAGCTTGTATAGCTTTCGCAGTTCATAGACCAAATGTTTAAACGAACTTTGAGAGTCCGTATCCCGGTTGACAATGAAATAGAGATAGTTTTCAATATCATCCGGCTCCATCTCCAGGGGTGTTTTACTGCAGTGAAGAGCCATCTTGGCCATCTGGCGAAGGTAATTCTCATGGGTGGATCCGGGATCTCCCGTCAATCACCAGGCGTTGCATAAAATGCATTGCTATCTTTTCAAAGCCTTCAACCTTTCGGCATGCTTCATCATAATAGGTATTACTCATAACAGAATCATTTAATTGGTTAATAATCCTGTAAACGTAATGACTTATCTTTGATGAAGCTGCCGATTTGGTGAAGCTGCCGACCGCAAGGGAGGTTTAGTTCAACATATGGTATAGTGCATGCGGGTTTCAGAGGTTTTCGAAGGTTTGTGGCTCGTAAAAAAGTTGGTGTAAACTGATAGGAAATCGCTTCGTAATCCCGCACGACACCATACCATCAAACGTTAACGCCAAGCAAAAATAGATCGTAATGCACATTGGATTGAGCAGTTATATGGACTTAATGTTAAACATGTTGTGCATTTTTGTATCTTTGTAAAAATAGTACTGAAAAATTATGAGAACATTATATCAGAAATTTGAAACGCTTTTACAAAGTACGACAACGGATTTTAAACGTTATTTATACGATAAAGTCTCGTGGGAAAGTCGAATGATTGGGATTATTGGCGCCCGTGGAGTCGGTAAAACGACTATGATTTTGCAACATATCAAGGAAAATTTAGACAGCAAAAGAGCGTTATATGCTTCCGCAGACGATATGTACTTTGGTGAAAACAGCCTTTTTGATTTAGCGGATGATTTCTATAAAAATGCAGGAGAATATTTATTTATTGACGAAATTCATAAATACACTGACTGGTCTCGAGAACTAAAAAACATTTATGACTCTTTTCCTACAATGAAAGTTATATTTACCGGTTCTTCTGTACTCGATATACTGAAAGGTTCGGCTGATTTAAGTCGGAGAGCTATAATTTACAAATTACAAGGACTGTCATTTCGTGAATTTTTGAAATTATTTCATAATTATGATGCCAAAGTTTACTCCTTGGAACAAATTATAAATAATGAAATTAAACTCGAGGGTATTCAACATCCATTACCTCCATTTAATGATTATTTGAAACGAGGATACTATCCATTTGGAATAGAAAATGAAATGAATTTACGTTTGGGCCAAATTATTGTTCAAACCTTAGAATCAGATATTCCGCAATATGCAAACCTAAATGTAGGAACAAGTCGAAAACTAAAACGATTGCTTTCCATAATTTCTGAAAGCGTACCTTTTAAACCCAATTTTTCTAAAATATCTAAAATGATAGGTGTAAGTCGGAATTCTTTAGACGATTATTTATCATATATGGAAAAGGCAGGACTTATTGGGCAGTTACGAAATGAAACGAGTGGAATCCGAGGATTAGGAAAAGTTGAGAAGGTCTACTTAGATAATACCAATATCATTTTCAACTTGGTTGGAGGAAAATCAAATATTGGAAACTTGCGTGAAACATTCTTTTTCAATCAAATGCGAGTGAAAAATGATATCATATCTTCAAACAAAGCAGATTTTTTAATTGAAAATTACACGTTTGAAGTTGGAGGCAAAAATAAACAACAGAGCCAAATAGAAAAAGATGGTAAATCATTTGTTGTAAAAGACGATGTAGAATATGGTTATCGCAATGTGATTCCTCTTTGGGCTTTTGGATTGAGTTATTAAAAAGACTAGTGTCATGTCAACTTAATTATGTCTGTTTGTTTTGCTATCTTGCCATCAAAAACGATGGTCCGCTACAAAGTCACTTTAACCAAAGAAGAACATGACCAGCTACAAGCTGTCCTGAGTAAAGGTAAGCATAGTTCCCAACAGTACAGGAATGCTTGCATATTAATTAACTCTGATGAAGGCTCTTACGGGAATAAATTATCCAATGAACAAATTGCCCAGGTATTGCAGATAAACAATAAAACCGTTGAACGTGTAAAGCAGCGATTCGTAGAAGAGGGATTTGATGCCTGTATGGATCGCAAGCCATATCCTGCGAAGGGACCCAAAAAAGCAGATGGCGATTTTGAAGCCCATTTAATCGCCTTGAGTTGCAGCAAGGCACCGGAAGGATATGCACGATGGTCCCTGCGATTGCTCGCAGATAAGATGGTTGAACTGGAATATACTGGTAGCGTATCGCATGAAACTGTTCGACAGGTGCTAAAAAAAACGAAATCAAACCGTGGAGAATCCAGGGATGGGTGATCCCATCATTGGAGAGTAGCGACTTTGTTGCACATATGGAATCAGTGCTGGATATATATAAATGCCCTTATGACAAGAGATTTCCTGTTGTGTGTATGGATGAATCTCCAAAACAGTTGATAAAGCAGACGCGCATACCCATTGCAAGAAAACCAGGTCAGGATGCAAGAGAGGATTATGAATACTCAAGAAAGGGAGTGGTGAATATCTTTATGGCCAATGAACCCTTGAAAGGAAAACGCTACGTAAAGATCAAGTCTCATAAAACCAAGAAGGACTGGGCATATTTTGTCAGATACATTGCAGATCAGCTGTATCCCAGGGCAGAAAGAATTATTTTGGTAATGGATAATCTAAACACGCACAAACCCTCCGCGTTATATGAAACTTTTCCTCCAGAAAAAGCCAATCGGATCTGGGACCGGTTCCAGTTCATTTATACCCCAAAGCATGGCAGTTGTTTGAATATGGCCGAAATAGAGCTGAGAGTATTAATGGGTCAATGTCTGAATCGAAGAATCGACAAAGCATCAGTAGTAAGAGCGGAAGTAATGGCCTGGGAAAAAGACAGGAACAACAAAAAGGCACTGATCAATTGGCAATTTAGGACTGATGATGCCCGAATAAAGTTAAAAAGGCTTTATACGACAATATTAACTTGACATGACACTAGTGTGACTCACTATGAAAAAAGAATTTTGTTCATCTGCATTTTATGTTTTCCGCTTATTGCTTTTTCCCGGCCGGAAGCTGAAAAAAACCGGCTGATCATCCTTGCGGATATGGGATGTGAACACGATGAAGAACAGCAGATCAGGATCCAATACACTTGCGCAGGCACTGAAGGACTACGGACGCAATCACAGCGCACAGGAATTAAAGCGGGTGGTTCACCAGGGAAAAACAGAAAATTACCACTCCAAGCATGAGTCCGTTCGGGTGGATGAAAAACGCTTCGGACCTTTCTATACCTACAGAGAAGCAGGAGATTCATGGACCAATCCGGCAGGATCATCCGCCGGGAAGTCAGCCCCGGTGGCAGGCTGCATTTTGATGCTGTTGGAACCTCCGATCCGGACGGAGATGAGTTGGAGGTCCGTTGGTGGACTTATCAGGAAGCCGGATTATGGAGGTAAGGGATCTGAATGATATAGCATCCCTGTGGGATTACAGGCGCATTTTATTGCCTGTTGGCAAAACACACTGAAAGATTAATCCTTTTCATTGTAATAGAAAACATCCGGAAAATCTGCCGGTCCGGATTTTTCAGGGTTTCTCAATGGATATACCTTTCCCCGGTCAGGCAGCAAAGGCATGGACCTGCCGTTTGTTTTTCCGAGTAGTTCAAAGAGGCGTTTCCTGTATGCCCTGATCATCTCCTGATGATCATCGGAAAAAATCAGGTTGACGGTTTCATCCGGATCGTTCTGCAGATCGTAGAATTCATCCAGGTCCCAGACGCCATGATACCGGATGAATTTATACCGGCCGGTGATCAGGGCATGTATGGTGGGTGTATAGGGGTAGTTGCGTTCCCAGTAATATTCGTACAACAGTTCATTGCGCCAGGGGATTTCCTTTCCTTCGATCAATGGTTTGAAGCTGCGGCCATCCATGTTTCCGGGTATGCCAATCCCGGCCAGGTCAAGGATGGTGGGGGCAATGTCAATGTTGGCCACCATCTCATCGATCACCCCCGGTTCGGTTATTTTCCCTGGCCACCAAACCATCAGGGGGACCCTGACAGAGGCTTCGTAGGCTGTCCTTTTGTCGATCAGGCCCTGTTCGCCAAACTGGAAACCGTTATCCCCCATGTATATAATCATGGTATTTCCTGCCTGTCCGGAGCTCTCCACCCAGTCCATGATGCTGCCCAGGTTCTCATCCACTGACAACAGGGTTTCGCAGTACCGCCGGTAGTATTTGTTGAGATCAAAATCCGGCAGGTTGTAGCCAAATTCCATCCCATGCCGGCTGTTGCGCTGATTGATCAGCCAAATGGGCTTACCCTCCCTGATATCATGGCTTTCCGGGTATTCGATTTTTTGGTCCCGGTATCTCCCGATGTGCCGGTCGGCGGCGACAAAATCGGAATGGACTGCCTTGTGGGAAAGATACAGGAAGAAGGGGCATTCACCTTCATGTTTTTTCAACCAGTCCAGTGCATAGCCGGTCAGTTCATCAGTGATATACCCTTTTTGGGGAATCCGCTTGCCATTGATGTTGTAACCATCCATGCTGGTTTGGGGGACCACCCTGCTTGCACCATGACCGTCGGCCCAGTAGGTACCCTGTCCTTTGAAACTCAGCCAGTAGTCAAATCCTTCCCGGGGCTCATCAATATTCCCTCCCATGTGCCATTTCCCTATAAACGCAGTAAGATACCCTGCTTCCTGCAAGTATTCCGGGAAGAATTTAAGTGTACTGTCCACCGGGTTGTAATTGTCCACCACGCCATGATTGTGGGCATACATGCCCGACAGGATGGATGCCCGGCTGGGTGAGCATAAAGAAGTGGTTACGAATGCCCGGCTGAAATGAATGCCCTCTCCGGCCATTCTGTCCATATTGGGTGTTTCCAGGTACGGATGACCCGTGAATCCCATGGCGTCGTACCGGTGGTCATCGGTTAGTATGAATATAATGCTGGGCTGTGAAAGTAATCTTTTCTGTTCTTCTGACGGCCGGTCACAACCCTGAAGCAAACCGGTCGCCAGGAATAAATACACATTGACATATTTCATTTCCGGATATGATTATTGCAAAAAAAACCAACCCGGATACGGCCGGTATTTTTATTGAAGTTCCTTAAGACGGATATTTTTCCATGCGACCTGGTAGGGGCCTGTTCCCGGTCTGACCCCGTGTACCTGAAGGGCGATAAATCCTTTCGGAAATCTTTCATATGCTTCTTTATCTGTCAGATCGCTGATCTGTTCGTCATTGATCCATGTCTGTATTCCCGGCCCGTTGGCTACGATCCGGTAATGGTTCCATTCGCCGTCTTTGAATTTTTTGTGAGGAACGCGGCGATTTTCGGGAGTCATCCAGCCGTCTCCGGTTCCTTCGCTGTAAATATAACCGGCCTCGGCACCATCCTCTCCGCTGGATTCGATTTCTACCTGGGGACCGATCACCCTTCCTGCGGCCATGTTGGGCCCTTCACCTACTGTTTTCTCCCGGGTTTTGGATCTGATCTGCACTCCCGAGTTCAAATGCTGATCCACTTTCACGTCAAATTCCAGTTCAAAGTCACCGTATTCTTTTTCCGTGCACAGAAAAGAATTCCTGCTTCCTTCAACCGTTGTACCCACGATGGTTCCGTCAACGACTTCATAGGTGGCTGAGCCGTTTTTGCGAACCCAGCCGTCAAGCGTTTCACCGTCAAATATTTTTGTCCATTTTTCACTTTGGTTAGCACATGACATGGTCAGGAACAATGGAATAACCGCCAGAAAAAACAAGGATTTGTATTTCATTTTACTCATTTTTAATTGTTTTGGAATTCAAATTGTTGCAGGTAAGTTATAAAAAAATAGTTACATTTCTTAAATTTATTTTGTATGGAATTTAATGAACTGCTGAATAAATCAAGAATATACCTGGAGGATCAGATCAGCCGGTGTAATTCGAAATACGGACTGGATCAATGCAACAGGATGGAATATGAGCAGGAAAAGGGGCAGATGATCTTTTCCTCCCTGGCTACGCCGAAGATCATTGCCGACTTCCAGATTGCCGGTTCCTTTTCACGTGATTCCGGTACATGGCTGTGGTCCTGGGATAATCCATACCTGCTTGATAATGTGGTGGAGACAATGTGGAAGGTAAAGGAGTTCGGGGAAAAGCACGGGATTTATCAGCTCGTTGAGCCCACACGGGAGGCCGGTGAAGAGGAAGGGTGGGACATGACCGCCATTGCCGCCTATGTTTTAAAGGCAAAAGGGGCCTATAGATTCCCCTCGGACCTGATCATGACCTTTGCCATATTCACCGGCATCAGGAAAGTGCTCAGATAACCGGGTTTACAGACTGTAACCGTCCCGGTAATCCCTGTGGTAATACTTTTCAGCTTCCGGATCGTTCACGAAATACTGGGTTTCGGGGTTCCATTCAACCGGTCTGCCCAGTTCCCTGGCAATGATCCCCAATACGCATGTTGTGCACGTCCGGTGACCCGTTTCAACAGGTACTACAGGATCTTTCCGTTCACGCAGTGCCTGAATGAAATTTTCAATATGAGATGACCCTGTTTCATATGGCAGATCCTCTTCTTTTTCTCTATTTTTGTTGGGCATAAGTTCATCGTTCGAAGCTTTGTAGTATCCCCGGCCAACCTCGATCCAGCCATCGGATCCCCAGAATTTGTCACCTCCGGTCTTTTCCTTGTTCCAGGGTTCGTTGATCATTTCAACGCCGTTGTCGTAAACATAAGTCAGATGTTTTGTGCCCTCATAACCGGGCGGGATGACCTTAACCGGTCCGCCTTTTCCCAGGGCCCATTGTCCGATGTCAAAATGATGTGCACCCATATCCGTTATATGTCCGCCTCCTGTTTCCTTGAAATAGCGCCATTCTGCCCAGTAGGTTTCGTTTTTCGGGGGGTCGATCGAGACCGGGGGTGCCAGTCTTTGATTGTAATGGACATAGGGGTTGGGCCCCAGCCACAGTTCCCAGTTGAGCCCGTAGGGGATGGGTTCGATCGGCAGATTATAGGGTTTGGGATAATGGCCAACCCAGGCGTTGATTTTTTGCAATTCCCCCAGGGCACCCATGCGCACCATTCTGACCGCATGGCGGAAGTTCGGATCGGAGCGCTGCTGGCTGCCTACACCCAGTATGCGCCCGTTACTGCGAACGGCATGTACAACCGCTTTTCCTTCCTTAATGGTCCATGTCAACGGTTTTTCCTGATATATGTCCTTGCCGGCATCGCATGTATCGATGATGGTCAGTGCATGCCAGTGGTCAGGCGTGGCATTCACCACGGCATCAATGTCCTTCCGGTCAAGGAGATCCTTGTAATGTTCATATGTGGCAATATCCACTTTTTCTCCCTGCTCAGCGTAGAATTCTTTGAGGCGGTGCTCAAAGCGCTGGCGTTTTATGGCGTATACATCCGCACCGGCAACGATCTTTACCCCTTCTATTTCCTTGAAACGGCGCATCAGGTTCATGGCCTGCCGTCCAAGTCCGATAAATCCCAGCCGGATGGTATCGTTGGGCGAATACTTAAAATTGCTTACCAGAGGGAAGGCCAGCAATCCGGCCGTTCCCACCATACTCTTTTGTAAGAAACTGCGTCGGGAAGTATTGTTTTTCATAATCCTGAAAAATTTAATTGAACATATTGTGAATATCAGTTGATTTTCAGCAGATCAAAGATCCCCATCTCCTCTGAGGCACTGAAGCGATCCGTCGGTGGTGGAAACCAGGACCCTGTTCTGAACCGCGATCATGCCGTCAAAAACAGGGGGATATGCAAGGGAATACTTCTCTTTTTGTTCTCCGTTTTCAGCGTTATAACTCCATAGGTTACCACCTTTTCTTCCTTCAAAAGCAGCCATCGGGTCTTCCGGGTCAATGACATCGGGCGCCCCCGCGATAAAAAGCCGGTTACCTGCAAGGACCATGGCGCGGGTTCTCACCGGAATCCAGTCGAACCATACCGGAGGTTTGGAACGGGAATACCCCATGCCCTTGTCACGTCCCCAGTTTTCTTCGGTAAGCACAGGTTCATTGTCGTTGTCGTCGGCAAATATCAGATAGTTCTGTTTTCCAGGGGTAAACATGGGACTTAAACCGACCCGTTCGTTGAAGGCATTGAAACCGTAGGTTTTTTCCGGACCGATTACCAGCAACTGGCCGGATTTGGATGCTACATTGGTAAAATAGTAACCCGGCCAGGTATCCGAGTACATCCAGTATATCCGGTGGAAATAGGAATCGTCAAGGAATCCGCTGGTTGCAAAAAGGTGTTCTCCGACTTCCCTCGCCCCCATGTGTCCCCGGAGATGCCATATCCTGGCCAGCCTGGGATATTGTTTGATGGTTTCCTTGTGTACAAAATCGTAGGTAGGATTTCTGGAAACAGGCTCACCCTGAATGATGGGTCCGTATGCATCGGAGGACCCCCTCTCAACAATGTCAGGAGCCCCCGGCGGCTTGTAAAAATCAGCCGGTCCCGGGCGGTAGGGCGGATCGAGTTTTTCCAGGGACGGTGTATATTTCATCTGACCCAGATAAATGTATCCTCCTTCACTCACCAGTATATCCGAGTTTGCCGCTTCCATGTGAAAAGCAGGCACGAAAGATTCATCTTCAGCATCCACGCGGGTGGGGGCCCATGTATCCAGCCGGGTGTGATGGATCACTTCCCCGGTGGCCGGATCGAGTCCGTAAAGGAAAAGGCCTCCGTCCAGAAAGCTGGACCTTCCCGCGGTCAGATATACAATGCCTTCATGCAATAAAGGACTTCCGTGAACCCTCCACGGAGATTCCACCCGGTTTTTATAAACCATCAACCGGGGAGAAGGAGCTGCCATGAACCGCCAGACAAGTTCTCCGTCAGCTGACCGCAAGCAATATACCCAGCCGTCGGCAGACCCGAAAATGACCTTGTCCCGGTATAGTGCGGGTGGCGAATCCACCCGGCCACCCACGGGACATTTCCAGAGAATTTTTCCGTTTTGTATATCGATCGCATACACCGTGTTGCGGTCTTTATCCGATACATAGACTTTGCCGCATGCAGCAACGGGAGGCGTCAGATTTGCCCCGATGTGTACCTGCCATTCCTGTGAGAGTTTCCCGTGCACTTGTGCTTCCGTCGAACCTGTACGACGATGATCATGGCGGTAGACCGGCCAGGGAAGGGATTCTTTTTTGGCGGATTCCAACGTTTCATCTTGCCATGCGGGGCCTTTTACCAGCCGTTGGGAGAAATCCGGAGCGCTTTGAATTTCTTTTTCTATCTCCTGTGTTGACGCTGCCGAATAGGCATTGAGCCCTTTCATTTTGGCCCCGGCATAGCAAAAGCAGGGATGCGGGGGAACGTACAACAGGCCATTGGAGGGAACTACCCCAAAACCGCAAGACCCCCGGGTCCAGTCGTTCTGGCAATGAAACTTGCCGTCAATGTCAACGAATTCCACCCCCCGGTACTGGGGAATGATATACTTACGGGTTGCCTTTGCCCGGTAACACCTGAGATGATGGCCCACGCTGAAAATACTGTCAGGACGGTATGATCTTATTTTTTTGCCGGTTCTCAGGGAATATCCGGCAATTTCTCCCTGGCTGCTGTGCCAGACCAGGCTGTCGACCACAAATGCGTCAAGAGCACGGAGCGGACTATCCCTCCTGGGTTCCCGGTTTTTCCATATGAGATTTCCGGTGCCCAGATCCCTCAACTCCGTAACCTCGTTGTTTTTTATGAGTACCGAATGCCCCTCAATGATCACGGTTGGACCCATGGTCCAGGAAAAAATGCTCAGATTATCTGATTCCTTTTTCCAGTCCTGTTCTCCCGTCTTCGTTGAAAGGCAAATGAGATGTTTGTCTGTGCAATAAACCAGGCACCCGTTGGAAACAGCCAGTGAATTGGGATTGTATTTATCTTCCTCTTTTTTCCATAGAATTTTCCCGGTTTCCGGATCGGCGGCTATTATTCCGGCTTGCCCGTTGTTTTCTCCGGGATTGATGCGTGCATATAAAATGCCATCAGAAAGAAGTATCTCTTCGGTCCCTTTCGTTCCCTCGATCGTATTGATTGTTTCGCCGGTGGCCGGATCCAGTATCTTGATTGTCCCATGGCATTCAATGGTGGTAAACAGGCGGTCATTCCCGGCCACAAGCGTCCTTTGTATAACACCGGAAATCCCCCTGCTGCGGTTTCTGAAATAAGTAATGTTCCGGGGATCATCCCAATCTTTCATCTCGCGTTTCCAGAGGAGTATCCCGTTGTACGCGTTGCGGGCATACAGGGTCCATTTTTGCGGGACATCAGGACTGGTTATCCCGGTGAGGCCGTCATCGAAAACATAGAAGATGCGCCGGCCGTCCGAAACCAGAATGGCAAAGCTCGAAACAAATTCATGGCTGCGGCACCACATGGGATCTGATTGCCAGTGCAGACGCCGTGGCGGTCCCACCTTGGAATCTTTCGCCACCGGATTGTTTGAAGGCCCATGCAGGTTGTGGGTCCATTTGTCGATGTTGCCCGGCCAGGGTTTGATCCATATTGTCCATTCTCCGTCTTGTTTGACATAAGCCACTCCTCCGGGGGAAAGAGCCCGCATTATTTCCTCCATGGATACCATATCCGGTTTGCATGCTACCAGAAGATTCACCAGGTTATCGGAGTAGGGAAGGGTCTCATTGTTCCATTGCTGAACGGTTACTTGTCCGTACAGGTCTTTTCTGTCAATATAATTGCGGGCTTTCCCGATCTTTGACATATCCCGGGAAAGTCCGTGAACAACATACCGGTCATTGACATGCAGGGCCGCGGTGAATTTTTCATTTTTAAAGCCCACATGGGCAATGAGTCCGCCTTCTATCCCGGATTCATCTATGATACGCCTTGCCCTGGACTGGTAATAATGGTATGAATGAAAATAAAGGTATATCCCTGCTGCAATAATCACAATCCCAATGGCAAACAACAGCCAGAAAATCTTTTTTGGAGGTCTCATGTGCAAAAAATTTATCCTAAAAATAATAAAATTATCTTTTCAATTGTACAATTACGTACGGAGTTTCAATCTCAAAGTCCGGGTACTGCTTCCCGTTGCCTGCATTGTCCATGGTCTCAATGAAATACATAATGTCCCATCCGGGAACAATGAATGATCCGGGGATATCTCCGCTGTAGATGCCTTTTTTCCTGTCAAATTCCATATCCGCGGTTCGATAATCCTCAAACTGGGTGACATGACGGTAACGGAGACGTACCCATTTGATGCCCGAGGGATCGTTGACCCTGGCGGTTATTTTTAAAGGTTTTCCTGTGGGAGCAGATACAATCCTTTCAAGGGAAGCCCCGGGTCCCGTTTTATCTTTTGCGGTCCGCCCTGCAGGGGAAGCTGTCACCGGATCAGCAAACGAATCGGTCACCCGACCGGAGGCCAGTCCGGCATCCGCATCATCAGACGGACCGGCATCCGCATCCTGATCCCTGTTTTTGGAAGGAAATGTTTTTGGTCCCGGTTTTATCTGACGTAAATCCTTCAGTGCTTTGAATTCTTTTTTTAATTGTTTTAAACCGGTTTCCCAGTGACCGCACATATTCATCCGGCAGATCCCCATCATCAGATCCTTTGTATAAACATCACCTGCAGCCTCAACGATCCCCTGCCATGCACCGATGGCCTTTTCTTCATTTTCGATGGCATCGTTCAGGGCAAGTAAATTATGGCTTATTTCGTACAGATTGTAGTGAACGGCGGCTTTCACCCGGAAGGAATAATACCGGCTGAGACCGGCCAGTATCTTCAGGTCCGTTATGGTGGATATGAACTCGTTGTTTTTGGTTTGTCCGCTTGCCTCTTCTGCCTTCTTTACCCTTTGCAGGATGGAATCCGCCATGGAAGCAAACCATTTGCTGTTGTTCAATACGGACATCCGGGGATCATCCCGGTTATTCAGGATATTCCGTGCTTCTTCTTCAAAGCTTACGAATTGCTGAATATCTGTTCCTCCGCCATCCGAAAAATTTTCCAGGGAACCAAAGTGCATTTTCTCGGCCCAGCCGCGGGTGGTGGGGAAATAGCGGTAATTATAGGAGGAGGCCACAATCCTGGGCAGAACCTTGCTGGCCAGGTGCAGCCCTTTCCGCAGGTGAGGACCGGCCACGGGTCCGTATCGCTTTTTGAATTCCACGTTCCATAGCGCTTCCGGCGGATCCGGACTGTATGACATGTATCCGAAAACATCAAAAAAATACCAGTACCGTTCAAATTCATAGTCATAATATTTACAGGCGGGGTTCAGCAATTCAAACGGTTCTTGGTTATGGGGACGGGTTTCCATTTTGGTGGCCAGCGGTTCGTTGAACTCAATACTGGTGCCATTGTACAGGTGTGCACTTTTCGCGATGCGTTTGCAATAACCGGGATCACCCCACAACAGGATGCGGGTGGTCCCTCCGTTCCATAACCTCCAGTGCACCTTATACCGCTGGGGATACTTTAACAGATCGGCATACCCGTGACGGCGATCTTTCATATTCTGCCTGTTTACATGGGTCGGATGAAAAGGCAATCCCATTTGTTCCATCCAGTATTTGGTGGCAACCCTGATGTTCAGCCCCTGGTCGATGCCGTCATTGATGATCTCGTCAGGTAATTGTTTGGCCCGGGTATCCACAGACATGCCGGGGTGGTTTTCAGCAATCAATCCGAATACCTTATGCCAGAAAGCGGGCATCTCCTCCCTGGTGAGGCCCGATTCGGGATGCATGCGGAACTGTATCCGGTCAATTTCCGGGAAAACCTGCAAAAATTTTTCAAATGCCTTGAGTGTATAAACCGAAAGATTCCCGCTGTTGAGTCCGTAAACCCTGGCTTCAGAACCTTCCTCCCCGCTTGCCAGTCCGCCATCCTGAACCCCGCCCCGGTAAATATGGTCCCAGGTACCCGTGGTAACACTTATTCCCCGCCCGTGGGCCAGTTCGATCATCCGGTTGAACGAGGCAACATTCTTCCTTTGTTGTCCGGGGGTGATGTTGGCCATTTTAACTTCAGGGAATTCTTCCGTATCAAAAAAGTAGGGATAGGGAGGGGCCAGGAAGCCCCCGTTCTCGTACCCGAAAATAACGGTGAAGCTGTTGATCCGGCTCCGGGCCAGTTGGTCGAAATAGCGTTTCCAGTACTCTTCATTGTACAGCCGCTTTTCAAACCAGGCCCTCTGCATGGTGTATATGGAAATCCCCCTTTCGGCCAGATCCGCTCTTTCACGGGCATTGCGGACCAGGCCAAGGATATCGTCATGATTGTCCTGAAGTCCGATGCGCCTGGCCACATCCAGCAGCGCATACATTAGTCCGTTGACATCAGATCCGCAAAGCACCACCATGGGACTTCCCTGTATTGTGCCTTTTTGAATGACAAATCCCTCTTTGCCTTCCGGCATATCCACTTTCATGGATTCCAGCCGGCTGACAGATTCATTCCGGCCTGAAGCCAGACCCGCCATCAGAAAAAGATCCCCTTCAATTTCCGCGGGAGATTCGCTGATTAAAACATCATGGTGTTTTCGGGTGAGTTGGTCTTTCAATTTCTGAATCCCGTGGAGGACAGGAGAGGGTGCATCTGTTGTGTCAGCCACTATCACGGCTATGGGACCGGGGCCCTTGCAGGCGGAAAAGAATGCGGACATGCTCAGGAGAATGAGAATAGCCCAACAGAAGGCCTGGCTTCCGGAATACAGTTCCGGATTGTATTCATCAATCCGGTTGAAAAATTTTCTCATTTCTTTGTGAGTTTATGGTGGTTGCCGGGATGGCTCCGGGAGGTTATTCTATGACCATACTGCCCCTGAAGACATGGTCTCCCCTCAGTTCGATCAGATAATATCCTTTTGCCAGATTTCCCCGGTAGATTGAATAACTTTCGAATTGAATGATCTTTACTTCCATTGCCCGCCGATTTTTACAACCTTGTACATTAAGTCGAAATTTTTTCATGATCCTGAAATGTGCATTTGGTGCTATGTTCGAAAGAATACCAATTAAATAATAGATAAAAATATCGGAACATAAACGGAATGTCAAATAATCGGGGTGTTTAATTATTAAGAATTATTCCAGATTACAGTTATCACCAATCAAAAATTTTACTAATTTAGCAAAGAAATACCATTGGGGGTGCTTGGGCAAACCGGGCTGAGAAAATACCCCTGAACCTGATATGTATAATAACAGCGTAGGGAAATGGTTCACAAACAACTAAATACAAATTATTCATTCATGCCGTTTCGTTCATCGCGAAGCGGTATTTTAATTTTATCGTTATGAAAGAAAGTTTTGATATGTATGCGGAAAAATACGACGCATGGTTTCTGAAAAATAAAAATGTGTTGTATTCTGAATTGAAACTGGTGGCCCGTTGTCTGAAAAATGCCGGTGATACCCTGTCTGTGGGTTGCGGAAGCGGGTTGTTTGAAATGCTCCTTCGAAAGGAGTACGAAATCATTGTAAAAGACGGTATAGAGCCATCTGAACCCATGGCTGAAATTGCCCGCAAACGGGGAATGGATGTAACCATCGGCACAGCTGAGGAGGCTGATTACGGAGAAAACCGGTACGATACCGTATTGATCAGCGGTGCAGCAAGCTATGTAAATGATCTGCAGATGACTTTCAACAAAGCATACAATGCCCTGCGCAAAGGAGGAAGCATTGTCGTACTGGATATTCCGAAAGAATGCTCTTATGGAGTGCTCTATAATCTGGCAAAGGTGCTCGGTACATGGGAGCATCATCTGCTGGAAGGTATCCATCCGCCCGATCCTTATCCGATCGAGTTTGTTGAAGCGGCCAACTGGAGGACCACCCATGAAAAAGTGGAGATGCTGAAAAGTACCGGTTTTAATGATTTTACTTTTGCTCAAACCCTTACCAGGCATCCCGTTTATTCCGACAATGCAACGGAGGAACCGGCAGACGGATATGATCGGGGAGATTATGTTGCCATTTGTGCCACCAAATAAATTTTTTCAACATGATAACTGAAAATTCTCTTACCGGTGATTTAAAAACCCTGCGTTCAACATCCCCGCTGGTGCATAACATTACCAACTATGTTGTAATGAACAGCACTGCAAATGCCTTGCTGGCAATTGGCGCATCACCGGTTATGGCCCATGCGGTGGATGAAGTCGAGGACATGGTGAAGATTGCGTCATCGCTGGTGATCAATATCGGGACCCTCAGCAAACCCTGGGTTGAAGCCATGATCAGGGCCGGGAAAGCGGCCAGTGGAAAGGGCATACCCGTTGTTCTCGATCCTGTTGGCGCCGGGGCCACTCCGTACCGTACCGATACCAGCCTTCGGATCATTAATGAATGCAGGCCCGGGGTGATCCGTGGCAACGCCTCTGAGATTATGGCGCTGGTCAATGAAAAAGCAGATACCAAAGGTGTTGACAGCACCGCTTCTTCCGAATCTGCTGTGGATGCCGCAAAATTTCTGGCAAAAGATGCAGGTGCCACCATTGTGATAAGCGGACCTGTCGATTATATCGTTGACCGGGAGGAAGTCATCAGGGTCAGGAACGGCGTGCCCCTGATGGGAAAGGTAACCGGCATGGGATGTACGGCCACCGCCATTGTGGCTGCCTTTGTGGCCATCAATGATCATTTTCTTATGGCATCGGCGCATGCAATGGCCATCATGGGCATTGCCGGTGAGCTGGCAGGAAAAAGATCAGCGGGGCCGGGCACCATGCAAATGCATTTTCTGGATGAACTGCATAGAATATCCGGCAAAGAAATAACCGGTCATCTGAATGCGGAATGATGAAAAATTTTGATGCCAGTCTTTATCTGGTAACTGACCGGATGCTCTCAAAGGGCCGCCCCACAGAGTTTATCGTTGAGCAGGCGGTAAAAGGAGGAGTGACCATGGTTCAGCTCCGGGAAAAGAAAGGCACTTCCCTTGAATTTGTCGAGCAGGCCTTAAGGATAAAAAAAATACTGGCTTCCTTTCATGTTCCCCTGATCATCAATGACCGGCTTGATGTGGCCCTGGCAGTGGATGCAGACGGACTCCATATCGGCCAGGAGGACATGCCCTATGACATTGCACGCAGGATACTGGGAAAGGACAAGATCATCGGTCTTTCCGTGGAAACCGTGGAGCAGGCAGAAAAGGCCAACCGGCTGGATGTGGATTACATCGGATTGTCTCCCATATTCGTGACAGACACGAAGCCCGAACTTGCCAATCAATTGGGACTGGAAGGCATCCGCAAGATCGCCTCTGTTTCAAATCATTATATAGTGGCTATCGGGGGCATGAAGGCAAAAAACGCAGCCGGTGTATTGCGGGCAGGGGCAAACGGCATCGCGGTCGTATCCGGCATTGTTTCAGCAGATGATCCTTTGGAGGCGGCCCGGGAAATCAGACAGGAAATTGATCAATTCAAAAAGTCACCATAAGCAAATCCAATCCGCCAATATGAAATTACATGAAATCGGGGAATTCGGATTCATTGCACGCATTGCGGAAAACTTCCGGGATCTGTTTTCCCCCGGATATATGGGGATCGGTGATGACTGTGCCGTCATACCATACAATGATAAGGAGGATTACGTGGTGACCACAGACCTGTTGATCGAGGATACGCATTTCCTGAAGGACCGCATAACCCCGGAACAACTGGGTTACAAATCCCTTGCCGTCAATTTAAGCGATATTGCAGCCATGGGGGCAAAACCGGTTGGTTCTTTTATTTCCATCGGGATACCCGCTGAAGTGGAAGTGGAGTACCTTGATGCTTTTATGAAGGGTTATCATGACCTGTCCCGGAAATACCAGGTCTTGCTGTTGGGCGGGGACACCACAAAATCCAAAAAGTATTTAACCGTTAACGTGGGAGTCATTGGCCGGTGCAGAAAAGGTTCGGCACGTTTGCGTTCCATGGCACGGGACGGGGATGTCATATGTGTAACCGGTTTGATGGGTGATTCGGCAGGCGGACTGGAAGTTTTGTTGCGCAATTTGCCGGAAACAAAGGAACATTTGCAGTTGATCCTGAGCCATCACCTGCCGGAGCCCCATGTCAACGAGGGATTGTGGCTGGCCGAACAAAAGGAGACCCATGCCATGATCGATGTGTCGGACGGCATTTCTTCCGACCTGATGCACATTGTAAAGACGTCCGGGAAATCGGCCACAGTGGATGTTGACAAAATACCGGTTTCGGAAACACTCAGGAAAGTGACCCGCGCAGAATCATGGGACCTTGATAAGCTGGCAACCTCGGGCGGGGAAGATTATGTGCTGTTATGCACCATACAATCTGGTTCTTATGAAGCGATACGCGAAGGCTTCAAAGGGGCCTTCGGCAGGGACCTGGTTCAGATCGGCCGGATCATGGAAGGAAAACCCGGGATCACATGGGTAAGGAACGGAAAGCAGGTCCGTTTAAATCAACACGGTTTCGATCATTTTCGCATATAGCAAACATGAAAAAACACTACAAAAGGGTATTGACCATTGCAGGCAGCGATTCCGGCGGCGGGGCCGGGATACAGGCAGATATGAAAACCATATCGGCCTGCGGCTGTTATGCCATGTCGGCCATTACGGCCATTACAGTTCAAAATACGGTCGGCGTGCGCGGGGTTTATCCGGTTCAGATGGAAGCCCTGAGCGGACAGATCTCCGCCGTGCTTGACGATATCGGAACAGATACCGTAAAAATTGGCATGCTGTTTTCATCCGAAGTCATCCGAACCGTAAAAGACACACTCGGGAAATACAAGATTAAAAATATCGTGCTGGATCCGGTCATCGTGGCTGCATCGGGGGATAAACTCCTTCAGGATGAAGCCATTGAGACATTAAGGAACGTTTTGGTCCCTGTTGCACGGGTGATCACGCCCAATATCCCGGAGGCAGAAATGTTGCTCGGTAAAAAGATACATTCCCGAAAAGAAATGCCGGAAATGGCCAGGGAATTGTCCCCGAACCGGAATGTTTCAGTCATGTTGAAAGCGGGTCATTCGGCAGACAGTGAACTGGTTGATGTTTTCTACAATGCCGAAGACGATCATATTGTTGAAATGAGATCAGCACGGGTATCCACCCGGAACACCCACGGAACCGGTTGTACCCTGTCTTCTGCCATTGCATCTTTTCTGGCCCACGGACTGCCCCTGGACGATGCCGTAAGAAATGCAAAGGATTATATTCACAGGGCCATTGCCAGCGGGGCGGAATATGACCTGGGGAAAGGACACGGACCGGTCCACCATTTTTATAAATTCTGGGAATAATGGAACACGAAGGACCGTTCACGAAAAAACTATGGACCAGCAATCGGCCTGTTTATCAGCAGATCATTGATTGTCAGTTTGTAAAACGCCTTACGGACGGCACGCTTCCCAGGAAATGGTTCGCAGAGTATCTTTCCCAGGACGATCTGTACATCATCGATGATTCAAGGGCTCTTGCCGTTACCGCTGCCCGGGCAGAGAAACCGGATGAAATGTATTTCTTTCTCCAGATGGCCAGGGACGGACTGGACATCGAACGGGCATTGCACAATGACTTTATCCGGAAATTGAATATTCCCGAAGCCAGGGAAAAATCATCTGCTTTCCGTGCGTACACGGAATTTCTGCTCCACCATGCCTTTCATTCGCCGTATCCTGTTGCGGTAGCTGCTTTATTGCCCTGTTTCTGGGTATATTACAAAACCGGGGAATATATTTATGATCATACTGTTGCTGGCAATCCTTACCGGAAATGGATCGATACATATTCAGGAGACGAATATGCGGAATATACAAAAAGATTCATCCGAATAACGGAAAATCTTGGCCAGCAGGCTGATCCTTCCGTCAGGGAGCAGATGGAAATTGTTTTTGCCGAGGGGACCAAACATGAATTGCGGGTATTCGAGTCTGTTGTTCAAACCGGGGATCCGCGTTGAGGTTGCTTACTCCGAATATTTCCATTTCATGCTTTGATGATTTCGGCTCGCAATTGCTGCAATACAGCCGTTGCCTTTCCCTGCAGAAAAATATCGGTTATGGTTTGCGTATAATTTGAGGGCACGGGATTGATCTCTATGATTGTATTGGTATTTTTTTTTGTTTCGAAAGGTATGAACGACGCGGGCATTATTTCACCGGTTGTGCCGATCAGGATCAATATTTCCGCTTTTGTGGCTTCTTGCAGTGAGGTTGTGGCAGCAGGAACGGGAATGGGTTCCACGAAAAACACGAAATCCGGTTTCATTGTGGAAACCGCGTTGGGCTTTGCCTTTCCGAAAAAATCATAGAAGATTTGCTTGATGACATTCCATGATTCTCCGGGATGTTCCTGAAAATAATCAATGTCAAGGTATATGGGATCGTATTTGTTCCACAGTCCGTCTTTCCCCCGGAAAGGAGGAATCCCGCTTTCCGCGGATATCCCCGCTCCGGCAAAAGCCACCGCATAATTGGAACCTTTTATTGATTCTGCTGCCCGGTGTATTTTATTTTCAAAATATGGGGATGAAAGGTAAATATATTTGACAATTGACCGTCTTTTTCATAATTTACAAACGACTCTTTTACAGTTAGATGATGCAAAAATATCTAACACTTTTGCTGTTTAACCCAACAGGTTTAACCATTATAAGAGAAATTCGAAAAAAGTAAATAAAATGGCTATGATAAAACTTTGCTCATTATCGTTGGGAATGATATTTTTGGTTCTTTCCTTGAACCTGTCAGCCCAGGGTCCTACGGCTGTCCCCGGGGGGAATGTTTCCGGTACCTGGACAAAAACCAATTCGCCCTATCAGGTTCAGGGAGATATTACTATAGCTTCCGGAGATACACTGACCATTGAACCAGGGGTAACGGTTGAAATTCTGGATTATTACAAACTTACGGTAAACGGCCAGATCTTTGCAGTAGGCGAAACAAATGACACCATCATTTTTACCGTCGATGATCATTCTGATTTTGATACGGATCTGAACGATCCTGCCGGAAGCTGGAATGGCATTGAATTTTTTAATACTTCGGATTCTTCCCTTTTGGATCGCTGTAAATTTCAGTATGCAAAAGCGGTTGATATCGACCCAGATGATTTGTATGATCATGAAGGAGGCGCCTTCCGCGCACCGTCAGGAGTTGAGAAACTGATTATCAGAAGATCCCATTTCTATTACAATTATGCAGAATACGGGGGTGGGGCAATCGCCACAAGATCTTCCGGATTCCTTGTGGAAGCATGCCGTTTTACTAATAACAGATCGGGTTCATATGGAGGTGCCATTTTCGGAGGCGACGGGAAACTAAAGGTTTACGACAATTATTTTGCACATAACGAGGGTTCTTCGGGCGGGGCCATCGGGTTTTGGGGAGGATCGGACTATGATTTCAGGAGGAATGTCATCATATATAATTCTGCCTCAAGCGGAGGAGCCATTTATTCAATTGCTTCTACCTATAAATTGACCAACAATTTCATCACCAACAACTATGCAAGTTTTTTTGGAGGGGCTATTTATGCCAGCAGCACCGCTTATCCGGTGATCACCGGGAACCTGATTGTCAACAATACGGCAGGTTCAGTAGGTGGAGGATTATACCTGAACGAAACAAATGCTGTCCTGACCAATAATACCATTTGCAAAAATACAGCGGGTATCGGGGGAGGAATTGCCAGCAACAATTCAAATCCCGAAATACAGAATTCGATCATCAGCGGAAATGAGCCCCAGCAAATATATATTTATACAAATCTGTCGAGCCCCGATATATATTATTCCAATTTGGAGGATAGCATAACCGGGATCGGAGGGAGTACATTTCAGGGTGAATATGAAAACAATACTGAACTTTCCCTGCCCGGTTTTGAATCTCCTTCCCCGGATGCAGGATATACAACCGACGGATATGGTGCGGATTGGTCCTTGCAGCCATCATCTCCATGCATCAATGGGGGCAATCCCGAAACCTACCAGTTCAATCTGCCTGAAAATGACGTATATGGAAATGTGAGGATCAGGAATAATATCGTCGACATGGGGGCTGCTGAAACACACATCAGCGTGACCGATATTACCGGGGATATCACCACTGATCAGTACTGGTTCAGTGACACGGTGAAAATATATTCTGATGTTACCATTGCGGATGGAGTAACATTAAGCATTAATGCAGGGACCGTGGTGCAATTCCAGGATTATTACATGATGACCGTTGAGGGAGTTATACTCGCTGAAGGAACGGAGACCAATTTAATTGAGTTTACCGTGCCTGCGGACAAAAGAGCAACCGGCTGGGCCGGACTTGAATTCGATAATTCAAGTGGCATAATGACTGATAATGATCCCTCACTGATCGATTATTGCAGGATTGAATACGCGAAAAAGTTAAGTGGGGGCGGACTTCAGGTCAGCTATTTTTCTGACCTTACCGTTTCCAATTCGGTTTTCATGCATGATTCCGCCGGATATAAAGGAGCGGCCATACATGTCGACCATTGTTCTCCCCTTATCAAAGACAATATCATTTCATGCAATCATGCCGACCGGGGATCGATTGCATCCTCATATGGGAGTCCGGTTATCATCGGCAATACAATCACCCACAATACCCAGGGCGAATTGCTTGGTGGTATTTTTGGCTGGTGGTCCAATTTCTTGATTCAGGATAATTTCATTGCAAACAACGAAGGGGGATTTTATGCATTTGCGAGCAATACAAAAGAATATGTCTTGATTAACAATATAATTGTAAATAACACGCAGTACGGCATCAGAGCCGGCGGGATTAACGTCTATGCCTTGAACAATACAGTCGTTAATAATGACGGATACGGAATTAACTCATATGAGGCAAACCTGAATTTGATAAACAACATATTTTACGGAAACAATTCTTACTGGGTTAATTCATATGATAATCCGTCGGGAAATACGGTCAATATATTCAATTGCGATATTGAGGGGGGATTGAACTCTATTATCGATCCCTTGGCACCCAATCTGAACTATGATGATATCATCGATGAGCCACCCTCATTTGTTAGTCCTACAGCCGGTCCTGAATGGACCTATGAATCTGTTCCCGGAGACTGGAAATTATTGTCTGTTTCCCCTTGTATTGATGGCGGACTTCTGGATGATTTTCCCTATTCCCTGCCTGCAACAGATATTTTGGGTAAACCACGTGTCAACGGAAATTCAATTGACATCGGGGCCGTTGAAAACCAAAAAGGGCCGCCGGAAATTCTCACCCAGCCGGTCGGAGGCATTAAATGTACCGGCGACAGCATCATTTTTGGTATTGAAGTGAATGATACCGTTGATTATCAATGGCAAAAAGAAGGTATAGATATTCCCGGCGCCAATTGGCCAACCCTGGAAATTGACAGTCTGACCAATCTGCATGAAGGCAATTACAGTTGTGAGGTCAGCAATACGTACGGAACCGTTACCAGCGGAACGGTTCTTCTGATTGTAAAATCACCACCGAAGATCCTTGCAGAACCTGAAAGTGAATGGATACAGAAAGGCATTGATTTTACCCTGGAAGTGACGGCAGAGGGCACACCTCCGGTTCTTTTCCAGTGGTTCAGGGATGGAGATTCCATTCCCAATGCCGATAAACCCTTGCTCCGTTTGTTACATACAGGATATAACCATGAAGGTGAGTACCAGTGCAAAATCACCAATGTTTGCGGAGAAGCGGAAACCACTCCGGCACGTTTGTATATGGCCCCGGAAATATGCATGGTCACCGTTGATACGGCAACCGGCAACAATCTGATTGTCTGGGAAAAGCAGTCCGGCGGACCCATTGTATCATATAATATTTACAGGGAGGGGATCATAGCCGGATTGTATGATCTGATCGCCACCGTTCCCTATAACGATCTGAGTGTTTTTGTTGACACAGCGGCAAATCCTGAAGTTCAGGCATACTGGTACAAAATAACTGCCGTGGATACCAGTGGATATGAAACCGGTCTGGATCTCTGTACTTCCCACAAAACAATACACCTGCTGGTAACCATGAATCCGGAAACCGGAGCCACGCAACTGGACTGGGATCAGTACATCGGTTTTGAATACGGCACGTACCATATCTTGCGAAGCACCCAGCAAAGCGAATTTTCCATATATCATTCCATGGCGAGTTCCACCACTACATGGTCTGACCTGAATCCGGAACAGGATTTGTATTATTACAGAGTGGCCGTTGAAAAGACTGATTTGTGTTCTCCCAACGGAAATCTGAAAGCCAGTGCCGGTCCTTACAGCCATTCAATGTCAAACCTCGAGGATAACCGTCTTCAGCAGGGTCAGGAAAACAATCCGCCGACACTGATCTCACTGACCGATACCACCATCATCGAGAACCAGATCACCGGGTCCTTTGTCGGCAAACTGCAGACCACCGATGCCGACACGCTGGATGTGCATACCTATACCCTGGTGAACGGCACGGGTTCGGATGACAACAACAGCTTCACCATTATGGGTGATCTGCTCCTTTCGGCAGAGGTTTTTGATTACGAGACGAAGTCAGCATACAGCATCCGGGTCAGGAGCACTGACAACGGGGAAGGCAATCTGTATACCGAGCAAATATTTTATATTGCCGTTCTTGATGCAACGGAAGGAGGGACCAACAGCGCCCCCTCAGCGATTACACTGTCATCCGACAGCATAGAGGAAAACCGTTTACCGGGATCCCTTGTGGGCAGATTCCGGACCACTGATCCCGATACGAGCGATGCCCATACCTATAAATTGGTGCCGGGTACAGGAAGCGATGACAATAGCAGCTTCAGCATCATGGGCGACCTTTTGATCACGGCAGAGACTTTTGATTATGAAACCAGGCAACAGTACCAGATCCGGGTCAGGTCCACCGATAACGGAACAGGTAACCTGTATGCCGATACAACTTTCACAATCAAGATTGTGGATATCGATGAAGCACTGGTGAATAATGCACCCACAGACATTGCACTTGACAACAACATGATTGATGAGAACAAACCCGTTGGTACCATGATCGGAAGATTGGGGACAGAAGACCCGGATACCCTCGATTCGCATACATACTCGCTGGTTCCCGGTACGGGCAGTGACGATAATTCGCAATTCACCATCATGGGGGATCTCCTGCTTTCGGCAGAGACTTTTGACTATGAAATGACGGACAGCTTATGCATACGCATCCGGTCGATGGACAACGGCGAAGGCCGTTTGTATTATGAAGAAAGCTTCACAATTCTGGTAAATAACATTGACGAGCAGGAGGAGGGGGAAAACAATCCGCCGACGCTGATCTCACTGACCGATACCACCATCATCGAGAACCAGATCACCGGGTCCTTTGTCGGCAAACTGCAGACCACCGATGCCGACACGCTGGATGTGCATACCTATACCCTGGTGAACGGCACGGGTTCGGATGACAACAACAGCTTCACCATTATGGGTGATCTGCTCCTTTCGGCAGAGGTTTTTGATTACGAGACGAAGTCAGCATACAGCATCCGGGTCAGGAGCACTGACAACGGGGAAGGCAATCTGTATACCGAGCAAATATTTTATATTGCCGTTCTTGATGCAACGGAAGGAGGGACCAACAGCGCCCCCTCAGCGATTACACTGTCATCCGACAGCATAGAGGAAAACCGTTTACCGGGATCCCTTGTGGGCAGATTCCGGACCACTGATCCCGATACGAGCGATGCCCATACCTATAAATTGGTGCCGGGTACAGGAAGCGATGACAATAGCAGCTTCAGCATCATGGGCGACCTTTTGATCACGGCAGAGACTTTTGATTATGAAACCAGGCAACAGTACCAGATCCGGGTCAGGTCCACCGATAACGGAACAGGTAACCTGTATGCCGATACAACTTTCACAATCAAGATTGTGGATATCGATGAAGCACTGGTGAATAATGCACCCACAGACATTGCACTTGACAACAACATGATTGATGAGAACAAACCCGTTGGTACCATGATCGGAAGATTCCATACCACCGATCCGGATACTCTCGATTCACATACATACTCGCTGGTTCCCGGTACGGGCAGTGACGATAATGGAAGCTTTACCATATTGGGGGACTTACTGTTGTCGGCCGGGACTTTTGATTATGAACTGCAGGATACCCTGTACATCCGTATCCGGTCGATGGATAACGGCAAAGGAAGGTTGTATTGTGAAAAAACCTTTGTGATTGTGGTGAACGATTTGATCGAAACCGGTATCGATGATGTAAAAAACAAAACCATGCTGGTCTATCCGAACCCCTTCACCCGGGAGACCAACATTCTGTTCCCCAACCGGGGAAATTCAGAATACACACTGTTTATCCGTGACCTGAGCGGGAAAACGGTCAGGATCATCAGTGATATTACCTCATCGAGATATGTATTGCACAGAGATAATCTGGCCGGGGGATATTACCTTATCGAACTCAGGGGAGACAGGGTGTTCAGAGGCCGGATCGTTGTGGAATAAATGAACCCACGATCAGAAAGCATAGTTTTCTTTTAGCAAGTGCCTCAATTTCAAAAGTCCGGTATTTCTGATCTGTCTGACGCGTTCGGTTGACATCTCGTGTTTTGAAGCGATGTTCCGGAGGGAATGGGTCGGTGTTCCGCACAAGCCGAAAGACATGGATAGTATTTCTGCTTCCCTTTCGGTCAGTTTGTTCAATGCCCGCTTGATATCTTTTGCAACAGAATCCTTCATCAGGTCATTGTCCGGGGAGGGCATATTCTCTGTTTGCATTACATCATACAGGCTGTATTCATTATTGTCTTCCCGGGAAAGTGGCTTATCAAAAGAAACCTGCCGGTTTTTTATTCTGTTGGCCAATTTTACTTCATCCTTGGAAATATGCAGGTAATCGGCAATTTCAGTATCGGAGGGTTCCCGTTCAAGTTTTTGTTCAAGACAGGTAATGGCCCTGGTGATCTTGTTGATCGATGACAGTCTGTTTAACGGCAACCTGACGATCCGGTTCTGATCCGAAATGGCCTGAATGATCGACTGGCGGATCCACCACACGGCATAGGAAATAAATTTAAAGCCCCGTTTCTCGTCAAATTTTTTGGCTGCTTTCACCAGGCCATAATTGCCTTCGTTGATCAGATCCTGCAGCGACAAGCCCTGATTTTGAAATTGTTTGGCCACCGATATCACAAAACGGAGATTGGCAACCACCAGCTTTTCAAGGGCATAGTCATTGCCTTTCCTGATGCGCATGGCCAATTCTACTTCCTCGTCAGGTGTTACCATCGGATATTTGGCTATATCCTGAAAATAACGGCTTACCGATTCTTCGGTGCGCTGGGTTATTTGTTTATTGATCTTAAGCTGTCGCATTGAAGTATATTGTCATGATCTGTTTTGGCTTGCCTGTATCCGCTTATCAATTCTGCAAATAAATCGGGAACTGAAGACATTTCATGAATTTTTCCCGCATTGGTGCCGGTAAAAACAAAACCGTCTTTAAGATTTCCCTGACAGGCTTCCTGAAGAGCATTGGCAATACAATAAGTGGTTGTTTTCGGATTGCACGATTTGATACAATGATACTTGCAAAATGTGGGCCTTCTCAAACCTTCTTCGGCTTTTTTCAGAAACTGGTTATTGATTGCTCTGCCTGGCATTCCAACCGGACTCTTTATTATTGTAATGTCTTCCTCTCCGGCTTGTATAATAGCATTTTTAAATTCCACGGAAGCATCACATTCTTCGGTTGCAATGAAACGGGTTCCCAATTGAACAGCTGATGCACCTTGCTTCATGATTTGGTATATGTCCTTGCCGGAATAAATCCCCCCTGCTGCAATTAAAGGGATATCTTTGCCATATTTTTCTTTTATTTCAGTAGTGACCTCCTGTATTGATGAAATCAGATTCTCCAGCTGATTGCTCTGATTTAGCAGCTCGTTGGATTTAAATCCCAGGTGGCCACCGGCTTTTGGTCCTTCAACCACAAATGCATCGGGCAGGTAATTATAATTTTGTTTCCACTTTTTACAAATAATGGATCCTGCCCGTGCGGAAGATACAATGGGGACAAGTTTGGTTTTTGTTTCTTTGCCTAGATATTTAGGGAGATCAAGGGGCAGGCCGGCTCCTGAAAAAATAATATCGATGCCTTCTTCTATTGAAGTGTTCACCATGTCCGCAAAGTTGGTTATCACCGACATAATGTTCACACCAAGTATGCCAAGGGATTTTTTCCGTGCTTTTCTTATTTCTTTGCGTATGGCATCGATATTGCTTTTTCTATAACCGGCGCCTTGATTTTTTTGAATGAGGCCTATCCCTACAGTTGAAATAACACCTATTCCTCCCATATTGGCTACCGCCGAAGCAAGTCCGGATAAAGAAATACCAACACCCATTCCTCCCTGAATGATTGGAATGGGTATGTTGATATCTCCGATTTTGAATGATTTCAATACGGATGGATTATTCTACCGGTTTTACATTAACGGCAAAGGTGCCTTTATCGCCCTCTTTGGTTTCAAATTCCACTTCCTGATCGGGTTGGAGTCCGTCATAAGTATTTAAACCGGTACGGTGAACAAAAACATCATCACCGTTTTCCTGTTCGATAAAACCAAAACCTTTGGCTTCATTGAACCATTTTACTTTTCCTTTTACCATCATCAGTAATCCTCCTATCTGTTATAGTTCTCTTTTCTTGGCCTTGCCTCATTGACGACCAAATCTCTGTTTTCTAATGTGGTCCCATTCAGTTCTTCAATTGCCTTGTTTGCTTCATCCTGGTTTTCCATGGTTACAAAACCAAAGCCTTTGCTTCTGCCACTGTATTTGTCAGTGATGATGTTGACAGAACTTATTGTTCCGTACTCTGCAAATAATTCTTCCAGGTCACTCTCGGTTACCTTATAAGCAAGGTTTCCTACATAAATGTTCATAATTTCTAAGATTTAATTGTTTTGTTTTCCAGCAACCGGCTGATCATGCCTGTTTTTTGGATATTTTCTTTATTTGACTCCAACTGAACAAACATGAACATCATAAAGGCCTGTTGCTAAAAGTTTTTAAAAATGGATTTAAAAAGGAGAGCAGTGATGAACCAATTATGAGAAATAAATCAGTAAATAAAGCGCAAGTTCTCAAATCTCAAATTTATGCAAGTTTACGTTTTTATTTTTAAAGTATTGCTATTTAAGTGGTTTTTTTTCGGATTTGAATTAAAATATTTCAATAAGTTTGTAGTCATTGGCATTCAAAAGTTGATTCTCTGATTCCCGGCAGAACGATAATCAATCCGGAAGTGATCACACAACCGAATTCTCCGGCTGAGGAAATAAGGATTGCCATGATCATGCACAACGGGGCTCCGGTTGAATTGATCGGATTTAAACGCAAAAAACAGACAACGTCAGATATGAGAGCAGTCATTTATATTTCGGGAATTGCAGGCGGAATGCTTCTGATTATAAGGATCACAGGAATATTTCAGGAGTTTCCCCACAATGATTTGATTCTGGTTTTTGCCCTGATCCTGCTGGGATTGATTTTCCTGCCACTGGTGCTTATTGACCGGATTCATCAGAACAGGAAAGTAGACCGGATCATCGAATTCCATAAGGGTAAAAAGGATAATGCACCGCTGATGTCAGAAAAGAAAACAGGCAGAAAAGGCTGGAGCATGAATGATTCACCGTTCAGGGAAAGAAAATCGGGATTGAGCTGGGGAAGAGGGAATATCAAAGCTGCTGATGAAGAAAGAAAAAGCCGGAGATCATTTCTGAAAAATCTTAGAACTATCGGAATATTTGCTGCAACCTTGCCGGCAATGAAATGCCAGAGTCTGTGTGCAAATGAACCGTCAGGAAAACCTGACGAGCCCGAAAGCCCCAACATCATTATCATTTTTACCGACGATCAGGGATATGCCGATCTGGGATGTTACGGATCCGAAACGAACAAAACTCCGCGTATGGACCAGCTGGCCAGGGAAGGGACAAGATTCACCGATTTTTATGCTCAGCCTGTGTCCGGGCCCTCCCGCTCGGCTCTCCTCACAGGCAGGTATCCGATACGCAGCAAGGGCTGGAGCATGCCGGCCAGTGAGATCACTTTTGCCGAGCTGATCCGGGAAGTGGGCTACCAGACAGCCTGCATCGGCAAGTGGGATGTTTCAAACCGCAAAGCCATCATTGAGCGCATGCCCAATGCCCAGGGATTCGATTACTATTTCGGGACCCTTGGCGCCAATGACAACGGTACGGTTGCATTCCATGAAAACAATGAGCCTGCAGGAGGAACCGATGACATGGGCAGTCTTCTCCGGCTATATACGGACAAAGCCATTGATTACCTGAAAAACAGGCGTGACAGGGAAAAACCTTTCCTCCTGTACCTTGCACACACCATGATGCATACCATCATAGACGCCTCCCCGGCGTTCAGGGGCACGTCGGAAGGCGGATTATACGGCGACGTGGTGGAGGAATTCGATTATGAGACCGGCCGTTTGCTGGATACAGTGGATGAACTGGGCCTGCGGGAGAACACGCTGATCATTTACACCACAGATAACGGTCCATGGAACCAGCCTGTCTACACGGAGAATAAAAAGGGCCATCCGGAAGGTTCGATCTTCTGGGGAGATTCCGGTTCCCTGCGCAACGGCAAGGGTTCCTGTTATGAAGGCGGATCCAGGGTTCCTTGCATTGTCCGTTGGCCGGGAAAAGTTCCGGGGAACAGGGTGTCCGATGCCATTTTTGCCACTGCCGATTTTCTGCCCACATTTGCCACGTTGTCCGGATTCGATGTGCCGGATGACCGGGTCATCGACGGGGTGGACCAGACCGGTTTGCTTCTCGGCATGACCCGGGAAGGATCCCGCAGCACATATTTCTATCAGGGAAATGGTGTACGGAAGGGTAAATGGAAATATCTCAGGGCAAAGCATGATGTAAGCGGTTTTGCCGTGGATAAAGAGCGTGAGGAGGTCGAGGAACTTTACAATCTAAAAACCGATATCGGCGAAACCACCAACCTGGCCGGGCAATACCCCGAAAAAGTTGCGGAGCTTGAAAAGCTGATGCAGGCAATCGCAGAAGGAAAGAAATAATATTCAATTGTATTTATCGGGATTTCCGACCTGCCCCCGAGTCACGGCTTCGGCGGGATCACCGGCGGTGTATGCCCGGAGTGGCCCGCGGCGGCCAAGGCACACATGATTCCCTATACAGATACAATCATCCGGAAGACTACAGGCTATATACTGATCACAAGACCGAGGTGATTTATTACGGGGAGGAAACGGCGATCGGAACACTTCCCAGGGTTGATCTGATCAGGGAGCATTATGACCGGAATCCGGATGTTCCCCTGGGCTGGGAGGCGCCCATTATCTGAGACTGTATGATGCCTGTGCGGATTTGATTTCCCGGCCATACAGGAGATCATGTTCTGAGGATCGATTGCCGGAAAGCCGGTTTTGACACGGCCCTTGCGGTGAATCTGACAGGAGGTTTTCAATACGGACAATTGCTGGCGGAAAATATTTCCATCCCGGTCGACAGTCACGGTTATTATCATGTACGGGCCAGATTGTCGGAGGAGGGCAGAACCGTTGCCCGGGGGGCTGACGAGGCCCTGGTGGTGAATTTGCCTGCTGCGGATTCCCGGAACCGGATCCGATGCTGTTGCCCAAAGAGTTTTGCTGAACATGATGGATTGGATCCTTTCCCGGGATGCACAATAAATTCAGCTTATGAGAAACTGGAAACCATTTCTGCTTTCAATGATCTGGGGACCTTTGCTGCTTGCCCGGATCCTCCTGGTTTTTGCCTTTGATTATTACAACCGGGCAGGGATTCATGCCATGATGTACGCGGGATGGGTTATCTGGCTCATATCCATTGTTTTCTGCACCAGGCAGAAAGATTCCGGAGACAGAACCGAAGGTGCCCGGATTCTGGCCATCGTGGAAAAAGGAGCCAGTTCACCTGGATGCCTTCCCCTATGAAATGAGGTTCTCACCCGATAACAAATACCTATATAAACAACAACGGGAGCTTGCGGTATGCCGACACCGTTGAGGGCGGTAAAACCGTTTCCGTGGTAAACCTGCAGCGTATGGAAAAGGAAGAAGTTATTCCGGTGCTTCCATACCGGCGCCCTGACGGGATTGACGTGGATGCCGAAACAGGGTATCTTGCGGTGGGTGTCGAAGAACCCGATCAGGTTCTGCTGATCGATCCTGACCTGAAGAGAAAAAGATCGTCAAGCATTTTGACAATCACGGCAAGGCGCCCCACATGGTGACCATTTCCAAAGGGGCAAAGTGGATTTATGCCAGCAATGTGGAGTCTGCCAACGTAGTTGGCATCAATACGGAAACCGGGGAATTGCTGGTTTTCGCGTCCTCAAAGTATGGGATCGGTTTTGCCGGTGCGAAAACTTATCAGATGATCATTCATCTTGATATTCCCTACAAGCCTTTTTCGCTGCATACTTAGGACGTTGAGAAATTTGCCTATTGTGCCGCCGAGGAACAGGATGTGGTGTATATCGTCAGTTTTGACGACAAAAAGATCAACCGCAAATTTAAAGTTGGGAAGGGCCTGTGGCCAAATCCGGTTCAGGAATTCCGGGTCGACCGCCCCGTTGCCGTTGATGAAAAATCAGGCACCGCTGAAATCCCGGCATTCGCCCGGCAGGTTCCGGACAATGAATTTCACAAAGGCTGCCAGATCAAGTCCGCCGACATCAAAGGGCACAAGAAACAGGATCTGGTCGCTGTTTCAGACTGCCTGCCGGAGATGGTGTAGTTCGAGAATTTCGGAAGGGATAATAATATCCTTGATGATTTTCATATTATGGCCAATTTATAATATTTGCTTATCTTCAATTGTTTTGTTTCGTGTCTCAGTTCAGGACAATCCCCGTAAGGTTTTTTCGGATCCTTTTCATGAACCCGTGAATGACAATGACAATCCGTTCAGCATGGACAACTTCCTATACCCGGGATCCCATGGATTTGCAGATCGTAGAAGATGCAAGGCATCTGATCAACCAGGTGATCAACATCGAATTTATCCCTGTTTGTCACAAGACAAAATCATAAATAATCAAAACAATCAATTAAAAAAGAAAAACCATGAAAACTGCTGCCATGAAAACAACGTTAGCAACCTTGACCTTGGCCTGCTTTCTAATGTTCATGGGGACTTCCGTGTATGCACAAAAGGATCTTCCGGATGTGCATGTGGTTGCCTCTGAAATTAAGAAGATAAAGATCATCAGGCTTGCCCCGGGTACCGACATGCTGGAAGGGCTGAACCGGGCTGTAAAGGACAACAATATCAAAAATGCAGTCATTATGGCCGGGATCGGTTCGGTGACCGATTACCATTACCACGTGGTAGGTGACAGGAACCTGCCGCCGGTCAATATTTTCACCAAAGCCCCGGTTGCCAAGGACCTGACCTCAACACAGGGATACATCCTTGACGGACGGGTTCATGCGCATATTACCCTGTCAGATGAAAACAGCGTAATCGGAGGCCACCTGGAACCGGGAACAAAAGCTCTGACTTTTATCATCGTAACCGTCGGCCTGTTATCCGATGATCTGGACATTTCAAAATTTGACACATATTAATATTAATCGCAAACAAGCGGCATGCTGATTGCGTTGGAATTATTAAAATGCGATGTTAACTTGATAAGCATTGTATTGTATTTTCTTTCCTTTTCGATGCTGGTTTCCTGTGAGAAGAAAGATGAACCCCTGCCGGACATACCGGCTTTTTCGGAAACCATTGCTTCCAGTCCGTCATACGGGGATCAGCCGTATTACGGAATGAGCTCCACCTGGAACGGCAGGTATATAACCAAGGTGGTCCGGTACGGAAATGATGTGGGGGCGGATGAACCGGGCATTATCCGCCTTTATAAAAAAAGCGGGGACCAGTCATGGGTGCAGGGAGAGGCAACAAGTTTTCCGGGATATTGCCGTATTGCCGGCCAAAATGTTCAGGAGGTCAGGTAAAATTGAATGATTGAATGTATATTTACGGTATCATTAACCGAAAAAATAAAAAATGGCAAGAGATGCTCAATGCAATGCATCTTCGGGTGCAGTATACGGACTCGGCCTCATCGGGGCCGCAATTTATTTTATCGGCCAGGCCACCAGTTTCTGGATGGGTGTGCTCGGTTTTCTGAAAGCCATCGTCTGGCCTGTCTTCCTTGTATTGCAGGCATTCAAGGAACTGGCAATGTAATTGAAAAAATATTCTTCGCGGACCTGTTCCGTCTGAAATTATACTGCAGCTTACAACATTCCCTCCCGGAATGAGGGTTTTGAGATCGGCGTACTGGTGGCGGACAAACCGGAAGGCCCGTACCGGGATGCGCTGGGCAAGCCCCTGATGACCCGGGAAATACTGGAAAACAACGGAATAAGCCTGATCCGGAAAAATCATGGAAAACAAGCCGGCTGCCTCAGTCCGACCGTCATATATGACCATTCCGGAGTCCCTTATCTTCTGTTCGGCCAGTGGCGGGTTTTTGCGGTAAAGCTGAAACCTTCCATGACTGTGATTGAAGGGCCGGTCATCGAGATCGAAGTGCCCCTCAGGGCCGGAGAGGCATACGAATACATAGAAGGCCCCAGTATCCATAAAATGGAAGACCGGTATTATTTATCCTACATGACTTATAAGGACTGGCAGGGCACAGACAACCCGAATTTCAGCGATGATGATCCTGAAGGCCCTTATATTCAATATTGCACGTCGGACAATATGTTTGGCCCCTACAGGGATCCAAGGCACTGGATATATCCCTTTGAAGCAGATGCGGCCAATAACCAGCATGCCGTAGGCACCTATCAGGGGGAATGGTATGTGGTTTATCATGTTCCCTATCAGCACAAACAACACCGGCAGGCAGCCGTTACACGGCTGAGAACTGATGATAACGGGGATCTGCTGCCCATATATCCTGCAAGGGATCCGGGGGTGATGCCGCAGGATTCGGTGAGATTGGTACTCGACGCGTATGCATACAAGCGTGAGGCGGAAGTGCCGAGGTGAGTTTTACCTACTGGATCACTCATTACAAGGAACTGACCGGGAAAGTGCAGGGTGCCAGGGGTGTCCATGACCTGTACATTGTTGCCCGGGGAAATCACGGGGATGCCTGCGGGAGATTGTTCAACGTGAACTGGTTTACCTTTACAAAATAGTCGGCTTACACATTAGAAAAGATTTCATATCTTCATAAGTCCAAAGCAACAGGTGTATGAATGGTGAAGAAGATAAATTACGGGAAGCATTTTCTGCAGAACAAAGAAAACTGGCCAGGTATGCCAAGGCAATGGGGCACCCCGTTCGTATTTATATTCTCGAATTGCTTTCCAGACAAAGTTGCTGCTACAGCGGAGACCTGACCGAGATACTGCCCATTGCCAAATCGACATTATCCCAGCATTTGAAGGAATTAAAGAGTGCAGGATTGATCCAGGGGGAGATCGAAGCTCCCAGGATCAAATACTGTCTGAACAAGGAAAAGTGGGAAGAAGCAAAGATCTTATTGAATAAGGTTTTGGGAATGTAATATTTTTTATAGTTTCATTCGTAATTTTGCGAAACAGATCCTGCCTTTATTGACCATAGGAATACTGGTTGCCGGATTTTTACTGGGATCAAAGCATGATGGAACCCATATATCGGGGACGGGCAACGGGACCTCCCTGGCTTTGTTGCTTGCAGGTCCTTCATTGATACTTCCCGATATGCTGATCATCCGTAAACGTAATGGATACAGAAAAAACGGGGTTCGCCGGCCCGGCATGCGGACAGCACGCGGGTGGCTGGCAACAAATACGAATAAAACAAAAAATGATTTATTTTCCGGAAGGATTGGATGATTTGATTCGCTTCGCTTCGCTTGTGGAAATCGAATATGAGAAACCATCAGATAAACTCAGGCTTTTTATTTGCCGCCCTGGTTTCCTCTCCTACAAGGGCCAGTGTTCTGACCGGGAGGCATCCCTACCGGATGGGAATATACTTTGCCAATGTGGGTCATATGCCTGGCGAAGAGATGATCCTGGTCGGAATCCTCAGGGACCGGGGAAGGAAAGATCGCTGCCCGGAAAGGGCATCTGTACGAGGGAGGCATCCGTGTGCCGGGCATTCTGGAATGGCCGGCAATGCTTGTTAAGCACCGGGTTACAAATTTCCCGTCGGATTCCGGTCACGGCTCGGTGGCGAAGAGTATTTCGCCTGGATGGAAAACGAATACAAGCTGATCAGTGAGAACAGCGGAGAGGACCCCTTCGAAATGCATGACCTTTCCGATTCGCTTCCCGGAAGAACCACCCGGATGATCCGGTGACCGGCTATTCGATCATTTGCAGATCTCTGCCAGTTGTTTGAAATCCAGTTTTACCCGGGGATTGAATTTTTCACTTTGCATGTAGGCAGATAAACTTGACAGCAGCTGTCTTGCCTCCGGCCTGTTTTCCAGTCCGTTTATCAGGTCGGTCCCGCTGACCAGGATCCTGCCGTTTTCCACCCTGGCTTCGAACAGCAAAGCAAGCCGGCGGTTGGTTACCCAGTCGTCGATGATCCGTACGATGGGTTTGAGTGTAGCCGGAAAATCATCCAGCCGGATGGCACCGGCATGGCTCATGGCATCCCACCACTGCCAGTTGGAATGATATTCGGTGGGAAATCCCTCCAGGGCGGGATGACCGGGATCGCACAGAATACCCAGGGTATGGGGCTTTTGGCCCCGGGTCCACACCGTGTTCCAGAAAATACTGGAAAATCCGAGTCCGGTCTCCCCGCCTTGGCCTTCTTTTACCCGGCCTTTTCCCAGACTCAGCAGGATGCTTTCCCCGCGTTCCAGGGCCTGCCTGGTTTTTTCATCCAGCTTTTCCACAACGGTGATGACAGGATCTTCAATAATGTTCTTGTTCGGGGGATATATCCACAGGTCCCAGCTGTTGGCATAATTGGACAGTTTTACTTCCAGGGTAATTTTTTCGGGATGGCCGGTTTGAGGGAAACGGTACCGGATGATGCCCAGGTTGATGCCATTGCCCACCGGAATGTCCCGGGCGCCCAGTGTCCCGTTGGCCAGCATCCGGCCGTTTTCACCGGTGATGTTCCAGACGGGATTCACGGAAGCCATCGTGCCCGCACTGAAATTGGCTGCTTCCACCCGGGCCGTCATTTCTTCACCCTGGGTATAGATCATTTTATCCAGTCGTACAAGGGGAACCACTTCATTGCAGAAACGGCTGTACTCCTCCGGCGATATGTATCCTTTTTCATCCCAGAAAGGATCCAGGATGCCCACCAGCGCGGTGCCCTGACCCGGGAAATCATGCAGGTCCAGCAGTTGGAAACCGCTGAGTCCGGGTGTGCGCAATGCCGCTTCTATATCCGCCTTGTAGCAAAGGGCCTGGAGTTTGCCCGAAGCCATCAGGAAGCGGTCCGCCAGATGGCCCATTTGGCTGGCATGCAGACTCTCCCGGAAAATCTCAAAGTTCCTGGCTTTCAGTACACCTGTGTATTTTTCCATTTCATTGAAATTCGGATACACACACCACTGTCCGATCTCATGGCTGACCACGGGGATGCCGTCGCCGGGCAAACGACCGGTCCAGTCATAACCTGTTTTTGGAGGTTCGGCATTGATGATGCTGTTCAGCCCTTCCCCCCAGCGCTGGATCCTGGGATCGGGGATGTTGTGGTAATCATTCTCCGGAATGGCCGGCCAGCCGGCAGCACTGGTATAGATCCTCCGGTTGTCCCTTTCTTTCCAGCTTTTTACAAAATCTGACAGGAAGGATTCATGGTTCGGTCCGCCAGGTTCATTTCCATAGGCCATCAAACAGAATGAGGGGTGGTTGCCGTATTCCCGCACGATGCGCCGGCTTTCCTCCAGGATATAATCGTCAATGGGCTTGCCGTCGCCCAGGGTGGTGGTCTGGTTGGCCCATGAGGAACACTCCACCTGCAGGTAGATCCCCGCCTGGTCTGCCGCAATGAATGCGGCTTCGGGAGGGCACCATGAATGAAAACGCACATGGTTCAGTCCGTGCTCCCCGATGATCCGGAAGATCCTTTGCCAGTCCGCCACGCGGGTCGACGGATACCCGGACAGTGGAAAGATCGCACATTCCAAAGTGCCCCGGAGGAACAACCGGCGGCCGTTCATGGTCAGATGATTGCCCTCCCGCCGGACCTTCCGGAGTCCGAACACCTCAGACCTGCTCACTTCCCCGCCCTCGAATCTGAATATTGCCTGAAAGGTATACAGGTTGGGTTGGAACTCGTCCCAGAGCAGGGCGTCCTCCCCCATCGGATAATCCATTTCCAATTCATTGGTTCCCGGTGCCAGCCGGATGTCCTTTTTGATCTTATCCGGAGCGTGATTCCGTTCCGCATTATTGCTTCCTGCACTCAGGACAAGCTGTCCGTTTTCTTCCCGGCCTGACCCGTTCTGTATGGTGGCCCTGACCCGCAGGGAGCGGACTTCGACATCGGGGAAGATCTGCAGTTCATCGATGGATATTTTTTTTTCTGCTTTCAGGCATATTTTCCCGGCGATCCCGTTCCAGTTGGTCTGTGTGTGGTCGGTCACGCTGTGGGAATTGTGGCCCACATCGACCTTGTCCAGGCGGTTGTCGATCCGGATGGTGATGGTATGGCTTCCCGGGTCCTCCGCTATTGCAGTCAGATCATAACGGTGGGGGGTGGCCAGACTGTTGGCCGATCCTATCCTGGTGCCGTTTACCCAGACCGTGGTTTGCCAGTGGGGACGTTCCAGGAAAAGAAGGATCCTTTTGTCTGTCCATTCACCGGGGATGCTGATTTTCCGCTGGTACCAGGCCGCTCCCAAATATTTTTTTACCGGCTGCAAACCAAAAGGGAACCGGATATTTTCCGGGTCTGCAAAAGGGGCATAATTTGGATCCCTGTGCCATACGGCTGCCTTCACATCACCGGTCCACTGTGTTTCCAGGGTAATCTCATTGCCCAGTCCGTTTGACGCCATGGATCCAGGCAATTCAACTTCCCCGGAAAGTTCTTGCAGGAACCATTTTTCGCTTTCCCCCACATCATGCGGATCGGTCCGGAAATTCCAGGTCCCCTGCAGGTCAATGGCTTGTTCTCCGGGTGACCGGCAGGCCGATACCAAAATGGTCAAGGTCAAAATAACAAGGGTCATAAAGGTCAGATTTGCAATGTTCAGGAATGATTTGAGGTTTGTCATGGTGCTGTGTTTTTATTCGTGATATGGTTTCTGACAGTTTTTTCTAAATTTGGGAAAATAATTTCCGGTAAATCATCAACCAAACCCAAAAGATATGAAAAACATTCTGATTTTTTTGGCGGCAGTCCTTCATAGCTGCAATATTATGACGGTCAATGCCCAGTTGCTTCATGAACCCGAAGTGGATGAGCAGAAACGGGCAACATTCACGGTGAATGCTCCCAATGCCCGGGAGGTCAAGGTTATCAGCAAAAGCGATTCCATGGCCATGGGAGCCCCGGAGTATGATATGACCAGAAACGAAGAAGGCATCTGGACGGTAACCACCAGGCCCTGCCGGACCGGATTGCATTATTATGAGCTGAGCATCGACGGTGCCCGGTTTTCCGATCCCCGGAGCCATATGTACTTCGGATGGGGGAAATGGACCAGTTGCCTGGAGGTTCCCGATGGAAACATAGATTTCTATCATCCGAAGGATGTCCCCCGCGGGGAGATCCTTTGCCACTGGTATCCCTCGAAGGTCACCGGCACCACCAGAAAATGCCTGGTGTATACACCGCCCGGGTATCAGAAAGAGACCCGCAGGCGGTACCCGGTGCTCTACCTGCAGCACGGGGCGGGTGAAAGCCAGCTCGGATGGACCATGCAGGGAAAGGTGAATTTCATCATGGACAACCTGATAGCGGAAGGGCAGGTGACCCCCATGATTATCGTGATGGACAACGGATATGCACCGGACCCGGAGGCAGAGAATCCCTACAGGCCGCGTGGGGAAGACAACCGGTTCGAAGACAACCTGCTTCAGGTCCTGATCCCGGAGATCGATTCCTGTTTCCGCACCTTGCCGTCTGCTGAAACCCGGGCGCTGGCCGGACTCTCCATGGGTGGGGGGCAGGCCCTGAGGATCGGACTGCCCCATCCGGAAGTATTCGGTTCGGTGGGAACTTTCAGTGGCGGTGGCGGCCGTAGAGGAACATTCGATGTGAAAACATCCTATGGCGGGGTATTTAAGGACACCGGCAGGTTCAACGAGGCATTCAGTTTATTTTTCATCGGTTGCGGGACCCTTGAACGGGGTTACCAGGCCATGAAATCAATGCACGAAACACTCTCTGAACATGGAGTCAGGAATGTATGGTCGGGACCGGTGGGATCCCATGAATGGCAGGTTTGGCGCCATCATTTGCATGATTTTGCCGGGCATGTTTTCGAGCCCCGCAAACTGGCCGGCGGATTTGCGTTTACCGAAGGCCCGGCCGTTGACGCTGAGGGCAATGTTTATTTCTCGGATATACCCAACAATAAGATACTGAAATGGACCACGGACGGAAAGCTTGAGACGGTCCGTGAGAACAGCGGGGGGGCAAACGGACTCTTTTTCGATGCCCGGGGCAATCTGCTGGCCTGCGAAGGGGGCAACCGCCGCATCACTTCCATGGACAAGGAAGGCAACATCACCGTGATCACCGGTGAGTATAAAAGAAAGAAATACAACCAGACCAATGACCTCTGGATACATCCTTCGGGAGGAATCTATTTTACTGATCCTGCCTATGGAAGGAGTGAAGAGGAGATCGAACAGGACGGGATGCACGTATATTACATAACGCCCGACCGCAGGAAGGTTATCCGGGTATGCGAATGCATGAAAAGACCCAACGGGATCATCGGCACGCCCGACGGAAAGACGCTTTATGTTACGGATCATGGAGGCGGCATGACCTGGAAATTCCGGATCAGTCAGGATGGCACACTGAATTACAAAACAGGGTTCGTCAGAATGGGCTGTGACGGAATGACCATGGATGAAAAGGAAAATGTCTATTTGACCAACCTTGAGAGCAATTCAATTGACGTTTACTCCCCGGAGGGATTTCTGGTGCAATCGATCAAAGTGCCGGAAAGGCCGGCCAATGTGTGCTTCGGAGGAGAGGACCTGCAAACCCTTTTTATTACCGCACAGACGTCCCTGTATTCGATCAGGATGCATGTAAAAGGAGCACAGGGCCAAAAACCGCTGCCATGAAAATGGTGAACATACTTATTTTTTTTTGTTTCACAGGTATGATATTGAACGGATGCAGGCAGGGACCGGATGATGCAGGGGAATCAGGTGATCCCCATCTCTGGCTGGAAGATATCCGGGGAGAAAAGGCCCTGGATTGGGTAAGGGCACAAAACAAACTGACCGCCAGGGCATTTGCCGGCAAGACTTTGTTCGATTCCTTGCAGGAGCGGTTCCTGGATGCCTTCAATTCGGATGAAAGGATCCCCCAGCCCTCCATTGCCGGGGAATATGTCTACAACCTATGGCAGGACGAGCAGAACGTACGCGGCCTCTGGAGGCGGATGCCCCTGAACGATTACATTGCCGGCAGGGATGCATGGGAAGTGGTGCTGGATGTGGATGATCTGTCAGAAAAGGAAGGGAGGAAATGGGTTTTCGGAGGGGCGGTCTGGCTCGCCCCGGAAAATCGCTATTGCCTTGTTTCATTGTCCGAAGGGGGAAAGGATGCCAGTGAGATACGGGAATTCGATCCGGAGTCCAAAACCTTTGTTGAGCAAGGATTTTTTCTTCCCGAGAGCAAAGGTGGCGCTTCCTGGCTTGACAACAACACCCTGCTGGTGAGTACGGATTTCGGAAAAGGCAGCATGACCACATCGGGGTATCCCCGGATGGCCAGGAAGTGGGAACGCGGTACATCCCTTGATGAGGCGGAATTGATCCATGAAGCGGATTCGGCGGTTGCAGGGGTGTGGCCCATGACCTTTTACGATCATCAGAAACGTTATGCCTTTGTGTATATCTGGAAATCCGCATTCGAAACGGAAATGTACAGATTGTCGGGGGACGCGGTGCAAAAAGTTGATTATCCCCCGGATGCGGAACTGGCCGGATTTCACAAGAACCAGATGATCCTGGCCCTGCAGGCGGACTGGGAAACGGGGGAAGAGGTGCACCGGGCAGGCACGCTGGTCAGTTTCGACCTGGATGATTTTATGGCCGGCAACGGACAGATCCAAACCATTTACCGGCCCGGTGAGCATTCTGCATATGTATCCACAAGCACATGCAGGGATTTCATTGTGGTGAATACCTTAGAGAATGTCAGGAACAAGCTCAGGCAGTTCCGCTTCGAAGGCGGGAACTGGAGGGAAACAGATGTTGAAACTCCCGGATCGGGAAGCATTTCCCGGATCGCCTCCGGCAGTCAGTCGGATCATTACTTTTTCCGGTTCAGCAGTCTGATCACCCCGCCCACCCTGTATCACGGGAAACAGGAAAGCATCAGAAAAGTGATGAGCCTGAAAGGGTTTTTCAATACGGAAGAACTTGTGCTTGAGCAGTTTGAAGCGGTGTCCAAAGACGGGACGCATGTTCCCTACTTCATCGTGCACCGTCAGGATATGGCGTTTGACGGCAAAAATCCTGCCCTGATCTGGGCCTACGGAGGATTCAATATCGCCGAACAGCCCGATTACAGCTTTACGGTGGGTATCGGCTGGCTCGAAAAGGGCGGGGTATATGTACTGGCTAACATCCGGGGCGGGGGAGAATTCGGTCCCGAGTGGCATCAGTCCGCCATGAAAGAAAAAAGGCAGAACGCCTATGATGATTTTTTCGCGGTATCGGAGGACCTGATCCGCAGAAAGATCACTTCCCCGGAATATCTCGGGGCTTTCGGCTGGAGCAACGGAGGACTGCTGGCCGGGGTGGCCTTTACCCAGCGCCCGGGTCTGTATGAAGCCGTGGTGGCGGGTGCCCCCCTGCTGGACATGAAACGGTATTCAAAGATGCTGGCCGGTGCCAGCTGGATGGGAGAATACGGGAATCCCGATGATCCGGAGCAATGGGCTTTCCTGAAGAAGTATTCCCCCTACCACAATCTTTCCCCGGAAAAGGAATATCCCCGCGTCCTGTTTGTGACCTCCACCATGGACGACCGTGTGCATCCGGGCCACGCCCGGAAAATGGCGGCCAGAATGAAGGACATGGGACATGAATTCTATTACCACGAAACCATTGAAGGGGGGCATGGCGCAGCATCCACCAACAAGCAGCGGGCGTACATGTATGCCCTGATCTATACCTATCTGCATGAAAAGCTGATGAAATGACCCGATGACTGGATATTTCCTGATGGCGGCAGGCGGAACAATTTTTCTGCTGGTGGCTATGTATTCCGGCAAAAGGAGAAGGCTGGACCGATGGGAAGCCGCATTATTGATGATGCCTTCTTGTCTTAATGCACAGCAGGATACAACACGGATCATCATGCAGAAGGACATTCCGTTGTCCCTGGTGGTGAAACATGACGGGACGGAGTTTGTCGGCAGGATCCTGAGCCGGGACCAGCGGGAGATCCTGATCGAAACCGAGGAAATGGGCCGTTTTTATATCCCCATCCATGTGATCCGTTACATCACCGAACTGCCTGAAACGGATTTCCGGACTGGCAAAGATCGGGGAAAATATCTCTTTCGTCGGCGATTCGTTTATCTATGCCGGAGAAGATCCTTTTGCCGTTATTGTTCCCGGACTCCGTTTCAGCCGCAACCGGAAAGGCGCTTTTCAGTTCTGTTTTGCCGGACTGGTCATTGAGGGGGAAGCCGTTCCCTTTCCGATGCCCTTTGTCAGCTGGTTTATCAAGATATGAACCGTCCTTTTTCCGGGGGAGCGGTCCGGGTCTTGCCCGGATTACGCAAAGGCGGCTTGTTCAACGGATGTCATAGGTGACATTCGCTTCCGTTTCGAACACAATGTCCCTTCCGTCCGTTTTGTAGCGGATATTTTCCCCGTCCCGGGTAACCATGGGCAGGGTTTCCTGCGACCACCGGATCCTGCAGGGGGTGCCGCACAGACTGGTAACGGATGCATTGATCCCGTCCCCGGGCTGTTTGTGGGCTGAAACCATGAATCCGCCGCGAGCCCGGAGGTTCCTGAAAGATGCATATTGGTCCTCCGGCCAGAAAGGAAAAAACCGGATAACATTTCCCTGGCTCTGAAGGAGCATTTCGGCGATCCCCAGGATGGGCATGTACTGGTTTTCCACGATCCTCCAGGAATAGGTGTGGGCGATGCGCATGTAGACTTCTTCTCCGGTGGCGTACGGACTGAATTGCCCGCTCCGGAATGTATGATCGAGCAGGAGTCTGCGGATCTCCGGGTATTTCTCTGTCATGCCCATCCGGATGAAGGGCATGACAGTCGCTTCCCCGTGAAATGTTCCCAGCATCCTCATCCGGTCAGGCAATCCCGACATGTCCACGTGGCTGAGCAAATCACGCACCGCGGCTGTCAGTCCGTCTTCCTCGTCTCCCTGAAGATGTTCCCCCGGGAAAACGGGCCATCCCCCGCATCCCCAGCGTGAATATCTTGCATGATACAGATAATCGCCAAAGTCGGGCCAGACCTTTTCCCAATCCTTGCACAACGCGTACCAACCTTTCCCGTCCTTCCATCCGTACTCGATTTCGGGAATCCGCCCCAGGCATTCCTTCCAGCGTTCGCGTTCCTTCCGGTCAACCCCCAGGATCATGGATGCGGATACGGCGGACTGGAATGCTTTGGGGAACATGATCAGGTCGGTAGTTACATTCCGGTTTCCGACGAAACCGGGATACCAGCCGGAATCCTCAAGCCGTATGGACGGGTAGATGTCTCCGCTTTCATCCTGGTACTTGTCCAGGTAACTGGCATAGAATTCTGCGGCCTTTCTGATGTAGGGATACGCATGTTTTTCCAGCCATTCCTTGTCGCAGGTAAACTGGTAATGCTGAAAAAGCATCATGGAGAGCCATCCGGTATGGGCCAGTGCACGGCCGAACTTATCATGCGTTTTTGCCCTTTCCGGGGGTGCGAAAGGTGCGGTCATCAGGTCGCAGTACACCCCTTCCAGTCCGAACAGCAGGTCTGCCAGATATTCGAAAACCGGGATGTGCTGCCTGATCAGTCCGGCAAATACATCATACCACTCGGGATGGTTGACCGGCAGGGCGGGGAAGTACCATTTCTGAACATTGTGGTTCCAGGTATAGAATCCGTTCCATGCGGTAAAGTCATATATGGGAATATTGGCGTTCAATCCGGGTGCCTGTGCACCGGGTTTGAGATGGCATGCAAATCCGAACATGCTCCGGTACCATAGGGCTTCCAGTTCCTCGTCCTCCAGTTCAATGGCCGAAGCCGACCAGAAATCATTCCAGGCATCAATGCTCGACATACGCATGTTCTCGTAATGTTCCCGGCCGGCTTGTCCGGCCAGTTCAACCGCCCTGGACAGGGAAGGTGCGGGTCCGTCCCGGTCTGTGGCTATCCCGACCATGAAATAGGCCGATTCCCCGTCTTCTATCCGGATGTCTTCTTTCAGCGCATAGGGGAATTTCACCACTCCCCAGACCCTCACCCCGTCACCGTGACCGGGAAAAGCGGCTGCAAGATGCCAGGAAAAGTCAGCCACACCGTATTTGCCCGGAATGGTCTGGGAAATGGTCTGGGGAACCATGGGAGGATTTTTCCGTACCTCGGGAGGCGGCATGTCCGCCAGGGCATAATCGGGCATTTTTTCCATGATGATGCTCAGCCAGGGGATCTCTCCCTCTGCAGACAATTTCATCATCAGGCTGTTTTTCTGCCTGTGAATGAAAGTTTCCACGATCAGTTTCCCGTTCCAGAAACCATACTCCACGGTGAGTATCCCATTGGAAATGTCAACCCTGCTGCTCAGTTTCGTATCCGAGAGTCCGGGATGTATGATCCGGATTGTGCCCGCGGGTTTCGGCGAAGGGCCCGGATTGCTCTTGCGGACCCAATCCGTGGAGGTGAGCATTATGTTGTCTGAGATCGTATCCGGATGTCCTTTGGACGCGATAAGGTCATCGTGTTTGAGGGCCGATTCTTCGGTCCGGTTGCGGATCCTGGAGTCCCATATGTCATTTTTCCCCAGGGTGAGGATCAGTTCGTCATGAAAAACCTGTGCGCTGGCAGCCAGGTCCCCGTTTCCGATCACCAGTCCTTCAAAGGGATTGGTCAGTACCCCCTTATGCTCGATGGGAAAAAGGGATGCATTGCCTGCGGGTATGTCACCGTTTGCAGGTGGACGGGAGGCGAAAAGGGGTTGGCCGGATTGAAAACAGCTCATCAGTCCGCATAAACACACGGCCAGTACCCGGATTTTTACGCTTCGAAAAATTGCCCTGTTCATGATCATGGTTGTATGGTTTATGATTCTTCAAAATCGATCCGGAGCACTGCCGTGTCGGCACGACGCAGGTCTAGTGTGAACTCCGCCCCGGCATCCGCAGCCGCTTCCCCGGAAAAAGCATCGTATACCGCTGCAGGCCGTGGCAAAACCACCTTGCGCTGGCCGCTGAAAGAAGCATGAAGAGCCAGGAGATCGTTCCAGGCAAAGACCTGTTCACCTGACCCGGCGTATATGTGCACCCCGGCTTCCCGGGCGATTTGCCGGAGCACAACGGCGGGCAAAGCCGGGGCTCCCGACCAGACTGACGTCCATCCGTCCAGCTTTCGCCTGAGAAGTGCCGGATATGCCGGCTGTAAATACCATCCCAGAATCTCAGTTTTCTCGTCATCCGGGGGCACCTTTCCTGCGAATACAGGCCGAAGCGGTGAATCGGTGCCGTACTGCACCAGGGTGCCGGTCAGGTGGCTGATGGCTTTTAAGGGCTGTGGCTGATCGCGGATCTCAACCGGTAATCCCGTGATCTTTTGCATCGGACCGGCCGATAAGCCCGACTGAGTCATGCAATCCACGGCATAGAGCCAGACCAGGGTGCGGTTGTCCCGGGCCAGTTGTTCCCTGATCGCTGCATGAACCTTTTCGCCTACCTTCAGCGCATTCATAAACACGGCCATGCTGTACTGTTCCAGCCGGCCCTTGCGGGCCAGCAAAGGGATGTCTTCCAGGTAAAAGATATCTATGGGAGCGCCCAGGTGTGAAAGTTCGGAGATCTGCCGGCTGAACAGCGCATCGGTCAGCGGCCGGTCCTGGCGTATATACCGTATGCTTTCCTTGCTGGTGAAGACAGCGATCTGCGATCCGCTCCTGAATGGTTTCTTCATATCCTTCCGGGCCAGTACGGCAAAATTGGCGATTTGCCTGACCAGTTCATCACTGCCGAACCAATGCTCGCCCGAAAAGTCATGCCAGTACTCGGCTCCGCCGACCGAAAGCGTACCGGCGAAATTCCGTGTCAGCACACCGATTGACTGCCGGAGGGTGGGGCATTTCTGCTGCCAGCTCAGTTCGTCTTCCGTCATGTAAGTTGCCGTGTCTTCCTCCTCCCAGCTCAGCTTGCCGTGGAGTGAGACCGAGCCGGCCGCATAGTGCTGAAGCCATATCCCGCCGGGCACCCGCTCATGATGGGAGTGGATCAGGCCCAGGAAATCGATGTCCGGGGATTTCAATACCTTGTCGAATGCATGATGCCCGCTGTTGTGTACATGGGCCGGATGGGTGGCCGGCCAGAAATCGAATCCGTACCATGTGCCCACGATCTTCTCTGCCCCCACATCGGCAAGTGTTTCCTTGATCCGGCCGGCAACCTCGACACAGCTGCCGGCTACCACTTCAGAGTGATAGGTCAGGTAGTCGATGACGTTCCGGTTTTTTGCCGGGTTGAATAAGGCCGGTTCACCCCGTGCACGGGTACGGTTACGCGGAATTTCCACCGCGTCGAAACTTGCCCGGGGATCATTCCATGCCGACCGCAGCGTTTGGTTGTCTTTATAACGGTCACGCAGCCATTCCCGGAAACCGTCCCGCTGTACCCGGCTGTAATCGCTTAACAACTCATCCCAGGAATAGGCCCACTCGATCACCCCGCCATGGTAGAAATACGCCATGATGTTCTGCGCGTACCGTTCCTCACAATAGCGGACCATGCTGTTCATCCACCCTGCCATATCGCGCCGGTATTTTCTGGAAGCAAAAGAGGGCCGCCGTTTGTGCGGCTCAATGTTTACCGGCTTCCCTGTGGCTGCATCCAGATGGACCATCAGCTCTCCGGGATGTGCGTCAAGCCACCAGGTGGGCGGATGCCTGAGCAGCCGCATCATAAGGAGAATATCCGGATCAATATTCAGCAACCGGTTCATCTGAAGCTCGAAGGCCTCTGTATCCAGGCTCCCGTCTTCGCGGGGCGTAATCAAACCCAGCATGCGGAACTGGTGAATGCCCGCTTCGGAGAACTTTTGAAAGTCCCGGTAGGCGTTCCGGTGGCGGTCAGTCCGGTAGAAACCGTTGTGGGAAAAAGCCATGCCGGCATCGGGCCGGCCGTTGATGAACAGTCGCGGACTCCCGTTGTATTCGCGGACCGATGTTCTCAGCCGTTCCGGCTTTTCAAAAGCCAGGCCGGAGATGCCCAGTATCTCGACCATGCCGGCGGCGCCCAGTCCGCCACCGGCATGCAGAAATTGTCTTCTGTTCATAATTATTTTTTATGGACATGCCTGTTCACAGTATCCCTGACAGCGGGTGCATAGGACCCGGTTATTTTCCAGACGTGTGTAATTTTACGAATAAATGACCGGAAAACACAATTTTTTTATTCGTAACGCAGAGCTTCGGCCGGATTGGCCCGCGCCGTTCGACAATCAGAATTGCCGCGATCAGCAGGATGGCAATGCCCACGAGGGAAAAATTATAGATGTATTTTTTATCATGTGGTGGTTTGAATTGCTGTTCCACTTCAGGATCCAGGTGTATTCCGGTCAATGGCTGGAGAAGCATTCCGTACCTTCCTCCGGTTTCTGCGAATTCATCGATGCTGATGCCCATGAAATTCTGGGGTTCCGGTCCGATCTTCATGGTCTTGCCCATGGGGTCCTTGTTGCCGAAAAGCCGGGCTGCGGCGGACTCGGCAAGTACCAACGTATGGGGCCGGTTGAGGGCTTTATCCGGAACAAAAAAGTTACACAATTTTCTCTCTCTTTTTTTATTTGACTGTCAACTTGCCACCAAATCAATGATGCGAGTTTCATAAATAATTTGTACTTTTTGGAAGACTTTTGTTTTCAATCAATCCCCTGTGATCAATAAAAAGGACATGGTGTTTCTTTCCGGGGTGGCCTTGCTGATCCTGTCAGGCTGTGCGGCTACCCGGAACATCTATTTCGATGCCCGGGCCCCCGCCATGCTGAATATTCCCCGGCATATCCAATCTTTGGCTATCATCGACCGGTCCGTCCCGGAAAACAAGGACCTGAACTTGCTGGAAGGGATCATTACCGGGGAAGGTGTGAAGCAGGATAAGCTGGCCACCCGGATCGTGATTGACGGACTGGCCCAAAGTCTGCAAAATTCCACCCGCTACGATGTGATTCGAACCGCTGAACAGATGAAGGGCTCCGGGGCGGGCGGCAGATTTCCTGTCCCTCTCTCATGGGAGGAGATCGAAAGGGATTATTTTACCCGGCCGCGCAAAAACCCCTATCTGGCAGAAGGGGCAAGGATGATGGAGGTGAACGACTGGGACCGTGCGATCAGTGCATTGAAGAAAGCCCTGGAGACAGGGGACATCAAGACCATGGGAAGGGCCGCTCATAACCTGGCGGTGGTTTATGAAATCCTGGGGGCAAATTCGGGAGCCGGAGATACAGGGACTACGGATACATACTGACCCGCCGCATCAATGAACGGAAATTGCTGGAACAGCAACTGGAGGAATAATTTCCAATATTAAATATTTATTTATGAGAACGAAACCTTTATTGTCCGTTATGATCCCCGTTGCTTTTTCCCTCGGGTATTATGCTACATTGGGCGATTGCAGCGCGCAGGTCCCGGAAGGATTTGTATCCCTGTTCAACGGGGAGGATCTCGCCCACTGGAAAGTGCCGGAAGGCGACAATGGCCACTGGAAGGTCCTGGACGGGGTCATTGATTACGATGCCATGAGTGAGGCCGAAAAAGACAAAGCCCTATGGTCGGAAAAGGAATACCGGGATTTTGTATTGTATGTCGACTGGCGGATCAAGGAGACCCCATATAAAAATCCCCGGGTGCCCATCATTTTGCCCAGTGGTTTGCACAAGCTGGACGAGAACGGGGAAGTGATCCGGATGGTGGTGCCGGATTCCGATTCGGGGATCTACCTGAGGGGAAGCCCGAAATCCCAGGTGAACATCTGGTGCTGGCCGGTCGGATCCGGTGAACTGTACGGCTACAGGATGGATGAAAGCATGCCTGCTGAAGTACGCGAAGCCGCCACCCCGAAAATCCTGGCCGACAAGAATATCGGTGAGTGGAACACATTCAGGATCAAACTGAGGGGGAACCTGCTGAACGTCGAACTCAACGGCCATGAGGTCATTGTAGACGCCCGCCTTCCCGGATTGCCGAAAAAGGGCCCCATTGCGCTCCAGCACCACGGGAATATGGTGGACGGAAAATGGCTTTCCCCTCCCAGTCTCGTGCAGTTCAGGAATATTTACATCAGGGAATTGTAAATCCAGGTAAAATTCCGGCGGAAAATATTCCGGGGATGCGTGCATCAGCCCGCCGGTTTTTCTGTGGCTTTCAAGGGAAATTTGTTAGCTTTGAACCCAGTTTTCATTCAAAAAATCTATCATGGAAGATGTATATGGTAACCTGATCAGTTCCCTTGCGGAACCCAATGACAAGCGGATCGTTCTGCTGGTGCTGGACGGACTCGGGGATTGTGACAACGACGGGAGGGGCACCGCCCTGCAGATCGCCGAAACTCCGAATATGGACAAGCTCGCGCAGGGCAGCGCCCTGGGGCAGTTATATCCCGTGGCCCCGGCCATCACGCCGGGGAGTGGACCCGGGCATCTCGGACTGTTCGGGTATGACCCCGTTATTTACCAGGTAGGCAGGGGTATTCTGAGTGCCCTGGGGGTCGAGTTCGATATCAAGGCGGGGGATGTGGCCGCCCGTTTGAATTTCTGCACCATTGACCGGGAAGGGAAAGTCATTGACCGCCGTGCGGGGAGGATCCCCACAGATGTTAATGAAGAGCTCGTACAGGAGATCAGAAAGAATGTGAAGCCGCCGGAAGGAGTTGAGCTGTTTTTCGAGACCGAGGCGGAGCATCGCGCTTTGCTGGTTTTGCGGGGGCACGGACTCGATGACAATATCGGGGATACCGATCCGCAAATGACCGGGGTGAAACCGCTGGAACCAAATGCGGGAGAGCATTCAAATTCCAGGACGGCCAGCATGGTCAGGGAAATCCTGGAACAGGTCCGTGAGATACTGAAAAACGAGGAAAAGGCCAATTTCATTCTTGCCAGGGGGTTTGCCAAACTGCCAGAATGGCCGATGTTTGCCGACCGTTACCGGGTCAGGCCCGCGGCCGTGGCAGGTTATCCCATGTACCGGGGGGTTGCCCGCCTGTTGGGCATGCCCGTTGTCTCACAGCCGACCACGGCTGAAGATATCTGCCGGGAGACCGTAAAGTTCCTGATGGATTACACTTTCCTGTTCTCTCATTTCAAATACACGGACAAGACCGGGGAAGACGGGGACATTGATGCCAAGGTTGAAGTGATCGAGGAAATGGACCGGGCCCTTCCCATCCTGCTGGAAGATCCGCCCGATGTGCTGGTGATCACCGGCGATCATTCGACCCCTCCGTCGATAAAGGCCCACAGCTGGCATCCGGTCCCGCTCCTGATGAAGGCACCTTACCTGAGGGGCGGATTCGCTGACCGTTTTGATGAGATTACCTGCCGGACCGGAGAGGTCGGCACCATATATGCCAGGGAACTGATGCCACTGGCCATGGCCCATGCAGGCAAATTGCAGAAATTCGGCGCCTGAACCAAAAACGCCTCCCGGTTAGTTATCCACCAGGACCCGGTCGATGTTTTCAGGCAACCGGGTCAGCAGTTCGTAGTTCAGCAGGTTGTTCATTTCGCTGAATGATGCCACGGATATGTTTTGTTCCCCCTGGTTCCCGATCAGGACAACCTCGTCACCGGTCCGTACGTCCGGGACCTGGGTGATGTCTGCGATCAGCATGTTCATATTGACATTGCCGACCACCGGCACCTGCTGGCCCCTGATGAGGACCCGGCCGTTGTTGCTGAGGATCCTGCTGAAGCCGTGGACATATCCGACCGGGATGACCGCTATGGTTTTCCGGTCCTGGGTAAAAAAGGAGGTCCCGTACCCTATGAATTCACCCTCTTTCACATGTTTGATGGTCATGATCCGGGTTTTCCAGGTCAGGACCCGCCTAAGCGGATTGTCTTTTTCCCGGGTATGATGAAAATACTGGATCATGGTTTCGGGGCTCGGCCAGTAGCCGTATAGGAGGATCCCGACACGCGCCATGTCCATCCGGGTCCTGGGGTAATTGATGCTGGCGGCCGAACATGCCGTGTGGCAGATTTCCGGGCAAGGGCCCTGCCGGGTGAACTTTTTCATCATCCGGTTGAACTTGCTGATCTGTTTCTGGATCCGTACGTGGTTGGCAATGTTTTCCGGACCGGCGTAATGTGTACAGATGCCCTTCAATCTGAGCAGTCTTTCGTTTTCCTTCAGCCACCGGAAAAGTCCGGGCAGGGAAGAAGCATCGAATCCCGTTCTGTGCAGTCCGGTTTCCAGTTCTATGTGTATCCTGGCCGGCTTGCCTCTCTTTTTGGCTGCCGGGATCAACTTCTTCATGACTTCATGGTCATAAACATAGAATTCGATCCCGTTTTCGATCACCCAGTCCATATCCCTTTCCGGGATCCAGCCCATGATCATGATGCTGCTTCCGGGTTTTTTGATCTTCCGGACACGGAATGCTTCATCGGTGCTGAAAACGGAAAAATGATCCACCCCGGTTTTTTCCAGAACGGGCACAATGATCTCAATGCCGTGGCCGTATGCATTGCCTTTCACTACAGCCGACAACCTGGTTTCGGGACCGAGGATTTTTCTGATGAATCCGGTATTATGGATCAGTGCCGGTTTGCTGAGCTCAATGACGGATGTACTGCTCATGGATCAGTGCCGGTGGTTTGACATTACATGTGCTTCTTACTGATAAACTTCGAGTTCAGGAGACGGGCAACCCCCATATAATTTGCTTCGAATTCTATGCTGTTTCCCACACGGTATCTTGGATCGCCGTTCTTGTCCGTGTTGTCCCCCAGGTCATAAACGGTCATGTCGGATGTGGTTCCCAGGAACTGCACGTTTTTGTCCACCGGGGTAATGTCCCGGGTGTCGACATCCAGAATGCCGAAATCCATGATCCCCTTGTATGTTTTTACATTCCCGTTTTCCGAGGGATCGGAAATGTGTCCGATGCTGGCTCCTTCGATGACCCCCTCGGGTTTGACATCTTTTTCTTCCAATTCAATGATGTTCGCGAAGAACCTGAATGTGTCGGTGGACAGATCCCGGAAGGGGGCGTTGTCGTACGGACTGGTGCCGAAGAAAGCGGTTTCCCCGATCCTGAAATGATTGATCCCTTTGGGTAATCTGTCCATTTCCAGAACGGGAAGGGTAATGGAGCTCCCCCCTGAAACAAGCTCGATCCTGATATCAAACTTTTCTTCGAGCAATTGTTTGTACAACACAAGCTGCAATAGCTTGTCGTACGTCGGTTCAACCCCGTACATGCAACCCAGGTTTGTTCCGATGCCGATGACCCTGATGTTGGGCAGGTCAAAGATCTTTTTGTAGAATTTGACCACGTTCTTTCTCAGGATCCCTTCCCGCAATTCCCCCAGCTCGAGCATGATGATGACCTTGTGGATCTTGTTCTGACTGATAGCCGCCCTGTTCAGCGCCTTGATGGTGGAGAATGAGGTGTTGGCCGAAATGTCCGCATAACGGACCACATTTTCTGCTTCCACGGATGCAGGCGGCTTGATGTAAATGGTGATCAGATCCGGTTTGACCTTTTTCAGCGTTTCAACACTTGATAATCTGGAATCTCCTATGGAATGTATGTCTTTGAGCACGTCTTCACGGAGGATGACATTCAGCAGATCTATATCCCCTGAAAATACCTTGGTGACCAGACTCCAGCAAATACCCTGTTCTTTCAGGTATGTGCTGAGTTTTTGGATATTGTCCAGGATATTGCCTGTATTGATCTGTAATTCAGCCATGAATACAAATGTTATTTCGGAGTATACCGCATTTCGGCATACTTGTTGGTAAATCCCATCTTTTCATACAGCCGTTTGGCCGGATTGTCATATTCGACATGCAGCTTGATGCTGCCTTTTGCCACTTCAAATGATTTTTCAATGATCTTTCTGCCGATGCCCCGGCCTCTTTTATTCTCATCAACGGCTACATATACCAGTATATTCTCCGGGATATAATCTTCCATCCCGGTACGGTTCATTACCAGTCCGCCCACCAGCTCCCCGTCAAGCCATGCCGCCAGCAGGAATCCTCCTTTCCCTTCCTGATCTGAAAATGCATAATCGATGGATTTGCCGATGGCTTCCCCGGGATCGCCAAAACGGCCGAGATGTTCATGCATGAAATCAATAAAGGCATTTCTTCCCGGTTTTTGGTTCCAGTCCGATTCCTTCTGCAAAACTTCAATGTTCAACTTTTGTGTCATTTTGAATGATTATAGGGTGTTCATATATTCCTGTATGGCGGCGAATGCCTGGATGCCGGTTCCAATGAGCTCATCGGGGAAGTCATATCCGGGGCTGTGGAGTCCGGCATGTGTTTCTCCCGCTCCGATGCCGAAAAAAGCGGTTTTATACCTGGAACCGTACCGGGAAAAATCTTCGGACCACCGGAAAACTTTTTTTGCCCTGGTATACTGAATGTTCTTCTTTTTCAGGGCATTTTCGAGGATATTCATGGCTTCCGGGTGATTTTCCAGGGCGGGGAAGGGCTCCGTGAAGCTTGTTTCCGGTTCCAGGTTTTCACGCCGCGCATGCCTGATTACCAGGCGGCCGGCCCTGTGTGACAGTTTTTCCATGTCACTGTTCTTATAAGCGCGGAGGGTTGCCCGGAGTTCGGCATATCCTGCCGATGTCCCGAAGGCGATCTCGCCCAGCCGGATGTGTACGATGGTGATCAGGGTAAAGGATGAAAAAAGGTCCTGATGGCCTGAGAGCTTTAAAAGATCCATGACGATCCGGGATACCGCAAGGGCCGGATTGATCCCTTTTTCCGGTTCTCCGGCATGGGCGGTCCGTCCTTTAAGCTTGATGAGCATGCCTTTTGAGGCGCAGGCAAAGGTGTTGTGCCTGATGATGATCCGGTGAATGGGGAACCCGGGAAGATTGTGCAATGCAAATACACAGGCAGGATCACAGGCGGTGAAATTTTTGTCTTCCATAACCCTGGCAGCTCCTTCACCCGTTTCTTCGGCCGGCTGGAACAGCAGGAAAGTTTTTCCTTTCCTGGGTGGGTGGTTGGCAAGATATTCCGCGAAACCCGCCATGATGGCCATATGTCCGTCGTGTCCGCATGCATGGGATATTCCGGCCCGTTCCGACCGGTAACCGGTGTTGCCTGTTTCCTGCACGGGCAGTGCATCCATTTCGCACCGGAACATCAGGTTTTTTCCGGGTTCCTTTCCTTCAAAGACCATGATGAATCCGTTCCCCCCGGTATTGCCCATGATTTTCCCCGGCTGGAAGGATTTCAAAAAGCTGATGAGTTTTCCGGGGGTTCTTGTTTCCCGGCCCGGCAATTCCGGATGTTGATGAAGATCTTTCCGTAATGAGATAAATTTTTCTGTTTCGGGATACATGCACTGCAAATATGATCATAATTTTTTTATTATGATCCTGACCGGTGCCTGTTTCCTGCATTTGTGCCTGTTACATTTTCCTGCCGGGATGCGGGAGTGGATGCTGGAGAACCGGTGTTCATCCGGCGGACCGGATTCGGCCGTTGAGGATCTCTTCCAGCAAAATCTTCATTCCTTTTTCATTCAGTTCCAGGTCATTGGAAATATCGGTGAAGTATTTCCATTGTTCCTGAGAAAAACCATATTTGCGGAGCGTTCCCGGGGAAATATCAATGGAATTTCCACTCCGGATTTCACGGATCAGTTTTGCTAATTCACCGGAAACTGCCGGATATTCCTCTTTGCTCATGATTGGGTATTTTTGAGATAATCTGGTCTTACTGGTCTTACTCCAAAGATATAATGATTTTATGAAAAGACAAGTTTTGATCGCGAATGGTTGCTTTTGCATTACCGGGCATTCCTGATCAGGTTGATCAGCTGGACATTGTTCCTGACACCCGTTTTCAGGAAAAGGAACAGGTTCAGGCAGTGCCCGGAGCAAAAAAAATTGTGATTTTATGATAAGCTGAGTATATTTCAGATAAATATATTCAGATATGCCGCTTGAAGTCATAAAAAGCCGGATCAGGAGTTTCGGGTACGCCTTTTCCGGAATCCGTTCCATGCTGGTCACCCAGAAGAATGCATGGATCCATGCCCTGGCCACCCTGGTGGTGGTGGCATGCGGTTTTATTTTCCGTATCAACCAGTTCGAATGGTGCTGGATCCTGCTGGCCATCGTGACCGTGTGGACTGCCGAAGCCCTGAATACGGCCTTTGAGTTCCTGGCCGATGTTGCGTCACCCAGTTTTCATCCCAAGGTCAAAAAAGCCAAGGACATTTCGGCGGCAGCTGTGCTGATCACAGCCGCCGGCGCCTTGTTGATCGGCCTTATCATTTTTATCCCTTATATCACTATGCCTTGAAATTGTATACCGGTCGGAGCATTTCGATTATATCGGCTGTTTCCCGGAGGTTCTGCATGATCTCGTTTTTGGATTTGTATGCTTCCGGTGCTTCGTCCTTGGTTTTTTCCGAAACGGTGGATGTCCACACCGCCTTCATGCTCTCCCTGAAATCCTTCAGCAGAATGTTTTTTTTGGCCTGGTTCCTGGACATGACCCGTCCGGCTCCGTGGGGTGCGGAAAAATTCCATTCGCTGTTGCCTTTTCCCTTTGCGATCAGACTCCCGTCGCGCATGTTGAAAGGGATGATGATCCGTTCATCTTGGTGGGCCGAGATGGCTCCCTTCCGGATGATCCCGTCCCGGAAACTGATGTAGTTGTGAACACTTTCGATCTGTGTGCCCGGATCTTCGATCCCGAGGAAAAACAGGATCCTGCCGTTGATCACCTTCCGGTTCAGAGAGGCATATTCCTGGGCCGTTTTCATATCCGCGATGTAATCCTCACGGTCTTCCCCTTCCAGGAATGCGAAATCCCTGGGGATGCCGGGGTGTTTTTGCTGGCAGAGCCGTTGGGCTTTTTTCTGATGCCAGGTAGCCACCTGAAGACCGAAATTCCTGGATCCGGTGTGGGTCACCAGCCAGTGTTCGTCCCGGGAATCCCCGGATACCTCAATGAAATGGTTGCCTCCTCCCAGGCTTCCGATGCCCTTGAGCTGTTCATGGAAGTCAATCCCGAACTTGTCGCAGGTTTGCCTCATCCGGTTGATAAAATCAACGGGGAATTCCCGTACATCCGCACTTTTGTTCCTTTTGAACCCGTAGGGTATGGCCCTGCGGATGAACTTGTCCATGGCACCGAAATCGATCTCTCTTTTCCCGGTCCGGGTGGCCAGTATCCCGCAACCAATGTCCAGTCCGATCAAATTGGGCACCACCCGGCCGCTCAGGTTGGCCGTATATCCGATCACACAACCTTTTCCTGCATGCACGTCGGGCATGATCCTGATCCGGATGTCGCGAAATACTTCCTGATCCACGAAATCCCGTATCTGTTTCCGGGATGCCTCGTCGAGATTGTCGCTGAAGACAACTGCCGTGTTATATTTCCCGGGGATCTCTGTCATATGAACGAATATATGAAACTTGTTCAACAAGATCAAGTCCTTTCATGGATGCTTGTTCAAAGATGGATTATTTCAGGATTAGCTTACCGGCGTCTCCGAAGTTGTCATAGCCGGACACGATGACCCTTTCCCCCTCCCGGAGTCCGCTCAGCACTTCATAATACCTTGGATTTTGCCTGCCGATGCTGATCTCCCGCCTGCATGCAGAACCTTCATCCTCATTGATCACATAGACCCATTGTCCGCCGGTGCTTTGATAGAATCCACCCCGGGGGATCTCTCCGGTAAAGACCATGTCTGCATAAAAGCGTCCGTTTTCCACCTCCGGATATATTTTTATGATCCTTCCCGGATAGGAAGTGCCGGCAAAATCACAACTGCCGGTTAGCCCTGTTTCAATCCGGGCAATATAATGCCCCTCAATTTCCACCCTGCCTCCCTCAATGGCATCCAGGTATATTGTCCTGATGGGCTCGACGGTCCCGATGACCGCGATGTAATCCTGGAAAATGTCACGCTCGACTCCATTCCAACCACGAACTGATTCTTTTGAATGCATTACGTTCTTTACATCATTTATTATGCCAAATGGAATAATTGATTAATATACAGATAAATTTACAGTCCGGCTACAAATACGTTCCAAATCGGAGTGTCCGGTTTTGGGACATGTGCAGTACGATTCCGAACAATGGAAAATAATACGTAATTTTATCGCAGGAGAATACAACACCATTCATAGATATCCGGATGAGCACCAAATCGGGAAAAATACTTGCAGTTGATGACAATGAAGACATCTTGTTTGCTCTGAGATTGCTGTTGAAGCAGCATGTTGAACAGATCACCACCATCGCGGACCCGGAACGGGTACCCGGAGAACTGGAGAAGGAGGATTATGATGTGATGCTGCTGGATATGAATTTTACCAGGGATGCCATCAGCGGCCAGGAAGGATTTGACTGGCTGGCAAAGATCCTTGAGATCGATCCGGATGCCGTGGTGGTGTTCATCACCGCATATGGCGACGCGGAGAAAGCCGTCAAGGCCATCAAGGCGGGCGCAACCGATTTCATCCTCAAACCCTGGCAGAACGAAAAGCTTATTGCCACGGTTTCTTCTTCTGTCAAGCTGAGGAGGTCCAGACTGGAAGCTAAAGGATTGAGGAACAGGCAACAGGAGATCAGCGCTGTACTTGACCAGCCTTTTCACGAATTTATCGGAAAGTCCCCGGAGATGCAGGAGGTTTTTACGGCAATCAGGAAGGTGGCTGTCACCGATGCCAACGTATTGGTGCTGGGAGAAAATGGTACAGGGAAGGAACTGGTGGCCCGGGCGTTGCATAGAAATTCATTTCGGAAAGATGAAGTTTTTATCAGCGTTGATCTGGGGGCCATTGCCGAAACTTTGTTTGAAAGCGAGCTGTTCGGTCATGAAAAAGGCGCGTTTACCGATGCAAAAAAACAAAAGCAGGGGAGATTCGAAATTGCTTCGGGTGGCACATTGTTTCTGGATGAGATCGGGAACCTCAGCACGGCCATGCAAACCAAGCTGCTTACCGTCATCGAAAGAAAGGAAGTTACCCGGGTGGGAAGCAACAAACCCATTCAGGTGGATGTCAGACTGATATGTGCGACCAATCACAACATCCATGAACTGGTCAGCGAAAACAAATTCAGGCAGGATCTGTTGTACCGGATCAATACCGTGGAGATCAAACTGCCTCCGCTGAGGGAAAGGACCGGCGACATCCCCTTGCTGGTTGATCATTTTCTCAGGATATATTCGAAAAAATACAGGAAACCGGTCAAAGGGATCAGTTCTGCCGCCCTGAAAAAGTTCAGTCAATACCGTTGGCCCGGCAATGTGCGGGAGTTGCAGCACGCACTGGAACGGGCGGTCATCATGTGTGATTCGGATTTCCTGTCACCCGGTGATTTCCTGCTCAGTTCCCCGGAGCGCAGGGTCGACGACCTGGAACTGGAAACATACAATCTGGATGATGTAGAAAAAACCATTATCAGCAAAGTGCTGAAACAATATCAGGGGAACATCACCCAGGCAGCCGCGGAACTCGGTCTGACCAGAACCTCCCTGTACAGACGAATGGAAAAGCATGACCTTTAAGAATTTCAGGCTAAATATCATAATTCGCGTCCTATTGCTGGCTGCATCGGTATTCCTGTTCTTTTATTTTCTGGGCACGGAATACAGGGTGATCGTTTTTTTGACCGGACTACTGGTCATTGTGCTTGAAGTTTATTCGATGATCCGTCTGGTTGACAGGACGAACAGGGATCTGGCCAATTTTCTGGAGTCCATCCGGTTTTCCGACTTCACCCGTTCTTTCCGGATCGACGGAATGGGATCTTCATTCGATGACCTGAACCGTGCCTTTAATGATGTGATCCGGGATTTCCAGGAAGTCCGGTCGGAGAAGGAAGAACATTTCCATTACTTGCAGAGCATTGTGCAGAATATCGATGTGAGCATCATAGTCTACCGCAAGGACGGGACGGTGGAGATGATCAACAAGGCGGCCAAGAAATTGTTCCAGGTATACGGACTCAGGAATGTGAACGGACTCCGGAAGGTCAGCGGGGAACTTGTCGATACCCTTCTGAACATTCAGCCGGGGGAAAATACGCTGGTCAAGGTCCGGGACGAGGATGACATTCTCCAACTGGCCGTTTATGCCACGGAGTTCAAGGTCAAGGGAAAACTGATCATCCTGGCCACCATCAACAACATTCAGAATGTTCTGGAAGAACAGGAAACAGAGGCCTGGCAGAAACTGATCCGGGTGCTGACCCATGAGATCATGAATTCCATCACACCCATCGCTTCGCTGTCCTCCACCCTGGAGCTCATGCTCAAGGGCATTGCAGAAGAAGGTGATATCAGGAGGGACATGGATATGGACACGGTACTCGAGATACAGAGCGCTTTGCAGACCATCAACAAAAGAAGTACCGGATTGCTGCATTTCGTGAATACATACCGGAACCTGACCCGGATCCCCAAACCGAACTTCAGGATTTTCAGGGTGGCGGAATTGTTCAGGAATATCGAGCTGTTGATGGAAGAGGAACTGAGCGAAAAGAAAGTGGATTTTGTGATCCGTGTCGATCCGCAGGATATGGAGCTCTCGGCGGATGAACAACTGATCGAGCAGGTACTCATCAATCTGATGCGCAATTCCCTGCATGCACTGGAGAACCGCAGGGACGGCCGGATCGAACTGAAAGCTTTTGTCAACAAACGGGGACGTGTGACCATGCAGGTTTCCGACAACGGGAAAGGCATCCTTCCCGATGTGCTGGATAAGATCTTCATTCCCTTCTTTACCACCAAGCCAAGCGGATCGGGGATCGGACTCAGTCTCTCCCGGCAGATACTCCGGCTGCATAACGGGACCATGTCCGCCCAGTCCGTTCCCGGCAAGGAAACAATATTTACACTGACATATTGAAATAACGATACATTAATATTCCAAACGGATTGAACAGTTATTTTTTTCAAAAAATAATAACCATGATGAGAAAAATACTTTTTCTTTTGTTGCTGGGCGGAATCCTGTCCTGCAGTGTGTCGGCGCAGGTATCAAACCGGGACTTGATCTCAGGATCCGGTATGGCGTGGTGAAGGGCTCAGATTATTTCGGAGCCGATCTTGAATGGCTGCTCATGCCGGGCAAACCCAACGTGTCCCTGGTCACCGGGGCGCATGTGCGGAGTGATGCCGGACTGGATGCCGGTTGGTGCGGAGGTATATCTTCAGCAAAACATGTCCCTGATCCTGGAGGCAGGGATCCCGGCTTCAGACAATGCCTTCAATATTTCCGGCGGTAAACACACCGGCCGCCGATGTATGTTTGCAGGACACTGACGGAGGGGATACCGGCTTCGGGGATATTCATAAGGTCTTCCGCGGTAATGGCCAGATCGGCCATTTTCCCTTCTTCGATGCTTCCCCTGACATCTTCTTCGAAAGCGGCTTTTGCCGCCCAGATGGTCATGCTTCTCATGGCCTGTTCCCTGGATAAGGCATTTTCCGGCTGGTAACCCCCCGGCGGGTATCCTTTCAGGTCTTTCCGGGCAATGGCGGCATAAAAGCCAAGCAGGGGATTGATGCTCTCCACGGGAAAGTCGCTCCCGTTGCACAGCCATCCGTTTTGTTCGAACAGATCCCTGAATGTATAGGCATTCCTGGTCCTTTCCGGCCCCAGCCGGTCCGGTGCCCAGGGCATATCCGAGGGGCAATGGGTGGTCTGGATGGAAGGAATGACCGAATAACGGCCGAAAAGCTCCAGGTCCGCCGGATCTACCACCTGGGCATGTTCTATCCTCCATCTCAGGTCATTGGGTTCTTTGAGCAGGCTCCCGTAGATTGCAAGGACCGTTCTGACCGCACTGTCACCGATGCAATGGGTGTTCACCTGGTAGCCGTAATGAAGGGCCTTTTTGCAGATCCCGGCGAGTTCATCCCGGCTGGCAAGGGACAATCCGTAATTGCCGGGATCATCGGAATATGGTTCCAGCAAAAGGGCGCCCCTTGAACCGAGTGCCCCGTCGGCGTACAATTTGACCGACCGGACATGCAGGTGCGGGGTGCGGAATACCCCCCTGTGCATGAATTGTTCCAGTGAAGATTCTTCGGGTACAAGCATGGCGTAGATCCTGATATGCAGTTTTCCGCTCCGGTTCAGGGGATCGATCATGTTCAGGGCCCCGGGTGCAAGTCCGGCATCATGCACCGAGGTAAGTCCCACACTGAAGCAATCCTTCTGGGCGGCCAGCAGGGCACCGGCCATTTCTTCCTCAGAGGGATCGGGGATGTGTCCGGCCACCCGTTCGATGGCATGGTCGATCAAAATGCCGGTGATCTCATTGTTTTCGGTCAGGATGGCGCCCCCTTCGATTTCTTCTCCTGCATGAATGCCGGCGATCTCCAGTGCGGCGGTATTGGCCAGGGCTGCATGTCCGTCTATTCTTCTGAGCAGGGCCGGTGTACCGGGAAAAAGGCGGTCCAGTTGGGCTTTGCGGGGGAAATTTTTGTTTTCCCAGTCATTCTGGTCCCAGCCCCGGCCGGTTATCCATGCCGGGGAAGGAAATTCCCGGCGGTGCGCGGCAATGCGGCCCAGTACTTCTTCAAAGGAAGACGTCCCCGTCAGGTCCGCTTCCGCAAGGCTCAATCCATACTCATAAAAATGGCAGTGTGCATCAATGAAACCGGGATAAACACATTTGCCCTGCAAATCCAGGTTTTCTTTTGCTTCGAACCGTTTCAGGATATCTTTATTTTTTCCGACTGCCAGGATCTTTCCGTCCTTGATGGCAATGCATTCCGCAATGCTGAATTCTTTGTCCACAGTATATATTGTACCGTTGTGCAGGATCAGGTCGGCCATTTGGGTTTTGTTTTTACATGAGAATTCAGGCATTGCTTCCTCATCATGGATTGGTTTTTTCGAATGCCCCCAGGTCCGGACCTGCATCGGACAACCGGTTGACCCCATTCATATCTTCCGGGAATTGTTCTGCGATCTCCACCGATCCGGCATCCAGTGCAGGTGAAAGGGAGTCGGGTTCGAACACCGAATTTACAACGGATGCAAAAAGCGGGTCTTCCTGATTGATCAGGGCGTTGAAATGTTCCCGGTCCTCCAGGTCGAACAGCCGGTCATCAATCCGGGCCAGACAATGATCGAGGGTAAAGTTCATGATGCCGCCGGGATGTTTGTCGGTTTCGAATTCGCTTTCATGGGAGCCGTATATGATGCAGTTTCCAAAAAAGGCCTTGTCGATGGCCCTCAGCTGGATGTTCCCGTATATATCTTCATAGTAATTGTTCAGGACCACCGATGGGGTTGAACGGCTGGAATACTTCCAGTAGTTGGCCATGGTGCAGTGGTAGAATTCATAACTGCCTCCGATGGTCAGCGCCAGCAGGTACTGTCCGCAATTGGCAAACAGGCAGTTGTCTGCCACAATGGTGGTGCCCAGTCCGTATATTGCGGCCGAGGTCATGTTCTCGATCCTGCAACCCGAAAGCCGGACCGTGGGATGGTCATATCCGCCCAGGGTGTCGGCCCGGATGCCGATGATGGCATTTTTCATATGTACGTACCGGAGGTCGTTGTCCTTGCTTCCCGGAAGGAACCAGATGCCGTCCCATTGTCCCGGGATGTCCTGGTACATCTTTTCCAGCCGGTCTCCTTCCATGATGACCGGCTGATCCTGTTCCCCGCCGGCGATCAATGTTCCGGCAACATACATCCTGGATTCCCGGTGAAAGTGCAATCTGGCCCCGGCCTCAATATTCAGTACCGCCTGTGTATCCACAAGCATGGAATTGATGATCAGGTAAGGTTTGTCTGCTGTCCAGGTGGTTGTGCCGATGATTTCCCCGTCGATCTTATGTACATCCTGGCCCCAGGCAACAATATCCACATCCTGAATATTCCCGTTGTTGACAAATACGATGGAATCATGGATCATCAGCAGTCCGTCCCCGTTGTTGGGATCCATGGTGACCTCGACAAAGATGTACATGCTGTCTCCGGGTGGCAATTCAACCTCACTGGCCCTGGTGGCCGGATCCCCGTCAATGTTGATACGGAAAACCGATTTTTCACCCCCGGCCAGACGGATCTCATCGATCCGGATGTAATCCTCTTCGGGATTGTAGACTTTGAGTTGTTGGGTGGTTGATCCGACGGTGGTAAAAATGGTATCGAACCAGACCGTATCGCTTGAAAATTCAAGGATGACCGGGCGGTCAGTAAAAATGTGATCCCGTTCGCAGGAAAACCCCAGCAAACACAATGCGACTGCAAACCATAAATCCCTCATCAAACGGCTCGTTGATTCACCGGTTTATTAAACGGCTTCCGGACGCAATAATTATCAACCGGTCCCGGGAAATGACATCATTTAACTGCTTTTGATTCTCTGGCATCGGAGAGCCGGACGTCCAGCTCATCGATTTTTTCTCCCCAGTAAACCGTGGTGTGCGGGAAGGGGATTTCGATGCCGCTCTTGTCGAATGCATGTTTCAGTCTCCTCCGGAATTCGCGGCCCACGGTCCATTGCTGGATGGGCTTGGTTTTGATCCTGGCCTTGATCACCACGGCGCTGTCGCCGAACTGATCCACACCGAAAATTTCAATGGGTTCAGTGATGTGATCTCTGTATCCGGGGTCATTGGCCATTTCTTCCCCGACTTCCCGGATGATCCGGGTGACCTCATCCGTGTTTTCCTTGTAGGCAACACCGATGTCAAAGACCATGGCCGACCATTTCTTGGTCATATTGGACAGGGAATTGATCTTTCCGTTCTGAAATACATGGACCACGCCGGACAAATCCCTGAGGGTTACTGTGCGGATGCCGATGCTCTCCACCAATCCGCCTGTCCCGTTGATCACGGCAACATCTCCCGTTCTGATCTGGTTTTCCATCAGCATGAAAAATCCGGAGATCATATCCCGTACCAGTTCCTGGGAGCCGAAACCTACGGCCAGTCCCACGATCCCTGCACCTGCGATCAGCGGACCGATGTTTACACCCAGTTTTCCGAGCAGAATCATGCCGAAAATGGTCCATATGGCGATCTTTCCGCTGACCCTGAGGATACTGGTAAGGGTCCTGGCCCTTTTTTCGGTTTCAGCAGCTTCTTTTTCCGGATCTTTTTCCGCCCGGTGAACGATCACGGACTGGACTTTCCTGAGTCCGATCTTCAGGAATCTGAGCGAGATAAGGGCCAGTATCAGGATCAGTATGATCGGCGGCAGTGAATTGACCAGCCATCCGGTCACCGTTTCCAGCAAGGTCTGCCAGAATTCCTGGGTGAATAATTCTTTCATGCCTGTGTATATTTTTTTGTTTGAATGATTTACGATAGGCAAAGTTACAATCTAATAGGGAAAAACCCATATGGCCGGGATGTTTTGACCGGATGTGCCCTGATAACCTCGGGTTCCGGCTGATTTTTGCCTTCCCGGGGCATAAAGGATTGATGCGGGGTGGTTTTTTCCATACGGTCATCCGGGGAACAGCGTCCGGATGCTGTTTTTGCCTTCTGGTCATCTGCCTGGGAGCCGGAAGTTCTCCGGTGAGCGGAAACAGGATCAGGACGGTGTTTTACAATGTGGAAAACTTCTTTGATACAGAAGATGACCCCGGGTTCCGGGATGAAGAGTTCCTGCCGGAAAGCATCCGGCACTGGTCGCTTTTCCGGTACAAGAGAAAACGCAGGAATATCTATAAAGCCCTGGCCGGTGCGGGTGGCTGGGGTGGAGCCGATATCATCGGGCTGTGTGAGGTAGAGAACAGTGGCGTCCTGGAGGATCTCACCCGGAACACACCCCTGAGCAAGTACCGGTACCGGTATCTGCACCGTGATTCGCCGGATCCCAGGGGCATCGATGTGGCCCTGGTTTACAAGAAGGAGGTATTCATACCCCTGCACCATGAAGTCCTCCGGGTTGGCGGCCATGACGGCAGGGAATCCTGGCGGAGCAGGGACATTCTCTATGCAAAAGGTTTGATCAGGGGACCGGATACCCTGCATATTTTTGTGAATCACTGGCCTTCAAGGCGGGGAGGTGTCCTGCATTCCGCTCCAAGGCGGAAATATGCGGCATTGATCCTGCGTGCAAAACTGGATTCCCTTTGGGCCTGTGACCGCGAATGCCGGATCCTGGTGATGGGGGATTTCAATGACGAGCCGGAGGATCACAGCATACAGGATGTTTTGCTGGCCGAAAAGGATGCCCGGAGCGGCCGGACGCTGATCAATCTGTGCAGGCCGGAAGATGCCGCCCCGGCGGAAGGATCAATCAAGTACCGCGGGCTCTGGTACAGGTTTGACCAGGTCATGGTTTCGGCCCCGCTCGCACAGTCGGCCTGCGGGGAATCATGCCGGGTGTACGCTCCCTTTTTCCTGCTGACCGGTGACAGCCGCTATACCGGTCACCGTCCCTGTTCAACGTACCGCGGGTACCGTTATGAAGGGGGCTTCAGTGATCATTTGCCTGTGGTGGCCGATTTTTATCGCGGACGGCATCATCCCTGAGACTGAGTCCGAGTTCCTTTCCTTTTTCAAGCATAAAACGGTATGCCGCGGAATAATCGCTGGGAATGATCCCGTCAAGAATGGCATCTTTTATCGCGTTCTTGATTATGCCCACTTCCCTGGAGGGTTTTATTCCGAATGTTTCCAGGATCAGGTGGCCCGATACGGGGGGCTGAAAATTCCTGATCGCATCCTTTTCCTCTGTTTCACTGATCTTTTTTCTGACTTTCCGGAAGTTGCCGAGGTTCTGGCGGACAGTCCTTTCCCTTTTGGAGGTGATGTCCGCTTCACAGAGGAGCATCAGGTCATCCAGGTCATCCCCAGCTTCGAAGATCAGCCGCCTGACGGCCGAATCAGTTACATTTCCGGGAGAAAGGGAGATGGGGCGCAAATGCAGCAAAACCAGTTTTTGTACATATTTCATCCGTTCATCCAGAGGCAGTTTGAGCCTTTTGAAAATTACCGGGATCATCTTGGATCCGTAAAAATCATGTCCGTGAAATGTCCATCCGTCAGCGGGATCAAATTTCTTTGTCAGGGGTTTGGCCACATCATGAAAGAGGGCGGCGTACCTGAGCCAGAGGTCCCCGGTTTTTGCAGCCACATTGTCCAGGACCCGCAGGGTGTGGTCAAGGTTGTCTTTGTGTTTTTTCCCGTTGATCTCCTCCACGCCTTTGATCTGATCCAGTTCCGGCAGGATGACAGCCAGCAACCCGCTTTTTTCGAGCAACCTGAAACCCGCAGAGGGCTTCGCTGACAACATGATCTTGTTCAGTTCATCGGTGATCCTTTCCTGTGAAACAATAAAGATCCTGTGTAAGTTATGACGTATGGCCGAAAATGTTTTTTTGTCGATCCTGAATTGCAATTGGGTGGCAAACCGGATGGCACGCATCATTCTGAGCGGATCATCGGAAAAAGTACGGGCCGGGTCCAGGGGTGTGCGTATGATATGTTGTTCCAGGTCCCTGAGGCCCCGGAAAGGGTCGATCAGTTTGCCGTATTCTCCGGGAATTAAACTCAGGGCCAGTGCATTGATGGTGAAGTCCCTCCTTTTCTGGTCATCTTCCAGGGTCCCCTTTTCAACCGCTGGTTTTCTGGAATCTTTCCGGTAGGATTCCCTGCGGGCACCGACGAATTCAATCTCCTTGTCCCCGTACCGCAGCATGGCCGTTCCGAAATTTTTAAATATGCTGATGCCTTCTTTCAGGTTCATGGCCTTTGCCACTTTTTTTGCCATGGTGATGCCATTTCCGGCAACCACCACATCAATGTCCTTGCTTTCCCTGTTCAGCAGCAGGTCCCGGACAAATCCCCCGATGACATAGGCAGGGGTACGCTCCCTGGCAGCAACATCCCGGATGACTTTAAAAATATGATCATCTAAACATTTATGCATATGTAAATATGACAATTTGTATGCACTGTGATGACAAAATTACAATTATTTGTTCACAATGCTTTCCAGACAGCGGTATTTGAAATTGGTATGTTATTTGAGCAAAAGTAACCACGATCTGTTAAAAAATTCGGATATTTATTCAATCAAAAGAAACAACAATGACAGAACATCTGACTGCAGAGACATTCAAACAAAAGGTTTTTGATTACGAAAAAAACAAGGAATGGAAATATGAAGGTGAGGTTCCCTGCCTGATTGATTTTTATGCCGACTGGTGTGCGCCCTGTAAAATTGTGGAGCCGGTGCTGGAGGAACTTTCCAGGGAATATGACGGCAAGATGAGCTTTTATAAGATTGATACGGAAAAAGAAAAAACCCTTGCCTCCATGTTTGGCATTCAAAGCATTCCCTCCCTCCTGTTCATTCCCCTGGAAGGCCAGCCTCAGATGGCCATGGGGGCTTTGCCCAAGGAGACTTTCAAAAAGGCGATCAAAGAAGTCCTGAAGGTCGGGTAGGACCGGGGACACTCAATAGAAATATGATTGTGAGGTCTTTTTCCCTGGCTTTTGGCGGATTGCTGATATGGTTTTCTTCATGTTCGGGGCCTGATGATACACATGCCGGGCGATCCGTATTCAGATACAATGAGTCCAAGGGCATTTCTACGCTTGATCCGGCCTATGCCAGGAACCAGACGGTGATCTGGCCGGTCAATCAGTTATTTAACGGACTGGTGCAGATGGACGACAGTTTGTCTGTAAAACCATGCATTGCCCGTTCCTGGGATATTTCCGGAGACGGACGTGTATATACTTTCCATTTGAGGAAGGATGTGTTTTTTCACCGGCATGCGTTGTTCGGGAGCCGGGAGAAAAGAAGGGTAATGGCGGATGATTTTTTGTATAGTTTCTCACGGATCACCGATCCGGCGGTTGCTTCACCGGGTGCCTGGATTTTTAATCACCTGGACCGGTCGGGTGAACACCCGGAAGGTTTTGATGTTCTGAACGACAGTACATTCAGGATATTCATCCGGGATATTTTCCCGCCTTTTGCCGGTTTGCTGACCATGCCCTATTGTTCGGTGGTTCCCCGTGAGGCCGTGGAATATTTTGGTAGTGGTTTCCGCAGCCATCCGTTAGGGACCGGACCTTTTATGTTCGGGAACTGGAGGGAGGACGAAAAGCTTGTACTGGTCAGGAATCCGGATTATTTCGAAAAAGATGCACATGGCAGGCCACTGCCATACCTGGATGCCGTTTCCATCACATTTATCAAGGACAAACAATCCGAATTTCTGGAATTCATGCTGGGCAACCTGGATTTTCTTTCCGGAGTACATCCCGTATACAAGGATGAACTGACTACCCCTTCGGGGAACCTGAATCCCAAATATGCCGGTCGCTTCCGCATGTACAGGCAATCATACCTGAATACGGAATACCTCGGTTTCCTGGTCGATGAGGATGCCCCGGCAGCAGCCGGCAGCGTATTGCTGGATGTCCGGGTCAGGAAAGCCATCAATTACGGTTTTGACCGGGTCAGGATGATGAAATACCTGAGAAACAACATCGGCACCCCTGCCCTGGCAGGTTTTGTCCCTGAAGGAATGCCATCCTTTTCTGACCGGGCCGTACAGGGTTATGACTATGATCCCGACCGTTCCAGGCAGTTGTTGCGGGAAGCAGGGTATCCTGACGGCAAAGGGCTCCCTGAGATCACCCTGACCACCACTTCGGATTACCGGGATCTTTGTGAATATATCCAGCACGAACTCTCGCAGGTTGGTATCCGGATATCCATCGGGATCAGTACGGGTGCTGCTTTCAGAAATCTGGTCGCCAATTCGGAACTGCCCTTTTTCAGGGGATCATGGATTGCCGATTATCCCGATGCCGAAAATTACCTGAGTCTTTTTTACAGCCCCAATTTCAGTCCGGCCGGACCCAATTACACCCATTACCGGAATCCGCGGTATGACAGTCTTTTTGAACAGGCAGTCGCTACTCCCGGCAGGAAGGAGAGATACAGGATGTACCATATTCTGGACCAAATGATCATGAACGATGCGGTGGTCGTACCCCTTTACTATGATATGGCCGTACGATTTGTGCCCATAAATATCCGGGGGATGCAGGGGAATCCAATGAATTTATTAACTTTGAAACGGATTAGGAAAAATCAGGTGGACGGGTCATTGCATTAACCCTGACCAAATGTACAGGAATATCTGGCAACAGAACCAGCAGTCCGTTTGTTCCATTACTTTCCTCAGTGAGAATGGTTTCAGGATTGCATCCATTTCCGGGTTCAAGATAGATCATTATTTGGTTACCGATGATTTTGTTTGCAGCCTCCTGAAACCAGACAGTGTTGAGATCAGGTTCATGAAAGAAGATGGCTGTTCGGAAAGGACATGCAGAAAAATGAAATTCCGGGATTTTCAAAGGCGGATGGTGTCTCCCTGCAGGCATGAGCAAAAAAGATTTGCGGTGCTGGACCTGGATGTAAAGGAATTCAGGGATATCCCGTCGCTGAAGCTGAGCCGGAAAGTGGGATTCGAAATAGGCCACCCGGTTGCCCTGCTGGGTTATCAGCTTGAACAGGATAACCTGGTTTTGAAGAAGGGCATTATCTCTTCTTATTACAGGCATAAGGACGGCACCAATTATATACAGATCGATTGCAACCTCAGTCAGGGAAACTCCGGCAGTCCGGTCATCGACACAGAAAAGAATGAAGTCATCGGCATGGTGGGATTTTTCCTGGCCAGCATGACCAAAACGTACCGGGGCCTGATCGACATCATCAACCAGAACCTGGAACTTTTGGAGGAGATCAGGGGGCGGATCAACTTTTTTGATTTCGATCCGGTTCAAATCCTGATGACCAGCCAGAGCCAGATGAAATACCTGCTCAAATTGCTGTACAAAAGAGTCAACTTTAGCCAGGGTTTCGCGCTGGAAGCCAACCGGATCCGTGATTTTTTCGTGGAGAACACCGGGGAAACCCGGAAAGAGCCCGGATCCGCTTCCCGGTCCTGAGCATACCGTTGTCTTATTCCTTTTCTTCTTCCTGTTTCGATTCCTCCCCGGCGACCTCTTCGATCACCTTGTTGATTTCCTGCTCTGTCCTGTACAATTTATCCCTGCATATTTTCAGCAGGTATACCACCCTTTTTACTTTGTCTGTCAGCTTGTCCACATCGGTTTCTCCTTCCTCCACCTGGTTCAGGATCTGTTCAATTTCTCCGATGGCTTCCTTGTAGGTGATGTTTTCCTTTGTCATGATTTTTACTTTGTATCTGTGGTTGATTATTTCCCGGGCGGAATGATTTTTTCCACCTTGCTTTCGGTCCCTCCCTTGTAATACCTGGTATGTATGCCATCCCCCCTGGCGAGCATGCCTGAATCCCTGATAAGCTTTCCCTTGCTGGTGGTGATGGAATAGCCCAGTTTCAGTATTTTTTCAGGGTCCATCTGCCGGGCGATTTTATCCATCATCTGCAATTTGCTTTGTTCCTTTTCAATCCGGTACCGGGATTGTGATTCCAGTTTCTTTATTTTGTTTTCCAGTTCAATCCGGCCGATCCTGAAACTATGGCGTGCGGCGGAAAGAAGGCGGCCGGGATGGCTGCTGATTTTTTGCATTTCACCGTTCAGCAAATGCTTTGCGGATTTGCCTGTTCTCGCAGACAGCCGGCCCAACATGGCATCATGGGACCGCAGGGCATTGCGGGAAGAGGATATGAAGCGCTGGATGCGCATGGACACCAGATTGTTTTCCCGATGCAGCACCTGGTTGACTTTTCCGGCAAGCCGGTCGAACAGTCCGTTCAGGTCCCGTTCAAATCCGAAGGCCCTGTCAATGAGAAATTCTGCTGCCGCAGTAGGGGTTTTTACGGCCGTGTGGGCGATCATGTCGGCTATGCTTTCATCTTTCTCATGACCGATCCCGGTGATCACCGGGAGGGGAAACTGGGCGATATGAAAAGCGATCCCGTAAGTGTCAAAACAACTCAGATCTGTTTTTGATCCGCCTCCGCGGATGATCACCACCACATCGAAAAAATCCGCCCATTCAAAGATCCTGTCAAGCGCCTTGATCACGGATTGTTCTGCACGGTCTCCCTGCATCATTGCATGAAACAGGCAGGGATAGAATTTGTATCCGCAGGGATTGTTCATGAGCTGGTTCATGAAATCCTGATAGCCCGCGGCCGTTGCCGAAGAAATGACCGCAATTGTTTGCGGGATGAAGGGCATCCCGAGTTCCTTGTTCATGTTGACGACCCCTTCTTTTTCCAATCGCCGGATGATCTCCAGTTTCTTTCTTTGCTGGTCTCCCAGTGTATAGGTTGGATCGATGTCGGTGATGTTCAGACTAAAACCGTATAGTTCGTGGAATTCCGGACGTACAATCAGCATGACCTTGATCCCCGCGCCGAAATCATATCCCGTGGTGGTTTCAAAATAGGGTTTCAGCATCCGGAAAGTCCGTGCCCATATGGTCCCTCTTGCCCTGGCAATGATCCGGTCGTTCACCGGATCTTTTTCAATGAGCTCGAGATAACAATGCCCGCTGCGGTTGATGTTCATTTCATGGATCTCGGCAATGACACGGTATTGTTCCGGAAAGGCGTTCCGGATGGTTTCCCTGATCCTGAGGTTCAGTTCAGACAGACTTACGGGTTCTTTTTTCTCTGTCATGGCTGCAGCAACATTTTGGCCTCACGGCTGTCATTTTCCGAAGGCCCCCGGTGATGTATACCAGGGACCGGGTTCAGTTTGCCCTTTTTTGGGGTTGAATGCTTTCCAGGTCCGGTTCCCCGAACTTCCCCAGATTTTTTTCAAGCTCTTCAAAGAATTTTTCTTCTTTTTCTTCCAGGAATTCTTCGTTCCGGGCTTTTCCCCCGGTGTATTCCAGCTGGTATTGAACGGAGCCGTCATGGTTGTAGTATGTCCATGTTCCCTCCATCAGGTTGTCCCGGTATGTTCCGCTGATCAGCAGGTTCCCTGATGTACCGTATACTTTGTACGGACCGTTGAGTTTGCCGTCCGTGTAACTGGCGGTCAGCCGGATGGTCCCGTCCTGGTAGAACTGTTTCCAGGGACCGGATTTTGTTCCTTGTTTCCAGTGAATGCTCTCGGAAACCTGTCCGTCCGGATAGTACTTTTTGGAAACCCCTTCTTTCAGGCCCCTGTTATACCTTTCTTCGTAACTGAGCGTGCCGGTATAGTATGAGTAATATTCCCAGAGACTGTCTTTTTTTTCGTTTTCATATTTTCCCTCTGCGGCGATCTCCCCGTTCGGAAAATACAGTTCGGCCTGCACCGAGCTCCCGTTTTTTGCATGATGCATAACGGCCTTCAGGTTCCCGTTTTCATCATATCTTATGAATTCCCCCACAGGATGGTCATCCTTGAAACAACCCGTGTACATGACCCGGCCGTTCTCAAAACACTTCTTCCAGGGGCCCTGTTTCATCCCCTGCTCATCGGTTTGATTGATCCTTGCCGTATCTTCCGGCTGTTGACGGGTTATTGCGGCAGCGGCAGGCAGGGCCGGTAGCGTCATGAGCACCAGTGACAGCAATCCGGTGAAAACCCGGAGCGCCAAATGGTCAAATGATAATGGTTTCCTGGCAGCAACAATCATAGCGGCAATTTGTGATGGAAACATCAAAAACCGGACCGGCCACAAACGGTTGCTTAAAGATGTGTTGATTTACTTCACTTCTTCAAAATCAACATCGGTTACTTCCGAATCGTCTTCTTTCGAACCCTTGTCCTTCCCGGATTCTTCTTTTCCGGAAGATTCGCCGGAAGCCTGCTGTCCTCCTTCTGCACCGGCCTGCTGACTGGCTTTGTAAAGATCTTCGGAAGCAGCCTGCCATACGCGGTTAAGTTCGGCTGTTGCCTGATCAACGGCGTCCATATCCTCTTTTTTATGGGCTTCTTTCAGATCATCCAGCGATTTTTCGATGGGCTGTTTCTTTTCTGCCGGGATCTTGTCACCGAACTCCTTCAGCTGCTTTTCCGTTTGGAAAATCAGGCTGTCGGCCGCGTTCATCTTGTCGATCTTTTCCTTGGCTTTTTTGTCGGCTTCGGCATTGACTTCCGCTTCTTTTTTCATCTTCTGGATCTCCTCTTCACTCAATCCGGAGGAGGCTTCGATCCTGATCTTCTGTTCCTTGCCGGTGCCTTTGTCTTTGGCCGACACATTCAGGATACCGTTGGCATCAATGTCGAAAGTCACCTCAATCTGCGGAACCCCTCTCGGTGCGGGAGGTATTCCGTCCAAATGGAAGCGTCCGATGGTTTTGTTGCCTGAAGCCATGGGGCGTTCTCCCTGAAGAACATGGATCTCGACCGAAGGTTGATTGTCGCCGGCTGTGGTGAATGTTTCCGTTTTCTTGGTGGGGATGGTCGTATTGGCCTCGATGAGCCTGGTCATAACACCCCCGAGGGTTTCAATACCCAGCGAAAGGGGAGTAACATCCAGCAACAGGACATCCTTGACATCTCCTGTAAGAACGCCTCCCTGGATCGCGGCTCCGATGGCAACCACTTCATCCGGATTCACACCCTTGGAAGGCTTCCTGCCGAAGAATTTTTCCACATTCTGCTGAATAACCGGTATTCTTGTGGAACCGCCGACCAGGATCACTTCGTCGATATCCGATGCACTCATTTTGGCATCTTTGAGTGCTTTTTTACATGGTTCTACGGTTTTCTGCACAAGCGGATCGATCAATGATTCGAATTTGGCCCTGCTGAGTTTTTTGACCATGTGCTTGGGGACACCATCCACCGGCATGATGTAAGGCAGGTTGATCTCCGTGCTGGTGGAGCTTGAGAGTTCCACTTTTGCTTTTTCAGCTGCTTCTTTCAGCCGCTGGAGCGCCATGGGATCTTTTTTGAGATCAACCCCTTCGTCTTTTTTGAATTCATCCGCGAGCCATTTGATGACCACTTCGTCAAAGTCATCTCCCCCGAGGTGGGTATCCCCGTTGGTGGACTTGACTTCGAAAACACCGTCACCCAGTTCCAGGATGGATATGTCAAATGTTCCGCCTCCCAGGTCAAATACAGCGATCTTGATGTCTCTTTCTTTTTTGTCGAGTCCGTATGCAAGGGATGCAGCGGTCGGTTCGTTGATGATCCGTTTTACGTTCAGTCCTGAAATTTCACCGGCTTCTTTGGTGGCCTGTCGTTGTGAATCACTGAAATACGCGGGTACGGTGATCACAGCATCGGCGACTTCCTGGCCCAGATAATCTTCAGCCGTCTTTTTCATTTTCTGCAGGATCATGGCCGATATTTCCTGGGGAGTGTATTTTCTGTCTCCTATTTTTACCCTTGGCGTATTGTTTTCACCTTTTATAACCTCGAAAGGCACCCGTTCCCTTTCGATCTTTACTTTGTCATATGTCTCTCCCATGAACCTTTTGATGGAGAATACGGTATTCTTGGGATTGGTAATGGCCTGCCTTTTAGCAGGATCACCCACCTTGCGTTCCCCGTTTTCAATAAAGGCCACCATGGAAGGCGTGGTGCGTTTGCCCTCACTGTTGGGTATAACCACGGGTTCGTTGCCTTCCATTACAGAAACACATGAATTGGTGGTTCCAAGGTCAATTCCAATGATCTTACTCATATCTGTTCCTTTTTTTGATTGTTTACAATTTTGTTTCCTGAATGGTTTCAATGATTGTGCCATTTGCCGATATGCCCGGATTTATGCAAAAATGACACGGCCGGTCTTTAATATATCATGAAGGACCTGCGTGAATGACAAAAAGTCAGCATGGGATGGTCTTATTTCGGAAATTAATTATCAACTTTGCAATATAAATCCTTACAACATGGCTTTACATGAGAAAGTCAGGCGGGTGACCACCCATGTGCTTCATGAAATGAAACTCAAGGGGGAGAAGATCGCCATGCTGACTGCCTATGATTATTCACTGGCCAGGATCCTTGACCAGGCAGGGGTTGATGTTATTCTGGTGGGCGATTCGGCATCCAATGTGATGGCCGGTTATGATACCACCCTGCCTATCACGCTCGACCAAATGATCAACCATGCCTCAGCGGTGGTCAGGGCGGTATCACGTGCCCTGGTTGTCGTGGACCTTCCCTTCGGCGCCTATCAGGGCAATTCCAAGGAGGCTCTATCATCGGCCATCAGGATCATGAAGGAAACGGGCGCTCATGCCGTGAAGCTGGAGGGCGGGGAAGAGGTGGTTGAATCCGTTGTCAGGATCCTCTCTGCGGGAATACCGGTTATGGGGCATCTCGGACTCACCCCCCAGTCCATTCACAAGTTCGGGACTTACGTGGTCAGGGCACGCGATGAAAAGGAGGCCGAAAAACTGAGAAAAGATGTAAAAATCCTGGAAGAAACCGGTTGTTTTGGCATTGTTCTGGAGAAAATACCGGCCAGACTGGCTGCTGAAGTGACTGCCGGTTCGCGCATCCCGATGATCGGCATCGGTGCCGGCCCGGAAGTGGACGGACAGGTCCTGGTTCTGCATGACATGCTGGGGATTACCCAGGAGTTCTCCCCGCGATTCCTTCGCCGGTACCACAACCTCCATGCCGAGATCCTGGGTGCCGTGCAAAACTACATTACCGACGTGAGATCGGGTGATTTCCCCAATGAAAAGGAACAATACTGATCCGGGTGCTTTGGATGTGATTTATGAAGACAATCACTTGCTGGCCCTGAACAAGAAAAGCGGTCAGATCGTCCAGGGGGACAAAACCGGCGATGTGAGTCTGTTTACCCTGGCCAAAGCTTACATCAAAGAAAAATATCAGAAACCGGGCAGGGTATTCCTCGGGGTGGTACACCGGCTGGACCGCCCGGTGAGCGGCTTGTTGCTGTATGCCCGGACATCGAAGTCCGTCACCCGTCTGAATGAGATGTTCCGGGAAAACCGCCCGGAAAAGGTTTACTGGGCCATCGTACAGAACAAACCGCCGGCAGATGAAGGCACGCTTGAAAATTTCCTGAAAAAAGATCCGGGAAAGAATAAATCATTTGTTTGCCATAAAGATACCCCCGGGGCAAGGCATGCATCCATGACATACAGAATGGCGGGAGCATCTCAGCGGTATTGCCTGCTGGAGGTCCGTTTGCATACGGGAAGGCATCATCAGATCAGGGTCCAGCTGGCCCATGTGGGCTGTCCGGTAAAGGGGGACCTCAAATACGGATATCCCCGGTCCAACAAAGACGGAAGCATTTCATTGCATGCCCGGAAGATGTGTTTTATACACCCGGTGAGAAAAACGGAAATAAAACTGGTGGCTCCTGTCCCCGATGATCCGCTTTGGCTGGTTATGGAAAGAATCGCGGGTCCGGTGCCGTAAAGATGAAAAACTCATTTTTTTCTGCCCCGCAGCCAGATTTTTTGTCCGGGCCCGGGCTCCTGTCCCTGATCCATCCGGTTTCTTTTCAGCAACTTTTTCAGTTTGATGCCATATTGCTGTGCAATATCATACATGGTTTCTCCTTCGCCTGCGATATGGATGTCGTTTCCGATGGCCGCTTTGTTGCGTTTGGGCTGTAAATAAAGTGCCTGACCGGGAACAAGGTGTGAATCCATGGAAAGTTCATTGTATTTGGCCAGTTCGAAGGGCATGAGTTCCATTTCGTCGGTCAGACTAACATAGGTGTCTCCTTCCTGTACAATGATATAGTCGATCCTGTTCCTTTCATATATTGTACGGCCTTCGACCCGGAAACCAAAATCCGGGTCATCAATATCCGCCAGCTTCTTGCTTTGGTTTTCTTTCTTCCAGCGCGGTTTGATCCCTTCATCAAAGCGGTACAGCTCGTTTTCTTCGATGATCCGGACAAGCATGGCGGAATATTTCCGGTTGGTTGCATATCCGGCTTTTTTCAGGCCTTTTGCCCATCCCCTGTAATCATTCGTTTTGAGCTCAAACAGTGCTGCATATCTGGGGGTATTCATCAGGAAATCGCTGTGGTCCCTGTAGGATTCGTACACGGAACGGTATTTTCTGAAACATTCTTTTTTTTCATCGTCGTCGTGCCTGATCTTTTTCCCCTGCCAGTCATGGCATTTGATCCCGAAATGATTTTTGGCTTTTACGGCCAGCCGGCTGTTGCCGTTGTCCGATTCCAGCATACCCTGGGACAGGGTTATGCTGGCCGGGATCCCGCTTCTTTTCATTTCTTTCACGGCCAGTTCATGATACCGTTCGATATATTCCTGCTTTGAGGATGGACGGGAGGACTGGGCCCAAATCCCTTCACGCGGGAACATGGTCAGGATCAGGGCCGTGATTATGGCGCATTTCCTGGGCATAGACCGGGATTTTTATTAGAAAATATTTTAGTTAATCATATAATTATAAGCTTGTTACAATATCAGTTCAAAGGTTATGATTTTTTATTGCCGGCCACCCGCTTGCTTTCCACATGCCGGGCCGGCGAACCCCCATTTGTCTTCAACCGAAGGCAAACTGCCGGATCGGTGATGGGGGTTTCCTGCAAAATTATAATATAACGAATGAAAAACCGGAATAGTTATGAACAGGGTTAGACAAACCTGTCTTCTTTTCTGAAACTGAATCCTTTCAGAAATTCACCGGCAGGCAATGATTTTTTGCCGGACTGCTGAAGGGTTTTGATGATCAGACAGTTTTTGCCCGTGATGACCCTGAGGCGGTTGTCCGTTCCGGAAAGAACGGTTCCGGGCGGATCCCGCAGGGAGCAGGATTCCGTTTCGGCAAAAAATATTTTGAAAACGATCCTTGCTCCATCTTTTCTGTGCAATTCCGTCCATGCGCCGGGAAAAGGACTGAGTCCGCGTACAAAATTATAAAGGTCTCCGGCGGGGCGGGTCCATTTTATCCGGCAGGCATCATGGCTTAGTCTGGGTGCCTTTTTGGGTGGTGATTTCCCGGCGTTTATTCCGGATTGCGGGATTCTTTTGAAGGTCCCCCCGGAAATCGCCTGCACGGTCCTCAGAAGCAGGTCCGCTCCCCGGATCATCATTCTGTCATGAAGGCCTCCGGCTGTTTCCGTATCTCCGATCTCAACGGGCTCCTGCATAATGACTTCTCCCTTGTCCATTTCATGGTCAATAAAAAAAGTGGTCAGTCCGGTCACTTTCTCCCCGTTCATGATGGCATGGTTGATCGGCGCTGCTCCCCGGTAATGGGGAAGCAATGAGGCATGCAGGTTGACGGTGCCGTATTCGGGAATTGACCATACCGTTTCGGGAAGCATACGGAAAGCGACCACGACAAAGAGATTGGCCCCGATTGCCCTGAGTTCCCGGTTGAAACCGGGATCTTTGAGATTTTCCGGCTGCAGGATCCTCAATCCGTGCCTGGAAGCATATTGTTTTACTGGAGATTCCCGGATCCTGAGTCCGCGCCCCGCGGGCTTATCGGTTGCCGTGATCACCGCACCGGTCCGGAAACCGTTTTTTATCAGTATATCCAGGGAGGGGACGGCGAATTCCGGTGTGCCCATGAACACGATATGCATTTTTTCCCTGCCCATAAAACAAATGTAACAATAATCCTGAAGTATGGCTGCACGGGGCCTGAATCGGTTTTTCTTTTCATTTATCCCGGTTTTCATTATTTTTGAGACCGGATGAACCAGCTCATGATCGAGAAATACCTGTCCTCCCTGATCGATGAATTTGAGGGCCTGTTTTTTAAGGCAACCGAAAGCACTTCGGAAGAGCAGGTGACCCGTTTTTTACTGACCCTGCGTAAAATATTTTCTCTTTATTCTTTTCTGCATTTTGCCAGGATCCAGCGGGATCAGAACGGGCAGCATTTCAAACAACTGAAATCCCTGCATGCCAGGGCTGCAAAACTTCATGATTTTCATCAGTCCATTAAAATGCTGGAGGGTTATCAGGCAAAAACAGGCGTGTCCTATCCCGATTACATGAAGTTTCTGCTTGAAAGTGAACAGGATGCTCAGAAAGCGTTTATCAAGGGAACCGCCGATTACTCTTTCCTGAGCCATGACCGGCTGATCAGCGATACCGGGCAGGTTATGAAGCATTTCCCCGCCCACAAGATAGACAAAAAGGGTTTTGATTTTTTAAACTCCCGGATCGATCAGGTGATCCCGGCTTTTCAGGACAAGGGGCTGAAAAAAAACATGCCCGGGATGCTGGCCCTTGTGTACGAACTGCATGATTTTATTGTCATGCTCCGCGAAAGTACACAATTTCAGGAAGCGGTGAAGCTTTCCCCGGTCATGGAAGAAATGGAGAAATGGGATATCAGGCATAAATCCCTGGAGGAGATTTCCCGTTATATTAAAATTTCGGGGATGATGACCCTGAAAGACCTTTCCGCAGTGTTTGCCCTGTATCGTGAATACCTTACCGCCGGGATGGATCAAAGCATTGAGCATTTGAAGACTGCCATACCCCGGGAATTATCCGCTGTGGAAATTTTGTAACTTCATTTTACCGGATATTATTTGTTGTTCCGGATTACCATCCGTTCTGAGCGGTTACTACCATATGTAATACAGACCGGTTACTCCCTTGTAATATAGAATCCTTATAAATTACATGTATTTAATATTGTTATAATATTTTGATAGGGGTATATATAATAAGGGGTATGCAAAAAAATATATATAATATATTTTAAATACCCCCCTTAAAAATATATTTATATAATAAAAATAATAAAAAAATACGTATCTTTGTCTTTCAATTAAAACACATTTTTATTCAAACAAAAAATGAACAACATGGAGGAGCTAAAATCACCCAAGGATTTTTTTGAATTTGCCAGGAGAAACGGAGCGGAGATGGTTGATTTGAAATTCACGGACCTGCTCGGAACCTGGCAGCATTGCTCTTTCCCGGTGGAAACATGGGATGAAGGCACTTTTCGGGATGGTGTTGGTTTCGATGGATCATCCATCCGGGGGTGGCAGGGCATCCATCAGTCGGATATGCTGGCTGTGCCTGATTATAAAACCACCCTGATGGATCCCTTTTTCCGGGAACCTACAGTCAGCGTAATCGCCAACATCGTGGACCCGGTGACCCGGGAAAAATACAGCCGGGATCCAAGGCATGTGGCTCAGAAAGGTATCGAATACCTGAGGGAATCTGGCGTGGCAGATACCTGTTACATCGGCCCCGAACCGGAATTCTTTATTTTTGATGAGGTCCGTTACGATCAGACACAGAACATGGCTTTTTATCAGATCGATTCGGTGGAAGGTGCATGGAATACCAACAGGATCGAAGAACCGAACCTGGGATACAAACCCGGATATAAGGGAGGGTATTTCCCGGTTAGTCCGACCGATACCTACGGGGACATGAGGACCGATATGGTCAATGCCATGCGCAGACTGGGCATCGTGGTGGAAGCCCACCACCATGAAGTGGGAACCGGCGGCCAGGGTGAGATCGATATGCAATACCGGGATTTGCTGACCATGTCTGACCAGTTCATGTGGTTCAAATATGTTATCAAGAATGTGGCCAAACAAAACGGTAAAACCGTTACATTCATGCCAAAACCGATTTTCGAGGACAATGGCAGCGGAATGCATACCCATTTTTCACTCTGGAAGAACAATACCAATATTTTTGCAGGAAAGGATTATGCCGGATTGACCCGGGATGCTTTGTGGGGCATTGGCGGTTTGCTCAAGCATGCGGCGGCTGTTCTCGCTTTTGCGGCCCCCACGGTGAATTCTTACCGGAGGCTGGTGCCGGGATTTGAAGCCCCTGTCAATCTTGCATATTCACAGAGGAACCGTTCCGCGGCAGTGAGGATACCCATGTACCATGGCAGTCCGAAAGCAAAAAGGTTTGAATTCCGCTGTCCCGATCCCAGTTGCAACGGGTACCTGATGTTTACGTCCATGCTGATGGCCGTTATGGACGGGATCAGGAACAAGATCGAACCGGGGGACCCCCTGGATAAGGACATATATGCCATGACCGTGGAAGAATTGATGAAAACGCCCAAAGTTCCGGGTAACCTGGGGGAAGCCCTCGATGAACTGGAAGCGGACCATGATTTCCTGCTGGAAGGAAATGTATTTACAGAAGACCTGATCGAGACGTACATACAATACAAACGCGAAAACGAACTCAATCAGATGGCCCTGCGTCCGCATCCCTATGAGTTTTTCCTGTATTACGACTGTTGATGTTCAGGCAGTGGATTTTGTGATTGATGAGGGACAGCCGTCCGGCAAAGGCAGTAGATCGGGCGGCTGTCCTATCATTATTCGATCTCACTGGTTTTGATCTGCTTGCCGACGCCTATCCTGATGTAATTTTTCCCGAAGCTTTCCCGAAACTGTCCGATGGCTTTGTCTCCTGTGCAGTGGCTGGGAGAAACATAACGTACACCCTGTTTTTCCTTCATTTCGGAGACGATTTCCCGTATTTCAGGATTTGATTTGCTGATCAGATGAAAGCCTCCCAGGACCAGCAGCGGTTCTTCCCCTGTCAGATCCTTCATGCGGTCAACAATATTGGTAATGCCCGGATGTGCACAACCAGTAATGAGCACCGGGCCGGACGGGGTTTTGATGATCAGTGACTGTTCCTTGATCATAAATCCCATTTCTCCGGTGGTCATAACATTATCCGTCATCATTGCCCGTATCAAACAAAATGGTCTTTCCCGGTCCTTCGATCAGGCAGGCGAAGCCCCAGCCTGTGGACAATCCTCCCTTGTACGTATAATTGTCATACAAAATGGTAATGACAACTTCTTTTTTTTCATCCTGTATGTTTCCCGGAATACCGGCTTCGGCGGAAACGGCCTGAAGGGTAATCAACCATAAAAGGAAGGAAGAGAAGAAACGGAAACATTGAATTGATGGTATCACGATATGTTGGATTTACATGGATTGAAATGAAATGCATCCTTTTTAACAAAATTCGGCAAAAATTTTGAACAGTTCCGAATATTGGATATATTTTTGATCAGAATAGAAACAAAATCGATGGAATCATGAGAAAAGCAGACCGGATATTTTTAAAGCGGAAGGGGGATCTTCTTTATTACGGAGGCGAGGACCGGCCTTTTACCGGAGAATATACTTATTATTACCAGGACGGAACAAAAGCGGAATGTGCCCAGGTCAAAGAAGGAATGCTCCATGGCAAACTGGTCATCTGGAATGAACAGGGGATAAAAATATGTGAAGCGGAATATAAGGAAGGAAAGAAGTACGGAAAGGTCATGATGTGGTATGAGAACGGTGAAAAAAAATCGGAGTTCAATCTGGAAAATGAAAAAAGACAAGGCAGCGTGCTTATGTGGTACCGGAACGGACAAAAGAAATTCGAAGCAAATTACAAGGATGACAAGTTGCACGGGGAACAGAAAAAATGGTATTCCAACGGCCAAATAAACATTCAGGCCCAATACAAGAATGATCTTGCGGAGGGAAGAAAGAAGGTTTGGAAGCCTGACGGGGAGCTGTTTCTGGATGCAAACTATCAGCGGGGCGAACCCGTTTCGTGAGCCGGATGCCGGCAACAAAAGAACCTAATGTTAAAACCATCATTATAAAGTACTAAAAATTTAATTGTTAATATAAATATATTTGAGTGAACCCAGGTGATCTTTCAGCGGTGGAAAAAGAATTCATCCGCAGATCGGACCGGAAGGAATTCAATGCAAGGGTCCGGTACATTACCGTTGAAAACTTTCCCAGACTCGGCATGCTCACATCTTTGCGTTTCCTGGAATGGGTTGCCGCCAATCCGGAGGGAGTTGTGAGTCTGCCTACCGGCAAAACCCCCGAGTATTTCATTCGCTGGACCAAATATTTTCTGGACAACTGGAATGATGCCAGATGCACGGAACTCCGGAAGGAATACGGACTGGGCATTAAACGGAGACCGGTGCTGAACGGACTCCATTTTGTGCAGATCGATGAATTTTACCCGATCTCTCCTGTTCAGCATAACAGCTTTTATCATTATGTGCAACGCTTTTATATGGAGGAATACGGTCTGGATCCGGACAAAGCCTGTCTGATCAATGCCGATGAGATACCCCTGGCCGGGAGCAGGAAGTACCGGGAAGTCTTCCCACAGAACAAGGTGGACCTGTCCCTGAGGTACCGGGAATGTGAAAGCGATCTGGAAAAGATCCAGCAGGAGTCGGTTTTTATGATTGACAACTGGTGTTCCGAATATGAGGACAGGATCAGGGAGATGGGGGGCATCGGATTCTTTTTGGGCGGTATCGGTCCGGACGGGCATATTGCCTTCAATACAAGGGGCAGCGACCACCATTCGCATACCCGTCTGACATCCACAAATTTTGAAACCCAGGCGGTCGCTGCTGCCGACCTCGGAGGCATCGAGATCTCCCGGTACCGGCTGGTGATCACCATCGGTCTGGAAACGATCACCTACAATCCGGATGCGGTGGCCATCATTATTGCGGCGGGCGAATCCAAAGCGGATGTGGTCAAACAGTCGCTTGAAAGCCCCGAAACGAATCTATATCCGGCCACTGCACTCCGGAAACTGTCAGGAAGCCGCTTTTTCCTGACCAGGGGAGCGGCATCGAAGCTGGAAGACAGCATCAGGAAATACTATTTGAAGGAAGACTGGGCCTTTGAGAAAACCAGCCGGAGCGTCATCGATCTGTGTAAAAAGATCAATAAATTCGGTAACCGCATAAACATCGATGATCTGAGGGAAGATCCTTATTGCAGGAGAGTACCCAAACTGAGCGAAGAGATTGTGGATCGGGTCCGGCAGTCGGTGGAAGAAAAGATCGCACGCGGACTGCGGGAGGAAAAAAACCAGCTTTTCCTGCACACCGGCCCCCACCATGACGACATCATGCTGGGCATGCTCCCCTTCATATCCGGCCATTTACGCTCTTCTTCCAACCGGTTTTGCTTTGCGGTGATGACTTCCGGATTTACCGCGGTGACCAACAATTTTATGCAGGATATCCTGCAGAAAACCAAGGATTTGTTTGACCGGGGGCTGATCGAGATGACCGCTTATCCTGATTTTTTTGATCAGGGGTACAAGTACAAATGGGACAAGGACGTATACCATTACCTTGACAAGGTGGCCTCGGGAGACCGGGAGGGTATGCAACGGGGTCTTTCACACAGGGTCGTGCGCGCATTGGTTGAAATATTTTCCGTACGGGATCGTGATGAACTGAGGGATCAGATCAATGAATTGTTGTCCATCCTGAGGAAAAGCTATGAGGGGGAAAGGAACCAGTCTTCCGTGCAACGGCTCAAAGGCATGATCAGGGAGTTTGAGGAAGAATTGGTGTGGGCTCATTTCGGTGTGCAGGTTAAAAATATCCGCCATCTCCGGCTCGGTTTCTATACCGGGGATATTTTCACCGAAGAACCCGAAAAATCCCGGGATGTTGAGCCCATCCTCGGTTTATTGCGCAGTCTGAATCCCACGGTGCTCAGCCTTGCTTTCGATCCCGAAGGCAGCGGCCCCGATACACATTATAAAGTGCTTCAGGCCATTGCGGAAGCCCTCAGGATCCGGGCAGGGGAAACGGATCTTTCCGGTATGCGCATTTGGGGATACAGAAATGTCTGGTACCGTTTTCATCCTTCTGAAGTTGAGATCATTGCCCCGGCTTCCCTGAATTCACTTTCCGTTCTGAACGAATCTTTTAAGAATTGCTACATAACCCAGGTGGATGCTTCATTTCCCAGTTATCAGCATGACGGTCCGTTCAGCAGTTTATCCCGGAAGATCATGGTCGAACAGATGAAGGATCTCCAGTTCCTCCTGGGTAAGGATTATTTTTATCAGAATGAGCATCCCAGGATCAGGGCGGCACATGGGATGGTATATGTCCGTGAGATGGAGCCCGGGGAATTCATGCAGTATGCCAGGAAGCTGAGAGAAGATATGGAGGGCTAGTCCTTTTTGGGCTTTCGGAATTTCACCAGGTTCAGATAGTGTCCCATTTTATCCCTTTTGGTGATCAGGTATTTTTCGTTGTATTTATTGGGTTCGATCTCCAGGGGAATATTGTCCACGATCCTGATCCCAAAGCCTTCCAGACCTTTCCTTTTTACCGGATTGTTGGTCATCAGCCGGATCCTGCCCAATCCAAGTTCCCGCAGTATGCTGGCTCCCACACCATAATCCCTCTCGTCCACCCTGAATCCCAGTTGAATATTGGCTTCCACCGTATCCAGTCCTTCCTCCTGAAGCTTATATGCCTTGATCTTGTTGACGAATCCGATCCCCCTTCCTTCCTGGTTCATGTATACAATGGCCCCGCGGCCTTCCTTTTCAACTTTTTTCATGGCTTCGTGAAGCTGGGAACCACAATCACAGCGGCAGGAGCCGAATATATCCCCGGTAATGCAGGATGAATGGACCCTGACCAGGACCGCATCGTCTTTGCTCCATTTCCCTTTGATCAATGCAACATGCTCCAGTCCGTTCGACTTCTGAATAAAGGGGATCAGCCTGAAATGTCCGTATGTGGTGGGCAGATCGACTTCCACACCTTTGATGACGATCTTTTCAGTCTGCAGGCGGTATGCGATCAGGTCTTTGATGGTGACGATCTTCAATCCGAATTTCTCCCCGATCTTCACCAGTTCGGACAGTCTGGCCATGGTCCCGTCTTCGTTCATGATCTCCACAAGTGCCCCCCCGGGTCGGAGTCCGGCCATCCTGGTCAGATCCACCGTGGCTTCGGTATGCCCCGACCTTCTCAAAACACCGTTCCTTTTTGCTTTCAGCGGGAAAATATGTCCGGGCCTGGCAAGGTCTTCCGGGCGGGTTACGGGATCGGTCAGCGCGTGAATGGTCTTGGCCCGGTCGGATGCCGAGATCCCGGTCGTGCAACCGTGCCCGATCAGATCGACGGAGACCGTGAAAGCAGTCCGGTGCAAACTGGTATTGGACCCGGTCATCAGATGAAGTTCCAGCTCGTCACACCTTTCTTCCGGCAGTGCGGTGCATATCAAACCCCTTCCGTGCCTGGCCATGAAATTTACAATGTCCGGCGTGATCAGGTCGGCGGCTGCAATAAAATCTCCTTCATTTTCCCGGTCTTCGTCATCCACCACGATCACTGCTTTTCCCTGGCGGATATCGTGAACGGCCTCTTCGATGGTATCCAGTTTCATATCCTCATCTTTCCTGTCTTCTTGTCGGTTGCCAGACATGTGTTTTTTCCTTTCTCGCATATTTGATGAAGCCTTTCAGCAAGGCGAGGTTCATATAGTAAAAATGTGTAATAAAACGCAAAATTATAACATGTATGCCTATTTTCCTCATAAAAAGGTCGGCCAATGGCAAAAACATGATGAACAGCTGGACAAAAAAGCTTACCTGGTAGAACCGGCCCTGCCCCAGCAGGAATATGTTCAGCAGCAGGATCAGCAGGATGATAAAGGGTCCGAGCCACCGGATCACTTTATGGGACAGAAAACTGAATGCAACTCCGCCAAAGGGGGGCCACAAACAATTACCAAACCTGGCCATGTTCTGGAAATTCCCTGCGGATATCCGCACCTTGCGGTGGAATTCCGAGCGGATATCGTCCGGAACCTCTTCATAACAAACGGCCCCTGTTTCCATGATGGCCTGTTTTCCCCGGCAGATGACATGCATGGTCATATAAAAATCGTCCACTGAGAAATTGTCCGGGACCGGACTGTACAATTCCTTCCTGATGGCATAACAGGCTCCGTATACACCCACCGTGGCTCCCCATATCCTTCCCTCCATTTCCTTGAGCCGGATCTCCCTTGACATGAATGATCTTTCCTGAATGGAAATGCCGCTGATGCTTTCGCGGGTACTTTTGATGTTTGCACCCACAATGCCTGTATCGTTGTTCTTGAAATGCCTGACCAGCCGGTAAATGGTGCCCTCTGTAAAAATGGCCTTGGCATCGGTCAGGATCAGGATTGCCCCGGTGGCTTTTTCTGCAAGGTCGTTGATGACACTGCCCTTCCCCCGGCGTGATTCATACAGGAAGTAACGGATGCTGCCGTTTTTTCTGGCATAAAGTTCAATGATCCTGCCGGTCCGGTCGTCCGAACCGTCCGATCCGATGATCAATTCGATCTTGTCAAGGGGATATCCGGTATCGAATATGCTTCTGATCTTTTTAATGATGACCGCTTCTTCATTATAAACCGACATGATCACGGAAACCCGGGGCAGGTATTCCTGTTCGTTCCCATAGCATATCATGTTGCCGGTCTTTTTGACCGCCAGCATACGGAGAATGAACGGGAAGAGCACATAGGAGTGAAAAAGCAATGCAATTGATGCCCAGAACAATATTTCCAATATCATTGGATGTGTGATTTGTAAAAGGCCATAAGTTTTTTTGAGTTTTCGAAGTTATCAAAATTTTCCCGGACAAAACGAATGGCCTCCATCCCCAGTTTCCTGATCCTTCCGGGATCCTGAACAAGATATGATATTTGTCTGAGCATTTCCCTGGCGGTGTCGGCGATAATGATATGCCGGTTGTTCTGTGCCGGTATGCCTTCGATCCCTTTTCTGGTGGTGATGACCACCCTTCCGAGGGCCATGGCCTCAAGGATCTTTATCCTGATGCCGCTCCCCGAGAATACCGGTACGACCATGACCGGATGGCGGTTGATAAAATCGCGGGCATTTTCTATTTCTCCGTGAAAGGTAACCGGACGCTCATCCAGGAGTACGGCCGTTTTCTGGTCGGGATTCCTGCCGGCCACATGCACAGCAATGCCCGGAAAACGCTCCCGGATGGCGGGAAGGACTTCCCTGACAAACCATTTGAGTCCGTGCACATTGGGTTCCCAGTCCAGCGCACCGAGGTACCCTATGCTCAAATCCCTTTTCCACCGGGGCTCGGGATATTCCCGGGTGAGTCCGGCCGGAATGACCTGTGTTGGCCCTTTCCATCCCATGTCCGTGAATTTTTGCTCATCGGCTTCTGAAATGGGGATCAGTGCATCGATCCGGTCCAGCAAACAGGTTTCGAATCTGCGCAGCCGCCAGGCCAGATTCCTGAGGTAGGATTTTTTGCCCAAACCGGAGGTGGCCTCCGCCACTCCTCTCCATATTTCATGCTCCAGATTATGGGCCCTCAGTGAAAGGAGTCCGGAAAAATGTCTCCGGATCAGGGGGATACAATACTGAAGGTACGGGCCTTCCATCTGAATGACATCGAAGTTTTCATTTTCAAGAAGACCGGCGAGGGTTTGCCGGTATTGAACTGACTCAAAACGGGTTGCGTTGTAGGGCTTTGCGGAAAAAAAGAAATTGCCCAGGGCGGCCAGCGGTTTTGGGGTGGTATCATGATCAACGCCCAACATGCTGACCGCAGACCGGATCTTTTCGGGGATCTCTTCCGTTTTGCCCGGGTGTTTTTGTGTATTGATGGCCAGAAGCACTGCGTGATGGCCCAGCTGAGCCATTCCCCTGGCCATGTTCAGGGTAGCCAGTGCCCCTCCATCTCTTGGAGGATAAGGAAATTTATTGGACAGAAGCAGCAGGTTCATGTTTTTTGACGGTCTTTTTCCCAAATATCCTGAACCACCGCAAATATTTTTTGGCCAGGTCGAAATAGGTGTCGATGTTCATGATGACCGAATCAGTTGTGGCTTTGTAGGTCAGGAAAACACCCAGGGGGAGAAGGATGAGTGAAGAGATCCACATTCCCTGGCAGGCAGGCAAAATGCTCTCGCGAACAAACTTCTCTCCGGTCAGGGAAATAATGTAATACAACAAAAAGAAAAAAACCGAAACCACCACCGGCATGCCCAGTCCGCCTTTCCGGATGATAGCTCCGAGGGGTGCGCCAATAAAAAAGAAAATGAAGCAGGCAAATGAAAGGGTGAACTTCCGCTGGATCTCGATCTGGTATTTCCGTAATCTTCTGATCTTTCCGTCGGAATTGGTGAAGCCTGAGCTGGAAAAATTCAATACCGAACGGGCATGGTTCAGAGCGAGGGATATGATCTTTTTCTTATCCCGTACCGGAAGGGAAGCATAGAGACTGTCGGGGCTGACGGTCAGCACCGGTTTACGGTCTTTTTGCAGGTTCGTGCTGTCCCTGCCGGGATCCCGGGATGAATTTTTAGGTTTGGGAATATGCAGGTAGCTTTTATTCCGGAGTTGCCTGTTCAATTTGTCATATACGTGGCTGATCTGATCTTTCAGGGAATCTTCGTAATACTGCAGTTGTCCCAGGTTCATCATCTGGTAATGGCTTTTAAAAAGATCCTGGTCGGTGCGGACCAGGCCGAAGCCCGAAAGTTCGATCATCATTTTCTGCTCCATGAAGTGGTCCCTCCGGTGCGGGTAAGTGACCCGGCTGCGCCTTTTTTTATCGCTTTCCATCTCGGTATAACTATTCCCGCTGTATAATGTCAGGATCAGATAACGTTCGTCAGCAGACAATTTCATAATCCCCGAATCGGCCCGGGTAATGCTGACATTCCCTTTTCTTTCGGTGTGATCGTAAATCCGTATGTCATAAAGCATGTCGGTCCGGGAATCCTTTTTCCCGATCCGGATGCTGTAGCCCTCGATCCCATTGTAAAAAATGCCCTCCTTGATCTGCAGCTCGGGCCTCTGACGCTGTATGTCATATAACAGTGACCGCATTTTCAAATTGGATATGGGGAGCACGTTGTTGGAAAAGAAAAAAGCGCCAATGCTCAGCATGACCGTAAAAACGATCAAAGGCATCATGATCCGAAGCAGTGGAATGCCGGAGGATTTCAAAGCGATCAGCTCATAGTTTTCAGCCAGGTTGCCCATGGTCATTAGGGAAGCGAGCAGAATGGCCAGGGGGACGGCCATGGGGACCAGACTGGTGGATGTATATATCAGCAGCTCCGCGATGACGGGAAATTCAAGCCCTTTTCCGACCAGGTCGTCGATATATCTCCAGAGAAACTGCATCAGAAGGATAAAGATCACGATGACAAAAGTCAGCAGAAAAGGGCCGAGAAAAGATTTCAATATCAGGCGATACAATCTCTTCACGAATATAAAATTGAGTTCGACATAAAATTATAAGCCTGTTTCAATATCAGCTCAAAGGTTATGATTCTTTGTTGCCGGCCTCCCGCAGGCCGTCTGTGGTTCTGGCCGGCGACCACCCCATTTGTAAAACAAAAACGTGAACAAGGATACAATATTTCATGCAGGCACAATCAACTTAGAGTCCGATGCTGTGCTTGAGTTCGGCGATCTGGGTATCCCATAGCTCAATGGCATCTTCTTTCTCATCATCATGGGCGAAATCGGTGATCATCAGTGCCAGGTCTCCCGTCAGCTCGTCTTTGTGTATGCGGAATTCGAAATAGGACGAATCATCATTATCATCAAGCCAGTGAAACCTGATGTAGGTGTTGTTCTTCTTGTTGATCACCTTCGCTTTTTGTTCGGTTCCTTCCCATACGAAAGTATATGTTTTGCCGTCCAGGTTCACATTGTCGGCGAACCATTCGGAAAGTCCGCCAGGTGTGCTGAGTCTGGGAAAGACAACGTTCGGCGAGGAATTCAGGGTATATTCAAGTTCAAATTTCTTTTTCATGGCGTTTGGCCATTTGATTGGATCAGTATATGAAACACTTATTGCAATATAATAAAATATTTAATAAAAAAAAGATATGACTACAGATCACCGATGGGGGTTTCGTGCGAATATATTTCAGTTAAACATTTAATATATAGCACGTTACAATGTCAGTTCAAA
>CAZNPH010000016.1:0-86610 GCA_964574985.1 uncultured Bacteroidaceae bacterium
CAATATGTTTTCCTTTAAGATACATCTTTTATTTATCTTTACCGATACTCATATTTTTTAATAACCCAAAACAGTGCCCGGTTAAAAAACAAGCCCTACGGGGTACGCAGGGCTCAAGGATTGCTCCTTCGGCATATAGCCTTATTGTGATAAGATTTAAAAATTGGGTTTTTTTCCCGTTTAAATATACAAAATTTTATAACTTGATGTTATGAACTTCTTAAAAATATAAATTATGTCGAAAGTATTAGGTCTTGATCAGGGCACAAATTCAATCGGGTGGGCTGTGGTCGACCCGGAAAATAAGCAAATCCTGAAAACAGGGGTCCGTATTTTTGAAGAAGGCGTGGAAAACCTGGGTGAAGGAGAAAGGGAAATATCGAAAAACGCAGCCCGGAGGGAATACAGGCAATCCAGACGGCAGAATTTCAGGCGCCGGATGCGTAAAAATTTATTAATGAAAACGCTTCATCAATACGGAATGGCTCCGGATCCTCAAGACCATAGATCACGGATTGAATGGTTCAGGCTAAATCCTTATGAAATAAGAAAGAAAGCCCTCTACGAAAAGGTGGAATTGCCTGAATTGGGAAGGGCCTTCTACCACATGATCCAGAGGCGGGGTTTCCTGAGCAACTCCCGTCAGCAGAAGGATGAAGAAGGAAAGATCTACGAGGGTAATCCTGCAGAAGGAAAGATCGGGATCCTGCAAACAAAGGAGAGCCTGAAAAAAAGTAAAACCCTGGGAGAGTACCTGGCCGGACTGGATTCGCACAAGGAAAGGATTAGGAACCGGTATACCACCAGGCAGATGTATATTGAGGAATTTGAAAAGATCTGGGAAGAACAGGCCAGACACCATAAAACATTGGATTTTGATCTTAAGGAAAAATTAGGGGGGAGAAAAAAAAACAGGAAGGAATACGGGTATCAGATCGATGGAATCTTATTTCATCAAAGACCTTTGAGAACACAGAAATATCTTATCGGCAAATGCCAGTTCGAGCCCAAGAAGACCAAATGTCCGGTTAGCGCCATCACCTTTGAACTGTTCCGTGCCTGGCAATATATCAATTCCATAGAATGTAATGGAGAAAAACTGGAACAGGAGGACAGGGAAAAGATAATGGACCTGTTGTTAAGGAAAGAAAGGCCGAAATTCAGGGAGCTTAGAAAGAAAATAGATAAACTTGATTCTGCTTATAAATTCAATTACCAGGATGATGCTAAAGCACCCGGAACCTACACGATAAGTCAATTGGCAAGCAAGAAGTTTTTCGGGGAATCCTGGTTTGAAATGACAGAAAAACATCAGGAAGACATCTGGCACATCCTGTTTTCTTTCGACGATAAGGACAAACTCAGGGAATATGCCATAAAACACTGGAATTTCGATGAAGATAAAGGCAGTAAGATCGCTCAGTTAAAACTCAGGGACGGTTATGCCCACCTGAGCAGAAAGGCCATCAACAATATCCTTCCCTTCCTGAAAATGGGCTTTACCTATGACATATCGGTTGCACTTGGAGGTATCAGGAACGCTTTCGGTGAGCAATGGGATAGCATGAAGCAGGAAGAAATTGATTTGATACTCGATCATGTGCCGGAAATAATCCGATCCGGAAAACAGGGCGGATATCTGCCGGTGATCGTGGATTTCCTTCGTCAGAATTTTAACCTGCCGGACGAACGCTATAAAAAATTATACCATCACAGCGTGAAGATAGATTCCGGCAAGTTACTGGACCGTTTGCCGGCGGGCAGGAATGCAGACAGGGAATTACAGAACATCAGGAATCCTGTTGTTACCAAAGCGCTATTCGAACTGAGGAAAGTGGTGAATGCTTTACTGGAAGAATTTGGCGGATTTGATCAGATAAGGATAGAACTGGCAAGGGATCTTAAGGCCTCGAAACAAAGAAGATACGAGATCATCCTGGAACAAAGAAGGAACGAAGCTTTCAATGACCGAGCCAGGAAAGTATTGGAACAATATAATCAAAGAATCACCCATGAGAATATCCTGAAGTATAAACTTTGGGAAGAGTGCCAGCATATTTGCCCGTACACGGGAAAACAGATCGGAATAGAACAATTGTTTTCCGGAGAGGTGCAGATAGAACATATCATGCCCTGGAGCCGTTCCCTGAACGACAGTTTTCTGAACAAGACCCTTTGTTTTGCAGATGAGAACAGGGAAAAAGGAGACCGGACCCCCTATGAATACTACTCTGAAAAAGGAACATGGGAGGAAGTCAGGCTCAGGGCGCTGAAACTTTTCACTGACAGCAGGGAATTCCCGAAGCGATACCAGAAATACAAGCAATTCACAAGGAAAAAACTCGATGATGAAGAATTTATTCAGCGCCAGTTAAACGATACACGCTACCTGAGCCGGACAGCAAAATCGTATCTTTCAAAGATCTGCAAGGATATCATCGCGGCGCCCGGCCAGATGACGGCAAAACTGAGACATTTCTGGGGACTTGACAGTATACTGAATCCAGAAGTGGATGAAAAACTCAGGGAAGATCACCGTCACCATGCCATCGATGCCCTGGTCATGGCCGTTTTCAAAAGGTCACATCTGCAGGAACTGTCCCGGTGGAACCGGTACAATAAAAGTTATAACCTGGAAGAGTTCCCTGACCCGTGGGAAGGTTTCATGCAACAAGCCTACCGGAGCATACATGGTATTTTGGTTTCCCATGAAAAACCCCACAGGTTACTGACCACAAGATGGTTCACAACAAAAAAAGACGGCATGAACCACCGGAACCTGGGTATCGCTGCACGCGGACAATTGCACAAAGAAACCGTATTTGGCAGGAGAGAACACGAGGGGATCCGTTCCTTTCATGTCCGAAAATCATTGACGGAATTAACTACGGAAAAACAGATCCTCAAGATCGTCGATCCGGCAATACGTAATCTCGTGCTGAAAAGGGTGGATCAAATGGGTGGATTCGTGGGAGGTAAAATCCCTGAAGGCACCTATGTCGAAAAAGACGGGAATGACCGGCCCCGCTGGATGATCCATCTGCCAAGCCGGAACGGGGACCCCGTCCCGGTGAGAAAAGTGAGGATACGCGAGAATATCGGCAATGCCGTGCAATTAAAGGACGATGTGAACAAATGGGTCAATCCCAGGAACAACCACCATATATTGATCTACAAAGATCATGATGGAAACTTACGTGAGGACGCAGTTACTTTCTGGGAAGCAGTGGAGAGAAAGGTCAAGGGTATGGATGTGTATCAGCCGCCGGCGAATGCAAGGGAAGTGATCAACTCACTTCAGATCAACGATATGTTCCTGCTGGGACTGCAGGAGGATCAAATTGACTGGGAAACTCCCGATACATCATTAATAACCGAACATTTATACAGAGTTCAAAAGATCTCAAGCTGGTATTATACTTTTAGATTAAATACTGCATCAAAAATTTCATATGATGAACAGATGAAAAGAATTGTATCACCTTCTGGATGGATATCAGAAAATCCAATAAAAGTTAAAATATTGCCTAATGGCATTTTACAGAAAATTAATAAATGATCAAACGTACAGTATACCTGGGGAATCCCTGCAAGCTTACCATTTCGCATAAGCAACTGAAGATCGAGCAGGATGACGATAATCATTCGGTCCCTTTGGAAGACCTTGGTTTCCTGATCATCGACCACCGGCAGATCATGATGACCCAGGCGGTTGCACAGGAACTTTCGGCTGAAAACGTTGCAGTCGTGTTCTGCGACAAAAGGCACCACCCGGCTTCCATGCTCCTGAACCTGGAGGGACATCATATACAGGGGGAGATCTACCGGCAGCAGGTTGCTGCTTCCGAGCCTCTTAAGAAAAATCTTTGGAAACAAACCGTTCAGGCCAAGATAAAGAACCAGGCAACACTGCTTCAAAAAACCGGAAATGATCCCGGGTTTCTAAAAAGTCTTGTAACCAGGGTAAAGAGCGGCGATGCAGGGAACATGGAAGCGCAGGCATCGCGCGCCTACTGGAAAAATCTCTTCGGACCGTCTTTTACCAGGCACCGGGAAGGCGCACCGCCCAACAACCTGTTGAATTACGGCTATGCAATTCTGAGGGCGTCAGTGGCCAGGGCCATTGTAGGTTCCGGTATGCTGCCGGGACTGGGGATCCACCATCATAACCGGTACAATGCCTTCTGCCTGGCCGACGACATTATGGAGCCCTACCGTCCCTTCGTGGATGACGTGGTTTGGACCATCAAAAAAGAACAGTCCGATTTCCATGTTCTGGATAAAGAAACAAAAACACGGCTTTTGAATATTCTTACGATGGATACAGCATTTCCACGATTAAGGCGCCCGCTGATGAATGCACTGAGCATCACAACGGTATCCTTCGTAAAGTGTTTTTCAGGGGAAAAAAAATATGTAAAATATCCTGAATTGATCTGATATAATGGACAGGCAGGTTTTTAATGCGTACAGGATCATGTGGTTGTTTGTATTTTTTGACCTTCCGACCAATACCAAAAAGGAACGCAGGGTCGCGGCGAGGTTCCGGAAAAGCCTGATCGAATTCGGCTTTACCATGATGCAGTATTCCGTTTACATCAGGCACTGTGCCAGCAAGGAAAACGCGGATATGAACCAGAGTCGGGTTATCACCATCATTCCTTCGTGCGGACAGGTAAGCCTGCTGCAGATCACGGATAAACAATACGAGGGAATACTGAATTTCTGGGGCAAAGACGATCCGCCCCCGCCCGAGGCGCCGAAACAGCTGGAAATGTTTTAAAAAAACGTGCAAAATAAAACGGCCGAAAGGAATTCCGGCCGTTTTTTTAAATCGTAAAAACTTCTGAAATCAAGATATAGTAGAAGGTTTAGAGCCAACTAATATACCTTATCCAATTTTTAAATCAAACCACAACCCCTCCAGGTTGTTGGATGAGATCTATGATAATATACCTTATCCAATTTTTAAATCAAACCACAACAGCACTGGGCAACATCAATAATCGGCCTTAAATATACCTTATCCAATTTTTAAATCAAACCACAACAGGTCCCCGATACTCAATTTTGTTGTCATCAATATACCTTATCCAATTTTTAAATCAAACCACAACTGGTCACGCTGGTATCACTCCCGGTCATGAAATATACCTTATCCAATTTTTAAATCAAACCACAACTGTTCATGAGTTTCATATACATATGATTGAATATACCTTATCCAATTTTTAAATCAAACCACAACTAACTGCCATGTAGGCCTTTTTTTCCTTCGAATATACCTTATCCAATTTTTAAATCAAACCACAACGGGCAAACGATAGCTCGGTACGCTGCTCGAAATATACCTTATCCAATTTTTAAATCAAACCACAACGGAAAGAGTCTTTCCAATCATTGATAAATAAATATACCTTATCCAATTTTTAAATCAAACCACAACACCACCGTCGTGCGGTTCACGTCGAAATCCAATATACCTTATCCAATTTTTAAATCAAACCACAACGCACCCCCTATATATAAAGACTCGCTGCGTAATATACCTTATCCAATTTTTAAATCAAACCACAACTGCAAAAAATGTATCGACTCGTCATCATCTAATATACCTTATCCAATTTTTAAATCAAACCACAACGCTGGGGATCGCTTCCAGAAGATCACTCTTAATATACCTTATCCAATTTTTAAATCAAACCACAACACCTCGCCAATGATCCTGTCTGCCTGCCAGAATATACCTTATCCAATTTTTAAATCAAACCACAACGTTGACTAAAATGCAAATCACAACAAATATAATATACCTTATCCAATTTTTAAATCAAACCACAACTCAGGGCTGTGCAGTATTATATTGACTTTAAATATACCTTATCCAATTTTTAAATCAAACCACAACGGTACGATAGGAGCGGATACCCTGGAAAAAAATATACCTTATCCAATTTTTAAATCAAACCACAACCTTAGCTCAGCGATCATCCGCGGATCAGCAAATATACCTTATCCAATTTTTAAATCAAACCACAAATGATATACTATATGATAGATGTATTAGGGAGGCAACGTGCGCCGACTTTCCCTGCACAGAGGAGCATGCTCCTCTGTGCAGGGAAAACTCTTCTCTTTTAACAATGAAAAAAAATATTAACCTTGCATTAAAGTGGTATACTTTTGAAGTGAAATAGTGGTATGGTTTTCAAGTGAAGGAAACAGAGGGGCTTTCCCTGGCAATGGGAACCTTAAACAAACAGAAGAGCAGAAAGAGATAGCCAGGTTGAAGAAAGAGCTTCGGGACGCCCAGATGGAGAGGGATATATTAAAAAAAGCAGTGAGCATTTTCTCCAGGAGCGATGGCAAATATTCCAATTCATGAAGGATTATTGCACAATATTTCCCATTGAGAAGATGTGTAAAGTGCTGAAAGTTAGCAGAAGTGCATATTATAATTGGTTGAACCATAAACCGAGTAAAAGGGAGTTGGAAAACGAGCGGCTTGCCAGTATGATCCGAAAAATCTTTTTCAATAGTAAAAAAACCTATTGTAGTCCCCGGATCACCACGAGGTTAAAGAAGTTGGGGTTCCCGGTCTCAAAGAACCGGGTGGCAGCCATCATGAGGAAAGAGGGCCTGAGGAGTGTTGTCAAGAAGAAGTACATTGTGACCACTGATTCAAAGCACAACTATCCGGTTGTTGGCAATTTGCTCAATCGCAATTTCATGGTGACTGGCCCCGGTCAGGTTTGGGTTTATTCGCTGCGCTCATGAGATCGTTTCACTAAGTTCTGATTTGACCTATATCAGAACCTATCAGGGCTGGCTCTATCTTACAGTGATTATAGACCTCTGGGACCGTAAGGTCGTGGGATGGTCCATAAGCCGATCATTGAAGTCTGTCAATACGGTAATCCCGGCCTGGGTCATGGCTGTTAAAAACCGTCCCATTGTTCGGGATCTGATCTTCTACTCCGACCGGGGGATTCAGTATGCCTGCAATGAGTTCAAGACCCTTCTGGAGGGATATGTACTGGTTAAACGCAGCATGAGCCGAAAAGGTAACTGCTGGGACAATGCGGTAGCAGAAAGCTTTTTCAAGAATCTAAAGATGGAATGGGTTTATCAGAAGAAATACCGGACAAGGATGTAGGCTGCTCTGTCCGTATTTGAATACATTGAGTCCTGGTACAATACCGATAGAATCCATTCTGCCCTGGAAATGTCAATTAAAGATTTCAATGCAATTAATATTGAAAATAAATTAGTGGCTTAACTTACTGTCCGAGAAAGGGTATAAACATCATTCAGATTTCCACTGTTCTTCAGCAACAACCAAGTATCCGTCCGACGAACTACACTGTCTATGGCTAATTCAGGAGTACTTCTGTAGGTCCAGGTTTTGTGGGAGGAGATCAACCAGTTTATTGGCCGGATAATCAGGGATGATTTCAAGGACTGTTTTGAACCAGGTGAATGGATCTACATCGTTCATTTTGCATGTGCCGAAAAATGAATAGAACATGGCTGCTTTTTGTGCCCCGGCATGGGATCCCGCAAACAAGTGATTTTTCCGACCAAGTGCGTTTGGCCTGATTGCATTTTCGCAAAGGTTATTATCTATCTCAAGATACCCGTCTTTCAGGTATGCCATTAGATTGTCCCATCTTGATACGGAATATATCAATGCTTTACCAAAAGGACTCTTGGGGAGTGTTGTTCTTATCTGTTCTGCCATCCAGGTCCCCAGTGCATTCAATATGGGCAGTGACTCATCCAACCTTAATTCATGACGTTGCCGCGGGGTTAACCCTGATTCCCGTGCCTTTCTCTCTACCATGTACAGTTTCTGGATCTCCTGCATAACATGTTCAGCCCGTTCACGGTCATCATCAAGGCTTTTTTCTACTGCACGTCGTGCATGTGCCCAGCAGCCAACCAATGTTATATCTTTCTGCAATCCGAACCAATCGTAGACCTTGTAGCCATCGGTCTGAAGGCAACCCTTAAAGTCAGTTAGAAGTTTTCCCGGCCCATCACGACCACGGCCTTCCTGGTAATCAAAAAAGACTATATGCTCAGGGGGTGAGTGGTACACCCAATAGTAGCCTCGGTGGGTGGTGCCTTTTTTCCTTTGGTCAAGCACCTTGATAGGTGTTTCATCCAGTTGAAGATATCCCTGACCCAGCACCTGACGTTTTAATTCCTCGTACAGCGGCCAGGTCAGATTGGATGTTCCCGTTTGCCAGCTATCTATGGTGGAACGTGGTATTTTTACCTGGTGCTCTGTTTCAAATCGTTTCTCCTGACGGTAGAAGGGCATATGATAAACAAACTTGCTGACAAGAATGTGTGCCAGCAGCCCCGGTCCGGCAATACATTTTTCGATCGGTCGTGTGGGCAGACTACCGGTTATTATGCCTTCATTATTGGCCTTGGCATATTTGGACCGGATGTATCGTTTGATTTTTAATATCGAAGGTACATATTCAAGCTCGTCGGTTACCTCATTGCCAATACATTTAAGACCAGTGACATCTTCTTCTGGTTCGATGATGATTTCCTCCACCGGAAGATGATCGGGCAGTGGAAGCCTGCCATGGTGATTCTCTCTATTGGCTTTACGACGGGTAAATGAAATCTTCTCCGTGGGTGGTTCTGTTGCAACCGGTGGTGCCACCACTTCAAACGGGAGACTCATCTGGCCATTGTCATGGCTGGATACAAACCGCTCTCGCTTCGATCCGAATACCAGCCGTTTTAGCTGAGAAAGCTCAAATTTTACAGAAGAAAATTTCTCGAGTATATCCTGTATTTTCCTTAAAAGAGATTGCTTTTCCTGTTCAATAGTCCGGACCTTTTCCTCAAAATCTTTGATCGCCTTTTTGTACCATGCGGTCCTATCCTCGTTCTCCTTTGCCAGAACATCAATCTTTTGTCCGAGATGATCCTTTTCTCTGGCAATAATCCGATTGGCCTGTTCAAGTTTAGCAACCTGATTTTGCTTCTCCAAAACCAATTCCCGGAGCTGTTCAGCATTCATATGTTCAAGGCCCGGATCCATGCCATGAAAATATTTTTAATTTGCTGAACAACAAAGAATAAACAAGGAAATTAATCAACAAAATTCGTTGATAAATACCTCTTCCTCCTCTTGACTTTTTTAAGGGAAATACCTTCCAGAATCATTACTAATTCTTCCCTGCTTACAATAACAGATTTACTGCCATTCTTCCTGGCAGGAATCTCGAAAGTACCTGATTCCAAACGCTTGTAATAAATCACAAAACCACTCTGGTCCAAGACCAGTAGTTTCAGCAAATTCCTTCGCCGGTTGATAAAGATGAAAGCATCTCCGCTGAGGGGATCACCCAACAATTCATTGCGGACAATCCCACTTAAGGCATCAAACCCCTTGCGCAGATCTGTGGGGAAACTGTACAAATAATACCGGATCTGACCGGATAACCCGTAAATCATGGCTTAATAGATCCTTAATCGTATGCCATGTGGCAGGTCCAGTTCAATCTCCGGGGTGATGCCGGTCTCCCTGGTCAGGCTTTCTTTGATGGTGATGGGAACAAACCCCCTTGGTGATGTGGTTCCTGGCTGTTTTTCTTTCCTGTACTTTTTTATCCAGTAATTCAGGCAATGGTAGCTTACATCATGCTTTTTACAGAAATCCTGTTTGAGTAGCGTGCTCTCCAGCCATAGCCTGACCAGGGGGTACATCTCTTGTTTGCTTTTCATGACAATTCATTTTGATTTCAATCACAGCAAAATAAATTCTTGAGATGGTATCAGAAAAGATGGGTTAGCCGGACGGATACACAACCAACGTGTTCCTTTCAGTAACTGTTTTTTGTTCAGTTCGGTCTCCTGATTATAGAGTTCCCTCCTGAGATGGGACAATTCATCATTCAAAAGCTTTACCACGTGAAAATGGTCAAATACAATTTGTGCCTGCGGCAGTTTGTTTATGACCGCAGAAATATATGCCGGAGACATATCAATGGCTACTGCCTTGATGTTAACCTTATTACACCTTATCTTTTTCCAAAACGGTTCCAGTGCCTCAGCCCCTTTCCCATCTCCGACAAATATGATAATCCCCGTATCAAGGTCTAAAACTATGGTCATGTATTTGTGTCCCTTCTTGACAGAGAATTCATCAATGGCAATATGTTCTACTCCTTCTAAAGAAGGAGAAGAATAGTGCTTCTTAAGGTAACCTTTCTGCACTTCCTTTACCAGATCCCAGCTTACCTTTAGATGATTTGCCACATCCTTGATCGTAGCAATTCTTGATAACTCCAAAATGTATCGTTTCAGGCTTCTTGTATAGCTTTTCTTTTCCTCCGCAAAATGCAGGCGTTCCTGTCTGATTAAACCACATCTCTTGCATTCCAATCTTTGAATATCAGCGAGTAAAAACACCTCTCTGCTGCCTATAGGGATCGTCCTGAACAATCGTTCTTTTGTGCCTGATTTGATAATATCCCAACTTCCACATGCTGAACATTGAAGTTTGTCTTCTTTTGTCTTAATTTTGACACAGACTTTGCCGTATTTATGTTCAGTTCTGATTAATTGCTGTTCTTGTAAACCAAATACATGATATAGTAAACTGGTATTCATTTATTGAAAGATTTAGTGACCTTCCAATGTAATGATTTACCAGTTTACTTTTTTCTTTCACCTACTCATTTTCCGGATGAACCTTAATAATATTAATTATAATGACTTATTTTTATAGTTCAACAGTAATATGTAAATCCATATTATGAGACACTTACGAGGTGGTAATACAACTTTTTTATTAGCATATGTTTTAATGGTTTTTCTAATATTTTTGAATCCTAACCTTTTTGGTAATACCTATAATGTAAATGATTCATTGAATATTCTTCATCCAAGAGATACTCTTGAAAAAGTGATGAAACATTTCAATGAAAAAGGAATTGAAAATTTAAAAAAAGGAGATTATGAAAATGCTGAAATATTCTTGAAAAAATCCTTAATCATTAAGAAGAAAATATTAAGTGAAAAAGATAAAAGAGTTGGAAATGACTATTTCAATCTTGGTGTATTGAATCAGAGAATCTGGAAATTTAAAAAAGCGTTGGAATATTACTCAATTGCAGAATCAATATTTAAAAGAATTGATAACGATTATATTGATATTGGATCGATATATGTTAATGAATCATTCATTTATAGAGTACTTGGAGACTACCAAAAAGCAAAAAACTATTGTACTCATGCAATTAGAATCTTTCAAAAACAAAAAGAAATTGACTACAACAAATTATATAAGGCTACTTTTAGTTTAGCATTAATATCAGAATGTGAGAATAATTATAGTGAAGCAATAAAGTTATATAAAAAAAGTATTCTTATTGATAATACAAAAAATCCAGAAAGAGTTTTAAACGCATATTCTAATATGGCTATATGCTATGATAAACTCGGGAAAATTGAAACTGCCAAAAAATATTATTTATCATCTATCGTTCTTGGTAAAAAAATTTACGGTATTAATAATCCTGAAAATGCCAGCCTATTTATGAATTATGGAATTTTTGTTATAGAGAAACTCGAGGATTATGAAAAGGGTTTTTTTTTATATGAAAAAGCATTGGATCTATACAATAGAAAATATGATTTTAAGCACTCTACAATTTCAAGATGTCTTCAAAATATTGGCGAATATTATGAAAGAGTAAATAAAATTGATTCAGCTTTATATTACTATCAACAATCATTAATCGCTGCTGAATATAACTATAATGATTCCAATATATATTCAAATCCAGATGTTAGTACAGTAAATTTCAACTTTAGGATTTTAAAAACATTGAAAAATAAAAGTAATGCCTTTTACAAAAAATATCTCATTGAAAAAGACTTAAAAGATCTATATGCCAGCTTTAATTCATATATGACAACAGTTTCCCTCATTGATATAATAAGGTTAAGATATGATAGTGAAAACAGTAGATTTTTTATTTCGGAAAATGAACAGAATACATATAATTCATTAATTAATGTTTCTTTAAAAATTTATAGTGCAACTAAAAATAAATCCTATCTAGACAGTGCCTTTAATTGCACTGAAAAAGGTAGAGCATTTAGTTTGCTTGCTTCTATTAGATCATACGAAGCGAAAGAATTTGGAGGTATACCAAATCGACTACTTAAAAAAGAGAATGATGTTTTCCGGAATTTATCACTTTATGAAGAACTAATCTATGAGGAGAAGAAGAAGGATAATCCGGATGATCTGAAGATCGATATCTGGGAGGAGAAACTATTCAGGATCAACCAGGAATACGAGAAGATGCTGAATACATTCGAGGAAGAATACCCGCATTACTATCAGTTGAAATATGACACACGGGTGGTGAGCATTCCGGAAATACGTGAGGAACTCGAACAGGACGAATGTTTGCTGGAATATGCGATATCCGACAGTTTGCTGTTTATTTTCGTGGTGGCAAAAGATTTCTATAAGGTGCACTCTGTTGATATACAGGATGAATTTCTGGTTGATGTGCAACGCTTCAGCGAAATCATGGGGGAACAGGATTTTTCATCCAGCATGCGGAAAACCTACATGGAATACACCGATATCGCCCATAGGTTGTATGACAAACTGATCATGCCCTGCCGTGAGGATATCCGGGGAAAGGATCTGGTGATCATTCCTGCCGGATTGCTTTCCTATCTTCCGTTCGGGGCATTGCTGACTGAACGGGTGGATACGACAGTGATCGATTACCGCCGTCTTCCCTATCTGATCAAGGACCATACCATCGGCTATTCATATAGTGCCACCCTCCATTTCGCGGGTCCGAGAATAACCACACAACCGGAAAAAAAATTGCTGGCATTCGCACCTGATTATACTGAACTTATGGCCTCCAGCCAACAGGAACCTTCCTTTCTCGATTATTACAGAAGCAAACTTATCCCCATCCCATGGGCCAAAGAAGAAGTCAGGAAGATATCGAAGATCATCAACGCTGATGTTTATATGGATGAAGAAGCCTCGGAAGGGAATTACAAAAAAAATGCACAGAATTACGATATCCTGCATCTGGCCATGCATACGATTGTTGATAATGAAAACCCAATGTATTCAAAGCTGGCCTTTACACAGAATGTCGACCAAAGGGAGGATGGTTTCCTGAATACATACGAGATCTACAACATGAACTACAACGCCCGGCTGGCCGTGCTCAGTTCATGCAACAGCGGATACGGAAAGCTTCAAAAAGGGGAAGGAGTCATGAGTCTGGCCAGAGGTTTCACCTATGCCGGTTGTCCGAGCATCGTGATGACCCTCTGGGAAGTATCCGATAAATCCGGAGCAGACCTGATGACCGGTTTTTACAGGTATCTGAAAAAAGGGCATTCCAAAACCGAATCCCTGCGGATGGCAAAACTGGATTTTCTTTCCAAAGCGGACAAGTTAAAGGCCAATCCATATTTCTGGTCTGCTTACGTAAACATTGGAAATGCCGATCCGTTATATAAACAGAGAAGTGTGCTTCTGATCATCCTGTTGGTAATGGCAGCTTCTGCCGCCGGATTTTTTGGTTTCACAATGACCAGCAACCGCTTCCGGAAGAAAAAACCCTAATCTCCTTCTCCCATCAGATCTTTGTACAGGGGATCCTTTTTTATGCTTTTGATGAGCATTTCCCGGCAATAGTGTTTCCGTTTTTTAACATAATTCTCGCTTTTGAATCCGAGTTTGGAAGCAATCTCTTTTTGCGGAATGTTTTCCAGGCTCAACCTGAGGATATCCTGGCAATCCCGGGGCAATCTAAGGAAATGCTTCTGGAATATTTTTCTTCTGGTTTCACTTTCACCGAATCCCGGGATGTCCGGATCAATATCCATGAAATCCGTAATTTCGCTTAACTTTTCGGGTTCGATCCGTTTGCGGCGGAGTTGGTTGAGCCATAGATTTCTGGCAACCGAATACAGGTAAGTGCTGAAGCTACAGGTTAGCACAATCTTTCCATCGTCCCGTAACTTCCTGTAAATAACAATGATGGTTTCCTGAAAAATATCCTTCGCATCCTCGGGAGTGCCCTGGTTCCGGGTGATCAAAAGCAAAATGGGAGGATAATACTTCTGGTATATATATTCCATCACAGCATTATCCTTCTTCTTTATGCCTTCAATGATCTCTTCTGCACTCAGTTCTTTCACTTGGGTAGAAGATGTTATAAAGGGCTAAATCTAAGAAAAAAATGACTACTCCGTTAAGAATTCGGATTTTGGTTACATTCAGCCGGCCGGCTCCGTGTAACCAATAAACATGTGCAACGACCGGAAGTAAATTCAGAATTAACGGAACGGGCGGAAAGGTGTAAGCCGGTTATCAATCAAACCCAGTAAGAGGATCATACCATAGAGAATGGATATGTATCCGGGTGAGCTTTTTCCCGTGACCGGAACCGGTTCGGCAACAATCCGGTTCATGACGGATGCTTTTCATCTGTCTTTAGAAATGAATCACTGTCTGCAAGATCTTACGCATCACTTTCATTCCGTGCGACCCTCAGGGCAACCGTATAAAACATATTTTTGTAGCGATCCACCAAAACCTCATAGGCATTGACATCACCGGCCAGTACCTTGTTCAGGTAGTATTGGTCGTCTTTCTGCTTCACTGATGTATTTGACGTGTTAAGTATCTGCAAGTTACATCAAATCGGATAATATTGGCCAGGGAAACGCTCTGCCGGTGCTGCGGTAAAGCAGGCCTTAAACAGGCTAATACTAATTCTTTATTACATAAAAAGGGATATTAGCAACAGCCACATTCGAATGATTATCATATACATACACGAATAAACGATAATTATTCCCCTCATCAGCGGGAGCTTCAAATTGGATTATTTTGCCTTTGTCGATCTTAATAAATTGACTGATTGCTTCCGGCTTCGTTGGATCTACCCCGTAATCCCATTTTACTCTTGGCAGCAGTTCCCATTCTATTCTTAATTCTTCATTATCGGGATCGCTGACAATCACCTGTGCTGAATGAATACTGTTGGGAGTAACCGCAACATTATCTTCAGCCTTCATATCATCAATCATTAATGATTCAATCCGGGGGGCATGGTTTGCAGGCCATGTATTGGTCCAATTGTAGTGCATTACCTCAATAGCCTCTTTTTCCAGACTGTCTTTGAAGAACATATTGTACCAGGTGTGGGTTCTTACATGATATCTGTTGGTCCATAAAAATACATATGAACCAATACACCATGGATCAACCTTAATTACCTGTTCATAGTTTCTCCGGTATAAATCTGCTTTTTCTGTACTTGTTTCTTCAAGAGATACTCCCCATTTTGTTTTGGGAACCTGCCATCCACCTGAAGGACCCCATTCTGTTAGCGCATAGGGCTTGTTCCAGTCATACTTTCTCAGCCAATCCGGCACTTCCAAAATATCGGCATAGGAATTAACACCCAATAAATCGAGATCAGGACATCTTTCTTTCAGATCTTTCAGTTTACCCCTCCGGCCTGTACCGATTACCGTCATGGCCGGATGATCCGGATCCACTTTATGTATCATTCCAGCCACATCATTCACTGCATTCCACATTTTAAGGTTGTAGGTTTCCTGACCGGGAACATGGTCCAGTTCATTACCGATCGCCCATAGCAATATGGCGGGATGATCCCTGTATCTCATCACAATTTCCTTTATCCGGTTGTATTGTTCCTGTACAGCGTCTTCATCATCATAATCGAAACCGGATCTTTCTGGTTCAAACGGCAAACCGAACATAACCGTAAGACCCAAATTTTCGGCTTTGTCCAACACAGCTTGTATATCAGAAAACCCCACCCTTACGGAATTTCCTCCATATTCAGATACCTTTTCCATATAAAGGGTCCCAAGCGTTCTCGCACCCTTTATGAAATAAGGCTCTTCATCCACATACAATTTATAGCTCCCATCCTCTTTCTTTATTTCTACCGTTTTCCCCGTATTTGTATCATCAGAGCTGTTTTTACTACTATTACAAGCATTCATCATCAGAACCACAATGAAAAGGATCATTGTTCTGAGATCCGTTATTTTAAAAAAAGGTAAATTGTTCATTTTTACGAGCAAATACTTTATTTAAACATCTGATTATTATATTATTACAATATTAGTTCAAACCTTATGATTTTTATTGCCGGCCACCCCCACGCTGTCCGCATGCCGGACCGGTAAGTAAATGCCCGTTTGTCTGCAACCGGCGGCTTGCCGGCAGATCGGTGGCGGATGGTTCACTGAAATTTCAACACCATAAATTTAACTGATATTCTTATTCCGATCGCTTTCTTTGCCACTATTTTCGGATTCTTTTATGTCTACATCATCAACAGGAACAAAGAAAGAGTGGCCCTGATCGAAAAAAGGGGCCAAGAACCGGGAACACAGTCACTGGCTGGTCAGGTACGGGATCTTTTTTATCGGAATCGCCATCGGCATTCTGATGGGAAAAACGAATAATCACCTGGTAAAATAAAGGATCATCCGCTCCAGGGCGCGGCGGCAGACTGCACAGTATTCTTCCGCTTCATTGCTCTTCATCCTGCAATCCGTGGCGGGGCGGTATACGCCTTTGGCCAGGTATCCCCCGCCCTTAAACACACCTGTTTTTCCGGCATATTCGGGAATATCCGGTGTAGGAACGGGGATCCCCGTCTCCAGCATGTCCTTCCATTTCTTTTCAAATTCAGTCAATGTAGTCAGATTGGGCTCCCAGGGTTCAACTCCTTTTTTATACATCGGATCATCATAGGCCACGCTCGAGGTATAATATTCATCTCCCAATCCGCCCAGACCATGACCCAGTTCGTGAAGCAACAACTTGTCAGACAATGAATGACCGGTTGTGGTTACCGAATAGTGGTTATAGAATCCTCCGCCTCCGTACTTATCGGAATTCACCAGAATGCACACATGATCGCATGGGGCGAGTGCCGCAATATCCATTACTTTCTTGTGGTCCCGGGTGGTCAGGTACCGTTCGCTGTCGAAGGTGTAAAAACTTGTGTTCAGAACGGTACTGCGGAAAATATGTTCCCCGGGGATATCTGTGCCCGTTTCCCTCGAAACAGATTCGACCGCCCAGATATTGAAATGTTCCTGCATGCTTTTGAAAGGTTCCGCTTCAAAAAGAAAGCCTGCAAAACGTTCTGCATCTGCCCTGAACTTCTTCATTTCTTTTTTGGTATATCCTTCGGCAAGAAAAACAAGGTCCACTTTTTTCTCCGGTGCTCCGTTGCTCACCAGCTTTTTTACCTTGAAGTCATATGCCTTCTCATTATGGATCAGATAGTTATGCGGATCGATCAATGTTTCCAGCCTGAGGATATGCTTCCCTGAATCGTTCCGTTCGAAGAGTTTCAGGCGTACTCTCCGGGCGGGACAGGGAAATACCACGGATACCTGAAAACTCCGGGCGACTCTTTCTGCTTCAGGTGTGGTTTGCCATTCCTCGAACAGGGTGCTGAAACCGCGGCTAAAGACCGGCTGCCCGGATTCCGGGTCGGCCAGTTCATATTTGTATTTTCCGTAACCAAAAGGGTCGATCAGGTTTTTCCGGGTTCCCGCCCAGTACTTCCTTTTGCTTACCCGGTCCAGATATATCTCTGAATGCTCACTGTCCCCGGCAATTATGAAATCCGCCTGCATGGATCCTTTCCCGAAATAATGTTCAAAATCCTGTGCCCGGATTTCCTGTGCCCGTATGGTCACAGAGGAAACCGCGATCAGGAACAGGAGTTGTTTACATACCGTACTTCTCATTGGTCTGAATTTTGCGGAGAAAGTACCACTCCGGGAAATGACGGTTATAAAGATAAGAAACGGTGCCGCATTGCCGAATATTTTCTATTTTTGTTTTCATCATGGAGCAGCAGGATACAACATCGCTGATCAACAGGCTTGCCGAATCACTGGAAAATGTAGGCCTGAGCACTTCCCAGGCGGTTTTTGCCAAAACGGTCATTGTCATTCTGGGCATCATCCTTTTATCCATGCTTGCGGATTTACTGGCCAAGCGGGTCATCGTGGAGACCATCAAAAAAGTGGTCAAAAGAAGCAAAAGCAAAAGGGACGATATTTTCATCCAGCGGAAGGTCTTTAACCGCCTGGCGCATCTGGTCCCTGCCCTGATCATTTATTTTACCGCGGAACTGGCCATCGGGGAATATCCCAAGATCATTGCTCTGATCCAGGGAATCACCAGGATCTACATCATCCTGGTCCTGTTGTTGTTCTTCGATGCCTTTCTGAGTGCAGTTCATGACATATACAAGACCTTGCCCATTTCCAGGAACCGGCCCATCAAGGGTTATATCCAGGTGGTCAAGATATTTATTGTTTCCATCGGGGTGATCCTGATCCTGTCCATTATCCTGAATAAAAGGCCGGATGTTTTGCTGGCCGGACTCGGAGCGGTGGCCGCAGTGCTTTTGCTGGTTTTCAAGGATACCATACTCGGATTTGTGGCAAGCATCCAGCTTTCGGCCAACAATATGGTCAGGCCGGGAGACTGGATCGAGATGCCCAGCCGGGGAGCCGACGGAACGGTCACCGAGATCACCCTGAACACGGTCAAGGTCAGCAACTGGGACAAAACCATTGCAACCATACCCACCTACGCCCTGGTTTCCGAATCATTCACCAACTGGAAAGGAATGGAGGAATCAGGCGGAAGAAGGATCAAGCGTTCCGTCAACATCGACATGAAGAGTGTGAAATTCGCCGATGAACAACTGATCGAAAAATTCAAAAGGATACAGGTGATCCGGGATTATATCGATAAAAAGCAGAAAGAGCTGGAAAAATACAACAAGGAACACAACATTGACGAATCGGTAAAAGTAAACGGAAGAAGGATCACCAATCTGGGTACATTCAGGAAGTATATCGAAGAATACCTGAAACGCCACCCGCTGATCCACAATGATATGACTTTTCTGGTCAGGCATCTCCAACCCACTGAGAAAGGCCTGCCCATTGAGATATATGTCTTCAGCAAGGAACAGGCCTGGGCCAGATATGAATCCCTGCAGGCAGATATTTTCGATCATATTTTATCGGTGATCCCCGAATTTGACCTGCGTGTTTTCCAGAATCCGACCGGTGATGATTTCAGGAAGCTTGCCCAATAATTTCGAAGGGCTGGAAAAAGGAAGCAACTGTAAAAAAGGCATAAAAAAGTGGGGAGGAAATTTATGCTAAGACCAGACAGAGTTTGAAGGATGATTTGTTTGCGCTAAATTTCCTGCCCCAACTAAGCTACTAACTAAAACCTATTCAAAAATATCATATTGTTATCTAACTACCAAATCATATTATGATTTATTTATATTTGTATTTTAATGCTGTCAATTAAAAATCGATGTCCCTTTTCTAACCTGCCTTGTCATGGATTATGTTATTCATATTGACGACCTTGACCGGAAAATCCTGAAACTGATCACACAAAATGCCCGGATCGCTTATCTCGAAGTAGCCAGGGAATGCAATGTGTCAGGCGCCGCCATTCACCAGAGGATCCAGAAGCTGACCAAAATGGGCGTGATCACCGGTTCAAAATTCAATATTGAACCCAAGATGATCGGCTACAGGACCTGCGCCTACATGGGGATATTTCTGGATAAAGCAAGCCTTTACAAAGATGTGGTGGCCCAATTGAAAAACATCCGGGAGATCACCCAGTGCCACTATACCACAGGAAATTATACGCTGTTTATCAAGATCTATGCCCGGGACAATGAACATCTGAAAACCATCATGACCGATCAGATCCAGCCGATCGACGGCATCGAAAGAACAGAGACCTTTATATCGCTCGAGGAAAGTTTCAACCGGACATTGCCCATTTGAAATTCATTCTTCTGCCTGCCTTCTTTGCCTGACCACCTCATACATCAAAACTGCGGCAGAAGCCGAGACATTCAGGGAAGATATTTTTCCGTGAACCGGTAATCTGATCATCTGATCAGCCTGTTTGACCACACCGTTTGACAAACCTTTTCCTTCATCTCCCATTACCAGGGCCAGGGGCATGGTCAAGCAGGCCTGCCAGTAATTCAGGTTGCTTTTTTCAGAAGCTCCGACAACCGACAAGCCGCTGTTCTTCAAAAAGCGCAGGGAGTTGTACATATTCGAAGACCGGCAAACGGGCATACTGAACAAGGCGCCCGCAGAAGTTTTCACGGCATCGGCATTGACCGCAGCACCCCCTTTCAGAGGCATCAGAACCGCATGTACACCTGCGCATTCTGCGGTACGGACCATCGCACCAAAATTCCGGATATCCGTAACCCCGTCAAAAACAAGAATGAACGGGATCTTTCCCTGCTCGAACAACAGGGGCACAATGTCTTCGATTCTCTGATATTCGACCGGGGAAACCAGGGCAACCACACCCTGGTGGTTCTTCCGGGTAAATCGCTGTATCCTGGCAAGCGGAACGAATTGTACAGGAATATCCGAAAGGTGCGCCTGCCTGATGATCTCACCATAAGGTTCGCCTGAAGCATCTTTGCGTATAAAGATCTTTTCAATGCTTTTGCCGGAAACGATGGCCTCCAGGATGGTCCTGATGCCGAATACGATTTCGCTGCGGGGATTCACGGATTATATTATTTTACTGGTCGGGGTAAAAAACCTTCCCTTTCCGCCAGCTTTGTACTGCCTGCTGCCAAAGAGTGTTGGCACTGGATGCTTCGCCGCGGACCAGCAGATAGTGATTGTCGCTGAACTGATTGCCGGTCTTTCTGAAGGTGAATATCAGGGGCTGACTGGATTTTTTCCGGAAGTAAATCCATTTTTCGGATCTCAGGTTTTTTTCAAGTTTCGCCGGGGGTCCGTATATGATATAGATCATGCCCCGGTCGGTCCTCCAGCCCGGAGCGGCACAACTGAAATAGTGGTTCGCAAAAAACACCCGGTTGTAATATACCCGGATCAATTCCCTTGCCCTGTTCAGGTCGCCGGTGGTTTCGATCCAGAAATTATCCACCGTCAGTTTCTTGTTTTTTGCATTTTTAAGTTCATTGAATTCCCGGGCAGATGTAATATAAGCCATGGGGCCGATCATCCCGGTCACGGTGGTTACCCTGGGAAAATCAGAACCGAAATTAAACAAAGACAAACCTTCCTCACGCCCGGGATCCAACTGAAAATGATAAATACCTTCATCGGGAAGAGAAAGTGCTTTCAGGTCATTTATCGGGTAGACATAAATGCTATCGGGACGGTATACCGGCCTGGGGCCATATTGTGCATAGAACGGGGGGCTCGGAAGGGAATGGTTTTCTGTGTATTTCCTGATAAAAACACTGTCGCCCGTGTTGCTGAAATGGTCAACGCTGACCACCGTAGCTGAATCCAACACACGGGTAAACACCGGCTGGCCGGAACCCGGATACCGGACCATGAAATTCTGGTCCGAAAAGACATCCATCTTGTCTACGCGGACAAATCCCCATGCACCTTTCCCCCTTTTGCGGTCAAATGTCCAAACCTTCAGTTGATAGATACCCGGTCTCCCGGCCCTGAAAGAAAGATGGGCAACAAAAACATCTTTCACTTCATCCATCCTGATCTTATATTCGACAGTGGCACTGTCCACCAGCACCCCATTATCCATTCCCTCCACGATCTCGACCAGGTCATAGTGCACATCGAGCCGGGCCATAAATATCCCTTCTTCATTGGCCTGGTTAAAAAGAAGTTCCACCGGCCTCAGCTTTATGTACAACCGGGATATTTCATCCGTCTCATGGACCACCCTGAATTCAGGATGGATCGGAGAATCGCCCGGATTGTAAACATGGGTCAGGTCCCGTTTGGGCTTCTGCACAGGGAGTCTTGTGCTTCCGCATGATATGCAGGCAAACAGCATAAAGAACCATATGGAGATTCGAACAACGGACATGGGTTGCAAAGTTAATTATTTTTGGTCTGAAGTTTTTCCCACCGTTCCATTTCCTCATCAAGTGATTTTTTGAGATCCTCATATTCCCGGTATATTTCAGGATCATGACTTCCGTCTCCGGAAGAGATATTTTCTTCGATCCTGCTCAGTTGCTTTTCAATGGATTCGATCCTGTTCTCTGTTCGTTCCAGGTTGTTTTTCAGTTTGCGCACTTTTTTCCGATGCTCCTTTATTCTGAAATATTCATGCTTGTTTTCTGTGGTCACACGGCCAAAAGACACTTTTTTCTCCCGGTCTTTTCTTTCGACCTCCCGTAAAGATGACAGCTTTCTTTTGCGCAGAAAATCATAAATACCCCCGGTGCTTTCGGTCACACGTGCATTCCGGAATTCATAAACCTTCTGCACGAGTCCGTCTAAAAATTCCCGGTCATGGGAAACGACTACCATGGTGCCTTCAAACTGCAAAAGGGCAGCTTTCAGGATATCCCTTGAACGCATATCCAGGTGGTTGGTAGGCTCATCCAGAATAAGAAAATTGCAGGGTCGCACCAGCATCCGGGCAAAGGACAGCCTTGATCTCTCCCCACCGGAAAGGACCTTTACTTTTTTCTGGATATCGTCCTCCCCGAAAAGGAAGGCACCCAAGATGCTGCGGATCCGGGTTCTTACCGGGCCTGCCGCTTCGAGGTCAATGGTTTCCAGTACCGTTTTGTCCGGATCCATCAAACGGTCCTGATCCTGGGCATAATACCCCAGATCTACATTGTAACCGCTTCTGACGGCACCTTCGTGGTCCAGGTCTCCCGCTATGATCCTTGACAAAGTGGTTTTTCCTTCACCGTTGCGTCCTACAAAGGCAAGCCGGTCTCGCCTTTCGATCACCATATTCACATCCCGGAAAACCAGTTGGTCACCAAAACTTTTGGCCACACCCGAGAGTTCGGCAACGATCCTTCCCGAACGCCGTGACATGGAAAAATTGAGGTTCATTTCAGGAATATGGTCCGGTCCGGTTTCCACCGGATCCATTTTCTCCAGCTTCCGGATCCTTGACTGTACCTGTTTCGCCTTGGTCGCCTTATACCGGAACCGGTCAATAAATTGTTGCTCTGCCTGGATCTTCCGCTGCTGATTCCTGTATGCCGCCGTCTGATGCTCCTGCCTCTCCTGCCTGATGTTTACAAAACCGGAATAGGAAACCGGGCAATCGTACATCCGGCCGTTGAACAATTCGATGGTCCGGCGGGTCACCCCATCCAGAAAGGCCCGGTCATGGGAAACAAGGAATACGGCTCCGTCATAGTCCCCGAGGAATTCTTCCAGCCAGCGTATGGATTCGATGTCCAGGTGATTGGTCGGCTCGTCAAGCAACAACACATCCGGGGCTTCCAGAAGGAGACGCGCCAACTCGATGCGCATCCTCCAGCCTCCGCTGAATTCTTCACAGGACCGCTCAATATCCTTCTGCTCAAAACCCAGTCCGGTCAGCATCCGTTCAACCCTGGCATCTGCAAGATCGCCGTTAAGCATCCGGTACCGTTCATTCATTTCGGCCAGCTGATCCAGCCGCCCGGCATATTCAGCGGATTCAAAATCTTTTCTGCGGCCGATTTGTTCATTGAGGGCGGTGATCTTTTTTTCCAGGGCAACGATCTCCCTGAGTCCGCTCCTTGCTTCTTCAAAAGTTGTTCTCTTTCCGCCGAGCACCATTTGCTGGGGCAGGTAACCAATGCGAAGATCGCCGGTGATCTCCACCCTGCCCGAACTGGGTTTCATCAATCCGGCAATGATCCTGAAAAGCGTGGTTTTGCCTGAACCGTTCCTTCCCACCAGTCCGATCCTGTCCCGGGGATTGATGACGAATGTAACCCCGGAAAATACATCGAAGGCGCCAAACCGGGCAGATATGTTGTCAACCGATATCACGGACTTGATTATCTTTGCAAAAAAAGCAAAAATCGTACAATAAATAAATGGAAAAAAAGGATATGCCCTTGTTGAAGGAGATAGAAATTACCGGAATTGCCGCCCGGGGAAAAGCGCTGGCCAGAGCGGAGAACAGGGTGGTATTCTGTACCGGGGCCGTACCGGGCGATGTGGTGGATCTGAAGGTTACCCGGAAAAGGAAAAAACATCTTGAAGCCGTTCCGGTTTTTTTTCATAAATATTCCGGAAAGAGAGCCGAACCTTTCTGCAGGCACTTCGGAACCTGCGGGGGATGCCGGTGGCAAAACCTGAAGTATGAAGAACAACTCAGGTTCAAACAGCAGGAAGTAACGGATGCCTTTGAGCGGATCGCGAAGATCCCCCCCGGCAAAGCCGAGCCCATTCTCCCTTCCGGAAGGACCCGTTTTTACAGGAACAAGCTTGAATATACCTTTTCGAACAGAAGGTGGCTGACAGAAGACGAGATCGAAAAACAGGAAACCATTGAAGATAGAAATGCACTGGGATTCCACGTACCCGGCATGTTCAGCAAGGTGGTGGATATCCGGGAATGCTTTCTTCAGTCAGGACCATCTGACCGCATCAGGTCGGAGATACGCCGGTATGCAGATGAAAGGAAGCTGGAATTTTACGACATCACGGAACACAAAGGTCTTCTGAGGAACCTGATCATCCGGACCACGGGAACAAATGAGACCATGGTGGTCATGGTTTTCGGATACAGGGATGAGCCGGAGATAAACGGACTCATGGAGCATATTGCTTCCCGCTTTCCGGAGGTTACTTCCCTGATGGTCTGCATCAATCCCAAGCTGAACGATGCGATCCATGATCTGGAAGTTGTGCCGTACCGCGGAAAGGATCATATTACCGAGGAGGTGAACGGACTCAAATTCAGGATCGGGGCCAAATCTTTTTTTCAGACCAATACCCTGCAGGCAGAAAAGCTTTACCGTCTCGTGGCAGATTATGCAGGACTTACCGGGAGGGAAACGGTCTGGGATCTGTATACGGGAACAGGCAGCATTGCCAATTTCATTGCAGGCAGGGCCCGGAAAGTTACCGGCATTGAGAACATCCGGGAAGCGGTAAGGGATGCCCGGGAAAATGCCGCCCTGAACGGAATAACCAACACAACTTTTATTGAAGGGGATGCCGGGGAAGTGATTTCTACGGATATACCAGCCGGTGGCTCATCTCCGCAGGTTGTCATTACCGACCCCCCCAGGGCCGGTATGCACAAAAACGTACTTCGGCAGCTGCTTTCCGTCCTGCCGGAAAGAATTGTTTATGTCAGTTGCAATCCGGCCACCCAGGCCCGGGACGTGGCTGTTCTGGGTGAACAATATGCACTGGAAAAGATCAGGCCGGTGGATATGTTCCCCCATACATTTCATGTTGAAAACGTGGCCCTGCTGACCAGAAAAGACCGGTGATCAATGATATGTAAAACTACCGTGATCCATCAATACATCCGGGTGATCAGGCATTTGCTGATCATTGCCATGGTAATGTATTCCGTTCACGTGCCTGCCCCGGCCTCTGCACAGGAAACCGACGGGCAACTATGGACCAGTGCCCAGCTCCGGAGAGAATTCGGAAAAAGCAGGTTGTTTGCCGAAGGCGGATACCGGATGAACGAAAATATTTCCAATGCGATGACAGGTTACGGAGAGTTCGGACTCATGTCACGGATCAGGCCTTTCCTCCGGCTCAGCATCACCTACCGGTACATGGGCCGGATCAGGGAAAATGCATGGCACAGGTTGTATACCGACCTGCATCTGAGGAACCGTTTCGCCCCTTTCCAGTTCATCCTCCGGACGAGATTCCAGTCGGATTTTGAGAAAAACCGTGACATGCAGCCGGCCATACGTGAAAGGATCAATATCCGGTACATACCGGATCAGGTCCCCCTCCGGCCATATTGCGCCTCGGAAATATTTTTCAATCCTTCCGGGAACGAGAAAGAATTCGAACAATGGAGGCTGGATCTGGGCATGGAATACAGGTTCGCCGGCAATCACCGGATCAGTCTGTTCTACAGACGCCAGAACCGTTTCAATATTCTCATCCCGGGCAATGCCAACATCCTCGGGATGGCCTATGTCCTTGAGATGTTTCCGGAATAAAGCTCCGGACATTCCGTGAACGGAGGATATCCGGCAACGGCTGTTATGCCCTGAAGGGCCTGGGGCGGTCCTTCACATTCTGAAAGGCGTCGAGGGCGATGTTCACATCTTCGATGATCTGGAAATCATACATCCCCACACACAGGAAGTCCGCACCTTTCCGGATGCAGTATTCAAATGCATCCTCCGGCCTGATGGATCCGGCAGCCAGTGTTTTGAACGCGACCCAGGGCTGCTCGAGTTCCCGCATGTAGTTTTCGGTTTCCGCCGGATCAAAGCAGTACATGTTGTCATGCCAGGTAGGATGCCGGGCCGACCAGTAATCGTGTGAGTGCATGGTCTTCATCCAGAAATCGGGTTTCATGCCCAGTTCCACACACTTCCTGATGGTCTGTATCTTATGCGCACCGATACCCAGGGGTTTGTTGTTGTCACGGATCAACTGCATTACCTTTTGCAGCTTGTCAATCTCATTGTGCTCAATGTAATAATCCGATGTTTCTCCCTGAATGTAACAGGCGTCTGCCCCGTCATCAATGGATCCCTGCACGATGCCCAGGTACTTTTCAAAATCCATGGGACGGGGGCCTTCCGAAGTATATTCTAGTCCGGCACAATCGGTAACAAACTTAATGTCGCCGTATCCCTCGTTCCAGTATTCGGTCATCAGGGGCATGACCACCGCATTGGACAAAAGGGTGTCCACCCCGCTTTGTTCGGCCAGCATCAGCGTCCGGAAGATCCTGTCCTTCTGATGATAGTGAAGTACAAGATTGGAAACGTAGATCAGGTCCCTGGAATGCACATAACCGCTCAGGAGGTTCCCCCCGAGGATCAGTTTGGAGGTCTCCATGGCACCCAGCATTCCTTTGGGCATGGCACCGGTTAATTTTGAAGTTTCCCCGGTAAACTTCTTCCCCTTGAGATCCTTCAGGGCCAGTCTGTCTGATCCTGCCTGGATTTGCTGGACAAAGCGTTTGGTGACCCCTGATGTGGCATCCACCAGGTTCTGCTCTTCCATGCTGTCCATCCGGGTCTTGCGAATGGCACCGTATACCACGGCACCCAGGAAAGGAAGGGTGGCCAGATGCTTCAGCACTTCCCTCCTCCGGATCCGGCCGGGATCTGCTTCCGCCGGTGCCGGGGATCCGGTTGCTTCCTGGCCGGGCTGACCGTGATCCATCTTGTGGATGGGCTTTTCCCCGGACCGCTGGAGGAGTCTGTCCAGGCCCAGAAATTTACCGGTGGGAAAGAACATCAGCACCAGAAGCGCCAGCATCTCGATCAGGTCCTTGCTCACGATCAGATAGGCCCCTTCCCTGAAAAAGCCCGGATCGGAAAAGACCGGGGGATGAGAAATGTAATACATAAACAGCAATAAGATTCCCGCCCCCTGGGACAGACGGGTAAAGAGTCCGAGCATCAGTCCCAGTCCGATCAGGCAGAGGGCAAAAATATTCAGTGAATTCACCAGATGAACGGATGCTTCGCTTCCGGCCATTGAATGGAACATTCCGGCAAGCGGTCCGGTGGCGCTTTCCAGGTAACCCGCTGCTGTCCAGGACGGGTCCATAAGCTTGGTAATGCCTTCATACAGGAAATGCCAGCCGATGCCGATCCTGAGAACAGTCAGCGCATAATATGCGGCTTTTTGCTTTTTATTGTTCATGTCGACAGGATTTTATACCAGTGTTCTCACTATCTCACCACTTTCCCAAAGATATTAATAAAATAACAAATCCCCCCGGAATTCCCTATTCCGAGTAAGAAGGGATCCACATCCTGAATTCATCAATTCCGGGGGCCTGACTTCCGGCCGAAGCGTAATCCACCAGGGTGATCATGGTTTTTCTTCCGTGCACCCTTCCCTCGGTCAGAAACTTCACCTGCGGGATATTCTGGCCGTCCGGTACGGGAGATATGGATAGTTCCGGGGTTCCGGTTTTGCGGATCATGGTAAAACCGGCCGGTGTGGCGTACCGGCTGTCGACGGCCAGCATCAGGGGGCCGTATTTAACCGCCAGCCGCTCTTCTTCCTCTATCTCCGCTTCAAAAAAGTCAAACTTCATCTCCAGTTCGAGCCGGACGCGGTGGCTGCCTTCTGTCCATTCATTGCCCACCACCATATATCCGTTCTTAATTCCGGGATCCACTTCCTCACCGTCCACTGTAACTTTCGCCTGTTCACACCACCCGGGTTTTCTCAGCAACAGATCAAAGCTCATGTCCCTTTTGGTTTCCACGGAAATGTTTACTTCTCCGTCTTTGGGATACCGGGTCTCCTGGTCAATCACAACCGTTGGCTGACCGACCCGGGCCGTGGTGGCGGACGGGGTATACAGGTTCACCATGATCTCACTGCCATTCTGCATATAAACATAGCCCGGCAAATAAGACATTATTTTCATGCCCCGGTAGCGGCAGCAGCTGTACTGGCCGGGGTCTTTCTGATGTATCTTGTAACCGAAATTGCCCTGGTAATAGGAAAAATCGCTGCCATCCAGTGCCTGGGCGCCGATCAGGTGATTGTACAATGTTTTTTCCAGTTCGTCAAAATATTTTGATTCCCCTGTATAACGGGCCAGTTCGGCGCTGAATTTCATCCATCCCATGGCGACACAGTTCTCATTGGGCTTTAAATCATTGCTCAGGTCCACCGGGGTGTTCCCCACACCGAAATTGAAGTGTTCCCCTATGGTCCCGTTCCCGGTCTGCCTGATGTATTTTGTGCGCAGGCATGACCAGTAATTCTTTGCAGCATCCAGATATTTTTCATCACCGGTGATCCGGTACATTTCCAGCACGCCGAAATATATGATGAACATCTCGATCCCTTTGGTACAGCCAATCATACTGCTGATGGCCCAGACAGGTGCCTTGTTGGGAACAGTGATCACTTTGATGGTGGAATTTTCAAGTTTTTTTATGATGAATTCCGCAAAATCCAGATACAGCTTCTTGCCTGTAAGCCTGTACAGGTGGGCAATCTCTTCCAGGATGGTGGCATGCTGGATCCCCTGGTTAAGTCCGTACAGAATATCCGGGGTATCGGAATACAGATATGCATTGGCAAGATAATCCGCGCATTTCATAGCGGCTTCCAGGGCTTTTTCATTGCCGGTCCATTCATAGTGGGCCAAAAGACCTTTGATGACAAAATTCTGGTTCCACACGCTGAAAGTATAGTCAAACTCCAGCCCTTCATGGTAAGTTCCCAGGTAACCGCTTTCCGGCTGGTTCCGGATGATGCCGGCGACGATCTCCCTGTTCCTTTCCAGTATCTCCCGTTTCTGAAATGATTTGTAAAAGAAAGGTGCGGCGGTCAGGTAATGGCCGACAAATTCGGGTTCGGCATACCAGGGATCATGGGTTTCCTCAAACACACGGACCAGCTCATCCTTATCGATCTTCATGTACAGATTTTCCATGTTCTTGCGGCAGCGGTCTTCGAGTATCCCCCCCGTGAGGCGGGTTACGCCGTTGGGCAGATATTCAATGGGCGGATTCACCACCGCGTGCTGCTTCCCCGTTTCTGCATCCCGTGGTGAGCGGTCGCAGGCCGTAAAAACGGTCAGAAGGAGGATGCACAAAACAGCTGTTCTGTCAATGGCGGCACGGACAAAGGACAAGGGTGAAGTAACGGGGTTTGCTTTCATTTGGGGGGGTTTGAAGTTTATTTGATGATCAGGCATTAAAATTATCAAGTCCTGATAAATTTTCCAAGTTACCGGTCATGGAAGCATAAGCTCCGGTTTATTCAGGGAGTTTTTCGCCGGGCCATTCTTTCCTGAAATCCTTCCAGTACTGCCGGACGGTTGACCGGATCTCCCGGTGCAGGAACAGTATCCCGGCCAGATTGGGAATGGCCATCATGGCGATGGTGATGTAGCTGACAGCCCAGACAATCGTGGTATCGGTAAATGAAGCGAAGAAGAATCCGGCCACATAGACCAGCCGGTAATAAACCACATACCGGGAGCCGAAAAGGTATGTCACCGCCCTGCCCCCGTAATATGACCAGGAGATGGCCGTGGAAAAAGCGAACAGGAGAAGCCCGATGGAAACAATATACTGTCCCCAGTCCCCCAGAATGCTTCTCTTGAATGCTTCGGCGGTTAAGGGAGCACTGTGCATCAGTGATTTGCCTGAAATGGTCCAGCTTTCATCCTGTTCGTTCAACCTCCCCTTTTCAACCGGAATTTTACCGGTGAATTCCCGGTCGTCCTGATAAACGGTCACCGATTCGGCCACGGACCGGGCATGAAGAAAAGTGATTTCGTTCTGGATATGGCCGTCCTCCACTTCAAGTGATCCGGAAAAAACCGGCAGGGCTTCCTTTTCCGCGAGAAATGAAGCCAGTTTTTTCCTGTCCGCCGGATCCTTTTCGTTATACTGCCCTTCCACAATGATCATGTCGGCCACCTGGAACCGGTTATCGATCTTCTCTTTCCATACCCCCGTCGACAACAACACGAGTCCGGTCAGCGTACAAATGACAATGGTATCGATAAATGGTTCCAGAATGGCCACCAGTCCTTCCGAGACCGGTTCATGCGCCCGGGCCGCCGAGTGTGCGATGGGGGCCGAACCCTGGCCGGCCTCATTGGAGAACAATCCCCGGTTGACCCCCCGGTTGGCCGCGAAGGCAACGGAAGCACCCAGGAATCCCCCGGCAGCCGCCGTGCCTGTAAGGGCGTCCCTGAAAATGGCAACAAAGGAAGGGATGATATTCTGATAATTGGTACATATCACCAGCAGGGCACCGGTGAAATAGATCAGGGCCATGGCCGGAACCAGCCTTGATGTCACCCTGGCGATCCTTTTGATCCCGCCGACAATGACCAGTCCGAGCAAAAATGCAAGCACCGCCCCGGTTATGGCATGGCGCAGTCCGAACGTGGAAAAAATGGAATTGGATATGCTGTTGATCTGGGGCAGGTTGCCGGTGCCGAAAGATGAAAATATGGTGGCCACGGCAAAAAAAGCACCCAGCCAGACGCCGATCCTGAACGACTTTCCGTTGTTCAGTTTCAGGTTCAGCCGCTTTTTCATATAGTACATGGGGCCTCCCGAAACCGTCCCGTCCGGAAGGATATCCCGGTACTTGTGGGAAATGGTGACCTCCACGAACTTTGTGGTCATGCCCAGCATGGCGGTGATCAGCATCCAGAAAAGCGCCGCGGGTCCGCCCAGATGAATGGCCAGGGCCACCCCGGCAATGTTGCCTGTTCCCACCGTACCGGAGAGGGCCGTGGAAAGGGCCTGGAAATGAGTGGCATCTCCCACATCGCCGGCCCTGTCAAATTTGCCTTTGACCACTTTTACGGCATGGCGGAAATAACGGAATTGGGGAAACTTCAGATAAAGGGTGAAAAATATCCCGGTGCCCAGAAGCAGAATGACGAACCAGGAGCTCCCGCCTATGTAGCTGTCGAGGAATATGAGAAAATCATGTACCCGTTGCATATTTGCCAGCTGGGAAATGCATTCTGAACTGACAAATGTAAGAATATTTTAACTTCCGTCCAGAGTGCCGGGCACCTTGATATTGTCCGGTTTTTCTCCGAATTTTGTATATTGGTAAATCAGGATCGGGATCCTTACTCCATACGGTATGAAGAAACTGTTTATTCTTTTCTTTTGGGGGATTGTTTCGCTGGCGCAACCGTTAACAGCCCCTGCCCAGGAGGCCTACCCGGGGACCGAACAGCGGGTTGCCCTGGTCATAGGCAATTCGGATTACGACATGGGGCCCTTGCGGAATCCGGTCAATGATGCCCGGGCCATGGCCGAAGTCCTGGAGGAACTGGATTTCACCGTACTGAAATATGAGAACCTGCCCGGCAAGGCGGAAATGAAAAAAGCCGTCCGGGATTTCGGGTACAGGATACAGAACGGGGGGGTCGGACTCTTTTATTATGCCGGCCACGGGGTTCAGGTGGAAGGACGCAATTACCTCATCCCCGTTCATGCCACCATCAACAAGGAGGAAGAAGTGGAGTACGAGTCCGTCGACGTGGGCTTTGTCCTTGCCCAGATGGAAAGCGCCCGCAACCGTATGAACATTCTCATCCTGGATGCCTGCCGGAACAACCCTTTCGCCAGAAGCTGGCGCTCCGCCTCCCAGGGGCTGGCCCACATGAATGCGCCCACCGGGACACTGATCGCCTATGCAACGGCTCCCGGATCCACTGCGTCGGACGGTGCAAGGGAAAACGGACTCTATACCCAGGAGATCCTGCAACAGATCCACCGGGAAAATCTGAAGATCGAGGATGTCTTTAAAAATGTGCGGGTCAATGTCCTTGAAAAAAGCGACAGGAACCAGGTTCCCTGGGAATCCTCCTCCCTGACCGGGGATTTTTATTTCGTCAGAAGCCGGCAGTCCACCCAACAGGTTATCACAGACGAACAAAACATCCGAGAGGAAACCAGGATCACCGGCCCCGGCTCATCCGCAACCGCTTCCAATATCGCACAATGGAGATCAGCGGACAACCGGTACACCCTCCTGGTCAATGATGCCAATGTCAGTTTGGAAACATTGAACGCGAGATCCAGGGATGACCTCATCGTATACCATCCGGAATCCAACCGCACCTTCCTGCTGGAACAATATTACGAGCTGCAGGACAATCAATACCGGCCTGCCAGGGAGCTTCATTCGTCCGGCAATGCATTCTGGAGAACGTACGGGGATACCTACTGGCTCTATGTCAAAGGCCGGAATATAAGTACGGAGACCAAAATCGCCTGGATGGATGAGCACCGGCTGGTTTACCATCCGGCAAACGGGACTTGGTATTTTCTGGAGGGCTTTACCCGGCGAACCGGGAACACCCTGTATCCCGCCGGGGAGATATACACCCCCAACGGCACGTTCTGGAAGGCCGATGAACAATACTACTGGCTTTACGTAGACGGGGAACAGATCGCCAAAAAGACCTGGGCCACATGGTCGGGAAATGACCTGATCGTTAACGATGAGGAAGCAGGCAGGGCATACCGGCTGAACGATTATTACAACAAAAAAGACAATACACTGAGAACGGCGGATATCATTTCCGGAGAGGGGATCATTACCTGGAAAAGGAAAGAAAATACCTACTGGCTGTACCGCCGGGGAACGGAAATCTCCGGAAGCACCGTTTCATCCTGGTCCAACGATGACCTGCTGGTATACGAACCTTCAACCAAACAAATCTATCTTCTGCCCGGATACAAGGACAGCGGAAACGGAGAGATCAGGGAAGCCGAAACGCTTTTTTCCAAAGACGCGGCTTTCTGGCGCAGAAAGGAAAATACCTACTGGTTATATGTGGAAGGCGAGGTGATCAGCCAGGATACCGAAGCCGCATGGAAAGGAAATGACCTGGAGGTCTATCATGAGAAAAACGACCGGACTTACGTACTTCCGGACTACAAAAATTCAGGCGATGACCGGTTAAGAACCGCCCATATCAAAATGTAAACACATCCGCGACCATGAAAATGAAGTTTCTTTTCACCTTGATCAGCATCCCGGTCATCATGGCCGGAGGGTTTTCAGATCCTGGCCGCCGACCGGAAAGAGAAAGGATTTTCGGTCATTCAGTTTACCATCGGTTTTTCCTGTGACATCCCCCCTTTCGATCCCCGGGGGCAGAATGAAGCCGGTGATCCCTGGGAGAAAGGGTATACACGGATCAATCCGGCCTATTTCGACCTGACCGATCTGCGGATCGACTGGCTGGTGAGGAACGGACTGATCCCCAATATCCTGGGCAGTTGGGGGTATTATATCAAATGGATGGATGCCGGAAAAATGAAAAAGCATTGGAGATACCTGATCGCCCGGTACGGGGCATACCCGGTCACCTGGACCCTTCGCGGTGAAGCCACCCTGGCCTACTATCCCGACCTGGGAGATGAGTGGGAAAAATACCGGGCCGTCTTCAGGGAAAACATGGAGAAATATCCTGACAGGGTTTTCGGCCCTTACTGCGCAGGGATACCCGGAAAATTTCGGAATATGCAGAATGAGATTTCAGCCCCTCACACTTGCTTCGGGGATGCTTTTGATCAGGTCTTTCAATTCCCCGTGATCCTCCGAACCGATGGTGAAGGAATCCACCAATTCTTTGTTCAGGGTGTACTGAAGGCATTCATCTTTTTTGTCCACCAGTTCCCCCTGGGCGAATATCTTCATGCCGATGAGGCCTTTCCCCCGGCTTTTCATTTTCTCCAGCACCTCCACAACTTTGGGAACCTCATCGTCCATGGCTTTGCCGTAAGGATTGATCCTGGCCATGTCGACCTGCACCCAGTCGTTGCCGGCGGCCACCTGAAGGGCACCGAAATTGTGCTGGGAGATCCCGTGAGCGCGGACGATCCCGTCTTCCCTGGCCCGGGAAAGGACCTCCATGGCGCCTTTTCTTTCTTCCGGCCATTCGGAATTCCACATGCAGTGCAGAAGGACAATGTCGAGATAATCCGTGCCGATCTCCTGCCTGAACCGGTCCAGGTCTTCCTTCATCCTTTTTTCGGTACGGGCACCGGTCTTGGTGAGAATCACCACTTCTTCCCTGGGAACATACTTCAGGGCTTCTTTCAGGTGGGGATGGGAACCGTACCCGTCTGCCGAATCCCAGAAAGTGATGCCTTCATCAAAACCTGCACGCAGCAGGTCGGAGAGGCCTTTGATCCCCAGCTGCCTTGTCTGGGCTGAACTTTTCCTGTATCCCTGGGTGCCTGTCCCCATGGCCATACGGCTTGTCTCGATCCCGGTATCTCCCAGGATGACTTTATCGGAAGCATATTTCTTCTCTGTTCCTGCGTACAGGGTATAGGGAAAAGCATTCATGGCTGCAATTCCCGAAGCAGCAAGTGAAGCCTTGATAAAATGTCTTCTTTTCATGATGTTCGATTTTCATGTAAACTTTCCGGGGCTTCAAAAAAACCCAAAAACAGTTGAAATATATGAAAATTATGAATACAAATAAATGCCTGCCCCGGTTATTGAGGTTATTTATAAAAGGTTTAAAATGACGGTATAGAATGCCCGCGGGACAGATTGTTGACAGATTTGTTATATTGCATCAAAGTTTGATCATTGGAAAAATCCAAACAACGCCTGTTATGAAAAGAAGAAAGTTCCTGCAGAATCTTTCCCTGAGCGGTTCATCCCTGATGATCGCTCCACGGTTGAAAGGCCGTTATGACCAGGCCGGCCCCGGCATCCCGGAATACAGATACGGATATCCCGGCACCATTGAAGATGCCAGGAACCGCGAAGGCCGGATCATGGTGCGGCTTGCATTCGGCTGCCCGGAAAATACCCGGGCCGGGAACCACCGCGGAAGGATCAAAGTCTCCGGGGCCAGGATCAACCGGATGAAGGAATATTTTTTCGAACCCGGGGAAGACCTTGCGGAACCCTCCCGCCATGAATACGATCTGAATACTGCCTCCGGGAATACCGATGTGCTTGTATTGTGGCTGGACGATGCCGGGACGGATACCCGCATCTCGGTGAAGTCTCCCGGGGAAGACATTTCATTTGCCCTGAAACAACTGGTTGAGAAGCCCGAATTCACCCACACCTCAGATGACAACCTGATCACGGCCAACCTGTTGCTTGACCGGGAGATCGGCGGGATATCCCCTGAGGAAACCGGCATCGAATCCCGGGGAGACAACTTCACATTCATCGTGATGGCCGACACCCAGGGCGGGGACACGGGTGATGAAAATGACCTGAGGACGCGGATCAAGATACACAACGCATTTCTCGAGGAAAGTGTGGCCCTGGCCAACCGTCTGCAGATCGATCCCGCCTTTACGCTGGTTGCCGGCGATATCTGTGACGGGCAGGGGGAAAAACGGAACCTGGCAAAGATGAACGGGATCCTGTCCAGACTGAAAACACCTGTATTGTATGGAGTCGGGAACCATGAGACCCGTTACAGCATGAAATCTTCCCCGGGTTACCGGATGGACGGATTCAATAATTATTTTGCCGCCCAGAAGGCCATGAACGGACTGGAAAAATTGTTGTACTCCTTCAATCTTGGACAATGGCATTTCATCGTGTGGCCCGATCCCCTGAGGTCTGGTTTCTGGGAAGCGCATCCCCATTATTTTGACTGGCTGGAAAGAGACCTGGAAAAACACAAAGACCGCCCGACGGTTGTTTTTCAGCATGTACCGGTCCATCCCGTGGGGATCAATCCCCTGATCAGCTATACCGAATCACCTTATGTCAAAAGAACCTTTGTGGACATACTGGCCCGGCACAACAACGTACGGTATGTACTGAGCGGACACGTGCACATCCCGGCAAAGGCATCTTTCAAGACCGCGGTCTCATACAGGGGCATCCGGTTCATCAACCTGCCGGCTGCAGGCTACCGCCCACGGTCCTTCGGCGAGGCCGATTACTTCGGCGGCCCTACCCAGGGATTTGCCATTGCCGGCATCAAAGGCCGGGAAATAAAACTCACCTATAAAACGGTCACCGGTGAAGAGTATCCCTACCCGGATGTTCTTCCGGAATTCCGGGATGGCCTGTACCCTCTGTGGTTCGGCAACAAATGGGATTTGCCCGCGCAGGACCGGGTGGTAAACGGAAATTTCGAGAACGGACTGGAAGGCTGGGGAAAAAGATATATGTACGAAGAAGACCGGGAACCTTCCAATATTTGTGAAGTGCGCAGGAGCATCCGCCCGGAAAGTTATGCCTCACTGTATCTTTATATCCGCAGGAGAGGATACGAAGCACCCGGCCAGGACCGGATGCCCCAAAGCCTCAACCGGATATTCCAGGCGGTCAGGTGCAGGCCCGGCGAACGGCCCTTCATCGAATTCAATTACATGCTTGAAGGAAAGAATTGTGACCTGAACGGACTGGCCGGCGCTTACTTCTGGGCGGAAGCCTGGTCCGGTTCCGTGCCACATGCCAGCATAACCTACTCTGCCCATGTGATGTGGGTCAACTTCGAATCCGTTTACGGCCGGAACCGTTCGATGCGTCCGGTGCATTTCGAACTCTCCGCCCTGCCGGACACCTGGCACAGGGTCCTGATCAACATGGCCGGTGACTTCAACGGTCTGGCCGAAGGAAAGAAATTCGAAGAACGGGGGATCGACCGGATTATCCTGAACCTGGGCGTCTGGAATGTCAATGAGGGCCATGAGCAACCTTTCGCCGTCTACTTCGATGATGTCAGGACAGGATACGACCCCCGGGACACCACAAACATCGACGGCATACCCGTAAAACAGAAATCCAATGACCGCCTGTGGTGGAGGTGGAAAAACGTGAACAGAAGCCATGCTGCCGGGGAACATTATTACCGGAAGCTGACCGGGGAACAATACCCGGAGACCTGAAAAAACTAACGGGGGGTTGCGTCGGGCAATCCGCCGTCGACCGGGATGGTAGCCCCGGTGGTCGGGGTTTGCCGGGTAATAAAGAACTTGACCGCATTGGCCACATGGCGGGCGGTCACCCTGGATTTCAACAGGTTCCTGTTCCGGTAATATTCCTCAAGACCCTCCGCATCGAGTCCGCGCGCCTTCATCCGGTCGGGCCCCACCTTTGCCCAGAGACCGGACCTGAATTCACCGTCAGAAAATACGGCATCCGGGGAGACCATGTTCACCCGGATATCCTGCTGTGCCAGCTCAAGACTGGCGATCCGGGCCAGCTGATGGCTGGCGGCCTTGGTTGCACTGTAGGCACCGAAGGTGGCACCGGGGGAAAAAACATTCTTGGTGGAAACCACCACAATGTCCCCGCCGGTCCCCTGTATCCCCAGCAGGCGGCCTGCCCCTGAAAGGGTTAGCAGGGTGCCTTCAACATTGACTTTCTCCAGTTTTTGAAAGTCCTTCAGTTCCATCTCGCTCAACGGGGAAACATGGGCGATCCCCGCGTTGACGATCAGTATGTCAAAACCGCCCCAGTGCTGGATGATCCTGTCAAAACAGGAACGCACGGATGAATCGGCGGTCACGTCCATTTCGAAACCGGCGATCCGGTCGCCGAATTCCTCCCTGAACCCGGATACCAGTTTATCCAGCCCTTCCCGGTTGATGTCTGTGGCGGCCACACAGCAGCCTTCACCGAGCAATTTTTTGCATATCCCGTGGCCGATAGCACCGGCAACACCCGTGATCACAACCACTTTGTTTTCCAGCAGGTTCTTTTCACTTTTTTCGGTGGAACGGACCAGCACGGTGCCCACGGGTTCGATGAAAACGGCATTGGGTTTCTTTCCGTTTTCTTTCACATATTGCTCAAGCTGTTTTTTACAATCCTCCCTCAGTTCACCGGTGGGGAGACCCTTCAGGTCCGGTTTCCAGGCAGGAAGTGCTCCGGCACCCGCCTCCGCCCCTTCCATAAATCCCTGTCCGGTGGATTTCAGCAGGGGCAGGTTATAAAAAACATCATATTCGATCTCGAACCGCTCAGCCAGGAGTCCGCGCAGTATCAACAAAATCTCTGTCATAATGTTTTCAGATTATTATGATTTGCTACTTCCCTGAAAGCACATCCATCATGAACCGGGCATTTCCGGCGGGATCCCCGCCTTTGAATATGGCGCTGCCCGAGATCACGATATCCGGCCTGAGTTCGGATACTTCCTCAATGTTGTCCATGCTGATCCCCCCGTCGATGACCAGGATGATGTCTTTTCCGTTCTTTTCGACCAGTTCACGGACCGCCAGAAATTTTTCACCCGTTGAAGGGAGGAATTTCTGGCCTTTCCAGCCGGGATTCACCCCAAGCAGTGCGATCATGTCCAGCTCATCCAGCAGGGGTTCCAGTACCGTCCGGGGGGTGCCCGGATTAAGAGCCACGCCGCACAGGGGGACTTTCCCCTCCGGCTGACTGACGGGATCATCCGGCCGGCCGGACTCCCCAATGGCCTGCAACGCCCGGTGGATGTGGATGGTGGACTCGTAATGGACGGTGATCATATCCGCACCGGCCTGGATATATTGTTCCAGATTTTTCAGCGGATCGGTGATCATCAGGTGCACATCCTTCAACAGGCGGGTCCGTATATTTTTGATGTAAAAAGGCCCTGCGGTCAGATGCGGGCAAAAATGGCCGTCCATCACATCAAAGTGCATCATTTTCACATCCGCCTCTTCCAGGGCATCCACCGAAGACTGCAGGTTCATGAGGTCCCCCGACGTGATCCCCACACTGATGGTGGGACACATTTCCTTGACTTTGCTTTTCAAAAAATTATCTTTCATCTATTTGTACCTTAAATCTTTTTCAATGCGGCGGTTCATTTCACTGACCATATCGAGTTCCTTTTTTTGCCTGGCCACCAGCAGGTAAATGGCCTCGACCAGGCAAACCTGCAGGAAGAAAGAGGAAATGGCGGCTGCACGCACCCGGCTTTCCCTGAAAGCGGTGAACAACTGGTAATCACATATTTTCCGCATTTGTGCAGTATCATAATTGGATATCCCCACCGTAAAGGCCTTCTTCTCCTTGGCATACTTGAGTCCGTTTAAAGTGGTTTTTGTCCTGCCCGAATGTGAAATGCCCACTACCACATCCTCATGGTTCATCCGGAGGCTCTGAACCATGATATCGTATTCGTCGGTCAGTGCATCGCAATGAACCCCAAGGTGCAAAAACCTCTGGGCCGCAAGTTTGGAGATGGTGCCCGAACCACCGATCCCCATAAAAACAAGCTTTCTTGCCCCCAGGATATGTTCAGCCACGATGTTAAGCGTCCGGGCATCCGTAATATCGAGGGTGTTCCTCATTCCTTCCATATAGGAACTGAAGACTTTTTTGACGATCTCTTCTTCCGTATCATCACCGGATATAGGTTCGTATATCTCCTGCAGACCGTTGGGGACATTCTCCTTGATCATCTCATACTTGAAATCCCTGTAGCTCGAATAACCCAGCTTCTTCACGAACCGGCTCACGGTGGTGGCGCTGGAATTGATCTTTTCAGCCATCTGGTGAATGGTCAGAAACGGGATTTGCTCGAAATTGTTCTCAATGACCTCAGCGATTCGTTTGTCGGAGTTGGTCAGACTCGGGTAAAGGGATTTGATCCTGATCAGCACTTTGGACATATCGAAAAGATTGGGTTTTACCTTCCTGGTTGCTCAACATCAGAGCATAAATCTACAAACTTTTCCATATAATCGGAAAAAGCCTGCAAATTTAGCGAAGGTGCAGGTATCCTGTGCTTTTCGATCTTCACCGATCCTTTTTCAAGCTGATCCGGAGATATGCCTTCGGCACAGCACTTTGCACATATGGCAGCACCATAGCTGGTCGCTTCTTCAATGTTGGTGGAAAACACTTCACGGCCGGGCATTATGCCGGCCATCAGCCGCGTATACACCGAATTGTTCCGGAACCCCCCTTCAATGAAAACGGAGGTATTCCTGTCTTTCCTGCCCTCTGCCTGCCTGACTGCATAATGAGACTGTATGGCCAGTGAAAGGCACAGGACATGATATGCATATTTGGGATCGGCAAAGAATTTTTCCTCATTGACGATCCGTCCTTTCGAATCGGGAAACAATCCGGCACCCTTGTTGAGCGTGGGCAAAACAAAGCAATCCTTTTCCTGCAGAATTCTGTCCGTGATCTCCCCGTCAAATCCGAAAGGCATGGGATCCACGCCCAGTTTTTCCCTGATCAGGCCGGTATAGTGGTCATGCTCGGCGCCCGCCATGAATATGGATGCCCTTACGGGTTTTCTGAAAGGACCCACATAATACAGTGTGTTTTTAGGCAGATCAGCCGGATCAGGGTGAAATTCAGACCTTGGACACAGAAATGCACACCAGGTACCCGTTGATGCCAGTACAAAATCTTCCCTGACCGTCACCAGGTAGGGCAGCAATGAAGCATTGGAATCGTGAATGCCCACAGCTACCTTGCAATCCTGTGCAATACCTGTACTTTCTGCCAGTTGGGGTTTGATATTCCCGGCCAGGCTCCAGGGGTCAAGGATCTTTTCGGGAAACATATCGCGGATGCCCGTTTTTTCCACCAGATGGCTCCAGGTGTTCTTCCGCATATCCCAGAGCATGGTATGGCATCCCGCGGTTGTCATCTCGATTGTTTTTCTGCCGGAAAGCAGAAAAGATATATACTGAGGAAGAACAAGAATGTCTTCCACTTCACTCCACTTCTCCGGGAATGCCTCCCTGAGCCAGAATATACCATATCCTATATTCAGAATGGTTTCGTATAAGGGAGCCCCCGTCCGCATGTACAGATCTTCCGGAGTGCCGAAGGCCTCCAGGAATTTCTGCCTTATCCTGTCATCCGGACGGTTCATATAGGAGGGAACCGGAAAAACCGGTTCCCCTTTCCCGTCCAGGTAAACGGCTGTGGCCCCGTGGGTTGTGGCGGAAATGGCACCAATCGGATATTCCTTAGCAAGCTTCTTCAGTGTTTCGATAATCCATTCCGCCGTATCCGGAATGTTGTCCGCAAGGATGCCTTCCTCTTCTTTTTCTTCAACGCTGGTTGCGTCCTTGTGGAGCATTTCCAGTTCCGGGGAGAAGATCAGCAGTTTCTTCTGCGTCTTTCCAAGATCGATGACGGCAAGATGGTTGTTTTTCTCCGGGGTCATATGGAATTTTCCTTTACAGTATGTTCTCCCTGATCATCCTGGAAGCTTCGGTGGCATCGCCTCCCTTGATCACTTCCTCTATGCGGGAAGATCCGATCTTTTCCAGCAGGTCGAGCAATTTTTCAACCCAGCCGATACTTTCCGTGGCGGCTTTTACACCGTCTTCACGATACGGGAAGATATCCAGCGTATACCAGCCGTCGTAACCGGTCCGCTCAAGCCAGTAAAGGAATTCAAGCGCCTTGATGGTGTGCACCGAACCGAACATCATATCGTCATCCCATTGGGCGTAGTTATCATTGAGATGAACATAATCCAGGGTACTTTTTTCCCGCGAGTTCATCAAGGCAACGGCATCGGCAGGATTCTCCCTGCCTTCCAGTGAATGCCCTATATCCAGAAGGCCCCCGACATTATCCGATCCGATGTCATCGAGAAGCAACACCAGGTCGGCCGCCCGGGGGACAATGATGTGTGTCCTGGGTTCTCTGGGCTTGTATTCGATGAGTACCTTCACATCATCCCGGTGCTCCGCACATTCCCTGATCCCGTCAATCAGGCGCTTTCTGTCCTCCAGGTAATCGGTCTGGAAGCAATAATCATATCCGTCCTGGCCGGGCCACACATCCACATACTTGCATCCCAGATCTGCCGCCCAGTCCATGGACTTGGTCACTTCCCTGACGGCATCTTCGCGGATGGCGGGATCTCTGGAAGTAAAACTTCCCTTTCCCCATTTGGCCTGGGTCCACAGGTCGGGTGTGACCATGGATGTCTGCAGGTTCCGTTCTTTCAGGATATTTTTGATCTGACCGGCATTTTCGTCATTGATGTGCCAGTTCCCCACCAGTTCAACGCCTTTCAATCCCTCCACCTTCGCGGCGAGGTCGAACATTTCTTCAATGGTTTCACCTCCTTCGCCATAACCCGACAAACAGAATCTGTCGGCGCAGGAAGCAAAAACGGGCAGACATGCCCCGTACAGTTTTTTGAATTTCTTTTTTTCCATGATCTTTTGTATTATTTGGTTAAAAATCCAATTATTAATGATCCAATTATTTTAGTATTCAACACTTTCTTTGGCTGTTTTAACGATCTTTTCCACCGAGGGCTTGTAAAAATTTTCCATGACCGGCACAAATGGTGCGGGCGTGGACGGGGCTCCGATCCTCCTGACAGGCGCCAGAAGCAATTCCGCCATTTCCTCGGCCATGGCGGCGGCGGTTTCGGCAAATATCCCGCCGGTTTTCGGACTTTCCTCGACCAGAACGACTTTCCCGGTCTTTTCCACCGACTGCCTGACCAGCTCCCAGTCAAAGGGGACCAGTGACCGCGGGTCGATCACTTCGGCGTCGATGCCTTCCTTCTCCAGTTCCCCGGCTGCCTGCAGACAAAGGTGCATCATGAGCAAGGTGCCGATCAGTGTCACATCGGACCCTTTTCTCCTGACAATCCCCTTTCCGATGGGCACCCTGTAATCCTCATCCGGGATCTCGCTGGAAGCATTCACCGCCCCCTTTTCGGCCCTGGCTCCCTTCGAACCGTAAAGCAGCTTGTGCTCGAACATCATGACCGGATTGTCATCCTCGACGGCTGCTTTTAAAAGTCCCTTGGCATCATAGGCCGTGGCCGGGGCCACCACCTTGATCCCGGGAATGCATGTAAAATAGGGCTCCATGTTCTGGGCATGCTGCGTTCCCCTACCCGTGGCCCCTACCGGGGCACGCATTACCAGCGGCACGGTCACGTTCCCACCTGACATGTAGCGGATCTTGGCCATCTGGTTGGCTACCTGGTCCATGGTCAGGAAAAGAAAATCCCCGTACTGTACGTCCACGATCGGACGCAGTCCCATGATGGCCGCCCCCAGGGCTATCCCGAAAAATCCTGCTTCGGAAATGGGGGTATTCAGAAGACGTTCCGGCGGAAAATGTTTCTCGAGTCCGAGTGTCACCGTGAAAGCCCCGCCCCATCCACCGGGAATGGCAATGTCCTCCCCGATGCAGAAAACCCTTTCATCCGCCTCCATGATCTCCCGGATGCCTTCCCGCAATGCTTCGGCCACTGACAGTATTTTCGTTTTTTGTTCTGTTTGCATGATGAATGATTATGAAAAAACGTCTTCCAGGGTATCTTCGGGTTCCGGATCCGGAGCCGCCATGGCATTTTCAATGGCCTTTCTGACGGATGCGATCACCTCCTTCCGTATCTTTTCCAGGTCTTCCCTGCCGGCAATCTTTTCGGTGGTCAGATAGTCACCGAATCTTTTGACCGGTTCATTTTCCCTGGCTTTTTTTCTTTCTTCCTCGGGCTGATAGGTGGCCGGATCCCTGCGCGAATGGCCGGTGATCCGGTAGGTGGTGCATTCCAGGAGCGTGGGGCCTTTTCCTTTCCTGGCACGATCCACCGCTTTGCGCGCAGCTTCGTGAACAGCCAGCACATCGTTGCCGTCCACTGTCTTCCCGGGTATTCCGTAGGCACAGGCACGGTCGGCAATGTTTTTCACCTTCATTACCATGTCCACCGGGGTGGATGCCCCGTACAGGTTGTTCTCCACCACATAGATCACGGGCAGATCCCAGATGGCGCCCATGTTGACCGCTTCATGGAAAGTTCCCTCGTTGGTGGCCCCGTCCCCCATGAAACAAACCGCGACATTCTTTTGTTTTTTCATACTGAAGGCGAGGGCGGCCCCGGTGGCAATGGGGATATTCCCGCCGACAATGGCAATGGAGGGAATGACCCCTTTGGACATGTCCCCCATATGCATGGATCCTCCCTTGGCCTTGCAGCAACCGGTCTTTTTCCCGAACAGTTCATCCATCATGGACTGGATATCCATGCCCCTGGCAATGCAATGTCCATGGGGCCGGTGGGTGGAAACAATGTAATCATCCTGTTTCAGGGCGGAGCAAACTCCCACGGCCACCCCCTCCTGTCCCTGGGACTGGTGAATGGTGCCCGGCATCTTGCCTTCCAGGAAAAGTCTTTTGACATGTTCCTCGAATTCCCTGATCAGGACCATCCTTTGGTAAATATCACTCAGCCACTTTTTATCGTATTTTTTTCCGGCCATAAAAAAAGTTTAATCGAATTTTGCGGTTTCAAGGAATTGTTTCAGCGCGGCAAGGAATTCGGCGGCCAGCCTGCCGTTTATCAGACGGTGATCCGCGCTGAGGATCATATTGGCCACCGGGCATACCCGGATTCCTCCCCGGTACACGACCGGTTCATTGAAAATGCTTCCTATGGCAAGTGCGCAACCGTAACCCGGAGGGATGATGGCATCGAACTCATGAACGGGATACATCCCCAGGTTGCTGATCAGAAAAGTCCCCCCGCTCATATCTTCGACCCCAAGCTTCCCGCTTTTTCCTTTCCGGATCAGGGAACTGACTTCATCATCGATCCGGCCGGCCGTTTTGTCCGCGGCTTTTTTCACCACGGGAATATAAAGCTCATTCCCGATCCCCAGGGCAAAACCGACATTGATATTCTCTCCCGGTTTTATCCGGTTGCCCTCATAGGCACTGTTCACCAGTGGATAATCTTTCAACACCCGGGATACGGCATAAATAAACAGGCTGTCATACCCGGGTTTGGTTTTCAGGGTGGACAATGAGCCGTTCCTGAAAGCCATGGCTGCCGTCATATCCACCCGGACCCGGAAATGCGTGGTGGGTATCTCGCGGTTGCTGCGGGATACTTTTTCAGCCACCCGCTTTTGATTGTCGGTAAGCTCGAATTGCCGGCCGGAAGGGATTTCCGCAGGTTTTTCTTCCTGTTCATAACGGAGCAGGTCATCCCGGACGATCCGGCCGCCGGGACCCGTTCCGCGGATTCCGGAAAGATCGATGGATTTCCCGCGGGCAATGTTTCTGACCAGGGGGGATGCCTTGACCGCAATCTCCGCCCCCCGCTCATCCTTTTTGCCGGCAGGTTTTTTCTCCGGAATGCCCTTTTGTTCTTTTCTTTCCGCAGGAGGACCGGGTGCTTTTTCATCCTTTTCCCCGATGTAGGCCAGGACATCCCCCTTGCCGGCCGTATCACCCGCGGGTACTTCAATGGAAATAAGATACCCGTCCGCGGTTGCTTCCAGTTCCACCACGGCTTTGTCCGTTTCGATCTCCGCGATCACTTCTCCTGTCTCCACCCGGTCTCCCGGCTGCTTCTGCCAGCTGACTATTTTTACTTCATCAACATTGGTGCCTACATCAGGCACCCTGATCGCTTCAGCCATAAGCCATAGCTTTATTTTTCAAAACTTCATGGGTTTGGGCCTGAGCTCTTCGCTGGCCCTCAGCCAGTGCGGAGTCGGCCTTGTGGGCATGCCCCACTTCTCGAGGGCCCGCTTCAGTTCGTGGTTTTCCTTTTTCTTTGCAAATTCTATGAATTCTTCATCATTTCCGGTGTCCAAAGCACCCCGTATGGCCTGCTGCCAGGATTTGGCTCCGGCGGTATATCCGTCGGGGTGCCCCAGCATGCCGCCGCCGGCAGGGATCACGATGTCGGGCCCGTACTCTCCCACAATGAGGGGTGCCGTACCCGGATAAACACCTGCACAGGGCATGGGGGCTGTGGGTTTGATATGCTTCCAGGGCGCCAGCTTCAGTTGCGCGGTCCGCAGACCCTCTTCATGCACCACCATGGGGATGGATGAATAAATGGTCGGGGTCAGCATCAGGTCCGCTCCGCAAAGACGGGCAAGCTTTCCGAATACCGGCCAGGAAATGCTGTCCATGGCGGCGATCATATACGAACCGTGCATCATTACCGGAATGTTGATGTCCGGATCCTCTGTAATCCTTCTGAAAGCAGACAAACCCGCCGAATACGTGATCAGGAGTCCGTTCGCCCCCAGCTCCACGGCCCTTTTTGCCTTCTCGTACATTTTCCCGACCTCATCGGTAATGGATACCAGGTAAATAGGCATTTTCCCCGTCTTCTCTTTTGCTTTTTTCAGATTTTTCATAACCTCCCGGATCCTGTCCTCGTAGGTGGAATTGTATACATCGGAGGTCATCTCATCATCCTTCATCATGTCCACTCCGCCTATGGCGGTCTGGTAGCACTGGTTCCCCACCTGCTCCGGGGTCATGCCCATTTTGGGTTTGATGATATGAAGGGAAAGGGGCCTTCTTTCTTCCACTCCCACCAATTCACGGAGTCCGTGAATCCCGAACTTGGGCCCTTTGAACTTATCCAGCAGGTCATCCGGTATCATTACATCCATCAGCCGGATTTTGTCGGAATAGGCAAAACAGTTCCCGGCAATGGACAGCAGCATCATGGGCACATTGTCGAGCCATGCATCAATATTGAAAGCGAGCTGTATGACCGCCTCGGCGACATATTTGTCAGGATTTGGAATACGGTAATAACCGACCAGCCTGCCGGCCAGCCTTTTACGCACATCCTCGGTATCCTCTTCAACCTTTTCCCAGGTCCCGGTGGATCCTTCCAGGGCAATGGACTGGATCAATGTAAAATGATCGAGGAATTCAACACCTTCCTTACGGTCTTTCATGTAATAGGTAGCAACGATGTGCCGGTTTCTGTCAATGCCTTCATATGTGTTGTTGAAGATCTCCGGCAAATAATAGTTTCTCATGACGAAATTTTTAGGTTTATATATGGTTGATTATTTTTTCTGCTGACTTTTCAGATCGTTAAGCAGTTCCATGGCCTGTCCGGGTTTCATATCTTCGTGAACCACCTTGGTTATGGCGGTCATCATGGCTTCAGGCGCATCGCTCTGGAATATGTTCCTGCCCATATCCACGCCGGCAGCACCTTCCTGTATGGCCCTGTACGCCATGGTCAGCGCATCCGATTCCGGGATCTTCTTGCCGCCGGCCATGACAATGGGGACTGGACATGAAGCCGTAACCGTTTCAAATTCTTCCGGCACGTAGTAGGTCTTCACGAAATGAGCGCCCAGCTCGGCACAGATCCTGCAGGCCAGGCGGAAATATTTGGCATTCCTTGCCATGTCCTTCCCGACGGCGGTAACAGCCAGTACGGGGATGCCGTACTTCAGTCCCATGTCAACCAGTTTGGTCATGTTCTGTACGGTTCGTGTCTCATATTCCCCTCCGATGTATATCTGAATGGCAATGGCCGATACATTCATCCGGATGGCATCTTCCATGTCCACGGCGATTTCCTCATTGGAAAGCTCTTTGAGGATGCTGGGACCGCCGCTTCCCCGCATCACGACCGCCTTGTTCGTGGAAGAAGGGATGGTGGTCCTCAGAATGCCCCGGGTAAGCATCAGCGCATCGGCGTACGGGACAAGGGGCACAATGTTCAGGTCGACCCTTTCCAGTCCGGTGGTCGGTCCCTGAAAATAACCATGGTCAATGGCCAGCATGACGGTTCTCCCCGAATCCGGATTGAATATCCGGGACAGGCGGTTTTGCATTCCCCAGTCAAGTGCTCCCGATCCTTTCAGGAAGAAAGCTGAATTTTGGGCGGGAATATCCGCATGGAATTGTTTTTCCTTTTTTGATTCATCGAATTCTGCCATGGTGTTTACTTGATTTTGTTAAAACAGGTTTATCAAAGCTTAGAAAATCTAAAGGTAACAATTTTTCCATAACTGCAATTTTGTTTCCAAACATTTTTTGGTTGCGAAATATAATTACAACACTGGAACAAGCTTATTAAAATGAACCGATACATAAAAATTCAAGGGACGTTGATAAAAAATGTGCCATATTCACAGCAGATAATGGACTGAAAGAACATAATATTCTTATATTTAACCATTCGTCGCATGAAAGTTTTCCTTATTCTCAAGCTGCATGAAGAGGAAACGTTACATTTATTCACCTGAAAAACTCCGGTTTGAAGAGGTACGGCTTACTTCGAAACGGTTCGTGAAAAAGGCTCTCTCCCTCCTGTTCCTCATCCTGCTCCTGTCCGGTTTTGTCACCTACATCTTCCTGCAAAATTTCCCCACACCCCGGGAAAAGAAACTGGCATACGAAAATCTGGAGATGCAGAGGCTTTATGAGGAAATTAACCATCAGATCACAGAACTGAGCCGTAATCTCGAACATATCCGTGACCGCGATGCCAGGATCTACCGTTCGATCTTCGACATCCCGCCCATGACCGAACCGGTGAAAAAAGCCGGGACCGGCGGAGCCGAACAATACAAGCTCTATTCATCTTTCAGCAACCGGAAACTCATTGCCGGAACGGTGGAACACCTGGAGCGGCTGATGACCAAAACCCGGCTTCAGCAAAGGTCCATGGACGAACTCTATAAGCTGGCATCCGGAAGAAAAGAAGAACTGTTGAGGATCCCGGCCATCCAGCCTGTGGAAAACGATGACCTTTCCTATACGGGAGCCGGTTTCGGGATGCGTCTTCATCCCATACTCCAGATATACCGTATGCATGAAGGGATTGACTTTGTGGTTCCATACGGATCGGAGATTTACGCAACCGCCAACGGCAGGGTCAAATCCATCCGGAGATCCTCCACATTCGGCAAATACATTGTGGCGGATCACGGCAACGGATATGAAACCCTTTATGCACATTTGTCTGAGATCCGTGTAAGACGCGGTCAGCAGTTAGAACGGGGGGACATTATCGGATTGTCAGGCAATACGGGCCTGTCTTCGGGCGCTCATCTCCATTATGAAGTACACCGGGACAAGAGAGCCGTCAATCCGGTCCCCTATTTCTTCAAGGACCTGAGTCCGGATGAATTCATCGCCCTCAGGGCCATGGCCGACAGCATCCAGCAAAGCATGGACTGAATCAAAATTATGAAAGCCCTTGTACTCGAAGACTATATGAAGCTGGCATACAAGGATGTCCCCGATCCCGTCCCCGGGAAGGATGAGGTACTTGTTAAAGTGAAAGCCGTTGGTATTTGCGGAAGCGATGTCCACGGGATGGACGGGAGCAGCGGAAGAAGGATCCCTCCCATCATTATGGGGCATGAAGCTTCCGGGGTGATCGGGGATACCGGGAAAGAAGTGACTGAATGGAAACCCGGGGACCGGGTAACCTTCGATTCCACCATCTACCACCTGGACGACTGGTATTCACGCAGGGGACTGTACAATCTGAGCAACGGCAGGAAAGTGTTCGGGGTTTCCGCGGAAGAATTCAGGAGGGACGGATGCTTTGCAGAATATGTAACCGTGCCTCAACACATTTTGTACCGGATACCGGAAGATCTGGGCTTTACACAGGCAGCCATGACCGAACCCGCGGCAGTGGCGATGCATGCGATCGGACTCACCCCGGTTTCGCTCAATGATACCGCCGTGGTGGTGGGGGCCGGAATGATCGGGATATTCGTCATCCAGCTGTTACGGATCAACGGTTGCGGCAGGCTCATCGCTGTGGACACACAGAAGGACCGGCTGGACATGGCCCTCAACCTGGGTGCAACACATGTACTTGATCCGGCTGCCGGGGATGTCCGGAAAGAGGTTCTTGAATTATCGGAAGGAAGTGGTGCGGACATTGCCTTTGACGCGACCGGCATCCAGGCAACCGTCAATACGGCCGTCCGTTCCCTGAGAAAAGGCGGCACCCTGACCCTTATCGGGAACGTTACCCCCCGCGTGGAGATCCCCCTGCAGACCGTGGTGAACAGTCAGCTCCGTTTACAGGGTTCCTATGCCATCAGCGGCGAATATCCGGCAGTACTTGACCTGATGTCCGCAGGATCATTGCATACCGCCCCCGTCCTTTCAGCCGAAGCACCCCTTTCTGAAGGTGCAGAATGGTTCCACCGCCTGTACAAAAAGGAAAAAGGACTGATGAAAGTGATTTTGATACCCTGAATAAAATCCGTTCATCCTGTCTTTCATCCGGACCAAATGATCAATGCCGTAACGGAAAGGATAAGATGCATTGACAACGATAAATTGGCATACCTCATAATATATTCATAATGGAAAAACTCAGGACGGGCATCATCGGCGCGGGCAAAGTGGCCCACCTTCATGCCTGTGCGCTGGGGCATCTGGAACAATCCGATTTCAGGGCGGTGTATAACAGGCACCCCGGCCGTGCGGAAAAATTCGCAGATCAATACGGCATCAAGCCCTACGATGATGTCGGCGAAATGGTGGGAAAGGAAAAACTGGACATGGTGGTGGTTACCACCCCGCATACCGCCCACCGCCAGCCGGCCCTGGATGCCTTCCGGGAAGGCGCCCATGTCCTGGTCGAAAAACCGCTGGCCTCTTCGCTTGAAGATTGTGACGCCATGATCGAAGCCGCCGGAGAATCAGGAAAGCTCCTGGGCACTATCAGCCAGAGAAGGTTCTACAAGCCCTGCCAAAGGATCCGGCAGGCCATTGATGAAAACAGGATCGGCAGGCCCGTGCTGGGCACGGTCCTTATGCTGGGATGGCGGGACCGGGCATACTATGAAAGCGACCCCTGGCGGGGCACATGGAAAGACGAAGGAGGGGGCGTGCTGGTCAACCAGGCACCCCACCAGCTTGACCTGCTGCAGTGGTACATGGGTGAGATCGATGAGCTTTACGGCGTATGGGAGAACCTGAACCATCCCTATATCGAGGTGGAGGACACGGCCCTGGCAGTGATCCGGTTCAAGGGAGGCGGACTCGGAAACATCGTGGTAAGCAACTCCCAGAAGCCCGGCATTTACACCAAGGTGCACATCCACGGGGAAACAGGCGCATCAGCGGGTGTCCAGACGGACGGCGGGGCCATGTTCATCGCGGGCATGTCCTCCATCGCCGAACCCCCGGTGCTGGATATCTGGACCGTTCCGGGGGAGGAAGACAGGCTGGCGGACTGGGTCAGGGAGGATTCGGAATACTTCAATTCCCTGGAAGACCCCATGAACCATTACCACATGGAGCAGATCGGTGATTTCATCCAGGCCATCCTGCAGGGGCGGAAACCGATGGTCACCGGTGAGGACGGCCGGGTGGCCGTGGAGATATTCACCGCCATATACCGCTCGGCCAGGGACCGCAAACCCGTCAAATGGCCCCTGAAACCGGAAAAAACCTCATAAATCAAAAAAATCCATTATTTTCACCCTGAAAATTAGAAAACACGGTTTATAATCTTCAGGGTAAATGATACAAAGGATATTACTTTCCAGTATACAAAAAAGCATGTCGTTTTTTCCTGTCGTTGGAATAATAGGTCCCCGTCAGTCAGGAAAAACCACGCTTGTAAAACAATTTATGAAAGATTCCCCGGGCCCGTTTGTCTATCTTGATTGTGAACATCCGAGAGATTTGGCCAAGCTTTCAGATCCTGTACTTTTTTTTGAAAACAACATTGATAAATGTATTGTGATTGACGAAATACAGGTAAAACCGGATTTATTTCCTGTCCTGAGATCTTTAATCGATGTGAAACGTGAGCCGGGACGTTATATAATACTGGGGTCTGCTTCTCCTGATTTAATCAGAGATTCATCCGAATCCCTGGCAGGAAGAATTTCGTATAAGGAATTATCACCATTCAATATTCCGGAAATCCAAAACAGGATCGGATTGAATGATCATTGGTTCAGGGGCGGTTTTCCTGATGCCCTGCTGCAACCAAACGATGATTTACGACAGGAATGGTATCATAATTTCATTAAAACATATATTGAAAGGGATCTGCCCATGCTGGGACTCGGTCTTTCTCCACTGGTTATTGACCGTTTCTGGAGAATGCTGGCCACCATGCATGGCAGTGTCCTGAACAAATCAAACCTTTCGAAGTCACTGGAAATATCTTTCCCTACCTTGACCAGGTATCTTAATTTCCTGGAGGAAACCTTTTTAATAACACGTCTTTATCCTTACAGTACGAATTCAAAAAAGAGATTGGTGAAATCCCCCAAGATTTACCTGCGTGATTCAGGCATTTTACATCATCAGCTCTTTATCCGGAATTTTGAAGAATTACAGGGACATAACATGTTGGGAGTATCCTGGGAAGGATATGTGATAGAACAGATCCGGCAAATTCTGCCGATTGGCTATGAAATGCATTTTTACAGAACTTTTGAAGGGACAGAACTGGATCTGTTGATAACCAGAAACAACAATCCCTGTTTCGGAATTGAAATAAAATATACTTCTTCTCCTGCAATTACCAAATCAATGAAAATTGCGATCGATGACCTTAAATCAAAAAGAAACTTTATCATTATCCCATACACCGAAGAATATCAGCTTCGAAAGGATATTGTTGTGTGCGGACCGGCAACCTTTCTGAATAAGTATCTCAGGCAGGAAAATAACAAAGCTTATTGAACGTCCACCACAACTTCCTTTATTTCTCCCCCGAATTCAAAGGGCGGTGAATAATTTCCCACCGGAACATACCTTTCCGGTGCCCTGCCCATGATCATGTTGCCTGCCGGATGGGTGGAAAGTGTCTTTGCTTTCCCCGAACCGATCTCTTTGCCGTTGGCATACAGGGTGACCTTCCCGTCCCGGGCAAGTACCGCCCGCACCTCCTGCTTTCCCGAAGCGAGGGGCTGCAATGATTTGACCACCGTCCGGGAAGGGAACATCCTGTCCCATCTGAGTGGAACCGGGACATCCATCACCGCGAAGCACAGAAAACCATCCTGAATATACAGGGCGTATCCCGTGAACTGGCTCCCCTGGCAGACGATCACCCCGTCCCCGGTTTCCGGCCCGATCTCCGCGCGGATGCTCACCGGCTTTCCGGTAAACTTGGGAGTGATCATGATAAATGACCGGCTCGGGGAATCCGGGGTCAGCCGCACAGGCAATTCATGATCGGTATTGACCGCGGGCACATTCACCGATGGCAGCCATCCGGCAAAAAATTCCTTTACCTGTTCATACTCCGGCAGGTTGGCCAGATTCGTCCACTCGCCGGGATCACGGTCATGGTCGTACAACTCTTCCATGCCGTCGGCATAACGGATATACCGCCACCGCTCATTCCGCAGTCCGTGGTTATTCCTCCCGAAGGTGGTCATCCCCGGGCGCTGCCATTCGCTGTTCCCAGTATCCTCCAGAAGCGGTCTCAGACTCCGGCCGTCGAGCCGGTGTCCGGTAGACGGGAGTCCGCAAAGATCCACCAGGGTGGGATAAATATCCAGCAGGGTCACCCCGGCATCACAGCGCTTACCCTCCAGACCGGCTCCGGGGACATGCACGATGAAAGGGACATGGGTGGTGGTTTCCCACAGGGCCCATTTCTTGAAGTGTGTCTGTTCACCCAGGCTCCAGCCATGGTCGGAAGCCAGGATGACGATGGTGTTGTCTTTATACGGACTCTCCTCCAGGGCTTCCAGAACCTTGCCGACCTGTGCATCCACGAAAGTGCAGGCAGCCAGATAGCTTTTTACTATCTCCCTGTGTACTTCACGGCTCTTCACCTGCCGGTAAGTCCCGTCCTGCATCTCCTGATAGCCCCCGATGGCCACCTGCCTGCCCATGGGCGGGATGTCGCTCAGGTCGTCCTCATTGACCAAGGGAAGGTATACTTCCTCGGTCTCAAAGCGCTCATGGAACTCCCTGGGGGAGGTCAAAGGCGTATGGGGACGGTGGAAGCCCACCGAAAGAAAGAAAGGCTTGTCATAATCCCTGCTCAGCCTTTCCACGGCCCACCCGGCAATCTTCGGATCGGAAAGCCGGCTTGCCTCGGGTTCATCCAGCGGCCCCCAGTGAACCGCCCAATTATGGATCCCCTCCAGACCTGAGAAAGGATAGGTATATTCCCTGGAAAAAAGATTGAAATTCTGTCCGCCGAAACGGCCTCCACTCTCATAAAATGCATCTTCCCAGTCATCAGGACGGGTATGGAATATCTTCCCCACCGTCATGGTATAATATCCGTTGTTCATGAAATGCAGCGGAAGATGGATGATATCGTCAAGCACCCCGGACATGCCCCAGGGATCCCTGTTATGATACACCCCGGTGGTATACGGTCCGAGTCCGCTCAGCAAAGCCACCCGGGAGGGGTTGCTGATGGGCGCCGCCGTATAGGCATGGGTGAAAAGCATGCCCTGCGCGGCCAGACGGTCGATGTTGGGAGTCAGGGCATTGGGATGACCTTCCAGGCAACCCACCCAGTCATTCATGTCATCCACCATGATCAGCAATACATTGGGTTTCTCTTTGTTCTCCCGGCTCTGCGCGCTGATCCCGTGCTCAATGAAAAGCAAAAGGAAAAAATTAAACAGCAGGCTTCTGGAAAACAACGGAAAATGATTTTTCTCTGTTCTCATCGGTTCATTGATTTATTGTTTATTATGATACACGTGTACTATTCGCAAAAGATTGACCACAGCAAGATCTGTCCGGGCACTGTATATATTCAATCCTTCTATAACCACAACAATTTCTCAACAAGATCAAAACTATATGGCACTGCCCGGTACAGGGCATCCCGGGTTACTTCAAAAAGATGACCGGAATTGGATTCGGCGATGAGCACATTTCCATTGGGGAGGAGAGCACCGGATCCCCTTGAATGAGAGTAAAAGTCCTCAGGGGGATCTGCTTTGTACATCCACACGATTTTCCCGGTCAACGGATCGAGTTCAATGATCCGGGTATAACCCCGTGCGACATCACCGGTCCAGTGTCCGTTGTCATAAACCATGATGTGCCCGTTGGAAAGCATGGTCGGCATATGGGGGCCCTGCAGAACTCCGGGTCCCCAGGCCCAGAGAACCTTACCGCTATTGCGGTCAACGATCCATATGGCATTGATGTGCCGGCCGCAGAACATAATATTGCCTGCGCTGAACCGGGGATCTTTGCCTGCAACGGGGTTTTGCGGAAGCATTTCCACGGTGTTGATATGCGGCCAGTCCCTGAACTGTTCCGGCAGAGGATGAGGAAGGTCAACAAGCTTTTTTAATTCCTCCAGATGCTCCTCTGCCAGATGCTCCTCTGCCTTCCATTCCCAGACGATCTTATTTAAATGACTCCAGTCCAGCTCCAGGATCATTCCGTCCTTGATGATGGCCAGCAGGTTGCCGTCGGGAAGCATTTCGGCATAGTGCCAGGTCATGCCAAAACCGGAAATTTCCCGGTCCGGCTGGTCCCGAAAGGCCATGGACGGTATGGTTCCCATCCAGACTGCCTGAAAAATAAAAATACAGATGAATGTTGGCATAATGTAAATATTTTACATGATCACTGATCATTCCCATGGGAATCTCCTGCCTTCGTATGCCCCTGTTGTTGGCAGGGCAAGTATCTTGCTTCTTCCAGAAATACCGTTCTCATTGAATGCCCTGACCGTGAAATAGTAATCCGCCCCCTTGTTGAGATGCCCCTCCTCAAGGATTGTATCCCGGTATATCATATAATGATTGTACAGCTTGTCGCCGGATATGCCAAACTCAATGAGGTAACCGGTAGCATCCTCTGCTTTTTCCCATTTGACAGAAAAAAAACGCTGATTGGCTTCTTTCCTGTCCCATTCTTTAAATTGTACCGGTCCGGGCGGATTCCCATTGCCGGTTCCGAACACCCGCAGATCCCTCACGGCAAAATTGCGGCCGGGAACATATACGTTGGTCAGTTTGATATACCTTGCTTTTCGCGGCCGATCCAGCTGCACATAGTCATGGGGGACGGATGTCCGGTTTTTGCTCTTGTCGATCAGAACACGCCAGTTATTGCCATCAAGGGAATATTCGACCGTGTACTGATGATAATCCTCTTCAACACGACCGAAAAGTCCGGGATCATATTCCGCGAAATTCACTTGCAGGGCATACACATCATAACTGTCCCCGAGGTCGACACGTAACCATTCACCGTGATCTGCACTTTCTGCCACCCAATAGGTTTTTATGTTTTCGTCAAAAGCAAGATCTTCCGGATGATCTGCCAGGGAAGAAGAAGCCTTTGCGGACTTAAATCCGGAAAGCAGCATCCAGCCTGCTTCGGTTTGCAACTGGGGTTCCCTTCTGCCCTTGGGGAATAACTGCGGGTAATCTCCCCAGGTGTTGTTGGAATACAGCTGACCGTCTTCGTCATAACCCGCCGGGAACAGTCCGATCCGCCGTTCATATTTGTGTTTATCACTGATGACCATGGTCGACATGTGCCAAAGATTTCCGTTATGGTCCCTGAAAGTGCTTCCGTGGCCCGCTCCCCCACAGAAACCGGAAGGTTTGAATGAAAAGGGGCTGTATGGTTCGTATGTGTATGGTCCAAGCGGGTAATCCGAAACATATACCCCGTCACCGTAATCGGGAAATTGGGTCCCGGGAGCGGCATATTGAAGGTAGTACCTGCCATTGTACTTGTTGATCCATGCACCTTCAAATGAGGGGGTCCTTCTTTTCATGGTCCCGGTGGACCATTTTTCTTCCCACCCGTGCTCCTCGTAATTGGCCCGGATGCAATCCACAATGTCCCCTTTAAGAGCAAAGCCGTTCTCCGGGTCCAGCTCAACCCCCCGGATACGCCCGGAAACATTATAAACATATAATCTCCGGTCATCGTCCAGAAAAAGCACAGCATCAAAAACCTTGAAAGGAAGTCTGCCCACCGGCTGCCATTCTCCCTCCGGGGGATCTTCCGAACCATAGATAACCCCATTGTTCCAAAGGTCGGAAGACAGAAAAAGCATCAGGGAATCACCCAGGTTCAGTGCGGTGGGTGACCATTCCTCCAGGGGCAGGTCATCGGTGGTGATCAGATCCCAGCCGGACAGATCTTCGGAATGCCAGTAGCCCCCGGATTTGGAGGCAAACAGAAAGTAATGTCCCCTGAACACGACTACGGTGGGATCGGCAGCAGCCCTCCTGGAAGGTTCATCCAGCTCCAAACGGTAATTCAGGTTCAGCGGGTTGCAGAACGTGCGCATGCTCTGGGAAAACAATCCCTGGGCCAGGAAGGCCAGTAAAAAAAGATAAATACACAGTTTTTTTATCATTCTGATCAAATTTAACGGTCTTTACCGGACTCCACTGACCACCAGTCGTTCAACATTTGGATCAGTTTGTCCCGCTTGTCCCGGTATTCTTCCACCGGAGCCAGATTGACCAGTTGCCGGGGATCCCTTCTGATGTTGAACATCCTGATCTCCTCAAAATGATCACGGGGACGGTTGGCAGGCCTCGGCCAACCCTTAAAAAGCTCATCCCGGTGCTCCAGGTTTTCCGGGGAGATCAGCTTGTAATCCCCGTCGATGACATACCGGTAGAAAACCGTCCTTTCCGGAACATCGTCAACCACCGGGTTGGGATTGTATATTTCACCGTAGACCGGCCGGAAGTCCGCCGGATCACAATCTTTGCCAGCCGGCAGCAGGCTGCGCCCGGGCAGGGACACATCCGGATGATCGACCCCGGCAACATGCAGAAAAGTAGGCACCACGTCAATGCTGCTGACCGGGACACTGCAGGTTTTTGGCTCGAGATGATTGTCCCAACGGATCAGTATGGGCGTCCTGAGTCCGAGCTCCCACACGGAAGTCTTTCCCCGTGGGCCACCCCACCAGGGATTGGGATGGATGGTCATCCCGTTGTCGCTGAGAAGAAGGAACAGGGTGTTGCCGGTCAGACCTTTCTTTTCGAAAAAATCCATCAGTTGTCCGATGGACTCGTCCAGCCAGGAAATGTTGGCATAATAATCGATCTCAAAAGGCTCCAAACCTTTATTCCTGTATAATTCACGGTATTTTTCAGGCGCATTGACGGGGGCATGGGGGAGATACACCCCGTACCATACAAAAAACGGATTGCCTGCTTCCACCTGGCGGTCGACAAAATCATAAACGGGCTCCAGCGTTTCGCGTCCGATCTGGTTTTCACGCAATGTCCCGTTGTAGCTGTTCCTGGCCCCGCTGGGCAGGTAATGGGTTGTCCCTTCATCAAACCCGGCATCCCTGTAATCGCCTTCCCAGTGTTTACCGGTCTGCAAACTCACGTAGCCCTCGCGCCTGAGCAGATCGGGAAGGGTTTCCAGCCCCCGGACGATATGGGCTCCGTTGGCAATGTATTTCTGATCGGGATACTTGCTTTCCGGTCGTTTGTGGCCGGGTATCTTGTTAAAACATATCCCGCTCTGGTGCGGATAGAGTCCGGTCAGCAAACAACCCAGGGACGGGCGGCAAACCGATGCCGGGACATACCCGTTGGTGAACCGCAGGGACCGTGATGCCAGTCTGTCCATATTCGGGGTTTCCGCCACGGGGTCCCCCATGAATCCGTAAGCGTACCAGGGATGGTCGTCGGTCAGCAACAGAACGATGTTGGGCGGTTCCGGGGCCTGGCATTCCCCGGATTCCAGGGCTGCCAGATACAGGAAAACGATGGCGGCAATTCTCTTGATCATACTCATTTTTCTGTTTTTTTGGTTTTGAACAATGCAGAAAGGGCATTGATCTTGGAATTATCAATATGTGTCCTCATCATGGTCTTGGCACTTGCCGTATCACGCATGCAGAGTGCGTCGATGACACCGATGTGCTCCCGGGTGGCCTGATCCCTCATGTTTTTGTCCATGAATCCCAGTTTGCGGAACTTGTGCAGCAGGCGGAAAAGCTGGTTGAGCATTCCGATCAGCCGGTTTTTCCCGGTAGAATGAATGATATAATAATGCAGATCATTGTCCAGCTCGGTAAGGGCCTCCACATTATTTTTCCTGAAGTTTTCCAGAAGCCCGTTTTTGAGCTCAAGCAGTCTCTGGATACTGATGACCGGGGCGGCAATGTCCATGCACAGGAGCTCGAGGGACTTCCGGATCTCATAGATCTCCTCGATCTCATCGGCGGTAAACGGCAGGACCTTGGCCCCCTTGTTGTGTGAAAGCTTTACCAGTCCGTCCTGGTCAAGCTGCTGGAGAACGATCCGGATGGGGGTCCGGCTGGTATCGAACTCCCTGGCAATATCCTCCTGCTTCAGCCGGGTCCCGGCAGGGTATTCCCCGGAAATGATCTTGTCAAACAGTACGGAATAGATCTCTTCCATTTGTATGCCAAGATAATAATAATGTCCAATATTGCATAAAATCTCCGGCAAATTTAACAGTAGACAATATTAATGCATACAAATAATTACATGTTTTGGATTTTTTCAAATTAAATCTTATTATTGAATACAAATACACAATGGAATGTTTTCCGAATTCAAGGACCGGGTGGTTTTGATCACAGGCGCCGCCGGGGACATCGGAAGTGCCCTGGCCGGGGCGTTCTCGAAATACAAGGCAAAGGTGTTCACCACCGATATCAAAGACAATGACCGGCAGAATTTTATACGGGGCGATATCTCGGACCCTGATTTCCTCCGCCGGCTTGTAAAACAGGTTACTGACCGGGAAGGAAGGATCGACATCATGGTGAACAATGCAGCCATATGCCCCAGAACCCCACTGACTGATATCTCATACGAAGAATGGCAGAAGGTCATGGACATCAATCTGACTCCGGTCTTCCTGCTGAGTCAGTATGCTCTGAAAATCATGATCAGGCAGAGATCAGGAAACATTGTCAATGTGGCTTCATTTGCCGGCCAGGTCGGAGGTGTTACGGTAGGCGCCCATTACAGCGCCAGCAAGGCAGCCATCGAATGCCTGACCAAGTCCTTTGCCAAGGCCGGTGCCCCCCACGGGATCCGGGTCAATGCGGTGGCACCCGGGATCATCGCCACCGGTATGCAAAACGGACTCACCCGGGAGCAGGAGGAACAGTTCAGGCGTACCATACCCCTGGGAAGAATGGGTACTCCGGATGAAGTGGCAAACATCATTCTGGTACTGGCCTCCGACCTGACCTCTTACATAACCGGAAAAACCATGGATATCAACGGCGGACTCAAAATGTACTGAAAGAGATTTAACCATGATGTACTTTGCCGAAGGAGCAGCAGATAAAGTGATCGGTGCGGAACGGGTATCCGGACTGATTGATTCCATGCTGGGAAAACTCGGCAAGCCGGACCGGGTATTGATCCTTCCCCCGGATACAACAAGGTTTCACTCCTTTGCCGGGGAAATCACCCGGATGCTGTATGAAAAACTGAAGTACCGTTCCCACATTGAGATCATGCCCGCACTTGGTACCCATGCCCCGCTGACGGCAGAGGAGATGAATTCCATGTACCCGGGTGTACCGCGTACCCTGTTCAGAACCCATGACTGGCTGAAGGATGTCACCCGCATGGGAACCATTCCACCGGGAACCACCCGGGAAATGACCGGGGGTCTGGCAGACTGGCCCGTGCACTGTGAGATCAACAAAACCCTGGCCGGAGACAACTGGGATCAGATCATTTCGGTGGGCCAGCTGGTTCCCCATGAGTTGGCCGGGATCGCCAACCACAACAAGAATATTCTCATCGGTACAGGAGGCAAAGACATCATTGGCAAAAGCCATATGATCGGGGCTTTGCACGGACTGGAAAAGACCGTGGGGAGTATTGAAACGCCCATGAGGACAGTGCTGAATTACATGAGCATGCATTTCACCGCTCACCTGCCCGTATCTTACATATTGACCGTACGGGGGACCGGCCACGGGGGACAGATCGTAACCCGGGGGGTGTTTGCCGGAAACGATGAGGCATGTTACCTGGAAGGTGCCCGGTTGTGCCGGCAGGTCAACATCCGGTTGCTCAGAAAGGCCTACCGGAAAGTCGTTGCTTACATGGATCCGGAGGAATTCAAATCCACCTGGGTGGGCAACAAGGCGATCTTCAGGACAAGCATGGCCGTGGCCGACGGAGGTGAGTTGATCATCCTTTGTCCGGGTATCCGCACCTTCGGTGAGAACCGGGAAACCGACTCGTTCATACGGAAATACGGATACATGAACCGGGAAGCCCTGATGGAAGCGGTAAGGAAAAACAAGGATATGGATAATAATCTCACCCCGCTTGCCCATTTGCTCATCAGTTCCCCGGAAAACAGGTTCAGGATCATCTATGCCGCCAGGGATATATCCGGGAAAGACATCGAATCGGTACACTGCCATTATGCAGACTACCATGAAATGGTGAGAAAATACGACCCTTCCCGTTTGAAAGACGGGGAAAATATCATGCCCGGCGGAGAAGAGATCTTTTACGTACCCAATCCCGGCCAGGGCCTGTGGGCAGAAACCGGCAAATTCAAAAAAATACACGACCAATGATTGAAAACATGGATCATGTGGGACTCAGCGTCTCCGATTTACAAACATCGATCGATTTTTATTGCAGGAATCTCGGTTTTGAACTGATGCGGACCCTGGAGGGAAGCGAATTGCTGGGAAAGATCGTGGGCATGCCGGGGTGCAGGGCCACCATTGCCCATCTGAGGAAAGGCTCTGTCATCCTTGAGCTCTTTGAATACAGGGAACCGGATGGGGAACCGGCCCCCCCGGAAAGGATACAGGCCGACAAGGGATTCAGCCACATTGGCTTCCGCTCTTCGGATGTCAGGAAGGATTACAGAAAACTGAAGGATGCCGGTGTATCCTTCATCAGCGAACCCGTTGAGCTTCGCGAAAACGTGTGGCTGTGTTATTTCTACGGTCCCGACAGGGAAGTCTGCGAAATACGGGAAAGCGAAAAACCGCTCACCCAATCCATCAAATGATGAACTTGTTTCTTAATACTCATAAACCAATACTGTACTGTTATGGAACCTGATCTTTTCATTCTCGGCTTCCTTCTGATGCTGATCGGAGGGACTTTTTTGGGAACCTCTTTTTTCCCGTTGAAATACACCCCGAAATGGGCCTGGGAAAACACATGGGGAGCCGGTTCCCTGATGGCATTGATACTGGTTCCCTGGCCCCTGGCACTGCTGACCGTACCCAACCTCGGAGATGTCTATGCAAATGTACCGCCGCACAGTATCCTCCTGGCCCTTTTATTCGGAGCCGGCTGGGGGGTAGGCGGAATTTATTTCGGCAAGGGACTGGATGCCATCGGATTTTCCATCGGTTACGCCCTGATCATGGGCATAATTGCAGTCGGTGGATCGGTCATCCCCCTGGCCATGAACCAGCCGGAAGCTTTTGTTAAGTTACCCGGGATCGTGCTTCTGCTGGGGATACTGGTGATGATCGGCGGATTGTACATCTCGGCCAGGGCCGGACTACTGAAGGACCGGGACCAGCGGGCCAGTGAGGAGGTGAGTGCAGGCGGACTCCAGAAGGCGTCATTCAGAAAGGGACTGGCCTTTTGTATCCTTTCCGGTGTGCTGTCCTCCCTGCTGAATTTCGGTTTCATCTACGGAACTTCCCTTTCCGAAGCCTCCGTTCTCAGTGGGGCCGCCCCTGCCAACGCGGAAAATGCCCTGCTGGCACTTGTGTTTACCGCCAATTTCACGGTCAATGTGGGATATTGCATCTATCTTCTGGCTGTGAACAAGACCTTCAGCCGGTACACCTTGAAGGGAACCGCAAAATACTGGCCCATGGCGGTGGGCATGGGGATCATCTGGCCGGGCGGCGTGGTGATCTATGGCATGGGCACCACCATGATCGGAGACCTGGGGGCATACCTGGGATTCCCGGCCATGCTGATCGTCTCCATCATTGCCGGAAACGTATTCGGCGTCCTGACCGGGGAATGGAAAGATGTATCTGCCAGGCCCAAAAGGATCATGGTTGCGGGGATCACCGTTCTGGTCCTTGCCATCGTTGTTCTGGGAGTATCCATGAACCTTGCCTGATGGCACGGAAATCATACCCTGTCACACAATAAGTTTAATCAAAAACCTTCAATATGGAAATCAAAAGAACACCCGTAAAGGACCGCTTCAAAGATAAAACAGCCATTGTGACCGGTGGATCTTCCGGGATAGGGAAGTCCGTCGTGGAAGAACTCTGCAGGGAGGGGGCTTCCGTTGCTTTCACCGGGATCAGTGAGATCGGTTTTACTACAGAAAAAGAATTCAAAAAAAGAGGATTCGATGTACTTTTCCTCAGGGGAGACATGATCGAGGAGGCTTTCTGCAAAAAGACCGCGGACAGCACACTGGAGAAATGGGGCAAAATCAATTACCTGGTGAACAATGCGTTTTCTTTTCTGGCCAAAGGGCTTGATGCCGCCACCGAAGACTGGCACCGGAGCTATTTCGTGGGGCCTGTCGGTTACGCCCGCATGGTACAGAATGTTTTTGAACCCATGCGCAGGGAAGGCGGTGGAGCCGTGGTCAACATGTCCAGTATATCCGGTCATATCGCCCAGATCAACCGGTGGACATACAATGCATCCAAGGGTGCGGTGAACCAGCTTACCCGTTGCCAGGCCCTGGACCTGGCACGTTACAACATCCGGGTCAACAGTGTCAGTCCGGGATGGATCTGGACGCGTGAAGTAGAAAAAGCGGCGCAAATGGACGGCGGGGGCCGCGAAAAATGGGAACCCGTCTGGGGAAAATACCACATGCTGAACCGCTGCGGAGAGCCCGTGGAATGCGCAGCCCCCATTCTTTTCCTTTTGAGCGATGATGCTTCGTTCATCACGGGAGCCGACCTGCCCATCGAAGGGGGATACCTTTCGGCCGGACCGGAAGGTATCGGTGAAACCACCGTGGTTGCCGGCTCCAAATGACATGGAAAGACCTTCGGTCAACCAGATTCTGGCTGACCGTGCAAGCTGACCGTGCAATATGTTTAATGCATAAAAAAACGAAATATGGATATGATTGATTTTCCCGCAGTCGACACGCACCTGCACTTCTGGGACCTTGACCGGTTCCGTTATCCGTGGCTGGACGATATCCCCAGGCTCAACCGGTCGTTTTTTCCGGATGATTACAAGCAGGCGGTGAACGGACTCGAAATTGAAAAGATGGTATACGTTCAGTGTGAGTGCCTGCCGTCCCAGTACAAAGAGGAAGTCGAATGGGTGACAGACATCGCCTGCGGAGAGGCCCGGATACAGGGGATCGTGTCCTGGGCGCCCCTGGAAAAGGGAGAAGCTGTGCGGCCGGAGATCGAGAAACTGAAAGAGAATCCGCTCGTCAAGGGCATCAGGAGGATCATCCAGTTCGAGCCCGACCTTGAATTCTGCCTGCAACCGGATTTCATCAGGGGAGTGAACATGCTGAAGGATTACGGTCTTACTTTTGATATCTGCATTTCACAAAAGCACAACAAAAGTGTGATCCGCTTCCTCGACCAATGCGAAGATGTGCCCATGATCCTGGACCACATCGGAAAACCCGACATCAAAAACCACCGGCTGGATCCCTGGCGGAACGAGATCAGGGAAATATCCGAATTCCCGAATGTTTACTGCAAACTTTCGAGTCTGGCCACCGAAGCCGACCATGAGAACTGGACCACTGATGATCTCCGGCCTTTCGTGGAGCACATCATTAAATGTTTCGGCATTGACCGGCTGGTTTTTGCATCCGACTGGCCGGTATCCTCACTGGCCGCTGATATTCCCACCTGCGTTTCCACCATGCTGGAATTCCTGAAAGGATGCAGCAGGGAAGAATTGCAGAAAGTGTTCCATGACAATGCGGAAAAATTTTACGGGGTTTAAGGAAAGATCCGATACAGCAAAACCTGCGAGCTCATGAAAAAGGAAGCGATCAGATACCCGCTGAAGGGAACGGAATGGAAAAGCGGGGAAACGGACCTGCAGAAAGGCGATGCCCGTATGATGGCCAGGATGCTTTTTGATGTCCGGGTGATCTCCGGTTTCGAGGAAGCGGTCCTCTCCCTGAAGAACGATGACTGTGTATGGGGGCCGGTACATACCAGCGTAGGCCAGGAGGCCATTGCAGCAGGTACGGCTGCCGCCCTGAAAGTTACAGACAAGTTTTTCGGCACCCACCGTTCCCACCACCAGTTCCTGGCAAAGGCCCTGCATTATGCCGTGCCGGACAAGTGGGATCCTGCATCGGGGGAATTGCCGGAAGAAGCGGAAACCGTGGTCAGAAGGACCCTCGCTGAGATCATGGGGCTGGCAGACGGTTTCTGCGGGGGACGGGGCGGGTCCATGCACCTGCGGTGGAAAGAGGCCGGATTCCTGGGGTCGAATGCCATTGTTGCCGGCGGGATCCCTCCGGCAACCGGGGCCGCTTTCGCTGAAAAATACAAAAAAAGCGGGAATGTCGTGGTCGCTTTTTTCGGGGACGGGGCCATCAACCAGGGGGCATTCCATGAGTCCTGCAATCTGGCCGGACTCTGGAAATTGCCGGTCATCTATTTTCTGGAGAACAATGTATATGCCGTGGGAACATCGGTCAAAGACGCTTGCGCCGCCTGTGACCTGTCCGTCCGCGCAGCTTCCTACGGGATGAATGCCCATGTGGTGGATGGCAGTGACATCATTGCCATTTATGAACTGATCAGAGAAGTGGCGAACGGATTGAGGAAGGGAGACAAACCATGCCTGGTGGAGGCCAGATGTTACCGCCGGTACCATCACGCGGGAGACCAGCCGGGCAGCGCCTTCAAATACAGGAGCAAAAAGGAGGAGGAAGACTACCGGAAAAAAGAAGTGGTGACACAATTTCCGGAACTGCTCCTGGAAAAAAATATTTTGAAAAAGAAAGAAATTGACCATGTAATAAAAATGGCTTCCGAAACGGTTGAAAAAGCCGTGGACCACTACACCCTGGCGGGCAGGCCCCGGAAGTTGAAGAAAGGCTTCTCCCCTCCCCCCGGTTCCGCACCGGAAGGTGTGCGAAGCGACGGCAGCGAATTCAAAAAAATCACTTTCAGCGAGCGGGAGGATTTTCAGGAATTCTCAGAGATGAAATATTCAGATGCCATTGCTGCCGCAACCGGCAGGTGGCTGGAAAAATCTCCCGGATGTTTCGTGCTGGGGGAAGAGATCGCCAATTTCGGCGGAGGAGCCTACGGAGCCACCAAAGGATTGCCGGATCAATACCCTGAGCGTGTACTGAACACGCCCATATCGGAAGCAGGGTTCAGCGGACTGGCACTGGGGGCTGCCATGAGCGGACTCAAACCGGTGGTTGAGATCATGTTCCCCGATTTTACCCTGGTGGGCGCCGACCAGATATTCAATCAGATCAGCAAGGCCCGCCATATGTACGGGAATACCACCGACATCCCCCTGGTACTGCGCACGCGGATTGCCGTCGGCTGCGGATACGGGGGTCAGCATTCCCTGGATCCGGCCGGACTCTATGCTTTGTGGAGCGGATGGAGGATGGTTGCCCCGGCCAATGCATTCGATTACGCGGGTCTGTTCAATACCGCCATGCAATCCAACGACCCGGTGCTGATCATGGAACACCACGCCCTGTACAACATGAATTTCCCGGTACCGGAAGACGATCTGGATTACTTCATTGAATTCGGAAAATCCAGGATCATGAAAGAGGGGGATGATATTACCCTGATCGCATACGGCAATATGTCCCGGCGGATCGAACAGCTTGCCGCGGAACTGCAAAGCAACGGGGTTTCAGCCGACATGATCGATCTGCGGACCGTGGACCTGCCCTCCCTGGATTTTCCGGCCATCGGAAAATCACTGCAGAAAACAGGTGCGGCGGCCATTGTTGAAGAAGCGCCGGCAAACCATTCTCTCGGGGGAAAGATTGCCGCCGAAATGACCGAGCGTTTTTTCGATTACCTGGACAGTCCGGTCATGCGCCTCAGTTCCCTTGATGTGCCCAACTCCGTCTCCAGGGTGCTGGAAAAAAGGGCCATGCTGGACGATGAACAGATCCTGGACATGGTCACCCGTGCCGCCAAAAGGCAATGGAAATAAACATCCCACAATCATCTGAATCACATTATGAGCAAAACATTTCAGAATTACATCAACGGGAAATGGCAGGAACCTTCAGGTGGCCGCTATTTCGAACAGAGGAATCCGGCCACTCTGCATGAAGTGACCGGACGGTTCCCTTTGTCCGGGGAAGAGGATATCCGGGAAGCCATTGCATCCGCCCGATCGGCTTTTCCGGCATGGAAAACCATGAGTGTGTATGACAGGGCAGGCTTACTCGGGAAAGCCCTGCAACTGATGAAAGACAGGAAACAGGAAATTGCCCGCGTACTTACCATGGAAAACGGAAAAACCCTGACCGAATCAATTGTGGAAGTAGATGCAGCGATCCGGGAAATGGACTGGCAGATCAACGAGGGGCTCCGGTTATTCGGGTCCACGGCACCTTCCGCCCGGAAAAACATGTTTGCCATGGTGATCCGGGAAGCCCTGGGTGTGGTTTCCGTTATCAGCCCCTGGAATTTTCCCTTCAACGTTCCCGGCCGCAAGAGCGTTCCGGCCCTGGTGGCAGGCAATACATGTGTGTTCAAGCCGGCAAGTCTGACCCCGCGAACCGGCTGGATGTTCACCAAACTCATGCACGATGCGGGCCTGCCTCCGGGTGTTTTCAACATGGTAACCGGGTCAGGCGGCACGATCGGCGACATCATGATCACCGATCCGCGGATCCGGGGGGTATCTTTTACCGGATCCAATGAAGTGGGCATGCATGTGAACCGGAAAGCATCGGAGCAGGGGATCAGGGCGCAGCTGGAAATGGGCGGAAAGAACCCGGTGGTGGTCCTGGAGGATGCGGACATGGACCTGGCCGTCAAAGCCACCGTAAGAGCTGCCTATGCCTGTGCCGGTCAATGGTGTACTTCGACTTCCAGGGCGGTGGTGGTCAAATCCCTGGCAGAGGAATTCACCCGCCGGGTGGTTCAGGAAGCAGGCAGACTTGCGGTGGGTGACGGATTCCGGCAGGAAACACAGATGGGGCCCGTTTGCGGAAAAACCCAGATGGAAAGCATACTGAAATATATCCGGACAGGGCGGGAAGAAGGGGCCGAACTGCTGGCCGGCGGGAACCGGCTCACCGGGAAGGATTACGATGACGGATGTTTCATTGAACCCACGGTATTCGGTAATGTCCGGTCCTCCATGACCATCGCACAGGAAGAGATCTTCGGACCCGTACTGTCTGTCATCACCGCAAAGGACTTTGATGAAGCGATGGAAATAGCCAATGATACGGTATACGGACTCTGCTCTTCGGTTTTCACCAACAACCTGAAAGAAGCCATGCGGTTCATTGCCGGTACCCGTGTGGGGCTCACCCATGTGAATGCGATGACCGCCTACAAGGAACCCCAGCTCCCCTTCGGCGGGATCAGGGGATCGGGCATCGGCATACCGGAAGCAGGCAGCACGGGGCTGGAATTTTTCACCAACCACAAAAGCGTATACATCAAAACCTGAATTCATGGACCAAGCCATTCTGAACAGGATGTTCTCCCTGGAGGGGAAAACCGTGGTACTGACCGGTGCGGGCGGTGCCCTGGCAGGGGAAATGGCTGTCACTGCAGCCCGGTGCGGGGCACAAACGGCCATCCTGGATCTTTCCCGGGATGCTGCAGAAAAGGTGTCCGGAAAAATCAGGGCCCTGGGGGAAGAGTCCATGGCCCTGGAATGCGACGTTACGAAGCAGGAAAGTCTGGAAGAATGCCGTACGAAAATACTGGAGCGTTACGGAAAGATTGACTGCCTGGTCAACGGAGCGGGAGGAAACAAAACCGGGGCAACTACCTCGGAGGACCTGTCCTTTTTCGACATATCCCCGGAAATGCACAGGCAGGTGCTGGACCTGAACTTTAACGGCACCCTGCTCTCCTGCCGGATATTTGGTAAAACCCTGGTTGAACAAAAACAGGGATCCATTATCAACATTTCCTCCATTTCCGGTTTCAGGCCCCTGACAAGAGCTGCTGCCTATGCAGCAGGAAAAGCGGCGGTGATCAATTTTACCCGCTGGCTTGCCGTTCATTTCTGCCGGCATTATTCCACACGGATCCGGGTGAATGCCATTGCCCCGGGTTTTTGTGCCACCGAACAGAACCGGTATCTCCTCTTTGACGGATCCGGCCGGCTTACCCAAAGGGGAAAGGATATCCTGGAACATGTGCCCCAAAAGCGTTTTGGGGATCCACCCGATCTGACCGCGGCTGCAGTTTGGCTTTTAAGCGATTCTGCTAACTTTGTAACAGGATCTGTGGTCACCGTAGACGGCGGATTCGATGCATTCAGCGGAGTATGAACCTCAAAACACTTCACAATGACCAAAAAAGCCAAAAATCCACCGGCCGGAAACCCGCTGGTAAAAGATGCACTCCCCCTTCCGGACATGCTCAACAATCCTGCCCAGGCAGGCGGCATTGAAACTTCCGTCGCCGACAACGGTCCGGCCCGCGGAAACCGGATCGCCTGGATCAATACGGGGAGCGGACTAAGGTTCAAGGTGGTGATCGACCGGGCCATGGACATCTACGATGCTTTTTACAACCGCTATGCCCTGGCCTGGATCAGCCATCCGGGACCCACCGCTCCGAATCCACACGCACACACGGACCTGGAATGGCTGCGGTCATTCGGTGGCGGATTGCTGCTCACCTGCGGATTGTCGCATGTGGGACCTCCCGAATCGGATGAATACGGCAAAAGGGGTCTGCACGGAAGGATCAGCAACCTGCCGGCCGAACTGGTCTCGGTGGTACAGCCCGACCTGCAGTCAGGGCAACATGAAATGAGCATTACCGGCATCACCCGGGAAAGCAAGGTATTCGGTCCTGCTCTGGAGATCCGGAGGACCATCTCCTGCATGCTCGGGGAACCCAAAATCAGGATCCGTGACCGGGTCAGGAACGCCGGGAACCAGGCTGTTCCCCATATGATCCTTTACCACTGCAATTTCGGATGGCCCCTGGCAGATGAAGGGACCTCCATTCTGTGGAAAGGGAGCTGGGAATCAAGGGGGAGTGGCCAGGACGATGCCATATTCAATGAAAAACACGATTTCAGGACATGCCCCGCCCCTCTCCCATCCCACACCGGAACCGGGGAAGCCTGTGGTTTCATAGATGCCCAGACAGATGCGGACGGGATGACCGTGTGCGGACTGTACAATCCGAAATTGAAACTGGGTTTTTTCATCCGGTATAAAAAGGAACAGCTGCCCTGCCTGGCCAACTGGCAGCATTGGGGAAAAGGGGAATATGTAACCGGACTCGAACCGGGGACCCACACGCCCATGGGCCAGCAAGCTGCCAGGAGAGCCGGGACCCTCATTCACATTGAACCCGGTGAGGTGCGGACCTGCGAACTTGAAATGGAAGTGACCGGGGGACCGGCCGGATTCAGTTGATGATCTCCACTTCCTTTCCGCAATTCTCCAGTGTCTGGTCAAGGGCCATGCCGATGAACATGGGATAGAACCAGTTCCTGTACCTGCCCCAGACATCCCCGGAATATTTGGGCATGACCTCGTTTTCGATCAAAGGGAGCAAAGGTCCGGCCTTTGTGCCCGTGCGCCGGACGCTGATGGCTGCCTGAAGGACCACCGGCTCGTTGTCAATTTTCAGGATCTCTCCCAGGGCCCGGAGGGCCTCACGGTCATCGAAACGCTTTACCAGGATCTCGGCGGCCAAAATGGCCGCGCTGTATGAATCGTCTCCGAGCATTTCCTTCAACCGGATTTTCATCACTGAGACGTCCCCCTCAAAGCCATCCAGGGCCACCAGTGCCCAGTAGCGCACCGCGCCGTCATCCGACTCCAGGTACGGGGTGAGTTCGCCAGGATCTTCCACCCTGCCCACCATTTCCGCTGCTTCCAGCACAGCCTCCGGATCAAACAGTTCCGGATCATGGGTCATTTCATATACACTCCCTTTCTGCGCAGCCCTCACCATCATTTCCCCTTCGTTCAGCAGGCCGGTTTCCCGGTGGCCGGTCATCCATGTATGCAGTTTTGTCCTGAGTGCCTTCACCCGTTCACGGTGTTCATCTTCGGCAATCAGGTTGTTCAGTTCCCAGGGGTCCTGCCGGAGATCGTACAGCTCTTCCACCGGTTTGGGTTCGAACATGTCTTTTGCTTCAGGGGGGAGGGTGCTTTCGGACTTCACCCTGAAAAGCTCATCGTAGCTCCATTTTCCCTTGTTGAAGATCACCGCGTTCTGGATATAGGGCAACTGGGGCATGAAGTTCCGTATGTAAATATACCGGCCGTCGAATACCGAGCGGGACATGTCATAACAATCATCGGCCCGGTCCCGGTAACCGTAAATAAATTGCTTTGGTGTGCTTTCTTCACCCAGGAAGCTCCTGCCTTCCATCATGCCCGGCGGCCGGATCCCGGCCAGCGACAGCACGGAAGGGGCAAAATCAACGAAACCCACCATCCGGTCGACTTTTTTCCCGGACAGATTGGAGACCCGCTCCCCGTATTTTTCCGGCACATGCAGCACAAAGGGAACATGCATCCCCGAGTTGTACAACCAGCGCTTGTACCTGGGGAGTCCGTACCCGTGGTCCGAAAAAACAAATATGACTGTGTTCTCATACTCCCCGTCTTCCTTCAGTTGCCGGACCAGCTTTCCCACTTCCTGGTCGAAAACGGTGATCAGGTCATGCATGTGTGCCCATATCTTTTTGAATTCCCGCGTTTCGGGAAAATACGGGGGAAGCCCGGCCCCGGCCGGGTCATGGGGATTTTCCACCGATTCGGTAAGCTCCGGGTCATTGGTATTGGTGGGGCCTTCATGGGTGATCCCGAAATTGAACACACTGAAAAAAGGCTTGCCCTCCGGCCGGTTCCTCCAGTGGGCCTGGCTTCCGTTCTCATCCCAGCGATTTTGCGGACTGAAATTGTAATCGGTCTTGGCGTTGTTGGTTGTATAATAACCGGCTTCCCGCAACAGTTCCGGCAGGATCTTCAAATTGCCGGGCACGGGAATTTCCGAACGCAGGTGCTGGGTCCCCAGGGAGGTGGCATGCATCCCCGTGATCAGCGTTGAACGTGCGGGTGCGCAAATGGGCGCATTGCTGTAGGCCCGGGTAAAAATGTACCCGTCCTCAGCCAGCCGGTCGATATTGGGGGTCACTGCATAGTCATCGCCGTAACACCCGAAAGCCGGACCGGTATCCTCGTTGGTGATCCAGAGGATATTGGGAAGCTCCTCCGCTTCCCGGTCGGCTGCACATGAGCCAAGGCACACAGCCATGGCCGGTATCACCCAGTTTCTCATTTGTACATTGTTTTTATTTCAATTCATATGGGTTCGATGTGTTTTACTGAAACACGAGCTCTCTTTTTTCCCCTGCTTTCAATTCATATTCTTTTCCCTGAAAGATAAATGCCCCTGGCAACCCCCCGGGCAGATCCACTTCAAACATGGTTTTCCTGCCTTTTTTATCCATCTTCAGGTAAATATCACCTTTTCCATGGGGCACGGTAGTTTCAATATATTCCAGATCCCCCGGCGAAGGCTCGATCCTGACCGTTTTGAAAGCCGGTCCCCCGGACTTGACCCCGGCTACAAATTTCGGAAGCGCATAATTCGGACTGCTGCTCCAGGGGTGGCAATCAGAACGCGGCGACAGGCGGGGTGCTTCCGGGGTCGTGGTTAATCCCTGCTCCAGAAATCCATGCCACAGATCGAGCTGCCCGGGAATTTCCCCGGCCATTCCGGAAAGATACAATGCATCCCACAAATTGGAATAGAATGGCATGGTGCACTGTGTAAGGCTTTCGTCGGTGATCACTTTTTCCATTATTGATTTTCTTTGTTCAGACGGGAAGCAACCCGACAAAACACCCAAAATATTGGCATGTTGCGAAAATGCTTTTTTGTCAGGGGTATCGGCCAGCAACCCCTTGCTTTTATCGAAACAATTGCGGTAAACGCCTTCGTTGATTCTCCTGTTCCAGTCATTAAACTTCTCACCAAAATATTTTTCACCCTGCACGGCACCGGTTATTTCCGCTGCTTTTCTGAACGTGTAGGAGAGTAACAAAGAATAAGTGGCCGACCTCCCTTCTTCCGTGCCTTTTGCCTCGCTGTTCCCATTCATGCCATCATGCTGGTCCTCACCGTACCAGTCAATGAAGCTCCACCATTTTACGGGACCCAGAAATCCGTTTTCCTGCATCCGGTCTTCGTACCATCTTAAAACACTCAAAATACCGGGTATCTGTTCCCTGACGAAATCCATATCATTGAATTGCATCATATAATCGTGGACCGTCAGGATCCAGTACAGCGAAAAAGTGGCGATCATTAAATGATGCCTGTCAGGCGCATAGCCTTGTGTCAATCCGTCGGGAACGCGGGAATAGTCGAATTGTCTTATAAAATCTTTTACCGTGAGGCTGTCGCCGGTAGTATAAATAATGGTATTGGCATGAATCCGCCCGTCATAAGCTGCCTGGGACTGTTCGTAATATGCATCGGGCATCAGGTTTTCCTGGGTGGTGATTTTTACGGACTGCCAGCCCAGGCCGGTCATTTTCTCATGTTCGGGTATGTCGGATACAAAACTTCCCTTTCTTTCCAGCGGATAGGCCGAAAATACATGGTAATAATCGTCGATTGTCAACGGCTCCTCTCTGGTTTCAATGTTCAGCTGAACATAACGGTAAGCCCTCAGCCACAGTGGCCTGAACAGTCTTTTATCCCCGCCGTCCGGAATGAAAAAATCCTCGATCCCCCAGATGTGCATGCCTTCCACCTTGTCGCGGTGGTCTTTCTGCCGGTTTTCATCATACAACGCCTCGGAATATACAACATTTATTTTTGCTCCCTTTCCCCTGCTGACAACCAATTCAGGATATCCCATGGTCAGAAAGGAATGGTCGATCAAAATCGAAACATTTGAACCGGCCGGTAGAGTGAGCGGCTGGTTTCCCTGAATGAAACCGGTATTTAATTCTGCCCCTTCAACCCGTACGACTTTGGCGTGACGTTCAACTTCCTGACTCAACAGCGGGATTGTGCGGGTGGTCAGGTTCCACATGGACCGCCTGATTTCCCGGGTTTGGGCTTTGTCCAGATACATGGCCGGTTTCCATGCACTGTCATCAAAATTGACCGTTTCCCATCCCCAGGGATATTTTCCCCCCGCAATGCTGTCGGTTGGATTTGCCGCGTAATAACCACGCACATGTTTCCGGTTCCTCCATCCTACTTCAACAGGCGTAAATGCAAGGTTGTGAAAGGTTTTCCATCCCGGGTTGCCTGTGTTGACGACCTTTTCTTTTTCGGTCCTGCCCTGCAGCAAAAATGCGGTTTGGTGCGAAAACTGTGAAATAGCCCGGTCATGGCCCCAGTTTACCACCTGCGATGCAACAACATTTTTCCCTTCATCCAGATAAGGTGCAATATCAATGGTCGCATAACGCCAGTGCCACAGATCAGACCGCTGAGGACCCTCACATATCTCCATTCCGTTTACAAACAATCTGTAACGGTTATCGGCGCTTACATGTATGATGAAAGAAGGCGGCTTTTCAGAAAGTTCAAAAGATCTCCGGAAATGGATTACCGAAAATTCACCCAGGTAAATGCCGGGATGAGTAATCCAGGCCGCACTCCAGGTTTCACGGTAGTCATTCTCAAAGTCATTTTCAACCTGTAACTTGTTTGCTACAGGCTGGGCATTCATTTGAATACTGAACAGAAATGCCAGTTGCAGGAAAAGAATTTTGATTTTCATCATCATAAAAATATTTATTCACATAACAAATGTAATTACTTATTCGAAACAGAGCTTCGGACATCTCAACAAGGCCACAGTTTTATCCGGCATTTCAAAATTGTCATCCAGCCAGGCTTTCATTTGTAGTTCCTTTTTCAGGTGCCCGCCTGTCATGAAAGATATTAATGTTTTACTGTTTGTAATCTTTTTGCCCTACTCCTGTCAGGGACTTCTGTCATTGGTGGCTGGCAGGTTTTTATGTATTATCTCCTTCTCCCTCCTTTATAATTCGGTATGACAATATCATTTCGCTCGTTCCGGACAGGCAAATCTTTCCATTTTACCGTACGAATGGTTTTGTCCTGTATTTCCCTGATCACTACTCTTTCGTTGTTTATCCCTCCCTGAAGGGAATAAGCGAAGATGCATACCGCGGAGTTATCATTGATCACCGCCGGTAACTCGTTTTCCATTTCAAGTGATTCCATACCATAACGATTGAAATAGCCCCCCAGCACCCACAAATCAGAACCATTGTTCAGGATGTTCGTGTCAGCTCTTTCCGAATTTATTTCCCGGCACCATACCTGTTGATTATTAAATGTATAGCAATTATTTCTTTCACGATATCCTTTTAATTTTGCCCAATGTCTGAAGGTACAGAGTGAAGACACATTTTCTATGAATATTTTGCCGCCAGGTACCGAATTAAAATACATCGGGTTGTTGAGGGCCATCATGTCGCTCATTACCAGTGTCATTTTGGATGCATGTTCCACCAAATACTTCGCGCCATGAAGGTTTTCATGGCAATAAATATCCTCGATGATCAGGGGTGTATCATTTTCTCCGGTTACCCTGAATATCCCGTGATATTTATCATTTCCAAGGCTTTCAGTTTCTTCAAGGTTACAGAACATGAAATTGACCCGTTGAACAGTGGAAGGGATATCTATATGTTGATCAATTGTATATAGGCCAGGTTGGAAATACACCACCGGCTTTCCGGAATTCATGGCTTTCTGAATAGCTTCCGGATCATCTTTTCCATCATCGGGAATCGCGCCAAAAGATGTTACCGACACCCATTTCGAAAAATCTTTTTCCCGGGGAATGACCGGGGTTTCTTCAATGGTTACATCAAAATCGTCTTTTTCCTGGTTGTTGAATAATGTAACAGGGCCATGCGAATTGTATTCCTGTATCGTGTTTCCCGGAACCTCTATTTTGCCGTTTTTCGTCAGCGCGTTATTATACCCACTGGTTATCACACTTTTTACCAGGGCAAATCCCTGGTTATAAATGATTGCCGGTTGATTTTTGCTTCCCCCGTTTAATTCTGATTCGATGATGACCATGGAGGATTCCGGTCCATCCATCATGATTGCCGGAACAACGTTATTACTTTTCAGATCACGTATGGCGATGTTGTGTGAATTGGCGTATATCCCTGCTATGTTTTGGTTTGAAATGGTCAGGTGTTCAAATACCGAGAGTGTCCAGCTATCTGACAGTTTAGCAGCATAATCAAATCCATTGATGGTAATATTCTCAAGACAGAAGGCTTGGAACGGTCCACCAAACCTGCAAAGCCAGCATATTCCGGATCAGAAGACAGAATATCCACATTTCGCATAGCTCCCGTGTTATTGGAATTGAATTCGATTCCTATAGCCCCCGGATTTCCTTTTCCTACATCAATTGTAAAATTTTCAAACTTATTGTGAAATGATGTATTTGTCCAGGCCCCTTGCATGATAATAAACCAGTTCATCCCGGCTCCTTTTTCATTTTGCAGGTTTTCATGAGTGTAAGTAATGGTGTTACTCACCCTGTAAATACCGTTGGGGAAATAGATAATTTTGGGATGGGGGATGATGTGGGGGAGCACCACTTTCCTGTCCCAGGTCGGGTTCTCTCAACCATAATATTTCGTGCTACAAAAAAAAGGAATGTATCGGTGTTCATGGCAATGATGCTTTTCGTGCTGTCAATTGCCAGGATTGTTCTCCATGTAAGGCTGTCTATTAATGCGACCAGTTTTTCGGCACAATCTTCTTTTCCTGTATTTTCAAGGTTGTAAGAAGGTTTAGTCACATCAATAACGGCTTTGCATTCAGGCGGGTAAACGATTCCCGTATTGTCATTCAAGCTTGTTGTATGCTTTCCTTGACAAGACTCAAGTATGGCAGCAATAACGATAATTAAAATAAGGTGAAGTTTCATATTATGTTGAAATTTTATACGATGCCAACCTGAAAAATGTATATTTTACGCAGAAAACAATTATTTCTTCTTCTCTTCTTCATTGAATATAAGATTGTCAAAAGAATCAGGCCTTGTGTCATTTCAGCAAAATTGTTTTGATTATTCGATCTCTTCCTGCGGAACATTGAGCCAGAGAGATACTCAGTGTTTGAAAATTTTTTGATATTCTTTCTCAATTAATTCTGTTTCATCATTATCAAGAGCAGAAAACTCCCTGGTTCGTGCCCGATTTGATAATATCCCGTTGTTTTGTTCCAAAAATCGGATCAACAAGGCCACAGTTTTATCCGGCATTTCAAAATTGTCATCCATCCAGGCTTTCATCTGATCGTACTTTTGAAGGTAAGAGACTTCTTCCGGGATGATTCTGTTAATCGTATAGTCAATGCAATCGAAAAGGAACTCTGACTGAAATGTTGCATCAAAGTATTTGTAATAATCAGCAGTGTCATTTAAAACTTCGACATTATGATCCTGAGTTGTTTCCCATTCGATGAAATCAAGAAGTGGATGTGAATAATCATCAAGTACCTTCCGATAATCATCAATCTTTTCTAAAATGGCTGCTGATACCGGGAACATAATTCCCTGAGGTGTAAACTTCGTTTTCGCCAATGTATGATGTACAAGATACCTATGGATTCTGCCATTACCATCAACAAACGGATGCATAAATAAGAACCCGAAGGCAATAACAGCTGCGGTTAAAACAGGATGAAATCCGGATATTTCCAATCTGGAATCAGTTTCTGTCAATCCATCCAAAAGATTATCCAGATCCTGCCATCGTGCTGAAATATGTTCCGGTATTGGCTCTCCCGTGCTCCTGTCATGTTCTCCGACAAATTCCCCATCTTTTCTGAAACCCATCCTGATGAACCTGCTATTTTCGATAACAATTTGTTGAAGACGTAATAATTCATCTTTTGATAACGGCCGATTACCGGCCTGGCCAATCACCTTACCCCATCTTGTTGCCCTGCTGTGCGAAGGCGTTTCTCCTTCAATGTTAAATGAAGCCTTAGAATCTTTTAACAGGAGAAATGCAGAAGTTCTCAATAAAATATCTTTATGGACATTCCGTACCAAAGCTTCTGTTTTTTCTGAAAGATCCTCGTTTATATATTTTTCAAGTTTTTCAGTCTTGTATACCAACGGGCAGAAATTTTTCGTCCCGGGAAGATTGTTTCTAACCCGGTGGCGGGGAGAATTATCACTTTTTTCTATTGTATACTGCATAGTTCCATCCAAAAGAGGGATGTAATTGCCTTCTTTCAGGTCAGGTAGATTCAATGTCTTCTTTGTTAGCCATTCATAAAGAAACCATATCCTCCGGGTGAATTGGCTCAATGGTTCATTCTTAACCAATTCTTCAATTACTAATTTATCTGCGGACTCAAATAATTTCTTAAAGAAAAGAAGATTGATCCCTTCATATTTAATGCTGAACACAAGACTATTATATAGAGAATCCCGGGGTTTATGCCGTGGGGTAAGGACAATCCATCCGGGAACTTTATATTGTCTTCGCTTTTCACTTATGAGAGCCAATGTGTTTGGTAAAGGCATTGGAAGACCCAAAGCTGCAATAATAGCACCATATCCAACCAGTGTTCCTTTTTCAGGTGCCCGCCTGCCGTGAAAAATATTTATTTTTTGTGAAAAACGTTTATCACCAGACATGATATGTGAAATATGCTTAATGCAAATTAACGTGAAATATGTTTATTTTGCGTGAAAAACAATTATTTCTTCTTCATTGAATATAAGATTGTCAAAAGAATCAGGCCTTGTGTCATTTCAGCAAAATTGTTTTGATTATTCGATCTCTTCCTGCGGAACATTGAGCCAGAGAGATACTCAGTGTTTGAACATTTTCTCATAGTGGCTGGATTCTGCGAATATCCCCCCGTCCTTTTCATAGAAATCCTCACCCAGTTCGAACACTCCGTCCCTGGTCTGCCTCCATGGAGCATCCGGATATGGATGGTATTGCTCCATCTGTTCCCAGTTTTTGTAATTCTGATGGCCGTTGGTCTCCAGCAATCCGAGTCCGTCCAGCCCCGGGAATGCCTCCAGCCTTGCGGCAACGTTCTTGTTCCAGTCCACCAGGATGGGGTTCACGGTAAGGTCCGCACAGAAACAGGGCACGTGGTTCTCATGAGCCACCTGCGCGATCTTCATGGTCATGCTCAGGGTTTTGGCAATGGCTTTCAGGGCAATGGCCCGGTAACCCATCCGGATCCTTTTCAGGGCATCTTTGTCGGTATGCGCGCTTTCGTCGGCAGCGATCCGGATGCCCAGGTCCCCGACCTCCTCCTCATATTCCTCGGGAAAGGGTTCCTCGATGATGGCGATCTGGTCCAGTGCTCCGATCTTTTCGGCGTGGTCCAGCAGTTTCAGCAGGGTCTCCTTTTTTTCATACCGTCCGTTGGCATCGAAATAGTATGGCAGTTTCCCGCTTTTGGTATAGGGGGTTTCCTTGTGGCCGAAGGCCTGATGGATCTCCGACAGCCGTGCCTTGTCCTTCTCCAGCATCTCTTCCTGGGAACCCGGCTGGCCGATCTTGATCTTCATGAAGAAATATCCCCGGTCCGCCGCTTCCCGGATCTCTTCAACGGGAATGTTGTAGGCCATCAGGGGAATGCTGGCCACCTTGCCGTGCCGGTGCGAAAGGGCGGGTCTGTACTTTCCGGGGATCATCTCATCGAAATCACGGATCCCGTTCCGGTCTGCATACAGCAGCCAGGCGGCATTGTCCAGTCCGACCAGCGCATTCAGGGCAAAGGTTTTCCGGAGTCCGGGATTGCCGGTGATCTTTTTCCCGTATTCATATACTTCATCCAGTATCTCATCGAGGAGACCGACCGGGGTTTCAAATCGCATGCCCCGGACCATGCGGAGGGCATGTTCAGTCATGGCATACATCAGGGCATTCCCGCCGGCTTCCGAGTGGCCTGCAAATACGTCCGCATCCGACCACAGCACATTCTGGGTGCAGAGTCCGATCCTGCTGTGGCCCGATGCACCCTGCATCTGTGCCACTGTCTGCCATATCTCACTCATATATCCGCCCTTGAACCCGAAGGGCCTGATCAGGGATTCCCTTTCAAAATCGGAATTGACATTTTCAATGCGTACCGTCATTGTTTTGGATTTTTTATGACTGAAGGCCGGCACATTCATCATCATCCCCGCAGAAGCGACGCCGGCTGTTTTGATAAAATCCCTGCGGTTGACATTTGTAACCATATCATTTTGTTTAAGCTGCAAGTCTGATCTTCTTTCAGGAAACGAGTCCGTTCACCCTCAGCATTGACCTGAGCGTTCCGACATCCCTGCGGATGGTCTGCACCGCCCGGTCAATTTTTTCTTCCTTTGACAAATTTTCTCCCCTGAAAAGGGGATACTCGAAGTGCAAAGATATGGGTGCCCTGATGCCCAATTCCTTCAGCAGGGTGAAATATTCATCGAAATCGACCATGCCCTCTCCCAGGGGAACACTTACTGCCTGCCATCCCCTTTCCGTTTCCATCCATTTGAAATCCTTGATCACGATGGTCCTTATATGATTTTTCAGCAATTTCAGGGCCAGGGGCCAGGAATGGCCCCCTTCGGCCACCGCATGGCGTATATCATACTGGCATCCCACCCACCTCGGATCGGATCCCCGGATCAGCAGCCATACGTCCCATACGGGTCCGCCGATCCGCCTTCCGGCATGGTTCTGATAGGCACCGTGTATATTGTATCTCCGGTTCAGTCCGGCCAGCTTCTGAAGCTTTTTCCTGTTTCTTTCAATGCTCTCTTCCACACCCAGACCTTCAATATACCGGAAATAACCCATGCGGTAATACCGGATGCCCATGCTTTCAGCAGTCCTCAGTATGTGAAGAGTATACCGGTTGTTCACATCGTTGATGCGTGTGGTCATCATAACCACTTCCAGTTCTTTTTCCCGGAATGCATCCACTGCCGCGGGCAGGTCCTTTTCCACATTTTCAGGCAGGACATGTCCTCCCGGCCGGACGGTCAGGTCCACCCCGTCCAGTCCGGCCGCTTTCATGGCTGCCGCGGTCTCTTTGTAACCAAGAAACTGAAGATGCTTGGAAAACATGCATATCTTCCAGGCATCGTCCTGCACGGGATCCGTTTTCCCGCTACGCTGACTTTTCACGGATATAAAGGGTTCTGCCGCAGCTGCCGCTTTCCCTGCCAACATGCCTGCTGCAGTTCCCGCTGCGGACACCCCGATAAACCTGCGTCTGGATATCTTATTGGGTTTTCTCATATGATAAACTCCAGGGTTTGCGGCATTCATAATGCAGCAGCCGTTTGGCCGCACGGTTCCTTGCCCGGTTTGATTCAGGCCCGGTGGTATTTCTCCCCGGGAAGTTCGCCGTTCATGATGCATCGGGCGGCATATTTCCCGCCTTCTTCACCCAGTTTGGCTGCATCTCCTCCCACCCGGTAACTGGAATGGGCGATGAAATCCCCCGATATGTTCCTGCCGGCCATCATCAGGTTGTTCACATCTTTGGAGATCAGCGAACGAAGGGGAATGTCATAGGACCGGGACCTGATCCCCCGGTTATATGCCTTCCTCTGCATATCGTCATGGTGCCTTACCGAATGGACATCCACATGAAATTGCACCCGGCAAACGGCATCCTCATGCCTTTTGCCGTTGACCAGGTCTACTTCGGTCACCGTATACAAACCTTTGATCCGCCGTGCCCCCCGGATGCCGATCTGCTCGGGGGTGGCCACCAGGTACAGGTTCTTCCAGGGCCCGCCCCTCTTTTTCAGTCCGTCCACCAGCTTGTGCAACTCGACACGGGCATCCATGGTCGCCCGGGTTACATCCCGTGTGTTGATGCCGGATTTTTCATATTCATGGTTCCACATCACCATGAACAGATCGTTGCGTATGGCATAAATGCCCGGTCCCTTGATGCTCGGATCCAGTCCGGCCCGCTCCATCTCTTCGCGAACTTTCCTCTTCGATCCCTGATCGTCTTTCCTTCTCACGAACGGCTCGATCTCCGGATAGGTGACCCCGGAGATCATGGCCAGCATGGTCATGGGCTGGGTCAGACCCGAACCGGGTTCCCCCATGTCGAATTCGCAACCGGAAATTGCTGCCAAATCCCCGTCTCCCGTGCAATCCATGAACAATTCTGCTTCCCAGGCTTCGCGGCCTGATTTTGATTCGGTGATGATATGGGTCAGACGACCGTCCTTTTTAGCCACATCCGCCACGCGTGTATGCAGCAAAACATCGATCTTCCCGGTTTCCCGGCACATCTCCTCCAGAAGGAACTTGAATTTCTCAATATCGAACGGGAAATTATGGCTGCTGAATTTATAGAAATCCGGGGTGGCATCCATTCTGACCAGCCGGTCCGTTATTTCGGCTACCATTCCGTCCTTGTTCCTCCAGTCCAGGATCCATCCCAGCAATCCGGCGGTCCAGGTACCCCCAAGGCATCCGTTCACCTCCACCAGAAGCACCCTGACCCCTTCACGGGCAGCCTGTATGGCGGCACATGCCCCGGCCGGACCCGCACCGCACACGATCAGGTCATAACTGCCTTTAACCGGCGTATGTTTCTCCTCTTCAATGAACTTTCCTTTTTCAATCTGTTTTCCGGCCGACCGGTCATGGTAGTTGCAGGAAAAGAAACCCAATCCCGCCGCTCCCATAAGCGAATCTTTGAAAAAACGTCTTCTTTTCATATATTTTTGCTTTATTTTAGTTTAATTGATATCGGTTTGCATCCGGCGGCAATCAATACCCGTTGCCAAATCACATAAAGATAAGAAGGATATCAAACGAAACATATTTTCATGCAGGATTTTCTCACATGAAACCCCCATCACCGATCCGGCGGCAGGCCGCCTTCGGAGACAAAAGGCAATGAATATATTGACCAACACCGTTTTTGCATATGGGGGTTCGCCGGCCAGGCAGGTGGACAGCCCGCGGGTGGCCGGCAACAATCAGGGCTGACTGGGTAAAAACAAAGGGCAATTTCCGGACATTCGGCAATTACCTGAACAATTCCATCCGCCATGCCCCTCCTCCGGAACTGACAGAGGTCATGGAGAAACAATACGGGAAACCGGAGATCATACGCTGCTGGTTAACACTGGACGACATGTGGGATTACCGCACAGGTAGATATAATTACAATTTTCAGCTCGGACTGGATACCTATGCCAATGACACGGTCAAGCACAAATATGACCGGGGAAGGGTAACCGAAACCCCTTATATGTATTATGATTACATCAGGGCATTCAGCAGACACAGCAAGAAGGTCCTGCTGAACATCCGGCGGTATGAACATGAGGTAACCCATGGAATCATTAGCCTGGAACAATGGAAGGAAGTCGCCGGGAACGGCATCCGTCATTACAAGGAAATGTGTCCCAACATCTGCTACATCGAAGTACTTAACGAGTGCAACTGGTCCCATTTCGGAGGGCTCAACGACACGGAATACTATGATTTTTACCGTGCCGTCTATGAGATCGTCAATGAGCTCAACGCGGAAATGCAGCCGGAAATTCCCCTGCGGGTAGGCGGTACTGCAGCTTCCGGCAAACCGTTAACAGCCAGCGATCCCCATGAAAAGGAATTCAATCTGTCCAACAAAGCCCAACACCTGTACAGGTTCTTCGGGCATTTCAGCAAAGATCCTGATCCTCAGAAACGGCTTGATTTTGTTTCATTCCATGAATACGAGGTAGCCGATACACCCGTGGTCCTCAGGGAATACGAACCGATGATCGACGGCTGGCTGGAGGAAAACGGACTGTCTCATCCCGGAAAACCTTCCGGCAGCCCTGACAAACAATGCCTTCACATTGGAAAAATACCTGATCGACACCCAACACAACAATGCACTGACAGGCCATTCCCAGGACGAAGCACTGGAGCTTTCAGAGAAACGGACCCTGAAAAAAGGGAAGCATCCCCGGATGACCGTCAGGCTGGAACCCAACGCTTTCTGCATGTGGATCCTGCGGGAATAATATTATTTGAAATCCCTGGTTGCATATTGATTTCAATCCTTGTTGTTCTGGAATTGGCTCTGGAAGAATAGCGTTTTTGGAGGTTGTTGCCCGGAGACCTCGTGTTTCAATCCTTGTTGTTCTGGAATTGGCTCTGGAAGGCAACCTCCGCACTATTTACTGATATTTTACATATTCGTTTCAATCCTTGTTGTTCTGGAATTGGCTCTGGAAGCTTCAATTTTTGCAAGTTCATTCATGTTTGATAGTAGTTTCAATCCTTGTTGTTCTGGAATTGGCTCTGGAAGTTGGTTTCATTTATAGATAACTGGCTTTATGATTCATGTTTCAATCCTTGTTGTTCTGGAATTGGCTCTGGAAGTGATGTTACAGCTATCGAGATCAGAAATATTTTCAAGTTTCAATCCTTGTTGTTCTGGAATTGGCTCTGGAAGAGGAACTGGGATACTCTAATCATTTTATTGATTTGTAGTTTCAATCCTTGTTGTTCTGGAATTGGCTCTGGAAGAGTACAAGCCACAGGCTTACGGGGCAGCGGACATCGTGTTTCAATCCTTGTTGTTCTGGAATTGGCTCTGGAAGTACCGGGAGTAACCGGAAAATATGTCCGCCCGCCGGGTTTCAATCCTTGTTGTTCTGGAATTGGCTCTGGAAGCAGGCATAGCGGCAGCAATGGCAAAACAATGGACAGGTTTCAATCCTTGTTGTTCTGGAATTGGCTCTGGAAGGCTAACATGACAAGAGAAAAGGCCATGAAATATTTGTTTCAATCCTTGTTGTTCTGGAATTGGCTCTGGAAGATATAATTCCTGGACCTGACAAAACCCCCGGCCTTGAGTTTCAATCCTTGTTGTTCTGGAATTGGCTCTGGAAGACCCCCTGGATCCCGGCGGCTCACCAGGGAACGTCAGTTTCAATCCTTGTTGTTCTGGAATTGGCTCTGGAAGGTATCATATTCGTTTTCAAAACATTATGGAATGTAAGTTTCAATCCTTGTTGTTCTGGAATTGGCTCTGGAAGGATGGTAATTGATGTTCAGCGTGTGAGTCTCCTGGAGTTTCAATCCTTGTTGTTCTGGAATTGGCTCTGGAAGGGGCACCCGCGGCCTCACCAGATCAAGGATCAATGGAGTTTCAATCCTTGTTGTTCTGGAATTGGCTCTGGAAGGATATCCATGCCGGCAAACTCCGAAGGCTCCACGTCAGTTTCAATCCTTGTTGTTCTGGAATTGGCTCTGGAAGGGAGAAGGTTGGTGACGTGAGCGTGGAATACACGGGGTTTCAATCCTTGTTGTTCTGGAATTGGCTCTGGAAGGGCAACGTGCCATGATTTTTAAGTGTATGTTCCGTACAGTTTCAATCCTTGTTGTTCTGGAATTGGCTCTGGAAGCGAGCAACTGGACAAACGATCAGAGAGCGTTTTCGAGTTTCAATCCTTGTTGTTCTGGAATTGGCTCTGGAAGCGAGCAACTGGACAAACGATCAGAGAGCGTTTTCGAGTTTCAATCCTTGTTGTTCTGGAATTGGCTCTGGAAGGGGGCAGCCGTGTGGGATTGCATGGAGAGGGGAAGAGTTTCAATCCTTGTTGTTCTGGAATTGGCTCTGGAAGTCATTGTGATTGCTCTTATTATAATTTTCAGGCTGGGTTTCAATCCTTGTTGTTCTGGAATTGGCTCTGGAAGACGAATTAGAAGTTAATGGAGATATTTTTGCAGATTGTTTCAATCCTTGTTGTTCTGGAATTGGCTCTGGAAGAACTTTCTCCGTGTGAAAAGCACCAATCCCGAACGAGTTTCAATCCTTGTTGTTCTGGAATTGGCTCTGGAAGACTCCGTAGTTTTACTGCGGAGATGAATCGCGTGTTGTTTCAATCCTTGTTGTTCTGGAATTGGCTCTGGAAGGGCAATTCCATGCCTGACGAACACCAGATTTATTTTTGTTTCAATCCTTGTTGTTCTGGAATTGGCTCTGGAAGATTATTTGCCCCGTGATGTAATTAATTTTAGTGATAGTTTCAATCCTTGTTGTTCTGGAATTGGCTCTGGAAGACTATTCATTCACCGCAAAGGAGGAATATAATATGAAGTTTCAATCCTTGTTGTTCTGGAATTGGCTCTGGAAGAGTTCGGAAGGATCTTGATCCATATGGATTTATTGGGTTTCAATCCTTGTTGTTCTGGAATTGGCTCTGGAAGAGTTCCCTGACATTTGCC
>CAZNPH010000017.1:0-84242 GCA_964574985.1 uncultured Bacteroidaceae bacterium
AGTTTCATTTGCGATTTAAAAAACATCAAAAACCTCAATATTACGAGGTCTGAATATATAGAAAAAATGGACAGAAGAACTTTCTTTGAGTACGGAATCCTGGGACTTGCAGCATCAGGATGCTCTTTCACAGATCATGGCTGGAATGATGATGCGATTTGCAAAACGCATGAATATGATATTGTTGTTGCGGGTGGTGGTCCTGCCGGTTGTGCTGCTGCATTATCAGCAAGCCGGTTGGGCGGAAAGGTGGCTTTGATCGAAAAATATCCCTGTTTCGGCGGGGTCTGGACGATGGGTGCCCTGGCAATAATTATTGACAGTCAGAATAAAACCGGACTGATGAGGGAGATCACCTCAAAATTGAAAAAAGACCGCCATTTGCACAATTTTTATCATGATCCGGAAAAGAAAGTGTATAATGTTGAAGCGATGAAGCTTCTATTGGACGATGTTTTATCTGATTCCAATGCCTGTTTGCGTTTGCATACATTCGTTGCAGGTGTCGGGAAGTCAAACAGCAAGATTTCCTCAATTATTACCACTTCAAAAAGCGGATTCGAAAAATGGAAGGCGAAAGTATTTATTGACTGCACCGGGGATGGTGATGTCGGGGCTTTGGCAGGTTGTGATTATCATATGGGGCGTGAATCGGACGGCAAGATGCAACCCGGTACAACATATGGTCTTGTTGGCGGATGGGAAGGAGATTTTCCCAAACGGCGGGAACTTACTGAAATATTTGAAAATGCCGGAAAGGATCTCCCTTATTTAGGCATTTATATCTTTGTTCAGGACGGAATGCACAAGATGGGTTACCTCATGCCTTCCCATATATACGGACTCGATCCGACTGATGCGGATAATTTAACCAGGAGTGAGATAGAAGGACGCAGGCAGGTGCGGTACGTGGTGGATGTGTTAAAAAAATACGGAGGACCGAAATTCAAAAACTTTTTTCTTGCAACTACGGCACCGACCATCGGAATTCGTGAGGGAAGACGCATTACAGGCAAGTACTATTTAACACTTGACGATATGGAGCAGGGAAAAACCTTCAAAGACGGTATATGCAACGTGGAAATGCCTGTGGATATTCATCATCTGACAAAAGAGACCGGTACGGGACTGGATAACATCTGGACGAAACCATACCAGATCCCGTTTCGATGCCTGCAAGCTGTAAATGTATCCAATTTGCTGACCGCAGGCCGGTGCATTTCCGGTTCATTTCTTGCCCATGGAAGTTATCGCGTAACAGGCAATTCTGTTCCCTTGGGCGAGGCTGCCGGAATAGCAGCTACATTGGCAATCGAACAGGATGTTTTGCCTGAAGATCTTGATGGTGTAGAAGTGAGAAAAAAAGTCGATGACTTCCGTTCAAAGATCAGCAGTTATTGAAAAACCGGTATATCCCCGGCAATCATACCTGCTTTCTCACTTTGCGGAATCCTTTCCACCGGGGGAATTTGTGATAGCATGACCGCCCAGCGTACAATAATGAAATGTCTTTTTTGTTTTCGGTTTTAATCTGCAATTGATACTTTTACAAACAGATAATAATAACCTTCAATCATGGAGGGCAACGAAGTAATGAGGAAAACAATATAATAAGGACAGATATATCAAGAACCTGCTAAAACTACCGGAAGAGCCTGAAAATATAGAATAATTCTGCCGGCAAAGCTGACCAGGACGGCGCAAGTATTGTTCCCCTGAGTTGCGATATCGGTGTCTATGCTTGGAAGAAACCTTTTAACCTTTGGAAATATGAAAATACATCTGATCCGGCTTTTTGTCGTTAACCTGTTTGTATTATCCTGTGTTGTGGCACAGGTTAACGCGCAAACAGGCATAAAACAAGCGCATGCATTGACCACAAGGCCGGTTGACCAACTGCTGGTCGATAAAGAGAAAGAGCGCAGCCTGATTGAAAAGGCCCTGCCGCAGAAAGCAACGGTCAAACCGGAGCAAGAAAGGCGCTTGCTGATCTTCGATCTGAATGTCAATTACGGCGGACACCGGTCGATTGATTACGCGAACTACGCCTTTGCCAGGATGGGTGAGGAAACCGGGGCCTTTGAAACGGTCATAACCCGGGATACAATGGTTTTCAGGGATGAGAATCTGCGGAAATTTGATGCCGTGTTTTTTAACAATACGGTGGGCAACCTTTTCCGGGACGAAAAGCTCCGGCAGAACTTGCTTGATTTCGTGTATGCCGGTGGCGGATTGCTTGGAGTCCATGGCGCCACCGTTGCATTCAGAGAATGGCCGGGTGCGCATGAGGACTGGCCCGGATTCGGTGTGATGCTGGGTGCCAGGGGTGCAAGTCACAGGGAAAGTGACGAACATGCATATATCAAACTTGATGACCCCGGTCATCCGGTCAACCGGGTATTCGGAGGAAAGGATTTTGATTTCCGCGATGAATTTTTCCGTTTTATTGATCCCTATTCCCGTAATCTTGTTCATGTATTATTAAGCATAGACACAGAGAAAACGAACATGGAACAGGGGCGTTCGTTCGGCCGGGTCACCCGCCCGGACAACGATTACGCGGTTGCCTGGGTCAGGAAGTATGGCCGTGGACGGATCTTTTACTGCTCAATTGCCCATAATCCGTATGTTTTCTGGGATTCCACCATGCTCGAATTTTACCTGGACGCGGTACAGTTTGTACTCGGAGACCTTGAGGCTTCTGCCGTCCCCGGAAATAAGCATACTCCCGCAATAGAAGCCCGGGAAAAGCTGGGATGGAAACTGGGAACAGAAGCATACACTTTCAAAAACAACACCCTGTTTGAAACCATTGACAAAACAAAAGATCTGGGATTGCTGTATGCAGGTGGATTGAACGTGCAGCAGGTGAGTGAAGACATCCCCAAAAAGTTTGATTACCATCTTTCGGATGAGGAATTGACGGAGGTCAGGGACAAATTGATCTCGTCAGGGATCTCCATGCTGACCTACTTTATTTTTGACATCCCGGGGGATGAAAAGACCGTGAAAGAAATATTTGAATTCGGGCGCAAGATGGGAATAGAGACATTTATTTCCGAGCCCAAACCGGAAAACCTGGATCTGATCGAAAAATATTGCGAAAAGTACAACATCAAACTCGGTCTGCATAACCACGGGAAAAGACTGTCCCCGGTTTATCATGATCCCGTGAAAATCGTTCAGCTGACCAAAGACCGGAGTCCGCTTATCGGCGCTGCCTGCGATTTCGGCTACTGGGTCAGGGAAGGCATTGATCCCCTGGAAGCAATAAAAACACTGGGCCACCGGATCATTACCCTGCAGGTTCATGATCTGAACGAAGTAAGTGACCAGGCCCACGATGTGCCATGGGGCACAGGAGAAGTCGATCTGGATGGTATTTTTCACTACCTTGTTAAGGAAGATATTCAACCGGTCATGTTCGGATTGGAATATTCCCGGAACTGGGATAATTCCCTGCCTGAGATCAAAAGATCCATTGAATATTTCGACCGTAAATCCATTGAAATGGCGGACGAATCAGAATAAACCGGTTTGAAATGAGGGTCCGGCAGGAAGATGCCCGTTTTTTCACGGATCCATTTTTGCGTTGGATAATTTTTAGGTTATTTTAGCTTTGGTTTTCTGAACATCTAATTATATGCCTTATGAATGAAGAAGTTAGCAGTAAAAACACCAAAAAGGAGATCCTTGAAGCCTATCAGAAATTGTTAAAGCAGGCCAGGGAGAAAAAAGAGATTGCCCCTGAAAAGGAACCACAGGAAAAACAGAAATCCGCCATTTTTGAGGGAGCAACCAGGCAACAGCCTGATAAGATCATGAAGGATATTTCCGGACTGAAGATCAGTTTAAGCCAATCGCTTGACAAAGTTGAAGAATCTCTGATTGAAGAGCACAAAAAGCTTTCTGAGGTAAGCGAGGCAATCCGGGTGGAAAAGGAAAATCTCCAGAATATCCATCAGATAAAGGCCGAAGCCGATTCTCTGGAAGCACTGGTCAATACCCATAAGGAAAAGGAACAGGAAATGGAACAGGAGATGAAGGACCAGCGTGAGGCCTGGGAAAAGGAAAAGAAGCAGGCAGAACAGGAATTACAGGAAGAGAAGGAACGCATCAGGAAGGAGAGGGCGAGGGAAGAGGAGGAGTATCTATATCATCGTGACCAGAAACGGAAGAAAGAGGAAGACAGCTATAACGAAAAAATGCTGAAACAGGAAAAGGAATTGAAGGAAAGACGTGAAGCCTTTGAGAAAGAGATACTGGAGCGGGAAGCGGATATTAAAGCCAGTGAAGATGAGTTTCAGGAACTGAAGAAGAAAGCTGAACAGTTTCCGGCGCAACTGGAAGGGGCCGTGCAGCAAAAAGAAAATGAAATCACCCTCCGCCTGACTTCTGAATTCAAACACGAGAAGGATATTCTGCAGAAAGAATACCAGAGTGAACTGAAATTAAAGGATCAGACCATCAAAACCTTACAGGACAAGATCAGGGACCAGGACAATATGGTGAACCAGCTTTACAAAAAAGTGGAGAATGCCGATAAAAACGTGAAGGATATTGTCCTTAAGGCCATCGAGAATTCAGGAAGATATACCTTTTCTGAGAAGGCGACCGATGATCAGAATTATAAGCGGGAGAACAGAAAACAGCAAAGCGAAGCGTAAACGGAATATAAAACCGTTATTTTCCCCGGCAGCACGATCTGGTATCCGGCGCATGCTGTGCCAGCACCATTGTCTGACCACCTGTTCCACAACCGATGTCGGCAATACGGGATTCATCGGTGAGATCGTCGACAAAGCTCAATGCTTTCACTGTCACTTCGGGGCTGCCCGGCCCTTGTCGTTCTATGCTTGAAAAATATTCACAGATTAAATTGAAATCGGAATCGTGAATTGATTTATTTTCAGATAAGATTGAGGGGACCGGTCAGGGCATGATATTTTTCATTTCTATTACAGACCCTGTATCCAGATCCATCATGCAGTTGATCAGGCGGGCAAGATTGAATTTTGTAAGGTCCCCAGGTTTTATCTTCGCCTCGGTTATATCACCCCTGTCCAGAAGGTGCTGGCGCATGGTGCCCCTGAGCAGCGCATTGGCGGGGGTCACCCATGAGCCGTCCGGTTCCCGGAAAACAATATTGGTGTATGAGGTATCTGTCAGATACCCGTCTTTCAGGATCAGGATGTCATCGCAATCCCCTTTCAGGGAAAGAAGTTGTTCCAGCCGGCTCCGGTCCGCATATTTATACCTGTAGTCGATCTCATTGTCCTCCACGATTTTCAGGCTTTCTATTTTCCCCGGCTGATACGGAAGGATCTGCACCTCCCTGACCTTTTGGTCATATATCACCCTGCATTTACAGGTGCCCGTTCCCATACCTGCTGGTATCCTGATGATATCACGGAGATCCAGTTCCGGGCTGATCCCCAGCAGTTCTTTGCGGGACCGGTTCATCCTGCGGTTATGGTATTCAACGTTCCGGACCTGCCGGTTCTCAATACAGATGGTTTCAAGCAACAGGCACATATACCTTGTCAATGAGTTCCTGGTATTCCTTCCCGGGATCACTCATATGGGTGATGCCCCCTCCGCTGCGGTAATACATTGTTCCGTTCCGTTTTTCGATATACCGTATCATGACCCCGGAGTCAAAATCCCTTCCGTCAAAATACCCCATGATACCCGTGTAGAATCCCCTGGGTCCCCCTTCCGCCTCCCGTATGATCCTCAGGGTTTCCGCCTTGGGCGCCCCGCTGACCGAACCCGCCGGCAGCATGGAAAAAAGGATCTTTCCAAGATCGGATGCATACCCTTCGGGCAAGGTGCCCGAGATGACTGAACTTACCTGTAAAAGGGTTTTATCATGGGTCTTCAGCGTATCAACATACCGTAACCTGTCTACCTTCACCTGTCCGGCATGAATGCTCAGGTCATTGCGGATCAGGTCCACGATGGTAATATGTTCCGCCATTTCTTTCTCATCCTCCAGTATGATCCGGCGGGCATCCGGTATGGCTGCATCAATGGTCCCCTTCATTGGGTAAGAGAATATTCTTCCGTCCCTGATCTGTATAAAAGTTTCCGGGGAAAATACCACGAATTCATCCCTGTAAAGAAGTTTGTACCTGGCCCTGCTTATCCGGTAAATTGTCCGGAGGTCCAGTGAGGTGTGTATTTCAGTGGGAAAGGTGAGGTTGGTCAGGAAGGTATTCCCTGCCATGATGTTTTTGGTAACCAGGTCAAAAGCGGATTGATATTCCCCGAACGCTACCGGGTATTTCTCAAATTCAAATGAACCGGTTTCCGACGCTGATCCGGTGTTCGTTTCATAAGATGTGGTTTGGAATAAAATGTCATCAGGCAGTTCCGGGAGCGGATACAGGAATGGAGTGACCATCTCAAAATCAACGATCAGTAAGAACGGTATGCCATCCCCTGCCAGCAGGCCGATGTCCCGTATGATATTTCCGTTTGTACCCCGATGCATAATATACATGCGAATTTATACATCCGGAAATGAATGTGGAAATATACTTTACCATTTTATTTCATTCCCGGATACGATTTTTGATTCCCTGCCGGACCAGCAACCCGGTAATTGATTAAGTTTACACAAAAAATAACCAATCCGACAAGAAAACATGATTACAAATGTTATTTACTCCAACCGGATAAAAGCAATATCGGCGGTTTTTTTCCTGGCCCTTCAGGTGCATCCGGCAGCCGCGCAGCAGGAACCGGATTGTTCACCGGGCAACCGGATCATCCTCCCGGAACCGGAAGGCGAGGAATTGTTCGGATCGCGGATCCAGCGGAGCATGACACTGCTGGCAACCAGCAGCCCCTTAAGGCATTACCCGGTAAAGATCCTGGTGTACGGGCAATCCATTTCTGCAGGCCTGAAAAACAGCTGCCTTGAACAGGCCATCAGGGACCGGTTCCCTCATGCCAACATTCATTTCGGGAACAAATCGATTTCCGGATTTTCCGCCGGTCAGCTGGTGCGCCCGGCAGCACTGGACATTTACCCTTCTTATCCCGACCTGATCATCCTGCACGATTACGGGGTGAATTCCGTCGAGTTCGAACGGATCATATACAACATCCGCAAATACACCACTTCCGACATCCTTTTGTGGACCCACCATTACGGCACAACCGGTGGAGGCAGCAAAAGCAGGGAAACCCTGGAACGTCACAGGCGAAATGACCATGCTTCGGATGTGATACGGTATCTTGCCCAGAAATACAATTGTGAACTGGCGGATGTCCGGTCCGAATGGCACAGGTATTTACAATCGAACGCCCTTGACCCGTCATTGTTGCTTGCCGACAATGTCCACCTCAATGAATTTGGCAACAAACTGATGGTGGCCATTTTGATGAAGCATTTGAAATTCAATCCATTGACACCCAATCACTGGATGGACAAGGTCAAAACTTATGAGGTAAAACGCCTGGCGGATGAAGGCAATGACAATATCATTTCATTCACCGGGGAACCATGGAAATTCCGTGGGAGTTCTGCACTGGGCGAGTCTCCGGAAAATTCACTGAAGATGAAATTCACGGGGAACCGGGTGGATGTGGTGGCCGGACTCACTCAGGGTATACAAACCGGTACGGCAAAGGTCCTGATTGACGGGAAAGCCCCCTCTGCCAACCCGGACCTGTACAGCTTTACCCTGCCAACGCCTGCTTTTGGTGCAAGCTACCAGCCGGGTATCCGGAAGATCACCGGCAATAAACCATTGCTTGTGGAGGACTGGACCCTCCGCATTACAGAGGTACATGATGACGGCAGCTATGCATTTGAACTGTACGGATTCAAAACAGGATTTGACGGCAGGGGTAAATTCAATGCCGCGGATTTTACCATGGGAAAGTATGGGGATATGCAGGCGAACGAACCATCGGCCACCGGAGAAATGAGCTGGGTTTCCAATTCGGGCCGGATTGTCATTGACTACCGCGATTTTAAGGTCTCATGGGGATTGCACAGGACTGAAGAAAAGATGCCCGGAAATTACGGGATCACCTGGAGCGTTGTCCCGCTGTTCGTGGACACATATGAACCTCCCGAAGTAACAGACCCGGCGGACATTACCCGAATAACCCTGGCAAAGGGTCTGGAAAACAGGGAGCATACACTGGAAATCATCCCCAACGGAAACGGACCGGTACCCGTTAAACAAATCGTGATCCATACCCCGGCGATTCGATGAATTGGCATCATGCCCGTGAATATGCCGGCGGCGGTACAGCCATATTTGAAATTAGCAGAGCATGATTCAAAACAAAACACAATAAACAGGATATTTGTGGAAAAAGAAAATGACGGGCGAAGTGATAAAAAAAATAAAATCCCTGCTGCCGGGGTATCATTTCCGGGAAAGATTCGAATGACCGGTTTCCAAAACATTGAAAATTTGTAAATTTGATATCATGGCACTTTGCAGAAGCATGATCTGCAGATCTGTCATCAATCCAAGCCATGCTGTTCTTTCAATGGAGATGCTGATGAAGACATTCTCATTATTCGCAACATTGTGGATTTTGTCCGGTATCTGCACATTCGCCGGAAACGCTGAAGTTGACAGCTTGTTGCAGGAACTGGATAAAACAGAAAAAGACAAGAACAGCGTTCATTTGTTGCTCCTGTTATCTGAAAACTACCGGACGATAAATATTGATTCATCCCTGCTCTTTGCGGAAATGGCAAAAGATTTGTCAGAAAAGTTTTCTTTCAGAACAGGGCTGGCAAACTCCTATAAATATATCGGGATCGTATATTATTATCAAAGTGATTATGTAAAGACCCTGGAAAACTGGGAAAAATCATTTGAGATATACGAAGAACTTGCGGAATCGCCGGACGAATCAATGGCAAGGACAGGCAAAGAGGGCATGACAAATACCTACAACAATATCGGAATTCTTCACTATTATGAAGGTAGTTACGACACAGCCGTTGAATATTTCGGAAAGTCCCTGGAAATGGCTGAAGAGCTGGGCTTAAAAAAAGCAATGTCAAATTCCTACCTCAATACAGGAGCCGTTCACGAAAACCAGGGCAATTACCAAAAATCTATTGAATACTATTGTAAAGCATTGGAAATTCTTGAAGAGCTGGGTGATTTGAACGGAATGTCAGAATGCTACAACAATATCGGAAATGTTTACTTCAACCAGGGCAGCTATGACAAGGCCATCCAATATCATCACAGATCACTGAAAAATTATGAAAAGCTTGGCAACAAAAAGGGCATATCACTGTCCTATACCAATATCGGAAACGTTCACTCTTCACAGGGAAACCATCAAAAGGCAATAGAATATTATCTGAAATCCATAGAAATAGAGGAAACGTTCGGAGATCACAGAGGAATATCATTCAATTACAACAACATCGGTGAAGTATACAGGAAACTGGGAAACCAGAAAAAATCCCTTGAATATTACCTTAAATCCTTAAAAATTCGTGAAGAGCTGAATGACCAGAGGGGCATGTCTGAATGCTACACCAATATCGGCCAATTTTATCAGGAACAAGGCAATTTCGAAAAGTCCGTTGAATATTATCTGAAATCTTTAAGCATTCAGGAAGAAATCGGCGATAAGGAAGGAAAAGCGTTGAGCTATGCAAAACTTGCCTCATTGAATTCTGTACTTGCGGATACGGCTGTGATTACAAAAGGACAAAGAATCCGGTATCTGGACCAGGCGGTCAATTACGGTGGCAAAGCCCTGAGACTGGCAGGGGAGATAAAAGCCACGCCGATCGAGAATGAAGCTGCAAGTGTTTTGATGGAAGTCTACCAGAAACTGGGCAACTATAAGAAGGCAATGGATTATGCAGAAATTTTCATTGCCACCAAAGACACCATGTTCAATGAGGAAAAGACCAAAGCCCTTGCAGAAATGGAAATTCGCTATGAGGCAGAGAAAAAGCAGCAAGAGATTGAAAAGCAGAAGATATTGATTTCCAAGGGAGAAGAAGAATTAAGAAGAAAGAACACCCAGCGCAATGCTTTCATTGGCGGATTTACCTTGATGATGGTGCTCGCGGTGATCATTTACCGCAATTACCGGCAGAAGAAAAAAGCCAACCGCATCATCAATGAAAAAAATGAGCACCTGGAGCAGGCCAATGCAGAGATCACCGAACAGAAAGAAGAAATAGAATCCCAGCGGGACGAGATCGAAGCCCAGCGGGATACGGTAACCCGGCAAAAAGAGCAGATTGAAACAATACACCGGTCCCTGACCGACAGCATCGATTATGCCTTCCGTATACAACAGGCGGTTTTGCCCGGTCAGGATACCCTGGACGATATTCTGGGAGAGCATTTCATCCTTTTCAAGCCGCACAGCGTGGTAAGCGGGGATTACTACTGGTCGACCCGTATGAACAACTGGATCATATTCTGTGTTGCCGATTGTACGGGTCATGGAGTTCCGGGCGCTTTCATGAGCATGCTGGGGGTCTCTTTTCTGAATGAGATCGTGCGTAAAAAGGAAGTGATCCGGGCCAACCGGGTGCTGGATCAGTTGCGTGCCTCGGTGGTGGAGTCACTGAAACAAAAAGGGATGGAAGGTGAGCAGAAAGACGGCATGGACATATCCATCTGTGCCCTGAACACCGAAACCAACGAATTGCAGTTTGCAGGTGCCAATAACCCATTGTATCTGGTCCGCAACAATAATGCGCGGGTGCCGGAATACAAGAGAAAGCTGGAATACAACGGCAGCCTGCTGTATGAGATCGAAGGGGACAAAATGCCCATTGCCATTCACGAAAGAATGGACCGGTTTACCAATCATCGTATTGAAACCGAGAAGGGTGATGCTGTTTATCTTTTTTCCGACGGGTACGCAGACCAGTTTGGAGGCGATAAGAACAAAAAGTTCAAATACAAGCCATTCAAGCGCTTGCTGCTGGAAGCTTCGGATAAACCGATGAACGAACAAAAAGAAATAATCGATAAAACCTTTGAAGACTGGAAGGGAGACAATGAACAGGTCGATGACGTTTGTGTAATGGGGGTAAAAATTTGCATAAAAGATAGGGTTTAATTTATTTCATGGGAAAATGGAGGTTCATATGAGAAAATCAGCAATTCTATTCGCAGTAATGGTCCCTGTGGGCCTTATGGCCGGATGTGGATCAAAAGACGGCGGCTCAGGGTCAGGGGGCAGTGAGGAAGAAACGGGAATCAGCGTGGAAGATGTGAAACAGGCATCAGAAGCCCTCAAAACCATCAGGGAACAAACCGGGGCGTCCAAAGTGAGCGAAGGGAAAAGTGCACGGGAAATTGCCGTTACCGCCCTGGAAGCACTCCGGGACACGGATGTTGAAACCGTGAAAAGCACCATGGATGTGGCCATGGCCGTCAACGTGGATGAAGATTTCATCCGGGATCAGAAGGAAGAATACCTGTCGGACTGGGACGGGGAGATCAAAGGCATACGGTACAGGAAAGACCAAATGACCGGCTATCCGCAGGCAGTCGTTTATTATGCGGACAAGGATGAAGACCACATCATGGTGCACATCCTGAACCGGATCGGCTCTTCGGGTGAGCGCTGGTATTCCTTCGGCGGAGCCTACGGCTTTGAAGAGATCACCAAGGAGGAATTTGAAGGTTGCCCCGGGGATACCGGGGATATCCGGTAAGCAGGGGAGAAGCCATGAAAGGGTTGATTCCGGATAAGGTCCTCCGCATTGTCCTGGCGGGATCGTTGTTGTTCACCACATCCTGTTATTCGGAATATGTGCATCTGGATTACGGATTGCACCACGGTGCCTGCCGGAACGGTGACCATACCAGGGTGGCCTGCATCATTTCAAAACGTGCCTACAGACCTGCCAAAGGCATCGCCCGGTTCCCCGACGGAGGGATCCCGAAATACCTGCTGGAAGAGGTCAGTCTTTATGTATACGATTCCAGGGACCGGAGCTTGCGGGAAGCGGTGAGTTTTCAGGACCTGACGGACTATGCCGGCAGTTACCGTTCTTCATGGAAAAGCAGGCTGGCTTATGAAGGTTCCCTGGTGTATTACCGGGTTACGCCCGTGGAGGGCTGGGACCGGCACCTGGAATATGCAGCGGAAACAAAAGCGGATTCCCAGCGGATATCAGCATTGCGGGAGAAGTACGGCAAACCATACGCATTCAATGAAAAGACAAAGGAAATCACACCTGTGGATACCGCGGTTTTCCGGGCGGTCTGCCGGAAGGAAAAAGAAGTGGATTATATGGAGTTCCATCGACGCCTGTCGGAGGTCCCCCTGTCTGAAATGGGACTGGTCATTCAGGATATCTATCCGAAAACAGACCGTGAGTATATCCGGGAAACCATTTATTGCAGAAACGGATCGGCTGTTTCCCGCCGGGCGGTGGTGGAGCAGATCATTTCAAAACTGGGCAGGGATGAGATCCGGGAACTCCTGAATGAAATGGATGCATACAAAAACAGCCTCGAAGGCATACAAAAATCAAGCTATGAAAGATGTTCGAAAAATGTTTACGAGCGCATGCAAACGCTGCTCTGAATGGCTCATTCTCCTAGCCGTTCCGGCGGCCTGCCTCACAGGGAGCGCATGGGCCCGGGAGGATATTGAACTGACAGAGATACAACTGACAGATACCCTGGACTACACTACCTTTAGGACCGGTAATCACCCCCTGGACCGGTATCCGCCGGCACATTTGTTTGACACCGATTTGAGCACCTGCTGGGTATGCGGTACGCACGGAAGCGGAGAGGATCCGTCCGTATTCATGCGGTTGCCGGATGCGGAGCATGCGGTGCTGAACTTTTTTCCCGGGTACGGGAAAAGCAAGGCCCTGTACCGTGCCAATGCCCGTCCCCGGAAAGTCCGGCTGTCCCTCTATGCGGCTATCAATCCGGACGGATATGTTACCGAAACGGTTGTGCTGTACAAGGCCGCGGAATTTCCGCAAAAAAAGCTGGTGGAAGTCCCCGATGAATACGGCATTTGGTCGGTCCCCCTGGATTTTGATCCGGAAACCCTGTCAGATTTCAAGGAAAAAGTCCGGCAGCATTATCATGCAAATTTCAATATCCCCGTGGCACATACATGCTGGATCCTGAAATTTGAAATAACGGAGACCCGTCCCGGTACCCGGTATGATGACATTTGCGTTTCGGAGATATTCTTCCATGATCGGCTGATCTCTTCCGGATCCCTGACCTCTGCCCAGATTGAAAAAGTCTACCTGGATCCCGGGGAAAACACCTTGCTGGTCGACCATGCATATGACCGGGGGGTTGTTGTGTACCATGATCCTTACAGCATATTGCAGATCATTGAAGTGCCGGAAAACAAAAAATGGGCCATCCTCATATCCGTGCCCGCTGAGATACAGGGCAGGGTGGAGACCAATTATTTGCTGGTTGACCTGCTCCGCAAGGAAGTGGTTAATGAACGGCTGGAAAGGTACACCGATGATTATTATTCCGGAAATCCCCTGCGTTTTGAAACCGGGGAAGACGGAACCCTTTATCTGGTGTACATGGCAACGGACGGAAGTGAACAAAAGACCGAATTACAATAACCAAATCAACACATGATGAAAACATCCGGAATCACACGGGCAGCAATTGCATGCCTGTTTTTCCTTTTGCCGGCATGCGACCGAAAAGAACCAACGGCAGCTCATTCCAAAGGGCACATCCGCATATATGAAAAGAATCCCTTTTACTGGCAGTACGACAGCCGGCCGGTTTTTCTGATCGGGGGGAGCGTGGAGGACAATCTTTTCCAGATCCCGCGGCTGGAAGAACATCTTGACCTGCTGCAATCGGTGGGCGGCAATTACGTACGGTGCACCATGAGCAGCCGGGATGAAGGGAATGCCAAACCGTATGTCAGGGAGAACGGACTTTTTGATCTGAGCCGGTGGAACCCGGAGTACTGGGAAAAGTTCGAAACATTCCTCCGTCTGACCAATGAGCGTGACATCGTTCCCCAGGTCGAATGCTGGGCCACCTATGATTTTTACCATGGGGAAAGCGGCTGGGTACAAAATGTTTACAATCCGCTGAACAATTCAAACTATACGGCCCGGGAATCGGGTCTGCCTGAAGTGATCGACCACACGGCCCAGATGAAAGTAAACCCTTTCTTTGAAAGTGTCCCTGATATCGGCAACAACACACTGTTGCTGGAATACCAGAAAAAATTCATTGACAGGATCCTTTCCTTTACCTTCCCCTATGATCATGTGCTGTACTGCATCGACAACGAGACCAACACCCGTCCGGAATGGGGGGAATACTGGGCCGGGTATATCAAAGGCAAAGCAAAGGAAGCGGGAAAAACCATATATGTTACCGAGATGTGGGACAACTGGGATCCCACCGGCGGACAAGTGGAGGGGGTCCGGAGGCAGGATGACGAAAGCCATCCCTTTCTGGACCGGTCAAGCATCTCCAACACCCTGAATGCCCCGGATATCTATGACTATCTGGATGTTGCCAACAACAATGCCCAGAACGGGGAGATACATTACCTGTCGGCTCTTTTCGTGAGGGACCGGGTGAAGCGTACCGGCATCATCCGGCCCGTGAACAATGTGAAAATTTACGGGGGGACCATCTATGAGGAGTGGACAAAGGACTGGGCCGGTTCCTTCAAGGACGGCGAAGAACGTTTCTGGCGGGATCTTTTTGCCGGACATGCTTCCGTGCGTTTTCACCGGCCGCCCTATGGCCTGGGCCTGAACCCTGTGGCCCGGCATCATATTCAGAGCATGCGTATGCTGACCGATTCCATGGATCTGTTCAGGCATGTGCCCTCGAACGGACTCCTACCGGAGAGGGACCCCAATGAAGCCTTTTGCCTGGCCATCCCGGGGGAGGAATATGTTGTGTACTTCCCCGGCGGGGGAGAGGTGACGATCGATGCCGTCCCGGGCCGGTATGTGTCGCGGTGGCTGCACTTGCGCTCCTCGGTCTGGCGTAACCCTTCGGAGATCGAAAATCCCAGCGGACTTTCCACCCCCGACAACGATCAGTGGGTGGTGTGTATGAAAAGGCAATAAGAAAAACACAACGGGTTTTCGCTTATAAAAGAATTGTATACAAGTACTTGGACGATCATGTAACACATTGATAAATGGAATTGGAATTAGATTTAAATGAAATTAAGCGATTAGACGGTTATCAAAGATTGACAAGATTTCGCCGAAGGAATTTGAAAATTGGAGTAATTGACAATTATGAGATTTGTCCGATTGTATTCAACTTGTATGAGCGGTTAAAAAACGAATTCATTTTATATTCCTTTATCAGGTAAGAAAGGTCTTTCCAGTCTGTATCCCCGGGATTTTCTGTCAACAGGGTGCCCGCGGAATGATATGCATCGGCAACAATGGTGTCATTTTCACCGATATTCGGCAATGTCTTTTGAATCGCAGATTTTATTGTAGCTGTTGCCTGGTCAAGTTTCCACTGTTTTTGGTAGCAAATCCCGTGTTTTGTTTCGTTTAACAGATATTTTCTCCATTTTTCTTGTTCCCGGTACAATGCACCTGCCTTTGCATAATAAACAATGGCACTGTCGTACCTGGCGCTGTCCGTTAAAATGCAGGCTTTTTCATAAAATTCGTCTGCCAGAGCGGTGTCTGCACGGATATTTTGTGAATAGGCGTTTTGTGGGAAAATCATTGACAATAAAGAGAATAATGCAATCCTGGCAGCCATTATGCTATGATTCATGGTATGCATAAGCGTTCGGTAATGATCCTGTCAAAAATTCACCATGCGATGCGGACCTGAAAAAATTCAGAAACAAATAAGTTACAAATATTTTTTGCAAATTGTACATCTGAATGATTCCGGACAATTATGTCAATGATATGAGAATAAAAGCAAATTAATGAATAAGCCCGGAAACAATTAAAAAATCAAATTATGAGAAAATTAAAAATTCTAACCGCAGTTTTTGCATGTATTTTTCTGATCGCTCCGTTTCAGGCGGAGGCACAGGAAAAAGCCATTGATGTTTTTTCCGGAACGGTTTTCATGAATCCGCCCATGGAGTACCGGCCATTGCAGATCATCCATGGTTTTGACAAGTTCCTGGAAAATCCGGATGAGCTGACCGGTGTTAAAGGGATCGACCGCTACCTCGATAAATTAACGGATCTGGGTGTCGGGGGAGTGGTTGCCAACGTTGGTTTTAAGGATTATCTGCAAAGTGACCGGCAATGGGAGATCTGGCGCTATGGACTGGAAGGGGCCGTCAATCTGGGGATGACGGTCTGGATGTATGACGAATATGCTTATCCGAGCGGGAGTGCCGGGGGCATTGTGCCCAGGGCAAACCCGGAATACTCGGCCGAAGGGTTGGCCTGTTATGTTGTCCGTGCACAGGGAGGGGAGCAGGTTACATATCCCCTGCCGGTGAGTGCCAGGGCTTTTGTGGCTGCAGTTGCGAAGCCTGTGGATGAAGGGGGAAACAACAGGACGGTGGATATTTCGGATTATGTGGATGAATGGGGGACTTTGCACTGGAAAGTCCCGGAAGGCGAATGGGAGATCTGTTATTTTGCCAGGCGTCAGATATACGAGGACACTTTTGTTACCCGGATCCCGCACGGGACGACTAATAAATATATTGATGTGCTTGACCATGAAGCCGTAAAAGCTTTTCTGCGTGTGACCCACCAGGCCTATGTATACAATACACCTCAACATCTGTGGAAACATATACAGGCTTCATTTATGGACGAACCGCTTTTGCTGGCTCCCCATTTATCCCCGCCTGAAGAACGCAAGAATGTGGTCCTCGATATGCCGCTTTTCATTGACCGGCCGGCATCGGTGACCTGGACAAAACGGTTCCCTGACATATTCCGGCAAATGAAAGGGTATTCGGTCGAGCCGCATTTGCGGTCTGTTTTTGCCGGGGAAACAGCCGAAGATTATTATGTACGGCAGGATTACTGGGATGTGGCGGCGCATTTGTATGCCACTTCCTTCCACGGGCAGATCGCCGGTTGGTGCGAAAAGAACGGGATCGCATCTTCCGGCCATACTCTTGCTGAAGAAGGATTACACGGAAACATCATGTTCGAGGGCAGCCTTCAGGAAGTGATCAGGCCTATGCAGATACCGGGGATTGACATGCTGAACGGCGATCCGGAAAGTATGCTGACAAGAAATCTGGTCGCCCCCAAGGCGGTTTCTTCGGTGGCCCATCTCACGGGAAGGGATCTGGTGCAATGCGAAACATCGGCACACCAGCAACATGTGAACCAGGATAAGGAAACTTCACTGGCCCAGTGGAAAGGACAGGCCAATATTTTGTACGCCATGGGTGTTAACCTGTTGACCCTGTATTACAACTGGTCTTATATGGGCGAAGAAAAATACCGTTCGTACACGGATTACGTGGGGCGTCTGGCGCTGATGCTTCAGCATGCCCGGCACATTTGCGACGTGGCGGTATTGTACCCGGTCAGAACCGGCTGGTGCTGGTGGACCCCATGGCCGTTTGACGATACGCCCGGAGTGGACCGGGGCAACCTGAGTGAAAAAATGGATGACCTGGCTGAGGTTTATCACAACACCTGCCAGTTCCTTGCACAGGATCAGATTGATTTTGACATTATCGACGAACAGGCGGTCAGGGATGCGGTTATTGCTGACGGCGCCATGCATGTTTCCGATGAATCCTACCCGGTGATCGTTCTGCCTGCCGTGGAGGCGCTGGAGCTGGAAACGCTCAGGGCCCTGCAGAAATTTTCGGAAGCAGGCGGGATCATTGTTCCGGTGGCTGATATTCCTCATCTTGCAGATTCAAAAATAAACCAGAAGGAATTTGATGAAATTGCCGGCCGCCTGTTCCCGGCCGGTACGGAACGGGTCGATGCCGGAGATCTGACTTCTCTTTTGAAGTCAGAAATCGATGTCGATTTCAGGTTGCCTTCGCCTGATAAAAAGGTTTGCTATACGCATTATTACAAGGATGGACGGGATATTTATTTTGTGGTGAACAATTGTTCGGACAATAAGGTTATCCGGCCGGAATTAAGAACCAGGGGAAAATGGGACCTTTACCGGCCCCTGACCGGAAAGATCGAAAAAGCACCAAAAAACCTGGAAATTCCTTTTGAACCCTTCGAGGGCGTTTTCCTGGTGAATTGATCATGTCCTGAATATTATACCCATTCAGTACCGCCGTTCTTCATTCATTCGGAATTTTGTTCTTCGATCTATGAGAGCAGAAAAATATTATATTTGTAGTATGACAGGATACCACAATATCATTACTATAAACCCTGAAAAGAGGTTTGGAAAACCATGTATACGAAATACCCGAATCTCTGTTTATGATGTGCTGAGTTGGCTGGCCTCCGGTATGTCCCATGGTGAAATAACAAATGATTTTCCTGAAATTACCGAAGAAGATATTTCAGCGTGCCTTTCGTAACGTGAAAACGAGTTTATCATTAAGGAATTTCTGGATAATATTGATTACAAAGAAATCAATTGCCTTGAGATTGATTAGTCTGACCGGCAAAAATAACAATATGCAATACCCTTCGATCGTTTGGTATGACGACCAATGACACCTGTTCTGTACACTTCACGGCCATAAGAGCAGCCATGACATTGTGTTTTCATCTTTTAATGATTTTGGAGAGGCACGCGTTACCAAACCCGTCATTCTGCTCAACCATGCTGGTTACCATTGTGCCCCGCATGTTTTTTATTTCATCCCCCCACGAAAAATGGTATATGATTTTCCAGGCAAGCAGCGATGAATGGTCTCCGAACTACCAGGCGGCTTTTACTGCATCCTGGTCAGGTCTGAAACCCCTGAATGTAGAAAATTCGGTTGACCGGTGATCCGGCCAATGCCGGTAAATCTGATAAATTTTTTATATCTTGATTTTTTGTCCGGTTGTCCGGTCCGTTCGAGACCGGAAACAGGTATATCGGCAAATATTTTTGTTTACAAATGGCAAAATACCAACAATTGTGAAATGTAAACGATTTTTTTTACTGATCATGCTGGGTCTGGGCATTGCCTGCAACAGTGAACGATATTCAATTCATCAGGATAATTCATTCATTAAAAATTCACAAAAATGAAAAAAGCTGTTTTATTTTCCGTTATTTCAGTACTTCTGTTGCTGTTTGTACCGTCAGTGAATGCAGAGGTCGAACTGCCTGCCATTATTTCTTCGGATATGGTTTTGCAGCGCAACACCACGGTGGTGATCTGGGGCTGGGCAGATGCCGGCGAAGAAATTTCCATTGAGCTTTCCTGGCTGAATGTGCCATTGAATGTGGAAGCGGACAATGAGGGGAATTGGCGTGTTGAACTGGGAACCACCAACAGCAAAGATCCGCAGACCATCAGGATCAATAGCAGGGAATCGGATATTGTACTGGAGAATGTTTTGTTCGGGGAAGTCTGGTTGTGTTCGGGACAATCGAATATGCAACAACCGGTCAAAGGTTATGACGGACAACCTACATTCGGTTCCAACATGGCAACTGCAAGGGGTCATAATCCCGATTTGCGTTTGTTTACGGTAGACCGGGTCGGTTCCGGGACCCCTTTGCAGGATGTTGAGAAATACACGGCCTGGCAACAGGCAACTCCGGAGAGCGTTTCGGAATTTACCGCCATCGGTTATTTCTTTGGACTGCAGTTGCAGGAAATCCTGGATGTGCCGGTGGGTGTGATCCACACTTCCTGGGGCGGTAGCTCCGTTCAGGCCTGGATCAGCAAGGAAGTAATAAGCACTTATCAGGAAGTCGATCTTGAAGATGTGGATATAACAAAACATACAAATCATATTCCGACGGCCCTGTTCAATGCCATGATCCATCCGTTGATCCCGTATACAATAAAAGGAGCGTTGTGGTATCAGGGTGAGTCCAACCGCAAGGAACCGGGGAAATACAGGGATCTGTTTCCCGCCATGGTTAAGGATTGGCGTAACCGTTGGGGAATCGGCGATTTCCCGTTCTTCTATGTACAGATCGCACCTTTCATATATGAAGGCAATGATGTGTTCAATACGGTGGAAAATTCAGCTTTTATCCGTGAGGTTCAATTGCAATGCCTGGATCTGATCCCCAATTCAGGCATCGCCGTTACCATGGACATCGGGGACCAATATTGCATTCACCCGCCAAAGAAAAAAGAAGTGGCGGACAGATTGCTGTTTAACGCCCTCAGCAAAACCTACGGCTTCGATGCCGCGGATTGTGCTTCTCCGGTTTATGAGTCGCACGAGGCAAAAGATGGCGGGATCCTGTTGAAATTCAAAAATGCGGAGACCGGATTGTATGCCTTTGAAAAGCTAAAGGGATTTGAGATCGCCGGGGAAGACAGGGTGTTTTATCCGGCCGATGCTGCAATTGTGAACCGCAACGAAGTACAGGTAAAAAGCGATAAAGTGTCAAATCCGGTGGCAGTGCGTTATGCCTGGCAGAACTGGATCGTGGGGACGCTTTATGATACCAGTCTTTTGCCTGCATCGTCCTTCAGGACAGACGATTGGGAGGATGCAACCAGACAGGGAACGGCCGGAAAATGAAACGCAGTTTTTTTCTTGCCTTTTTGGCAACTTGTATTATGACGGTTTCGCGGGGATAGAAAAATAATAAAAAAAATTAATCATGAGAACCAACAGAAGGAATTTCATTTCAACCGCGGCAGCGGCCGGGGCCGCTTCAGCCATGATCCCATTTTCATCCTGTGCTACAGACCGAAGTCAGGAATCCGGTTTTCCCGACTATGCTCCGCTGGACAAGGCACGATCGGAACCCGTGCTGAAAAGGGAACTGTTCCCTTCTCCGGTAATCATTGAAAAACTTGAATTGCTCCGGGACAGGAACAATTTCATTTGCCGTGTGAGGTCAAAGGATGGTGCGGAAGGCATTTCCGTCGGCCACCCCTTTATCTCGAACCAGGGATACCCGATATTCAGGCATTCCCTGCATCACCGTTTTACCGGTCAGGATGCGCGTGATCTGGACAGATTGATTTTCGAGTCCGCCGAATACAATATCAAAAGGCAAGGCATCCCCCTGTGTGTGCAGTTTGCCACCATTGAGTTTGCAATTCTTGATATGCTCGGCAATCTGGCCGGTCTGCCGGTGGGTAAGCTGATCGGTGAAATCCATCATCCGGAAATCGCCATATATCTGGGGGGTCGTTACGGCCAACTGCGCAGCATGGAACCAGAGAAATCCCTTGAGCTGGTGCAGCAGGATCTAATGGAAACCGATGCGAAGGCCATTAAAATCCGTGCCGGCCGCGGAGACAACCTGGGTTCCGATATTGATAATGCCCCGGGAAGGACAGAAAAACTCATCCGTATGGCCCGTGAAAAATTCGGGGATGATATGGTCCTTATGATCGACGGAAACGGGTCCTATTCTGTAAAGGAAGCCATCCGCATTGGCAGGATCCTGGAGGAGTACAATTACTACTTTTATGAGGAGCCCGTACCCTGGGACTGGTATGAAGAACAAAAGCGGGTTGCCGATGCACTGGAGATCAAAATGGCCGGAGGTGAAGAAGAGTTCGGAATGCACGCTTTCCGCTGGCTGATCGCCAACAACGCATTTGAGATCCTGCAGCCCGACCAGTTTTATTTCGGAGGCATGATCCGTTCCATGAAAGTGGCACGCATGGCCGAAGTGTGCGGGAAAAAGATCGTTCCCCACATGTCCGGGGGAGGCCTGGGATACCTCTATATGCTGCATTTCACCTCAGCTTGTCCGAATGCAGGCAAATATCATGAATTCAAGATGTTTGAAACCAGGGATGCAAACGGAACCACCATCCCCGTTGAGAGCAAGACAGAACCTTTTGCCAGTGTGGATGGCGTAATAAAGGTCCCCACGGGGTCCGGACTGGGTATCAACATAGATCCTGATTACATCAGTACACATAAAGTTATATACGGATAATCCGTCACACCCCAAAAAAGATAAAACTCCCCAAATGGACGGGCATTGCAAACATTTCCATGCGGGCAGGCGGCTCTGGCAGCATGCCGGGGACAAGAATTTGTCCCGTGTGGTAAAAATTGCCACCGGGGGCAGAAATCACAATTACCGGCTGTTGACCCACGCCCATTACTTTGAAAAAAAGGAGTTATGGCGATGAGCAAATAATTGTTAACTTTCCGGTCCATGTATGGAAGAGGAAGACGGAGATGAAAACTGTGGGGCTGAATATTATCCTTTGAAAAGAGGTTTTGATTATTTCTACGGTTTTTACTGAAGCATGTTGCATTATTACAGAAGCGATAATATTTTCCGGGGAACAACCCAGGTAAAGGATCCGGGATATCTGACAGACATCATTGCAGAGGAGAGCTGTGACTTCATTGAACGGAACCGGGACAGACCATTCTTTTTGTACACAGCATTCAATGCGGTGCATACCCCCCCTGGAAGCCCCGGAAGAAGACCTGGCATATATTGATTCGAAAATGGCTACAGGAGATGAACCGGAAGGATTTGAAAAGGTGCGCTACAGGGCGGCAATGCTATTGGCCCTGGACCGGGCGATCGGCCGGATCAACAGCAAATTAAAAGAACTCGGACTGGAAGAGAATACCCTGGTGATATTTACCAATGATAACGGAGATTATGGCCCGTACAACCGGGAAACTGTTTTTTCCGGCGGCAAAGGGAATGCATTGGAAGGAGGCATCCGGGTTCCTTTTATTATGAAATGGCCCGGGAAAATTCAGGAAGGCAGGGTTTATGACGGCATAACCAGCACATTGGACATATTGCCAACAGCAGTTGTTGCCGGAAACGGCAGCATTGAGCCGGAATGGAATATCCACGGAGTGGATTTGATGCCTTGCCTGAGAAATGAAAAGAAAGGAGATCCTCATGACTGGCTGTTCTGGAGGATGGGAGGGACCAAAGCCGCGAGAAACGGAAAATGGAAATTGTTTTACAATGGCTACAGCGGTTATGGCGGTTATGGTGTTCCCGAAGACCAGGCCCGGTGGTTTTTATTCAATCTGGAAACCGATCCTTCTGAAAAGCATGATCTTTCAAAGGTTTTTCCCGGTGTTTTTGAAGAAATGCAAAAACAATATCGACAGTGGGAAAGCGAACAACCGGCCCCTTGTGGCCATTCGGAGCTTCAGGACAAATGGGTCAATGGGAGGAAAAATAAACAGAATAAAATCAATCCCCGTAACCAAAACTTTTCATAACTAAATTTATTCCGAATGAGATATCGTAATTGTTTGTTTGTTTCTTTGCTCCTTCTCCTTTTCTCATGCAACAATGAGAAGGATATCCTTATAGAAGCCGAATCTTTTCAGGAAAAAGGCGGGTGGGTCGTCGACCAGCAATTCATGGATGAGATGGGATCACCGTTTCTGCTGGCGCATGGCCTGGGCAATCCTGTGGAAGATGCACAAACGGATGTTTTGCTTCCGTCCCCCGGGGAATACAGGATCTGGGTGCGCACCCGCGACTGGGTGGCAACCTGGAACGCTCAGGGTGCACCCGGCAAATTTCGACTGATTGTAAACCGGCAATCTCTTGATACCGTTTTTGGAACGGAAGGAGCAGAATGGCACTGGCAGGATGGCGGGACTGTCCGGATGAATGAGCGGGAATGTCAGATAAATATTCATGACCTTACCGGATTTGAAGGAAGGATCGATGCCATTTACATGACCAGGGATTTGTCTTTTGTGCCACCGGAAAAACCTGAGGAACTTATCTCGTGGAGGAGGAAACAATTGAACACGGAAACAGTGGAAAACTGCCGTGAATTCGATCTGGTGGTCGTTGGGGGAGGCATTGCGGGTATCTGCGCTTCCCTTTCTGCGGCTAGGCTGGGATTGGAAGTGGCGCTGGTGCAGGACCGTCCTGTGGTGGGCGGGAACAACAGTTCGGAAGTGCGGGTATGGCTGGGCGGAAAAACAAATTTCGAGCCCTATGAGAATATCGGCAACATTGTGAAGGAACTGGAGCAGGAAAAAGCAGCACATTATGGCCCCGGCAATACAGGAGTGATTTATGAAGATGAGAAAAAGCTCGGATTGCTGAAGGCCGAGAAAAACATCGAATTGTTTTTATGGCACCGGGCCAATGAAGTCATCATGGACAATGAACGGATTGCTGCCATTATTGCCCAGGATGTACTGACCGGTAAGCGGAAAAGGATCCCGGGCAGGTATTTTGCCGATTGTACGGGGGACGGATGCATAGGTTACCTGGCGGGCGCCGATTATGAAATGACCGAAAAAAAGCATATGGGCAGGTCCAATCTCTGGAATGTGGTTGAAACCGGTGAGCCTGTTCCTTTTCCCGATTGCCCCTGGGCACTTGATCTCAGTGACAGGACATTCCCCGGAAGAAAAGATCATCCGGGTGTGTACGGAAGAAAAGGGCTGGGGGCACTGGGCAGTTGGTTCTGGGAAAGCGGATTTGATCATGATCCCATCCGGAAGGGAGAATACATACGTGACTGGAATTTCAGGGCAATGTACGGGGCATGGGATTGCCTGAAGAACACAGACGGACTTTATCCCGGTCACAAACTCGACTGGGCCGCATATATATCCGGCAAACGGGAATCCAGAAGACTGCTGGGTGATGTCATTCTCACCAAAGAAGACCTGATTCAATCCAGGAAATATGAAGACGGCTGTGTCCCCGCTACCTGGGATATCGATATTCATCTTCCCCATCCCGAATACAACGAAGGGTTCCCCGGGGATGCATATATATCGCAGGATTATCATACGGACTATCCGCGTCCCTACTGGATCCCTTACCGCTGCCTGTATTCAAGGAATGTCGCCAACCTGTTCATGGCAGGCAGGCATGTAAGTGTAACCCATCAGGCACTGGGTGCGGCAAGGGTCATGCGCACTACCGGCATGATGGGCGAAGTGGTCGGCATGGCTTCCAGAATATGTCACGATCATCATGCCACGCCGGGACAAGTCTATCAGAATCACCTTGATGAATTGATTACATTAATGAAAAATCCATGAGAACTGCAATCATCGGAACCGGAGGGGTAGGCGGATATTATGGAGCAAAACTGAAACAGGCGGGGTGTGATGTTTCTTTCCTGGCCCGGGGTGCGCATCTGGAGGCCATGCAGCGTGAAGGCTTAACTGTTAAAAGCCTGCTGGGGGATTTTCATGTCGGTGATCTGACCGCAACGGACAACATCCGGGAAATCGGTACGGCCGATTTGATCATTCTTGCTGTGAAATCGTGGCAGGTAAAGGAGATCAGGGAAGAATTGAAAACGATCATGCATGAGACAACCGTGATCCTTCCATTGCAGAACGGAGTGCTAGCGGTGGATGAACTGGCCGGAACCATAGACCGGAAGAACATCCTTGGCGGAATGTGCAGGATCATCAGCAAGATCGAATCTCCGGGTGTGATCAATCATTTCGGGGTGACACCAACCATTGTTTTCGGGGAAACCGACCATTCCCGTTCTGAACGGGTCAGAAAAATCAAAGACCTTTTTGACCGGGCAGGAATTAAATCACGGATCTCCGGCGACATCGATTCAGACATATGGAAGAAGTTTATGGCAGTATGTGTTAGTGGCTTACTGGCGGTTACGCGGACTACCTACGGTGAAATAAGGGAATTGAAGGAAACAAGGCAAATGATGATAGATCTGCTGAATGAGATATATGCATTGTCCCAAAAGATGGGGATCAACATTGAACCGGGTTTTGTTGATCAAACGGTTGAATTTTTTGATTCCCTGCCCTATGGTGCAAACTCCTCATTGACAAGGGATGTAATGGAGGGCAAACCATCGGAGATTGAATATCAGAACGGGACGGTGGTCAGACTCGCAAGGGAATATGGCGTGGAAGTGCCGGTGAATCAGTTTGTTTATTATTGTATTTTGCCCATGGAACGGAAAGCAAGAAGGAACTGAAAGCAAGGAGAAAATGAGAGCCATGAGAAAAACGAAAGCACTGAAAACGTTCATTTCGATTCTTTTGGCGGGTATTGTTTTGTGTTCGTGTCAATCCGGCAAGGATAGTAAAAATGAATCCTGGACATTTGTAAGCATGCCCGACTTCCTGAATGTGGACTGTGATTATCCACAGGAAGGATGGGAGGATGCCCTGTCTTCCATCCTTGCCCCGGCGAAAAGTGAGAACCCCGATTTTCTGGTGGTGCCCGGTGACCTTGTCATGGGACACTGGGATGCTCCGGTATGGAATGATGAAGATACCATTGCGAAGTATTCCGACCGGTATTATACGGCATGGAAAAGCAGGATGGATCATCACGGACTGAAATTCTGCACTTCCATCGGAGATCATGAAATCGGTGACAATCCCTGGCGCCAATCGAAAAAACTGAAGGCGGTAAAAATATATAAGGATGCCTTTGCCCGGCATATGAAGATGGCCCGGAATGGCCCGGAACATATGAAAGGCACGGCCTTCTGGTGGAGGCGAAGGACGTTTTGTTCATTTCCGTCGATGTTTTTGAAAAAGGCCGGAGCGATCAGGGAAATTGAGCTCATGCCCCACGGGGAGCATCTGTGGCAGACCAAACGGAACAGGCCCCTGGAATATGTTACCATTACAGATGAAAACAGGGCCGGGGGATTTTATCCGGTCGGATATGTCATGATCGGGAAAACAGACGGAAAAAAATTTGTCAATCGCAGAGGATATTTCCTGAAGGAATATGAATCAGGTGATGAACGGGCGGTACCCATATTCAGAAAAGACAACAAGCAGGGCCTGCCGGTTGAATTGCCGGAAATCACCATCAAACAATAAAAAATCAAATTATGCAAACACCAGAATCTCATTCGATCAAGTTTAACTGGCAACGGGTCAGTAAGCCGCTTTTTCTGGCCCTGATCAGTCCGTTTGCCGCCGGCAATGCAGGGGTAAATGCAGCCGGAGAACCCGAAAAAATGAATGTCCTTTTCATCGTTTCCGATGATCTATGTGTCAAAGGGGAAGAGATGGCCGTGACTCCGAATCTGGAACGGCTTGCAGAAATAGGAATGCGCTTCAACCAGGCGTATTGCCAGTACCCGGTATGCTGCCCGTCCCGGAATTCATTTCTGACCGGCATGCGGTCGGAAGATCTGGGCGGACTGTGGGCTCCGATTCGCGATCTGGTACCGGATGTAACCACATTGCCCCAACTGTTCCGTGAGAACGGTTATTACACCGCATCCATCGGCAAGGTATTTCATGTGGACGGCTGGGATCTCCGCTGGCCGGATGAGGAATGGAAATATGACGACGAGAAGAGCTGGGACTTCCGTGTCAATTGTCCCCCGGCCAATCAGGGAGAACGGCGTATGCCTCCCTTTCCGCGGAAGGGCATCCGCCATGAGTGGCCCGGGCATTCGGGAGCCATTGATTACGGTATGATCTCTTTCGAATCTGATCTGGCACAGGATGACGGACAGTCAACCCAGGAAGCCATCCGCCAGCTGGACCTGAACCTTGACAAGCCTTTTTTCCTTGCCGTCGGTTACCGCCGCCCGCATGCGCCCTTCATTGCTCCGGAGGCATATTTCTGGCCCTATCCGCTGAATACAATACATTTGCCCGATCCGGGGGACCGTACGGATGTGACGGACCTTGCTTTCAATGTGGTTCCACCCAATTATGGTGATGCGGAGGCCATGAAAAAGCTGAGGATGTGTTACCTGGCCAGTGTATCATTCCTTGATTCCCAGGTTGGGCGGTTGTTGCAGTCACTGGAAGACCACGGGTTGATGGAAAATACGATCATCGTATTTTTTTCCGATCATGGATTTCAACTGGGCGAGCACGGCGAATGGCACAAAAACAACCTTTATGAGGAATCGGCCCGGGCATCTCTGATCATTCGTGTTCCCGGTGTCACCACTGCCGGGTCCGCCAGCGATGCATTGGTGCAACTGATCGATCTGTATCCGACCTTGCAGGAATATTGCGGTTTGCCAAATCCCCACCAGGAGCTTCCCGGACGGTCGCTGTTGCCCCTGCTGGAAAATCCGGATACAGAATTCGAAGAAAAACCTGCTTTTACCCAGGTAAGACGGAAAGTGGACGGATCGGATGCCATGGGGTACAGCGTCCGGTTCAGGGATTACCGGTACAATGAATGGTGGAAGCTTGGTGAGGAACCCGGACTGGTTGCCACGGAACTGTATGACCTTGAAAAGGACCCGGCTTCGGAAACCAATGTGAGCAATTTTCCTGCCTATGCAGATGTCCGGGAAGAACTGAGCGGACTGATTGAGGCGTTCCGTTCCAAATAGAATTACGGATTCAGTTTCCAGGCCTCCAGGGACCTTAGCCTTGCAATGCCTCCAAGCCTTGTCAGGGCTATGCGGTCTCCCTTGATGTATTCCTTTTTCACCTGGCGGGTAATGCAATACCTGCCACCGTTGACAAAAATTTCCACGAGCTGTTTGTCAATAAAGATCTGCAATTGCAGGGGATCGCCATAATCCCATTCTTCAACGGGCACTTTCACCCCCCCCACATTGATCACATCCCCGCTCCACATGATATACAATCCACCTTTGCCCTGGTCATCACACAGCACATTGAGTCCGCAAAACGAAGCGGTTCCAAGTTCGAGTTCAAGCTTTGCCTCAAGCTGGTTTCCCCGGATCTCCTTCAGTACATCCGATCCCGTGACCGCACTGTGAACCGGCAGTTCCATAGGACCTACCGTAAAATGTTCACCACGAAGCTGTTTCATGGAGCCAACCGGTTGCTGGATGAGTGCTCCGTCGCCGTCAATGCTCAACTGCCGGGGAATGGCGAAGCATCCGTTCCACAATTCAGAGGTGTTTTTCCGGTAAACGTCCCTGTAATTGGGCATCCATCTCCTGTCCCATCCGGGTATCCAGGCCATAAGGAATAAATTTCCCTGGTCGTCCTGTATAGTTTCCTGGGCGTAATAATGACCGCTGTAATCCAGTATGCCCTCAAAAACCGGAGTAAAGACAAAGTTATCAATATCAAGGTCTCCGGTAAAATAAACGGTTCTGTCCACCGGCGCATCACAGGATGCCAGAAATACCCATTTGTCCCCAAGCGGCCTGAGCTCGGGAACTTCAAAATTCCTGTGCTTGTGTTTCGGGTATGTGAAAAGGATGCCTTTGTATTCCCATTCGGTAAGGCCGGCATTTTTTCCCTCGAAGATGGGTACCGGGACAAATTCCTCTTCGAAGAATCCTGCACAGGCGATCATGAAAGTTCTCCCCTGGGTTTCAAAAACAAAAGGATCCCGCCAGGATTTATTGAATTCGGGTATTTCAGGTTGGTCAAGTGTCAGAACAGGGTTGGGGCCGTCATGACTCCATCCGTTCAGGTCACCGGTCATCTCAGCCCGCCAGAATTTCATGGAACCGCCTTTGCCCGTCGAATAAAAAGCCAGCGGCTTGCCCTCTTCGTTTATGATGACAGACCCCGAACCAACACGGGATAATCCCAGTTCGAAAGCAGGTGTCAGCCCCGGTTCCATGTGCTCCCAGTGCAAAAGATCACGGCTCCTGGCATGGGCCCAGTACCAGCCGCCGAAATCGGCGCTGAACGGATTGAGTCCGTATAAAATATGATACCAGCCGTTGTGGTATATCCCTCCATTGGGGTCGCCCATACACCCTGCCGGCGGGGTCAGGTGGAAAGCCGGGCGCATGGGATCCCGGCTGATGATCACCGATGCCGAATCTATTGCCCGTGAGATATTTTCAGGAGTAAGCTTCCGGCTTTGTGCATGCAATGTCAATAAACCGGATGTCCATATCAGAATAACCGGAAACCAGAATCTGGGTCTGAAGATATACCTGCTCATTGGATTTGTTGTGTTTTGGAATTTAAAAATACATCATGATTTTATAAAAAACAACGAAGAAAATCTCCTATTTTTGGAGTTTATGAATTAATCAGGTTTTACTTTTATTAAATTAAGGAAATAAAACCGACACCTCAAAAAAATGATGAAATCTGCGTTTTTATCCGTATCGTTTATTTTGTTGGTTTCCACTGGCTGTCTGCACGCCGGGTCAGAGGCAACAACAAAAAAAAGAGCAAAACCGGATCGAAAAATGGGATGTGTTTGAAGTTGAACTGCAGGGCGAAAAACAAGGCAATCCTTTTCAGGAATCTTTCGAGAACAGCCCTGAACCGCTCACGCTGAAATACGAACTGCCGGAATTGTACACGGTTGCGAAATACGGGATATTGTCCGGCCGGGGTTACCACTGGGGTGTATATCTTGAATTGCCCGGGACGATGAACGAAGATACGAGTCCGTCCAGACACCTATGGGTCATAATAATGAAAAACCGGTAAATATGCAGGTTCCCGGAAAACGAATCTTTGTCTGCCTGTCCATTGTCATCATGGTGCTGAACCATATTCCGGCTCCCGGAAATGATATGCCTGATGACGGCAGACATAAGACCGGATTCATTGCCGGCTACGGGGGACAGAACCCGGGCCTGTTTTTCGATGATGTACAATATGACTATCGTGTATGGTTCCTGCAGTTTCAGTATTATTATGCTTTGCTGAAAATAAAAACCTGGAGTCTGGAAGCAGTGGTTCAGCCCCAGTACAACATAACCCGGTTCCGAATCAATGATCAGACAGGCGATATAACCAGTGGTTATGAATTTGGACTGAATGCCGGCATAATGGTCATGAAAAAGATACTGAAGGGACGGTTCAGCCCTTACTTATTGGTCAGCACCGGGCCTCACTATGTGTCGGGAACGCCCGAAAGGCAATCAAGCGGATTTATATTTTCAGATAACCTTTTTGTTGGCATGCATATCAGGGCTTCGGGAAATTTTTACGTGGATGTCAGGCCCGGATTCAGGCACATCAGCAATGCCGGAATAAAAGAACCCAACGGAGGGGTCAATGATTTTATCATCAGCGCGGGTTTTTCCCTCGTTCTGCCAATTGTGGAAAATCGACAAAAAATCAGGACAAAATGAATATACTGCTGACCATAGGCCTTTTGCTGATAACCGGATATGCGGCGGGATTCCTGATGACCAGGATCGGTCTGCCCAAAATAATCGGTTACATCATCACCGGCATTGTTTTTAGTCCGAACACCGTCAGTTTCGTTGAACAACGCGTACTGGATGCCACCCATCCCCTGATGGATGTTTGCCTGGCATTTATCGTTTTTGAGATCGGAGGGGCACTAAAATGGTCAAAGATCAGAAAACATGAAAATGAAATAATCAGCATCACACTGGCGGCCAGTATTTTCCCATATATTTTGATTGCCGCGGGCATTCTTGGTTTTGATTTGCTGTTTCCAGGCATTTTGTCTTTCGGTCACATGAATTTATTGTATTTTTCACTGATACTCGGCGCGTTGGCCAGTCCGACCGATCCCACGGCGACTTTTGCCGTTATGCACCAGTACAAGTCAAAAGGGAAAGTGTCGGATACCATTGTGGGAATTGCCGCGCTGGATGATGCCCTGGGTATTTTGCTGTTCAGCCTCACCCTGGGCATTATTTCCATTTTCACGGGCAGCCATACCGGCCTGTTCGGGAATCCCATTGCGAATTCCGTATATCAGATTGCCGTGGCCATCCTGACGGGACTGGCCCTGGGGATCCTCCTGCTGCTGGTTTCCGATATCTTGCGGATCAAAGGCGAAGGCCAATGGGTTATCGTGGTTTTCGCAATCATAATATTCGGTGTGGGCATTTCGAAAGTTTTACAAGTGGATGAAGTATTGACCTCTATGACCATAGGGATTGTAGTCGCCAATAAATGCAAAAGGCAGAAAGAGATATACAGAATACTGGAGCGCTATACCGAAGACATGATCTTCCTTTTCTTTTTTCTGTTGAGCGGACTCCATCTGGATATAACCACCATTCCGAAGGCCACCATCCTGATCCTGATATTTGTTGCATTGCGGACCACGGGGAAATACGCCGGAGCGGATGCAGGTGCCCGTCTGGTAAATGCGGATCCGGTCATCCGGAAAAATACGGCCGGGGGATTGCTTCCCCAGGGTGGGATCGTGATCGGACTTGTACTGAGTATATACGCCAATGAAGCATTCAAGGAAATATCGGAAATCATGCTGACCACAACTATGGGGACCGTTATCGTCTTTGAGCTCATTGGGCCGTTAGTGGCCAGGCATTCATTAAAAAGATCGGGAGAGATAAAAAACAGTCATGAAAAATCCGGGAAGTCATAAAACATAGTAATCCGTTTGTAATCAAGCCATTATGAAAAAAGTTCTCAAAGCATTTCTGTACTTTTTGGCCGGACTGATCATCGTTGTTTCCGGACTCGCTGTTGCCCTCCGCATGATGAGTCCGGGTACCCCCCAACCCATTACAGACCGGAACGGAAAGACAATTCCCGGGAGCATTTCCGCCATTGAAAAAATCACCCTGGGGGGATATGAGCAGTACATTATTGTCCGGGGAGCCGGCAAATCCTATTCCGAAGACATCCCACCGGAAACCATGAATGTCCGACAATTCATTTCGGATGCCCGGGAACTCAGCCAAAAGCTCATCGAACGTTTCAGCCGGGAAAAGATATTCCTAATGGGGCATTCCTGGGGCTCTTTTCTGGGGATCCTGACAGCCTACCGGTATCCTCAGCTGTATCATGCATATTTTGGTGTGGGACAGGTCTGTGATCAGTACAAAGGTGAACAGGTTGCACTGGAACTGGTCAAAAAAGCAGCCGTCAGACAGCATGATGAAAAGGCGGTCAGGGAGCTTTCCCGGATCAGCTTTCCGGATTCACTGGCCGGCAGCAGGGAGTGGCTGGACTATCTGAAGGTTCAGCGGTCTTATGCCAATGAGTTTGGATACGGCATTGCCCGGGATTTCCGTGGAATATGGCCGGTGATTAAACTGGTCCTGCAGGCAAAAGAATATACCCTGGGTGAAAAACTCAATGCTTTGCAGGGAAGTATGTTCTCACTTGAACATCTCTGGCCGGAAATAATCCAGAGAAATCTTTTCTGTGAGATCGACAGCATGCAGTTGCCGGTTTATATCCTTCAGGGGAAATATGATGCCCAGTCACCCCATGCAGTGGCCGAAGACTTTTATGAACAGCTGAAAGCGCCCCGGAAGGCCTTTTATACCTTTCATCATTCCGCCCATAGTCCGGTTATAGAAGAAACGGCTAAGTTCAATTCCATTGTAAAAGAAAAAGCTTTTGGCAATGAATTGCTTGCCGGTTCATTGCTCTCAGGTCAGGAAAGCTCCGGGGGATCAACGGTTCACGAAAAAATCCGGCAGCGCACGGATGAAATCCGGGATTACCTGATTGCCATCCGGAGAGACCTGCATGAACATCCTGAATTGCCGGGGCAGGAGAGAAAGACCTCAAAAATCGTTGAGGAATATCTTTTGTTGCTCGGACTGGATGTCAGGAGCCATATTGGAGGATACGGGGTGGTGGGCATTCTGAATGGCCGGAACCCCGGCAAAAAGATCGCCTGGCGTGCAGATATGGATGCGATGGAAACAGGGCACATACGCGGGCATGACGTTCATACAGCAATCGGGATGGGGGTGGCCAATGTGCTGGCAGCACAGAAAGAAAATATCAACGGGACCATTTATTTCATCTTCCAGCCATCGGAGGAGAACTTCGAAGGGGCCCTGTCCATGATCGATGACGGGTTGTTTGAACTGATCGATCCCGTTGAGATTTATGCCTTGCATGTCAATCCCATACCGGCCGGATCAATAGCTGCCAAACCAAATGAAGTCTATGCCCGGATGAAAGTGATCAGGATCACCTACCGGAATACCGGAAATGGAGAAGACAAAATTGATTATACGAAAACAGTCCTCAACGAACTGACGCAGGTTGAAACGGTTCTGACCGGCAGCCATGAAGATTTATTGACCGGAGCCATTGCAAAAGCCAGGCAACGGCTCCGCAATTCGGAATTCAACCATGACCTGGTTTCCATTGAGTATGCTTTTGAATATCCCACGATGATGAACGATCCTCATCTGACAAAGGAATCATTGCACGCCATATCAGATGTCTACGGGGAGCAGGCTGTCGCCCCCGTCTATGGGGTAGTTCCCGGTTTCAATGATGATTTTTGCTACTTCCAGCAAAATGTGCCCGGTGTGTATTTTTTCCTGGGGGCATCCGATTTTCAGAAAGGTTTGATTTCAATGCCCCATTCCCCCGATTTTGCCGTGGATGAAGAATGCATAGTTTATGGGATCAGGTATGCCGCATCCATGCTGGTGGAAAGGCTGAACAAACATAAATCGGTAAACGATGAGAAATATCCTCCTGCTTGTGCTGACCGTCATCTTGCCGGACTCACCCAACGGGATGCATATTTCCCCGGATTACTGGCCCTTTGCGGGGACCTGGAACGTGCCGGTCCCTCATATAATGCATGGAATTTTATCTGGAACAGGCACGGACTGGTTCCCACGGTTTATGATTATGACCGGGACACGGTAATCAATCCCTATTACCAGTTGAACCCGGAGATCAATCCGGATGATTATGTGTTCATCACCGAGGCACACCCTTTCAAAATAAGCCATTTCAACAGGGATGAAGCGAAAAACATGTTAAATATCAAATGACCATGAAAACAGGAATTTATTTATTAATGATTTGTTGGATTCTTTTAACGGGTGCGGACTTGAACGGACAATATCCGGGCAATTTTAACCTTCAGGTGGTTGAGGAGTTCTCCGTTGGCTCTCAGGTGGGCACATTACGTGCGGTCCCCGTTGACCTGAACGGTGACGGGTATCATGAATTTGCATGTGCCCAGGGTGAACAGTCAGACAGGAAGGTCTATGCATTTTCCGGGAATGTCATCGGATATCTGGGAGAAAATGCCTTCATTGCCATGGCTTCAAAGTTTATGGACCTGCCCGGAGAGCAGTTGCTGTGTTACTATCCGGACGGAAGGATCAGGATCTGGGCCGACCGGAATGCAAGGGATTCCCGTATTGCTATACACAGATACAATTCACCTTATTACAAAATCGCCCAAAGTTTAACGGCCACGGGATATAACCTGATCAATCCGGGAGGATTGTAGTTATGAAGAAACTGATTATGGCAGGATCGATGTTTTGTGCATTTTCAGCCTGTGTTTATGCACAGACAGGATCAATCATTGCAGATTTCAGGACGCCGGGGGAGTTTCCGACCGGACTCTGTTTTGACGGGGAGAACCTGTGGCTGGCCGACCGGGGGACCGACAAGCTGCATTGCATTGATCCGGAAACGGGAAGGACGGTCCGTCAGATCGAGTCACCGGCTTACTGGCCCATGGGACTTGCCTGGGACGGAAAATGTCTCTGGAATGCCGATTACCGGGGACGGACCGATAAATCGGAGGACCTGGATGGCATGATCTTCAGGATCGATCCGGAAGACGGCACCATTCTGAAAACCTTGCAGGCACCCTCAAAAAGCCCCAAAGGATTGACTTTTGACGGCAGGTACCTCTGGTGTGTCGATGATGAAACGGATAAGGTCATCTGCTTCAACCAGTCCGACGGCACCACCATTCAATCTTTTCCTTCTCCCGCGAAAGATCCCAGGGGAATGGCTTTTGACGGCAAATACCTGTGGATCTCAGACCGGGGGACCGATGAGATCTATATGGTCGATCCCGGGACAGGACTTGTTGTCATCATTATGGATGCCCCCGGGGTGTATGTGCACGGACTCGCAATTCAGGGAAATTCTTTATGGGTGGTGGATCATGAGGAGGACAAAGTATTCAGGCTGGCGATAAGAGATCCCGGAAAGTTTGTCCGCAAAGACAAACAGTGGCACCAGGTAACCTTTCATCATCAGGTAACCTGTTACGGACCGGGGAAGATCAAAACACTGAATATACATATCGCGCTGCCCGAAAACAGGGAAAATCAGGAGATATCCGGAGAAATCACCTATAACGAGGAACCGGATGAGGTGGTGACCGATTCCTGGGGTCAGAAAACGGCATTGTTCCGTTTCCGGGATCTGGAACCCGGAGAAAAAACGGATATACGGGTGACCACAGTCTTTGCAGCATACAATGTGCGGTATTTTCTGTATCCTGAAAATATGGGATCCCTGGAAGATATCCCGGATGATATTAAGCAAAAGTATCTCCGGGATGATGAGAAATATCAGATCAACAGCAAAGCCGTCCGGGAAACCGTCCGCCGGGTTGTGGGAGAGGAAACCAATCCGTACTGGATCATGCGGAAGCTCCATCAGTACCTGATCGGTCATCTGTACTACAAAATGGATGGTGCATGGGACACCGCACCGACGGTCCTTGCCAACGGGCATGGCTCCTGTTCGGAATATACTTTCGTATTCATTGCGCTTTGCAGGGCGGCCGGACTCCCGGCGCGGTATGTCGGATCGGTCTGGGACAGAAATGAACTCGCTTACATGGACGATGTGTATCACCGCTGGGTGGAGGTATATCTGCCCGGTTACGGGTGGATCCCTAACGATCCCACCCACGGTGACCGGGAACTGCCCAGGGATCAGGTCTTCCCTGTCGGACTGGTGCGCAATGCGGCGTTGATCACCACCCAGTCTGGCGGGGGTTCTTCCACCATGGGATGGACATACAACAGCAATGAGAATTATACCACCGAACCCAAAACGAATCTAAATATTGCTCATTATGCCGATTGGGATAAGGTGGAAACAGGGAAAAAGGAATAACCATTGTCTTGGAATAATTGAAAAACATGTCCGGATCTTACTATTTTGATCTGCAGGCCTCGTGGGGAATGACAAAGCACATGGGCGGCCGGGAGGCAACAAAAAGGTTAATCGGGGCCTGTAACATTGAAAAGGATTCTTATGTGCTGGATGTGGGATGCGGGGTGGGGATCAATTCGTGTTACATGGCCAGGGATTATGGATGCAAAGTGACGGGCATAGACCTTTCTGAAATGATGGTCAAAAGATCCAGGGAACGGGCTGCAAGAAAAAAAGTCAAAAACAGAACAGAATTCATAGTTGCGGATGCACATGACCTTCCGTTTGAAGATGGTGTTTTCGATGCGGTTGTTTGCGAATCCGTGGCGGCCTTTTCTCAGGACAAAAAAAAATTAATGAATGAACTTGTGCGGGTTGCCAAATCCGGTGGTTATGTAGGATTGAATGAAGTGACCTGGCTGGAAACCCCGCCTGCAAAACTGGCTGAATACCTGTCACGGGTCCTGGGCAATGCGGAATTTTTGAGTCCGGCTGCCTGGAAGGATCTGTTAAACAAGGCAGATATTGCCATCACTGAATCGAGTGTCCAAAGAACCAATGCCCTCCGCCAATGGCATGATGAAGTCCGGCAGATGGATCCTGCGGAATACTTCAGGGCATGGAAAGAATTTTTCATTATGTTTTTTACAAGAAAGGAAGTCCGCAAATGGATGTGGGATATCTGCATTCCCCCGCGAAGCATTTTCAGGCTTTTCAGGTATTTCGGATATGGCTTGTATGTTGGCAGAAAGCGGTCTTTATCCCACACCGGCTGAGTCCTTTTAGTCATTTGCGGCTATCCAATCCATGATCAGCTTGAATCCTTCATCCCTGTGGGAGATATGTTCTTCCTTTCCCTCTTTCAACACCGTTTCATAAAACCAATGATCACACCCCGCCAACCGCTGACAAGGAAAATAACCGGTTTGTCTTCTTCAATTCCTTTTTCAGAAACGTAAAAACTGATGTCTCCAAGCTGTGCGTCTCGGAAGTGAAATGCTTTAAGGCCTTAGTCCGCCGGAGTGATCCCTTGTCCGGTTACAACCTGTATGAAAAACATGAGGATGATGGCGAAAAAGTAACAGTTTTTTTTCATGACTTTGGGTTTTGCGATTTTTGCGAGGGGATGATTTGATGATTTTTTTCTGAGTTCATTCCTTTGTTGCCGGAGCGTGACAATTTCATCAATTGATGGCTATGAAGGTTGTTGTTGTTCCCCTGGGAGGATCATAAATGATCGACCCCTTTTGTGCTTCGAACACCCCGATCTCCTTATACAATTCCGAACCGTCCCGGTTTGTCCGGAAGGCCCTGAAGCGTGTGCTTTCGGTTCCTTTCAGCCGGATCTCAATGGGCAATGACCATATATAAATGTTGCTGGAAAGCACAAAGGCATCCGGTTGACCGGTGTTATTCCCTGAAAAAGCAATGATGAATGCCTGGGGACTGGCCAGAGTTGCTTTTGCTACTGCCATTCCACGGCGTCCTGCCCGGGTCAGTTGCTTGTAGGTATAATATCCTTTCATCACTTCGTATGTGCCGTCATCATGCACGGTAAAGGCGTTTCCGGGGTTCGGGTCGCCGCCGGTCCATTGTGAGGGATTCTGAATGCCTGCCCAGGGAATGATGGCATTTACCCTGGCTGAATATATGTTTTCATGGACCATTCTGACAAAATGAACTCCCATGTTTCCCCAGCTGAAGGAGGTTACCCAGGCGTGGAGACCGGGTCTTTTCTGACGCAGAAGTCCGGTGGTCAGATCATTGGCCGTTCCGTAACTCAGTTTTCCGGGATCTCCGTTGATGAAACCATGGGTGGTCAGTATCCCCAGATTGCCGAGTGCTTCATCATCATTGTACAGAGCATCAGCATATCCCCAGTAATAGAAACGGGTCCAGTTGGAGGGTTCTCCGTTGGTTGTTTTTACTTTGTTGAGGCCATGTTCTGTAAGGACGCCGGGGAGAACTTTCAGGAAGCGGTTTGCCTGTCCGGGCGGCCAGTACATGTTGTAGTCGAATTTTTCCATGCGCTGGGTGCCTTTTTTGAAATTCCAGCGGTAGAAATCTTCACCTTCGTTGTGCAGGGAAATGTATTTGACAGGATAGTCATGATCAACAAGATATTTGATCCAGTGGGCCATGTAATTGCAGAGATTATGAGTGTGTGCAGTATCCAGGTCCCTGCCGCCGATGAATTTTTGCCGGGTTGCCCAGGCGGGGGGTCCGTATAATGTGGTGATGATTTCCAGCTCATCGCCCCTGTTCCGAGTGATTTCCAGGCCGTTATGAACAAAATAGCGCATGTTTTCCGTGGTGCCTTCGTGGTTGAAAATCCCTTCCGGTTCCTTTTGATGATACGGATCCAGGAACATCTTGACGATTTGTAACTGTAAACCGTCTTCTCCGAAAATCATTTCCAGTATTTCCTTTTTTTGTTTTTCGGACAGAAGGCTGAAACCCCCGTAATCCTGAGGATTTTTTGCGTAATCCCTGGTTTGGGACGCTTCAACATAATTGAATCCGAATCCGTCCCAGTCAAGGATTTTTTCGCCAAAATCGATTTCGGCCGGGATGGTATTCATTTCGGTTACCTGGGATTTCATTCCGGTGATCAGCAGGAATGAGAGAAGCAGGCCGAGCGGGATGTAATGAATTTTTTTCATAGAATCATACATTATTGCACAGGTAATTTACAATTTTATTTATTTATTAACTTGGGAATGAAAAAATTGATTAATCATGAAACAAATGACCCTTTTATTATTGCTCGGTGCCGTGCTGGCCGGATGCCGGTCAAAAGACACAAAAAGACAGGAAATCGATCTCAACGGCCGTTGGGAGATCGCCAGAACAGGAACGGGTGAGGAAATGCCGGAAAAATTTGCTTCGCAGGTTCAGGTACCCGGACTGGTGGATCTGGCCGTTCCTTCCATGGACGGGGAGGACGGATCCTATGATAATTCCCTGTACTGGTACAGGACGAATTTCAGCCTGGATCACAGGGGCAAACAAATTGTCCGGCTGAAGATCAACAAAGCCAAATACCATACCCGCGTATATGTCAACAGACAAAAGGCGGGTGAACATGTGTGCAATTTTACCCCGGGTTATTTTGACCTGAAGCCATATTTACATCCCGGGGGGGCGGAGAATGAACTGGTCATTGCCGTGGGTTGCAAGAACAATCTTCCGGATACGGTGACCGATGGCAATGATTATGAAAAAATCAGGTACATCCCGGGAATATACGATGAGGTAAAGCTGATATTGTCCAATCCGCCATATATCAGCAGGATACAGACAGCACCGCAGATTGACAAAGAGTGTGTGCGCATAGTTGCGGAAATTGAAGCAGACGGTGACCGGAGGACCGGGGAGACGATCCGTTATGTGATCAGGGAGCTTGATTCAGGCAAAGAGGTTGCCCGGGCATCCGGTGCGGAAGGAGAATCCACCGGCGGCAACCGGATCCGGTATGATTTTACTGAGGAAATTCCCGGGTGCCGTTTATGGTCCCCGGAGGATCCCTTTCTCTATGAACTGGAAATTTCTACCCGCAGTGACCGGAAAAAGGTCAGATTCGGGATGCGCAGTTTTCATTTCAAAAAAGGAGGTGATGTGGCCTTGCTCAACGGCAGACCCTATTACATGAGGGGAACCAATGTTTGTATATTCCGCTTTTTTGAGGACCCGGCCCGGAAATACCTGCCATGGGACGAGCAATGGGTAACCAAACTTCACAGCAGGTTCAAGGATATGAACTGGAACAGCATCCGTTATTGCATCGGTTTCCCCCCCGAAAGATGGTATGAGATCGCAGACAGCCTCGGATTGATGATCCAGGATGAATACCCGATATGGACGGGAACGGATGATTTCAATGAATTGCTGCCGGGAGTGACACCGGAAAGACTGGCCGGAGAATATACGGAATGGATGCATGAACGGGCCAATCATCCCTGCGTGGTCATCTGGGATGCACAAAACGAATCGGTGAACGAAACCACGGGAAAGGCCATTCAGCTTGTCCGGCATCTGGATCTTTCCGGGAGGCCGTGGGATAACGGATGGGCGTCTCCGGTCAGTGAAACGGATTGCATTGAATCCCATCCCTACCTGTTTGTGAGGTATCTTCACCAGGAAGAAAGTCCGTCCGACCAGGGGGTACTGAAGGATCTTTTGTCTGAAGTCCGTTTACCCGGTAACGACCCCAATGAGCGTTCCCCGGCACCAAACGGAAAGCGGTACCGGAACGCCGTCATCAACAATGAATATGGCTGGCTGTGGCTGAACCGCGACGGCACCACCACCCGGCTGACGGATCAGGTTTATCAAAAGGTTTTTCCTGAAGTCACCACCCCCGAAGAAAGGTTCCGGGTCTATGCCCGGCATCTTGGCATGCTTACCGAATACTGGAGGGCGCACCGCAAGTGCGCAGCGGTGATGCATTTCTGCGGGCTCGGATATTCACGTCCCGATCCACCGAAAGGCCACACCAGTGACAACTTCATTGATCTCGAAAACCTGGTGCTGGAACCCCATTTTGTTCAGTATGTCAAACCGGCATTTGATCCGGTCGGACTCATGATCGATTTTTGGGATAAAAATGCAGAGTCCGGAAGCACCCTGCGGGTGCCGGTCCATGTCATCAATGATACCCATGAGGCCTGTGCGGATTCTGTCAATCTGTACATTGAGCGGGAAGGAACGGTCCTGAAACGGTTGTCCGCTCCCTGTGAAATTGATGCCCTGGGAAAGGAGATCTTTGAATTTGACATTACCGTACCCTCTGAAAAAGGCCGGTACCGCCTGGTAGCCGAACTGATCCGGGATACCCGGCCGGTACGCAGTATCCGGGATTTTGCTGTCAGATGATTGAATAAAATAACTGCTGGAAAATAATCAAATAAGTAAAATGAAAAAGAAAAGAACTGAAAACCGGAAATTCAACCGAAATAGTTTTATCATTATTCTGGTGATTATACTGGCATGGCCATTGGCCGGAACCACCCGCGCATTTGCAGACATCCCCCCAAAACACCGGGATGCCGCTTACGCAGGGGAATCTTTTGTCCTGGAAAATGATCACCTGAGACTGGTCCTTTACAAACGCCCTGGCGGATGGGGATGGGGCGAACTATATGGCCCTGCCGGGGAAGGGACTGAACGGCAGTATATGGGCATTATTGAACACCTGGCCGAAGTGGATGTTGTCGGTCACATTCATGCATTGCGGCTTGAGGCCGATGAACTGGAGCTGCGTCAGGAGAACGGCCGGCAGGAACTGCATTTTGACCTGCATGTACAGACACCGGAAGAGGCCTGCTGGGTCTGGGGCAATGCCAACGCGGTCGAAGGCAAACTTGTCCTGACCCTGCCCGACAACGAACCCCGGGTGAACTACCGGCTGGAGGTATACCCTGAATTCCGGCTTTTCTACCGGAACGTCCGTGGCCCCTGGCTGAGAGTAGGTGCCTATGATTTCGGAGACGAACGGACCGATGCCATGTTCCCGGGACTGGAATGGCTTACCGGGAATGAATGGTCAAGCGGTACGGATTTTCATTCCATTGAGAATTCCCCCCGGTGGACACCACATCCGCATAAAGTCCATATCCCCATGATGGTTATCAGCCACCGGGGCCTGGCGGTGAGCCTGACCTGGCCGGCAAGACAGAACAATGTTGACGTGTTTAGCCGTATGCAAGGATTGCAGCCCGTTTTCGCATCGCCTAATTTCATTGATCGCCGCAGCGAACATTTGATGGGGCTGATGTTGCCGACGGTGGTTTCGGGCCTGGATGAGAATACCCTGGAAGCAGACCCTCCCGTTATGATGCCAAGAAGACAGGGTCTGCAAATGGAAGCCGGTATTGAAGTTCACCGGGGCAGGAGCATGGATGCCGTGCTTGCCTGGATCGACAGGAACGGAATGCCTGAACCCGGTGAACCCCGCTGGGACTGGCAGGAGGCCCTGGACAAAATAGCCCGCGCGTACAATACGCATTTCTGGGAAGAAGGGAAGGGATGGACGTATCGCAGAAACCGCAATCTGAGCTGGGTACTGGCCAAAGAAGCGGGCGAAGAATGGCTTCATCACCCCCATATGTATCCCCACTTCATCGACTGGTATATTGAAAACGGGCGGGACCGGGAGTTGGCGGCCGGACTCAGGAAGAAGGCACGGTGGTGCCGCGGTCAGCCAGGCTATACCGGCAGATCCGCCGGGGGGAAGAAAATCCCCGGGATCCTGGAAATGTTCCGGTGGTATACGGATGAGCAATTGCGGGAACTGGGTGATTTCTATCTCGGGATGCAGGAGGATAACGGCAATTTCCCCTTCGATCCGCGGGGAAGGCATCAAACCGTACATTTGAAAATGGCAAGCCGCTGGCGCCCAATGGGCCAGCCGGGAGATTCTGCACTGGATTTGTGTATGACACCTGCCATCGCACTGTTGCAGATCGGGGACCTGTTTGATGAGCAGGAATATCTTCGGGCAGCAAGAAAAACTCTTGACTATGCCATGCAGTGGGAACGGCCTGAAGGGGGTGACTGGTGGGAAACGCCTCTGCATGCACCCAACCTGCTAACGGCAGGACATGCAGCAATGGCCTACTGGATGGGGTATCAGGTGTTCGGTGAGAAGAGATACCTTGACCGGGCAGTATATTTCATGCGCGGCGTATTGCCCTTCACCTATCTCTGGGAACCCCCGGGAAAATCACTTTTATATGATACAAAACCGCTCTACGGGACCACCGGCTGGCACTATATGGCCTGGACCAACCGGTGTGTGCTTTGGCAGATCCTCCGGATATTCAACCGGTCACAGCAAATCGGTTTTCACTGGGATACGGTAGATTCCGGTGTCGATTGGGATACCTACCGCAGGGGAGTGGCTGCGGCCGGACTCGAATGGCTGGTGGATCATGAAGATCCGGAATGGATGAGGAGATGTGAAAGCCGTGATGAAGAGGTTTTGGGGGGATTGGCCGACATGGCCATGGCCGATGTACACGATCCGGTGGACGATATGTTCGGCGGATTGGGCTTCCGGCTGGAACCGGCTCCCCTGGCTGCCATCATCATTCAACTGCTGAATGCATCGGAAAAATCTCAATTAAGAAAATTGAAAATATGAAAGTATTACTGATTGGCCGCTGGGGGAAAACCCATGCCCTGGGGAAAGCCCTGGCGAAAAGCAAGGACGTAGTCCTGCATTCCCTGATGGACAAAAAAAACAACGGGATAGCAGAAATCTCCCGGCATTATGCGCTGTGTGACATCCGAAATGTCAATGAGATCGAAAAATATGTGATAGAACATAAGATCGAAATGATCGTGGTGGTTCCCGAACTGGCTTTGGAACAAGATATTACCACGTATTTTATTGAAAAGGGCATACCCTGTGTAGGCCCCACCGAATTTTGCACCAAACTGGAAGCTGACAAAGGTTTCGTAAGGAAATTGATGGAAGAATTCAACATCGATGCTTCACCGGTTTTTAAGGTATTTGATGACAAGGCAGAAGCGACCGGCTATATTAGGAGTTGTTCGTTCCCTGTCGCGGTTAAGCCCGCCGGCATTACTGAAGGAGACGGGGTTAAGGTCATGGGTATACAGATAGAGGGCAGGGACGAGGCCGCTCGATATGTTGAAGAGGTTTTCGATCGATCCATCGGTGAATTGCCCGGTGTGGTCATTGAAGAAAAGATCAGGGGAGAGGAATATACGCTGCAGTTTTTCTGTGACGGGGAACACGTCATACCGATGCCGGCGGTTCGTGATTATAAACTCCTGGAAGAAGGGGACAGGGGGCTGAATACCCCCGGCATGGGATCCTATTCCTGTGCCGATCACATGCTCCCTTTTCTCAGCAGGCAGGATTTTGAAAAAAGTGTGACCATCATTAAAAGAATACTTGATGCGCTAAAGGAAAAGCACAACGAAAAATTCAAAGGATTTTTGTCCGGGCAATATATGCTGACTGCCGATGGTGTCAAATTAATTGAGATCAATGTAAGGCCAGGTGATTCTGAAATACTCAATATGGTGCCCATCCTCGGGACCGACTTTCTTCAGATATGCATGTCCATTTATGAAGGAAGTCTTGATGAGGCCGGAATTTCATTTGAGGAAAAAGCAACCGTTTGCAAATATGCTGTACCGGAAGGATTCCCGACCCCTTCCGGAAATGTTGCCGTACAGATAGACAGAAAGAGGATCGGTCAGATTGGCGCACACTTATTTCAATCCTGTTTTGAGGCAGGGGAGGGGATCTACGAACCGAGTCCGCGCCTCTTTGCCATCACCGGTACCGGGGATACCCTGGCGGAAGCATACGAAAATTGCGAGGAAGGCCTTTCCTGTATCCGGGGCGATCGCATCTTTCACCGGAAAGACATCGGGACACCGGAACTCACCGGTGCATACAAAAGATTCAATTTTATTAACAGATAATGAAAATTCCATGGACGTAATCACTCCGTCTGACGATGATATTCCGGAAATTCACCGGCTGATCGGTGAGCTGAAGGGATTGGTCCGGCACCCGGTCCATTTTTACAGCATCATGATCCGGTATTTCAGGAATTCATTTTTTATTATTAAGGAAACCGGCAAAATCATCGGTTTTGTCTGGGGTTTCGTATCCCAGACAGATCCCGGTGTATTGTTCCTGTGGCAGATCGGCGTGGCCAAACCGTTTTGGGGGAAGAAAATTGCACACAAGCTCATTGAACGCTTCATTGAATGTGCAAGAGAACATGGCTGCATAAAGGTTCATGCCACCGTTGAAACCGGGAATTTTGCATCATGGAAGATGTTCGAAAAAATGGGATTCAGGAATATCAGCTCAGGCAATACCATTGTTGAAAACGGGCGGAAAGCCATGGTCAATTATTACGGAAGCGGGACCAACCAGATCCTGTATGAATACACTCTGTAATTTTGATCATTGAATGCAATCAACTATGCTGGTCTATCTTCCTCAATGATGGCAAAATCAATTGTCTCTGTATTGGTTTTCATGGCGAGTCCGGCCCTGCTTCGGGATAATCATCCGGCAACATTTCGTTTTCTCTTTGCAGGGCATGACTCCTGATGGTGTAAGGTACTTTGCCGTCTCCGTGAGGATTTACAGGACACTGGCAATGAGCAAATGTAACTGCATCATGTAGTCTGTCTATACCGGTAACATCTCCGATGAAGCTGGGCTTCCCTGTAACGTGGATGCCGAATAACCCGGGTAATCAGACTTTTGATGGTTATGCCGTCTGCATGATATTTCGCCATCAGCTTTTTCATTCCCCAGTACATCCTTGCAGCTTTCACTTATTTCGATAAATATTCCCCGCTGGAACCTTCGGGACTGAAAGGGCCGGTCCGTCTCAGAATATATGGCAGGAACAGCCGGTAAGCATACCCGGGTCAGACCCGGCCGGTGATCACCAGCGACAACAGGCCCAGTCCGATCACAAGCATGACCAGTCCGGTGATCAAATGGATCCTTCCGCGGTTTTCCTTTCTCATCATTTCCACCCTGGCCGTGGTGGTCAGTCCGTACCCCACACCCAGGGTTATGATGATGAAAGGCAAAATGAAAATAAGGTTGTAGATGAGCAGGAGCCATATGGCCAGCATCCGGGAGGCGGATTCGCTGAGCATGCCGATTACCACGATGTAAGGTCCGGAAGTACAGGGCAGAAGGAATATACTGACCAGAAAACCGATCCCAAAGGCCCCGGGAACCGAAGTGACCCCGGAAGTGATCTTCTGTACCCTGGGTTGCCAGGACCGGGGCACTTCCATGCTGAACCATTTTTCCGGCCAGAGGGCATCCTTGATGTTGGCCAGTCCGATCAGAACGGCCAGCACGGAAACCACGATGTATATGGTTTGCTGTATGCCTGCGATGCTTATGGCTGCATACAGCCCAAGGCCCATCAACAGGTAGGATATGAAGGTTGAAGCGGTGAATGCCAGGCCCGCCCTGATGACCCGGCTTTTGTTCCTTTTTCCCACCATGATGGTGCCCAGGAGCAAGGCCAGCACGGCACAGGCACAGGGATTGATGGCATCCACGGCTGCGGCGCTCAGTACAGCCGGAATGCTGATCCTGCGGGTGACGGATTTCTGTTCCGGCAGGAGGGTCAGGGGTGAAGGGGCACCGGTCCGCAAGGCTTTTCTCACCGATTCTTCAATGGCCCGGAGAGATGTTCTTTCATCGCCGGCAATGAGCGTATCTCCGACCACGATGGACGGGGTGGTGATCCTGGTATCGTAAAGAGCTGCAAAGCGGCTCAGGAGTCTGGCATTTTCCGGATCGTGGATCTCGAATTTTTTGATTTCCACCGGGTAAACGGACCTGATCCTTTGTTCCAGGAACCTTTCCACCCTGGCGCAGTGCGGACAGCCGGCTTCATAAAACATCAGCACTTCCATGGGGTTTTCCCCGGTGGTTTTGTTATCAGCAGATCCTGCAAGGAAGAAAACAGAACAAATCAACAGGGCAAATACACTTATATATTTATTCTTTCCGGTCATTATTACTGATCGGTAAATTCCTTTTATTAAGCCGGTTAAGGTTTGGGAGGGGTTCCGGTAGTTTACCTGGGGCCCTCGATGATGAACCGTTCCCCGTATCTGCGTTTCCATTCCCCGATCCCTCCGATGATGCTCAGCGCCTCCGTGTAACCATTGTTCTGCAGTTCCAGGGCCAGTTCATCGCTTTCCTTTCCTTCGTCAGAGTACAGGTAGATCATAAAGTCCTTGGGTAACATGGAGACCCAGTCCGCCACCCCGGCCGCGGGCACATGGATGGCGCCGGCAATATGGCCCTTCCGGAAAGTTCCTGAATCCCTGATATCCACCAAAACAAAGAAATTATAATACAATTCACCGATGGGAACCTGATGTGCCTTGACAGGCAGAACATCGGCAGTTACACTCAATGTCATGGGGCTGTGTTCGGGATTGCCGTAGCGTACTTTCACTTCCCGGGTTGGTTTTTGCCCTCCGTATCCCAGGGTTTCAAAAATAAACTCCAGTTTGGCCGAATCGCCCGCGGCAAGGTAAGACACCTCGGATACGGCTGTGCATCCGCCCTGGGAGAGGTCGTGCACGGATATGTTCTTTGCATCGGCCTTTCCTTCATTGACCAGGGTGAAGGTTACGCTGGTCCGTATGCCCTCCCTTATTTCCCCAAGGTCCCTGACTGCTCCGTCCCTTACCGTGAGTCTGGGCAAAGGCTGCCCTGCCGGCAATTCCTCTTTCCGGACCTGCTTTTCCTTTCCCGGATCATCCTTCTGTTTCTTATTTGCACAGCCGGAAGCAATGAAAATAAGCAGAATACAGGCAATGGCTCTGATATGCATTTGCACCCCCTTCCTGAAAGTTTGTTTGAAGCCTGAAGGCCGGTTGATGTCTATTTGAATACAATTTTCCATTCCGCCGGGGCTTCCGTTCCGGTGAACGCAACCTCAAGTGTTCCGTCGGCATTGATGCCATGTGTGACTTCGCCGGCAGTGGATTCGGCACCGGCAAATTCATAATTGTCAGGGACATGGATGAACAATGCATACCGGTCGCCAGGGACCGTCTCTGAAACGCCCGCGAGGGATTTTTCTTCCCCGTTCCAGTTTATTTCCCGGATACTGTAAGCGGCGGTCAGGTGCCTGGAAGTGGCCAGCAACTGGGGGATGTCGGCTGCTTTTTTAATGATCAGGGCCTTTGTGCCGTGGGCAGGCACTTCTTCCTGTATCTTTCCGTTTGACACCCCGAGAAGCCAATTGTCCCAATAGTCGTAAACCAGGTAATCATTTCCGGCTTCCAATCCCAGATCTTCCTGCAGGTCGAGTGTTTTTTCAGCCGTTTTACCCTCCCAGTTGTACAAGGCCACCACATCATACATGCCTGAAGCCGCGTTGACTTTCAGGTCCAGTGCCCTGGGATATTCCTCGGGTTTCGGGCAACAAGCGGCCTTTGCCTTGAATGGATAGAGGTCCATGGCCCGGATGGGCATGGTGGGCATGGTTTTTCTGTATAATTCGAGTTTGTCGCCGGGCAGGGCTTTTACCTTTTCGGGATACCGGCTGGCCCAGCCTATATGGTAATCGCTGTGCAGAAAATTCTGAAGCCTTTCCCTGGAGAAATCGGCAATAAAATCACTGATGATATATGCCTGGCCGGAAAGGGAGATGGAACTGACAATGGTTTTGGCCTCGTCCATGGTCAGCGGGTCCCTGATCATCACATCATCCGGATCGGACCACCAGCATATCCCGTTCAGCCAGTTCGCTCCGAACAGGGAATTAAAGTAGGTTTGCATGCCGTCCGTAAAATGACCTTCTCCGGTCCACTGGGCGTAATCGTCCCCGCCGGTACGCGATCCGTCAAAAAAACCGAAACCCACTCCGATTTCATGCATGGCACATCCGACAATGTAATTGTCGTCTCCCATGGCTTCCCGGATGGCGGCCTGGGCATTCCGGTAGGCTTCCCGGCTGTCCATATCGGGATTGAAGGCGTTTTCCCTGTTTTCCTCGTAATAATTCATCCAGGTGCCCCAGCCGGCATCCTTCAGATAGTCGAGGCCCCATTCGTTCACCAGTGTTTGGAAAAGCGGGGTCAGATGCTTTTCGATCACTTCCGGATTGGTATAATCGAGTCTGACTACCGTCTTATCCGCCGTGCAGCATGCACCCGAAAGGTTTCCCAGTGAGTCCCTGAGGAAGAATTCTTCAGGGTATTTGTCGCTCATGGAGGGATTTGCATAATTGTCACCGTAGACATTTATCCAGAGTCCCGGTTTCAGTCCTTTTTCCCTGATATGACTGAACCACCACTTACCCCCGTCGGGATACATTTCCTTGTTCCATTCCAGCCAGTTGGCCTGTTCCCCCCGGGTAAACGCCGCATCCAGTTGCACATATTCGAGTCCGTATGCCTTCAGTTTCTCAGCCAGGGCATCGGTCTCCGAGACCAGGTCTTCCTGTGTGGGGGCCATATAGTAGCAATACCAGCTGCTCCATCCGGTGGGCGCCGTTTCGAATCTTTCGGGAATGGGTTTGTATACGGGCTTGAATTCCGTTTGCTGATTATCGGCGAGTCCGATTACCCGGGTGTAGTAATCCCTGGCCACAATAAATTCCTTGTGGTCGGTTACCGGCACCTGTATATCCATCAGCGTGTGGTCGTCTTTGTTTCGTGACAGTTTGCTTCCCCGGGTAAAGCGGATCATTATATCGGTTTCCATGTCAAACAGGTTGTATATATTGGTGGCGGAAACAAAACCCATCTGAGTGTACATGATCCCGTTGTCCTGTTGGGCGATCCGTGCGGGGATCCTTTTTTCACCGGCCGGTGCGGTCCCTGTAATGATCCCGTTGTCAGCCGAACAGAAAACATTGATGCCCGATTCCGAAATGATGAATTTCCACTCGGTTTCTTCGGGTTTTTCGGTGTCGATGACCAATTCTCCGTTTTCTTCTGTCAATGACCAATCCGAAAGAGGGATCATTTCATTTCCGTCTTTCAGATTGAGCCGCACCTGGGTGGCTATCTCATCCAGTCCGTCCACCGCAATGCTCAGGGTACTGGTTGCCGGATCGGCGTTAATGATCCAGCCATATTGTTCATACTGTGTCGTTTTCCGGCATCCTGCCATGATCAGCAGCATGACCGGTACAAACATAATGGTTCTTAATGAATGTTTCATTTTTCCGGGGATTGATGATTCTTTCATTTTTGTTGGCTTAAAAATAAGATAAATGAATGAAAAATACTGATGTTTACATAAAAAAAATTGATACATACGATATTTATATTTCCACACCAAAAAGCTTGCGGGCACCGATGCCTACCAGAAAACTGATGGCGGCAACGGATAATGAAATGGCGGTCATTTCGGCGAACCGTCCCCATAAGCCCAGGCCTTTGGCCGTGGTGATATAAAAATTGTATGACAGGATGATCACAATGCTCAGTATCAGCATCAGCCCCAGGGCCCGGTATACATTACTCACCAAAAGGTAGGGCAGAATCAGGACAAGAACGGTCGCAATGTATGCCACCCCGGTATAGACAGCTGATTTCACGGGGCTTTTGGTTGATGTTCCGTCTGCTTCTTCACGGGAGGACAATAGTTCTGAAGCGGCCATGGACATGGATGCGGCAATTCCGGTAATGAATCCGGCCATGGCAATGACCCTGCTGTCCTGAAGCGCAAATGTGAGTCCGGCCAGCGCCCCGGTCAGTTCTACCAGCGCATCGTTGAGTCCGAGCACTATGGACCCTGCATACTTGACCGGTTCCTCCTCGATGAGTCCGAGCAACTCAGCTTCATGTTTCTGTTCGTCCATTATCACATCCGCCATTTCAGGCAATTCAGCCTTAAGTTCTGAATACACGCCCTGGGTTACATGCTCACCCCGTTCCATAAGCCTGAGTCCGAACGACAAACCGAATACACGTGAAATGAACAGATACCAGAATATTCTGAATTTCCGCGGGTGCACCTCCGTTTTTGTGAAACCTTTGAAGAATTTGCAGTGGTCCAGTTCGTCGCCGGCAATGCGCTCAAGGACCTCACGGTTTTCCTTTTTCCTTGTGTGTCCCGCGAGTTTTCTGTAAATGTGGTGTTCGGTGATCTCGTTTCGCTGGGCGGCCAGCAGTTCTTTCCGGGGGATTTTCGGGTCCATTTATACGGGATTTTGGTTGAATTTTATTTTTGTGCTTAAAAATATTTATCTCCGGAAGTTATAAAAAAAACCTGGTATGAGAATCAGGTCGGTTAGAAGCAGATCGGAATTATTTAATGTATTTTTGAAAAAACAGGTTAATGCTGCATGAATCCATGAAGCGCATCCGTATATATCGCATCAGGCTTGCACCGCTGCTGATCCTTTTGGTTTTGTCCCTGACAAGTATTTGCATTATGGGTTCCGCACTGTCAAAGTCCGGGCATGCATTTCTGATGGGAGCAATGGTTGAACATGGCACTGTACAAAAATATCTGGATGAAAAGTGTGATTCGGAAAATTACAGGTTATGTGCGTACAAGGATTCCCTGCCGGAAAAGGCATGGCAATTTGTGTGGGATGAAGACAGTCCGTTTTACAAGACCGGGGGATGGAAAGGAACCAGGCAGGAATTCAATGAGATCATCACCGGGACCCTGACATCACCAAAATATCTCCTCCTTCACATCCGGGAGTCTGCCAAAGCAACACTGCAACAGCTTACCAGGTTTGAGATCGGGGACGGAAGCGGTGTTTTTCTCCATGGGGCACTTCTGCATAAAAGGATCGGTACATACTTTCCCCGGGAATTACCACAGTATGAAAAGTCCCTGCAGAATCAGAACAGGTTGTTTTTCACCGGATCATTCAATATCCTGCAAACAGTCATTGTGGTTGTTTCGGTGGCCGGACTCGCAATGTTGTTTCTTATCAGAAAAAAATTTACCAGGATATGAAAAAACATCCCTTGTGTGGCTTTCGTGTACCTGTTTATCCCGGGCAATGAAAAACCATCCGGGAAAATCAAGGATCAATTCAGGTGATAGCCCTGGCTGTTCATTTCAGCAGACAGGAAGATTTTGTGTTGATCCTGATCCAGGGGATAATCCCAGCATCCCATCCTGTGAAAAAGCCGCCCCCCGAAACCTGCCTTGAATTTATACAGTCCGTATAGCGGATGTGCAGGAATGGCAAAACAAACAAAAATATGATCAGATTAAAAATTTCAGATTAGATTTGTATAAGATATGCTCGGATGGTTGCTATATAAAGATTCAGGGGATCTGGTACGGAAGGAAGTATATGAGATCAAGCGGTTCATCGATGCTGCTGCGGATCATGACATTGAATTGCTGATACTGAGTCCCGAACAGATTGATATCATCGTGACCCGGGAAGACAGGAAAAGTATTCTGGTCGATGGTGTGCCTACCGCATTGCCGGATTTTATCCTGCCCAGGATGGGAGCAAATACAACATACTTTGCCCTTGCAGTCATCCGGCACCTTGAAAGACTTGGTGTTTATTCGGTGAACAGTTCCCAGGGCATCGATACGGTGAAGGACAAACTTTTTACATTGCAGATCCTGGCGGAGTCGAACTTTCCCATACCCAAAACGATTCTGTTGAAATTCCCCGCCGGACCGGATATTGTGGAAAAGCATCTGAAATTTCCGGTAATCGTGAAAACCTTGTCCGGTTCCCAGGGCAGCGGTGTTTTTTTAAGCACCGAAAAAAATTCCTTTGATGATCTCTTGCACCTGATACATGCCACCAATAAGACCGCCAACATCATTCTTCAGGAATTCATCGAAACAAGCAAAGGCAGGGATTTGCGTGTTCTTACCATCGGAGGAAGGGTATTGGCGGCCATGGAAAGAGTAGCCCGGAACGGGAGTTTTAAAGCAAATTACAGCATCGGCGGGGAAGTCATTACATATGAGATTACTCCGGAAATCGAATGGTTGGTACTGGAGGTATCCAGGATACTGAATCTTGATGTTGCAGGCATCGACTTGCTGTTTGACAGGCAAGGATTCAAGATATGTGAAGTGAATTCTTCCCCGGGTTTTGAAGGAATGGAAAAGTGCAATGATATAAATGTCGCCGATGAGATATTCCGGTTTGTAAAAATGAAACTGGGACAGTTTTCATGAAATGAGCTCCGGCTGCAAAGGCCACCAGGGGCATCTTGCGCACGGGAGGGTCAGTCACCGAGTCTGAACCCTTCGTTGTCACCGGTTTCATACAAAAGATGGTATGAAGAATTGTATGATTCCCGGCCCCTGACCTCAAGGCTCACGGTCATGACCTGTTTGTCGAGTCCGGCCGGTAGCCGGGTTTGCACCAGGGGGCCGTGATGGTTGGTGTTGGGTTCGAGATCGGGAAATTCCCATGTCATCAGTTTTTCCTTCCCGGCGGCGGTGGTCAGGTATACATCCACGGTCTGGCCGGCTACCTTTGCATAATGATCGTTCAGGATATAACAGTCTATCTCCAGCTTTTCTCCGGGCTCCCAGGTGAATTTTCTGAATGATGCGCTGGCCAGGACCGGGCGGCATGAAGCCGCGACGGCATAAAAAGCAGGTTTGGTTTTGGAAGGGTAGGCGACCAGACTGTTATTGACCGCTGTGGGCCACGGCTCATTGTAACACCAGTTGACAGCCATTGAACAATAGGGTTTCTGCTGGCGGGCCGTTTCAAATATGCACTTGTAGCCGGCACATTGCAGGAACTGGCTCCTTTTGACAAGCGCTTCAAGGCTTGGGGCCTTGCCGAAGTATTTTTCCAGGGTGGGTAGTTCCAGCCAGGAATCCTCCATCCATGCACCGAATGCGTGATGGGTTTCCCAGGCGGTTCCCCGTTTTGGAGGGAAAAGTTCTTTTTCGGGGATCACCTCTTTCAGGGTTTCCACGGATGCCGATCCGGGCATGCCGAATTCGGTGTACGCGGTTTTATCTGCCATGCGCATGACCTGAAATACCTCCTCTCCTGTACCATGGTCGTAAAAAATATAATGCCCGTGCCCCACACCCATGACCGGCGATGTGGGGATAAAGGGAGTGTTAGGGTCAAGCCGGTAACAGAGGCTGTTCAGCAGCCGGAGGGGAAGGGACTGATCGGTCATCAGGGACCATTTGTTGAACAGTTCGTTTCCCCCGCTCCAGAGGGCCAGGGATGGATGTTGTTTTACACGGTGTATGATGGACCGGGCTTCCTGCTCCAGGATCTTGAGATACCGGGGATCATCCGGATAGGGGTTACATGCCAGTGGGAATTCCTGCCAGACCATGATGCCCAGGGAATCGCACAATTCAAAAAAAGATTCCTTGTTGGTGATCCCGCCTCCCCAGATCCTGAGAATGTTGAAGTTTGCTTCTTTGGCAAGGAGAAGCTGTTCACGGTAGCGCGCCCTGTCAATTGTCCCCGCGAATATTTCGGGGTGCACCCAGTTGCTTCCCTTGGCAAAGATCCGCCTGCCGTTGATCTCAATGGTGAAAGGCGGAACGCTTCTGGTTTTGGGATATTCCGAAGGTTCATCCCATGCCCCTTCGTTCATGACCAGTCTGATACGGCGGAATCCCGTCTTTTTTTCCACTTTGTCCGGTATTTTGCCTTTTTCATTGATCAGTGTCAGAGTGGAACTATACAGGACTGGTGTTCCGTGGTCATGTGGCCACCACAGCTCAACATTTGGAATGGTGGCCGGCAGGGTCATCTCTGCCGATGCTTCGCCTTTCATGTCCAGGACCTTGTTTCCGTCCGGACCGGTCATTTCCCACTGGTACACCATGCCCGCGGGATGGCTGACCTGCAGTGTATATTCCAGATCAGCCGAAGAAAGATCTTCCGAAAGGGTATAATTCAACTCTTCAAAGATGATCATGGTTGCCGGCCGCACGGCCAGATATGTTTCGTCCCAGATGCCAACGGGTACCAGGCGGGGATGCCAGTCCCAGCCATAGGGAACGGCCGGTTTGGCCGAATTGCGTGCCTGCCTTTTGCCGGGTTTTTCCGAAGGTGCCTTGGGGATGGGATGGATCAGCACTTCCAGGATATTCTCTTCATTCAGGTGATCATCAAGGATGAGGTCGACCGGTGTGAACATGCCTTCCTGACGGTGCAGCACCTGGCCGTTCAAAATGATCTCGAATTCATAATCGATCCCTTTTGATATAAAATGCAAATGATGGCCGGCAGGTATCTCCGGTTTCATGAATTCGGTCCGGTAGCGCCAGAACTTGTCTTCCAGGAAATGATAATCCCTGAAATGGTCATCAATGTAATAAGGTGGCAGATTCTCGCCTTTCATGTAGTCCAGCTGCACGGCACCGGGAACGGAAGCCTCGTAAAATTTGCCGGGCCGGTCATTCCGGTTGTCTGCATAGCCTGTTTTCCAGCGAAGGGGTACGGTGTCTTGTTTTTTCATGGCGTGTAAGGGGATTGGGCCGGTTATGAAAAGGGCAATACAAAGGATCCGTGCTATGCCCTGTAAACGGATATTATGTATGGTCTTCTGTCTCTGACCGGTGGTTCGCTGCCATAGCAGTGATGAAGGTTTCATTTTGAAGTGGTTGTTTATGGTTGTCGGAAATTTTGGAGGATCAGTAATCCCTGAATAAATTCAGTTGAAGCCCCAGTGAGAAGATCAGGGGCTGGTAATTCACAGGGGCGGCATCCTCATTCAACTGGAAGGATACGCCCATTTGGGAAATAAACCTGAGATTCCTGAAGCCCAGCCGGGCGGTCAGGACCGGCTCCAGAAAAACGCCTGTCCGGGAGGCGTCGTCCTGGGTCATATTCATGATGACCAGTCTGGAGGCGAGCCCTGCGTCAAAGACTTTGGAGGTGATCCCGAAGCCGGGCTGGATAAAGAACTTGTTGTGATTTACATCGGCATAATCGCTCCACAGCTCATTTTCATATTCAGATTGCAGGCTGCCGAACCCGTATCCGCCGAAGGCTTCGAAACGGGCATTGTAACCGATGCTGGTGAAATATCCGCCACCGACCTCGATCAGATTGTGCCTGCTGTGGTAGTCCTCATCATCCTTGGTGTCCCGGAAGCTGCCGTTGGCCATGATCCCGAAATGATCGGTGACGGCATATGCCAGCTGGGGATCAATGCCGGAGGAGCCGGTGTAAATGGCTGCCTGCAATTCCCCCTTGTTGCTGAACATGGGGGTATTGGCAACGTTCGGTATGTACGCGGGAGCGCAGGAAGTACCCGCTGCAATAAGCGGCAAAACCAGAAAAAGTGAGATCTTGTTTCGCATGGCCGTATTTATGTGATTATTTAAAAGCAATTGTGTGAGACATCCCAAAATACATATTTTTTCGGTTCATTCATAGAGATCTTCCCGGTTGGTTTCTGCAATGCCCCGTATGAGCCGGGCCAGTTTCCCGGCAACCACCCTGAAATATTTCTCCCCTTTTTCCGCGGTGGCCTTTTTGGGATAACCCGCGCCGGTATCCAGGGTGACCCGGGACCATTTTCTTTCCGCCCATGCCCATTTTTCGTTCAGATCGGGTATGCTGAATTTCCTGGCTTTGCCGTCACCGGCTTCTTCAAGGGGCAGGACCAGGTCAGGTGCCAGGTACAGCATAAGTCCGGTTTCCATTTCATCGGCATGGTCTCCGGAAAATTCGAAGTAGTCCGTTCGTTCGACCGATTCATACCAGTTGCAGGTAAACAGCATCATGCCGGGGAACTCCCGGCCGGTTTCCCTGATCATCTGACGGAAGTCGTTTCCGCCGTGACTGTTCAGGATCAGCAACTTGTAAATCCCGTGACCGTTCAGCGTGCATACAATATCCCGCAATATAGAGGCCTGTGTGCCGGGCATCAGATTCAGGTCCAGCAGGATATCCGTTTGTCCGGTATTGACACCGATGGGAATGGTCGGGAGCACGATGATGTCGATCCCGTGTTCCCAGACCCGGCGGGCGGCTTCGGCCGCAAAATGGTCCGATTCAATGTTGTCGGTCCCGAAGGGAAGGTGGAAATTATGGGCTTCGGTGGCGCCCCAGGGAAGGATGGCCACGTTCACCTTCCGGTTGCGGAGGTTTTTCCAGTTGGTCTCGCTCAGGATATATGGTCTCATTCTATTGGTTGTTGAATTAATACCGGGTATGTTTCCATGGCTTCTCCTGTATATGTCAGTGTTTTATCAGTCCGCACCGTGATTCCTGTTCCGGTTCCGTGATTTTCCCTGACCACCACTATATGGAAACGGATCTCTTCGCTCATTCCCTCAAAGCTGCCGTTTCGTTCGCCCAAAACCAGTTTGTTTTCTGAATCTTTCCATTCAACGGGGATCAGTGAATATTCCCCTTTTTCATACTGATAACCGTCCCCCGCATCGTCATACAGGGTGAAATGGCCGTCTTTCCCCGGATATATCCGCAATTCAATATCGTTGTTCTTTTCCATGGCGTGCCGGATCTTGTCGCCCATGGGAAGTATGGTCCCCTCGGGTACGAAAAGGGGTATGATATCCAGGGGTGCCGCTGCCGGATACGCATTTCCTCCGCCGTATCTTCTGCCCGTCCAGAAGTCATACCAGTCACCGGGACCGGGCAGGTATACCTGCAGGTTCTTGTTGCGGGGCAGGCGCATCCTTTGTTTCTGATCCGGCGTGATCCATTCCAGAAGAATATTGGCCTGGTCGGGCTCGGGCTGGTGATTGACCAGGGAGAAACTGTACAATGTATAGGGCGCGAGGTCAGCGACTGTCCTGTACATGGTTTGTTTACCGTTTGCGGAAGCTTTCACCATGGTCTTTCCGTCGAACACGAAGTGCACCCCTCCGTTTGACCGGATCAGAAAAGTATATTTTCCGGGATCCTTTACCCTTATGGTGCCTGACCACCTGGCCGTGTAGGGATGGCCTTCCAGGACGGGGGGCAGGTCGCCGGACCAGGAAAGTTTGAGAACGTCCGATTTCCTTTCATATACGGAATTGCTCATGCCGGTGTCGGTGAAGAACTCGAGTTCTGCACCCTGCCGTTCACCTCCGGGTGAACGGATAAGGTAAGACGGGATGAATTCCTGGATCTGCTCATTTCTGTGGTAGAGCGCCCGGTTGACCGGACAAACCATGATGCCGGGCCCGAACATATACTGTGTGGGAAAATCATGAATGACGGGGTCTTCCGGAAAATCCATGACCAGACTGCGCATCATGGTGTAATCCCGGCCGGTGACCATCCGGGCAAGCGAATAAATATAGGGCAGGAGCCGGTACCGGAGAACATCTGCCCTGAGCAATGCATCATAAAAGGGATCTCCGGGTTCGCCGAACTGCCAGATCTCCCTGGGGATATCCGTTCCGTGGGCCCGGAACACAGGACAAAAGGCCCCGAACTGGAACCACCGGACATACAATTCTTTGTATGCGGGATCCCGGAGTGCATCCGGGTACCTGAGCCGTGTTATGAAGCCCCCGATATCGGATGTCCAGTAAGGGATCCCCGACATGCAGAAATTCAGTCCGGCCCTGACCTGCCGGTTGAAGGTTCCCCAGCTTGCGAATATGTCCCCTGACCAGGTGGTGGCTCCCCATGCCTGCTGACCGGAAAAGGCGGAGCGGGTCAGGATGAAGACTCTTTTGTCCTTGTTGATGATCCGCTGATGCTCGTAAATTCCTCGGGTTGAGTTCAAAGAGTAGGCGTTCAGATAGTTTTCAAGGTCCCCCGAATGGCAGGAATCGTTCTCGAGGATGGATCCCGCGGTAATGAAACGGTCGCCGGTGCTCCTGAATTCAGGTTCCGTGCCGTCCATCCAGTAGGCATCCACCCCGATGTCATACAATCCTTTTTTTACATATTCCCAGTACAGATCACGGGCAGCAGGATTCCAGGCATCATATACCCGGCTGCCTGACCAGTGGGGTTTCGGGAAAAGAAATCCCAGCGAATCCATCTTCCGGTGAATTTCCGAACGGGGGCCGAATGCCGGCCAAATCACGGCCATAAAATGAAAATCCATTTTGTGCAGGGAATCGATCATCCCTTTGGGATCGGGATAACGGACGCTGTCCCATTGCATGGCGTTGAATGCGCTTTGATCACCCCAGTAGCTCCAGTCCTGGACAATGTTGTCGATGGGGATCCCCCGCCGCCTGTATTCGGTGGCTGTTTCCAGCACTTCTTCCCGGGTGTGGTAGTGCTCCTTGCTTTGCCAGTACCCGTAGGCCCATTTGCCGAACAAAGGGGGTTTGCCGGTGAGTGTGCGGTAGCCGGAAATGGCCTGGTCCATGGTTTTCCCGGCCACCAGAAAATACCGGATCCCTTTGCCCGGGGAAGAAGTAAATCCGATGGTGTCCCCGGATGAGGCAAATACCGTTTGTGCATAATTGTCCCAGAGTATCCCGTAGCCGGCCGTGCTGACCAGATAAGGATTCACCGCATCCATGTTGGACTGGGAGACCAGCACCTCCCTGCCCCGGTAATTCATCACCGCGTCGTGATACTGGCCGAGTCCGTAATACCCTTCATCCGGTCCGGTGGTGAAGTGTTGACTGATCCTATCCGTATCTTCACCCGCGTTAGCTGTGGATATCAGCCAGTCCCCTTCCTTCAGGACGGTATTGTTTTCAGCATCTGTAAAAATAATCCGGCCCGTGGATTGGTTCATTTTGATTTTGAGGGCCCTGGTCTTTATGATGAGGGTGTCTGCCGACTCACCGGCCTGAAGGTCCACCGTCCTGGGCAGGGCAAGAATGGTCATGTTTTCGCGGTCATGGGAGGAACGGACCGGGATTTTGGAAACGGCTACGATATTGCTGTCATAAAAGGTGAAGCGGATCCGGGTTTTTTGACGGACCAGCTCAACGCCGTGTTCAAAGCGCTGAATTACAGGATCCCGGTTACAGGAATACAGGGCAAGGCCTGTCAGCAGGATCAGAATCGCAGAACGTTTTTTCAACGGAAAATGTTTTGGTCCTATATCTGATATGCCTTCTGTAAAGCCAGGATTCACGCCGGTCCGGTTTTGAAAGCTCAGGCTGTATAGGCTCAGGCCGTGTAATATCTCCTTTTCCTGCGAATGTACAGGATGCTTATGACCACCACGGAGGCAAGGATGGTACCCACGGCGATGCCTCCTGTGACCAGGATCCGTGAATTGCTGAACATTCCGTCCCCGCCGGTCAGGTCTATGATCTCATCGTCGTTCAGGGCATATTCGCTGCTGTCGTTTGCCACTCCGGCGAATACGGGAAGGACGGTTGCTTCCTGATATCCTTCAATGGCCCTCGACCAGTTGGCCTGCAACAGCAGGTCGGTCCCCGGATTGGCCATCTTTACCTGGCAGGCACAGGGATTTATCAGGAACCGGATGATGTCTCCGATATTTTCCGCAGAGATATCATCTCCCGAGAGGGATGTCAGAACGCGCCCGCGTCCGAATACCGGGAAAACCACGGGTTCCGTGTTGTCATATTCCCCGGCGGCCATGGCGGTCAGCATGGTCGTAAGGAATGATTCCTCTTTTTGATCCCGGGGCAGGGAAACTATGGAGAACAGATCGATACTATCGGCAAACGGCGTGGAACCCGGGTAGGCAAGATAGTCCTTTTTCAATGCCTCCCGGGTATTTTGGATATCCTGCCGAAAACGGGCCATGACCTCATGGTCACGTTCCCGGTTTCCTGAGGGAACGAATATCCAGGTGGCCACCTGCATTTTCAGAAGCTGCTCCCCGATGGCTTTCCTTTTTTCCGAATGGATGATGTTAGCGATGGTTTGATGATCGGCATATCCGGTCCAGAATGGCTTTGACTCCCCGAACTCATAGGGGAACCAGATGGCCATTGCAGGCAATTTTCCGGGCAGTGTGCCTTTCAGGAGCTTTTTGATCTCTTCTTTCTTGCTGGTGATGTCCATCAGTTTGAGATTCAGGTTGAGCGGACCCTTTTTGGCGGTTACGGACGATTCGAACAGATCGATGATCCTGCCGACCTCTTCATTCTGCTGGCCGCTGTGGATCAATATGCCTTCGTAATAATCCTGTACCCATCTTTCCATGGCATACTGGTAAACGGGTGTGGTACACCCGGCTGCCTGCCGCCCTGAAAATAACAGAAAACCTGCAGAGGCGAGCAGGGCCATGATCATGAATTGTATCTTTTTTCGCATCATACTTATAACAACCTCCGGATTTGATTATTGTTCATTTGCTTTGTCCGAAACACAAAATTTTTCCATTGACGGTAGACATGTACAGTTTATTATCTGCGGCGGCCATTCCGTCCCATACGGGTGGTGATTCGAGTTTGTATCTGGCAAGCACTTTACCGTCACGGGCGGAGACCACCCAAAGCAATCCGCCTTTCCCGCCCCTGAGGATCTCATTCTGTTCCTCAAGTTTTGCCAGCATCCCGGGATCGCCGGGTCTGCGCAGCGCTTCTTCCTCGTCGACCACATCGGCGGGACCGGCAATGTACAGTTTATCCCCTGACAGGACCATGGCCCTGACAAACAGGGGGATTTGCGTGCTCCAGTTGAACCCTGCCGAAACATCCGGTTCGATCATGAGCTCTCCCTGGTCATTGTAATGGCGGGTTGAATCCACATCAGGTTGTTTGGGGCTCCCGAACAACTGGTACTCAAGAGGGAGCGTCCAGCGGTAATACCTGGGAAGCCGCCCGAACCCGTATACATTGTCCTGGTCGAAAACCATGATCCTTCCGGCAGGCATGAATTGCCCTGCAAGGTAATACCCGTTCCATCCCCCGGTGAAATACTTGCCGTATACCCAGTAGGAGCGGTGGAACCAGGTGTCATCCAGAAAACCACCCGGACAGAAAAGATGATCGCCCTGACCTCCCGGATGGGTTTTTTCAAGGAACAACTTGTAGTAATTCTTGAATGTGGTTTGCAGAACAAGCATATCATCGAAGGTATTGCTCAGATCGAATCCGAGATCCCGGTGGATCAGTTCTTCGAAGGATTCGTTGGTCAAGGGATCCACATCGATGCGCTTTCCTTCCATGTCGAATTTCTGCGAGCGCATGTACATATAATTGCCGTCGGTGGAGAAAATATCGGGCAGGGCCACCGGCATGGTCAGCCAGGTGACATCCTGCTGCAGGTTGTTCCCTGTTTCCGGATTGTTTTCATTGATGCGGGTGACCGACAGGGGTTCGCCGGTTCCAACATCCAGTCTGTATACCAGCAACCCGCCGTCCAGGAATGCCGACCGGCCTGCCGCAAATACGGCAATGCCGTTTTCAACCATGATATTGCCGTGAACGGGCCACAGGGATTCCATCTGTCCGCGGGCCATGGTTTTTGTGTTACCGGGGGCTGCCTGGAATTTCCAGATCAGTTCTCCGTCGGTTTCCCTCAGGCAATATACCCATCCGTCGGCCGAACCGAACAATACCCGCCCCCTGTATACAGTCGGCGGGGAATCGATGCGCCCGCCGGCAATGAACCGCCACAATTGTTTTCCTGTGGATGCATTGAAAACCGACATTGTGTGGGCATTGATCCCGGCTACATAAAGCCGGCTCCCTGATATTACCACACTGCTGGGGGTGGTGCCCAGCCCTGTTTCCCATTCAGGTGCCAGGGCCGGGGACAGTTCGGTGGTTGCACGGCCGCTTCTGGCAGGATCGTGGCGGTAGGTGGGCCAGTCCCCTGTTTCATCAGGATCCGTTTCCGGTTTTAGGGGATGGCCATAGGCCGGGCCCCGGACCGGCTTTCTGTTTTCCGGCCGGAATGACTCAGGAAACCGGCTGGTGCTGTTCAATGCATTGAATCCGTTCAGTTTGCCTTCGGGAAAACATGCACAGTCATGAGAAGGTGCATAGGTGAGTCCGTTTGCCGGCATGGTACCGTAAAGGCAGCCGCCCCGCACCCAGTGGTTGATGTCCCAGTGTTCTTTCAGGGGATCGATGTATTCGATGCCTGTACGCCCGGCAATGATGAAATTTTCCGTTGCCTTGTTCCGGTAGCAGCGGTGGTGGAACCAGTGAACATCGATGTCCGGCAGGAATTCCCTTACAGTCTTTCCGGTGTGGATATCCCTTCCGGTAAATTTTCCGCTGGCGATACCGCTGTTGATGTTGCCGGCCCAGGCCAGGCCGTTGATCACAAACAGATCTTCAGGGGAGCGGTAACCGGAAGGCGGATGATAGGCTGTCCAGAGCTTTTCTCCGGTCTGGGCGGAAAATGCCTGCATGTAATCTTCCCCGCCGGCGTACCATTCGCCCATTTGTTGTCCGGCCCGTTCACCTCCTGCAAACAAAACCACATCATCGTGGACCAGCAGGACGGGGGCAAAAAAGGACATGATATCCGGGGCACGTGAGACGGGCCGGCTTTTCCATACCTGCTCCCCGTTGTCCCGGTTGAGGCAGATAATGGATTGCCCGTCATGAAAATACACCCCTGACCGGTCTGCAGTCAGGGTAATGGGCATTATGCTGCTTTCCGATTCCCACAGGACTTCGTTTTTACCGGGATCCATGGCCACGATCCTCCGTTTTTCCCCTTCCCAGAATTTTTCCCGGTACCGGTTCATGACGTATCCGGGTTTTCTGTACACGGAATCGTTCAGATGATCGTTGACCTGGGCGAACATGATATCCCCGGAAAGAAGGATCTCTTCGGTGCCTGTCGTGTTCTCAAAAGTATGCAGGACCTCCCCGGTGGCGGCATCCAGCATGCTGACCGGGCCGTCGATGGATAAAGTAACAAAGAGTCTGTCCCCGTCCGCTGCCAGTCTGCGCGGCAACTGTGCCGGACCGCTTTTCAGGGGCCATAAATGATGGACCCATTTCTCAACCGGGACTTTCCAGAGCAATGCCCCGTTGAATGCATCGCGGCAGATCAGTGACCAGTCAGAGGGCATCATGATGGATGAGGTTAGCCCCTCGTCCATGATGTAGAATACGCGTCCGCCGCTGCTGACCAGGGCACTCATGCTGGCCATCCGGTCATGGTGCCTGGCCCAGTAGGGATCTGCGGTCCATTGCAATCCGCGGGGGGTATTTACCACAACATCTTTCGAAACGGCATTGTTCGTCCCGTCATACAGGTACTGAGGCCATTCATCGGTTCCCTGGAGTTTTTCCCGCTTGTGCATTTCCCATTGCCCGTTCCCCCGGACCATGGCGGTTCCTCCCGGGACCAAAACCCGCATCATCTCATCTTCGGGTATATCGCAGGATGTTTCGCAGACCAGCAGGTTGACCATGTGGTCGATACAGGGAAGCTCCAGTCCGTCCCAGCTTTCCACGCTGACTTTTCCGGTCAGTCCCAGGCGGTCAATGTAATTCCTGGCTTTCCGGACCGCTCCGGGATCCTTCGCGAGTCCGTGCACCACCATATGATCCGATGCATGCAGGGCCGAAGTGAGTTTGCCGTCCCTGCATCCGGCATGAACGATCAGCCCTCCCTGAATCCCGGACCGGCTGATGATCTCCTCAGCTTCCTGCTCACGCTTGCCGCAACCGGAAGAAAGGAGGACCATGCAGATGGATGCCGTAAATATTCCTGAATAAAATTTTTTGTGCATCTTGAAATGGTTTTATCGATCAGATGATACAAAGATAAAAAAAAGGCTGTAAACTCCGGGAATCCGGAAAAATCCCCGGTCACTGTTCCTTTCCGGCGAAGCACATGACCCGCCCGTCTTTGGTGGCCAGGAAAAGCTTTTTGTTGGCGGCGGCCATTCCGTCCCAGACGGGTTGTGCACCCAGTTCGTATTTTGCCAGGATCTTTCCGTCCGATGCGGAAACCGCCAGCAGAAGGCCCCCTTGTTTCCCCTCCAGGGCCTGTTTCTGTTGTTCCAGTTTTTCCTTCATTTCCGGATCATGGATCCTGCGGAGCGCTTCGTTTTCATTAACCAGGTCGGGAGGCCCGGCGACAAAGATGTTCTCACCGGCCTTCACCATGGCCCGGGCCAGCAGGGGTATGCTGTCACTCCAGTGGAATTCCATGGACCGTGCAGGCTGCCGGCCCCATGTCTCTCCTGGCGGAGTGACGGTGTCGATCACCTCCGTTCTGTCTGCCGAATATAAATGATATTCCAGGGGAGATATCCAGCGGTAATATTCAGGTCTTCTGGCAAAGGAGTAGACATTCTCATCGTCAAATACCATGATCCTCCCGCAGGGTGTGAATTTGCCTGCCTGGTGGTATCCTCCGTGCCCTCCTGCGAAGCTTTTCCCGTATACCCAGTAGGAACGGTGGAACCAGGAATCGTCCAGGAATCCGTATGGAGCGAACAGGTGCCGTCCTTCTCCTTTCTGCCGTGAACCCTGGATGGAAGGGTTGCCTGAGTGGGGGCCCGGTTCGAGCCGGTTCCCTTCCTTGTCGAAACGCTGGGAGCGCATATACATGTATTGCCCGTCGCTGGAAAGTATATCGGGAAGTGCCACCGGCATGTTCAGTATCATTATGTTGTCCTGAAGGGTCTTCCCGGTTCCCGGAATGTTTTCATCCAGAACGGTTTCCGAAATGGTCTCGCCGGTTTCGGGATCCAGGCGGATAAGCCGCATGCCCCCGTTGAGGAACATGGAGCGTCCCGCCACAAAGCAGGCAACGCCGTCTTCCACCAGGATATTCCCGTGTACCGGCCAGACGGATTCCAGTTGTCCGTATGCGCTCAGTTTCATATTCAGCGGGGTGGCCATGTATTTCCAGATCAATTTGCCGTCGGCGGCCCGCAGACAATACACCCATCCGTCCGCCGATCCGAACAATATACTGCCCTTGTATGCGGTGGGCGGGGAATCGATCCTTCCTCCCGTGGTGAATTTCCACAGGGTTCTTCCGCTTTGTTCATCCAGGGCAAGCAATTCGTGGGCATCCACCCTGGAAAGGAAGACCATTCCGTTTGCCACGGTTAAGCTGCTGAGCTTCCCGGATAATCCGGCTTCCCATTCCTTTTCGAGTCCGGCCCCGACTTCGGTGCCCGCGTTGCCGCTCCTGGCCGGGTCATGCCGGTAGGTGGGCCAGTCTTCACCGGTGGCCTTCATATTTTCCTCCACCGGTTCATCCCATGCCTCTCCCCTGACCAGGCGATCGGTATTCCGGGCTGACCAGGGATCAGGGGTGTTTTGCTGTCCGGGTGCCAGGGCACAGAAACCGTACAGCTTGGATTCGGGGTAACATGCGCAATCGTGGGGTGGCGCATAGATGAGTCCGTTTGCCGGCATGATCCCGTAGAGGCATCCTCCGCGGACCCAGTGATTGATGGTCCATTTCTCATTTTCCAGGTCGATGCATTCGATGCCGGTCCGTGAGGTAAGCAGGAAATTCTCCGTGGCCTTGGCCGGATAGCAGCGGTGATGGAACCAGTATGTCTCCACTTCCGGCGGGATCTCTTTTACCACTTCCCCGGTGTGCAGGTCGCGTCCGGTGAAGGTCCCTTCATAACTCCCGTTCACAATGGGGGCGGTCCATACCAGTCCGCCTGCCACCAGGACATCCTCCGGGGACTGGTAACCCGACGGCGGGTGTTCGGCCGTCCACAGGATCTCGCCGGTTTCCGCGGAAAGGGCGTACATGGTGTCCCATCCGTGCTGATGGTATTTCATGTTCTCTCCCCCGCTGTACAGGACCACGCCGTCTTTGATCAGAAGGGTGACCGCGTAAAAAGAAGCGTATTCATTCCACCTGGGCATGGATTCCGCGGTCCAGACCTCCTCACCGGTGGCCTTGTCCAGGCAGACCAGGTCTTCCCCGTTGTGGAACAAAAGCTGCTTTTCCCCGGCTGCCATGGATACGGGCAGGACCGGTGTGTCTTTCTGCCATATGGCGGAACCGTCGTTCAGATCGACGGCAACCAGGCGGGACCGGATGTTTTTCCAGGGTTTATCCTTCATTCTTCCGGGATGATCCACAACAGTGATCCTTTCAATGGACTCCCAGTATGCTGTATCCGTGTTTACCATGGCATATAGGATGTTGTCCGAAACGATGATCTCCCTGGTTTTTTCCGTGCCCTCAAATTCACGGATGACATCGCCCGTGGACGCATCCAGTTCGCTGACCGGGGCATGCAGCCCCAGGGTGACATATACCTTGTCATCCACGGCCACCAGTCTGCGTGTGATCTGGGCCGGTCCGCTTTTGTAGGGCCAGAAGTGGCTTTGCCAGTGTTCGATGGGTTTTCTCCACAGCAATGTCCCGTTGAAGGCGTCGCGGGCAAACAGGGCCCATTCGGAAGGCAGTATGATGGAAGAGGTCGGGCCTTCGTCAAAGATATAGAAGACCTTTCCTTTGGAAGAGACCATGGCGCTCATGCTGGCCATCCGGTCATGGTGGCGGGACCATCTGGACCCCCCGGTCCACTGGAGGCGCCTGGGAATGCCCACCTTCAGGTCACGGGATACGGCATTGTTGTCGGGCCCGTGCATGTAGTGTGTCCAGTCATCCATTTCATCCGGCCTGGGTTTGACCTTCTTTTCCCATCCGTTTTCCTTTCTGGTCATCAGTACGCCGCCCGGACTCAATACCCGCATGGCTTCTTCAGCGGAGACCGCGGATGCTTCTTCGAGAACGGCCAGGTTGACCAGGTTATCGGTGTAGGGCAGGGTTTTGCCCTCCAGCATTTCAACCGAAACCTGTCCGTACAGACCTTTTCCCCGGATATGTTTTCTCGCCCGCTCCAGGTCTTCACTCTCCGTTGCCAGTCCGTGCACCAGAAAACTTCCGTCCCGGTGCAGGGATGCGGTCAGTTTCCCCCCGGCACATCCGATATGGGAGACCAGCCCTCCCCTGATACCTGACCGGCTGATGATGTCCCCTGCTTCTTTGTCCGCACGATTGCAGCCTGAAGCCAGCAATATGAGAAGTCCGCCGGCAAATAGGATTTTTGGCAGTGATGTTTTTGGTTTCATGGTCTCATGTTTTTGATTGTTGGTTTTATCTGTTATCCATGACAGGGATTTTACCGAAACACAGAAGTTTCCCGGAACGTGTGGCGATGAAAAGATTCTCATTTGCAGCAGCCATGCCGTCAAAAACGGGAGATGCATCCAGTTTGTACCCGGCAATTTTCTCTCCGCTGGCAGGGGATACGATCCACAGGTATCCCTGATCCCTTTCCTCCAGGTGGAGCAGGGGATCTTCCGGGTCGATGATATCCGGCGGACCTGCAATGAACAAGGCATTGCGGGCAAGGAGCATGGCCCGTGCCCGTACGGGGACCCATTCCTGCCATACGGTGGGTTCGGCCCTGGTGAGTCCGGGCCCCTTGTCGAAATTGACCGCCGGGTCACAATATTCGTTCCCTTCCCATCTCCTCCAGTAGAAATCTGCGATCCCCTTTTTCACACCGGGCAGCCATTTCACGGCTTCCGGGGAGTCCGTTGTATCCACCAGGATGGGTTCGGCATGGTTGTGATCGGCATACAACAGGTATCCTTTTCCCGGCCTGGAAAACGGGCTATGGACGTTCCTTTCCACAAAACATTTGAGTCCGTACGTCAGCGAATCATTGAATGCCAGTATCTGACCCGCTTTGGGGGCCTGGTTCCCTATGTAATATCCCGGCCAGCGCCTGGAATACATCCAGAAGCTCCGGTCCCACCAGGAATCATCGAGGAGTCCGGATGCCGAAGTGGAAAACAGGTGGAGCCCGGTTTCGCTGTCCCCGAACTGGGTGATCTTCCTGCTTTCCTTTCTTTCCAGTTCAGGGGTGAACTCATCCCTGCGCATAAATATGGTATTTTCATCTGCAACCAGCACATCCGGAAGATGCCCCTCCATGTCGAACGGCCTTCCGCATTCTTCAGGGATTTCGGGATAGGGACCTTCCAGGTGTTTTTCGTACCGAATTTCTCCGTTCACCGGATCGAGTCCGTATAAATAGATCCCCCCGTCCAGGTACGAAGAACGGCCGGCGGCAAAGTAGGCGGTCCCGTCCTTGACCAGTACGCTTCCGTGCACGGGCCAGGCCGATTCAAGCCTGTTGAAGGCCACCATTCTCCGGTCATGGGGAGCGGCCCTGAAACGCCAGGCCGGTTTCCCGTCGCTGGCCCGCAGGCAGTAAACCCATCCGTCTGCCGAGCCGAACAGAACAGTTCCCTGATAAACAGTCGGGGGGGAATCGATGCGTCCGCCGGCGGTATATGTCCAGCGGATATTTCCCGTACCCGCATCCAGGCAACAAAGCCTGTACATGTCTTTTTGTGCAACATAGATATTCCCTCCTGCAATAACCGGTTGGGTGAGTTTTCCGCCCAGACCTGCCTCCCAGTTTTTTTGCAGCCTGACCGGAAGATTCCCTGAAAAAGTGCCGCTGCGGGCAGGGTCATGCCGGAATGTCGGCCAGTCGTTGTTTTCTTGTTCATCATTTGTCACTGGCGAATCATAGGCCGGTCCCTTTTCCAGCAGGGGACCCTCTCCTCCGTTCCACCGGTCCGGATCGATCCGCCCCGACAAGGCATTGAATCCGCTCAGCTTGGCACCGATATAACAGAAACACGGGTGCGGGGGAGAATACAGGAGTCCGTTCGCCGGCATAAGTCCGAGCCAGCAGGAGCCGCGGACCCAGTCGTTCCGCATGTGACGGTTCCCGCTCAGGTCCAGGAACTCGACCCCGCGCTTGTTGAGCAGCAGGTATTTGTCGGTGGCCTTCCCCGGGTAACAGCGGTAATGGTGGCCCGGACTGATCAGGTTTTTGATCTCGATGTGTTTTCTGACCTCCCCGGTCATCTGATCGTATCCGCTGGCCCTGATCAGTGTAAAAGCAGGTTCGGGGCCGGTGAAAAGGTCCTCGGCCAGACGCCTCCCTTCATGGTCCTCCCTGGGATGGCCATACCATACCAGGTTGTTGGCAAAGAAAAGATCCGATCCCTGTGCTTCCGGTCCCTGCCAGAGCGGTTCACCGGTTTCCGCCGACAGGGAAGTCAGCACATTGGGTGCCCTCCAGGAATCATGGGTATGATGGAGCAGGAGGACCGTCTTCCCGGTGGACACCAGGCTGTTGATCCACGGCCGGGAATACTGCCAGATTTGGTCTCCCGTTGCGATATCCATACAGAAGGCACCTTCTGCATTGCTGTAATAAACCTTTCCGTCCCGGGAAGCCAGGGTCATTGAATTGAGCCGGTCCACTTCTTTTTGCCAGTCCGTTTCACCCGTTTCCGCATCGACAGCCATGATGATTTCATTCTCACTGCTTTCCGGCTCGCCGGCCAGGTTTTTCTGTTTCCGGATGATCAGCTTGTTGCGGTCGGTGATGATCTCGTGTGCACCCCGGGTGTTATCCACGACCCGCAGGATCTCGCCGGTGGCGGCATCGATAACCGAAACCGGGGCCCTGTAGCCGAGGGTAACATACAGTCTGTTCCCGTCAACCACCATCCCGCGGTACAGTTCCCGCGGGTAGGCAAAGCGCAATCCCATTTCATTCCAGTCCTTTCCGGACATTCTTTCCCGGTCCCATTCACGCCAGCCGTATTCAGGCATTTCTTTTTTCCAGAGGGTCACACCGTTGAAGGCATCCCTGGCCACAAGGGACCATTTGGACGGAAGGCGCGGATCCTTGATACCCGTGGGGCCTTCATCCACGATGTAGAATATGCGTCCGGCGGCAGTCACCATGGCATGGACACTGCTGATGAATTCGTGGCTCCTGCAGTAAAGGGGCTTCCCTGCCCACTGCAAATGGCGGGGGGTCTCGACCTGTTCATCATGGGCCACGGCGTTGTTGTCTGCCCCGTGCATGTAATGGGTCCATTCGTCGATGTCATCCGGCCGGTCCTTGGTCCTGATCTGCCATTCACCGTTTTCCATGATACAGGCTTTTCCGCCCGGAACCAGGACACGCATGATCTCGTCACCGGTTGTGCCGTAAAGCTCCTTCGCGATGATGAGGTTGACCATGTTATCGGTATAGGGCAATTCCCCGCCTTCCCATATTTCAGCCGATACGGGTCCGTACACCCCCTGTTCATCAATCTCATCACGCACCCGGCCCAGGGTCATTTCCCCCTGTACGAGTCCGTGCACCAAAAATCCGTCCCCCGCGTGGAGTCCGGCCAGAAATTTCCCGTCCTCCGCTCCGGGTTGAACGATCAAACCTCCTTTGGTACCGGTTTCCTTCAGAATATTATGAGCATCCTGTGCCTGTTTGTTGCATCCCGTTGATGACAACAGAACGGCAAGTGCTGCAATGGTCAGAAATCCTGATGATGGTTTTATCTGATGCATCATTATTTTTTTGTCAGACAGAGCATGCTCCCGTTCATGGCGGAAATAAATAATTTACCGTTCGCGGCGGCCATCCCGTCAAAAACAGGTGGTGATTCCAGTTCGTACTTGGCCATGACGCTCCCGTCTTCCGGTGAGGACAAAAACAGCATGCCTTTGGTTTTCCCTTTTATTCCGGCTTCCATCTGTTCCATATCTCCGGTTGACGGAATGCCGGAGATGCAAAGTGCGTTTCCTGCAAGGACCATGGCCCTGACCAGAACGGGGACTTTTTTCTCCCAGTCAAGGGTCCGTTCCCCGTTTTTCTCCCTGCTTATGCTGCAAAGCCGGTAGTATATTTCCCTGACGTGACCGCGGTCCCGGAAAAATCCCCAGTTTTTCCCCGGATCCATGCCCACATGGCTGCCGTGGTTGGCATACTGGTTGCGCCCGAAGCAAAAATAGCGGTCCCGGTCAAATGCAATGATCCTGCCTGCCGGCACATGGTTGCCGGCCTGGTGCCATCCGCCCCATCCGGACACATAATGGTCCGATACCAGCCAGTAGCTTCTGTGCCACCAGGAATCATCGAGTATTCCTGTGGGGCAGTACAGATGGGGAACGTTCTGTTCCTGCCGCACCAGGTCCGCCGAATACCTGTTCCGGCGCATGAAAACGGATTGTCCGTCGCCGGAAAGCACATCGGGTTTGGCCCCGGGCATCCCGAATCCCTCCACGATCCTTCCGGGTTGTTGTCCGGTGGAAGGATCCAGGTCATTGACCAGGGCCCTTGCCTGTACCCTTCCTGTTCCCGGATCGAGTCCGTACATATACAATCCCCCGTCCAGATATGAGGTCCTTCCCGCACAAAAATAGGCCGTGTCGTTCATAATCAGGATATTCCCGTGTACCGGCCAGGCGGATTCAAGTTGTTCGCAGGCCATGACCCTGCGGTCCCACGGTCCGGGCCTGAATTTCCATACCAGCGCACCGTCGCCGGCCCTGAGGCAGTACACATAGCCGTCGGCCGATCCGAACAACAGCATTCCTTTGTGGACGGTGGGCGGCGAATCGATCCTGCCCCCGGTGGTGAAATCCCAGAGGACCTTTCCGGATGCGGCATCCAGGGCATACAGGGTGTGTTCTTCCCGCCCCGCCACATAGACTCTGCCTCCGGCAATGACCGGAGCGGTCAGGTGTTTCGTGTGCAGCCGTGTTTCCCAGGCAGATTCGAGTCCGGTTGGGATAACCGTTCCGGTGCTGCCGCTTCTCAGGGGATCATGCCTGAGGGTGGGCCAGTCTTCAGGAGAGATGACCGGTGTTTCGTTTTCTGCAGGGACTTTGTCATAGGCCGGACCTTTGATCAGTTCAGGACCTTTTTCCGCCGGTTCTTTTATGGCATGGGCAAATACATTGAGTCCGTTTAACTTGGCCTGGATATAACAGGCACAGGTGTGGGGAGGCACGTAGAGGAGTCCGTTTGCCGGCATGATCCCGTACTGGCAGGATCCCCTGATCCAGTGATGGGGAATGGCTTCGCCGGTGGCCATGTCGATGAATTCCACCCCGGCCCTTCCGGTGATGATGTATTTCCCGGTGGCCTTGTTCCGGTAACACCGGTGGTGACTCATCCCGATGTTATAGAATTCCTGGTCGGGCGGCCTTTCCGATACGATTTCACCCGAACGTGGGTTCCTGGCGGCCGTGATCCCCGGATCCCTACTTCTTACAATATTGCCTGACCAGAGAAGATCTCCGGTTAACAGGACGTCCACCGGGGCATTATATCCTTCCTGGCATTCTGTCCGCCAAAGCTCCTTTCCCGTTTCCGTATCGTATGCGATCAGCAGGCCCGGGGGCGCATTTCCGCCTGCTCCGCTGGGGACCCAGTGGATCTTTCCGGAAGGGTCTTCCGGGTTTCCCGGATTTTCACGGTCGGCTGAAAACAGGATGCCCTCCTGAACCACCAGGGTGGGGGTGGACCATCCCAGCCTCCAGCGGGCCACAGGGCGGTCAGCCTGCCATAATTCCTCACCCGTGGAAATGTCCAGGGCGGTCACCCCGGAAGGATTCTGATAATACACTTTTTTGCCGTCGGTGCACAGGGTGAGGGGCAGGGTTCCGGCGGTGGGCGGGCCGGCTCTTTCCCACAGCAAATCCCCGGTTTCCGTATCGACGGCAAGCAGCCTTTTATTACGGGGTCTGGGGGTGGAGGAGGTGAGGGCCTGCCTGGGTCCGTGCAACCGCATCATTTGATGGATTTTTTTCAGGGCTGCTGTGTCTCCGGAATATTCTTCACCGATGTTCCGGGGTTCCAGGGAAGGCCTTTCCCCGGCCACCAGGTATAGAATTCCGTCCCGGTGGATGATCTCCATGGTCCCATCCGTACCTTTATAGGTCCGCACAACCTCCCCGGTGGCAGCATCGAGTGCAACCAGGGGTTTGCCGAAGCCAAGAGTGGCATAGACCTTTTCCTTACCGGCCACCAGCCGGCGGGACAATTCCGGGGGTCCGCTGCGGAAGTCCCTGAGATGGTGTTCCCAGGGATCGATCTTTTTTCTCCATAACAGGACCCCGTTGTAGGCATCCCTGGCCACCAGGTTCCACCGGGGTTCTATCAGGATAAAAGCGGCCGGGGCCTCGTCTGCAATGGAAAATACCCTCCCTCCGGAAGTGACCATGGCACTGACCGAGGACAGGTGTTCGTGGCTTCTCATCCAGCGGGGCCCGCTTTCCCATTGAAGGTAACGGGGCGGACCGGTGACCGAATCCCTGCCCACCGCATTGTTGTCGGGTCCGTGCAGGAAATGGGTCCATTCATCGGTTCCCTGCAGTGCCGGTTTGATGTGTATTTCCGGACGGTCTTCACCAGTAATGTATACTTTGCCTCCGGGGGCAAGGACCCTGAGCATTTCTTCTTCTGAGAGTCCGCTCCCCCGGCCGGCTACCAGCAGGTTTGCCAGGTTGTCGGAATAGGGCAGATGGTCTTTGTCCCAGTACTCTACGGTGACTTTTCCCTGCAATCCCTTCCGGCGGATCCTGAGCAGGGCATCTTGCACATCTTCAGGGTTATTCGAGAGTCCGTGTACAACATACCCTTCACCGGCATGCAGGGCCGTGGTCAGCTTTCCTTTACCTGTCCCCAGATGGACGATGAGTCCGCCACGGGTACCGGTTTCCTCCAGGATCAGGTCAGCTTTTTTCCTGAAACCGCTGCAACCGGCAGCCAATAACAATACCATTCCCGGAACAACCAATGTCCGGCCAATCTTGAGATACATCATTGCAGTAAAAGTTTATGGTTATGATTTTAGGAAGCATACCGAAATTTCTCAAAATATAGCCAAATATTCCGGACTATTCAAGGAAAATTGCATGTTCCTGCCGAATGAAGACTATTGTCTTTCGTAGATGTTTTCTATGGCTTGTTTTCGCTTAAGAATTTCCCGGAAGCGGTTTTTCAGTTGCGATTGCCGGGGGGTCAGTTCCCGCCCGTCAAGGGGCTCTTTTTCCAGGGGGTCGTTAAGTACGTCAAAAAACCGGCCGTCCCCGTACAGCTTGTATTGCCGGTCCCGCACGAATTCCCCTGTGGGGAAACTGCCCCAGTCCGGTTCGTAATACATATATATATATTCCTTTGGTTCACCGTCGCTTCCGGTGATCAGGGAGAGAAAGTTTTTTCCGTCCCTTCCGTATTCATCACCGGGGTCATGACCGGCCAGTCCGGCAAGGGTGGGAAGAAAATCGCTGAAATCCACCGGTGCGTCCAGCACCGCTCCTTCCAGGGTGTGGCCTTTCCACCGGGCGATCATGGGGACCCGGGTACCCACATCGGTCATCAATCCCTTGCCGCCCCGGATGGTGGTGCCGTCACGCATGTCCGAGTAAATGCTACGGTGGGTCCCGTTGTCGGTTGTGAAGATCAGCAAGGTGTGCTCAAACAGGCCCAGGGATTCCAGTTTTCCGGTGATCCGTCCCACGATCTTGTCGGTGTAATGCATCATGTCACTGAAAAACGCCGTGTCGCTTTTGTACCGGAGGGAGGTATCCGCCCATTCCTCCGATTCCGGGGTGGGGACGAAAGGGGAATGCACCAGCACCATGGGGTAATACACGAAAAAGTTCGTGTCTTTTTTCCTTTCCATGTAATCCAGGATGTAGTCACAGAAAACATCCGGGCCGTATTTGTCCTGCATATTCCCCAGCTCTTTTTCATTTTGCACGATGAGCGGATTCCCGTACCGCTCGCGGCCCTCGTTTTTGGTTTTGTCCAGTTGCCACAGGCAATACTCGTCGAAGCCGAAATGATAGGGGCGGGTCCTGTCCAGGCAACCTTCCAGGTCATGATAGATCCCGTTCAGCTGCCATTTGCCGGCGATGCAGGTGGCATAACCGGCTTCCTTCATCATGTTTCCGAAAGTTTTTTCTCCCGGATTCAGATATCCGAAGTACGTGTAATTGCGGGCGTTGTATTTCCCGGTCATGATCTTGACCCTGGATGGGGTGCACAGGGGCTGTGCATAGCAATGATCCATCCTGACCCCCTTTTCGGCCAGCCGGTCCAGGTTGGGGGTGTCATACTCGGCACTGCCATACGTTCCCAGGCATTCATAGCCCATATCGTCGGCCATGATGAGGATCACATTGGGGGGCAGTCTGCGCTCATTTTCCCGGTCCTGTTCAGGGCCGGTGCAGGAAAGACTGCAGGCCAGTGCCGGTCCCATCATCAAAAAGGAGTTTCTCATAACATAAAATTAATCATTTTTGTTCAAACGGTTTCTCTTAACAAAAAATTAATGTGTAATTATTGGTTCGTTCACTTATAAACTAATAAAACTTTTATAAATTTGCGGACTTATTCACTGAATCATGAAAAAAGAAGAGCGGATCAGAAAACAGAAAGAACTTGTTGAATACATCGGAAGATATTTCGACAGGGAAGGCCTGCAGCCCATAGCGGGAAGGATACTGGGCCTTCTGATGGTAATGGACAAAGAGCAATTCACCTTCGAGGAAATTGTCGAAGAACTGCAGATCAGCAAAAGTTCGGCCAGTATCACCCTGAGAAACCTGGAGGCACGTGGTGACATCGAATACATAACCCTGCCGGGCGACAGAAAAAGGTATTTCCGTTTAAGAAAGCAGGATACTTTTGCCATCATCGATGATTTTGAGCATAAGCTGAATCAACTGATGGAACTTTTGAGAAATATCATTGACCTGAAAGCAGATAAGAATTCAGAGAACTGTCAGACTTTCAGAACCTTGATAGAACTGGCAGAAGTCGCCGTGAAAAATCTGGAATATGTGCGAAAGGAATTTCGCACCCGACACTGATCATGACAATATTTTGGTTCCGTCAATAAATACACAAATCAAATAATTATGAGATTGATAACAAGAATATCCATGGTGCCGGGCTTTATGCTTGTTTCACTGATCACCATGGCACAACCCGGCGTTATAAAGCTGTCCGTGCCCCGGGCAAAGGAATATGCTTTGCAGAACAACAAAGAGCTTAAGAATGCCAGAAAAGATGTGCTCATATCGGAAGAACAGCTCATTGAAGCGAGGGGTCAGGGATTGCCCCGGTTGAGCGGCAATGTGGATTATATGACCAATTTTAATTATGAATTTGAGCTCACCTTCGGTGCAGAAACTGCCGAACCTCCCCGAATTGATTATACAAAACTTGATCCGGGTGATATTGAGGTCCTGGACTTCATCAATCAATCTTTCGGATCCACGGGTCCTTCCACCATCGTCATGAATGACCAGGCCAGTGCACAGGTGCGTGTTTCCCAGCTGATCTTCAGCGGACAATACTGGGTGAGTCTGCAAACAGCCAAAATCGGCAAACAGCTTTCAAAGAGAAATGTCGAGATATCGGAACTGGATGTGAAGGAGATTGTGGTGAACACTTACTATACCATCCTGGTTACGGAAAGACTTCTGGACATTGTAAATGAGAATATTGCCAGTCTGAATCAGATTATGGAACATACAAAAAACATGTATCAGGCGGGGATGGTTGAAGAAACAGATGTGGATCAGATCCGGGTCAATATCTCACAGCTTGAGAATACAAGGAATTCCATGAGAAGGAGTGTTGTGCTCAGTTACAATATGCTGCGTATTCAACTCGGGGTGGAATCCGGTCAGCGAATACAGCTTACCGAAAACCTTGAGGAGGTTGTGCGAATTGTGGAAAAGGACAATCTGCTCAAAGGGAGTGATTTTGATGTTACGGAGAATATCAATTATCAGATGATGGAAAAGCAGGAGGAGCTGAATGAAAAAATGATCGACATGGAAAAGTGGGCATATGCTCCCACACTGACGGGATTTTACTCATACACCGAAAAGATACTTAAGCCCAATTTTGATTTAAGCCCGAATCATGCGGCCGGACTGACATTGTCGGTACCCATATTTTCCGGATGGTCAAAACAGGCCCGGGTTAATCAGGCCCGGATCGAACTGGAAAAAATATCGACAAGCAAAGAATTGCTGAAAGAACAGCTCAGTATGCAGAAAAACCAGCTTGAATTCAATCTCCGCAGTGCCTATGAGAATTACAGAACCCAACAGGAGAACGTGGAGGTTGCCAAAAGGGTGTATGATAACATATACACCAAGTATAAGCAGGGATTGATGTCAAGCCTGGATCTCACCCATGCCAATACAAATTATTTGCAGGCTGAAAACAATTATGTGTCGTCCGTTCTTGACCTGTTGCAGGCAAAACTGGACCTGGAAAAACTATACAACAAACTTTGAGTTTGAACCACAGAACAATATTAAACACACCCGAAATGAAACGAAAAATAATCATCGGATTATTCGCTGGGGCCATGGCAATGATCGGTTCATGCAAGATGGATTCATCAGATGATCCGGGAAATGCTCCGGAAGAATATACCAGCAGAGTATATCCTGTGAAAATTCAGGAAGTAAAGAAAGAAACCATCACGCGGTCTGTTCAATATACAGCCAACCTGGAACCATTTGAAGAAATATATTTTGCCCCGGCATCCCCGGCCAGGATAAGAAAGATCCACGCGGAGGTCGGGAGCCGGATCAGGAAAGGGCAGTTGTTGATTGAAATGGATCCCACCCGGTTACAACAGGCGATGATTCAGCTGGAGAATGCAAGGTCAAACTACCGGCGGATCGATACGCTCTATCAATTGGGGAGTATACCCGAACAGCAATATGAACAGGCAAAGGCACAATATGAAGTGGCTGCATCCAATGTTGAATCCCTGAAGGAAAACACAACGCTGGTATCTCCGGTCAACGGCATGGTGACCGGAAAATATTTTGAAGACGGGGAAATGTATTCAGGGGCCCCCAACACCCAGGCAGGCAAAGCGGCCATTCTTACCCTGATGCAAATTAATCCCATGAAAGCCGTCATTGCTGTTTCCGAGAGCTATTTCCCTGATTTTGCGGCCGGGATGCCCGTACAAGTGACCACGGATATATATCCCGCAAAGACTTTTACCGGACAGGTGTACAGGATCCATCCCACCATTGATAAAGCGACACGTACGTTCCGTGTAGAGACAAAGATCAGCAATCCGGATGAGGAACTCCGTCCCGGAATGTTCGCGAGGGTCAATCTTGAAACCGGTGCCGTGGAGACCATCGTGGTCCCCGCCATTTCAATTATCAAGCAGGAAGGGACAAACAACCGTTTTGTTTTCATCAATGAAAACGGGCGGGCAAAAAGAATTCAGGTGCAATTCGGCAAACGCTTTGACGACAAGGTTGAATTAATGACCAACGGGATCAAGGCGGGGGATGAACTGATCGTGGCCGGACAGGCAAAACTGATGGATGGTGTTGAAATAGAAATTGAAGAATAAATTTCAGGATAAAATAATCGGGACATGAGCATATACAGCAGTGCAGTAAAAAATACCATCACGACCATCATGATATTTGTCGGGGTGGTTGTGTTCGGGATATATTCACTGATCCGGCTGCCTGTCGACCTTTATCCGGAAATCGAGTTTCCGGCCATAACGGTATTTACCAGCTATGGCGGTGCCAGTGCAGCCGACATTGAAACCAACGTCACCATCCCCATAGAAGATGCATTGAACACGATTGATGATCTGAAAGAGATCACTTCTGTTTCCAGGGACAATATTTCGGTGGTCAGCCTTGAGTTTGAATATGAAACAGATCTGAGTGAAGCCGCCAATGACATACGGGATGCCCTGGCATTTGCAGAAGAGGAACTGCCCGAAGAAGCCGATAAGCCTACGGTCTTTAAATTCAGTTCCAGCATGATGCCGATCCTTATGTTTGCCGTTACGGCAGATGAGAGTTATGAGGGCATTGAAAAGATTCTTGAGGAAAAAATCATCAATCCGTTGAACCGGGTCGATGACATTGCCTCCATTAGCATGATGGGTGCACCGGTCCGGGAGATTACCGTGGAAATAGACCCCCGCCGGCTGGAAGCATATGACCTGACCGTAGAGCAGATCGGCGGAATCCTGCAGGCCGAAAACATAACCATGCCCACGGGAAACATCAAAATGGGCCGTCTGAATTATCCCGTGCGGGTCGAAGGAGAATTCAAATCAAGTGATTTTATCGAGGATATCGTGATCGGGAGCATGGCGGGGCAGGCGATATACCTGGGTGATGTGGCTTCCGTCAGGGATTCCATCGGGGAAATATCTCTGGATGAAAAAATCAACGGGCAACAGGGTGTTCGAATGATGGTGATGAAACAATCGGGAGCCAACTCTGTTGAAATTGCCCGGGAGGTAAAAAAACGTCTTGAAGAACTGAAAAAATTCCTGCCTGAAGACATTTCCATCCAAACCATATTTGACACCAGTGAATTCATCAAGGGATCCATCAACAACCTTACAAAAACCCTGATGTTTGCTTTGTTTTTTGTGATCCTGGTGGTCTTGTTCTTTCTGGGGAGATGGAGAGCGACCTTTATCATTGTGCTGACCATACCCGTTTCACTGATTGTTTCCTTCATTTACCTGAATTTAACCGGGAGTTCGATCAACATCATATCCCTTTCCGCGCTGGCCATCGCGATCGGTATGGTGGTGGACGATGCGATAGTTGTTCTGGAGAATATTGCCAAACATATAGACCGCGGCAGCAGTCCGCGTGAAGCTGCCGTTTATGCAACCAATGAGGTATGGCTGGCCGTAATCGTTACCACGCTGACTGTGGTGGCCGTATTCCTGCCCATGACCATGATCTCGGGAATGACGGGGGTTTTGTTCAGGGAATTGGGCTGGATCGTGAGCATTACCGTGGTTACTTCCACACTTGCAGCCATTACCCTGACTCCTGCGCTGAGTGCCAGAATGCTGCATTTAAAAACCAAAAAAACAAAAGAAAAGGGAAGGTGGAGTTATGACCGTACATTACTGCCTGCATTGAACCGTCTGGATAACTGGTATTCAAAAGTTCTGAGATGGAGTCTGCGTCACAAGCTGCTCGTTTTCATTACCGCCATTGCCATATTTCTGGTCTCCATGGTACTGGCCGGCGGACTGGGAACGGAATTCATGCCGGAAGCCGATGAAGGAAGGATATCCATGGCCGTTGAACTGCAGGCAGGCACCCGCGTGGAGGAAACGGTGCGGATCGCCAGGCATGTCGACTCAATTCTCCAGGCAGACTATCCCGAAATTGAGCTCATTTCCACATCCGCGGGAACCGATGATCAGGGGGGGATGATCGCGTTGTTTTTGTCTTCGGGAACCAACATCATCAATTACATGATCAGTCTCAAAGATCTGGAACAAAGAGAACACTCTGTATGGGAGGTCGCCGAAGACATCCGGCAGGATATACAATCGATCCCCGAGATCATCACCTATGATATCAATATGGGGAGCAGCTTTTTTGCCGGAAATACGGTGGATGTCGGGATTTTTGGTTATGATCTTGACCAAACCACCTTCCTGGCCAACCGGATCGCGGAGCGGATTGAACAGATCCAAGGAGCCAGGGATGTGACCATAAGCCGGGAAAAGGCAAAACCGGAATTAAATGTTGAACTGGACAGGGAAAAAATGGCTGCCGCCGGATTGAACACGGCCATGGTATCCAGTGCCCTCTATAACCGGATCGAAGGATTAACGGCCACCAAATACCGGGAAGCCGGTGAAGAGTATGATGTGATCATCCGGTTCAAAGAAGAATACCGCAATTCCATTTCGGATATCGAAAATATCGCCCTGAAGAATCAAATGGGGCAGACGGTGCGGCTAAAGGAAGTGGGAAAGGTGGTGGAATACTGGGCCGCTCCCAACATCGAACGAAAGCGCCGCGAGCGGATCGTGACCGTTTCGGCTACTCCTTACAGAACATCACTGGGAGAACTGGCAGGAAAAATCGAAACGGAAATCAACAGGGTGGACATTCCCCGGGAAGTGCTCATAGAGGTGGGTGGTGCCTATGAAGATCAACAGGAGAGTTTTGCGGATCTGGGATTGCTGCTGCTGTTGAGCCTGCTTCTGGTGTACATTGTCATGGCGTCCCAGTTTGAATCGCTGAGGATGCCTTTTATCATCATGTTCTCAATACCTTTTGCTTTTACCGGTGTCGTCCTGGCATTGCTTGTAACCGGTACCACACTCAGTGCAATTTCCGGGTTGGGGGCCATCATGCTGGTAGGCATTGTGGTGAAAAATGCCATTGTGCTTGTCGACTATATCAATCTTATGCGTGACCGGGGGTATGATCTGGACGAAGCCATTGCCGTTTCGGGTAAATTGCGGCTGCGGCCGGTATTGATGACCGCGATGACCACCATACTGGGAATGTTGCCGCTGGCCCTCAGTACAGGAGAGGGTTCTGAGATATGGAGCCCCATGGGCATCTCGGTCATAGGAGGGTTGATCGTGTCAACCGTTGTGACCATGCTGATCGTTCCCGTGGTCTACCGCTTCTTTGCTTCCCGTGGTGAACGTGACAAACAACAAAAAGTGAGAAGTAAATTTGTTTTCATGGATCAATAGCCGGCACACCGGCAACAAAAAATAATAATGTTTGAACTTGCATTATAACGTGCTAAATATTAAATGATTAACGTAAATATATTCGAATGAAGGCGGTATTTATAGTTTATAATCAGGCACATACTGAGAAGGTCGAATACATGCTGGATCGCTTGGACATCAGGGGTTTTACGGAATGGACGAACGTTCTGGGCAGGGGTTCGGTGGATGGCGATCCGCATTTGAATACCCATACCTGGCCCGAACAGAATACAGCGACACTGACTGTGGTGGAAGATGATATGGTAGAAGTGATCCTTGAAAAGGTCAAAAAACTGGATGCCATTAATAAGGATGTGGGCATCCGCGCTTTTGTCTGGGATATCACCCATTCGGCCTGAACATTTTTCCAATACCGGCATTGATTAAATAAAGCAGGGGCTACCCGTTGGTGACAGCCCCTTTGCCTTATTGTTTCAGATATGCCTATTTTTTTCTTATGGCCTTGTTGACTTTATCCTCGTCCAGTTTTTTGGTGCAGAAGAACCAGTCGTAGCATTTGGTGTCCGGATCTTTTGCTTCCATACGGTCTTTGGCTGAGCCGCAGGATCCGGCAGGAGGAACGATCACCTCGTCGCCGGGCCGCCAGTCCGCCGGCATGGCGACCGAATATTCATCAGCTGTCTTCAGTGCGATCAGAACACGGTGTAATTCATCGAAATTCCGTCCCAGGCTCAGCGGATAATAGATGATGGCCCGGATGATTCCCCGGGGATCGATGAAGAAAACGGCCCTGACGGCTTTGGTGGTATCTTCCCTGGGTTGTATCATGCCGTATTTCCCGGCTACTTCCATCTTGATATCATCGATCAGAGGGAATTTTACCTCGATGTCTTTCATCCCTTTGTATTCTATTTTTTCCTTGATGGTCCTCAGCCAGGCAATGTGGCTGTACAATCCGTCAACCGAAAGTCCGAGAAGCCTGCAATTGGCTTCTTCGAATTTTTCTTCCATGCTGGCAAAAGTCATGAATTCTGATGTACAAACGGGGGTGAAATCGGCCGGATGGCTGAAAAAAATCACCCAGCTTCCCTTGTAATCTTTCGGAAAATCAACCGGGCCCTGGGTTGTGCTTGCCTTGAATGCAGGGGCTTCGTCTCCGATGCGCGGCATGGGGACGGTTTCAATGATCTGTTTTTGTTCTTCCATTGTTTTTGATTTTTGTTACAAATTCTCCGGTGATCTGAAGGTTGATGTCCTTGATCCGGAAATTCTTTATTTTCTTTTTTGCGAAATGTTTTTTCAGCAAATTATCCAGTTCCTTGTCAAAATAATCTTCGATTTTATCGGAATCATGGCAGTACAAATGATGGTGCTTCGGGGTGGTGACATCATAGCGCATGGTTCTGCTTTCTGCATTGACTTTTTTGATCAGGTTTTTGTTCACAAATGTATCCAGTATGTTGTAAACAGTCCCGGTGGCAATGTTGGGATGCTTTTGACGTGTGAATTCACATATTTCCACGGCGGTCGGGTGGGAGGAAGTACTGGCAACGGCATCATATACTGCCAGCCGTTGCGGGGTCACCTTCAGCTCCTTTTCAGTCAATTTATCCCTGATCTGTTCTGCTTGCATGGATACAAAGCCGTATTTAAGAATGATTCCTAAATGATATTTTGTAAAAATAAGAAACATTGGTGAAGTTGCCAAATCTCAGGGAAAAAAATCTATTTTTCCAAAATCCCTTTGTTTGTTGATTTATAATTAGTTACAACGGA
>CAZNPH010000018.1:0-82203 GCA_964574985.1 uncultured Bacteroidaceae bacterium
TCCGTTGTAACTAATTATAAATCAACAAACAAAGGGATTTTGGAAAAATAGATTTATTTCGTTAAATTTGTCAAAAAGAAATTCCTGTTGATCAAAAAACCATTCATGCTGAGTGAAAAACTGATATTAAACAGGATGAAGCAGGGTGATATGGCAGCATTTGATGCCATCTACCACAATTATGAAAAAAAGCTTTATGCTTTTGCTTTCGGACTTCTGAAAGATCATGACCAATCCGAAGAACTGGTGCAGGATGTTTTTGTAACGCTGTGGCAGAAAAAAGAGCAGATCAATCCGGATCTTCATTTCGAGAATTATCTGTTTACCATTTGTTATAATTCAATCCGCAAGTTTTTCCGCAGGAAGAAAATCGAAAGCAAGGTTAAGGACTACCTGCTGAAAAATTCACCGGAATGCATCCCGGAGACAAGCAATGAGCTCATATACAATGAATTGATTGATCTGTTAAACCATACTGTTGAAAAACTTCCAAATAAAAGAAAAAAAGTTTTCAAACTTAGCCGGCAGGAAGGCAAAGGAATAAAAGAAATTGCAGAAAAACTGAATATTTCCTCCCGTACTGTAGAAACCCACCTGAGCAAAGCACTGAAATTCATCAAACAGGAATTTGAGAATGCTTCATTGCTATCCCTGTTGTATTTTTATTTGTTCGTGTTTTAGGTTGCTTATATTGGATTGCTTTTCAGAAAAGTCTGCTTCGTTCATTTACGGATCGTGGACGAAAAATCATTTCATATCCTTGATATTCTGGTTATTACCAAAAAAATGAAATTAACTTCTGCAAATGAGTACGTGTTTTACCTGACTTATGGATATAACTAATAAAGGATTAATAAAGCATTGATTTACAAATGAAGCAAATACCCGCAAATGAATAAGGATTTTCACGAAAACCAAATAAAATATTCCTTTTTAAAGGATTATTTTGAAGGGGAATTCTCAGAAGAGAAAAAGGAGCAAATAACTGCGTGGCTTGAAGATAAAGATCATCAATATAGGCTCGAGCATTGCCTGAGGGAATTATGGAACGAAACCGATCCGGACAAAGTGACACCGCCTAAAGGGTACGATCTGATATTGGACCGTATTCATCACAAGATCAATCTTTTACAACCCGGATTGGTAAAAGCTCGCCGGGCAACTTCCCAAAACAAGAGCATTCACTTCAATTCAATCCTGAAAAACCTTTCAAGGATCGCTGCCATTTTGCTTCTTCCGGTTATGGTCTATCTGTGCTGGGAAGTTGCAGATCAGAAAATGTGGGAAAAAAGCCAGGCTGAGGTTGTATATAACGAGTTCATCTGTCCGCTGGGGGCGCGTAGTCATTTTATACTTCCGGACGGTACCAAAGGCTGGCTGAATAATGGCAGTCAATTGAAGTACCCTTCTAAATTCACAGAAAAAATCAGGGAGGTTGAACTGACGGGTGAAGCTTATTTTGATGTTGTGCATAATAAGCGCCGGCCCTTTATCATAAATACCGACGGACTGGATGTGAAAGTGACGGGAACAAAACTGAATGTTTATGCTTACCCCGATGATAAATATCAGTCTTTTACCCTGGTGGATGGCTCGATCGAGATAATCGACCGCGATGAAGGAGAGGAAAGAACCATATTGAAAATGAGACCGGGTCAACATGCCGTTTACGCGATGAGTGAAGATGGCTCTCATGTTGAAACTTCAGAAAACGGATCTATGAGGGATGATGCAAAAATTGACAGTGATGTATGTTCGGATAAAGTTGACAAATCTGCCGGTCACTCAAGCATTCAGAAAAGCGATGCATTGGCCGGAAAAATCCAGGTTGAGAAAAAGGAAACATCACTGTACACCGGCTGGAAAGAAGGCAAGCTTGTATTGCGCAACGACCCAATGCCCATGATGTTAAAAAGAATTGAAAGATGGTACAATGTCAAATTCAATATTGCAGACGAAAGGATTGATGAATACACATACTGGGCAACCTTTGAAGAAGAAAGCCTTGACCAGGTCTTGAAAATGCTGGCATTGACCGGACCCATAAAATTTGATAAAAAACCCAGGGAACTATTAAGTGACGGAACCTATAAAAAGCAGAAGATCGATGTCTTATGGGAAAAACAAAACAAATAACGACCAAATGCTAACCAAACCATGATGCCTATGAAAAGAAACCAAAAAAAGGTCAGGAAAGTGCGGCAACACTTCCCTGACTGATTTAGCTTTTTTCCCAACACAAAAATTCCTGACAAACCAAGGAGTCAGGGTTATTATGTCTAACGCTAAACCTATACAAAAGTATGAAAAAAAATGATGATTTCCCGGGGACGGTCTGTGATTCGTTCCGGGTGTTAAAAATTCTGAAAATTATGAAACTAACCGCACTCTTTTTCATCTTCACTGTTCTTCAGGTTTTCGCTGAGGATACATACTCGCAGGCAACAAAGCTGAGTATGGATCTGGGTGAAACAACAGTAGAACAGGTACTGAAAAAGATAGAAAGTGAAAGTGAATTTTATTTTCTGTTCAATCAAAAACTGGTGGATGTTTCCCGGGAAGTACAGGGATCGTTCAGGGATGAAAAAATCGACAAGATCCTGGCCAGTGTATTTGGTGGTACGGATGTAGATTTCATTGTAATGGACCGCCAGATTATTTTATCCCCCAGGGAGTATCTGGCAGAAGCCAGAGCCAGCTTACAGCCACCTACAGTTACAGGGACAGTGACCGATGTGGATGGCAATCCCCTGATCGGCGCCACCGTGCAGATCAAGGGGACAACATCCGGTACGGTCACCGATATGGATGGCAGTTACCGGATCACGGTTCCTGAGGACGCCACGCTTGTATTTTCTTATGTGGGTTATAGCATAGAGGAAGTTGCCGTGGCCGGACAAACCACCATCAATGTTCAACTGGAGGAAGAGGTCAGGGAGCTGGAAGAGATCGTGGTGATCGGATACGGTACACGACAGAAGAAAGACGTGACCACTTCAATCTCCACAATTGATTCTAGGGAGATTACCGAGAGCATCGGGATGTCTCCTGAACTGGCCATGCAAGGGAGGATGACCGGCGTGCATGTTTCCTCACCCGGAGGCGACCCGACGGATAGACCAACAGTACGTGTCCGGGGAGTAAACACATGGGGTATTGCTTCTCCCTTGTATGTGATCGACGGAGTGCCCATGACCGAATTCGGATCAGGTGCTGAAGCACAAGAAGTAACCGGTGCAGGAACCTTGCGTACCCCGATCAACATCATGACTCTGATCAATCCCAGCGACATTGAATCCATCTCAGTTCTGAAAGATGCTTCGGCCGCCGCCATTTACGGTGTGCGCGCAGCCAACGGAGTGATCCTGATCACTACAAAGAAAGGCAAAGCCGGACGTCCCAGGGTGAATTTTGATGCCCGTTACGGGATTTCCAATGTTACGGGCACCTATGATGTGCTGAATATTGATCAGTATGTGGAACTGTACCAGGAGGCCTTTGCCAACAACCCGGCAGAAACGGCCAATATGCCGGCCGAATTTGACCCGGCTTCTCCTGAATACATGGGTGACATGCCTTTTGTCGACTGGGTGGATCCTGCTTTGAACAAGAATGCGCCAACCCAGGACTACAGTCTGCAGGTATCCGGTGGAAGCGAAGCGGTTACTTACTTCTTGTCAGCCGGTTATTCCCGTCAGGAAGGTGTGTTTATTAACAACTGGCTGGAGCGTTATTCCTTTTCTACCAATACGGATGCTAGGATATCTGAAAGGATACATGCTGGTGCCAATTATAAATTTGCATATTCAATAAATCAAACCCGGCAACCAGGGAGCCTGGGACTTGCATTCAGCAATCCCTGGCAGCCGATATTCGATGAGAATGCCCCGCCAGAACATGAAGGATTTGCCGCAGTGATTGATACTTCCTATGATTCCGCCGGCAACTTTTACTGGGATTGGAAATGGGGCCAGGGAACCAGTGGAAATTCCTATGCGCTTCAGGCATTAAATTACAGTCAACGTGACATTATGCGGCATATCGGAAATGTATATGTGGAAGTTGAACTCATAACGGGACTGACATTTAAGGGTTCATTGATGGTTGACTGGTACCAGAATTTAAATGAAAGTTTTGAGGACGGCGATATGAACATGTTCAGGGCGCCAAAACAAGACCCCCTGGATTATGCCCAGGAAGGAGTCGATGATACAGAAGGGTTATATTCAGTAGGACACAGCACGAGGAATCACAACCTCGTGAAGGAATTCACCATAAACTATAACCGGAGTTTCGGTGAGCATAATGTGGATCTCATTCTGAACGCCATGGACCAGGGATATGGTTTCAACAGTTATAATGCAGCAACAGAGTTTGTGCCCTCTGAAGATCCAAATTTCTGGCAGGTTACAGCTCCGCAAAGAGAATGGATAAATGGAGAGAGCTTTAGATTTAAATATGCACTCCAGGGTTATATGGGCAGACTTTCATACAATTATGGCAACAAGTATTATCTGGATGCGACTTTGAGAAGAGACGGGACATCGAGATTTGCCCCCGAGACCCGTTGGGGTTGGTTCCCTTCATTCTCCACTGCCTGGCGTGTTACTGCGGAACCTTTCATGCAGGGATTGACCTGGTTGAATGACCTGAAATTACGTGCAGGCTGGGGCCAGCTGGGCAACCAGGAAACCCTGAATTTTCCCTATCTTTCAACCACATGGGCGAGAGCACTGACATCATTTGGTTACGATCCGAATGCCAGATATGTACCCGGTATGGGATATTCCTATGCACCTGTCATACTTCCCAAATTCCCGAATCGTGACCTGAAGTGGGAAACTACAACCACCCTGAACATTGGTTTCGATGCCTTTTTGTTCAACGGACTGGAATGGACATTTGAGTATTACAATAAGCTGACAGATGGGATCCTGCAGCAGGTAACCCTCCCCAGCAGCAGTGGCTGGACGACACAGGAGACCGAAAGTCCGGTTGGCAACATCGCCGAAGTATCCAACACCGGGATAGAGACCACCCTGGGATACAGGGGTTCTTTGGGAGATTTGAGGTATTATGTTGGCGGAAACCTGACCACTGTGCACAACGAAGTTTTATCCATGTTCCAGGATGCACCCATTGGGGGAGGTACCGACCGGATCGAGGTAGGATACCCGCTCAGTTACATATACGGCTATAAATGGGGAGGTATTTTTCAGACCCAGGCGGAGGTGGATGAATACCAGTCCAGGTTGACCGATGCCACGGTGGCTTCCCAGTCACCGGGTGATATGTATTTCAAGGATATTCGTGGCGGACCAACTGAAGAATACATGTATTACAATCCGAATCCGGATGACTCATTGGTCAATTCCTTTGACAGAACCTTTATAGGAAGTGAACTACCCGGATATTTTTACGGATTCAATATAGATTTGAACTGGAAAGGCTTCGATTTTTCTATGTTCTTCCAGGGGCTGGGCGATGTTGACAGGGTCCATCCCCATAAAAATCATATGAATATGAGCGGACATATCGGTCAGCAGGTAATCGATGTACTGGACCGCTGGACGCCTTCGAATCCTTCCACCACTATGCCCAGGGCAGTCCGGGCCGATCCGGCCGATAACAACCGTTTGTCAGATTACTGGATAGTTTCTGGTGCTTATCTCAGGCTGGCCACGCTCAGGTTGGGATACAGCCTCCCCCAGCAGTTCCATGATTGGACGGGTGTGTCAAAAAACCTGAGGATATGGATCGGTGGTAACAACCTGCTGCTGTTCACCGACTGGCCGGGAGTTGATCCTGAGAGTGAAGATACTCCCAGAACGTTCCTGGTCGGACTGAATGTAGAATTTTAAATCGTTAAACCCAATAATACGATCGATATGAAAAATTACCTGAAATATTTTAAATATATCATGTTATCGTCATTGGTGGCCTTCATAGCAGTGGTGGCCTGTGACGAATCCAATCTTGACCTAAGGCCCGTTACGCCCACGGAAGAAGATTTTTTTGTTGATGAAAGCAGGATGGAGCAGCTTGTGTATGCGGTTTATTCCAAGCAACAGTATTTTTACTGGTATAATAACCATATGCATCAGGTTTGGTTGCTTCCCGGTGATGACTTGACTTCGAGGGGGTCATATCCTTATGAATCATTCAACGGACTTTCCTCTTCGGACAATAATATTGATAAATATTATGAAAATTGTTACGGAGTTATCATACGGGCCAATATCCTTCTGGAAAAGATCGTGGAGAAAGAAGATATATATGAAACAGCGGGGCTTGCTGACATTCACAGGGGGGAAGGGCTGTTTTTCCGGGCTCTCTACCATTTTATCCTGACCAATATGTTCGGGGATGTTCCCTTGGCACTGGAACGGTATGGGAAGATCGAAGACACAAAACAACCTCCCAGTACAAGGATGGAAATTCTCGATCAGTGTATCACAGATCTTGAAGAAGCAGCCACTCTGTTGCCGGATTCCTGGGAACCAAAGTTCAAGGGCCGTGTAACAAAAAACTCTGCCTATGGTCTGCTGGGCAAGGTTTATTGTTTCCGTGCATGCTATGGCAGCAATGCCAGTGCTGACTATGCCAGTGCCATTACGGCCTTTGGAAATATATCTTTAGCAGCCCGGCTCACGGATGATTATGGCGAGAACTTCGATACCTGGGCTGAAAATAATGAAGAATCTTTGTTGGAATTTCAAGCCAGCAACCGTTCGGGTTTTGAATGCATCTGGCTCTGGAATGATTTTCAGAACATCGGTGCAATGCATTCCTGGTGGGGATTTTTCAAAGATGGCGGACGCTTCTATGATCATACGCCGTTTATGCCTACCACCAAACTGATTAACGCTTATGAAGCGGGTGATCCTCGGATTAATGAAGTATTTACGACCAATTCAGGCTCCCATTTTGCTCCCCACGGATATGAATTCATCAAATATACGAAAAGGGAGAGGATGGGTCAGTTGAATTCAAGTTTGAACAATCCCCGGATTCTCAGGCTGGCAGATTGTATACTGCTGGAAGCCGAAGCTCAGTTGCAAACGGGCAATACGGCTGAGGCAACCAACCTGGTCAATCAGATCCGAGCCAGGGCAAGGCAATCTGTTCCCGGCACCGTTCCTTCTACCGTACCGGCCGACTTGGCCACAGTGACTATGCAGGACATCATGGACGAACGTCTCCGTGAACTGTGCGGTGAGGAATCACACCGTTGGTATGACCTGAAACGCTGGGATGCTGCAGGATACGTCGATCTGAACGGTTGGGGTGCAGGAGACAATCATTTTTCCAGCATCCGGACAGATTTCGATTTCGATTATCCCACAAACCTGGTCTATCCCATTCCTTTGGGAGAACTGGATTACAATGACAAAATGGTACAGAATCCCGGATATTAGCAGGTGGTTTGGTTGGTTGAATTGGTAGTTAAGAGGTTGCCTTCATCGGGCAGCCTCTTAACCTTCTTATATCATTGTTATTTCAATTCATCATTACAAATTGTGAACTCAATTAATACCCGAATAAAATGAAAACACGAAATTTATTTTACTTATTGATTTTTTTGATATTGACGGCAAATGCTGCGGCACAAAAAAATATCCTCATGATCGTGGGTGATTACTCGGAGGATTACGAGGTGATGGTTCCTTTTCAGGCCCTGCAGATGGCAGGACATGAGGTTGATGCCGTTTGTCCGGGCAAAGCTTCCGGCGACTTTATCCGCACTTCGGTGCATTATTTTGATGGTGCCCAGACTTTCCAGGAATCCAGGGGTCATGATTTTTATCTGAATGCCGACTTTGACAACATCGAGCCCGGATATTATGATGCATTGGTTTTACCCGGCGGCCGTGCGCCCGAATACCTCAGGATGGATCCCCGGGTGATCGAAATTGCCTCCTCTTTTATGGAGTCCAATAAACCGGTTGCTGCGGTTTGTCATGGCCCGCTTATTCTTGCCACCGCCGGCAAGCTTAAAGACCGGAGATGCACCGGATATTCTGCCATTGAGCCTGACATTAAGGCCAGCGGGGGTATTTACATACGTTCCGATGTGGTCGTTGACAAGAATCTGGTCACCGGCACGGCGTGGCCTGTCCATCCCGAATGGCTTTCCAAATTCATTGAAGTTATGGGAACTGAGAATGTTGCCGAATCGGTGATTATTGACCACACATGTACAGATATTGATGCCATTCCTCAGCAGTGGATAGAAAAGGCTAAAGAGGACCTGAATATTGTGGTGTGGACATCGGGACACGGGGGGCAAATTACACAGGGATTAAAGGCACTTGCCCGGTGGAAAGGTGATGAATTTGATGTATCTGAGCAGGCCGAAAGCGATGCATTGCAGATCCGTGGGGGCAATTTTGAGGGGGCCACATATGTGGGCAATCCCGACATGCAGGAATGGACCAGGGCCACAAAAAAATACCTGCAGAAGAATCCAAAGACCAATGTGGTTTTCTGGACATGGTGCGGCACGGTCAGTATACTGGATCCACCTGCAATAGATCAGTACCTGCATGATATGGATGCGCTTGAAAAAGCATATCCTGATGTACATTTCGTGTATATGACCGGACATCTGGACGGGACCGGCGTACAGGGGAAACTTCACCGCAACAATGAACTGATACGGTCCTATTGCCGCCGGAACGGAAAGATCCTGTATGATTTTGCAGATATTGAATCTTTTGGGCCGTATGGCATCAATTACCGGATAAAACTGGGTACTGACGGATGCAATTACGATGCCAACGGGGACGGGAAAACGACCGAGGAAGGAGACCCTGCCTTGCCCACAAACGGAGACAAAAACTGGGCACTTTACTGGCAGTCCAAACTGGAAAAAGGCGAAGACTGGTTTGACGTGGATACCCAACACATTCATACCCATCCGTTGAATGTCAATTACAAGGCCTATGCTGCCTGGTGGCTGTGGGCGAGGATTGCCGGATGGAAAGGCATATGAAATTAAGATCAGGTAAATAATTCAATAAGATGATATACTTAAACAGTGTAATTACGACTATACTGATCATTTTCGTATTGATTACCGGACCGGGAAATAAACCCGGCGGTGATCAGGGAAATGACCGGGAAATCGAACGATATCTTTATGCCAGTTTGCATCAAAGCAAAACTTTTCATGAACCCACCACTCAGGGTTTGTTCGTGTATGACATGAATTACGGGCATAAGCTGGTGAAGGAATTTCCTGCGGTATCCTGGATATCCTTCAACCAGCATCAGAATTCCGGATGGTCCGGGGTAGGTGCTCATGCAGGGACGGGACGTTTTTTCCAGGTACAGGACGGACAGGCCATCCGGGGCTATGATATTGCCACCGGGAGGCTTCTTTGGGAGGTTTATGCCTTGAACAAACAAATGCTTGAGAAGATCGAAGATCCTGAAAAGAAGAGAGAACTGCTGAAAAAGAACTTTTCTTATATCGACCGCCGGTTCGGGGTCACCAAAGACGGAAAATACCTGTTGGTCCCGGACCGGGATTCAGGGAGAAAAGGAAGCAGTTTGGGCATTCCCATGGTAAAGGTTCTGGATGCGTCCACCGGGGAATGGGTCCGGAATATTGTACTTTCCGATCCTGAAAACCCGAAAGCGGTTCCCGTGAATACATTTCCGCACAATGTTCATGTGATGAGCAGGTACATATACGTTTCCATGTGGAATTCGGGTTACATATATTGCATAGATCCGGGGAAACTGGAAGTGGTCAGAAGGCTTGGCCCGGTGGAAATGGAAGAAATGGAAGAAGCACCTGAAAAAGCCTCCGGAACCAGGAAAGAGGATATCGATCAGGAGGCATACGGTTATGTAACGCTGGAACCTGAGCACAAGCTGGCCAGCATACAGCATTTCTCAGTCGATCCCCGTGAAAAGTATGTTTTTACCGAACCGGTAAAAGCCTTCGGGATAGGGATCATTGATGTGGAAAGCGGTAAATTCCTGGGGCGGTGGGATCTTCCCGAACCTGAACCGGGATCCCTGCGGGCCAGGAGATATGCCATTAAAGAGGCGGAAGCCAATCAGCTGCACAATAAGCGCAATCATGGAATAGCGGCCCGTCCCAACAGCTCTGAAGTCTGGATAACAGAAGACCGCTGGGGTTTTGCACATATCTGGGATGTGTCTGCCATTCCGCCCGAATACAAAGGTGCTGTTCCGGTTTTTACAGACATCAAACAACCGATCATGGATTATTCCTGGATCACTTTCAGCATCGACGGCAAATATGCATATGCCTCCAACCGGGTTATTGACGCTGATGAACATGTGATCGTGGCCAAGCTGGACGGACTGAACGAAGCATGCCTGGAAATACAGGTCAAAGAAGGAAAGATCATCCGCACCGGTCACGATATGGGTTCCGGACTGGATACCTGGGTCAGGGGGTATGGACCTGACACGGTTTATGAGTAAGCAATATTTTCGTTTAGATCAAACAAGATCATCCATTATGGAAAACAGAAGAGATTTTATCAAAAAGGCCTGTCTTGCCATGGGAGCCATAGGTTCCCTGGGATCTGCGTCTTATCTGTCATCATGTACTGGCAATAAAAAAAAGGGACTCGGCATACTGACCAACACCATAAGCAACGAACTGAAAAAGGATTACAAAGCGACTCTCAGAGCGATTGCAGATATTGGTTTTTCATTCATCGAGGGAAGCGTGCCGGAATCGGTTGAGCAACCGGTTGCTTTCAGAAAATATCTGGAAGACGTGGGCCTGCGGTGCGTATCCAAAGGCTTCGGCATGGACAGTCTGCAGAATGAAATGGATCAATGCCTGAAGACAGCGGAAGACCTGCAGCTTGAATACATGGTATGTTACTACCCCTGGCAAACCGGAGGATCAAACATCAAACCGGATAATGTGATGAAAACCTCCGAACGCATAAACAGGGTCGGGAAAAAGATCAAGGAAGCCGGCTTCCGGTTTGCCTGGCACAATCACAGATGGGCATTCGGGAAAATCGACGATCGCCTGATCCTGGATATCATACTTGAAAATACCGATCCGCAATATTCCACCGTGGAGATGGACACTTTCTGGGTGGTCTACCCGGGATACGATCCGGTTGAAGTGTACAAAAAATATCCGGGGCGTTTTGAGCTGGTACATATCAAGGACATGAAAAACGAAAATGAAAAAAAATCTGTTTGCCCCGGACAGGGCATCATTGATTTTGAACCCGTCATTGAGGAAGCCAAAAGATCCGGGGGATCCAGGTATTTCATCGTGGAGCATGGCGGAGCAGAAAATGAGATGGAATGTGCCAGGACCAGTTATGAATACCTCAGCAATATTTTGTAAAACCCCATCATTATGAAAGACACAAGAAGGAATTTTATCAAAAAATCATCAATCGCAGCGGCAGGATTGACAACAGCAGGATTATCAAAGGTTTCCGGTACATTGTTTACCAAAGGCCGTGTGCCACCCAGTGACCGGATCAATCTGGGACTGATCGGATGCAGGGGCCGGGGATTTAAAGTCCTGTTAGAACATCTGGAAATAGCAGGGGTAAATTGCCTGGGCATGTGTGATGTGGACAGCAACGTTATGGAAGAACGGTCGGCAGAATTAAAAAAGACCTACGGTCAAAAACCGAAGCTGTATAAGGTTTACCGGAAAATGCTGGAAGATAAGGATCTGGATGCCGTCATCATTGGCACCCCCGACCATTGGCACTGTCTGCCCACCGTGCATGCCTGTCAGGCCGGAAAGGATGTGTATGTGGAAAAACCCCTGGCCAACTCCATTGAGGAATGCAACATCATGGTCAGGGCCGCCAGGCAATACAACCGGGTAGTTCAGGTCGGACAACAGCAAAGGAGTGGAAAGATATGGCTCGATGTCATGGATTACATCAAATCGGGCAGGATCGGTAAACTGGTTCAGATAAATGCTATACAAGGTCATTACGGATTAGCCGCAGGACCCAGGAAACACCCCGATCAGCCCGTGCCGGAAGGTGTGGATTATGATCTCTGGCTGGGGCCCGCACCCAAACGCAGCTTCAACCCCGCACGTTTTCACGGTTCATGGAGGAGTTTCTGGGATTACGGGGGAGGAAGAATGACCGATTGGGGCGTCCACCTGATCGATATGGCATTATGGGCAAATGGCACCACGTACCCGCCGTTAGAAGTGATGGCACACGGTGGTAAATGGTATCACGTGGAAGGCCACTATGGGGAGGTATTCAATACATTGTCTGTAATATACAAGATGAAGGACCATATCATTACCTGGAATGAGAACGTAGATGCACCCAATGGACCCTATAGAACAAACCACAGGGTTGAATTTGTGGGTAGTCAAGGTAAAATCATTGCCGACAGGCACAAATGGTTTTTGTATGCCGGCGATGAGCCGGTCAAAAATGTGCCGGAATGGGATTACCCGCACGCGAAGAATTTCCTGGACTGCATCAGGACCCGGGAACAGCCTAATTGCCCAATTGAAGCGGGCAGGAACGTTGCCCTGTACGCACACATGGGCAATATCGCCGTGCGTTCCGGTGCAGGCAGACTGGTATGGGACGATTCAAAGAACCGGTTCACCAATCATCAGAAGGCCAATGACTATATCGTCCCGGAATACCGCAAGCCATGGGAATTACCAAAAGTTTAACAAAACCATGTAATTTGTAAGCTAAATTCATCATGGAAGATTTCACAAAATCTCACATCCCATGTTTTTTGAGAATTTGGCGATAGCATTCGCTCCATTGTATATCCTTATCTGTTGCATACTGCTAAATCGCAGGATATTGTGCAATCATTTTACGGTTGCAACGGATTTGCAGAGCTGTCACAGGTTTCTCTGCAACCTAAAGATACCGATCGTACAGAAGTTTGGTGGCAGGGTTGGGAATAATGTAACCAGAAAAGGGATCACATGCGATTTGGAAGCATTATACAAGGAGGCAATCCGAAGCGTTTTGCTTTTTACCACAGGGGACTGGCTTCGGGGCAGTAAAAATAGCCCTGCCATTACCATTGCAGAGGATGTCTATGCTTTGTTCCGGTATGCTGGTCTGGAAGCAAGTCGTTTTGGAATGAATATTAAAATTCATAATGCTTTGGCATGGACCGGAAGGAGTGGTTCCTGGATTCCTGTATTTACAGGCAGGGTGGTATACAAATGTGGATTTGAAGGAAGAATATCTGGTGATACAGGAATCCGGACTTATTGGGCCGGTTGAAATACTATAGTAAAAGCAAGTTAAAAAAAGAGATGTTATTGGAAACCAGGCAAAAGTATGATGACAGGATCACAGAAACAGTATAAAAACAGGATCAAAAGATATGTATTTGTAATGGCAATTATTTTCGTTGCCTGTGAAGCATATCCTCAGTTTTACGAGGGTTGTAATATGCCAAAGAACCATCGTTTTGCGACTACTCTGGTGAGCAATGAAAATGCAGGTTTTCAGATGGGCAAGAAGTGGATGTTATCAAGCAGGAACAAATTATCCACTTCGTTGATGTATACGATCATGAATAATGACAGGGGTCATAATATTGAAAGCTGGAACAACATATACGCATTTGAAAACAAGGTATCGTTTTTGTCCAGGACCCGGTACAATACAGCCACTTCCAATTTGACCGAGCATTTGTCTTCAACTATTTTTCCGTGCAGGACTGTGATAGTGGATATTGTGCTTTACAATTTGTATGACGGTCATTCGTTGTTCGGGGAAGAGTCCTACAAAGTATCTGTTGGGAACCGTTTTTTTGACCGGTTTCTTATCAATGCCGGCGCCGTTTTCAATGAGAACTTATTATATGGTGTATTCAATCTCAGGTTTTTATTCATTGACGGCTGGCAATGGCTGCATTTCCGTTACCAGACAAGAACGAATGCATTCAGTGCGGGGGTTTATCTGCAATTTGACAAGCTGCAGACAATCGACTAAAGAGAAAAAATAACGAATATTCAACCAATAATTAAAAGGTTATGAAAAACAAGTTTGCTGCAAACGGAAAGAACATCCTGTTTCTTGCCGGTGATTATGTAGAGGACTATGAAATGATGGTGCCCTTTCAGGCGTTAAAAATGTGTGGTCACAGGGTGGAGGCTGTGTGTCCTGATAAGAAGGCCGGTGAAATGATCCGCACTTCCGTTCATTATTTTGACGGTGCCCAGACTTTCCGGGAGGATCGGGGTCATGATTTTGAGCTGAACGGCACATTTTCAGAAATAAATCCTGAAGACTACGATGCCCTGGTTATTCCCGGAGGCCGGGCTCCCGAGTACCTTCGTATGAATACCCGCGTCGTTGAAATTGCAGGTCATTTCCTGGCCGGTGGGAAGCCGGTTGCCGCCATCTGTCATGGTCCGCTCATCCTTGCGGCCACCGGTAAGCTCAAGGGATATGAAGTTACCGCATATCCGGCAATAGAACATGATTTAACGGCAAGGGGAGCCATTTGGAAGGGCGGTGATGTGGTTGGTCATAAGAACCTTGTCACGGCACCCGCGTGGCCTTCCCACCCGGAATGGCTGGCTTGTTTTTTGGCTTTGCTGAACACAAAAATCATGAATGATGAAAATTAAAATACTGATCCTGTTTCTTCTTATGCCTGTGATAAGTTTTGGTCAGAAAAATACAACCAAAGCGGGCGAACTGACCATTGAACCGCCCACATTGATCTGTTTGGGGTTTGACTGGAAAATTTCCGGGGATGAGAATGTGAACGCCCGGGTTGATGTAAAATATCGCCGGCAAGGAGAATCTGAATGGCACGATTACCTTTCTTTACTGCGAACCGGCCGGGGCCGGACCGCCGATTATGGGTACGGTAATTTTCGTGATCCCAACCATACAATGGAATACCGGATCCCGGATGGTTTTGCAGGGAGCATCATGGATCTTGACCCCAACACGGTCTATGAGGTCAGGCTGGTAATGACCGATCCCGACGGGGTTCATGGAGAAGCTGTCCGTGAACTTACACTGAGAACCCGCAGGGAGCCTGAACCTTTTGCCGGCGGGGAGATCAGGCATGTATATCCCATCGGGTATGAAGGCGAAAAGGAACAACCTGCATATAATAACCTGATGCATGCGGTCAACGGTTTCCAGACCTGGTGCGATAATTACCAGACCATCCATCCCAATTATGCCAGGCCCGGCACCAGGATTCTGGTGCACGGCGGCGTGCACAAAACCGATTATCATGACTACCGCGATAAGGGCGGTTTGTGGCTTCACGGCATGCAAACCTTCATTGCCGACGGCGAGCCAGGAAAGCCCATTGCCATTATGGCCGCCGGCGACGGGGAAGTCATATTCGATGCCAATGGCAGCGACCGTTATTTCAACATCGCCGCTGCTGACTACCTGTATTTTGAAGGCATCACCGTGAGGGATACCCGGATCGCCTTTTACTGCGGTCTGCAGGGGCTGCAGGCCTGCACGGGACTGACGGTCAAGAACTGCAGAATGGAGGATGTCCAGTATGGCATCCTGGCCCAGGATGGCCGCAGTGAAAATTTCTATATTGCTGATAATGTATTTATCGGCCGCAATCCCTCCGATCGTTTCAACCCGCAGAGCAGTGGATCCAGCGGTCGTACCGAGGCGGGTTATGCGGTGAACCTTGCCGGTAAGGGCCATGTGGTCTGTTATAATTATGTTGCCAATTTCTGGGACGGCATCAATGTTTTCACCAACAGTCTGGCGGATCCGGTTTCGGGACAACAAAGCCGGGCGATCGACTTTTACAACAACGACATTTACAATATCAATGACAATTTCATTGAAACAGACGGGGGATATGCCAACATCCGGGTTTTCAGGAACAGGTGTTTCAATGCCATGTCCCAGCCCTTGTCTGTACAGCCGGTCTATTGCGGTCCGGTTTACTGGATACGGAACATCGTATACAACGCATCACGGGGCGCGGAAACATTTAAAATGGTGGACGGTGACAATGTCATCATGTACCACAATACCTCCACATGCCACAATAGCCACTATACGCTGGGCAGCAATTTCAAATACATTGATTCAAGGAACAATTTGTTTATGGGCCCGACCGAATTTGTAACCGAAAGGCAGAAGGAACGCGGACTCCCAATTTTTTTGATCATGCACGATGATGAACGCAGTATAGTTGACTACAATGCATTAAGGCCGGGCTTGGATGTACCCAATATGTTTTTGCTGAAAACAGAAGAAGATGAAGTATATGCCAATACATTGAAAGAGTTTTCAAAGAAAACCGGTTTTATGCGGCATGGGATATATGTAATGGATTACAACATGTTTATGGATGCTCCGGAGCCGGATCATGTACCTTCCAATGAGGGCAAACTGTATGATCCTGAAAACATTGATCTCCGCCCGGAAAAGAATGCTCCTGTTATTGACAAGGGTTGTGTAATAACCGGCATCAATGAAAATTTTACCGGGAAAGCACCTGATATAGGTGCTTATGAAGCCGGAAAGGATGTTCCTCAATACGGACCCAGAAACAAATGAGCAATAAATTAACAGTACTTTTTCTTTTATGCCTGTTGAACGGCATGGTCGCCAATTCCCGGCAATGGAAAGATGTTTCGCTTTCCCTGTTCAATTTAATTGAGGGGTTTGAAAGCAACAACGATGTGTTGAACCGGGAAACGGGAACCATACTTGTTATTCCCGAAACCGGTGAATTGATCGCGGTAACCAATGGGATAAACGGACTGTATTCAAGTATGGATCATGGCACTACCTGGGAAAAAATTGAAGGTGCCGGAATTAAAGGTCGGAGTTACGGGGGATTCGGGGTCAATCTCGATTATGACAATTCACGTTATGTTGTATTTATGGTTGCCCGGGGGAAGAATTTGTCATCTACCAGCATCATTTCTTCCAATTCAAACAAGGATATCATTCATTTTGACGAACCCCAATATCTCAGGCACGATGGCTGGACGTGGGGGATGGCTGACTGGACGCGAGAAGGGATTCCGGAAGTGATTTTGGGGAAACAGCACCATGCCTGGGTGAAATTATGGTTGAGCACCGATTTTGGGAAAACCTGGAAACTGCTTGATTTTGAAAGCCGCAACCCGGGCGTAATTAACGATTCTGTTTTTGTGGCCGGCAACGATGACGGAATGTACCGGACAACCGACCAGGGCAAAAACTGGCAGAAAATAAATTCCATAAAAGTGACCGGAAAAAATCCGGTAAAATTCAGGGATGATTTTTACTGGACAACCGAACGGGGAGTAATAAGGTCATCTGACAATGGCAAAACCTGGAAATTGCAGGGAAAAGAACTCAAAGGAGCCTTGTGGGGCCCTTATTTCGGAAAAAACAAAAACTGGATGATGGTGGTCAGTCCCGAGGGTTTCTTTATCACGCAGGACGGCGGCGAAGGATGGAAAAAAGCGGCCGGTTTTTTTAATATTCCCAACAGCAATAAGGGTGGGCAGTACAACCTGATGCATCCGACAAACAGTTATGGCTGGGACTGGAAGAACAAATTTATTTATGCTGCCGGACTCGGCGGTCATATCTATCGCAGGAAGATCGGTTCATATACGAAAGGACAGGCAAAAGCTGCCAGGCCGCTTACGATTCCCGGCGGGAAGCCTCTCATCATCCGGTCGATAAAATTTGTCAAATATGCAAGGCCCCGGTATGGCCGCAAGGATCCGGTAACAGGTGCGGTTGAAAAATATAATCGAATGGCTTGCCGGATTGTCGCTGAGAATGGGTCTTTCGGACTGGCAGACTGGAAGACCGCGGGTTCTCACAGAGCGGATCATCAGGCTGTACTGGTTACAGACACAGATGAATATCTTGCCCGGATTGAAAAAGTGCTCGTTGGCAAAGATGCCCGCGGGGTCGAACAATTGCATGACCTGTTGCCGGAGGAGGCAAAAATACTTGTGGACAGGGCTTTGTGGGATCTGATCGGCCGGGATGCAGGAAAACCTGTTCATGCCTTATTCGGTACAAAACGGGACGAAATCAAAACATATTATTCCAAAGGGACGATAGAATCGTTTGAGGAAGTTCAGAACACATATGGTTGCGATGCCTGGAAAATCCATGCGTGGCCGCAGGAAAAAGAAGAAGAACTTAGAAAAGGGGCCACCATGCACGACCATGAACCTCCTTTGACTCCTTCTTCGCGTTGCATTGAATTTTTCAAACAAGCAAGAGGAGCAGTGGGTGAGGGAGTGACCATTATTGCCGATTGCCATTATCACTTTATCGATGAAGATGATATTCAATGGACCGGTGAAGACGCAATGGAACTGGCCAAAGGCCTGGAAAAACTTGATGTTCTCTGGATGGAGGGCCTGCCCTTTGTTACAGACCGCCCCGACTTGTACAAACTTTTAAAAAAAGAAGTTCCGGGATTGTGTCTTCAGCAGGAATTCCCCAACAGTTTATCAGATATACCCATGGTGTCAGCAGGGATGGATGAGTACCCGGAAGTGATCGATGTACAGGCGGCAGATCCCATCACCATGAGTTTCACGGAGCAGGTCCGTTTTGCGCGTTGGTGCATTGAAAACGGCAAGTTCTTTGACTCGCACTGGCCCGATTATACCAGTTTGCAGCTTGCCGCTGCCATGACTGGCGACCAGTATCCGTTATTTGAAGTCGGATCGGGGAATCACCGTGATATGAAAGTCGGAAACGGAAAGCTTTCTGCACCCACCGAGCCGGGATTGATGCCCATTCGGTTTTCTGTAAACAATAAAAAGGATTGGCAAATAGCGGACTGGGAGTATATACTTCAACATAAAATTGATCATGAATAAAAATATTATTGTATGTTGTTTTTTGCTTATCCTTCAGTTTGGATCCTGCACCAGAGAAAAAGCCGAATTGGTTTCTCATTTTGAAAGCGAAGGTGACCGTCAGTGGATCGGCGAGCAATTTTGGGCGAACCCATTGATGGACTGGCAAATAAGGAATAACCGGCTGGTCTGTATCCATGGAGGGAGAAATCACAATGTTCGCCTGCTGACCCATGAGATACAGGACAGAAATGGCAATGTACGTACCAGTATACGAACCGGTTTCATAAATCATGCAGAAGATGGCAATGGCTTTGTCGGTTTCCGGATCGGCATAAAAGGGAATACGCCCGATTACCGTTCAACAATATTTCTGAATGAAGGGACGAAACTGGGAGTCAGCTCCGATGGTTATCTGTTCATAGGAGATTCTGTAGGTGACGTTGCACTCCCTGCCAATATGTTAACAGATATTTTCCTGGAACTTGAAATAACGGATAAAAACGACAACGTTGAATTGACCCTGATTTGCAGCGATCCAAAACGAAAGCAAGAATCAGTGTATTCATTTACTGTATCCCTGCCTGATGAACAGGTGAACGGACATGTGGCCCTGGCTTGTGAAGGAACCGGAAAGGATAATAAAGCTCCCCGGGGATGGTTTGATGACTGGTATATTAACGGAGACAAATTGAATATAAAAGAAGACCAGACATTCGGTCCGATATTCTGGACCCAGTATACATTGTCTGAGGATCATCTTACAATGCTTGCCTTTCTGGCCCCCTTCAATACCAATTCTCTTGAAATTGTCACTCTTGAATTATTCAGAAACGGGAAATGGGGAAAAGCACAGGAGGCAGCAGTGGATACCCTTACCTATTCCGTTCTTTTTAATGTAGAGAATTGGGATGCAACAGAAGATGTCCGGTACCGGGTAATTTACCCGTATATAAAGAATGGCAGTGAAAAAAAAGCTGAATGGCATGGCACGATCAGGAAAGAACCGAAAGATAAAGAGGAAATTTCCCTGGCAGCCATGACCGGTCTGGGGAATTTTGGTTTCCCTCATCATCCCCTGGTAAAATCAATTGAACAGCATGATCCGGATTTGCTTTTCTTTTCAGGCGATCAGATCTATGAAGGGAATGACGGTTTCGGGACTGTAATTGCTGAAAATGAAAGGGAGGTAAGACGTGCAATGTTTAACTACTTGTCCAAATGGTGGACATTCGGCTGGACATACCGGGAACTTATGAAAAACAGGCCATCCATAATGACTGTTGACGATCATGATCTGTACCAGAATGATATCTGGGGCAAAGGAGGTGTGAAAATGGGCGAAAACCGGTGCATGGGTGGATATCTCCAGCCAACCACATGGGTCAATGCCGTTGAATACTCACAAATGGGACATTTGCCCGAGCCGGTCGATTCCCGGCCGATAAAAAACGGGATCCATGTACATTTCACCCGAATGAAATACGGAGGACTGGATCTGGCCGTAATTGAAGATCGAAAATTCAAATCGGCTCCGGGTGATGTTCTGGACCATCCCATCGGGCATTCCAATATGTATAATTTAGAATCCATAAAAAGTTCAGACTTTGATCCGGAAGACCTGGATGATGAGGAACTTATTTTATTGGGAGACAGGCAGCTGTCATTCCTGAAAGATTGGGTGAACGACCGGCAGGAAGTACAATTCAAAGCAGTGGTTTCCGGATCGCCATTTTGTATGCCCCATCATGGGTATGGTGGCATGGTGGCCGATCTGGACGCAAACGGCTGGCCCCAGTCTGCCCGTGACAACGCTTTGCGGGTCATCAGCGAAGGTCCCGCCGTAATGATTCACGGCGACATTCATCTGGCAACCCTTGTACAGCACGGGATCGATGAGTTTGGTGACGGACCTTGGTCTTTTTCTGTTGCTGCTGCCGCTGCTGTTTCCCGGAGGATCTGGGCACCTGAGAATCCGGGGATAAACCGGGAACCGGGAGCTCCCGAATATACAGGTGATTTTTTTGACGGACTTGGCAACAGGATGACCGTTGTTGCTGTAGCAAATCCGGATACCGAGTTTGAAAAAAATTACCGCCAGGATGATGGCTCGGTACTGGATACCCGCAATTTGAGGGGATCCGGTTTTGGCATCATACGTTTCAACAGGAAAAGCGGGGAAGTCACATTTGAAAGCTGGCCGATTTACCGGGAATCTGTTCCACTTTCCAAAAGAGAACAGCATCCGGGATGGCCCGAAACGATTCCTGTTTTTAATACAAGCCGGCAATGAACAATCCGTACTTGTATTAATAAAGTTCATTTGAATGATATCAAAGAAGGTGATAACAATTCGCATATATATGTAATCGTAAAATCAATCATCATGGACAGAAGAAAGTTTATCAAAAACAGTATCGGAGCGGGCGTGGCCGGCTCGGCCGTGGTTAACGGACTCTATATTCCGGGGGCTTTCGGAAGCAGCCCCTATGACCAGCCCGACATCCCCATTCCCAGTCCGCACCTCAACAAGCTGGCCGTCAAGCCCCTGATGACCAACATGTATCACACCGAAGTATGGCAGGGTCCCTGCCGTTTCAGCATAGAAACCCCTGAAGAGGAGAAACAGCAGGCTCTGTCTGCTTTTGAAAAGTTCAGGGGGCAGGTAAAACCGGGGATGAACGGACTCGACCCGGAGAATTGCCGGGTGATGGATCCGGACCTGGTATTATTCGTGGAGGATTTTGAGATCCCGGGCAAGGAGTATGCGAAGATCGATATGGATGCCCGGGAAGCGGATGTATTTTTTGTCCATCCCGGTGGGTCTTCCACGGCCACCTATGAGATAGCCAAAAAGTACAACAAACCTGTGGTTTTTACCCCGGGCATTAATTTCCGTAAGTTCGATATTGCTGCTTTGTGCCGGGCCCGCGGACTGGAAGTATATGTGCCTGACACTCCGGGGGAAGCTGCCGAAGTGATGTCCCTGCTGCGGGCAAGGAAAGTGCTGGGGCAGACCAGGATCCTTTATCCTACCGACCGGGGATGGCCCGCGGTTACCTGCACGGCGGGTGTCGATGACCCGGAAAAGCTGAAGGAGAAATACGGCGTCGAACTGGTGGTTATTTCCTTTGCCCAGCTTGCCGAAGAAATGGAAAAGACACGGCAAAGTGCCGAAGAACGCAGAAGGGCGGAAAAAATGGCCGGGATCATGACCCGGGAAGCCGACCGTTTGTTTTTGGACGAGAAGTATGTGGCCCGGAGCATGGAATTTTACAACACGGTTATCCGGCTGATGCAAAAGCACAATTGCAATGCCTTTACCATCGAATGTTTTGAGTTCTGTGTTACCAAGTTGCCGCAAAAGTGGGAGATCACCCCCTGCCTGGTCCAGACAATGTTCAAGGACTTGGGGATCCCTTCTGCCTGTCAGGGCGACCTGGTCGCACTTCTGACCATGCACATGCTGATGTCACTGTCAAAAAAGTCATCCCATTTCGGCAACATGGTTTTTCGGGAAGGCGATACGGTGGGCGTTCAGCATGCCGCTCCGGGCATCAAGATGAACGGATGGAAAAAGCCCGCCCTGCCATACCAATTGGGCAATTTTGTACAGGCAGGCTGGGGCACCAAGGCGATCGTGGATTTTACCAACAACGAAGAGAAACGGGTCACCGCAGCCCGGATGGATCCCACCGGCAGGTCCATGCTGGTCTTGAAAGGTGAGATCGTCGGTACGGGAGGATGGAATGAGGACCGGCTGGGATGTGCGGTAACTGCATGGATGAAGGGCAGGGAGAGCGGAACAGCCGAACATTTCAGGCGGAAGATGATTGACTACGGGAACCATCTGGTGTGGGTATACGGAGATTATACTGAACAGATGGAAAAAATGGGAGAGATGTGCGGATTTGAAGTAGAGGTTCTCAGTTGATGCACAGTTCGATGAAAATAATAAGCTGAAAAAATACTTGATCATGAAAAATATAGCACAAGGAATACCGAAAATGCTGTTTTGGATTGTTATGATATTGACAGGCATGGCATCTGTCCGTGTGCCTGCACATGCAACCGGCACCGGGGTTACAGAAAATGCTGCCGGCAATGACCGGCAGCCCCTTCCGGTCTTTATCCTGGCCGGACACAACAATGTGGCCGGCTATCATCATTCGCTGGATGAGCTTCCTGAAGAATACAAAGATGGAGTAGAGAATGCGTTATTTTACAAAGAGGGAAACTGGGTAAAGCTTTCCCCGGAAGCAACCAAAACGGAGGATACCCAATCCGCATTTGGACTGGAAACTTCTTTTGCTTCACGGTTATCGGAAGAGTTCGATGACAAAACAGGGATCATCCGTGTATACAAAGGAAACACTTCGGTTGCCGATGACTGGGATCCGGAAAACGGGGAATTATATAAAAAGCTGGTGGAGACAATTCAATCGGCGAAAAAATCCCGGTCCCTCAATATTCTGGGGTTGGTGTGGGACAATGGCCTGGGCGATGCCAAAACAGAAGAAATGGCAAAGGCTTACAAAGCGAATTTTGAGCATTTCATTTATGAATTGCGTAAAGATATCGATGAACCCGGACTTCCGGTAATTTCAGTGAGGGAGCCCATTTCAAAAGAGTTGATAAAAATTCAGCGGGAGCAGCTGGAAAAAGTTGAATTGGAAAACCATGCCTGGGTAAATTCTGATGATATCCCCCAGCCCGATAAATGGCATTATACGGCCGAAGGGACCATCATGCTAGGTAGGCGGCTGGCCGAAAAGATGCTTCGGTTCATCCCGGAAAAATTCACCGGGCAAACCAACGCTGTCCGGGCCGGCGCCCTGCACATCGAACCGCCCACGCTGATCTGCCTGGGATTTGACTGGCGCATTGAAGGGGATGACAATGTGAATGCGGAAGTGCAGGTTCAGTACAGGCGGCATGGTGAAAGCCGGTGGAAGCAATACATGCCCCTGCTGCGTACCGGCAGGGGAAGGACAGCCGGGTACGGCTACGGGAATTTCAATGACCCTCATCACGAGATGGAATACCGGATACCGGACGGTTTTGCAGGGAGCATCATGGACCTTCAGCCGGGCACGGTCTATGAGGTCAGACTGGAAATGACCGATCCCGACGGGGTAAGCGGAGAGCCGGTCCGCAAGCTCACACTGGAAACACGTGCCGAACCACAGCCTTTTGCCGGCGGGGAAGTCCGCCATGTATACCCTCCCGGCTATGAAGGCGAAAAGGAACAGCCCGCTTACAATACGCTGATGCACGCGGTCAACGGTTTCCAGACCTGGTGCGACTGCTACCAGACCGTCCATCCCAACCGGGCCCGCCCGGGAACCCGTATCCTGGTGCACGGCGGCGTGCACAAAACCGATTATCACGACTACCGCGATGAAGGGGGTTTGTGGCTGCACGGCATGCAAACTTTCATTGCCGGCGGCGAACCGGGCAAGCCCATTGCCATCATGGCAGCCGGCGACGGGGAGGTCATATTCGATGCCAATGGCAGCGACCGTTATTTCAATATTGCCGCTGCCGACCACCTGTATTTTGAAGGCATCACGGTGAGGAACACCCGGATCGCTTTTTACTGTGGTCTGCAGGGGCTGCAGGCCTGCACGGGCCTGACGGTGAAAAACTGCAGGATCGAGCAGGTTCAGTACGGGGTACTGGCCCAGGACGGGCGAAGCGAGAACTTCTACATTGCCGACAATGTGTTCACCGGAAGGAATCCCTCCGACCGTTTCAATCCGGAAAGCGGCGGGGCATGGGGCCATACCGAAGCGGGTTATCCCGTGAACCTGGCCGGGAAGGGTCATGTGGTCTGCTACAACCATGCGGCCAATTTCTGGGACGGGTTCAATGTCTTTACCAACAGTCTTGCCGACCCCGGACTGAACCAGCAAAGCCGGGCCATCGACATATACAACAATGACATTTATAACATCACCGACAACTTTATCGAGGCCGACGGGGGATATGCCAACATCCGCATCCTGCGGAACCGCTGCTTCAATTCCATGGCAGCCCCCTTGTCCATTCAGCCGGTGTATTGCGGGCCCGTGTACTGGATACGCAACATCGTGTACAATTCCCACAAGGGGACCCAGGCATTCAAAATGGTCAACGGCGACAATGTGATCATATACCACAACACCTCCACCTGCCATTACACGGTCGGGGGAGGGGTAAAGTATATGGACATGAGGAACAACCTGTTCATGGGTCCGGCTGATTATGTGGTGGAAAAACAAAGAGAACGCGGAATGAAGATATTCAGCGTTGGTTTTGACGACGAGCGTAGCCGGGTGGATTACAATGCCGTGCGGGTGGGGATTGATGATGAGGATATTTTCTGCATGAAGTCCGGGCAAACAAATGTATGCGCCGGCACCACGGAAGAATTTGCCGAAAAGACCGGGTATCAGGAACACACTGTCGAGGTTAAGGATTATGATATTTTTGTTGATGCCCGGGAACCGGATCATGTGCCTTCCAATGAAGGCAAGTTATATAATCCCCGGACGGTTGACCTGCGGCCCAAACCCCGTGCTCCCGTGGTGGATGCCGGATGCATTATCCCCGGGATCAATGACAATTACACAGGCAAAGCCCCGGATATCGGTACATACGAAGCAGGACAGGAAAGGCCTCATTACGGGCCAAGAAAACGGTAATCTGAATAGCAACTCCAATTGAAATGAAGAAGTAATTACCCGTATAAAGGTTGGGGAATATGGCTATGATTCAAGGGATGGTAAAAGGTTTAATAGGAAGCAGTAAATTGTATTTAATCTGACAAATTTTTTTAAGTTTGGATTAAATATTGAAACACATTTATTGTGAGAACCATTCCATCACATTTGCTTCTATTGCTAAGCTTTCATCTCTGCCTTGCACAAAAGGATTATGAAACCGTTCGGATTTTGCAGCGTAACCGGGAACCATCCCGTGCCTTTGCCTACCAGTTTGCGGATGTTGAATCCGCAAAAACCTTTGATCCGGAGAACGCGTTATACCGGTCATTGAACGGATATTGGAAGTTTTACCGGGCAAGGCATCCCGAACAGACACCGGCCGGTTTTTACAGGGACGATTATGATGTTTCGGGATGGCATGAAATCGAAGTCCCGTCCAACTGGCAAATGAAGAACTATGGGAACCCGATATACAAGGGCGCCCGTTATCCTTCTTTCGATAAGAAAAAATTCCCGGCCGTTCACACTCCTTATGGCAATCCTGCCGGCTGTTATAAACGGACCTTCACGGTTCCGGATGACTGGACAGGCAAACAGGTTTTTGTCCATTTTGACGGTGTTGAGTCCGCCTTCCATCTATGGGTGAACGGCGATCCGGTGGGGTATTCCCAGGACAGCAAATTGCCTTCGGAATTTAATCTGACGGGGAGAAGGAAATCACCCTGACTGCCATGATCCCTTCGCCCCGAAAGTGGACCGCTGAACCCCCCGATTTGTATCCATTGTTACTCTCTCTGGAAGAGAACGGGAAGATCACCCAGGTGACCGGCACAGAGTTCGGTTTTCCTGAGCTGGAAATTAAAGAGGGTATATTGTTGCTGAACGGAAAACCATCAAAATCGGGCATGATTTCCTTACCTTCTGTTGCTCCCCGGGAATCTGCGGTCATCGATAATCCTGTGGCGGTTGAACAACTGCCCGGTAATAGCGAATGGCTTTTAAATGTATCGCTCAGACTTAAAAAAGATGAATTGTGGGCAAAAAAAAAGGCTCCTGTGGTAAAAGAGCAGCTCATCATTCAACCTCATGATTTTGAAAAAAAGGAAATGCATTCGAACCATAAGCTGACCATGCGAAAAGACGGCAATATGACCGAACTGTTCAATGACCGGTTCAGTGTCAGGATCAACCACAATACCGGATGGATTGAAGACTACCGAATGGACGGACATATATTGATGAAACGGGGTCCGAAGTTGAATTTCTGGCGTCCGCCCACCGATAACGACGGCTTATATGGTAAAGCCGTAAAGCCCAGAGGAGGAAGAAGGATTATTGCGGAATGGCTGCAGAACAATTTGGATAAGTTGAGTTATCTGGTACAATCGGTGGATTTGTGGAATTGCCTGAAAGGATGGACAAGTTGTTGCTTGTGCCGATGACAGAAAAACAAGGTCTCGGTGATCAATATGGTTTCTACCGGAACCATAGAACATCGGACGACAGAATTACTTAAATTCAAATCCTCACTTGCCGAGGGTATTCTCGATCAGTGTGATGATGTGATTTTCCTTGGGGGAAGCAAGTTCAACAAACTGATGGATACTGTGGAGCGGATGTTGCCGGAATCGCCGGGTGAGGAGAAGACAAGTGTTGACATTGAGTAGGAGATTAACTCAGAGAAGAGGGATTTTCAGGGGCCCTCCGAACCTGAACCGAAAACCGGGGAAATCGAGGCCGAACCACTGAATCTTTATGACGATAATGAGGAACAGTAGGTAATTACATCTGAAGAGTGCACAGAGGCTGATTTATTGGTAACAGATGCCATGGTAGATACTGATCCGGAGACAATTATTAAGAACGGGCTGATCTTTATTGCCGGGTTGACGAAAACACTCAGTGATCCGGTAACAACCAAAAACCTTGTTTCCACTATTGTTGACAAGGATGAGAATGACGGGAAAACATACCTGAAAATTCCCGTAGAGAGCGAAAAATCAGTTGAGAATTTCCTTGTTGGTATGATCGGGAATTTTGTTAAAAGTATGGGATGAGGAGCAGGCCTCCATCTGGGATGAGATGAAATTGTTGTGCACAGAAATATTTTCAACGCTGTTTGAGATCAACAATTTCAGGGATACCTGGAACGGGCCACATATGATACTTCTGGCCGTTCCAAGGGGAATGGAGATTACTTACTGGTCTGAAAAAATTGATAGTATTCATAAGTTTGGGACAGATCAAAAAGGGTTTTTCCTGGAAACGAACTTATTGCATGTTGATAATATAAGGAAAATGAATGATGATTTCTGGCTCTTAATATGTGAATTGTCTCAGCTGGGCAAGCTTGATCTCTTTCAAGGCACGGTGGTACCTCCCAGAGAGATTCGTGAACATCCTTTTCTGCATAAGAAATCCAAAAATATTCTCTACAGCCTGATCCGGGGCTCGCTTGCCCTGGAAAGTTATTACGGTACCAATGAGGATTTTGGCTTCATCATCGTCAGGTGGACATATGATTCTTCATGGGATGAATTACTTGATAAAGGATGGCGGGTTCTCAGGAACCTGTACAGGATAAATTATGAATTATGGAAAAAAAGAGTGAAGTAACAGGGAACATTTGATTTGTTCAGCCACCTCTGTTCTTCATTACTTTCCTGTAATAGCGATTCCTCTTCTTGAAAAGTTTTTTAAAAAATCAATCTGTTTATCCCGGTTATCATAAATAACCGGTGCTTTTCCCGAACGTTGGATCCTGCCAATATACTGGATCAGTTCTCCTTCGAAAACAAAAGGATATAAAAGAGAAAGGCATTCCAACGTATTAATATCCATTCCCTTTCCTTCCAATACCTAAATTGTACATCTTTTCGGCACACCGTGGGTAGCTATTTTGGAATGATGTTCCAGTAACCCTTCTTAGAGGAACCCTTGCGTTCTAACACTGATTTTTCTTTTAGTTTCTTTATGTTTTTTTCAATAGCAGTAGTACTAATACCAATTGATTTTGCCATTTCAGTTATGCTAGCAGCCGGATTATTCCAAATAATCTCAAGGATTTTCCACTCACTTTCACCCAACCGATCACCCAACCGATCACCCAACCGATCACCCAAATTCTTTCTAAACTCGTTCCAATCGGGTGCTTCAGTTACTTTCTCTGTTCGCAACGGTATAATCGTTTTGAAAATATCACCTTCAATAAATTCAGGTATTGTCCCTGGACTGTATATGCTACAAAACTTGAATGTATTACGTACACCAGAACCTAATTCGTCAACACGTCCAATTTCCTTGAAAAACCTGGCAATTACTGGATTTTTGGGATACGGTGAAAAATTGACAGGATCTATAGCACCTGATCCATGTGGACGATTCCAATTCTCTGTATAAACTCTATCTTTCTCAATAATCATTTTTGCTGGAAAAGCATTGCTGTACTCTCTATGGATGAGCAGATTACTTATGATCTCTCTGAAAAGTCTGTCCCTTAGGCTTATACGGTATGTATTTTCCTGATAGAATTTATCCGGTAGGTGTTTCTGGATAAAAGCAATTAGCCGGTCATAACTTTCAACTAAATTGGTTCGGATATCATCCCTGTCATCATATCGATCCAGATTCTCTATCCGGAGAATTGTATCAGTTTTATGATGAGGTAAAGCAGCTAAAATTGTTTCATCTTTGGCTAATAGTAATATGCCTGCTAATGTGTATCCTTCTTTACCGGTGACTAGATCCTTCTTGTAGAGACCAGAATATCGAAGTATCTGGTCATTTGACATTTCTAACCACGGATGTTGTGTATCGCGGTTGCCAACAACAGTGCGTAACCGTTTGAATAATTTCTGTTTAAAATCAGCAAGTTTAACAAATGGGAAAACTTTATTCTCGGAATATGTGTTTTGTTTTCGTATGAACAGTTGGGTTACTTGATCATTATGCTTGGTAATATTTAAATCCCCATCCTGATTCCTGTCAAATATTTTACCATTTGTGTTATGAACCTGGGAACTCTCAGGGACATAAACATAAATAACTCTTTTCCCTTCATAATCGATTAGCTGTGGAGATAAATAAAATGGAGGATTGAGTTTTTGTGGATTGTTGGCACTGGTAACGATGTTATTGATGAGATCCTGAATTCTATCTTCGAGGATACCTTCAACAGTTCCATTATTTTTCACTCCCAAAAGTAAATGACCCCCTTGTCTGTTCAGGAAAGCACAGATTGATTCGAAGGTATCTTTGTTTAGCTCAAATCGAGAAGTTTTGAACTCAATTTCAATACCTTCACCTTTTTTAAGTAGTTCCTTAATCTTTTCGGAATTCATATCATTGATCAAACTTAGTATTTATAAAGATAAAAATCAGGTTTTACTTTGAACAGTGATTCAATGATTTTAGGACCTCATGATGAAGAATCATATGCTCAACCATTTTAAATATTTGATCTTCAAAATACTATAAATGAAAAATCCTTTTCCAAATGGATACAGAGAAGGATTTTTTGGGATTTGAAATCAAGCTAAATAACTGATTATCAGTAGCGAGACCGGGAATTGCTCATCCGCTTACCAGCGGATTCGCGAGTCCTCGCAGAGAAGCCTTACAAGGAAAAAGCCTTTGTTCACTTCGCTCACTATAAGTCTTTTTTATAACATGCCCTTTCAAGCAAGCTTGAGGGCATGCCATAAAAAAGCCTTATCCGCCAGTGGCCGGAAAAGGCTTTTTCCTTGTAGCGAGGCCGGGAATTGAACCCGGGACCTCATGATTATGAATCATGCGCTCTAACCATCTGAGCTACCTCGCCGTTCGTATTGCTGCCCCGGCGTTCGTATTGCTACCCCGCCGTTCGTATTGCTATCCCGGCGTTCGTATTGCTACCCTTACGTTGATGGGGGCGATGCAAGCGGATGCAAATATAAAATTAAAATATCAACGATAAAAATGCGGACGGTTATATCCCGGATGAGGAAAGCGGGAATGTTTTTCAGGTATCCGGTTTATCCTTTTTTTTCTGGTCCTTGTCTTTTTTCCTGTCTCTGAGCAGTTCTTCGCGGATCATGGTGTGTCCGCATTCCGGGCATTTGAATTCGGTACATTTGGTTCCTCTTTCATGGGGTATCCTCGCTCCGCATTTTGCGCAAACACAATAGCCTCCGGGACCATATGCCCCGCCTTTGTTCAGTCCGCGGCCCATACCGCGACCGCTGCCGCCGCCCATTTCGCGACCGCCGCCCATTCCGCGGCCGCCTCCCATTCCGCGGCCGCCTCCACCGCCACGGCCACCTCCGCCGCCGCCCTGGTTTTTGAAGATTCTTCCTGAATTGTTCATTTTTCCGGATTTTGGATTATTTCTCAGCCTTTAATTTATAAAAAAAATATTCATCCATGTCATCAATCCGGTCAACTTCTATTTCACCGTATTTTCTCAGTGTCATCAGGTGGTAGGTGACTACACCGGCCGGGAGTCCTGTTTCTTTGGCTATCCGGGGAATGGTGCGGGGTTCGGATTTGAGTGCTTTGGTGATCAGTTTTTTTATTCTGACGTCCTCCTTGCGGCTTTTTTTTAATTCCCCGGGGACGGTTCGTTTTTGTTTTATATGATCAATGGTTTTTTTCATGGTCTTTTATTTTATTCTGCCATGGCCGCGATCGTGCTTTCCATTTCCTTGTCGGTGTAACCGACCAGGTCAATCGCATTTTCAGGACAGACAGGAAGGCACATACCGCATCCCTTGCAGACGGGTTCATTTACCTCGGCGATCTGTTTTCCTTTAAATTCTGTTTTCCTTATGGCGTCGTACGGGCAGATCTCCAGGCATTTCCCGCACCATTCACAACGGTCTTTGTGGATCCTGGCCAGTGTGGGTTCAAGTTCTATCATTCCACTGGCCAATAGGGAACTTACTTTTGAGGCTGCCGACAGGGATGAATTCACGGATTCGGATGTATTTTTAGGACCCTGGCAGGTGCCGGCGATGTAAACTCCGTCGATCACGGTTTCCACCGGCCTTAGCTTGGGATGGATCTCATTGTAGAACTTGTCGCGGCCGATGGGGACTTTCAAAAGTTTCGCCAGTGCCTCGTTTTTGCGGGGAACCATGCCGGTTACGAGCACGACCAGGTCTGCATCCACTTCGACTTCCATGTTTTCCGTAAGCACATCCTTGACCTTCACCACGGTTTGGTCCCCTTTTCTTTCCACAATGGCAGCATGCTCCTCGAATGTCTGCAGAAAAAGGTCCCCGTTGTTCATGCTGTCCTGGTATATGGTTTCCTGTTTTCCATAGGTCCTGATACCACGGGTAAAATGAAAATTACGGATCCCGGGGAATTTTTCCCTGGCCAGGATGGCCGTATGCATGGCGGCGGTACAGCAATACCGGGAGCAGTATTTATTTTCACCTTCTGCCTGGCGTGATCCCACACAATAAATGTACGTTATGTTTTTAATGGTTTTGTTGCCGAAGACCAGTTCTTTCCGGTTCATATCAATTAGTCTTCTGAACTGTTGTAGGGTGACCACATTGCCGATCTCTCTGTACCCGTATTCACCTTTGCCCGGTTCGTAGGGATCAAATCCTGTGGTGAGCAGTATGGCTCCGGCATTCAGTTTGACCGTTTTTGCCTTCTGCTGAAGATCGATCTTGTCCCACACCTTTGTACATTCGTTGCAGTGGTTGCAGTTGGCATCATCGATGACAACTGTTTCAGGGAATTGCCCCGGATGGTTCCGGTATATGGCTTTTCTTTTGGTCAGATTGAAATTGAAGGGATCGTCCACTTCAACGGGGCAGATGTCAATGGCTTTTTGCAGGTCCGGATCATCCGGATTCCCGTCTTCTTTGATGTATCCGGGGGTTAAACGGACCTCGATCTCGAAATTGCCCACAAATCCTTTTTTTTCGGTGATCTCCGCACCCGTATAAAGGGTGATGTTCTTGTTTTCTGTAATTTCCTGGTAGAGTTTGTCAATGATATCCCCTGCGTTTTCGTCGGCAGGAAACAGTTTGTTCCACTGGGGGATCCTTCCTCCAACAAAATGGTTCTTTTCAATCAGGTGTACTTCCGTCCCCATGCGGGCCAGGGCGAGGGCTGCACGCATTCCTGCAATTCCCGCTCCCAGAATAGCCACCGAATTGCCGGCTTCGATCCTCACCTCTTCGAGTGCTTCGGAGTGGCGGGCCCGTTCAATGCCTCCTTTGACCAGTGATATGGCCTTTTCGGTTGCCTGTTCCGGTGCGTCGGAATGTGCCCAGGAACATTGCTCCCTGATGTTAACCTGTACATAATTATATGGGTTCAGCCCCGCCCGCAATGCAACGTTCCTGAATGTATGCAGGTGGAGTTTGGGAGAGCATGAAGCGACCACCAGGGCGTCCAGCTCATTCTCCCGTATGTCCTTTACCATTTCTTCCTGCACGGAATCGGCACATGCAAACATGGTAGTTTTGGCAAATGCGACACCATCCTCATTTTTTACGGCTTCATTCACCCGGTCTACATCCACATAATCGGAAATATTGGATCCGCACTGGCATATGTATACCCCGACCTTATTTCTCATGGTTTCCGTTGTTTATGTAACTGAGTGCTTCTGCAGAGGCGGCGCCGGCCGATAAAATGGAATCGGGTATATCCATGGGGCCCGCTGCGGTCCCGGCCACAAAAACTCCTTTCATGCTGGTGGTGGCCGGACTGGATAATTCATTGGTCTGTCCGACATAGCCGAACGGATCCTGTTGAACTCCATCCGTTTTGAACATGTGTGAAAAATCATCATTGGACAGGATACCGACCGACAATACCACCAGGTCGTGTTCGGTTTCTTTCAGCAAGCCGTTTCCGATGTCTTCGTACCTGAGGATCAGATTGCCGTTTTCCTTTTCTGTGATCCTGGCAACTTTCCCCTTGACGAATTCCACGCCCATCCCTTTTGACTGCTGGTAGAATTCCTCGAATCCTTTGCCGAAAGCACGGATGTTGATATAGTATATGGTGATGTCGGCCATGGGCAGGGCACCCATCAGAAGCTGGGCCTGTTTGATGGAATACATGCAGCAAACCTGGGAACAGATCGGGTTGCCTATGGTTTCATCACGGGATCCCGTGCACAAAATATAGGCAATATTGTCGGGCATTTTGCCGTCTCCGGGCCGCAATACAGTGTTGAAGGGGCGGGTGGGTACAAGTTGGCGTTCCATCTGCATGGAGGTGACCACATTCCTGTATTCCCCGAAACCGTACCTGGGCATTTTCACCGGATCAAAAAGCCGGTAGCCGGTGGCAATGATGATCGATTTTGCTTTTACCGTGGTCCTTTTTTCTTCCTGGGTGAAATCGATGGCATCTGCCGGACAGACTTTTTCACATATTCCGCAAAGGATGCAGTGATCGATATCGATGGCGGCGATGCGCGGACTGGCGACGCTGAACGGGATATAGGCGGCTTTTCTGCCCACCAGGTCCCACTGGTACTGGTCTTTTACCACCACCGGGCATTTGTCTTCGCAAATCTGGCAACCGGTGCAATCCCCGGTTACATACCTGGGATGCTCTTCCAGGGTAAAGCTGAAACCGTTGCCGGATTCTTTTTCAATATCCCGGACCTCACTGTTGGTATAGATGGTGATGTTCGGATTACGGACCGTTTCGGATACTTTCGGGGTGGTAATGCAGGCGGCACAATCCAGCGTGGGAAACACCTTGCTGAGATGGATCATTTTTCCCCCGATGGAAAGGTCCTTTTCTACCAGGATGACCTTTTGCCCTGAATTGGCCAGATTGAGGGCCGCTTCTTCACCTGCGATTCCCCCGCCGATAACCAGTACGTCATAAGCCGGTGCAGATTTTCCCATCTTATTTTTCTTGGTTTTTTGAAAAATATTCAGCGAATGATTTCATTTGCCTGACGAAGGATTCTGCGCATACCGAGCAAATGGCTGCCATTTTGAGCCTTTCAGGTTTGATCCCTTTTTCTTCCATCAGCTTATGGGTTTGTTTGACCACCTGTGCCGTGTTTTCTGTACAGGATTCGCTGAACGGACAATCTGTGCCGTCGGCAGCGATGAACACTCCGTCGAAACCCTTTTTGAATGCATACAGGATCCACGTGGGCTTGATCCCTGATGAACATGGGACACTGATGGTTTCGACCGTTGGCGGATAATGCATTTTCAGCAATCCGGCCAGATCGATGGCAGGATCTGAAATTTTTTCCGTTGAAAAAACAAGAATCCTGGGAGCATCCTTGCCTTTTTTGCTCTCCATTCCCGGCGCTATTTCTTCATATAGATTTTAAAATACCCCGATTCTTCTAAGGTACCCAGATATTCATGTCCTTTTTTGGTTGCCCATTTGGGAATGTCCCTTTTGGTCCCTTCGTCGGAGGACAGTATTTCCATGATTTCTCCCGGCTGGATCTCTCCGATGGCTTTTTTTGCAGCCAGCAAAGGTCCGGGACATGCGGTCCCTCTTGCATCAACGGTTTTGTTTACATTCAGGTTGCTTAATTCTTCCGGATTCATGACTGTAAGGTTTTTTGGTTCAACAAATTATATGAACAGGTGTACGTCCGCTTCCTGTGCTGCACTGATGTATTCGCCGATTCCGCAGATATCGTCGGCCAGGTCCACAAAATCCTCCAGTTTTTCCCCGCCCCAGAGCTTTCCTGCCAGTCCGCATATGTGGATGCGGACATCGGTCAGCTCTTTGGCTTCTTTGAAAAATTCGAGCCAGGGTTTCACGTTCAGACGCTTCAGCGATTCCAGGAATTCTTCCCTGAGCTGAGGGTTTTCGGCCATGGCCAGTTTTTCCGTATCGGAAGCGATTTCTTTCTTAAAAGCCCTTGCTCCCTGCAGCAAAACGTAGATATCGACTTCCATATCGTCTGCAGCTGCGCCGCTGAGCACAATGCCTGCAGCAGTCAGTTTGTCAATACTCCCTGAAAAAAGAGCCAGGACCATTTTTTTGTTTTCCATGATTAAGGAGTTTACTGGTTTTGAAGTGATAATTTTGTCATAAATTTGCATATAAAAGTACAGATGAAGAAAGAAATTTTGTTGAGAATGATTAAATATTTATGTGATATATGTCACAAAAATATTTAAATTTGTGATCCCCGTCATTATATGAACCAACATGGGACAGGTTACATGCAAGTTGTGCAAGATCAAATCTTCTGCTGCCAGTGTGTTGAATGCCGGAGAACTGGAGAAGCTGGAAAAGAGTTGCGTGAAGGTGGATTTCAGCAAGGGGGATATAATTTTCAAGGAAGGTTCCTTTTCGTCGAACATTATTTATCTGAACAGGGGACTGGTAAAACTCCATATGAAAGGTCCCGCAGAAGAGCAGATCATCAAGATCACCAAAGCGCCTTCTTTCCTGGGGATCCCCACAACTTTCGGGGACAAGGTCAACCAGTATTCCGCCACTGCCATTGAAGATACCACGGTCTGTTTTATCGACATCCGGATATTCAGGGGATTCATATTTGCCAAAGGGGAATTTGCGTACGAGATCATTGTGGAGCTTTGCCGGAATGAGCTGGAATGTTTTTACCAGATGGTCAACCGTACCCAGAAACATATCCGTGGACGGACGGCAGATGCCCTTTTGTTTTTTTCCAATGAAATCTATGGCAGGGATGAATTTCTGCTTCCCCTGAACCGGCTCGACCTGGGGTATTTCATCAATACCTCCCGTGAAAGCATCTGCCGTATCCTGAATGAATTGTGCGATGCGGGCATCATTGATCTGGGAGGTAAAAATGTCCGGATCCTGAACAAGGAAATGCTGGAGAAGATCTCCAAAAACGGATGACCGGCCGGTGAAATATCAGGCCTGGGGGATCCGGTTGCTGATCCCTTTCTTTTTCAGGTACCGGTCCAGGAACTGAACCTGCCGGGCCGTGTATACCATGCAATTGATCCACCCTTCCTGGTCAAGCAGGTTGTCGACCAGGTAAGTGGGGTAGTGGCCGGTTTCCTTGTCCTGTACCTGTACGATGTTGTTGGCCAAATCGATGGCCTTGGCCAGATAGAGGATATTGCCTGTTCTTTCATAGGCCGTCCGGTATACCTGGATCATATTTCCGCTGCTCGCGTTAACCGGGGTGTAAAAATTGTATTGCTCCAGCACACAAGGGGTCAGCCATGAATCGCTCCTGATGCCCCAGCTGTCAATTGAGCCGGATTTTTCCCAGATTACGAACTGGTCCTCGGCAAAACGGATCAACTCTTCGGCCAGTTCGATTTTGTCCTGCCCCCCGTTTTTATCCTGTTGGCCCGTTTTGTTTTCCAGCAGGCGTATTGCATGGCCGCAGGCCTGGCTCTTGGACAGGTTCTTATACCGTTCACCGGGTTTCTGGTCCTCGAATTGTCCTTCCCGGTTAAAATCCCAAACCAGTTCTTTTTCTATAAAGGCCAGGGTCCGGTCACTGCATTCCTGATACCCTTCGATCCCGTAATCCTCCTTCAGCCGGTCCATCAACCCGATGATACCACCGGGCACCACATAGTTGCTGCCGATGGGCTCGCCGTCTTCGATCCGGATCAGCAGATGCCAGGTGCCGTTGGGAAGTTGTGTTTTTTTATAGGCGCCGGCAGCGGTAGCCGGATAAATCATCATGATACGGTCTGCAAGGCTTTTACCCCGGTATTCGTCCACCATGTCGGCATAGATGGGGCCCAGGTAGGTGGGTGGGAGATATTCCAGCGGCGCTCCTTCAGGCTGGGAAAGATCGATCAGTTTATCTGCCACAATAATGGAAATCCGGAGGGCATTCTCAAAAAGTTCGTGGGTTTCCGCTTTTTTGGCAATCATCAGCATACCCTGGATTACCGCCGGATACATTTTGGAAGGATATCCGTACAGGCCGTATCCGGGATCAGGTTCTCCTTCAGTGAGCCAGTGCTGGATATAGGGTGCATGGTAGAGATAATCGAGCAGGGCATTCACGCTTGTCCGGTAATCCCAGACAGGGTTTGTGTAAGCCCTGCGATAGGGTCTGGCTTTTATAAATGTTCTTGTACCCGAGGTGTCAACGGGTTCGCCATCCCTGTAACCCATAACGGTCAGGGATATCTTCCCCGGGTCCAGTTCTTTCCATACCGGGGAAAGATCATCCCAGGGTTTTCCGGAGAAAAAAGAACGGGTTTTTCCTGTGTTGCCGGAAGATGCAATGAAGCGGTAATTCTCCGCATGCCTGGTCCCGGGGAAATAAAAAGCAGGTGCAAAAATGAACCGTACGGCATGCTGGTTCCAGAAGGGTCTCGCGGACAAATTTCATCTGTGCCATCCGGATCCCGTCCAGTCCGGGAGTCAGCGCCGCCATATAATATTCATTGCCGTGATGAATGATTTCCGGTGCGGCCACCGGCAACCGGCCCACTTCGAACCGGTCGTCGTTTACCCCGAAATTCATCGGATCGTGGGAACAGTACTGGGTATTCAGACTGAATTTCCCGTAACGCTGGTTCCGGAAAAGAACATAATGGTCTTCCGTCTGAACCACGAAAGGACACTCGGCATCCCCACCGCCCCAGCCGTCCAGGTCGGATACCCTTCCTCCCCCGCTTACCATGACAGGCCCGCTCCAATTGTGCAGGTCTGTGGAGGTCCTGCAAAAGACGGCTGCCCGGATATCTGCCGTATCATCCCGGTTCAGATGCCCGGTATAGTAACAATGGTATTTGTCACCCGCCTGGAGGACCATGGGATCCCGGGTCCCGTGCATGGGTCCGGAGAAAAGTACAGGCGTGCCTGTTTCATTGATCACCCGCTCGAAATGTTTGCCGTCCCTGCTGGTTGCCAGGCATATTTTATTCCATCCCCCGTACAGCATATGGTATATCCCGTCTTTTATGATCACCTGGGGGGCTTGCAATCCTCCGTGGGCCTCCCCCAGTGTGGTGTCTGCCTCCATCATTATGCCCAGCGGTGTCCAGGCGGTATCGGTCAGGTTACCGGCTTGCCAACCGTAGAACAAACGGGTATTTGCTCCACAGGCGGTGTGGCGGATGCAGGACCAGAGCTGCCAGGTCCCGTCGGCTGCCTGCCACACCCCGAAATCCACAGGCTCCTGGTTTTCGGTGGTATATTCCCCCAGGCCGGGATTGCCGGTGATCCGCCACCAGCTGCTTGTTATTTCGGGGATAAAAACGGCATGTTCTTTTTCTGTTGTCAGGTTACAGGATGACAACATCAGGAGCAGAGCTCCCGCAAAAAAAACAATACGGATCGTTATTATGGTCATGACTGGTTTTTATTGTTTTAATGCCCTGGTTCATGCTTTGGCTGATGCTTCGGGAATGGTAAAACGGAATGTCGATCCCTTGCCGGTTTCGCTTTCCGTGCTGATGCGCCCCCTGTGCTTTTCCACGAATTCCCTGCAGATGATCAATCCCAGACCCGATCCTTTTTCCGGGGATGTTCCGATGGCCCCGGGATTGACATCGATCCGGAACAATCCGGAGAGGTCCTCTTTTGCCATGCCGATCCCGGTATCGCTTACAGACACTTCGATCATGCCATCCCGGCGTTCTGCACTTACAGAGACTTTTCCGTGCTTCCGGTTGAATTTGACTGCATTGGAGATCAGGTTCCTGAGTACCGTTTTCAGCATGTTGGGATCTGCGCTGACTCCCAGCTCTTTTTGTTTCCGGGGTCATTTCGAGGGTAACATTTTTATTCTCGGCCATCCGTGATATGTGGTCAAAAGCTTCACTGACCGGTTTTCCCAGTTGGATGTACACGGGATTAATTTCATGGATTCCCGATTGCGGGCGGGCCCAGTGAAGGAGGTTGGCCGATTCACTGATCTGCTGTACTTCATCTCCTGTACGGATGGTGAGTTTGTCCGACGGATCGATGATGCCCCTGGAAAGGATCACCCGGGTGATCCTTTCCAGGGGAATGCTGATGTTCCTGGCAATGATCCAGACCGCAAAAGCAAGCAAAGCGAGTCCGGCCAGTGCAACCAGGGAGGCAAGCACCAGGCTTTGCCGGGCATCTTTCCTGATCACCTCCATGGGGAATGAAATACCCAGTGACCAGTATACCCCGGTATTCCCTATTTTCACCGGTGAAAAAACGATGAAAGAGCTTTTGTGGGTAAAGGGATCATTGCCAACCATGGAAAATGCCTGTCCATGGTTGATATTATTCAGTATATTATTCTTGCGCTCGAAGTTTTCATCCAGGAATACCAGGCTGTCGGGTGTAATATATTCCCCGGGGCCGGACAGGTACGCTCCGTTCCCTGCCAGCAAAAATGAATATGAACCGGTGATGAACCTGTCAGCAACAGGGGATGGGAGCAATCGTGGTCCGGATGCAGGTACCCGGATCCGGCGGGTGATTTCCTGATAAGTGGCCAGGGGGATGTCCATCCCGGTCAGGCCTATGAATTTCCCTTCCCTGAAAAACGGGATGATGACGGTGGATTCCAGAATGTCTTCTTCGTGGGTCCTGGCCGGAGAAGGAAGGGCATTCGCCGTGGTATATGAATAATAGTACGGGTAGGTCATAGATTCCCTTGTCTTCCTCAAGAACATTCAGTGTATCGGTCAGTTTGACAATGTCCGCATTCTTCCTGTGGTAGCTTATCCTGAGGCGTCCGTGTTTTTTTTGGTAGGTGGGGTCTATGTGGTTCAGTTCCCATTGGCCGAATACATCAATGTAGGAACGGTGGCCGGCGAGGATCCCTGTCAGGAAATTTTCCATGAGCGGAGCGATTTCATCATAGGGCAGGTGAGAGAATGACTCCAGCGTTCTTGCCATGGTCCGGGCAACCCCCATGTCGTAATCGAGGTGGGCACGGACTTCAGCAGAGTACCGGGTTACCTGTTCCACGGCCAGGTCCTTGGTCTTTTCGAAGGTGAAATTTCTGTATCTTGCAGACAGATAGGCAATTGCAGCGATAAAGATGAGCAGGCCCGTCCCTACGAACAACAGGAACATCCTGGAGCGTATTTTCATCCGGGGAACCATGAACGAAAGTTACATATTAATTTATATATTTACTGCACATCGGATAACCACCTCAAAAAAGAACAACATCATGTTTAGAAAGCATTTTTCCATTGTGGCGGGATCGGTCATCGCAACGGTTTTTCTCAGTTGTGCCTGCCAGTTAGAAACTCCGGGCGGAAAACCGGCCGGAGAAAATGGAACCAATCTTTCTGATTTCACGGGAAGATGGAGTCTTTACCTCCCCGGAGGCGCCGGCTGGCTTGAAGTCCGCCAGGAAGAAGGATATATGGACGGAGATGTTTTGTGGTACGGGGGGAGTGTAATTCCCGTAAGCAGCATGTTCCTCAGGGGCGACACCCTGTTTTTCACCCGGAGCCGGGAGATCGTACGGGAAAGGGACCAGTCCGGCAAACCGGTACGTATCCATACGGTCACCAACTGGATGAATGCCGTGCTTGACCAGGGTCAGCTGAAAGGCCGGGCTTATTATACCGGTTGGGGGGGGCAGAAACTCAACTTTTGCACTTTTACCGGGGAAAAAATACCCCCTCTTCCCCCTGCACCTGATCTTTCACGGGTCGAATACGGAAAGCCGGTCACCCTTTTCAACGGAAAGGATCTGACCGGATGGGAACTGGTTGATCCCTCCCTGCTTAATGGTTTCAAGGTGGAAAACGGTGTTCTGGTCAATGACCCGGAACAAGGTGAAGGGGAAGACCACGTGGTCTGCGGAAACCTGAGGACAGTCCGTGAATTTAAGGATTTCAACCTTAAGATCGATGTCAATGTGCCGGAGGGGAGCAACAGCGGGATTTACCTGCGGGGGATATATGAAGTACAGGTAACGGACAGCTACGGAAAACCCCTGGATTCCCACAACATGGGGGCCATTTACAGCAGGATCACACCGGAGGTGAGTGCCGGGAAACCGGCCGGACAATGGCAGAGCATGGACATTACCTTCTGTGACCGTCATGTCACGGTTGTCCTGAACGGAACCACCATCATCGACAATCAGCCTTTGCTGGGTGTAACCGGGGGAGCGATCTCTGCCGATGAATTTAGTCCGGGCCCGCTGTTTCTGCAGGGTGATCACGGACCGGTTTCCTACCGGAATATTGTGTTGACCCCCATTACCTCAAAATAAAGGAATGCGACGGATATTGATCCTGCTCCTGCAGGTGATGATGATTGTTCAGGGATGCGGCAGAAAGGATGTTTCTGAGAAACCGGCTTTTTCTTTCGCCTTTCTGACAGATATGCATCTGTCCATGGAAAACAAGGGTTGTTTTGAAGGAACCCGGAAAGCCATCCGTGCAGCCGAAAAAGAAAATAATGTGGATATCGATGTGCTGGGAAATGATTCCCTGCGGGCAAAACATTTGTATTATCTTCTTGATTCTGTCTTCAATGAGGTGCAGGTCCCTGTTCATCCCTGCATGGGCAATCATGATTTTTTCCTGGTGCCCGGAGACGGCCAGATGGACAGGACCCCACCAACAAACCCAGGAAGGATTTCTGCTGGTCCGTGTCGACGGTGACGATCTTGGCTGGGAATATGTGGATTACGGATGGGACCCGGTTTACCGGACATCCGGGGAAATCTATCAGATACGTGGCAAAACAAGAGCGGAACATACTCGAATACCTGAAGATCAAAGTCCGGGTTGAACACCGGCCGGACAATCATATACGTGATTTCCTGAGCGGTTATACACTGGGCAGTCCGGGCCGGTTGAGGTACCGGCTGAAAAGTGTTCAGGATAAGATCCGCCGGTTGCCCGATTGCAGCTACATTACCCTTCGCGTGCGGGAGCGGTTTATGGGGGTAGTCGGACTCGCATACCGGGTTACGCTTGCGGGAGATACTCCATATGACTCATGGTATGTCAGGTATTTTCACATACGTGCGCCCCTGAGGACCAAAAAGCGGAAAAAACAGGACAAAAGAGCGGATTCCAATGGTTCTTCCATGAATATGATCAAAGAAGCGGTCATGGAATATTTCAATCATCCGCACCTGATGAAAGAACACGGATGTGCCGGAACGAACATGCCTTCTCTTATCTATGCGGCCGTTGAAAAAAACAACCGGCCTTCGCAGGAATTCAGTGACAGAATGGGAATTGAGAGCGTAAGCGAATTCTGCACCCTGATCTTCTCACGTTTTTTCCCCCGGAAGCATGAAGGATTCGGCAGACTCCCGGAGCAGGGACAAAAAGAAATGAAGGCAAGACTGCGGTCCTTTTACAGGCAGCATGTGCTTTATTCGGAAACCAACTTGTTTGCCCGCGGAAGCTATTTCATATACAGGGAGAACGGCAGGATACTGTCCGGTGTGCAGGTCTGTCCGGAAAGCTGGGAGATCATAGAGATGCCGGGACCGGCCGGCTTTTTGTTCCGGAAGATCGTTCCCCGGATCCCCCGGCTCCGGAAAATATTGAACCTCAATGATTTCAGGTTCCTTTCCCTGGAAGCCGTATATTACGAAAAAGACGCGGGGGAAAGTCTGATCCCTCTTTTTGAAAGCGTGCTGAAGCATTACGGATTCCACCTGGCCATGATCTGGCTCGATATGAAAAGCCCGGTACTGAAAATCCTTGAAAAACAAAAGAAAATGGGTTTTGTACACCGGGCGATGAAACCTGTCAAAGCCGAAATCCGGGTTAAGTTCAATGACGTGCCGGAGGATGAGAAGAAGATATTTTCTGAGTCCCCGGTTTATTTATCCGGCTATGATATGACCTGACGGGGGAAAGGGAAGCATGTCCGGGAAAGAAAATCTGCAAATGCTGAGGATTTTATCCAAAAGCGCTATTTTTACATAACAGGAAACCAATCAAATTACAATCCAATTGCCATGAACCCGATTTACAGCATTTTATTGATCGCCTGCGGCAGCATGGCTGCTGCCAGTTATTATGTACCCATCAGGAAGATCAGGAAATGGTCGTGGGAATCCTACTGGATCGTTCAGGGGATCGCTTCCTGGCTGATCGCTCCCATCGTGTTTTCTTTGCTGACCGTTCCCAATCTGGGAGAAGTTTTCAGGAATACACCCCCCGTTGCCAAATTCTGGACCATTTTTTTCGGTGCCATGTGGGGGTTCGGCGGACTCACGTTCGGGTTGAGCATGCGTTATCTCGGGATCGCTCTCGGCCAATCCATAGCACTGGGTTTCTGTGCCGCTTTCGGTACCCTGTTGCCTCCCATTGTGGCCGGAAGGGACTTGTTTGCAAGCACTGAAGGCATACTGATGGTGGTGGGTGTGGCGGTGGCCCTGGCGGGGATTACCGTTGTCGGTTACGCGGGTTCCCTCAAGGGAAAGCACATGTCGGCCGAGGACAAGATCAAATCCGTCAAGGAATTTGCCCTGAAAAAAGGCATTTCCATTGCGGTCTTTTCCGGCATCATGAGTGCGGCTTTCAACTACGGGATCAACGGGATCGAAGGGGTGATCGATGCGGGAAACGTGTTCCAGGATGTGGCCAGGGAACTGGGGACCAATCCGCTGTTCGCAACAAACCCTGCACTGGTTTTTGCACTCATTGGTGGTTTTATTACCAACTTCGGCTATTGTGTGTTCCTGAACATTAAGAACAAAACAGGAAAGGATTATTTTTCGGTTCCCTCGGATATATTCCTGAGCAACCTGTTTTTTGCCTTTCTGGGAGGAACCCTCTGGTTCGTTCAGTTTTTCTTCTTCGGGATGGGGCAAAGCAAGCTCCCCGAAGATATGTTCGCTTTTGGCTGGAGTATACTGATGGCTCTGAACATTGCATTCAGCAACATCTGGGGCATCATTCTGAAAGAGTGGAAAGGGGCCAGCACAAAGACCATTGTATTTCTGATCATCGGCATTGTGATCCTGATCCTTTCCACATTTGTCATAAAACTGGGATGATATGGCCCGGATCAGACCGGCATTTTTGTTTATTCTTTTGATGTTGGCGGGCAGCCATATCCCCGTCCGGGGACAGCATCCCCAAAACAGCCGGTATTCGCCGGCCAGCCGGTATTCTTTGATGGCAGGTCCCGTCCCCGTGCTGGTTTTCGGGGATATCGGAAATGCCGGGACAGGATTTGGTGTGTCTTTTGGGGGGAAATATCATATGGATGACCACTGGGCGGTGTCGGGTTTTTTGTCGGCCGGCAGGGTCGGGGATACCGATCAGGGGACGGGGAATGAGGGGCGCGGACTCGAATACAGGACCTGGTTGGTTCGGCTGGGAGGCAGGGCCGGATATGTTTTTTTTGAACCGCAAAAGACTTTCAACAAAAGGAATTTTCTGGTAACCAGGCCCGTGATAAGACCGGTTTTGTATGGCGGACTGAGCATGCTGTATTTTCATCCGGAACTGAATGACCCCGGGTCGGAGCCGGAGCAATTTACGCCGCTTGCTTTGTGTTTATCGGCCGGACTCGGAGTGGGGATTGCTATTTTTAAGAACTGGTCCCTGAATTTGCTGGTTGGACCGGTTTTCGGCACATCGGATTATGTGGACGGATATACATCCCGGGCATCCCGGTCAAAGGATCTTCTGTACACAGCTGAAATGACCCTGCAATACCGCCTTCCGTTAAAGACAAGATAGAAATCCCGGACCCGCTGTTTCAGTACCTTGTTGCCCGGTGCAAAGCCGCGATCCCGCCCATCAAAGGAGTATGTGAGATATCCGAGAATCCGTATTGCTGCAGCAGTTCTTTTACTTTTTGCGGATGGAAATAATTGGCCGCGGAATGTGCCAGGTAACGGTATGCCGCGGGGTGTCCCGAAAGGCGGGAGGCAACGGGGGACATGATGTGTTTGAGATACATCCTGAAAAGGGAAGCCCAAAGTGGGTTCCCGGGCTGTGAAGTTTCCGCGAAAACAAATACTCCACCTTTTTTCAAAACCCGGGAGATATCTTTCATATACGCATCGGTTTTCGGATTCCGGAAAGTAAGATTACGGAAAGCAAATGCAGAGCCGATGACATCAAAATACCCATCCGGAAATGGCATGGCGGAGATATCGCCCTCCACGAGTCTGACCAAACGGATCCCTGCCCGCCTGATCTTTTTCCGGGCAACATCCAGCATGGCCGCACTGAAATCAATGGCATATATTTCCATATCCTGTCCGGCGGCTCTTCGTGCCAGTCTGATGCACAGATCACCGGTGCCGGTACAGAGGTCGAGTACCCTGTAAGGCTTTCTCTCCAGAATAATGTTTGCTGTCTTGTTCCGCCAGTACTCATCCAGCCGCAGGGTGAACAAACGGTTCATCCGGTCATAACCGTCAGGGACCTCACTGAACATTTTATACAGGGGGCTGGAGCGATTCATGGGTTAGAGCCGGTTCCTCTTCATCATTTCCAAAACACCCCTGACGTATCCCACCGATTCTGCGAGTCCGGGCAAAGGGTCTTTTTCATCCTTCTCGAATTCGAAACTGACCTTTCCCGTATATCCCTTGTCGACCAGTACCGACAGGAATGCAGGGATATCGATCACACCCCGTCCGGTCTCAACGGTATGTCCTTCGGCTGTGGATGAGCTCACATCCTTCATGTGCACGTCGTGCATACGGTCAAAAAAGCGTTCTGCGGACAGTGCGGGATCGATCCCGATCCTTTGTGTATGGCCGATGTCCATGCACATCCCGACCCGCCGGTCCAGGTGGCGGACCTTTTCGATGATTGATTCCGGACTGGGGTAGCGTTCGTCGCCGGGACCGTGGTTGTGGATGGCAAGTTTGATGTTGTATTCCTTTACTTTCCTGTCCACCAGTTCAAGCAGTTCATGTTCGGGGACGCCGATGATCACTTTCATGCCTGCCGTGGCGGCATATTCGAACGCGTTGTTCACTTCTTCTTCGTTCTTCATATAGACTACCCCGGCTCCATAGAGGTTCAGTCCGGTTTCCTTTGTTTTTTCCCTGACCGCGAGTATCTCTTCCCTTGTACTGTCCAGGGGAAGGTGCATGCTTTTGAAAGCGATGTTCTTTATGTTCAGCCTCCGGGTCATTTCCAGGGCATCTTCCAGGGGGAAATGCCTGAATGTGTAGGAAGCCATGCCCAGTTCGAAAGGGATATCCTTATTACGGCCTTTGACGGCCGGAGCGGAGGATATGGTGACAACAGGCATTGAAGCTGCAGCCAGACTGAGTCCGGCCACCTTCAAAAAGTCTCTTCTTTTCTGGTTTTTCATGATGGCGTTTTTTTGTGCATAATATTCTTCACCGAAATTAATAAAATCCGCAAAATCAATTCATCTATTGAATATATTTGCAAAAAAAATTCTGAGTGACACAAAAAATTGCCGGCAGGAAAATCCGGGAAACAAAGCTGGGTCCGGTCGATGATCTGGAGAAATACCTGAAACCCGACTGGTGGAAACGGATATTCAACTCAATGTACCTCCGCACCGATGCCGATGTGGTCGAAGACCGGGAAATCACAAGCTGTGAGGTGGATATGTTCCATAATATCCTGCAACCGGATAAGCAGGACCTTATTCTTGATTTGGCATGCGGGCAGGGTCGTCATCTAATCGAATTTGCCAGGCGGGGATTTGTCAACCTTTGCGGTCTGGACCGTTCACATTATCTGATCAGTAAAGCGAAAAGCATCATCGCAAAGGAGGGTTTTTCGGTGACCTTCAAAGAAGGGGATGCAAGGAAACTGCCTTATCAGACCGACAATTTCGATTTTGTCCTGATTCTTGGAAACAGTTTCGGCTATTTTGAAAGTCTTGATGATGATGTAAAGATCCTGAACGAAATTTTTCGTGTGCTCAAGCCCGGAGGAAGGTTCCTGATCGATGTGGCGGACGGAAATTTTCTGAAAAGCAACTACCAGCCCAGAAGCTGGGAATGGATCGATAAAAAGCATTTTGTTTGCAGGGAGCGGTCCCTTTCTTCCGATAACCAGCGGCTGATATCCCGCGAGGTCATCTCCAACATTGACAAAGGGGTGATCGTCGACCAGTTCTATGCCGAACGCCTGTATACACATGATATGCTCAGATCTTTGCTTAAAGATGTGGGATTCAGGGAAATTCAGTTTCACAGGGAAATGATTCCGGAATCCAAAAGGAATCAGGACCTGGGGATGATGGAGCGCAGGCTGGCATGTACGGCATCCGTGATCAAGGAATGGTCCCCCAGAAAGATCAGGAAAAAGCTGAAGCATGTGGTTGTACTACTGGGAGATCCTAAAATTAATGACCGGATCAAACCGGACGGAATTTTCGATGATGATGATTACAATACCATTGATCAGCTCAGAATAGCACTCAGCAAACTGGAGGATTTCAGGTTTACTTACCTGGACAATCATCCGTCTTTGATATCCGACCTGCAAAAGCTGAAAGGCAAAACGGATTTCGTTTTCAATCTGTGCGATGAAGGTTTCGGCAATGAGGCCACAAAAGAACTTCATGTTCCTGCACTCCTGGAAATGCTCGAAATCCCCTGCACGGGTTCTAATCCGCAGTGCCTGGCCTATTGCTATGACAAATCGCTGATCCGGGGGATTGCAAAGGAAATGGAAGTGCCGGTGGCCAACGGATTCTTTATCAAGCCAGGCGATGACCTGTTTGAACTGAACCTCAGGTTTCCGGTCATTGTTAAGCCGAATTTCGGGGATTCAAGTTTTGGCATTACCATGAAGAATGTTGCCAGTTCCATCGAACAGCTGAACGATGCCATCATATGGATCAGAACCAAATTCGGATATGACAAACCCATTCTGGTCGAAGAGTTTCTGACAGGCCCCGAGCTTTCTGTGGGGATTATCGGAAATCCTCCGGACGATCATTCTGTGCTGCCCGTTATCGAGGAAGATTATTCAAAATTACCCCCGGAATTACCCAAAATATGTGGTTACGAAGCGAAATGGCTTCCCGGTTCGCCTTACTTCAGATTGCTGCGATCCGTACCAGCCAATATAAGTGAAGACCTCAGGCAACACATGATCGATTGTTGTTTTAAATTGTTTGAGCGGCTGGAGTGCAGGGATTACTGCCGTTTTGACTGGCGCCTCAACAAGTCAGGCCATCCCAGACTGTTAGAAGTGAACCCGAACCCCGGCTGGTGCTGGGACGGTCATCTGGCGAAGATGGCCCTGCTGAACAGCATGGATTATTCGCAATTGCTGGAGGCCTTGCTCACGGCTGCAGAGAACAGGATATTCATGATGAAGTCGGCAAAATAGAAGTCTCCTTCCGTTTGAATAATATTTACTATCTTACCGGGAAAGGCTAAAGGGCAGTTTATGGGCGAAATGCAGCAATTTCTCGTTTTATTACTGGGTTTTGCCTTGGTGGCTGTTGCCTCACAGCAGATCGCCGGTTTTTTTACCAGGATCAAACTGCCCATGATAACCGGACTCCTGGTGGTTGGTATACTGGCAGGACCGGGTGTGCTCGGACTCGTTCCCGGGGAGTCTGCCCGGAAATTACAATTCATCAATGACCTTGCCCTGGCTTTTATCGCATTTTCTGTCGGTTCGGAACTTTTCCTGAGGGATATCCGGGGCAGGATGCGCAGCATATCCGGAATGACCATCGGCCAGGTTGTATCCACGCTTGTCCTGGGGACTGCGGGGGTGTATTTTGTGACCGGACTGATCCCGTTTATGGGATCTCTTGCCCCGGAGATCAGGATGGCCGTTTCACTGCTTGCCGGGACCATCTTCATTGCCCGTTCTCCCGCATCGGCCATGGCCATCATCAGCGAGCTCAGGGCAAGGGGCCCCTTTACCAGGACCATCATGGGGGTTACGGTACTTTCGGATTTTCTGGTGATCGTCCTGTTTTCCATCGTTCTTACCCTGGCGGAGGCTTTGGTAAACGGACTCGCATTCAATCTCAGGTTTATTCTCCTGATGCTTCTGGAATTGATGCTCTCGGTCATCGCGGGTTATCTGCTGGGCAGGTTGCTGAAGATGGTCATGAAAATACGGACCGGGTCGCAAGTCAAGACGCTGGTGATTTTTTCGCTGGGATACGGGGTGTATCTGCTTTCACATTTCACAGGCGATCTCAGCCGGGAGGCCCTGTCTGTTCATATTTACCTTGAGCCTCTGCTGATCTGTATCATTGCCGGTTTCCTGGTAACCAATTACACTTCCCACAGGATTGAATTTCAGCGTGTATTGCAAAAAGCAGGGCCCTATGTTTATGTGGTGTTCTTCACCCTTACCGGATCCATGATCAGGCTGGATGTGCTGAAGGGCATCTGGCTGGTGGCCGTGATTTTTTTTCTGATCAGGATCTTTTCCATGATCCTGGGGAGCTATCTCGGCGGATCCCTGGGAAAAGATCCGGCAAGGCTTTACGGGATCGGCTGGATGCCATATATTACACAAGCCGGGGTGAGCCTCGGGCTGGCCACCGTGATCACCAACCATTTTCCGGGTTGGGGAGCGGAATATGCCACCGTCATCATTGCCGTGATCATCATCAACCAGTTGGTCGGCCCGCCCCTGTTCAAATGGTCGGTTCATATGGCCGGGGAGAGCCATTTGCCCCGGGATGGCAAAAGCAAAAGGGATCAGACGGTGTTTGTACTCGGACTCGAAAGTCAGTCGGTGGCTCTCGCCAAGCAACTGAGGGACCATGGATGGAATATCACCATCATAACCCGGCAGAAAGACAAAGAGGGTTTTTCTATTCCCGGGGTGAAGATCGCAAGATTCAGCGAAATATCCCGTGAGGAGTTTTGCAGAATGGGTGTGGAGCGGGCTTCTTCCATGATCTGCATGTTGTCGGATCCGGAGAACCTGAAAGCCTGTCAGATTATCTTCGAACACTTCGGGACCCGGGAGCTGGTGGTCCGGCTTCAAAAACGCGAATTCATGAAAAAGTTCCATGATCTGGGGGCGCGCATCGTGGAACCCTCCACGGCCATCGTCAGCCTGCTTGGTCATTTTGTACGGTCTCCCCAGGCCACTTCCCTGCTGCTGGGTATGGAGCCGGGCCAGGATACCATCGATGTGGAAGTCAGGAATCCGAACCTGCACGGCATGGCCCTCAGGAATCTGAGGCTTCCCCATGATGTAATCATCCTTTCAGTGTACCGCGGCGGACATATGATCATTTCTCACGGATATACACGCCTGAGAAAAGGAGACATCATCACCCTGGTGGGTTCCCGGCAGAACCTCCTGGAGGTCCGTTTGCGTTTCGGATAAAGTTGCCGTAAAAGTATCTTTGGCTTTTTTTCGAAAAATTAACATAAAATTGAGCGGGTTTTTTGCAACGATCGGCAAACTTTTTCGTCATACTGTTAAAATACCGGAATTATGATCATGCCACTGAAAGCCAACGAAATGGTATGAATGGTTCAGGCACCCGGCATGATGATCCGGCCGTTTAAAAGGTGGCAGCGAGCGCCGTTTTATCCTCAGAAAGCGCGATGAGATCGGCGCCATGATCAACAAGATGGTTTGATCATTCGTTGCGCCAGTTCCGGTAAGCGGGGTATTTCCATTTTTCAGGATCCTCATATTTGCTTTTGCTTGCCCATACGATCCCCCGCTTCATGATTTCCAGGGCTTCAGGCACTTCGAAGTCGACCGCTTTGTGCCCCAGGGAACTGTAAAAAACCCTGCCTTTTCCGTACATTTTTTTCCACACCACCGGCATAACGCATCCGTCGATCCAGTATGCATGTTCACCGTTGAAAGTGGTGGTGGCAAGCACTTTCACATTGGGATCCACGTGCATGTAATATTGCTCCGAATGCATATCGAAATCATCGAGTCCGCTCGTCACCGGATCTTCATGGTCCACAATGTTTACCCGGTAATCGATCACCCCGCCGGGATGGGCCACCCACTGCCCCCCCACCATGAACTGATATTGCGTATTGTTCCGGAACGAATCTCCGAGTCCGCCATGCCACCCGGCCAGTCCGGCCCCTTCCCTAACGGTTTCCAGCAAACCATTTTGCTGATCCCTGGATATCTCACCCATGGTCCAGACCTGGATGATCAGGTCGGCGGACTTCATGAGGTTTTTGTCGAGATAGGCATCCAGTGTGTCGGATACGGTTACTTCGGCACCTTCCTCTCTAATCCAGGGCACCAGCAGATCGGTACACTTTTTGGGCTCATGTCCCATCCATCCTCCCCAGACCATAAGGACTTTCTTATTTTTTAATTTTCCCCCGGCAGGAGATGGATGATTTGCCATGAGCAGGTCAGGAATAAACATTGCAGCAGATCCTGCTGCTGCCAAACGTGTTATGAATTTTTTGCGTTCCATAATTTGGGATTTTGTTATCAGACGATAAATGAGCCCTGTTTTCTCAGCTGTTCGCGGAGAATATCCGCGCGCAGCTCTCCGGGTTTGATCCGGTTCCGGATGCACAAACCAGTTGCAGTGCCTGCGGCATCTCCCAGGCACCAGACCACGGGCATTATCCTCAGGGAAGAGTGCGCTTCATGGGTGGCGGAAATGCAGCGGCTGGCCACAAGCAGGTTGTTTACTTTTCCGGGGAGCAGGCAACGGTAGGGTATGGTATAATATGTCCCGGGTTCCAGCCGTTTATGAACGGTCCCGGTCCCGGTGGGATTGTGGATATCAATGTTGTATGAGGAGCAGGCAATGCTGTCCGTGAATTTCCTGGCTGAAAGGACATCGTCCGCAGTCAAAATGTATTTCCCAAGGATCCTTCTGGATTCCCTCACCCCTGTCTGGGGTGCCATTTTCATAAGATAGGCGTCTTCGAATCCCCGGATGTGTTTTTTTAAAAAAGCAACCATCCGGGCGGTCTGTTTCCTGGCTTCGATCTCGGCTTCGGTCATGGACCATCCGTCAAGGGGGGTTTTGCCGATGATCCGTGTTGTATTGAAATGGATAACGTCCGGATGAACAGAACGGAAACTCAACACGTTTTCCCTCGGATTTTCAATTTCTCCCCGTTCTTTTGCCTGGTCATAAAGCCGGTTGATCTCCCTGGCCGGAGGGATATCACTTGTTTTCACGTTGGCCATGCGGAAGTTCAGGGTCATCGGCTGGCATGCATTGTCTTCCTGCCGTCCGATCTCGAAGGGTGCACCACTCCAGGCAGCAATGTCCCCGTCACCGGTTGAATCAATGAACAGATCGGCACTCAGGTCTTCCACGCCTCCTTTGTGAAAAATCCGCAATGCCCTGATGGTGCCGTTTTCTTTAAGTACGCCGGTCACATCCGCATGCAAAAGCATGTCGGCGCCTGCATCCAGCACCATTTTTTCCAGCACCCATTTCATGGGCTCGGCATCGAAATGGATCCGGTCGGGCAGAATGGCTCCTTCTTTTTCAAGGGAGTTCAGAAGCCCGGTGAATGTGCCCCGGGAAAGGACGGTCTCCCCGGCATGATAGGGCATAAAAGGCTCAACGAGTCCGGCCGTGGCCATCCCCCCCAGAAATCCGTATCTTTCAATAAGCAGCACCCGGGCCCCGTTCCTTGCGGCCGTAATGGCTGCCGGTATACCACCCGGACCGCCGCCGGAAACAATAACATCCCAGTGTTTCATTTGTTTTTTGCCGGACAATTCTTTTTCGCCGCTTTCCGAACAACCGAATCCCCGGATCCCTGAAAAAGTCAGGCCTGAAAGGGTCAGTGTTTTTACAAATGATCTTCTGGTCTGTGGTTCCATGATAATGAATTTGGGTTACATCTTGCTGTCGAAATTGTCCCGGTCGTAATCCTCCTCGTCGAAATCATCCTCATCGATCATGTCATCCGGGATATCTTCAATGGAAAAGTTGTCCCTCAGATTGCCTTTTTCATCATAATCTTCGTCTTCTTCAATGATCTTCTCCGCTTCGTTGGGGGTCATCCGGATCAGGTAGTAGTATCCTTTGGTTTCAAAGGGGAGGGCAGATATGATTCTGCCTTCCGAATTGGTATAGGTGATCAGATTATCCACAAAACCATGGGGATATTCTATTTTGATCATTGCCACGGTGTCATAGTCAAGTTTTTCGTAGTCTTTAACGATTCTCTTCTTTTCCACTGCTTGATTCGGTTGAGTATTCAATCAGCAATTATATTAAATTTTTTTTCAGCGGAAAACAGAAGCGGACTTTTTTTTCTTTTGTTTTGTTTTTTGGTTTCATGATCGGATCATATCCCGGATCAAAGAGCGCACATCCTTGTATGATTCAAGCTGGAAGCCGGCCAGACTCGGTTCCCAGCCCACCCTGATCGAATAAGCATGTTCCGGGAGGGTTTCAAACAGATTCTCATCGGTCCAGTCATCACCGATACCCAGAATGAAATCCCATGAATCCTTTTCCAGTTGTTCAAGGGCGATCCTTCCCTTGTGTATATTGAAAGGCCTGATCTCAAGGACTTTGTATCCTTCCAGGATCTGAAGGTTATAGGATGAGGCCAGGTCCCGCAGTTCGTCTTTCAGTTCACGCACCCTCAGTGTCCCGAAATCGGGATCGGTCCTGGAATAATCCCAGGACAACATATAATCTTTTTCATGTACTTTTGAACCCGGTGTGCGGTCGGTATAGTTCTGAAGCAGAGTCCGCACCTGTCCCTTCCATTCGTTGGTCAGGGTATCGGTCATTTTCCATTTGCCGTTTTCCTTCATCCAGATGCCATAATCGGCAAGGAGTGCAACCCCGTATTCGCCGAAATACCTGTCCAGGAAATTCCTGTCCCTCCCGCTGTAAATGATCAGTTTGTTTTTCGGGTCGGCGGACAGACTCCTGACCATATCCATCACTGTCTGGTCGGGTTTGTCACCTACCTTCATCTTTCTCAGAGGCATCAGTGTCCCGTCATAGTTGAGAAAAATGAGGCGTTTTTTGCTTTTCCGGAAATCCTCCAGTATCTTTTTCTTGCTTTCGGGGCGGAGTCTTTTGGCCATGACTTTTTCCTGCACCTCTGTCATGCCGATCAGACTCTCCATGAAATCTTTTGCCCATTTTTCCACATTATACCGTTTGATCCTTTCCTGCATCAGTTTGATCCTTTCGCGCTGTTCTTTTACAGGCATTTTCATGGCTTGCCTGATCGCTTCTGCCATGTTTTTGATGTTGTTCGGATTGACAATGATGGACTCCCCCAGTTCCCTTACCGATCCCGCCATTTCGCTCAGGATCAGAACGCCTTTGTTCCCGGTTTTGGATGCAATGTATTCCTTGGCAATGAGGTTCATGCCGTCCCGGGCAGGGGTAACCAGCGCGATATCGGCTGCATTGTACAGCTCGATCAGTCTTTCCACGGGAAGTGATCTGTAAAGGTACCAGATGGGAACCCAGCGGATGGTTCCGTATTTGCCGTTGATATAACCGACCATCTGATCAACTTCCTCCTTGAGCATTTGGTAATGTTCCACGTTGGTCCGCGAGGGCACGGCGACCATGATCATGATGACTTTTTCACGGAAAGCAGGATTTTTTTCCAGGAAATGCTCAAAAGCCTTCAGCCGGTTGGGTATGCCCTTGGAATAATCCAGCCGGTCAATGGAAATAATGATCTTGCGATCCTCTCCGGTTGAGAAATAATTCTCGATTTCCCGCTGGAGTTTTGATTTCTTGTTGGCCGGGAGATTCCTTCTTCTCAGGGCTTCTCCATGGAACTTTTCATAATTGATACCCATGGGGAAAGCATCGATTTTCACCTTTCTTTTGGACAGGTTGATCTGGTTGAATGTGGACTGGTGTCCGAGAAGCCTCCGGCTGCTGCTGATAAAGTGCCGCTGGTAATCATAGGTATGGAATCCCAGCAGGTCCGATCCCAGCATCCCTTCCAGTATCTCTCTCCGCCAGGGGATCAGCCGGAATATTTCATAAGAGGGGAAAGGGATGTGAAGGAAAAAACCGATGGTAACACCGGGATGTGCCTCACGGATCATTTTGGGCAGCAGCAGAAGATGGTAGTCATGTATCCAGATGATGTCATCCGGCCGTGCCTGTTCCGAGATGACTTTTGCGAACAGCTTGTTTACATGAATGTATGCTTTCCAGAGATCTTCACGGTATACCACATAATGTGTAAAGTAATGGAACAAGGGCCAGATGGTCTTGTTGGAGAACCCCGAATAGTACTGGTTGATGTCCTGCTGGGAAAGAAAAACGGGAAGACAGTTTTCCTGTTCCATTCTTTCTGTGATCTCGGTTTTTTCCTTCCGGTTGATCCGGTTCTGTACGATCCCGGGCCAGCCGATCCACAGACTGTCATAGGTTTTGTATATTGATTTCATCCCCGTTGCGAGTCCGCCTACACTGGGGGTTATGGCTATTTTCCCTCTCTGTTTGGACAAACTGAATGGCAGTCTGTTTGAAACGATGATGAGCCTTCTCATATCGAAATCCTTGTTTTACTGGGTTTTTAATCTGATATTGTGTATTTTTCAAGTTAGCAATTTTATCAATACGGTAAAGGATAAATGATAAGAAAGTGATTATTGAAAGACTATATCTTTTCCGGAATGGATCGCACGCTCAACAATCTTGATTACGGTGTCATAGGCAATTGCCGGTCTGCCGCCCTGGTTTCAAGGCTGGGCGACATTGAATGGTGTTGCCTCCCCACGTTCAATTCATCTTCAGTTTTTGCCAGGATCCTCGACCGGGATATCGGGGGTGAATTCGGCATACGGCCTGAAGGGGCATACGAGGTTACCCAGAAATACATCGATATGACCAACATCCTTCTGACCCGGTTTGAATGGAAAGAAAATATCTTTGAGATCATCGATTTCATGCCCATCTACCGGACCGAAAAAGGGGGATATTACAATCCTCCGGAGATCATCCGGTTTTTTCGTTGCATCAGGGGGAAACCGGCTTTCAGGATCGTATATGACCCAAGGTTGAACTATGCGGAATACAAGGTAGAGACCCGGCTTCACAAGGATTATATCAAGAGCCATTCCCTGGACGGTCCGTACGAATCGGTGTACCTCTACACGGATTTTAACAAGCATGATGTTGCAGAGGGCAGGATCATAGAAATGGATTCCGACGGGTACTTCCTGTTGAGTTATAACCAGAAGCTTGTGCGCCTGGATGCGGACAAGATCAACCTTGAGTATCAACGGACCAAAGTATACTGGCTGAACTGGATCGACCGGACCATTCAGTACAGACAGTACAATGAACATATCATGAGGAGTGCACTGGTTCTGAAACTGCTTACCTATCAGAAAACCGGTTCCATCCTGGCTGCCATAACCACCAGTCTGCCCGAAACACTCAATGACATCCGGAACTGGGATTACCGGTTCTGCTGGGTCAGGGATTCTTCCATGATCATCAAGACCCTGATCACGCTTGGCCATAATAATTCGGCAAGGAATTTTCTGAATTTCATGGTAGACCTGGTGCCCCATAAGGATGAAAAGATCCAGATCATGTACGGGATTGACGGGGACAAACAACTGGATGAACAGGTGCTTGTACATCTTGCCGGATATGAGGATTCCGCACCCGTGCGCATCGGGAACGATGCCTACCGGCAGAAACAGAATGATATTTACGGTGTCCTGATGGATGTCATTTATATGAACTTCAAACTGTACCTGCGGACACTTGACAACGTGGAAGACCTGTGGACGCTGGTCAGGGGGGTGGTGAGAACCGTTCAGGGCAACTGGCGGAATCCGGACCGCGGAATATGGGAGATCCGGAGCGACAACCAGCATTTTGTTTTTTCCAAGGTCCTTTGCTGGGTTGCATTCGACCGTGGTGTGAAGATCGCCGAAATGCTGAGGCGGGAACCTTATATCAGGGAATGGTCGGAGAGCCGGGAAGAAATCAGGAAGGACATTCTGGAAAATGGCTGGAATGATTTAGCCGGAGCTTTTACGCAAACCTATGCAAATACGGACATGGATGCCGCCAACCTGCTCATGGAACCCTTCGGTTTCATTGAACCGAAGGATCCCAAATATGTTTCAACAGTAAAGGCCATCAGGAAAGAATTGTGTTTTAACGGACTCATGTACAGGTATCGCAACGCCGATGATTTCGGAAGACCCACTTCCTCCTTTACCATTTGCTCTTTCTGGATGATCAAGGCACTGTACAGGATCGGACTGGAGGAGGATGCCCGGAAAATGTTCGAACAAATCCTGGGGTACAGCAATCACCTTGGACTTTTCAGTGAGGACATAGATTTCGGGAGCAAAAGATTGCTGGGGAATTTCCCCCAGGGTTATTCCCACCTGGCTTTGATCGAAGCCGCCATTCTCCTCTCCGGGCAGGAAGGGGACGGATTGAGGTTCTGGATGCCCTGAACGGTTTGTATAATCAGTCAATAAATAAAGATCGGGTTATGAGGATATTCAACGGAAAAAGCGGTTTGTATACCGACATGTACGAGATTTCCATGGCGCAGGGGTATTTCTATACGGGAAAGGCAAAGGAAACAGCGGTATTTGATTATTTTTTCAGGAGCAATCCCTTTGACGGGGGTTATGTGGTGTTTGCCGGACTCGGTGATTTGCTGGAAGTCCTTTCCGGGTTCCGGTTTGACCGGGAGGCACTGGAATATCTGAAAGAACAGGGATTCCGGAAAGAATTCCTGGATCATCTCTCGGATTTCAGGTTCAGGGGCGATGTATACAGTGTCCGGGAGGGCGAACTGGTATTTCCCGATCAGCCGGTCCTGATGGTAAAGGGCAACATCATTGAAACCCAGCTGGCGGAAACCCTGGTGCTGAACTATCTGAATTTTCAGTCCCTGATCGCCACCAAGGCTTCCAGGATGCGCCAGGTGGCCGGGGAAAAATTGTTGCTGGATTTCGGTTTGCGCAGGGCACAGGGGCTGGGTGGGTACCATGCCAGCAAAGCCGCTGTGATCGGAGGATTTGACAGTACATCCAATGTGTTGAGCGGACTCCGGTTCGGTGTGAACATCAGCGGTACCCAGGCCCATTCATGGGTGCAGAGTTTTGAAGATGAACTCGAAGCCTTCAGAAAATTCACGGAAGTTTCCCCGGAATTATCCGTATTGCTGGTGGATACTTATGACACCTTGAAGAGCGGGATACCCAATGCCATAAAGGTGGGCCTGGAAATGAAAAAGAAGGGCCTTGAGATGAAAGGCATTCGCCTGGACAGCGGAGACCTGGCATACTTCAGCAAGAAGGCCAGGGCGATGCTGGATGAGGCCGGACTCAAATATGTGAAGATATTTGCCTCCAACCAGCTTGACGAACGTGTTATCCGCAGCCTGGAACTCCAGAAAGCCCCCATCGACGGTTTCGGGGTGGGGACAAAACTGATCACAGGCAAGGATTCCGCCGCCCTGGACGGAGTATACAAACTGGCCATGCACGGCAACCATCCCAGTTTGAAAATCTCCGAGAATATTGAGAAACTGACTTTGCCCGGAGAGAAAAAGATCCTCCGGCTGGCAGATGACCATGGATATTTCATGGCGGATGCCATATGCCTGCATGATGAGGATCATGTGGAAAAGATCATTCACCGCATACACCATGATAAGCAGATGACTTTATCCGGACTGAACAAGGAAGCCATCCAGCAGAAGGTGATGGAACAGGGGGAGATTACCGGGAAGCTTTTCTCTGCCAGGGAATCAGCTGCCTATAAAAAAGAAAGGCTTTCCCTGCTGCCTGAGGAACATCTGCGGTTTGAATCTCCCCATGTATACAAAGTGGGTGTGTCGGAAAAATTATTAAAACTTCAGAAGCGGATCGTTGGAGAAATCAAAGAAAAATTCTAAAATCGCATGGAATTATTAGAATACTGATCATTCTGGACCTGCAGAATGATTTTTGTCCGGGAGGTGCCATGCCGGCTTCCCGGGAATGGAAAAGAAAAAAACAAGCATTGAATCCGAAGAAAATCGCCGCTGAAGATGCCACCCGGTTCATTGAGGAGGGAATGATCCTCGGGCTGGGCTCGGGCACCACCATGCTTTTTGCCATCCGGAAAGTAGGGGAGCTGGTTCGCCGGGGATTAAAAATTACGGCCGTGCCCACATCCAATTCCACGGCCGGACTCATACGGTCTCTGGGAATACCCGGTGCGGATATCGATGACGTTCCCGCCATTGATCTGACCATTGACGGTGCCGATGAGATAGACGGAAAAGGCAACGGGATCAAAGGCGGCCGGGGAGCCCTGTTGTATGAAAAGATCGTGGCTGCAAATTCGAAGAGGAATATATGGGTGGTTGAAGGATACAAGCTGGTTGAGCGTTTGGGGAAATTCCCCCTGCCTGTGGAGGTGGTTCCTTTTGGCCATAAAAAAACATGGGCTATTCTCAGGGAAAAAGGTTATGAACCCGTATTGAGGCAGGAAAAAGGAAAGATATTCATTACCGATTCAGGACATTACATTCTGGACCTGCACCTGGGAACCATTGCCGAACCCGGACGGCTCAGCCAGGAGCTGAAGATGATACCCGGGGTCATTGAACATGGTTTGTTCCTGAATACCCCGGATAAAGCCGTTGTCGGAAACGGTTCGGGTGTGCGGGTGATCGATTTCAAATGATTCAGCGACCGGATTCTTTTCCTTTTACCTTGTCGATTTTTTTCCCGGAGAACATTCTCAGCAACCAGCTGTTTTCAACCGTTACAGCGGCATTGCTAACATCTTCCGCACCCTGGTTGATGTTCCCGATGGTAATTTCCACCGTATCCGCCAGGATGCTGTCATTGAGCAACCTGCTGATCAGTCCGCTTCCCGAATTGATCTTTTCGGTTATCTCGTTGAGTTGCACGGTGATGTTTTCAATGCTCTTGCTGCTCCCGGAGAGCCTTTCACCGGTTTCGCCCAATTGGGAGGTCAGGGCGGTATCCGTGAACAACTTTCCGAAGATCCCCTCGCCGCGCTTGATTTCTTCAGCTATTTCTGCAAAATCCTCTGAAATCCGGGTGATGTTCCTGCTGACGGTGTCCATGTTCATGGCAAAACTTGTATCATTCAGCAATCTGCCAAAAATGCCCTGGTTGCTGCTGATGTTTTCGGAAAGCCCTGATAGATCCCCGGTGATCCCGGCCAGATTCCGGCCGGCCATGTCCAGGTTCCGGATCAGGGTTGTATCGGTAAACAGTTTTCCGAAAACACCTTCTCCGCGGTTGATCTTTTCGGTGATGCCGATCAGGTTATGGGTGACCTCCGCTATGTTCACACTGGATTCCTGGAAGGTCTTCAGTATCTCATCGATCTCCACGGGTTCGACGGAAGCAAGGATATCGTTGTCTTCGACGATGCCTGATTCAGGATTCCCCGGCAGTATATGCAACACTTTGTTTCCCATCAGTCCTTCCGAGCCTATGGTTGCCCTGGAATCCTTTTTAATGAATTTCCTGACATCCTCATCCACGGTCATTTCAACAAAGACGGTGGAATCGGTAAGGATATAAACCCCGCTGACGGTTCCCACATCGATTCCCGAAAAACGGATGTTGTTCCCTGCCTTGAGTCCTTCCACATCCCTGAAAATGCTTCCCAGCCGGAAGTTCGCTCCGAACATGCTTTGTTCCCTGCCCAGGATATAAATGACCAGTACAAACAAAAAAACAGCCAGGGCGATAAAAAAACCGAGACGGATCAGAACACTTTGTTTTTTCATTTTTCAGAATATTTAAACAAAAAAAGATTTAACGAGCGGGTCATTGCTTTTGCCAAGCTCCGAAAAGCTTCCTTCGGCAATGAATTTCCCGTTGTGAAGAATGAATATGCGGTTGCCTGTCACTTTGGCCACATTCTTATCGTGGGTCAGTATCACCGATGCGGTCCGGTACTTTTTTTGGATCCGCACGATCAGTTCACTGATCTCGTGAGAAGTGAAAGGATCCAGTCCGGTCGTCGGCTCATCATAAAAAATGATATCCGGCTTCAGGATCAGTGTCCGGGCCAGTCCGATCCTTTTTTTCATTCCCCCCGACAATTCCACTGGCATTTTGTCCACGGCTTCCACCAGGTCGACATTTTCCAGGGCCTCTATGATCAGTTTGTCCAGTTCTTCCTCATCCATTTTGATATTCGTCCTGATCAGGGGGAATGCCAGGTTTTCCCTGACATTCATTGAATCGTACAGGGCTCCGGCCTGAAACAGGTATCCGATCCTTTTCCGCAGGTTGTTCAATTCCTGATCATCCATTTTCATGATGTCTTGTCCAAGTACGGTAACATCCCCATGGTCAGGTTCAATAAGCCGGACAATGCATTTGGTGAGCACCGATTTGCCGGCTCCTGATTTGCCCATGACCACCAGGTTTTCTCCTGCGGACAGATCGAAGGATAAATGATCGAGCACAACATGCTGGCCGAATGATTTGCAAAGTTCCTGAACTCCTATGACCGTTTTGTTTTCCTGCATGTTTTTCCTTGATCCTTATGAAAAAAAGTTGGTCAACTGAACCGCGATCAGGTCGATGACAAAAATGGCAAGCGATGCACTGACCACCGCTTCGTTGGCTGCATTTCCCACCCCCCGGGTGCCCAATCCGGAATAATAACCCTTGTAGCAGCCGATGATGCCGATGGCAAATCCGAAAACAAAGGTTTTGATGGTGGCCGGAATAACATCGATGAAATGTACCGGGTCAAAAGCCAGATCAAAATACAGGGGCAATGTAATATTACCCTCAAAGTTCATCCCCACAAAGGAACCTAGCAGGGCAATGGCATCGGCATAGATCACCAGGAGGGGGACAATGAAAGTGGCTGCCAGCACCCGGGTAACCACCAGGTAATTGACCGGATTGGTGCCGGAAACCTCCATGGCTTCTATCTGTTCGGTAACCCGCATGGATCCCAGTTCGGCCCCGATGCTGGAACCCAGTTTGCCGGCCAGGATCAGTGCGGTCACCACCGGACCGATCTCCCTGATGATGGATACGGAAACCATACTGGGAAGCCAGGATTCTGCACCGAATTCCAGCAGTACGGGCCTGGATTGCAGGGTCAGCACCAGTCCCATGATGAATCCCGTGATGCCTACCAGGGAAAGGGATTTAACTCCCATCTCAAAGCTGATCCTGACCATCTCATAAGTCGCAAAAGGCCTCCAGAAGAGGTTCCTGAAAAATTTCCCGGCAAACAGGGTGATTTCCGCAACCTCGATCAAAACCCGCCTGGTTACACCGACGGGGTCCGGACTGTATTCCAGGAAATTTTCGATGTATGAATGCCTGGGAGCATCCCCCGGATTTTCCTTTTTATTTTTTTTCTGGTTTTCTGCCATACAATGAAAAACGTGATGTACGGTAAATTTACATAAAAAGATGCGATTTTTCAGGATTAAAACCGGTCTTTGAGTGTGCGGACAAACAACCTCCGGTATTTGAACAGGATCAGCAGGCATGCCATGGGAAGCAACCAGACCACCCTGGATTGCAGCCGGTCATAAGGCGATGAGAGTCCGCCTGTCACAAAAGCATTGACCACCATGGCCATAATAACCAACAGAAAAAGAAACCGGAGTCTGGTTGCCACTTCCCCCGCCATGGATGAAAAGATCAGAAAGACCGTGAAGAGCAGGGAAAAAATCAATACCAGCAGGTGGAATACATTCATGGACGTGAAATCGAGTCTTGCCCCGTTCCACTTGTTTTGTAAAGAAGACATATACATATTCACCTCACCCGGGAAGCGCCAGTTGACCTGTCCCCACGGTGCACTTCCCTTTACGTACGCGGTAAGTCCTTCCCCGGTCTTGTTCCGGAACATCTGAATGAAACCGTAGGTTGCCGACCGGCAGATATTCCGGAACAGGTATTTGGGGGAGCTCAGCATGTCACGGATGACGGATTTGTATTCTTTTTCTGAATTTTCCCATCCCCCTGTTTTGAATAGCACGCTTTCATCGTCCCAGAGAAATCCGGCTACATCGCCCGGTATTTCATCACAGTGTTCGCAAAGCCGGTATCCTGCATAGGCCGGTTCATGGCAATGTTCCTTCAGGAACTGCTGCAGGGTGCCGGCATCTGCAAAGTGGGCCATAAGAAAAATGTGGCCTGATCCGGACAATCTGAATCCGCCGCCATATAAATAATGGACCGCGGGCAGCAGTATCCAGCCCAGGGCGGTGGCGAGGATAAGGGTTGCGAATTTTTTCCTCAGGGATTTCGCAGGGACAGGCAAGCGGTGTTTTTTCATCAGTGCAGCCGTCAAGGCAGAAACGGCCAGGAACAGGGGGGCCATAAACATGTGGGTAAGATGGACGGTGATGGAAAATACCAGGATCAGGATCAGCAGGATTCTTTCAGCGGTCCCCGGTTCATTGCCCAGAAGCAGGACCAGCATGGAGAGGACCAGGGCAGGAGCAAAAATGTCGGGCATGACCTGGCCGGCATACCAGCCGATGGATGAGAAAAATGTCAGGAATATCAGCATCAGGAGGTAATGCAGATCCATTGTCTTGTCCTTTTTGGTGTAGAAAATGCCCATGGTCCGGTAAAGAAGGTATGCCATTATCAGGCACTGAAAAACGGCCACCAGCCAGAGGGAGGTGGACAGACTAAATGCCTTGACGAACAATCCGTAGGGGAGGGGGCGGTCTTTGGGGACGAATCCGTCGAACCCGCTGTAAAGGTAAGTGCCCGTATCGGAAAAGACCAGGGGATACCCGTTATAAAGGGCGGGTATCAGAAGGATTGCCGTCCCCGGGATCAGCAGCCACCATTTGCGTTGGATGGGTCCCATGAAAAAATCAGTAAGTTCCCCGGCAAAGCTATCCATTTTTGTTGTACACTCATCACTCACCCGCGGACAAATCGCCATTGATGTACCGAAGTTGTTCATAAATTCCTGATTAATTTTATTTTTGCACCATCAGGCAAAACATCCTTTTCATGAAAAAGACCGTGCTGTTATTCGTATTGCTGTTTGCCGCTCTTTTCTGCCGGGGGCAATCCCATGCAATCCGATTTCGATTTGGGGATCCGCAGGAACCGTTCCGGTTTTTATTTTAACCTTTTCGACTGCTTCCTGTCCTTTATCCAGTATGGCATTTCGACCCAGAGTTATACGAGTCAGCCCAAACCCCGGATACATTTTATTGACCTGACCACAGGTTACAACGTGATCAGGAGGAAACTGCATATCGGGTACGGACTCCATTCCTGGAACGGGGTGGTCCGGGCGAACAATGTGGGGGCACCCCATTTCCTGTGCATTGATGTCCCCGGATTCTGCTATCCCATGGTGGGTGCCTTTGACCAGGCCGGCTGGCAGCTGGGTGCCTATGCAAGCGGACTCCTGGGGGATTTCGGGTACAGGGTTTCCGGTTCCGGTTGGATAGATTTAAAAACGGTATCCCTGGATCTCCAGGTTGGTCAACCCCAAATCCCTTGCGTGATGCACCACCTCCCGGTATTCTTCCCGGGTGATCCTGCGTGCGATCAGGGGGTAGTCTTTTGCTTTGCAGACCGGACTGTACTGGGACATGATGTTCACATAAGTGCCTTTGGGCAGGTTCCCGGCGATCCAGTCCATTACTGCCCGGGAACCGCTCACATTGTTGGGCATGACCAGGTGACGGATCATCAGGCCGCGGTACATCAATCCGTTTCCCGCGGGCTTTGCCACCCCCACCTGGCGGTGCATTTCGAGCAGGGCACCTTTGGCGATCTCCGGGTAATTTTCCGCCCCGGAGGAAAATCTGGATGCCATTTCCCCGTCGGTATATTTGAAATCCGGCAGGTAGATATCTACGATCCCGTCCAGTTTCCTCAGTATTTCCACCCGTTCATATCCGTGGGTATTGTATACCAGGGGCAGGCGCAGGCCCTTGCCGGCAGCGATATCCAACGCGGCCACAATGTGCGGGGAATAATGTGTGGGGGTCACTACATTGATGTTGTGGCAGCCGGTTTTCTGAAGCACCAGCATCATTCCGGCCAGTTCTTCGATGGTGGTGGGTGAACCCCGGCCTCCCTGGCTGATCTCCCAGTTGATGCAGAAGACACATCGCAGTCCGCAATGGGTCATGAATATGGTGCCAGATCCGCCACTGCCCACCAGCGGGGGTTCTTCGCCGAAGTGCGGCATATAGGAAGAGGTCTCCAGCCGGCGGGTGGCCTGGCAATCCCCTTTCTTTCCCAGGAGCCTGTTGTCGCCGCACGACCTGGGGCAAAGTTCGCAATCCAGGAGGATCTCCCAAAGTTCTTCCGCCCGCTTTTTCAGTTCCCCGCTTTGGTGCATCCTGATATAGCAGGGCTCGAAACCGTGTGGCCGGACTTGTGAATTGTTGCTGTTTTTATGTTTGTTGTTCATGACAGAACCAGCGGAAAAAATACCGGTCCCGAAAACCGGTACCGCAAGATACATGAATGACCGGATAAATTTTCTTCTCGATGGCCTCCGGGGGATTCTTGCCTGCATGCATCAATCTTTTTTATTGTTCCCATGCCATTACAAAAGTACGAAGCAGTCCCCATTTTTGATAATCACCGTGCATATATTTATATAAGGGATTTCCTGTGTCATATTGTGATCATTCTTGTATATTTGAAGAAAACGGTCGTATCAATCCATAATTTGAATAAAAATCATGAAAATGAACGAATCAAGACGCAAATTTATCAGGAAAACGATGATCGGTTCGGGCGGGGTGGCGCTCGGACTGGGCATGTCGCCGAAGGCATTTGCCGGCATTGCGGGAGCCAATGAAAGGGTCAACTTCGGTGTGGCCGGACTCCACGGGAGGGGGCGCGGACTCCTCAAGGCGATTGCCAATGTGTCCGGTTCCCACGTGGGATATGTCTGCGATGTGGATTCCCACGTCAGGGAACAGGCCTCGGAATCGGTGAAGGAGCTTTTTGGCAGCAAGCCGCAGGCATTTACGGATTTCAGGAAAATGTTAGAAGAAAAAGACCTGGATGCGGTGGTCATTGCCGCACCGGATCACTGGCATGCCCCCATGGCCATCATGGCGGCACGCGCCGGTAAGGATGTGTATGTGGAAAAGCCCTGCAGCCACAATCCCAGGGAAGGCGAGTGGCTGGTCCGGTTGCGGCAGGAAACCGGCCGGGTTATCCAGATGGGCAATCAGCAGCGCTCGGCCCCTACATCCATCCAGGCGGTCATGGACATCCGGGACGGGATTATCGGTGATGTATATTTCGGAAAGGCATGGTATTCGAGCCGCAGGGGCCCGATCGGAACCGGTCAGAAGGTGGCGGTGCCGGAGTGGCTGGACTGGGGGTTGTGGCAGGGGCCTGCCCCCCGGAGGGATTACCAGGACATCTGGGTGCATTACAACTGGCACTGGTTCCGGGATTACGGAACCGGGGAGGTCAGCAACAACGGCCTGCATGAGATTGACATCTGCCGCTGGGCCCTGGGCGTGGGCCATCCTGAAAAGGTCAGTTCCTCGGGAGGAAGGTACCATTATGATGATGACTGGGAATTTTACGATACCCAGGTGGTGAATTATGAATATCCCGGCAACAAGATGATCACCTGGGAAGGGAAGAGCTGCAATGGTTTTGCGTATTATGACCGGGGCAGGGGAGCCACCATTCACGGAACAAAAGGAACCATCATGCTGGATCGGAACGGTTACCAGGCCTGGGACCTGGAAGGGAACCGGATCAGGGAAATGAAAGAGGAGGGAAAAAGCGAGACCATGGGGATTGTGGGTGGCGGCAGCCTGAACGATTACCATATGAATAATTTTGTCAACGGGATAAGAAGGGGAGAAAGATTGCATTCTCCCATTGAAGAAGGGGTCATATCCACCCATATGTGTCATCTGGGGAACATTTCCCAGAAGCTGGGCAGGAGCCTGTATGTGGATGCAAATACCGGAAAGGTCCTCGGGGACGGACAGGCCATGAGCATGTGGGGCAGGGAATATGAACCCGGCTGGAAACCGGAAATATAGAGAAATATGATACCGATACCGAAAAGCCTGATGGTTCCGGTCTTACTGTTTTTGCTGGTTGTTCAGCAAATGCAGGGCCAGGAACCACAAATAAAAAGCAAACGGCCCGCCGGGGAAATCAGGTCAAAATTGTCGGTTCACACCGCTTTCGAGGGAGGGTCGGCAAAAGTGGTATCCATCAATCAGAAAACCCGTACGATCCTGTTCAAACCCGGGGGGGAGGAGGAAAACGGATGGCCATGCTGGTGGTACTTCCGGGTCGACGGCATCCGTCCGGGGACGGAGCTTACCCTGACTGTGAAGGATCCCGAAATGGGGCACTGGGCAAGGCCCGACCGGGCATCCTGCAGCATTGACGGAAAGACGTGGAAGCATACCCGGCCGGGAAGGCAGGAGGGAGAGAGCATCACCTACCGGCAGGTCATCGGTGCGAACCGGGCCTGGTTTGCCTGGGGCCCTCCCTTTGTGGTAAAAGATGCCGTTGAACTGGTCGCCAGGATGTCCCTTGAATGTGAAGGTGCGGAAGCATTCACCCTGGCACGTTCACTGAATGGCCGGCCTGTACCAGCATTGCGGGTTGTCTGCGGAGAGAAGCCGGCAGAAGAACGCCGGGTGGTATGGGTCCAGGCCAGGCAGCATGCATGGGAATGCGGATCAAGCTGGGTGGCCAGGGGATTTGTGGAATGGCTTATGGGAGAGAATGCCATGGCCGGATGGCTCCGTGAGCATGCGGAGATCGTTTTTGTGCCGGTCATGGATGTGGACAATGTGGCCACGGGAAATGGCGGAAAAAACCAGATTCCCCATGACCACAACCGGGACTGGTCGGATGATCCCATTTATCCCCCGGTGCGTGAAGCCCAGGAAATGCTGAAACAGTATGCCCGGGCGGACAGACTGGATGTTTATGTCGATCTTCATAATCCCGGGCAGAACAAGAAGGCCTTTTTCATGACCCCTCCCTTTGAGCTTATGGATCAGAAAACACGGGAAGCTTTTAAAAGATTTGCAGATATTTGTTCCGGGTATATACGCACGCCTATCCCGTTCAACGAAAAACCGCACGAAATGGGAGCCGGCTATGACAATCGGTGGAAAGAGATATCCAATATCTGGGTGGTCCGGAATACCCGGGAAGGCGTTGTGGGATTAACCCTTGAAATACCCTGGAACACACCTGCTTCGACCACCCGCGGATACATGACCGTGGGCCGGCAACTGGGAATGGGCATCGCCGGGTATCTCCGGAATCCCGGGAACCAGAAAAAATGAGCATGGGACAGACGAGAGAATTTGCCGGGATTTTATTGGATTTTTTAGGAATTTGTCATGGGAAAATGATAATTTTAGGATAAGAAAAAAACCAGTCAAAGCCATGAAACATATCAAGCATTCAGCCATTTTTCTTGCCCTGGCACTGATCCTGCCGGGATGCTACATGATGAAAAAGTCAGAGTCCTATTACGGGATCGACACCGGGGACTCCAAAAAATTTGTTTTCCTGGTGGATATTTCAGGCAGCATGGAAGGGAAGGCCGAAACGGACCTGCAGGGGAATGTTGTGGCCGAAGCTTCCAGGGCTGCTGCGGACAAGGTCGGGGGTGCGGTAGGCGGGGTGGCCGGAAATTTGATCCGCAGCCAGACCAGGGAACAACTGACCAAGCTGGGCAAGGCCAGGAAAGAACTGATCCCGGCGATCCGCGGACTTTCAGAGGACAGCCGGTTTACGGTGGTTACTTTTGAAAACAGGATCGGCATGTGGATGCAGGAGCTCAAACCGGCCACTCCGGCCAACAAGAATCTGGCCATTGCATTCATCAACCAGCTGGAATCCGGAGGAGGCACCAACATTTACGGATCGCTTGAAAAAGCTTTTGAGCTGGCAGGAGAAGGGGCGAGGGATCCGGACAAGGAGCCGGGCGTGGAAACCATTTTCCTGTTGTCCGACGGAGAACCGAGTTCCGGAAAAGTCACCTCCAATTCCGGGATACTGCAAGCCATCAGGGACTGGAATCCGAAGAAGCGGATCAGGATCCATACCATCGGATTGGGAGAGGATTGTGACAAGGACTTCATGCAATCCATTTCAGACGAGAACGGCGGACAGTTCATCGACCGCTAATCTAATTTTTCGGAAAAACAGCAAGTACAGGAATATGAGATTCCCGGAACTGCAGGTTCCGGGCAGATTGTCATGGCACGAACGGAATCTTTCGACAGGCATCTTTTCCAGTATGAACAATGGTTTGTTAAACACCGGCCGGTTTACGAGTCGGAACTGAAAGCCATTGAAAAAGTTTTACCCAGGCAGGGCAGGGGTATTGAAATCGGTATCGGCAGCGGTCTTTTTGCTGAACCTTTGGGTATACGGGAGGGCATCGATCCTTCCCGGTCGATGAGAGAGAAGGCTGCCTCCCGTGGTATCCGGGCAATCCAGGCGGTTGCCGAGAAACTTCCCTATAAAGACGAAAGCATCGATTATGTTTTGATGGTGACCACCATCTGCTTTGTGGACGATCCCCTGAAATCTTTTCTGGAAGTCCGGCGCATTGTAAAACCGGGTGGAGTTTTTGTCATCGCGTATGTCGACAGGGATAGTCCGGTCGGCCGAAACTATCTGAAATATAAGGATGAAAATGTTTTTTACAGGGACGCGGACTTTTTCAGCACCGGGGAGATCCTTGAGTTATTGAGGAAAACCGGGTTCAAAACCGATGAAATAGTCCAGACGGTTTTTAGCACGCTGGATCAGGTGAAATCCATCCAGCAACCCGAAAAGGGTTATGGCAAAGGAAGTTTTGTGGTAATCAGAGCACTGAAATGAAAAAAGCATTTGGCCCGGTACCCTCACGGAGACTGGGAAGAAGCATCGGGATCAACAACATCCCGCCCAAGGTTTGTACATATTCATGCATTTATTGCCAGATCGGCAAGGCCATCCGTATGCAGACTGCCCGGCAGGCATTTTTCGAACCGGACGAACTGGCTGAAGAAGCAGGAAAGGTATTGTCAGACATTGCCGGAAAAGGTGATTATACCGATTATCTGACCATTGTGCCTGATGGTGAACCCACCCTGGATATTCATCTGGGAACGCTGGTCAAAAAACTGAAGGAAACCGGTATCCCGGTGGCGGTGATCAGCAATGCCTCGCTGATCGACCGGACCGGTGTGCAAAGGGACCTTGCTGAAGCGGATTTTGTTTCCCTTAAGATCGATGCCGTCACCCGTACAATCTGGAAGAAGATCAACAAGCCACACAAATCAATGGACCTGGATGGAATCCTTGCGGGCATGCTTGCCTTTAAAGACCGCTACCGGGGTAAGCTGGTCACCGAGACCATGCTGATCAGGGATGTCAATGATTCAACGGATGAAATCAGGAAAGTGGCAAGCCACGTTGAAAATCTGGGTCCGGATACCGCTTATCTGGCCATCCCCACCCGGCCTCCTGCCTTCAAAAACGTAAAGTCCGCTACAGTAAAAAAGGTCAACGAGGCGTTTCAGATCTTTTCAGACCGGATCCCGGCGGTTGAATACCTGACCGGTTATGAGGGCAATGCCTTTGCTTCCAGCGGGGATCCCGGGGGAGATGTTCTGAGCATTACGGCGGTCCACCCCATGCGGGATGATGCGGTACACGATTTGCTGGACAGGTCGGGAGCGGATTGGCAGGTTGTTGAGGATCTGGTCCGGCAAGAACTTCTCCGGAAAACCAGATATAAAGACCATGATTTTTATTTAAGGAAATTCAAAAAATAGCATTTATGCGATTGATTGTCCTGAGCGAGAACATGGCCGGGGGCCGTTTTTTTGCCGAGCACGGATTGTCTTACCTGATTGAGCACGATAACCAGTTGCACCGAACTGCCGGCACTGGCGGCTTTTCATGAAGCGTTCGGCATCCGTCAGGTAAGGACGGGCATGATCTTCACCTGGTAGATCATCACCGGTTAAATTTTTATTCCCATTACGCAGATGTCGTCTACCTGCTGAATATCACCCATCCACCGGTCGAGGGTTTCCCCGAGAATCCTGCTCTGTTCTTTCATGGACAAGTGGGCGTTTTGCAGCAGCAACCTTTTGAAGGGTTTGTACTTGAACTTTTTTCCTTCCGGTCCTCCGAACTGGTCGGCATAGCCGTCGGTGAAAAGATAAATGCTGTCTCCTTTCATGATCTCGATTTCGTGGGTTGAGAACCGGTCCATTTTGGTATGGAAACCGATGGGCATTTTATCGCCCTTGATCTCGTACAAATAATATCCCGTATCGTTTTCCGGCTCAAACCGGATGACTTCCCCGTCCTCAGGGGCAGGAAGTTTTTTACCCCGTATAAAATACAAAGGATTGAAAGCCCCGGCGTACGCGAGTCTTCCCGCGTTGTGATCCACCGCGATAAGTGCCATGTCCATCCCGTCCCGCTGTTCCCCTGAAATCCCTTTTTGCCCGAGGGCGCTGATAACCTCTTTTCTGAGACGGCGCAGGATGACACCGGGATGGGTGATGTACTCTTTCAGGATAATTTCCTTGAGCAGGGACATGCCCAGCATACTCATGAAAGCCCCTGGGACACCATGTCCCGTGCAATCCGATACTGTGATCACCGTTTTGTTCTCAGCGCTTGACGTCCAGTAGAAATCTCCGCTGACAATGTCCCTGGGCCGGAAAAGAACAAAATGATCGGAGAGTGTGGCTTGCAATGAAGAGATGTCCGGAAGGGTGGAAGTCTGTATCCTTTTTGCATATTCGATGCTCTGCCGGACCTCCAGATTGTATTGTTCGATCTCCTGCTTCTGCTCCATCAGCAGGTCCCGTTGTGCTTCGATCTCATCCCTTTGTGCCGAAATTTCCTCGTTTTTGTATTCCAGGTCTTCGTTTTTCTCCTGGATCTCTTTTTTCTGTCTGGCCAGCAGGATGTTTTTCTTCCGGGTTACGATCAGACCGCCCAGGATCAGGAGAGCGATCAGGATAACCGATGCAATGATCCAGCTCATGGCTTTCCTGGCCGTTTTTTGTCTGGCCAGTTCCAGGCGGTCCAGTTGTTTTTGCTGTTCGAGTAGCCGGATCTCCTGTTCCTGTTCTTTTTGTTTGCGTTCCTGTTGTTCAAGCCTGAGGCCGGCAATCCGCTTTTCCTGCTCGAGGATCCGGTTTTCCCTTTCCTGTTGTTCAACGGCATGTTGCTGACGTGTGATGACCAGGGATTGCCTCAGCCTTTCTTTTTCCAGTTGTTCTACATCCTTCTCTTTCTGAAGCAGCTCCTTTTCCTGTTCCTCTTTCTGGAGTTGCAGGGTAAGCTGCTGAATGACAAGTTCTTTTACCTGTTCTTCTTTCAGTTTGAGTTTCAGTTCTTTCTCGGATTTTTCAAGCTGGAATTTCTTCCGGGCGAGTGCATTTTCTTCCAGCCTTTTTTCAAGCTGAAGCGAATCCCGAAGGGCAAGGTATTTTTCATAATGATCCAATGCCCTGACCGGGTCGTTCCCTTCCCGGAGTATCCTGGAATAGGTCAGGTAATTTTCGGCCAGCCGGGTGGCATCATTTGCCTGTTTGGCCGACCCGATCGAATTCATGCTGAAATGCCCGGCATTATAGAGATCACCTTCCCGGTAATAGATCAGGGCGAGCATATTTTCTATGCGTGCCTTTTCTCCGGGATTTTCCGAACGGTGAAGCCGGGAGAGCGCACTCCTGAACATTTGTTTTGCTTTTTCCTCCTGATTCATGTTCTGATGGCAGATGGCTGCATTGGTCATCATAAGAGCCAGTTCCCTGTTGCCGGTCCCTGCTTTTTCACCGTATTCAATGGCTTCAGTGAATGAGCGGGAAGCTTGTTCGTATTTTCCCATCAGGGTCAGGTTGTATGCCATGTTGTTTTTCAGGGATGACATTTTCCCGTAATCCTGTTTTTCACCAACCCGCTCAAAGAGGATGCGGTTATGATCCAGGGCCTCGTAATATTCGCCCCCAGGTTCGAATTTTTTTCCCGTTGATGATAGTAATTCAGCGGATTGTAGACTTCCTCGCCGGGATACCGGATGTCCATATCAGGGTATTCCGAACGGCTTCCGTAAACGCTGTACCGGAGGATATTGTTGTTCCTGCCTGCTTTTCCGCCCAGGAAAAAGTTCATGTCGTTGTAACCGTTTTTGCCCAATCCGATGTCTCCGCGCACGAAGGTTCCCCTTTCCGCTTTTTTGGTTATGATGTTGATCACCCCGGAAACTGCATCGGTCCCGTAAATGGCCGAGGACGTGCCGTAAATGACCTCTATTTTTTCCGCCTGGCGGATGGGTAGCTGGTTTCCGATGGGCATGCCCGAAACCACCGATGGCTTGACTGAAAGTCCGTTCACCAGGATCTTGGTATACAGGTTTCCCGTGAGGTCCCATATCTGGAAGCTTTCACCCAGTTCGCCGTATCCCGGCTGGGAAGTAATGATGCCCGGCAGGGAACGCAATATGTCGGTCAGTGAGTTGTACCGGTTGCGAAGGATATCTTCATGGGAAATGACGTACACGGTCAGGGGCAGTTCTTCCAGGTTTTTTGAGATGCGTCCGGCTGAAATGACCTGAAGACGGCCGGTATCCGCTGTAAAGATTATATTTTCTGAATGCAGCACATTCCGCTCCGGTTCGAATTCCAGGGTGTCGTTCTGTGCAGGCACTTCCGGAACAAACAGCCAGGGCAGCAGCAAAATGCCGCCAATGGTTTTACTGATCGGGGACAACCGGAAACAGGTTCTCATGACCTTTGTTCATGATATTTGGCAAACAAACAGAACAACGAACTGATCAAAGATAATCAATTGACCGGTGGTGTTCAAAGGCATTTTCTTGTTGATTCAGACGATGGTTTTCTTGTTGTGGGAATTGACAAACAGGATATCGCCCGGATCATCGTATCCTTCAAAGACTCTGTTTGCATCATGCTTGAGGCTTTCTTCCCGGAAACCGATGATGGTGAGTCCGGCGTCTGCCGAATACTTATTGATGATATTTTTTGATGCCATGTCTTCTTTCTGGATGATGATTTCAATGTTCCGGGAAGTGATGGGCAAACGTCCGCTGATCACCAGATCTTTCATGCGTTGCCGCACTTCTTCCACTTCGTCGGGACTGCATATGTCGAATATTTTGATGCTGCCACTGTCCCAGTCCGGGTGCCCGAGAATGATAAAGCTCAGCAGGATCATCAGGTTGGCGTTTTCTTCATCGGTGGTCTTGATCCAGACATGGATACCGTTTATGTAATGGACGGGCCTCCGGCTGGAAGCCAGTATGCACACATCGAAATTCCCCGAGTTCACCAGATTGAAATTGTCCACGATAGCACCGATCCCTCCGGGATTCTCCTTGTCGAATTCAAAGATCACCATGTTGTTTTCCATTCCCGCGATCCCCGGTATCTGTATCGCCTGGGCGATGGCGGATGTATATGAGGGGGAAATGATGGTATCGATGTAGACATAATGGTCGTTTTCCACATTCCTGATCAGTTTGGCAAGTTCCTCCCTGGATTGTTCGTATGTCTTTTTTGAGTAATACCCTTCGATCCGGTGCAGGTAGGTTCCGAAGCCGTATTTGTAGGAGATCCATTTGAGCAGCCGGAATGCATTGTCCCGTTTGAAGGAGTCATGGGAGATGCTGATGGCACTGGGCCTCCATTCGGCAAAGGTTTTTGCACTGCTTGATTTCTGCAGGTAGATCTGAAGGTTCCGGTTGATCTGAAAAATGGTGTTGGCAAAGATCGAGGCCAGTCCTTTCCGGTACTTGTGATAGGACTGGATGTAAATGTACAAAAGCACCATCAGGACCACGGCGGCAATTGCATAGGGCAGGCTGATACTGAACATGACCCACAGGGAAGTGATGAACCCCAGCAGGGAGATGTACCATTTTGACCTGAAAGAAGGCCTGTATGACGGGGATGAGCCGAAATGGTTCAGGAAAGAGATCAGGCAAAGGGATCCGTATGTAACCATGAAGAACATGGATATGATCCTGGCAACCGCATTGACATTACCCAGGGCTACGACAAAAAGGGCAATAATGCAGGTGATGAGTGAGGCGTTTACCGGTTCCTGGTCTTTTTTCCTGCTCCTGGACAACCACCGGTTGATTCCCGGCAGCGGAAAAGACCTGTCCGAGGCAAGTGCCTGCAAGGTGCGGGGAGCCACCATGACGGATCCCAGGGCCGAGGATATGGTCGAAGCCGCGAGTCCGGCCGGCACCACGATCATCCCCCATCTGGCGATCCTGCCCATGATGAACTGGTCGCTCACCAGGTCTTCCGGGGTGGCCGACAAGGCCAGCTTGTAGGCGATGAAAAAATAGAGGATTATGCCGGTAAAGGTGGCGGCTATGGTTCCCACGGGAATGGATTTACCCGGACTTTTCAAATCGCCCGACAGGCCCACTCCGGCAGTCATTCCCGTGAAAGCGGGGAAGATAATGGCAAAGACCATGAAAAAGCTGTCCATGTTCCTGAACCGGGCATTGGCCAGACTGAAACCTGATTCGCCGGCGTGTTCCGCACTTCCGAGAAAGAAAAGGATCAGGGAAAGCGCAAGGATGCCCACCACAAAATACAGGGCCTTTACCCCCAGGTTGGCCCCTTTCCTCAGGATCAGCAGGGAAAGCAGCAGCATCACCGGTATGCTGACCGCCTGGCGGGGTAGGAAGATTCCATGCTGTTCGCGCATATAGTTGAAAAAAAATTCGAATGCTTCGGTGAAAGCGATCACGTAAAAAGCCACGCTGATGGCCTGTGAAAAATAGAGGGCGATCCCTATGGTCCCCCCGATGTTCAGTCCGAACGACCGGGATACGATGAAATATTCACCGCCTCCCTCAACCCGCTTGTTGGTTGCGATCTCCGAAATGGAAAGGGCGGTGGGAACGGTGACCAGGTGGCCCAGCAGAATGATCAGGATCACCCCCCAGAAACCCATCGTTCCCACTGCAAATCCGAATCTCAGGAACAGGATGGCTCCCAAAATGGTGGAAATGGCCGTGAAAAATACCGGGGCCGTCCCGAATTTTTTGGTTAATCCCATCGTGTAATTGCATTTACATTCCCGCCGGCCGGCCAATAATACAGCACCGGTCAGCCATTGTCCCCATGTGCCGCTCCGGTATTATACCTGCCGGTTGATCGTCTGTCTTTTTTGGCACAGAACTGGTGAACATCAAAGACGGGGAACAAAATGATAACAGTTCCATTTCGGTTTTGAAACATTAAATATATGAATTATGGACAGATTAAAAGACAAAGTAATCATTATTACCGGGGGATACCACGGGATCGGCAAAGCAGTCTGCCGGGAAGCTGCCGGGGAAGGCACAACGATTGCCGCGGCATTTTACCCGGATGATGTTATTGTCAGGATGAGTGATTTCAAGACCAATGAATATGCATATCTGGTTGGCGGCCATTATTTCGAACCGGCGGTAGAAAATCCCATGATCGGATATCCGGGGAGCGGCAAAACCACTCACTGCAGGAAACGTGGTTGATACCCGGTTCAGGGATGTTTGACCAGCGGCACCGGATTTTCAACGCGGATGGTCTGCCTGACTTCGGGGCCTTTATCAGTTGATGTTCCCAATGCCTGTTTCTGTTTTTCAGCCATAGAGTTCAGCTTTTCCACTACATCCGGATTTTCAGCGGCCAGATCGGTGGTTTCCCCGGGATCGTTCCGCAGATTGTACAATTCCGGTTCTTTTTGTTCTTTTCTTGAAAATTTCCCGGCCAGGTGGAGTTTCCAGTCACCGTACCTGACCGCTTCCAGGTATCCTACGTGCCAGTAAAAGAAAGCCCTGGGCTCCGGTTGATCTCCCGGATTGAAAAAATAACCTGAAATATCCTTTCCGTCCCGCTTGATTTTGTTATCTGCTTCGATGCCGGCCAGGGAAAGGAAAGTCGGAAAGAAATCGATCACCGATGCATGGGCATTGCATGTGGTACCGGGTTCGATCCTGCCGGGGAACCAGGCAATACAGGGTACACGCATGCCTCCTTCCCAGGTCTGTCCCTTGTGGCCCCGGAGGATTCCGTTGCTTGCGCCCCAGTGAGGATTGCCCCCGTTGTCGGAAGTGAATATCACCAGTGTATTCCGGTCGAGATTTTCTGTTTTCAGATAATCCAGGATCGCTCCCGTAGACCAGCTGATTTCGGCAACGCTTGCCCCGAATCTTTCTTTGGGGTTACAGGTCCGTTCATAGAAACCGGGGCGGGCGGCCACCGGATTGTGGGGCATGGTATGTGCCAGGCACAGAAAAAAGGGTTGATCCCTGTGGTCGTCGATCCACCCGATGGCCTCACGGGTATAAAGCATGGTGAGTGTGGACTGGTCGAACTCCCTGTGGGTGTTTTCCTGCCGGATAATTTGTTTGTTTCTCATCAGGGGCAGGGGCGGATCGCCGCGCTTTTTGTTTTCCATGTCATTGGAGTAGGGCAATCCGAACCAGTAATCGAATCCGTGTTCCACCGGGAGGAATCCGGGCTGGTCTCCCAGGTGCCATTTGCCGATGATGGCAGAGTGGTATCCGGCTTTTTTCAATGCTTCGGGCAACAACACCTCATCGGGGTTGATCCCCTTTTCAGCGACCGGGAACAATACCCAGCGGCCCTGTGCGTCCAGGTCCATGTCCACCCGGCGGGGATAACACCCGGTCAACAGTCCGGCCCTGGAAGGCGTACAAACCGGGGCTCCGGCATAGAAATCGGTGAACCGCAGTCCTTCCACGGCCATCCGGTCGATACCGGGGGTCTGGTTCCAGACGGAACCATAGCATGAGAGGTCTGCGAATCCCAGGTCGTCACAAAAAATCAGCACAATATTGGGTGGCCTCTCAGACCGGGCATCCCGGTTGATGCTGATCAGTACATTCAGGGTGATCAGAAAGATAAATTGTTTCATCACAAGTATATTATTTATGATCATTAGGTATAAAAATACAATTTTTTATCCTTTAATCCTGTGGCCTCATGACCCGGACGGGGTCTTCGGGCTGGGGTTTGAGAATGATCTTTTCTTTTTCCAGCAGATCCATGGCGACCTCCACCGCTTTTTCAAGCTGTGGATCGTGTCCCCGGATCACTGATTTTGCATCCTGCTCCACCCTGATATCCGGGGCAACCCCTTCGTTTTCCACGTCCCATTCTCCTTCCAGGTTGTAAAAACCGCCCCTGGGAGCGGTCATGATCCCCCCGTCAATCAGTTTGGGAACATCCCATATCCCGACCAGTCCGCCCCAGGTTCTGGTTCCCACCAGGGGCCCGATCTCTTTCTTTCTGAACATATAAGGCAGCATATCACCTCCCGAACCTGCCATTTCATTGATCACCATCACCTTGGGTCCCCATATCCCTGCATTGGGGGCAGTAAAGGGCTGTTTTTCACCGATGGGATTGTTGAAATAACCCAGGAGCTCCCGGTCAAGAAGGTCCACGATGTAGTCGGCTATGCTGCCCCCCTGATTGAAGCGCTCGTCAATAACGGCTCCTTTTTTGTCCTTCTGGGCAAAATAATAACGGTTGAAATAATTGTACCCGGCGATGGACGTGTTGGGCAGCCATACGTAGGCCAGTTTTCCGCCGGACAGCCCGTCCACTTTCCTCCGGTTTTCCTCCACCCAGTCATATTGCCGGAGTGAGCCGTCATTGCCTACCGGCACCACGGTATGCTTTCCGGAGCCTTCCATGGTGGGTTCGCTGTTTACATGAATGAATATCTGCCTGCCGGCAAGATGGTCAAAGGCAGAATACAGATTGACAGAGGCATCCAGCTCTTCGCCGTTGACCCCCACCAGATAATCTCCCACCCCGATATCAAGTCCGGCTACCCCCAGCGGGGCTTCCACGTCCGGATTCCAGCTTTTCCCGTCATATATTTTACTGATCCGGAAACGGTTGTTCTCCACTATGAAATCCGCTCCGAGGAGTCCGACCGGCACTTTTTCCACATCAGGAAAATCACCGCCCCTGACAAATGAATGGCCGATGGAAGTTTCTCCGCCCAGGATATCCAGGATACAGGTGAGGTCGGAGCGGTGCCTCACATGGTCCACCCAGGGTCTGTATGTTTCATAAGCCCAATCCAGATCGAGTCCGTGCACATTTTCCACATAAAAATAATCCCGCTGGAACCGCCAGGCTTCCCTGAAAATCTGTTTCCATTCTGCCAGGGGATCGATCCTGATTTTGATGTCTTCTGTTTTCAGCAGTTTCTTTTTTATTCTTCCTTCAGAATATTGCTCAATAACGATCAGACGGTTTCCGGTTGTTTTGTACAATACTTTTTTCCTCCCGGAAGATACCCGGAAAGTAGTCAGACTGTCGGCCAGCTGCCTGGTTTTATTTTTCTCCAGGATGAACCGGTGAAGCATTCGTCCGGTCCGGCCGGATTGTTCTTCGCTGTAATACAATTCTCCTTTTTCCCCGGTTTCCAGTTGCTCGTATTTTCCCACTGGGACCGGAAGGGCCGTGATCCTTTCCTGCAATCCCTCAAAGTCTATGGTAACCTCCGGGGCTTTCTCTTTTTCTCCGCTTTCTTCTCTGTCCCCGGCGTCCGGTTCCTTTTTCCCGGTTCCCGCCTCATCGCTTTCCGGGGCCAGAGGGGAAATTTCATCTTTTGACAGTACGGCTATGTAAATATTACTTTTTACCGGGCGTTCAAAGGAAGACATGTCGAGCCATCCCACGTTCAGACCGTAGTTTGTGCTGGCGGTGAAATACAGGTATTTGCCGCTTGCATCCCAGGCAGGCGTACGGCAATGGGAGAGTCCGTCCGTGATCTGGAACGACTTGTCCTGTTCGGCCGAATAAACGAATATGGCCGCATATTGATTGGAAAGCCTCCTGGCATAGGCAAGCCATTTGGAGTCCGGGGACCATTCCCCGTAGATCACATGCTCCGGATGGGCAAAACCCTCGTTGTCGATCCTGGTGAATTTTTCAGCGTCCACGTCCAGTATCCAAAGGGTCCTGTTCTCGTTGTAAAAACAAAGGTATTTGGAATCCGGCGACCAGGCAGGTTCATAATAAAAAGTTGGGTCGGCAATGGGTATATGTTTTTTTTCATTGCCGTACTGGTCGGAGATCATCATCTGGTATTCCCCCGTTTCATCGGAGAACCAACTGATGTGTTGACCGTCGGAAGACCAGGCCACTTCCCTGTCGGCCACCCCGGGACTTCCGGTCAGGTTTCTGGCATCGCCTTTATCCAGAGGCACGGTAATAATCTCTCCCCTGGCGGAAAATGCCACCCGCTTGCCTTCCGGGGAAATGGTTATGCTTTCCATGTATTTGTCTGCTCTCACCCAGTGGGGCCTGCTCCAGGGAAAATCTGCCCTGACGGTGACTGTCAGTTTTGCGGGTTTTTCTTTTCCGGGTTCGAGGACATACAGGTATCCGCCATTCTCAAAAACCATTTTGCCGTCTCCCTCTTCCAGGTTCTTGCAATCGAACGTATTATAGGTTGTAATTTGGCTGAGTTCTTTGGATACCACATCATACCTCCATATGTTCATGGCAAAATCCCGGTCTGAGAGAAAATAGATATGGTCACCGATCCAGACGGGATCCCGGTCTGTGCTGTTTTTCCAGGGTAGTTTTTCCACCTCATATGTGCTAAGGTCGATGATGCGCAGTGGAGTGTTTTGTCCCCCGCGGTAATTTCTGAATTCCGGATCCCAGCGGTAATTCTTTTCGAATACGAATAGTGTACCGTCCGGAGAGAATTTCCCGTTGACACCCCGGGGAACCGTAAACCTTTCTGGTGTTGTGCCCCGAACGGAAGCCATCCATAGCTGATCGGGGATCTGGTATGGGACTCGTGTACGGCCCGAACGGAAAAGAACATGTTTGCCGTCAGGTGTCCAGCCCGTTACCATATCATCTCCAGGGTGCCATGTCAGCCTTTTGGGACTTCCGCCGGAAGCTGGCACCATGAACACATCCGTGTTTCCATCGTACTGGCCTGAGAAAGCAATGGTTTGCCCGTCAGGGGAAAAGTGGGGAGCCGATTCCACCCCCGGGAAAGAGGTGATCCTTCTGACATCTGATCCGTCCAATTTACTGATCCAGATATCGCCGGCGTATGTGAATACAATTTGTTCGGCGAATATGTCCGGCTCCCTCAGAACCCTTGTGCCCTGGGCAACGGCGATTCCTCCCGTACACAGGATGACGGCCGGAAATATCAGGCGAACAAATGCAGATGAGCGTTTCATTTTATGGTTGTTTGGTTATTGACTGGCATAATGTTTTGTTCCGGAATAGTGAAAATATGGTTAATTTTATGATTTTCCCGGTTTTCAAGTAATTATTTCTTTATGTTGTATAAATATGCCGGATTTTAAGACAGCCGGCGGGAGGCCTGTAACAAATGACAATAATATTAATGATCATTATAAAGTGCTAAATATTAAATGCTTAACTTGATATATTCAAATGAAGGCTGAATTGGAATCGCTCCGGAAAGATCATGTGTTCATCACCAGCATTGTCCGGTGCAGGCCTCCGGAAAACCGGGTTCCCACTGCACGTGAACAGGAGCTTTGTATGCCATACCTGAGCCGGCAGATCAAACTGATCGACCCAAAGATCCTGGTCCTGCTGGGATCCACTGCCCTGAAGGCCTTGATGGGGAAAGACATGAAGATCACCAAAATCCGGGGCCAATGGCTGGACTGGAATGACAGGCAGGTGATCCCCGTATACCACCCGGCTGCACTGCTCCGAACACCTTCCTTGAAGAAAGAGACCTGGGAAGATTTCCAAAAGATCGTTGACAAATACCGGCAAGTGGTCAATCCGGAACATCAATCAAAAAAAACCTATGACCGCCAAATTCGGTTGCTCAAGTTAGTTCGTTGTTGTTAACAAGCAAC
>CAZNPH010000019.1:0-28115 GCA_964574985.1 uncultured Bacteroidaceae bacterium
AATGTTGATAACCCCAGGTTTTTCCTTATTTTTGGATACCAGCTAAACAGTTACATTATATTGTATTTAAAGATAGAGTAATTTTTTCAATTAATCTATCCTCCCTCAAACAATTCACCCTGCTAAAACAACCTCAAAACCCGGCTTAACCTCCCCTGTATCCGGGCAGTGAATAAAGGGACGGTTTCCAAAAAAGAAATCCATCATCATTTTTTAGCATGTGAATATAGTCAATCTCTGATGCTTCACTAAACTTGAACAATGCGTTGAAAACATCATGATGGACTTGTCTCCAGCCATAAGAGGGGGGAATTGGGTTTTAACACTTTTCAGCATCCTATTTGGTTCTTTTGTATTCCATAGTACAAATTCGTTGATGCGCCTGCCCACCTTCCAGAAAAGCATGGTTAGGGCGCTGTTTACATGCGACACCACTTGCGCCTGGCTCTGCTCAATGAGGGTGCTAATTTCATTGAACAGGGCTGATTCTGCCGATTGTATGTCTTTCTTTTTTACCATCTGAAACCTATTTTTTCATATCTAAAGTGTTAATATGTTTTAAAGATATCCGGATATTTTCTGATAAAATAGGAAGGTGTACAACTCCACGCATGGCAATAACTGTTTACCAGAACTGAATTGTAAGGTGACAAATCCGGATCGTACGGATCGTAAACTTCCCAAAATGTATCGGCTCCGTTTTTTACCATACCACCCCAGTAACTCAGCACCAAATTTTTTGCTTCTTTTTCCAGGTTGCTTTTTATCATGGCATCCACCACGTAATGGTACAAATAAGGCGCTTTAGGGCCCTGAACATTAGTCATGGCCTCCAGCTTTTGAAAAATTTCAGCGCCTTCCTTTGCTGACACCACTTCCGACAAAATCATCCAGGCCTGCGAAGCCAACGAAACCTGGCGGGAATAGCCACTCACGAAAACTCCTGATTGCTTATCGAAAAAGTGTTCACGGGCTGCCTGTTTCATTTTTTTGATAACATCAGGCAAATCAGCCAGTTCATGTTTCTTGTTTAACATTTCAGCAATTTCCAGGGTGTGCTGAAACGTATAAATCATAATTCCGTGCATCGGTACCCGATGGTCGAGTCGTTTGTTCCAGTCTATAAATAACCACCAGTACTTTTTACCGGGTTCGGTATATAAACCCTGTTTCACATGAGGCAGGGCCAACTCTACCTGCTTTTTCATGACCGGCCATAAATCTGCTGCAACCGACAAATCGCCTGTTGCTTTCGCATAATCATAAATCGTTGAATTAAAAAGCAGTGCATAATCCAGGGGGAAGTTTTCCTGCGCATGATAAAACGGGGTTTCAAATAAAGTCCCCGGGACCATTCCGTCCTCGTTTGCCAGTCCGGCAAGCAGGTACAACGAGCGTTTTAGCAGGTTCTCATCTTTGAAGGTGTAGTAGTTGGTTAAAGCCTGCAGCCGAAGATCGCCAATCCACAGCCGGCGGTCGCGTTTAGGACCGTCTTCGTAAACGGTTTGCATGCAATCCTGCAATGTTTTATTGCTGATGTAATCAATTCTTTTAATAAATGGATCTTTATTGTCCAGTGGAGAAACATCTGCCATATCCACTGCACTCACCTGTTCCACGTAAACTTCCGGAATTTGGATTTTGAACTTAAGAGAAGTAGCAATGACTTCGAGTTGAACATATCGAAAAGCATACCTGCGGGGCATTTTTACCAGTGATGGTAGTGTATCGATATTAATAACCTCATCCTGCAACCAGGCCCTGCTTAACGCTCCCGGGTAAGGATCATATTCTTCGATTATTTCGTTGGGAATTTCTCCGAATTTAAACTTGATTCTTGCGGGTGCATCAGCGGCAGGGCCGTTGGTGGTAAACTGAAAACGAAGCCGGCCAACCAAATGTTCTCCAAAATCGAGGACCACTTTATCACCGGGACCTAATTCATAATTCTTCAGGTTTTCGATATTATCCAGGTTTCGGGTTTGATAACCGTGAAAAGCATTCAATGATGGTAAAACCTCGATGATATCGACGGGTGTTTTCCGGAATATTTTTAATTCCGGTTTGAATTCATCGGCCTTTTGAAGCCACAATTCCCGGTTATAAGCCGGTTGGGCAGATAAGAGATTAAATGAGTAAATTAAAGAAATAACAAAAACAAATGTTGGATTTAATTTTTTCATAGTTCATTTTAATTTTCCAAATATAAAACCGATTTATCGGCAATCGTTACCGGCGAATCATATACAGGAATATTTTTAAAAGAATATTCAGTTCCTTCCCGGCTCCAATCTTTTTTTGGAATTTCATACACATTCCCTGTGCGTAAATCAACATACACCGGATCTTCAAAATATCCTTGCTTGAATTGAAAATTTATTTTTTCATAGTTGTTTTCATCCTGTGGCATATCCTTTCTAAACCAGAAGGTTACTAGTTGCTTGTCTGAGCCTTTCTGTCTCCAACCGAAAATGGTCAATGCCTGATCGGTGTCGGCTGTGAAATGGTAGCCGGGAATTCTTTCAATGGTATGGTCAAAAGTGGAGGTTAGATGTTGAAAAGCGTAATAGGAAGGCTTCAGGTAAGCCACAGTTCTGTCTTCATTGGCTTTTATTAATCCCTTTGTGTTCATGGTGTTAAACTTATCCCCTTTCCTCACGCTGTAATTCATATCCATAATACCAAAGTAATTGGCAGGTATATCATGTCCCCAGTCATTTAATAGCCTTCTCAAAAGCCATTTGGCCTGTTCTGTTTCTGTCCAGTCATGGCGGTCCAATGCTCCCGAACTTTTGGAGGAGGGAGCTCCCTGCTCACCCTGTAATAATTGAATTTTATCAGAATACCGGCTGACCGCCCATCTCAACTTTTCTGCTGAAAATCTTAAAGCGTAATAATCGGGACCCGGAGACCAGGTGCTGCCTTCTCTCATTGTTGCTGGATCATCATATGCCTGGTCCGGATTAAAGAAATAACCATGAAAAGTAATAACATCGACCAAATGCAGCTTATCGCGTTCTTTCAGGTATTGTAAAAAATTTTCAGTGTATTCGGTGCGCCCGGGAAATGCCAGGCTTAAAGCGTACAATTTGGCATCCGGAATATACTGCCGGATGATTTCTGCAGTTCTGATGTATAATCCGGCATATTCAATTACGGTAAATTCATCCTGATGCAGATCCGGTTCATTCCAGATTTCCCATATCTTCACTCTGCCTGCATATCTTTTTGCCATTGCTCTTACCCAGTTGTCCCAGGCTTGTAATGCTTCTTCAGAGCTCGGAATGGCACCACCCAGGTAGGGACTGCCGCCACCTTCATATGCTTTATTGCCGTAGGAAGTTTGCAGCCAGGGCTCAACTCCCGCTTCAATCACTCCATCCACAATTCCATCCAGCCAATGAAAATCGTAATTCCCATTCCCTTTATCTGTTTTGCCCCAGCCTGCTTGTAATCTAATTTTCTTTGCTCCTGTTGGAGAAAGATATTCCTTCCAATTTTCAAAAATGGTATAATCCCGGTCCATAGTCTCACCGCCAATACCCCAGGGAGAAGCAGCAATCTCATGGCTGGATCGGGGTTTTATCCGGGCTGTTTTGGTGTAGGTAACCTGAGCTAAGGCTCCATTCACAATGACAATAAATATTAATGAAGCAAAATATCTCATAACATTTATTTTTACTCAACCAATTTAAACGCCAATTCCTCGACCTCTGCTGAACCTGGCCCCACAAACACCTTAAAATCTACCGGGTCAGCTACATATTCAATATTGCCGTTCCAATATTTCAGGTCTTCCACTGTAAGCTGGAATTGAACTTGCTTTGTTTCTACCGGTTGCAAATGAATTTTGGCAAATCTTTTAAATTGCTTCACCGGGCGGGAAGTAAAGCTACAAAAAAGCAGCAAATTACCATGACAAATAAGCTCCTGCAAGGGTTATGTGTCCAGGTCTTTTTTGATGCACATTAATACATCTCAGGGATAAAACAATCTCAGGGATAAACCAGTTCAAGTAAAATATTATCTTGTCTCTGTGGAGTACGGTTGTCACATACGCAGAAAGGTTAATTATTTAAATCAAATAACCCGGTGTTGCCGTTTTCCCATAAAGGCATTAATTTGTCTACTATTTCGGGATGTTTTCCTGCTACATTTATGGTTTCATTCGGATCATTATCATGGTCATATAATTCGATAACCGGCTCTTCTTCCCTGAAATACTTTGTCAGCCTATACCTGCCGGTACGTAAAGAAATACCATTCCTATAGTACCCATAAGCTGCATTTTCCCATTCAGAAAGGGGATTTTTCAGCAACTGCACCAGACTTTTTCCATCTGTCAGGTGCGGCATATCCACACCGGACAGTTCTATAATTGAAGGATAAATATCAGTCGTACTAACTACCCTGTTTATTACATTACCTTCGGTTTGTCCGGGCATCCTGATTATAAGCGGACTTTTCAGAGACCTCTCAAAAACCGTATGCTTACCCCATACCAGATGATCTCCCAAATGCCATCCATGGTCACCCCAGATTACTATTATTGTATTATCTGCTAAATCAAGTCTATCAAGTTCATCCATTATTTCCCCGACAAGGGCATCTATATAACTAATACAGGCTAAATATGCATGCCTTAATTTGCGAGCGTATTCGTCAGAAACGGGGCCGTCAAGTGATGCTTTCTCATCACCCAGCTCGTAACTGCCAAATTCGCCACTCCCATGCAGGCTTGCCGTACTGACATTTTCCGGAATGTAAGGATTGGGAGACAGGGGTATGTCCTCCCTGTTATACATATCCCAGTATTTGGCCGGGGCATTAAAAGGCAGGTGAGGTTTAAAAAATCCGACTCCCAAAAAGAAGGGAGATTCTTTATCCGCTAATTCCTGTAATTTATCCACGGCCAGATTTGCAATAAGTCCATCGACATAACCATCGTCATCAACATTACCCTTTTCATATGGTTTTACCTGGCGATCCATGCTTTGACGGTTTTCTCCATCTGCATATCCAAAAAAAGCGTTCCAGCCGGTTCCCCATTTACCTGCATCAAAAAGTAATTCATCCCAGCTATGTGGCAATTCCCTGGCTGTTCCAACAGGTTCTTCATATCCATACAACAAACCCTCAGGATAATGGCTGATCTTTCCAATCCCAACCGTATAATAGCCGTTTCTTCGCAAATGATGAATGAAGGTCTCAGGCTTCTCTGATTCAGGTTCACCGGAGATAAGATCCCGTATAACATTATTACCCAAATGAGCCCTTGTCTGGGGAAGCATTCCGGTTAATAAGCTGTTACGCGATGCTCCACTGGTCGGGACGGTTACATAATGATTAGCAAAGACACTTGCGGATTCGGCAAATTTATCCATATTGGGTGACTTAACCACTGAACTGCCGTAGATTCCCAATTCTGGTCTTAAATCGTCAATGGATATAAACAGTACGTTCGGCTGTTTTTCTTCTGGCTCTGATTCTGTACATCCGTAAATACAAAATGGAATAATTAAAGAAGAATAGAAAATTTTATTCATAATTGGATTTATTAGTTTAACTGTAATTAAAAGTACTATTTATTAAAGTGCTACGTGAATTTGTTTCTGTACAATCAGGTTGTTGAAAAAAAATAAAGAAAGCCACGGTTGAATATTGTTACATTAGCAATATCATAAAAGGAAAATTCATAGGCCTGATCTTAATTTACAGTTTCTCCGTCCACAACAAATTGGTCGACCGGGAATGTTCCCATGGATGCTTTTGCAAACGGTTCGCCGTTTTTCAATCCCACGGATCCGAAACCGGATTCACAACTGAAGAAACAGTTGAAATCATTTCCCGAACGGCTGTCGATATACATTTTCTTTTCCACCGCATCATACCGGATGCCAGTCAATCCCTGCAGGAGTCCGTAACTGGCCATTGCCCTTGCATACCAGTGGCCGCATTCATACTCATTGAAGGGATTCCTCCTGATGCCGTCATAGCGTTTCCTTACCTCCCTGACAATATCAAGTCCCTTTTCGATTTCATCGTTCAGCATCAGGTGGGATGCAACCTGGTACTCGATGCCCGTCCACACCTCTTTGCTGTAAACAAAAGGAAAGGTGGGTTCGTCCCCGTGCGGCCAGCTGCACAGCAGCAATCCCCCTTCATGCCCGTATGCATAACCCGCCCGCTGGGGATTTGCATGATCAGAAAGATCCTTTTTCAGGTTGTACTTGTATACGGCATTGAGATGACTGACGACCTTTTCCGGATCCGCATCCACGGGCACGCCACACATTCCGGACAGCCAGAATCCCAGCACACCGTCGCTGATGCATCCGTTTCCGTATTGATATTTCGGGCCTTCCCTTTCCAGTACCCCGAGGGCTTCCCGGGAATAATTGCCGCCCAGACTTATTTTTGAAGCTTCCACCGGGTTGGGGGCAGCCAGGTTTTTCCACCGGACTTTCTGGATAAAGTACTCGCCGTTGTACAGTTCATTTTCCATTTTTTCAATCCCTTTGTCCAGCAATTCGGCGTAAAGGGGCACTTGATCTTCCAGGGCATCGGCCATTTTTGTCGCTGCTGCCAGTGCACCCAGGTAAAAGCTTGTGCACATCCCGTCGGGTCCCCAGAATTCGATATCATAGGTATTGTGATGGGGTTCTTCCAGTGTGCCGGTATGCCGGGGGTCCCATGTGCTGATGCAATAATCCAGGCTTGATCTGACCAGGGGCCAGAGTTTGCGGAGCCATTCCGTATTGCCCGATACCTTCCACTCCCTGTGCATCTTCATGATCCCGCCCAGTTGTCCGTCCGATGCAGCGTGAAAATTATGATCGGGTTCCCTCACCGGCAGATAGGACCTGAAAGTCTGGTGTCCTTCCGTGTTTTGATCCATTTTGTATTCGGTCTCCCTGATCGACCTTTCCAGATCCGGGAAAAGATGGGGGATCGCCTGTGCATAGTTCCAGACATGGGTGCAGGTTCCGGAGCAGCATCCGCCAAGGTCATGGCAGCCTTCCCATGCCCAGAGGGTGCCGTTTTTCTGGCGAAGCACGGTGGGTGATTTCAGTATGGTAAGGTTTGCCGCGACCGCTTCAAGGACCTCGTCCGGCAGATCGGAAACATAAAAAGCCGAGGAAAAAAGTGCGGAAGCAGATCGCAATTCATCATATTTTTTCAACCAGTAATCCGATATTTCCTCCACGTTCTTAAACCACCCGGAATAGAAAGGTTGGTAAAACGGGGAATCATCCGGAGAACAACCCAGGGAACCGCCCGTGCAGGCCGTTGATTTGAATTCTTCGATCTGCTGCAGTTCTTTTTGGGTGTTTTTCCATCCGATCCTGAGATCGGAAACGGGCACGTACCAGGACAACAATACTTTTATGGTGCGGGATTCACCCTGCCGGAGTGTAAAAGGTACATAGAAGGATGCCCCGTCAGCACCCCCGGTCACGGGATTTGAAGCAGGCGTCAGGTTTTCCATGTTCTTCCACAAAACGGTCTTCGAATCAAACCATCCTCCCCTGAACCAGCAATGATCGACGATTGCATCCGGATCATCGGTGAAAGCAGCAAAGGCCCCTTCGTATTCGGGATGATTTTCCAGGCATCCCTGATCCAGTATGAAGCCGTTTCCCATTCCCCAAATGGAATCATTCCCCACATATCTGCCTCCCCACTCCGAAGGAAGCTCGATGCGCATGATGTTTTCAGAATTGAATGAGAACATCGCCTCCCGGGTTTTGCCTGAAGTATTGGTGAATGTATACTCGAGTGCTCCCACGGGCAGACTGGAGTTGTCTGCATCGGTGGGAATAAACGGACTCCAGCCTCTGATGTTTACCTCAAGCGGAATATCAGCATCTGTCAGTTTTATGTCACAAAACGGGAAACGGGCTGTAAATTCCGCTTCCTCAAACCGGGGGACACCAAATACACCGGATCCGTTCCCGGTATTGGGACTACCGAATATCTTCCAGTCCTGTATGGGGCCCTCAAGCAATTTTGTCCCGTGTTCCGCTCCTTTGACCGATAATGCGGCAAACATAAACGGGGTATTGAAAATATCAGGTTTATGCCTCAGGGAAAGATGGGAAAAAGATCCGTTGCCCTCAATGCAAAACATCCCCGCCCCCAATCCGCCTATGGGGAAAGCAATCCGGTTCAGGTATTTACCTGTATACGGACCGTTAAAATCATGCGCACCGGCGGATCTTGCGGAAGGATCCGGATCTGTGCAACCGGTAAAAACGGCTGCCATAAACAGAAAGGGATAAATCAGATGGTTTTTCATGGTTTTTGGTTTTATGATGATCAGAACATCAGTTTCAGTGTCTTCTTCCGGTCCGTTTCCACGGGGATTTTCAGCAGCTTTCCTTCCCCGGGGGATTGTATTTCAACGGTTTCCCGGTGGAATCTTTCAGGATGATGGATGACCGCTTCCGCAGAGGGTATGGTGTACATAAATGGGTTGAGCCAGAGACTGGGATGAAAGCCCAGGTCTTTGATCTGATCTGCCAGCCCCAGTCTGCATAGATCCATTCAGACACCAGGGATTCACCGGGGGAGAGGGTCATATGCCTGTCGATGTTGTGAAATGCATTGACCGTCAACACATTGAATTGATCCCTTTTGTTTTCCGGTTCAAAAAATCCCCTGAACCGGTCAAAACTGATGCAGCCGGTCACCGCACCACGGCCGCCGGCTGTGGCGACACCCGTGACAAATCTCCCCGTGCCCCGGCCCATTTCACCTGCAAAAGGGGAAGTGTGGGTTCCCAGGTTCTTTTGCGGGAAACGGATCTCTTTTTCATCCTCATTCACACAGTATGCATTCAGTCCCCGGATGACGACCCGGTTGGTTGCATAAATTTACGGATTTTGCCTAATTTTGAAATGGGAGGGAAAGATTTAATGAAAAAAAAGCCGGTCATCCTTCAAATATCAACCACCGGCCTGGGGCTGATTCAGGCTTTTCATGCTTTGGGGGCGCCGGCCGGCAGGAAGAACGCGGGTAACAAACCGCGTTGGATATCCTCAGGGAAAGATATGCCCGCGGGGAGATCGACAAAGAGGAATTTGAACAAAAGAAAAAGGACCTGATGTAATAAGCATTCACCGGTCCTTTTTCATCAGAATGTTGATCATAAAATTATAAAGAGGAGAGATCTATCGGCTGATTGGTGGTTTTATTGCTTTCCACCGACACGTCTTCCACGATTCCCAGAACTTCCTGGAATTCTCCTTCGATAAAAGAAGCCACAACCAGATCGTAAGTCATGGGAGCCAGAAAAGACAAATGATAATTCATTGTATCTTCAGCAATGTCACTGGTAACCGCGTTCGGGAACCGTGTTTCCGTTTCATCCATGGGATCATCTGTTTCATTGGTTTCAAAGGTCTCGTCTTCATAGGCGTACACGATGATATCCACGCCATCGGGCACATTGGACAATCCGCCGGCTATTTGCCCGGACTGGTTGTTGACGATCAGGCGGATGGTGGGAGTCAGAATATAGAAATTATTGATGCCCGGTTTTCTCACCGATTTCCTGGCACTGAAATCCGCAGTGACAGATACTTCTCCGTTTACGGGCACGGTAAATTCCCCCACACCTTTCCAGCCGGTCTGGGATCCGCTGGGAACAAATAAGGGCATCTGGGTGCTGTCGGTAAACAATATGTAGCATCCCGGATTGGCCGGATCCTGCATGCCCTCATCCGGTGCATCGATTATGAACCTTAACTGGGTATAATGTCCCGCGTCCATTTCAAAACTGCCCAGCAATTCAGAAGATCCGTCTGTGAGTTCAAGGATATCGAATGTCTGGGGACCTTCGTACTCCTCAAATGTCATCCAGGCGCTGTCGTTTTTATGGTACTGGATTTCTGTAATGGTCAGGAATATACCGGCTATGTCGGACCGGTCGACGGGAGCATCGGTAATGGATAGGTTCAGCGTTCCATCGCCCGTTTCATCTTTTTCACAGGCAGTAAATAATAAAAAAGGAAATGAAAGAATAAAAAAGGTTCGAAAAATTAATTTCATGATTTAATAAATTTAATGTTTTGTAATAAATGCTTTGATAATAATCAGACCAAAAAACAGGCCAAATGGTTGCATGAATAAATACCGGTTCCCCGGCTCTTGCCGCCAAACAATTCAAGGGCAATCCGTTCGTTCTAATTTTGTTTACTTTGCAAAAAAATACAATGCAGGTCCTGATCGTTGAAGATGAGGTTTCTCTTATGAATTCCATAATCTCCTACCTGGAGATTGAGGGATTTACATGCATCCGGGCCAATGATTATCATTCTGCATTGGGTTTGTTGGATAAATATAATTACCTCTGCCTGCTCATAGACCTGAATCTTCCCGATGGTGACGGAATAGACCTGGTAAAGATGATCCGGCAAAACAAGGATAACACGGGAATCATTATTATTTCAGCAAGAGATGCAATCGAGCACAGGATCGCCGGACTCGAAGCCGGGGCCGATGATTATCTGGTAAAACCGTTCCACCTCTCGGAATTGGTGGCCAGGGTGCATTCATTAGCCAGAAGAACAAAGCTTCAGGGAGATAAAATGCTTGAATTTGGTGCAATAAGGGTTCAGCCGGACGAAAGAAATTGTTTTGTGAATGATGTACTCGTGGATCTGACCAAAAAGGAATATGAATTGTTGCTGTACCTGATGTCCAACAGAAACCGGGTAATAACCAAAGAGAGCATAGCGGAGTATCTTTGGAGGGAATACACCGGAGGATACAGCTCCTATGAATTTGTTTACACGCATCTTAAGAATTTGCGGAAGAAATTGATAGAAAGCGGCAGCCCTGATTATATTAAAAATATTTATGGGGTTGGCTATAAATTTACCGATAAATGAAGCTGCTCACCAAAACCACATTATATATTGCCACCCTGTCCCTCTTTTTGTTTTTTCTGATGGGGATAATATTCTTCCAGGTATTGAAAGTAATGAGCATCAATGACCTTAACCGGGAAATGAAAGAAATGAGGGAACCGGTGGAGGAGAACCTTGAGATCATTATTGAACAAGGGATGAATGAACTGCCGGGAATAGATTCGCTCATTGTCAGACAAATTCCGGATGTTCCGGCAGATATCAGGGAATTCAGGGATACATTAATGTACGATCACCGGACGGGACGCTACAGGACCTATCATATTTATACATTTTTTTCATCAAGGGAAAATGATCTGTTCAGGGTGGAACTGGTAAAATCAACCAAACCAAGCGATGAACTTGTCGAAAAAGTGACCCTGCTGATGACGCTCATGGTCATTCTGTTTCTTTCGGGGATTTTTATTCTGAACCGTTACATATTCACCAATTTATGGAAGGACTTTTTAACCGCATTGAATAAACTCAAAAGATTCAACGCGGAAAAAGGTCCGATTACTGCGCAAGAATCAGATATCCAGGAATTCAATGAACTGAACATGGTTCTTGAAAAAATCACCGGACGTCTTTCAGAAGACTATATAAATTTAAAAGAGTACACCGATAATACCACACATGAATTACAAACTCCTCTTGCCGTAATAAAAACCAAGGTTGAATTATTGCTGCAATCGGAAAACCTCGGACAGACAGAAATGGAATTGATCGGGGACATTTATAAAAATGCAGATCATTTATCAAGGCTGAATTCGACCCTGGCACTCATTACCCGAATTGAAAACCGGCAGTATAAGGAGAGATTTGAAGTGAATTTTACTGGGTTGGTTGATCAACAGATAGATATGTTGCAGGAATTGATAGAATTAAGAAACATAAAGATCAATAGGAAATTGCATGGCCGGGATACCATTGTGAATATGGACCAGGGATTGGCTGATGTGCTTATTATCAATCTATTGAAAAACGCAATTAACCATAATATAGATGGAGGTGTAATTGAAATTGAATTGTCAGACAATAAATTGGCCATCAGAAACAGCGGTGTCGGAATAAATGAGGATCCCGGTAAAATTTTTGATCGTTTTTACAGGGGATCAAAAAAACCGGACAGTTTCGGACTTGGCCTGGCACTGGTAAAGAAGATTTGTGATTTCTATGGATTTACCATAGAAAAAGATTTTCAGGATGGCCTGCATTCCTTTACATTGACTTTCCGTTCCTGAAATATCCGATATTGCCCCGGGTTAATTTATATTCAATATTAATAAGACAGGATACTTCTTATTGTTAATAAGATAAGTAGTTATTGCCCATCGCCGGCATACCTCAAATCAGATTTCTTCAGATTTTCTTCCAAATTGACCCCTAGATTCATCCCTGATTTAAACAATTCTGGTATGAAACAGTCGGCCATTTCGTGTATAATCATTGCACTCTTTCCGGTTTTATTGCATGCACGTCCGGAAAATCAACCGGATACCCTGAAAATCGGTCAGTACCAACTGGAAGGTGTTGTCATATCTGCGGATAAGCGGGAATTTAAAGTAATGGAGGTTCCTGTTTCAGCAACTTCTCTTTCAGGTTTTTACGTTGAGAATGAAAGGATCATTTCCTCTACGGATCTGACCGGACCCGTACCCAATTTGTATATGCCTGATTATGGATCGAAGCTTACCTCGCCGATCTATATTCGTGGAATAGGTTCCCGTATCCATTCTCCATCGGTTGGATTTTATATAGATGAAGTGGCATTGTTTGAGAAGGCCACTTTTAATTTTGATATGTATGATATACAAAGGATAGAGGTCCTGCGCGGGCCACAGGGGACGCTATACGGCCGGAATACGATGGGCGGGATTGTACATGTCATTACAAAAGATCCTGGTAAAAGATTTGGCATGAAGTTACTGGCTGAAGCCGGCAATTACGGGCACCAGCAGTATCAGCTCATTTTTGGCGGTCCTGTTATTCGGGACAAACTTTTCCTGCAGGTCGATGGCAATTTCAGGAAACGAAACGGTTATCATATAAATCATTATAATGGAATGCCGGTTGACCGGCTTAATAACGGAGGCGGCAGGTTTAAGTTCATTTATACGCCGGATGAAAAATCAAAAATAACCTGGCAGTTTTATGGAGATCTGAGTGATGAAAGCGGCTATCCTTATGCCGTGGTCCCGGATGACGGCAGCGATCTGGAGATAAACTACGATCATGAAAGCACCTATAAAAGAGAGGTGATGGGAACATCCTTGCGTTATGAAAGGAAAGGGGAAAAAACGGTATTGAACAGCATTACAGCATTCCAGGCATTTAAGGGCTTCCAGGATATTGATCAGGATTTTACCACGGCAGAATTGATGGTCGTGACGCAGGATCAGGATCAAAAACTGATAACCCAGGAATTGAGGTTCAGCAATGCAAACCAAGCATCAAAAATTAACTGGATTTCCGGTATATACGGATTTTATCAGGAAAATTTGCAGGAGGTGGGAGTGACTTTTGGAGAAGACGGGATCGCCGCCTTCCGCTTTCCATACAATACTTACGCGTACAGGAAAATGAACGATATGAGCAATTATGGGGTTGCTCTGTTTGCTCAAAGTTCTCTTAAGGATCTGCCCATCGATAAAATGGAACTCACACTGGGAATCAGGTTTGATTATGAAAAAGATGCACTTGAATATAATTATGACCGGTGGATCAATTCAGATATGTCACATGCAGAAGATTTTGTTTCCGGTTATGACTTTTTTGAGATCCTGCCGAAGGTTTCATTAAAATATCAATGGTCCGGCAGTCAAATGAATTATCTGAGCGTTACCAGGGGGTATAAAAGTGGTGGATTCAATACAACTTTTGAACGTGAAGAAGACCGGACGTTTGATCCTGAATACAGCTGGAATTACGAGACCGGATGGAAAGCATCATTTGATGATGGCAAAGTCGGTTTGAATATGGCAGTTTTTTATATTGACTGGGCAAATCTCCAGGTTTACCAGCCCATTCCAAGCGGGCGCGGATCCATGCTGGAAAATGCAGCAAGTGCTTACAGCAAAGGTGCGGAACTGGAGATAAGTGCAATCCCCGTAAAAAACCTTCGATTATCCGGCAATTTGGGTTATTCTGATGTAAAATTCAGGCAGTTTACTCCGGATCCGGATAAAAAAGAGAATTATGATGGCAATAAAGTTCCCTATGTTCCGGATTTTACGGGATTCATCAGTGCTTCATACAGGATCCCCCTGAATGGAAATTTGTTTCATGATCTTTCATTTTCCCTGCATGGAAGGGAGACGGGAAGGATCTACTGGAACGATGCGAATGAATATATTCAGGATCCATACGGATTGCTGGGGGTAAATATTCTGCTTGGGATCTCAGATTTCAATCTCAGGATATGGTCGGAAAATATTCTGGATAAAAAATACAGATCGTTCCAGTTTACAGCCATCGGCAACGTATATGCCCAGCCGGGAAGACCACGTACATTTGGCATGACCCTGAGTTACAAGCTTCAGTAAATGATGAAGCCGGCACAAAAATATTCAACATTATTCAGCCTGTATGTTGCCCAGTCCATTCCCATGAGTTTTTTTTCCACCGTTTTTCCGGTGATCATGCGGATGGAAAACTACTCACTGGAAAGTATAGGATTGATCCAATTGATAAAAATCCCCTGGATCCTGAAGTTTTTGTGGTCCCCTTGGGTTGACCGGAATGCAGGATTGAAGCACGGTTACAAAAAGTGGATCATTGCTTCTGAAATGTTTTATGCCGTGGTGATCGTATCCATCGGTTTTTTCAGTCTTGACACAAATTTCAAGACCATTATTGCATTGATGGTGGTTGCATTTTTTCTGTCCGCAACCCAGGATATTGCGTCAGATGCACTTGCCATTAAGATACTCAGGCAAAGCCAGCGGTCATTGGGCAATAGTATGCAGTCCTCAGGCAATTTTCTGGGCACGTTGTTTGGCAGCGGCGTTTTATTGATCCTTTATACTTCCGTCGGATGGCGGGGCATAATGTTCATGCTCAGCGGAATTGTGATGGTGGCATTGATCCCGTTGATATTGAACGTAAAAAATTCCGTAACACTTGCACCGCGGGACATATCTCCTCCGGGATGGCGGGATGTGTTTACTTTTTTTGATTCCCCGGTTGTGATCCGCCGGGTGATATTTTTGATGATTTATTATTCAGGGATCCTCGGCATTCTGGTGATGCTGAAACCATTTCTAGTAGATCTGGGATATGAGATCAGGGAGATCGGGTTTATTTTCGGCATATACGGTACGGCAATAGCGGCAGGATTTGCCTTTCTTTCCGGATTGATCATAAAACGGATCGGAAACCGAAAAGCAATTTTCACCATGGCCCTTTATGGTTTTCTGACCGCTTTGTTCTTTTCAACCATACTGGTTGATTATCCCCAACCTCTGATTATTTATATTGGGGTTGCCTTGCTATGGAGCAGCTACTCGATGTCATCGGTGGTGATCTATACGGTTTCAATGAATTTGGTGAGACCGGGCAGGGAAGGAACAGATTATTCGATACAAATCATCATTTCGCATATCAGCGGATTGCTGGTGGCGGTGCTCAGCGGTTTTATTGCAGACAGACTGGATTATTCAGGTCTTTTCGGACTTGAAACGGCCTGGGCGTTTGTTGTCCTGATTTTGTCAGTACTTATCTATAAGGAAAAGAATGAGCCGGAACCCTGGGAATCGTGGTTTGTTAAAATGAGAAGATTGTCATGGAAATTGATCAGAAAATAATTGAGAGATATAATACACCCGGCCCCCGGTATACCAGTTATCCGCCGGCCAATGTATTCAGGGAGGGTTTTAATGAAACAGAATATCTGAAAGAGATCAGTCGGTCAAATAATGAAGGGCACAGGGGGATTTCACTTTATGTTCACGTTCCCTTTTGCCCCCGGCTCTGTTTTTATTGCGGGTGTAATTCACAGCTTGGCAATGATAAAGAATTGATCAGGAAATACTTTGATGCACTTCTGACAGAAATTGACCGCATTTCCGGCATTATTGACAGCACACGTTCTGTAACCCAGGTTCACTGGGGGGGAGGAACTCCCAACTCTGTTGATTGGAAATTGATTGAAAAAGTAATGGATCGTTTCCATAAACATTTCAATTTTCAGGGAGATGCAGAAATAGCCATGGAGTGCAGTCCGGCTTATCTTGATCTGAAGGATATCGACCGGATTTCGGAATTGGGATTCAACAGGCTGAGCCTGGGAATCCAGGATTTTAATGAGTCTGTTTTGAAAAAGATCAACAGGTATCCATCCAGGCTTCCTGTGGAAAACCTTGTAAAATATATCCGTCAGAAAGGATTTGCAGGTGTCAATCTGGACTTTATTTACGGCCTTCCTGGTCAGACCCCGGAGGGATATCTTGACACCTTGAAGCGGGCGGTATCTGTCATGCCAGACAGGATGGCAACTTTCTCTTATGCACATGTTCCCTGGATCAGGAAAAGGCAAAAAATTCTTGAAAAATATGGCATTCCGGGACCCGAACAAAAACTTGAAATGTTGCTGAAGGGTTTTGATTACTTGTCCGGTCACGGATATGATGCCATTGGAATGGATCACTTTGCTTTACCCGATGATGAATTGGCAAAAGCATTCCGGTCAAATGCCCTGCATCGAAATTTCCAGGGTTATTGTACTTTAAAACACACGGGACAGGTTTATGCCTTCGGGGCATCATCCATCAGCCAGATGCATGGTTCTTATGTGCAGAACGCAAGAGATGCAAAAACCTATACCGAGACTGTCGAAAAAGGGAAACTGCCGGTTGTAAAAGGATATAAACTGAATCCTGAAGAAAAGGTCATACGCGGGATCATCAATCAATTGATGTGCAATGGCATGGTGGATTTTCATGCAGAAGCCCGTAAAATCAGGATGAATGTAAATGATCTGAAGAAGATACTGCATTATTATCCGGCAAAATTCAAGGTTTTAAATGACGATGGACTGGTCATGGCCAATGATCAAACAATCAGGGCAACACCCCTTGGTATGCTTTTGATCCGGGTCATCGCCAAAGAACTTGATCCGAATTATGCAAACTATCAGAAAATGTTTTCAAAAATTATCTGATCTTATTGTTGATATGCATGTATTATGAACCAGGAAAAGACAAAAGACGCGATCGTTATCGGGGCAGGCATTACGGGATTAACGGCTGCTTTTTATCTTGACAGAATGAAGCAGGATTTCCTGGTCCTGGAAGAAAAGGAAAGAGTGGGCGGGGTAATTAAAACCGTCCGTGAAAACGGGTTTCTTTATGAAACCGGACCAAATACCGGTATATTGGGCCAACCGGAAGCTGCATTGCTTTTCGAAGATATCGGGAACGGGGTAAGCCTGGAAATCGCTGACAAAGCAGCCAAAAAAAGATATGTTTTAAAAAAAGGACGATGGGAGCCTCTTCCATCCGGAATGATACGGGCAATTAAAACACCTCTGTTTACATTAAAAGATAAATTCAGGTTGCTTGGAGAGCCATTCCGGGCAAAAGGAAATAATCCTGAGGAAACCCTGGAAGACATGGTTCTCAGACGAATGGGGAAGAGTTACCTTGATTACGCTGTCGATCCCTTCATCCTGGGCATTTATGCCGGGGATCCTCATACATTGATTCCTAAATACGCATTACCAAAGCTGTATAATCTGGAACAGAAGTATGGCAGTTTCATCGGAGGGTCATTTAAGAAAAAATTTGAAAGGAAAAACGAATTGGATAAAAAAGCAACCCGGGAAATTTTTTCATGTAAGGGAGGGTTGCAGTCACTGGCAGATGCATTATATGATATAGCCGGTCATGAAAAATTTCATTTGAGATCGAGTGACATCAAAGTCGATCATGCCGGAGAATATTTTAAAGTATCATTTCAGCGGATGAGTCAAATAAAGGAAGAATATCATTCAAAAAATATCATTATTACAACCGGGGCCCAAAGTCTCAGGGGATTGTTGCCGTTCATTGAAACGAACAAGATGCATATGCTTACCGATATCAGGTATGCCAAAGTGATTGAACTGGCAATTGGATTTAACCGGTGGAGCGGGATTAGACTGGATGGATTCGGGGGGCTTATTCCCTACAGGGAAAATCGTGACCTTCTGGGCATACTTTATATTTCGTCCTTTCTCTCAGGCCGTGCACCTGAGGAAGGAGCCCTCTTTACTGTGTATATCGGTGGAATCCGCCGGCCTGACCTTTATGAAAGATCTGATGATGAAATTATCGGAATTGTGAAAGAGGAATTCACCGAAGTAATGGGTATGGATGATTTTGAACCGGATCTGATCAGAATTTTCAGGCATGAATGGGCCATTCCTCAATATGAAAAATCCAGCCTTAACCGGTTTCATATGATTGCGGAAATTGAAAGAGAATTCAAAGGGCTAATGCTCAGGGGGAATTTTACCGGAGGTATCGGGCTGGCTGACCGGATAAAACAAGGCAGGCAGGTGGCAATGGAAATTTCAGGAAAGGGATATCAGCCGTAGATTAATATCTTTGTGGCAGTTCATTCCAGGCGACAATATGGTATATAAGGTTGTTTTTAATCTGCATATCTTTGTAAGCATTATTACCATGCTTGCAGGGGTGGTAACTGTGGCAAGATCCGTTACCGGATGGATATGCCGAAAGGAATATTCCCGTTTTGACAATCTGTACTCCCTGTCTTTTACGGTTGGATTATATTTTCAGCTTCTGATTGGTTTCGTTATTTATTTCCTCCTGCGCACATCGTTTGATAACCCGGCTTTAAAGGTGCCGGAATCAGGCAATGACGCCTCTCTGAGATTCTGGGCCATCGAACATATTGCATTGATGCTGTTTGCACTTTTCCTTACGCAAATCGGCAGGATATACATGAAAAAGTCCGTATCCTCATTAAAACGTTTTAAAGCTTCCGTATTTTATTACGGAACATCTCTCTTCATGATTCTTTTTTCACTGGGAACAGCATTATTCTATAAATATTTGCATGCTTAAAGACAAAATAGCTGTTGTCATTGTAAACCTGGGAAGCCCTGATTCCTATAAGGTGCCCGATGTACGTTCGTACCTGAAAGAATTCCTGGTTGATCCGTGTGTCATTAACCTGCCATTGATCCTGAGGTATTCATTGATTTTTGGCGTAATTGCCCCCTTCAGGTCGATGCATTCATCGAACGCATATGCGAAATTATGGACCAGCAGGGGATTCCCGCTCATTTATCACAGCAAAGACTTGTTGAATAAAGTAAAACATTCACTGGATCCGGCAAAGGATATTTACCTGGCCATGCGGTATGGTAATCCTTCATTCAAGAAGTTGCTGGATCGTCTCAATGATTCAGCTTATGAGGAATTGCTGTGCATTCCCCTTTTCCCGCAATTTGCATCATCAACAACGGGAAGCATTATCAGAATCCTGAAAAAGAAGCTGTATGGCAAGGCGCTTTATAAAAACACGAAAATCATACTGCATTTCCATGGGAATGAAGAGTTTATTAAAATATGGCAAAAAAAAATTTCCCGGTATCATCCAGTGGATTATGATGCAATTGTATTCAGTTTTCACGGCACACCGGTTCGTCAGACAGAAAGTGCGCATCCCGGAATGAGTTGCAAATCATTGGGCTGTGAAGAGGACTATCATGAGGGAAATAGTTTCTGCTACCGTGCGGCCTGTTATCAAACCACCCGTTCCATTGTTGGCGGATTGAACGTTGATCCGTCAAAGGTTCATGTATCATTTCAATCACGGTTCGGAAAAAACTGGCTTAAACCTTTCACAAATGAAACTTTAATGAAACTGGCCGCCGGCGGAAACAAAAAAATACTGGTTATCAGTCCGTCTTTTGTTGCCGATTGCCTGGAGACGAAAATAGAAATAGGCGAGGAGTACAAAAGCTTATTTGAAAAATCCGGAGGACAGGTGTTAACCCTGGTGCCTTCGCTGAATTCCGGTTCCGGTTGGGCGGAATTTCTTGCCAGCCTGATACGAACTGCAAACAGTCATTCAGTTGATATTGCAAAAACCAATTGTAAAACCGGGATATCTGAACATATCCGGATTCGCCGGACTGATGGGAAACCGGTTTAAAATACAAAATCCTGATCCCCTGCTTTCAATGGATATGACCTGCCGTCCCAGATGAATGTTCCGGGAAGTCCCTCCGGGATGGAGAGGCGCACCCGGGTTTTGCCTTCATCTTTGCTGATGCCTACTTCGATCCTGCCCAGGGGGTGGGGCATGAAGGCATGCAGATTCCGGAGTTTGTCCGCATGGGGTTCGATCCGGACCTGACGGAATCCCGGGGCGGCGGATTGGATGCCGGCGATGACAGACAGCAGAAAGATGGCGGGATGCGCGCTCCAGGGATGGCAATCGCTGCGGGACTCGATACCGAACTCCGGGAAAGTGGTGAGTCCGTGCTCCAGGAGTGTTTCCCACGGCCCCAGCCGGTCGATGATCTGATCACCCATCCCCGCTTTTTCCATGGCACGGAACACATAGAACTTAAAGAAAAGCAGGGACTGAACCAGCCGGTCATCACGCAGGATCTTTTTCATCAGTTCCCCCTCTTGTACGGGAGGCACCATGCCGTTGAGTATGGCCAGCACATTGGCGTGCTGGGTGTACACCTGCTTAAGTGGGGAATCGGCATACATCATCCGGTCCGGGTCATAACAAAGGTCATGTGCGGAAGCCTTCAGTTGTTCGGACAAGTTTCCGTAGTGCCTTGCCTGTTCTATCCTGCCGGAATATTCGAACATTTCGGCGGCGTATTTCAGGGTAAGGGCAAAATACAGGGTCTGCTGTGCATTGTGGCCCCTTTCCGGATGTTTGGGCGTGCGGGACCTGTTTTCAATGTGTTTCAGAAATGGCACTTCCCCCAGCATACCCGTGGAGTCGATCAGGTTCTCGTGCCAGCGGAGCACGCTTTCCATCCCATCCAGAAAATTTCCGGCAAAGCCGGGGTCATCCCCGTACAGGAAATAATCATAGATCATCTGTATCCATGAAAGGGAATACTGGGGATTGATCTGTACCTGTCTGGAAGGGTAGCGCGAATAGGTGAGACCCTCCGGCATCCTGGAATAATCAAAAAGACGGATGGCATTCCGGGTCATACGGCTGTCCCCGCTCAGGTAAAGGGACAACAGGGAAGCGATCCTGGAATCCCCCGCGTACATCATCTGCTCATAATAGGGTCCGTCCTCAAATACCTCGGCGGTTGCATTGCGGAGGGTCCGCCAGGAAACTTCAAACAATTTTTCATGCCCGGGGCGGCCGGAGGAAAAACCCGCTTTGAGCCGGTACGGGTAAGCAGTATAATAAGAGTACAGATCATGCAGTACCAGGGGCCGGTCCGTTGTTTTGATTTGCAGTTCCACGAACCGGAACACCCGCACCCAGAGCGGCCGGAATGTCCGGATTTCGCCTCCGCAGGGTAGGACAACATCGTAACAGCCGAGGGTATGCTTTCCTTCGGTTTCATTCCGGTTGCCCTTTTGCCTGTTCTCATCGACCAGGGCTTCCGCGTATTCGATCCTGATCGTGCTTCCCCTGCCCCCGCTGAACCGCAATTCAGGGTATGCACGGGTATGGACACCCTGATCGAGCAGGATGCTCACTTCAGAGTACGGGGGAATGACCAGCTCCTTCTCCCCGGCCGGAAAGCTTTCATCAACCCGGATGTTTCGTGTCCTTTCCACATGGTCAAAACGTTGCAGAACCGATTCCTGCAGGGGAAAATCCCGGGGTGCCAGCAGCCATGCACTCTGGTCCTTGAAACCGTGTCCGCATCCCCTGGGGGTGCCTTTCCGGTTGTATCCGATGGGAGCGGGCCTGAGCCAGCCGGAATCATCAAATCCGGTTGTTTTCCATTGGTGGGGATGACGTGCGGCCAGGAAACTGTCGCATGAAAATGTGGCATAGTAATAGGGGAAAACCCGCCAGTCAATGTGAATGGGCCGGCAGGCTTCATCCCGGGTCACTTTCCAGTTGTCCGGATGGGTGTTCAGCACATTTTCCGCCTTGCCGTTGCCCTGAAGCAGAAAACCGGTTTCATAGGAAAACTGGGAAATAGCTCTTCCCGCGCCGAAATTCACCACCCTGGCGGCCACGGTGTTTTGCCCTTTCCGGAGATAACCGGCAATGTCAATGCTTTCGAACCGCCAGTGCAGCAGGTCGCTCCAGGCAGGGCCAAGGCAGGCCAGCTTTCCGTTGACATACAGATCATACCGGTTGTCGGCCGAAACATGTACGATGAATTCCGCGGGTTTTTCAGTAAGTTCAAAGGATTTCCTGAACAGGTAAACCCCGAAAACCACCCGTGAAGCGGTGGGGTGGGTGATCCACTGAGCCTCCCAGGTATGGTTGAGGATCCGGGGATTGATCCTGCTTCTGTCGATCTGGCCCCTGATCGTGCAGGGATGAAAAAACAGGCATCCTGAAAGAAAAATACTGTAAAGCCATATTTTCACTTGGGATCTTTTCGGTTTGCTTATAGAATGCATGGTTATTAATTTTTGCAGATGTGCAATATAACAATTCTTCGTAATTTGCCTGATGAATAGCCGAAAATCATGTGGAAATCCTTGTTCCGTTTTGAGCAAAAAGAAAAACTGACCCGCGGGGATATCCGGGCCGGTTTGCGGATGTATGTTTTCGACGGGATTTGTTCAACCGGCATGTCAGCTCTTCAAAGCGGGATCTATCTGACAGCTTTTGCCCTGGCCATCGGGGCTTCGCAAAAGCAGATCGGGCTGATTGCCAGCATTGCCTTCATCAGCCAGGTCATGCAGTTGCCCGGATTATGGCTGGTCAATAAATTTCCCCAAAAAAAGAAAATCACTGCATTATTTGCAGGTATCGCCCGTTTGTTCTGGATCCCCATTATACTTATTCCCGTGGTATTTACCGGCAACCGGTCGATGTTCCTGTTGTTTTTGCTGGTGTCGGCATTGCTGGCGGCTGTTCCTGCACCCGCCTGGAATGCTTTGCTGAGGGATGTATTGCCACAGCGGCATCTGGGGAGGATTAACAGCAGAAGAACGGCTTTGAGTACCGGCCTCGGACTCATGCTGACCCTTGCCGGGGGTTATTTCATTGACTGGTGGAAAGCATTCCGCCCGGAAACAGAACTGGTGTCCTTCTCCATCGTGTTTGCCATTGGTTTGCTTTTCGGACTGACAGGCATCACGGCGATCCTGAGGATGCCGGAACCACGATCTGCCACCGCCAGTATTCCCCTGAAAGAATTGCTTACAGCACCGCTCAGGGACAGAAATTTCAGAATGCTGATGACCTTTACGGCCGTATGGAATTTTTCCGTCAGTATGAGCGGCCCCTTTTTCATTGTATACATGATGCACCGCCTGGGTCTTTCCCTTTTTCATGTAACCATTCTTATCGTAATCAACCAACTGACCAACATCTTTTTTCTCAGGATATGGGGAAGGATCGCCGACCGGTTTTCAAACAAATCAATACTGGGCATTGGATGCCCGCTTTTTCTTATTTCTGTCATACTCTGGACATTCACCACCCTTCCCGAACCGCATGCCTTTACCTTTGTGCTGGTGGTGATCATACAGGTCCTGAACGGGATGGCCGTTTCCGGGGTGACCCTGGGCACAACCAACATCATCATGAAATTGTCCCCTGCCGGACAGGCACACAGCTACATCACAGCCATGGGACTTACCAATTCAGTGGTGGGGACCCTGGCGCCTCTGGTTGGCGGACTCCTGGCAGATTATTTTGCCAACATACAACTGAATGTGCCATTGGAGTTGTATACGGACACCCATGAATACCTGGTGCCTGTGATCAATTTAAAGGGCCTCGATTTTCTTTTCCTGCTGACCTTTCTGGTGGGCCTTTATGCCTTGCACCGCCTGGCTCTGGTTGTGGAAGAGGGTGAAGTTACCGAAAGGAAGCTGGTTATCGACGAACTGACCGAATCGATCATCACCCCCATGAAATCCCTGAGTGTTCTTGCCGGGATCAGCAGGATCGTCATCATGCCCTTGTCGGGGATCATGCATATTGCAAGTAAGATGTCGGGCAGGGGCCGGAAAAGGAAAATTCAATAAGCAAATATTTTACTCCGGATTATGTTGAAAACAGTGAATATATTCACTGTATTTGTATCAAAATGGTGAATAAATGGAGACGGACATTATCCACCGTGAAAACTTCGAAGAATTTATTTAACATGCGTAATAGTAGCACCCTGTGCTGAAATTGGGAAAGAGAAAAAAATTTGTGGAGATAAGGGGATTCGAACCCCTGCCCCCCTCAGTGCGATTGAGGTGCTCTGGCCATCTGAGCTATATCCCCGGTATCATGCAAAAATACACAAGAATTTTGAATATCAGAATTCGATCAGGATGTCCCCGGAAAGGCAGGGGGGATTCGTTTTCGTTGCTCTCGCGGGTTTTACCGGCAAGGACCCGGGCGATCCTGACGGCTGCATCCAGGTATTTTTCCTGTCCGGTGATCTTGTAGAGACTGACCAGTTCATAGCCGAAGTTCCCTGCCTTGTCGGGTTGGAGTATGCCTTTCCCGTTTCTCATGTCCCCGTCCTAGATCCCCGGATGGATACCGGTATTATACGGATGAGGCAGGTGGGGCCAGGCACAGGAAGCATCCGGTACCTCCGGATTGCCCGTGTAGCGGTATAGCAGGGCCCAGGAAGAAAGGCCCATGTTGATCTGGTCGCCACCCAGTCCCCGCATGTCATGATCCGGCTTCCTTCAACGAGTTCAACCTATGGGCACAGAAGAAAGAAAAGAACGGGAAAAGGAAAAGCGCCGCAGCGACATCATTGAAGCCGGTGAGCATATATTTTTCGAAAAGGGCTTTGAGAAGACCACCATGGACGAGATCGCCGAAAAGGTGTAATTGAGCAAAGGCACGCGTTACCTTTATTTTAAAAGCAAGGAAGACCTGCTTTTTGCCATTTGCCGGAAGGGGCTGGACATGCTGGGGGTGCTGATGGTCAGTCGCCAGAGCAACCGGATCTGCGGTGGTTTCGGTGTCAGAAGCAGGGATGTCACCGACATGCATTTTGAACTGATCACCAAATATACGGTGGCCGAAGGGGACGGATCATCGAATTTCCGGTGGGGGACATGCTGAACCCGGCATACAATACACTGAACCAACTGACCATGAGCGGCCGGTTCACGGGGATCGAGAACGAGAAATTCCGTTTTTACCGCCCCACCGAACATGAAACCAAGCTTTCCCTGGTACAGCCGGTATTCAATCCGGACATATATTTCAACCACAGGATCCGGAAGAATATGACCGGGGTGCGGGAAGCCGATTACAAGATATACCGCAGCAGCCTGGTGGCGGAGATCAAAAAGGCCTATTTCAATTACCTGAAGGCCATGGAATTGAAAGAACTTGCGGAACGGACGCGGCTGCTTCTGGAAGAGTCGATGCCGTATACCGGTCGGAGGGAAAGCTCCTGGCCCGGCTCGATATTTCCGGGGTACGGTCGCATCTGGATCAGGCCAGGCTTGCCTGGCAGAAAGCCCGGAGGGATTTTGAACGCACCCGTAACCTGTACAGGGACAGCGTGGCCACGCTTGAACAGTATCAGGATGCACGCACGGCACTCGACATGGCCCGTTCACGGTATGATATCGCGAAATTCAACCTGAAATATTCAGAGATCAGGGTCCCTTCCCGGGGCAAGATCCTGAAGAAGATCTCAGGGGAGAACGAGATCGTGGGAGCCGGTCATCCCGTTTTCCTGTTCGGTTCTACGGAAAGCGAGCGGATCATACGAAGCAACCTGGCCGGCCGGGACATTGTCCGGGTGGGCATGGGTGACAGTGCTTCCGCATCTTTTGACGCCTGGCCGGGAATGGATTTTGCAGCACATGGTGAGGATCGATGCACCCGTATCGGCCGGCATGGACTCTGTGGGCGCCGCTGGGCTGGACCATCATCGGCGGATTGCTGGTATCCACTTTTCTGACCCTGGTGGTGGTCCCCGTGTTGTACAAATCATTGGTCAGGCCAAAGAAAAGCCCCTCACCGCGGGGGCAGTGAGGGGCAGCGGGAAGGCTGTTTTCCGCAACCTGTTTACCTCGAAATGACGGAGGGCCTCCCCATGATCATTTGACCGGCATGGTCACTCGACAACCAGTTTTCCGCGGAAGATTCTTTCGCCTTTCAGCTCGAGGATGTAACATCCCGGAGCCAGCCGGCCTCTTTCCATGACCACCCTGCCGGTTCGTATGTCTTTTTCAAGGCGCAGGGCTTTGCCGGTCAGATCCCTGAGGATCATCGTATAAGGCTTGCCTTCCTCCGATGAAAAATCAATGGTGACCGAATGGCGGAATGGGTTGGGGTATATGCGCACTTCATGCTGCATCATGACCTTTGCCCCAGTTTCCAGCACATCGGTGATCCGGATGGTGAACTGTTTTTCAGTAAACAGACTGTCCTCGCCGCTGTCTGTGGAACGTACCCGGATGGAGCAGCTGTCTTTGCTCTCAAAGTCAAATGACACGGCCGCCAGCAGGGAATCTCCCGAAACGGTGAAGCTGCCATTGTCCGTATCCCCGGTTCCGGTCACCAGCATATAGCTGTGGGTGTCGGCCGAATCGGCATCGTCGGTGGTGAACCGTCCCACCAGGGCTCCCGCATCCAGGTTTTCGGCAATGCTGTCGGGATCCAGTGTAATATCCGCAGGTTCGCTGTTGGGGGAGGACTGCAGCCGGTTGTCCTCCAGGTTGGACATGGAGTGGCTGAAGGGCCCCACATCGGCCTTTTTGCTTCCGGTATTGGCAGGATCACAGGGATCCGACTTTACTCCGGCGATCCTGTAATACTGCCTGTATGAGGTAGCCACCGGATCGGCATCGGTCCATGAATTGAGGCTTCCCGAGATGGTCTTCACCGGCTGGAGGCCCTTGGAATCGCTGCCCCGGTAGATGATGTAGCTGTCGAAATTCACCGGCACCCCTTCGATCTCATATTTGTCCCAGCGCAGGTTTACCCCGCCCACTGCACTGACATACTGCAGGAACAGTGTCTTGTGATAGGGGCTCAGTACGGACTCGTTGCCGCAGGTATCCACGGCGGAGATCTTGTAGAGGTACTGCTGCTCTTCGGGGTTGGAGGTGCTGTCTACCAGGATCGAGAGATCATCCACGCCCAGTGTTCCGATCACCTTGTACTGGTTGGTCGTATCGGTTTCCCTCCAGATGTTGTAGGAAACCACGCCCACCTCCGGTGTTTTCTCGAAAATGACCATATTCTTTCCGGTTTCCAGGTCAATGGTAACCAGGCAGATCTCTTCCTGGCCGAAAGGCTCGGCCACCAGTACCTCGATGGTGTCGTAAACCCTGCATACATTGCCGTCGTTCCAGGCTTCGACCGAGTAGTTTCCGGATTCTGAAACGGTGATGGAGGAGGAAGTGCTGTCAACATTCCACAGATAATGGTCATAAATTTCGCCGGCATCCAGGGTAACCGTTTCTCCCAGGCAGATGGCGGTATCCCTGCCCAGGTCCGGGCGGGCAATGTTGGGATCCACCATGACCTGCAGGGTGTCAGATTGGGAACATCCGTTCTCATCGGTGACCTTTACCGAATAGATGTCAGCAGAGGAAACTGTAATGGTCTGTGTACTCTCTCCCGTGCTCCAGTCATACTGTGCAAGTCCGCTCCCCCCGTCCAGCACAAGCTCATCGCCGTTGCAGATGTGCACATCCGCACCCAGGTCGATGACCGGCAGTGGATGGACGGTCACCGTGGCGTTGTTGCTTTCCACGCCGCTCATGTTGCACTCGTTGCGTACAAGCACATCATAGGATCCTGCATTACCGGCGGTGACCGACGCAAGCTCAAGGGTGGATGACGAGCCCCACCCGCCCAGAGCGGTTTCGTTTTTTCTCCAGGAATATTCCAGGGGAGTTGTGCCGTAGGCCGATACGCTGAGGGTCACCGTGTCGCCAGTGCAGTTTTCACTGCCTGCAGGCGGGGTGGTGATCACCGGTGCGGATTTGACAAACAGTGTGGCCGTGGATGCAGTGTCATTGGGTGTGCAATTCCCCGAAACCACGCAGCGGTAGAGATACGCGTCCATGGAAGGGGTGATTCCGG
>CAZNPH010000019.1:28215-81702 GCA_964574985.1 uncultured Bacteroidaceae bacterium
GAACTGCACATCCAGGGTGGCCGGGTTGCTGGTCACCGATCCGCAGTCGTTGCTCACCGTGCACCTGAATTGTTTCTGGTCGTCTCCCGCGGGCGGGGTATAGCTGTAGGAATCTGCGCTGGCTCCGGCAATATCCGTCCATGCCCCCCCGGAGGGTTTTTCCTCCCACTGGCAGACAATGTCCGTCCCGGTTGCCGACACACTGAAGCCGGCCTCATCACCCAGGCATACGGCCTGCCCGTCGGGATGGACCAGGATGGCCGGATCGGATTTTACCTTCAGGATGGCAGAGATGGATGTATCCTTGGGTTCACAGTTCCCCGAAACCACGCAGCGGTAGAGATACGCGTCCATGGAAGGGGTGATTCCGGTGATGGACAACTGATTGTTACTGACCGTGTATTGCCCTGAAGTGCTCAGGCCGGACCAGTTTTCTCCCTCATCCTGGCTTTCCTGCCATGTGTATGTGAGTGCGTCCCCCGTTGCCGAAATACTGAAACTGGTGGCCGTTCCTTCGCACACGGTGTCGTTCACCGGCTCCTGGGTGATCTCCGGGGCGAACTGCACATCCAGGGTGGCCGGGTTGCTGGTCACCGATCCGCAGTCGTTGCTCGCCACACACACAAACTGTTTCTGGTCGTCTCCTGCCGGCGGTGTATAATTATATGTGGAAGAAGTTGCCCCGGAAATGTTTGTCCAGGAACCACCCTGGGGTTTTTCCATCCACTGGCAGACAATGTCGGTTCCGGAAGCGGAAACACTGAAACCGGCACCATCACCCAGGCAAACGGTCTGATTGTCGGGGTGGACCAGGATGGAGGGATCGCTGTCCACGTTCAGTATGGCCGGGGCGGAGGTTGCGGTGGGAGAACAATCACCGGAAACAATGCATCTGTAAAGACTACTGTCCATGGAAACCACAATGTCATCGATGGACAACTGATTGTCATTCACCGTGTATTTTCCCGAAGTGCTCAGGTTGCCCCAGTCGCCACCGCCGTCGGTGCTTATCTGCCATTGATAGGAGAGTCCGTCCCCGGTAGCCGTGATGCTGTAATTGGTGGATGTCCCTTCGCACACCGTGCTGGCGGAAGGATCCTGGGTAATGCCGGGTTTGAACAGGATATCCAGTGTGGCCGAATTGCTGGTTGCCTCCCCGCATCCGTTATAAACAACACATTTATACTGGCTCAGATCGTCTTCTGCCAGGGGGTAAAAAGAATAGGTTGATGAAGTTGCGCCGCTGATGGAGTACCAGGTGGTTTCCCCGTCCGGCATGACCTTCCACTTGTATCTCCGGTGTTCCCCGGAAGCGCCGGCACTGAAAGAGGCCTGTTCATCCTCACAGATGGTTTGATCGTTGGGATGTGTCGATATGGTCACGCCGGCACTGGAATAAAAAAATTCAACCGTATCGGTGTTGTAGGCACCGCTTCCGCAATCCACCACGCACCAGTATTTTTGATTGGCTCTGTCTTCATTGGTCACCGTAAATTTCGGGTCGGTTGCCCCGTCAATGGCCTCGGGTACCCATTGCCACAAACAAAGCCCCCCGCCGGGTCCACAGACCAATTTATATACCCAGGTGTACCACTGAAAAGTCCCGTCTGAATAACAGGGATTCGGAGTTATGGGAGATAAGGGTGGCCCAAAATAGGGTTCAACTGCATACAGATCCTTTTCCTCTCCGTCGCACATATCGTATGTTGAATAAGCAGTGGCATACCAACAATCATCCAGAAGACAATTATAGACATAAGGGCCATCACCGTCCGCCGCATAACAGGCTGTACCCAGCATAAACAATATCCCTGCAATGAGGGATCCGGCAAAAAACGGTCTTGTTTTCATGATTTCGAGGTAAAAGGTTAAATTCCAATATACAAGTTACTGTGCAACCCCCTTGTTAGGCAAAGAAATGTTGTATCCGGCGGGGAATCCGGGATAAACGGCAGCATAAGCGTGATGACTGAAAAAACAGGAAAAATTAAAGTTCGAGGCGGAGGCGTTTTCTGACTGAATCGCGGAAGGTCCTGCCCACCGGGATCCTGTCCCTGCCGATGTATAAACTATTGTGATCGGCCGATTCGATGTACTCGGTATTGACCGCGAAGGATTTATGTGTTTGCAGGAAAAGCCCTTTGGGGAGTCCGGCCAGGAATTTCTGCAGGGACGAGCGGACCAGGTATTTTTTATCCCTGCAATGCAGTTCGACATAATTCCCGTCCGATCCGATCCAGCGGATCTCCCGGAAACGGACCTTGACCATCAGATGGTCCTGTTTGATGAACATGTGATCAGGCGTCTTTTCTTTTCTTTCCCGGGCATCTGTGCCGTCCCGGGGCCCCGGCCGGTCGCCCGGCGGGAAGCCGGCTTCTTTGCGGCTCATGAAATTGGAGAAGGCGATCTCAATGGCCGCATACAGGTCTTTCTTTTCGAATGGTTTTACAATGTAGGCGTCCGGGTTCACCCCGCGGGCCCTTTCCACTGTTCCCCTGTCGGCATGGCTGGTCAGGAAAATAACCGGGATGTCCGTCTGTGAGCGGGCCGTACGGGCCAGTTCAATCCCGTCCGGCGAACTTTTCAGGACAATGTCGATGAGCAGCAGGTCGGGTTCGTGCAGACGGACCATTTCCATGGCCTCATCATAGGCGGTTGCGATGCAGGGAACATCATAGCCCAGCTCCGTCAGCGTATAGCGGATGTCTTCCGCGATGATCAGTTCGTCTTCGACGATGAGGATGCGGATTTTGCTCATGGCTGCTCAGTTTTGAAAGCAAGTTCGAAGACCGCCCCGTTTTCATTCCTGAAACGCGGAATCCCTTTTAACTGGCGGGACAGGATAGTCACCAGTCTGAGTCCGATCGATGATGTTTTCCCGGGATCCATGTTTTCCGGAAGGCCTTTTCCGTCATCGGCCACGGTCAGGAGCCAGCCATTGGATCCCTGTTTGAGCAGCCGGATCTGAACCTCCCCGTTTTTCCTGCTTTCAAATGCATATTTGTAGGCATTGGTCACCAGTTCATTGACAATGAGACCCACCGGGATGGCACATTCAATATCCAGATGGGCGTCCCGGGTATCCACGGTGGTCCGGACGTCCCCCGAAGAATAGGTTTCTGAAAGAAAATCCGTCAGCTTTACAAGGTAATCCTGAAAATCGATACTGGCAAGGTGATCGGACTGGTATAGTGTCTGGTGGATCAGGGCCATGGATTTCACCCGGCTCTGACCGGTTTTCACCGCATCCCGGATGGTTTTGTCTTTTATGTTCTGTGTTTGCAGACTGAGCAGTGAGGAGATGATCTGCAGGTTGTTTTTCACCCGGTGGTGGATCTCCCGCAGGAGAACTTCCTTTTCATCCAGGGATTCGGTAAGCTTGTCGTTGATGGTCTGGATCTCCTCTTTCTGTTCGGCCAGCAATTGGTTGGCCTTTTTCTTGTGCAGGTAGCCCCTCAGGATAAAAAATCCCATCACGGCCACCAGCACAAATCCGGCGGTAAAAGCATTGCGCATGATCTTCTGGCGTTTCAGCTCCTCCCGGTGGGCCAGCTGTTCCCGGGCCTGCTGAAATTCGGCCTCCTGCTGTTCTTTGTCGAATGCATACTGCATCTCCATTTGGGTGATCTTTTTGATGTTGGCGGCGTTGGCCAGACTGTCGTTCATTTCCCTGAACAGGGAGAGGTACCGGTATGCCGCACGGTAATTGCCCAGGTCTGCGTACAGGGTGCTGAGTGTTTCGGCCGATGAACGGATCAGCCCGGGATAGCCCAGCTCCTCACTGATCCGGAGCCCCCGGTTCAGCATTTTCAGCGCCTCGTGGCGGTTCCCTGCCCGGCAAAAAATCTTTCCCAGGTTGATGCAGATCTCTGCAATGCCCTTTCTGTATCCGATATCCGTGGCCAGGGCCAGGCCTTTTTCATAAATGCGGGTGGATTCAGCGGTCCTGCCCTGCCTTTCAAGGACCAGCCCGCTGTTCAGGTACCCGGCCACCATGCCCTGCTTGTCCCCGGTTTCCCGGTGAATCCGGAGCCCTTCCCTGAAATGTTCCAGGGCCCCGGCATATTTCCCTTGTTTCTCATAAATATTGCCGATGTTGTAACGGGCGATGGCAATACCCCTTTTGTCTCTGACCTCCTGCATGATCTGCAGGTTCTTCATCTGGTTTTCCAGGGCTTTTTCATAATCCTCCAGGTAGTAATAGATGATCCCGATGTTCCCGTAAGCGGCACCCACCTCGCCCCTGACCCCAATCTGCTCATTGAGCCGCAGGGAATGGAAATAATGGTCCAGGGCATGCCGGTAGTTGCCCTGGTAATCGTAGATGATGGCCAGGTGGTTGTGCATCATGGCCACCCCTGCCGAATCCCCCAGTTCCCGGGAGATGGCCATGGATTTTTTATAATATTCCAGGGCCTTTTCATAATCCCCCATATACTTGTGGCAATGTCCGATGTTGTTGTAGTTGTCGGAGATCCTTTCCCGGTCACCGGTCCGCCGGCCGGCTTCCAGGCTTTTCATGAAATATTCCAGGGCCAGCGGGTAATCCGATTGCACGCCATGGGTGATCCCCACCTTCAGTGCGGCATCGGCCATCCCGTCGGAATCACCCAATTCAGTATACATTTCCAGGGCTTCCAGGTAATGTTTTCTTCCCGTATCCCAGTTTTCCGTAGCCGTATGCAGGAGCCCCTCTGTAATTTTACAATCCGCCAGTCCCGTGGCCCAGCCCAGCGTGCGGGACAATTTGACGGCTTCCTGCCAGTATTGACGGGCCTTGGAGGGATCGCTTTTTCTGAGCTCATACGCCAGGGCATTCAGGACGTTCACCCGGCCGGTATCGGGTGGAGCCGTTTCCAGGAGGGTAAACAGACTGTCAACCGGGGAGATAAACCGGGCATAACGGGCATGCAGGGCGGATGTGGCCGGCACACATGCAGTAAGGAAAAAACAAGTGGCAATACAAAAGATCCTGTACCGACCGGTCGGCATCAAGTGTTGCGGGAGCAGGGCCAGGCACTGCCGGATCATGATCATCACATCCCGGAATTAATCATTTCACGCGATAAGTTAGGGCATATTTCAACGCGATTCAAGTGATGCCCGGCATCCGTTTGCCCTTCACTCGATCACCGCGATGGAATGAATATGCAGATAGGGGACGGTAAAGCCCGTTGTTCCGCCGTCATATTCAAAATCCAGGGGCTGGTTTCCGGGCATCAGGGTGACCGATCCGGGCTTTTTATCTGTTTTTACCCGGACGCCGATGTTGTAAACCGGCAGTACGTGTTCGGAGATCTTGTTGGTCCCGCGGGCGGATTTTTCCCGGAAATGGTTCACCAGATGGACCTGCCGGCTGCCGTCCTTTTCCGTCAGCACCACTTCCACCACTGAAGGAGCATTTACCTCCACAAGCTTTTCGGAAATGGTCATGTTGAGCAGGTTCCTGAACATGTTGGTAAGGTTCCACTGGGGATATTCCATGACCGCCTCAAAGATGTCATTGCCGAGGAAAACGGCGTGGCCCTGGCCATACCGGTTGAGGGTGATGGCCGGATGGCCGGTGTATTTCCCCGGGGGCGAAGAGCGGTGGACATAATTCCCGTCCTCCATCAGCAGGGGCTCCCGGAGATCGGCCAGCACCTCCGCGGAAGTGGCTTCCAGCAATGCGCAGTCACCGTAAGTCTGCTGGGGCATATCCAGCACGTCCTTTTTCAGTTTCTCCTCTTTGATCACGATGTGGGAATGGTCGAAACCGTATTTGCCCACCGGTTTTGCGCCGAATACATCCTCCAGGCCGAATTCCCCTGCCGGTTTGAAATCCTCGTCCTGGCTTCCGGTCAGTGAAACGGCCACCAGGGTGCCCCCGTCCCTGACAAAACCGCGCAGGGCATTTTCCAGTTCCGTGCCGAGGTACCGCTGGTCGGGCAGGATGACCGCCTTGTAGCGGTCCATGTTCTTCAGCAGGGTTTTTTCATCCAGGATGTTGAAATGAAAACCGCTTTGCAGCAGCATGTTGAAGGCTCCGCGCAGACTCTCGTCGGGGACGTACAGGTCCGGGCCGTGGGTGAAATGACCGGCCGGTGAGTTCAGCACCGCAATATAGGGTACCGGATTGGCCCCTTCACAAAGCTCCTCCCGTGCCATTACAAATTCAAAGGTCTTTTTGTACTGGTCCATCAGGGCGGGTTCCACCCCGAACTCCGGCCTGATCTGGTACCCGGGGAAGGTGCGTCCGCCGTTGGCCATGATGGCCCCGCATTCCTGCATCATGGCTTCCGCGGGCTTGACACCCCATCCGCCCCACCAGGAAAGGAAGGCCGTGTTCATGATGTCGAAGGGCTTGTCCAGGGTCACCCAGTTCTTGGCAATGAAGCTCGCCTCATCCACCTGGTCGTAGGGGAGGATATCCAGGGACAGGAATCCCAGGTCTTCCGGGGGTAATTCGGGCTGCCGGTAGGTGTATGACCAGTTGATGGCCACCAGGATATCCGGGTTGCCCCGGTGGACCGCATTGATGGCATCCCGGCGGATCCTTTTGCCTTCCTTCAGCAGCCACCCGATGTAGGTTTCCCACATGGGATGATCCTCCGACAGGGGATATTCATGGCCCGTATCCTTGCAGAATTTCCTTTTGGCGTGACGGTCATCGGGATCATTGACATACAAAAAATCAAAGAAGAGTCCGTTTACATCATAATTCCCCGCAAACTCCTCCAGGATGGGCAGCAGCATCTCTTCCAGGTACGGACTGAACAAGGATACCTTGTGCCTTTTTTCACCGTTCTCTTTGGTCAGCAGCCATTCGGGGTGGTCCCGCCGGACCGGCTCGCCGCCGGTCACGTTGAAATAGGCAATGGTGGTGATGCCCCGTTTTTTGCAGGCATCCAGGATATCCCCCACCATATCGGTGTCTTCCGGAAGTTTGGGATGGATGTATCCGTGTTCCCCTTTCCGGTAATAGAGCCATCCGCGCATGCACAGAGCGTGCAGGGAAACGGTCTGCACATGGGCCTGCTCCAGTTGCCGGGCCCATTCATCCGCATCCAGGTTTTTGGTGACATTTCCGGCGGCTTCATAGGTGTGGAAGTCGAAAAAAAGCTTCCGCCAGGAATCCCGGTACCACTGGTCCGGGTTGCCGGAAATGCCCTGTGCGTTAAGTCCTTCCGGCAGGCATGCGGTGACAGCCACAATGGCCAGGCATGCAAAACTGGTAAGAATGGATTTTTTCATGGTTTTGTTATCGTTGGTTCATTTTACTGGGTACTTTTGGCCAGGCCCCATGATTGTTCTATCTCTTCCAGGGTCTTGCCCTTGGTTTCCGGCACATAGCGTATGGTGAAAAGCAGCTGGACCAGGGACATCAGGGACAGGAATGCAAAGGAGATGGTCCCGTAGTTGTGCAGGAACCAGGGGAAAAGCAACACCAGGAGTCCGTTAAAGAACCACTGGGTAAGCACGGGAATGGACATGGCCGTTCCCCGGATCTTGTTGGGGAAGATCTCCGATACCAGGGTCCAGAATACAGGGCCGATGCATCCGGCAAAAAATGCCAGGAATACCAGACAGGCGATCAGCACGGGGAGTCCGGTAAAGTTCCCTCCCATGTGAAGGATGGCCAGGGCGCCCAGGGAAAGGGTCATTCCCGACGAGCCGATGATGTACAGGGTTTTCCTTCCCACCTTGTCCACAGCCAGGATGGAAACGAAAGTGAATATCACATTGTTGATCCCCAGTCCGAACGTGGCAAACAAAGCGGCATCGATCCCCCATCCGGCAGTTTTGAAAATGATGGGGGCATAGTCGATGATGGCATTGATGCCGGAGATCTGCACCAGCACGGCCAGCCAGAAGCCTAACACCATGAATTTGCGGTATTCGGGCTTCAGCAGGTCCCGGTAACCGGATTTGGCGACTTTCAGGGTTTCCCTGATCTGGCGGATCTCCTTGTCGGCTTCCTCGCTGCCGTTGATCTTTTTGAGCAGGTCGTATGATTGCTTGTGCCTGCCTGCCTTATACAGGTACCGGGGAGTTTCCGGCACGAAAAAAAGCAAAATAAAAAATATGGCGGAAGGGATGACCCCGGTCATGAACATCCACCGCCAGTTGTTGTCCACGTCCCTCAGCAGGTAATTGATCAGGTAGGAAGTGACGATCCCGGTTACGATGGAAAGCTGGTAGACCGACACCAGGCTACCCCGGGTGGAAGGCGGGGACACTTCGGCAATATACATGGGCGAAATGATGGAGGCCGCCCCCACGGCGAGACCGCCCAAAAACCGGAACACAATGAACATGGTAAAACCGGTTGCGAGTCCGGTCCCCGCGCAGGTCACGGCAAACAACACGGCCACAAAGAACAGGATGCGCCTGCGGCCGATCAGGTCGGTGATCCTGCCGGCGGCGAACGAACCCAGCATGCAACCGAAAAGCAATGAACTGAAAGCCCAGCCCAGGGAAATCTTGGAAAGCCCGAAATGTACCTCGATGAACGGTCCGGCCCCGGTAATGATGGCAATGTCAAAACCAAAAAGCAAGCCGCCCAGTGCACCGATCAGGGTGAGCAGGATCAGATAGGAACGGTTGATGTTTTTCACGGGATCTGGGATTTGATATGATTTTCCTGTGTTCTGACCACCCGGAGAAATTCCATGATGTTCTCCACGGGAACATCCCCGGTGATGGCGTGTGACGGTGCCAGAATGTAGCCGCCACCCGGGGCCATGTCCCGGATCAGCCGGATGGTTTCGTTCCTGACATCTCCGGGGCTGCCCATGGGCAGCGTCTTCTGAATGCTGAGTCCGCCCCAGAAAGTGATCTTTCCCCTGTATTTTTCACGGACCTTCCAGATGTCCATCACTTCGGGCTGAAAGGGATTGAATATGCTCACCCCGCATTCGATCATATCCGGGATCAGCTCCTCGATTTGGCCGCAGGAATGCTGGCTCACGATCAGCCCCCTGGAGGTGGCCGCCCGGCAGATTCTTTGGTACCGGGGCTTGATAAATTCCCTCCACAGGTCTGCCCCGATCATCAATCCTTTCTGCGTGCCCCAGTCATCGCCGAAATGCATGGAGTCCACACCCATTCCGGCGGCATTTTTGATGATCCCGATGTTGTAGTCGGCGATCCGGTCCAGCAGCTCGCCCACCGCCCCGGGATCGCTCATCATGCGCATCATCAGGTTTTCCATGCCCACAAGCGACCAGGCCCTTTCGAACAGGAAAAAACCGATGGACAACTGATGGAAGCGTCCGGGGTATTTGAGATTGTTTTCTTTCACGAACCGGTACACGGGAATCCTGTCCGGATCCGGGAACCTGAATTCCGAAAAATCAAAATCCTTCAGAGGCGGATCTTCCACCACCCCCAGGGTGCGGTCCAGGGTCTTGTTCCACACCACCCCGAAATAGTCCCTGAAATAGCCGGGCCTGACCTCCTCCCAGCCGTGATTGGTATGGGATGCCACCACATAGCTTCCCGTGTAGGTGACGGGATCGAAATCCTTGCCCAGGTACCGCCTGATGTTCTCATGGGCCTCCACGGTGAACCTGATGGTGTAGGGAACGGGCCGTACATTCCGGTGGGAAATGACTTCCCTGATGGCTCGCTTGTGATCCATATGGTTTGGTCGGATTTACTTCCGGTTTTGAGGTTTCAAGATAATCAATATTTGAATATGATCAATCCGTGGCCTCTTGTCCACCCAAAATTGCTATATTTGCTGACCGGTTCAACAAAAAAGCATGAAAGGCATCAAAAACATCATATTCGATCTGGGGGGTGTGCTGCTTGACCTGAAGGTGGGACGGACCGTCAGGGAGCTGGAGAAGCTGGGGCTGAACGGACTCGATGATTATAAGATCACCCGGGTCAGGTACCCCTTTTTCGAGGCCTTTGAAACCGGAAGGATCACCGCCGGGCAGTTCCGGGATGAGATCCGGGGGATCATCGGCCGGGATGATATACAGGACCGGCAGATCGACCATGCCTGGACGGCCATGATCGTCGGGATGCGGAAGGAAAAGATCGGATTTCTACCCGCGCTGAAAAAGAAATACCGGACCTTCCTGCTGAGCAATACAAACATCCTTCACGAGTACCATTACCACCGCATGCTGAAGGAAACCACCGGAAAGGAACATTTTCTCAGTCTTTTCGAAAAGGTGTATTATTCGCACCGGGTGGGCATGCGCAAACCCGATCCCGGGATATTCCGCCATGTTTTGGAGGATGCCTGTCTGGTGCCCGGGGAGACCCTGTACATCGACGATTTCCCCGAACACATAAAAACGGCGGAAGAGCTGGGCATCCGGGTGTACAAGCATGAGCAGAACGCACCCCTGGACGGATTCCTGAAGCTGATTGATTTTTAGTCGTATTACCTGTCTTTCCAGTCCCCGGATTCACGGATCAGGGCAGTCAGTTCCTCCACCGCATTTTCTTCCGGTATGTTTCTTTTGACCGGTGTTTTTCCCTTGTACAGGGTGATTTTGCCCGGCCTGGAGCCAACGTATCCGTAGTCCGCGTCGGCCATTTCCCCGGGTCCGTTCACAATGCATCCCATCACGGCGATCTTCAGGTGTTTCAGATGCAGGGTGGCCGCTTTGACCCTGGCTGCGGTTTCCTGGATGTTGAAAGTGGTGCGCCCGCAGGAGGGGCAGACGATGTATTCGGTCCGGGTCATCCGGGCCCTGGAACCCTGCAGGATGTGGAAAGCGGTGTCCGCTGCCAGGGATGCAGGCGGATTTTCCCCGCGGGTGATCCATATCCCGTCCGCGAGTCCGTCTACAAACAAAGGCCCGGTTTCCGCCGCGGAGAGGATCATGAACCTTTCCGGATCGTTTTCCCGGTACGACGGGTTCAAAATGACCGGGGCACGGCAGCCGCAGCGGTCCAGGGTGGCAATGGCCTGCCGGAATTCCGCCCCGGCCCCTGCAGCGGAAACTTCGCCTGCTACTGTACGGGAATCTTCCCCGGCCTTGCTGCTGGACATGCTCCCGGATTTTCCGCCGGCTCCCTTGCCCGGAGGCCGCAGTACAATGACCAGTGAGGGATTGGCGCGGATCCTGCCGATCAGTTTTTCATCCAGGGAGGCACAGTTCACCCCCAGGAAGTTCATCACCGGGTGCAGCCGGATGTCCGCGTCCATCGATTCCGCTTCGATCAGGGGGGAAAACCCGGGTTCCCTGCCCTCAACATGTTTCCAGTCCGCGTACCTGAGAACCGTATCCCGCATTGGTTTTCCCTCTGGCTTCCATCCGCCGGCCGTTTCAAACACGTAGTCGGGCCGTTGGCAGGGATAGCCTTCTTTTGAGGGATCTGCAGGCAGGTCGCCGATCACCACCGGCACTTGTCCGCCCCCAATGTTGCGGATCCGCAGGGTATCCCTTCTTATATAGCTTGCGGGGCCTGTCCGGGGGAATGCTTCCGGGTGCTCCCCTGGAACCGGAGATTTTTTGCCTTTCGGTTCGGGTCCGGCCCGGTGGACGGACTCTCCTTCCCGCAGGGCCATGCGGGCCAGGATGCGTGACGGGGGGATCTCATGTTCCGGGTCCTCCGACAGGGACATACGAAGGGTGTCCCCGATGCCTTCGGCCAGCAGGGTGCCCATGCCGATGGCGGATTTGATGCGGCCCTCATCGTGCCCGCCGGCCTCGGTCACCCCCAGGTGAACAGGGGTGTGAAAACCTTCCTCTTCGAGCCGGGCGGCCAGCAGGCGGTTGGCCTGGACCATCACCCTGGTGTTGGAGGATTTCAAAGAAACCAGCACCCGGTGAAAATCCCGGGAGCGGCATACCCTGAGGAACTCCATGGCCGATTCCACCATGCCTTCCGGGGTATCCCCGCAGCGGGAAAGGAGGCGCCCGGACAAAGAGCCGTGGTTCACCCCGATGCGGATGGCGGTGCCGTGTTCTTTGCAGATGCCGATCAATTCCCCGAAAGTTTCCTCCATCCGGGAGAGTCCGTTTTGGTAATCCACGGCGGAAACACTGTTCTGCCTGCCGGCGGGTATATCTGTGTAGTTGCCCGGATTGATGCGGACTTTCTCCACGACGGATGCAGCGATGAGGGCAATGCGGGGATTGAAATGGACGTCCGCGGCCAGGGGGGTATCGAATCCCCGGGTGCGAAGGGCCTCCCTGATGTTTTTCAGGTTCTCCGCTTCGGCGGTGTTGCGGCAGGTGATGCGGACCAGCTCCCCGCCGGCTTCAATGATCCGGATACACTGGGCGATAGTTTTCCGGGTGTCCGCCGTAGGGGTGTTGGTCATGGACTGGACGCGTACGGGATGGCCGTTGCCCAGCACAAGTTTTCCGATCGATATACTGCGTGTGCGGTACAATTTATTTCTTCTTCCATTCAACCCCTCCGGGGGTGTCGCGGACCTCAATGCCCAGCTCGTTCAGCCGGTCGCGGATTTGATCGGACTGCGAAAAGTCCTTGCGCTGCCTGGCCTGCTGCCTCAGCCCGGTGATCAGTCTGATCAGCTCCTCTTCGAGTCCGTCCCCTTTCCGAACAGATTCCTCCCGGTGGAGTCCGAGTACATCCCCGGTGAAGGTCCTGTAGATATTTTTCAGTTCTTTCAGCTCTCCGGCCGTAAAGGATTCGCTGCCTTCGCGTGCCAGGTGGATGTGCCGGATGCCCTCGAAAAGCCCGGAAAGTAGCACCGCGCTGTTCAGGTCGTCGTTCAGGGCCTCATAACAGGCTTTACGGAAAGAAGACACGTCAAGAGAGGGACCTCCCGAACCAGAGGGATCTCCCGAACCACCGGGACCTCCCGAACCAGAGGGATCTCCCGAACCACCGGGACCTCCCGAACCAGAGGGACCTCCCGAACCACCGGGATCTCCCCCGTCACCGGAGGGCTCGATCCGGTCCAGGGCGTCTATCCCCTCGAACAGCCGGTCCAGCCCTTTTTCCGCGGCCTTCAGGGCCTGGTTGGAGAAATCCAGTGTGCTGCGGTAATGGGCCTGCAGGGTAAAGAAACGGACAGTCATGGGTGAATATGCCTGGTCCAGCAGCTGGTGGCTGCCGGTGAAGAATTGTTCCAGGTTGATGGTATTGCCCAGGGACTTGCTCATTTTCCGGCCCTCCAGGGTGATCACATTGTTGTGCATCCAGTAGCGGACCGGCTCCCTGCCGGTGGAAGCAACGCTCTGGGCGATCTCGCATTCATGGTGGGGAAAGATCAAATCGAGTCCGCCCCCATGAATATCCACCACTTCCCCCAGGTATTTCCGGCTCATCGCCGAACACTCCAGGTGCCAGCCGGGGAAACCCCGGCTCCACTCCGAAGGCCAGTTCATGATGTGGGCGGGGTCCGCTTTTTTCCACAGGGCGAAATCCAGGGGATTCTTTTTTTCCTTTTGCTTTTCCAGTTCCCGGGTGTTGGTGATCAGCTCTTCGGGCTTGCGCCCCGACAGTTGTCCGTACCGGTGCTTTTGGAGGTATTTTTCCATGTCAAAATACACCGAGCCGTTTCGCTCATAGGCGAACCCCCTGGACAGGATCCTGCGCACCATCTCCTGCTGTTCGATGATGTGTCCCGACGCCCGGGGTTCGATGGAAGGAGGCAGAACGTTCAATGCCCGCATGCTGTCCAGGTAGCGGTTGGTATAGTGCTGGGCCACCTCCATGGGCACCAGTTTTTCCGCCCGTGCCTTTTTGGCGATCTTGTCCTCACCCTCGTCGGCATCGTGCTCCAGGTGCCCCACATCGGTGATGTTCCGGACATAACGGACCTTGTAGCCCAGGTGCTTCAGATAGCGGAACAGCAGGTCGAAAACGATGGCCGGGCGCGCATGCCCCAGGTGGGGGTCTCCGTAAACGGTGGGGCCGCAGACATATAATCCCACATGCGGAGGGTTGGCGGGAGTAAAAAGTTCCTTTCCCCGGGTTAGGGTATTATAAATATATGTCTTACTTTGTATCATGAACCGGGGCGCTGAAAAAACCAAAATTAACAATAAAAAGATTGCAAAAGAAATGATCCGCCCCGGAGCGTTTCCGGCAAACGAAAAGATATGAGCAAAACAAAAGGCAGAAAACGGGCCAGGGACCCCGATGAAAAACTGAAAAACGCCATCCTGGGGGTATTCACCGGCAGGCCCGGAAAGACCTACAATTACAAGCAGGTATCCAAACTTCTGGGCATCCGGGATGTTTCGGCCAGGAAAAGGATACTGGCCCTGATGAAACAACTGGCATCGCAGGACAACCTTGATGAGATCTATACCGGCAAGTTCAAGCTCAAGTCCAAAGGGGGTTACGTATTCGGAACCGTTCAGCTTACCCAGCAGGGATACGGATTCGTACAGGCCGATGCGGTGGAGCAGGATATCTTCGTTTCCCGGAACAATCTGAACCGGGCACTGGACGGGGATTATGTAAAAGTTTACCTGTATGCACGGCGGAAGGGCAAACGTATGGAAGGGGAAGTGGTGGAAGTGATCGAAAGGAGCCGGAAGACCTTTGTCGGACTGGTGGAGGTGTCGGGGAATTTCGCTTTCCTGAACCCCGACAGCCGGAAAATGCCCTATGACCTGTTCATTCCCCCGGAAAAGCTCAGGGGGGCCGGGCACGGACAAAAAGCCGTGGCCAGGATCGCCGGCTGGCCCGCACATGCCAAAAACCCCATGGGCGAGATCATTGAGGTGCTGGGTGATCCGGGTGACAACGATGTGGAGATGCATTCCATTCTGGCCGAATTCGAACTCCCCCACACCTTCCCGGAAGAAGTGGAACAGTCCGCCGACCTGGTGGAAGAAGCCATCACCCCCGAAGAGGTAGAAAAACGCAGGGATTTCCGGGGGATATCCACCTTCACCATCGATCCGGCCGATGCCAAGGATTTCGACGATGCCCTGTCGGTCAGGAAGATGAAAAACGGCCATTGGGAGGTGGGTGTGCACATTGCCGATGTGACCCATTATGTCAGCCCCAAGTCCCTGCTCGACAAGGAGGCCTTTGAACGCGGCACTTCGGTCTACCTGGTCGACCGGGTGGTGCCCATGCTGCCCGAAAAACTATCCAACCAGGTATGTTCCCTCAGGCCGGAAGAGGACAAGCTCTGTTATTCGGCCGTTTTCGAGATGGACGCAGATGCCGGGGTGGTGAAGGAATGGTTCGGACGGACGATGATCCGGTCGTGCCGCAGGTTCAATTACCAGGAGGCCCAGCAGGTCATAGAGTCCGGCAAAGGGGACATGGCCACAGAGATCCTGTCGCTGAATACCCTCGCACAGAAGCTCAGGGCCGAGCGTTTCCGGAAGGGGTCATTTAACTTCGAGCGGATGGAGGTGAAATTCGAGATCGATGAGGAGGGCAGGCCCCTGAGCGTGTATTATCTGGAAAACAAGGAGTCCAACCAGCTCATCGAGGAATTCATGCTGCTGGCCAACCGGCGGGTGGCCGAAAAGATCGGCCGGCAGGAAAAACCGCCTACTTTCGTGTACCGGATACATGACAAACCCAACCAGGAAAAGCTGCAGGGCATGGCCTATTTCATCAGGCGCTTCGGGTACCGGATCCGCACCGATTCCCACAAAGCCATTACCCAGTCCATGAACCGGCTTTTTGACCAGGTCCGGGGAAAAAAAGAACAAAACCTGATAGAGACCATCGCCATCAGGACCATGGCCAAGGCGGTTTATTCAACCATCAACATCGGGCATTACGGACTCTCGTTCGATCATTATACCCATTTTACATCGCCCATCCGGCGGTATCCCGACATCCTGGTGCACCGGCTGCTGGATCATTACCTGCGGGGCGGGCACTCCAGGAACCAGGAAAAATACGAAAAACGCTGCAAACATTTATCGGACATGGAACGCAGGGCCATGGAAGCCGAATGGGCCTCCGTCAAATACAAGCAGGTAGAGTTCATGCAGGACAAGGTGGGTGAGGAGTTTGACGGAGTGATCACCGGGGTGACCGAATGGGGGATCTACGTGGAGATCGTGGAGAACAAATGCGAAGGGATGGTGGCCATGCGGGATTTGACCGATGACTTTTACGAGTTCGACGAAGAAAATTTCCGCATCACCGGACGCAAGACCCGCAAGGAATACCGGCTGGGGGACAAGACCCGTATTCTGGTGGCCCGGGCCGACCTGTCCCGTAAGCAACTCGATTTTGTGATGGCCGATGAACAGGAATAAGGTTTCAAAAATGGATCATTGGGGATGAATTGTTACATTTACAGAATCACCGGAGATAATTCATGAGATCGACTTCCCCACGCCAGCTTGCGCTTTTTGTGGCCTTTATCATATCGGTTCTGGCCGTGTTCATTTTCTGGCTGCTTTCAGGCAATGACCTGAGCCGGTCGGTGGGACAGGTGGCCATCGGTTTTATCCTGTTGTTCATCCTGTCTTTTGTCAGCGTGTACTATACGCTGAAAAGCTTCATTTTTGAAAAGATCAATCCCATATACAAGACCATCCGGAGCATCCCCATGACCGAGGAAGAGATCCGCAAAAGTCTGGAAGGCAAGGATATCATCGGGGAAGTCAACCACCAGGTAAAGGACTATGCACAGAAAAAGGCCAGGGAGATCAAAAAGCTCAAACGGCTTGAAAAATACCGGAAAGAATTTTTGGGGAACGTTTCCCACGAGCTCAAAACCCCCATCTTCAATATTCAGGGGTACATACTTACCCTGCTGGACGGTGCGCTGGAAGATCCCAGTATCAACCGGGAATACCTGGAGCGTACCGAAAAAAGCATCAACCGGCTGATTTCCATCGTGCAGGACCTGGAGTCCATTTCCCGGCTGGAATCGGGGGAGATGCAGCTGAATCTGACGGACTTCGATGCGGTACATCTGGTCAGGGATGTGTACGACATGCAGGAGATGCGCGCCAAGCGCAACGGCATTGCCCTGCAATTCGACCGCAGCTACGACAAGCCGGTCATGGTGCATGCCGACCGCGGGCGGATGTTCGAAGTGCTCAACAACCTGGTGGTCAACTCCATCATATACGGAAATGAAGGAGGGCAAACCACGGTCAGTTTCTCGGACATGGGTGAGAACGTGCTCATCGAAGTGGCCGACAACGGAATCGGCATCGAAGAAAGGGAAATCACCAGGATCTTCGAAAGGTTTTACCGAACCGACAAGAGCCGGTCGCGGGACCAGGGGGGCACGGGGCTCGGTCTCTCCATCGTGAAGCACATCATAGAAGCCCACAACCAGAGCATTGCCGTCCGCAGCACCCCGGGGAAGAGCTCCACTTTTGCCCTGACCCTGAAAAAGGCCTGACCCTGAAAAAGGCCTGATCCCTGAAAAAAGCCTGCCCCCTCCGGCTATTGCTTTTTCCGTTACAAGCTTCTATCTTTGTGGAATTTTACAGCCATGACAGTCATGAGCAGAAGGTTTTCCGAATACAAATCACTCGATCTGCCCGGGATCAACCGGGAGATCAGGGAGCGCTGGGAAAAGGAAGGCACTTTCCGGAAGAGTCTGGACAACCGCCGGGATGCCCCGGATTTCATTTTTTATGAAGGCCCCCCTTCTGCCAACGGGATCCCCGGCATACACCATGTCATGTCCCGGGCCATCAAGGATATTTTCTGCCGGTACAGGACCCTGGCCGGATACAGGGTGGATAGGCGGGCTGGCTGGGATACGCACGGACTCCCCATCGAGCTGAGCGTGGAAACCACCCTGGGCATCACCAAGGAGGACATCGGCAAAAAGATCAGCGTGGAGGAGTTCAACGCGACCTGCAAAAAGGAGGTTATGCGTTATACCCGGGAATGGGAAAGGCTCACCGGGATGATGGGCTACTGGCTGGACATGTCCGATCCCTACATCACCTATGACAACCGCTATATCGAGACCCTCTGGTACCTGCTCGGCGAACTGCACCGGAAAGGGCTGCTGTACAGGGGTTATTCCATCCAGCCCTATTCGCCGGCGGCGGGGTCCGGACTCAGCACGCACGAGCTGAACCAGCCGGGCTGTTACCGGGACGTGAAGGACACCACCTGCGTGTCCCAGTTCAGGGTAATAAAGGACCGTCGTTCCGCGTTCCTGTTTGAAAAAACGGGTACGGGGATATACCTGCTGGCATGGACCACCACCCCCTGGACTCTTCCGTCAAACACCGCCCTGGCCGTGGGGCCGGATATGGACTACCAGGCGGTCAGTACACTGAATCCATATACGGAAGAACCCGTCACCGTGATCCTGGCCGAAGAACTGGTTCCCCGGTACTTTGCCCCGGAGAATGAAAACCTGCCTTTCGAAGATTACATCTCCGGCAGCAGGAAACTGCCCTGGCGGCCGGCGGGCACCTGCAAAGGATCGGAACTGGAGGACATCCGTTATGAGCAGTTGCTGGACTGGGTGAAGCCAGAAAGGGAAGCTTTCCGGGTGATCACCGGCGATTTTGTAACTGCCGGGGAAGGCACCGGCATCGTCCATATCGCCCCCACTTTCGGGGCGGACGACTACCGGGCAGGGATCGGGAACAACATCCCGCCTCTTATCGTGTACGACAAAAACCGGAATATGGGTCCGCTCGTGGACCGCACCGGCCGGTTCATTCCCCTGGAGGATATTGACGCTGACTTCAGAAAACAATATGTCAACGAGGAAAGCTACGGGCATTTTGCCGGAAAGTATGTCAAGAACGAATACGATGAAAATGCCAAACCCGGTGATCCCCCTGTCGATGTGGATATTGTGGTTGACCTGAAAAAACAGAACAAACTGTTCAGAACCGAGAAATATGTACACAGTTATCCCCATTGCTGGCGGACCGACAAGCCGGTGCTGTATTACCCCATGGACGCCTGGTTTATCCGCACCACCGCCAGGAAGGACGAGCTGATCGCGCTGAACAACACCATCAACTGGAAACCTCCCGCCACCGGGTCCGGCCGGTTCGGGAAATGGCTGGAGAACCTGCAGGACTGGAACCTTTCGCGGACACGCTACTGGGGGACGCCCCTGCCCATCTGGGTCACCGAAGACCGCAAAGAAGAACTGTGCATCGGCTCCGTGGAACAGCTGAAAAAAGAGATCGCCCGTTCGGTGGAAGCCGGGTTTATGGACACCGACCCCCTGGAGGATTTCAACGTGGGGGACAATTCCCGGGAGAACTACGAAAAGATCAATCTGCACCGGCCCTTCGTTGACCGTATCGTGCTGGTATCCCCCTCCGGAAAGAAAATGTTCCGGGAGCCCGACCTGATCGACGGCTGGTTCGACTCGGGAGCCATGCCCTATGCCCAGATGCATTACCCCTTCGAGCACAGCGATGATTTTGAAAAATATTTCCCGGCGGATTTTATTGCCGAAGGGGTGGACCAGACCAGGGGATGGTTTTTCACCCTGCATGCCATTGCCGCCATGATCTCCGGGTCGGTGGCCTATAAAAACATTGTGTCCAACGGACTGGTGCTGGACCGCGACGGGAACAAGATGTCCAAACGGCTGGGGAACACCGTGGACCCCATCCGGACCATGGAGGATTTCGGGGCCGACGCCCTGCGGTGGTACATGATCACCAATGCCCAGCCCTGGGACAACCTCCGGTTCGATATCCGGGGCGTGGATGAAGTCAAGCGGAAATTTTTCGGCACCCTGTACAACACATATGCTTTTTTTGCCCTGTATGCCAATGTGGACGGATTCGCCGGACAAGAGCCGGAGGTGCCAGCCGGACAAAGGCCGGAGATCGACCGCTGGATCATTTCCCTGCTGAATTCCCTGGTCAGGGACGTGCGGAAATGCTATGAGGATTACGAGCCCACCCGGGCGGGCCGGATCATCCAGGATTTCGTTATTGAGAACCTGAGCAACTGGTATGTGCGGCTCAACCGGAAAAGGTTCTGGGGAGGCCGGTATGACCAGGGTAAGATCTCTGCCTACCAGACCCTATATGCCTGCCTGGAGACCGTGTCCGTGCTTATTTCCCCCATTGCGCCTTTTTATGCGGAAAAGCTGTTCACGGACCTGAATTCGGTTACCGGCAAACATCCCCGGTCATCGGTGCACCTGATGGATTTTCCTTCTCACCACAGAAACCGGATCGACCGGGAGCTGGAACAGCGGATGGATATTGCCCAGCGGATATCTTCGCTGGTGCTCGGACTCCGAAGGAAGGTGAACATCAAGGTCCGCCAGCCCCTGAACCGGATCCTGATCCCGGTGACCGATGAAAAGTTCAGGAAGCGTTTCGAATCTGTCCGCGACCTGGTGCTCTCCGAGATCAATGTGAAAGATGCGGAATATATTTCCGATACCTCCGGGGTGCTGGTCAGAAAGATCAAACCGGATTTCAAGGTGCTGGGCCCCAAATACGGCAAGCTGATGAAACCCCTGGGCAGGGCCATCGCTTCCCTCTCCGGGGAGGATATCCGGGAGCTGGAACAGAAGGGGCAGATCACCCTGGAAGTGGAAGGACAGCAAGCAGTGATCGGTCTCGGGGAGGTGGAGATCATATCGGAAGACATTCCCGGCTGGCTGGTGGCCAACGAGGGGAACCTGACCGTGGCCCTGGATATAACAGTGACCGGGGAGCTCAGGGAGGAAGGGCTGGCCCGGGAATTCATCAACCGGATCCAGAACCTCCGGAAGGAAAGCGGGTTCGATGTGACCGACAAGATCACCGTGGACATCGGAAAAAATGAGGCCATCAACCGGGCCGTGGAACGGTTCAGGGATTACATCGGGGAACAGACCCTGGCCCGCGAGATCCGGCTGGTGGAACAGGTGGATCAGAAGGACGCCCGGGAGGTGGAAATCGATGACAATCTGGTCACCAGGATCGCCGTTTCAAAGATTGATCAATAACATCTTTGTTGTTTGAAAATTTTCATATATTTAGCCAATCAATAAACCCAAAATTATGGCAGAAAAGACGAGATATTCAGACGAGGAGCTCGATGAATTCAGGCAGATTATCCTGACCAAGCTGGACAAGGCAAAAAAGGATTACGAACTGCTGAAAGATGCCATTACCCAGAACGAAAGTAATGACACACAGGATACTTCTCCCACATTCAAGGTCCTTGAAGAAGGGGCCGCAACCCTTTCCAAGGAGGAAGCCGGAAAACTGGCCCAGCGGCAGCAGAAGTTCATCCAGCACCTTCAGGCCGCACTGATCCGTATCGAGAACAAGACCTATGGCGTTTGCCGGGTCACAGGGAAGCTGATCCCCAAGGAAAGGCTGCGGGCGGTGCCCCATGCCACACTGAGTATTGACGCCAAACAGAACCAGCAATAAAAAAAAATTCTATCTTTGGGCTTCATTGTTCAGCCCAAACTTTTTTTCATGAGTCCGGCCAAAAAATCATTGCTGGTCATTGTTTCCATCCTGATCGCTGACCAGATCATAAAGATCTGGGTCAAAACCAACATGACGCTCGGACAGGAGATCCGTGTGCTTGGGGACTGGTTCATCATTCATTTCCTGGAGAACCGGGGCATGGCCTTCGGGATGGACCTTCCCGGGGACCATGGCAAGCTGATCCTCAGCGTGTTCCGCATACTGGCCATATCGGCCATTGCCTGGTATCTTGTCCAGCTGATCAGGAAACAGGCACCCGGGGGATTGACCATCAGCATTTCCCTGATCCTGGCCGGGGCGATCGGCAACCTGATCGATTCGGCCTTTTACGGGATGATCTTTTCGGACAGTTTCGGGCGGGTGGCGGAAATTTTCCCCGTGGAAGGCGGTTATGCCGGCTTTCTGCACGGCAAGGTGGTGGATATGTTCTATTTCCCCATCATCCGGGGGGAGCTTCCCGGATGGTTCCCATTCTGGCCGGGGCGCCACATCATCTTTTTCCGGCCCGTGTTCAATCTGGCCGATTCATGCATCACCACCGGCGTTTTCTCCATCCTGTTCTTCCAGAAAAAATTCTTCCCCGCCGATCATCATCAGAAAACCGGAAATGCTGAAAAAGCCGCGTAATCATTTGCCCAGTTGTTGTTTGACGATTTTGGCGATGTACTTGCCGATGATGTCGAATTCCAGGTTCACCACCGTTCCGGGGCGGATCCGGTGGAAATTGGTCACTTCGTAGGTATAGGGGATGATGGCCACCTGAAAGGATTTGTCCCGGGAATTGACCACGGTCAGACTCACCCCGTCGACCGATACCGAACCTTTCTCCACGGTGATGTGGTCGGGGTTCAGGGGTTCGTATTCAAAGCTGAAGTACCAGCTTCCTTCCACCTCTTCCACCCCGGTGCAGGTGGCGGTCTGGTCCACGTGCCCCTGCACCATGTGTCCGTCCAGCCGCCCGTCTGCCCTGACGCTCCTTTCCAGGTTCACTTTGTCGCCCGCCTTAAGCAGGCCCAGGTTGGTCTTTTCCAGGGTTTCCCGGATGGCGGTCACCGTGTAGTTCCTGTCCGTTTTGCTCACCACGGTAAGGCATACCCCGTTGTGGGAGATGCTCTGGTCAACGGACAGCTCATCCAAAAACGAGCAGGACAGGGAAATGTGCAAATTGTCCTTTTCTTTTTCCAGCCGCGTCACCTGTCCGGCCTCTTCGACGATTCCCGAGAACATGGTATTCTGATTTGGTTCAGGGAGCGAAGTTAACAAGAAAAATGCTGATTTTATCCTCCCCCGGACATTAAGTCAGTATACCCTTTATTCCAAACCCAAAACCTTTTACCATGATGCCTGTCAGCGATTATTTTTTTGAAGACACCCTGGAATGGGTGATGAACACCCGCGCCTTCCTGGATGCCTTTCCCAACCTCTGCCGTGAAAATGCCCGGGCCGTGCACGAAGCATCCGGGGACCTTCTGCAATCCCTGTGCATATCTGTCCTTCAGGAAGAAGGCAGGAAGAAGGAACATGCCCTGTACATGTCACTGAATGCCCTGGACATCATGGCACGGAACCTGCAGATGCTGGAAAGCGGGGACCAGGGCGGGATAAGCAGCCATCTGGCCCATGATGTCTGCACCCTGCGGACATATGTTCAGGAGATGATCGCTGCCATGGCCGCGGTTGCCGAATAATTGTTACATTCGCTGCAGTAAACCGCAAAAGCAGCCATATGATCCTGGTAACCGGAGGGAGCGGACTTTTGGGGGCGCATTTGCTGGCCGGACTCGCTTCGGGGCATGAGCCGGTGAGGGCCCTGCGCCGGAAAGACAGCGACCTGGAAAAAGTCAGGAAGGTGTTCGGGTATTTTTATGAACATCCCCGGAAGGCATTCAAAGCCATAGAATGGTTGGAAGGGGATGTAACCGATCCCTGGTCGCTGCGGGATGCCATGGAGGATATACGGCAGGTTTACCATTGCGCGGGGCTGGTTTCCTTTGACCCGGCCGACCGGAAAAAAATGCTGGCGGTTAACGTAGAGGGGACGGCCCATGTGGTCAGTGCCTGCCTGGAGCAGGGCGTAAAAAAGCTCTGCCACGTCAGCTCCACCGCTGCCCTGGGCGGATCCACGGACGGGGAGGTGGTGACCGAGGAACACATCTGGCCGGCGGGGGAAAAGCATCCCCTCTACGGATGGACCAAGTTCCTTGGCGAGATGGAAGTCTGGCAGGGGATCACCGAAGGACTCAACGCGGTGGTGGTGAATCCCTCCATCATCATCGGCCCCGGTTTCTGGAAAGGAAGCAGCGGCAGGCTGTTTTCAACGGTCAGCAAAGGAATGAAATACTATCCGCCGGGAACGGCCGGCTACGCGGATGTCCGGGACACGGTAAAAACCATGCGGGCCCTGATGGATGGCAGTCATTCCGGGGAAAGGTACATCGTGTCGGCGGAAAATGTTTCATACCGGGAACTGTTCAATATGATCGCGCATGCGGTGGGCAATAAACTCCCGCGCAGGGAAGTCCGCCCCTGGATGATCACCCTGGCCGCCACCCTCGACCGGGCCCGTCAGATATTGACCGGGTCCCGCCGGCTGATCACCCGGGAAACAGGCATGGCGGGAATGAGAAAGACCCGGTTCTCCAACCGGAAGATCAGACAGGCCACAGGCATTGAATACATGCCCGTCAGCGAATCCATCCAATACACCGCCAAAATCTTTCTCAGGGAAAATCAAAGCCAATAATACAGGAAACCTTTATTCAAATCAGAAACCGAAGTTCAAACCCAGGGACACCGTGCCGGTCTTTCCCTGGAACAGGGCAGGGGTGTACAGTTCAACCGCATCCCCGGTGATGTTGCTCCGGCGGAAATCCGCAAACACGAATCCGTCATGGATGATCTGGTAGCGCGCCCCGATACGGAAGGTCCTGTTTTCCCATTCGACACTTTCCAAAAAAGGCAGCCCCCGGTCCCGGATCCCCGTTGAATTGTAATCAGGTCCTTTCTGCGCATACAGACAGGACAGGGAAACATGCAGATTCCGCAAAGGTTTCCAGTCCGCCCCGACAAACACCTCCCATGCATTGTCCCTCAGGTAGTGCCCCATGTTGTAGCGGTTGGATTCGTAGGTGAGCATGGGCCGGAAATGTTCATACACAAAAGGGTTGGTGCGGGTATATTCTGCGGTGAACATCATATCGGGCACAAGATTGCTGACCCTGGCCCCTGCCTTGATGCTGATCCAGTTGCTCTGCTCATCGGGATCGAAAATCCGGGATACGGAGATCTCGTCCAGGAAAAGAGTGGCGTACAGGTTGAGGTGGCGGATCTGCCGGGAATGCACATCCAGGAACAACTGGGAGTTCTGGTTGTCGATCCCCGAATTGAGGGTATGGTCGACTGATTTATAGAACAAAAAAGGGATCAGGTAGGCCGGATGCACATCCAGGTCGGAATAGATGATGGAATTGCCAGCCGAGATGTTCAGTCTTTTCCATGGGGTGAAGGTGAACATGTTGGCGGCGATGAATTTCTTGTGGTAGACCGTACGGAATTCGGTCCCGTAATTGCCGGTGTACCAGTAGCTGCGGGTGCTGTCCACCACCATGGAGACCAGCCATCCGTGGAAATAGTTGAACTCGAACCAGTCCGCCGGCCTGATCTGCAATTTGATCTGTGCAAAGGAGGGCGTGCGGCCCGAATGGATGTTGGTGCCGTTGTACCCGGTGCCCCACTGCGGATTCCCCTTGAGCAGTCCGACTACCCCCCACTTCCAGGAATATGTGAGTCCGCCCTGCATCTCCGAATAATCAGTCCTCTCCTTGATGTTGGTGGCCCCGAAGCGCCGGTTCAGGAAGTCCGGGCGGGTGAGCAGCTCCGGCTCGTGGTTGTCGCGCAGACTGGCCCACAGGCCCCAGTGTTCGCCGATGGTGCCGTACAGCTCGCCCCCGTTCCAGGAATGCCTGGCCGTCCCGTTGGTGCCGTTGAAATAGCGGTATCCGAAAATGGGATTGACGGTCAGATTGAACAGGGAATCCCGGTAATGGAAAAGGTCCAGCCGGCGGTCATAGTCACTGCCGTACTTCAGTGCCTTGTTGAAATCCTCCAGGTAGAAGGCCACTTCCCCGGCCTGCCGGGGGGTCAGCTCATCCCTGCGTTCCCAGGCCAGCTGCAGTTTCAGGGCAATAAACCTGCGGCTGTAGGGTTTCACAGCGGAATTCAGAAAGATCACCTGTTCGGAAGCCAGCTCGTCGAGGAAATCGTAAATGGCCGTGTGCCGGGTATGCAGATACACCGTCTGCCCAAAAACACCTTCCGGCAGCAGCCACGCCAAAGCCATATACAGCAAAACCCTTCTCATGAACCGCAAAATTGTACGGCATACTAAGATATAAATAAAAAGACAAGACACTACATGAAAATCCTGCCTCCCGGTGTTTTATGTTATCTGCTGCGTACTTTTTTGAAGATGATGTTGTAGAGGGCTTTCCAGAAGTATTTCCAGTTGGTGCGGAAGGGGTGCCTGTCGTATTCGTCCAGGAAACGGCTTTCGGAAGCCTCGATCTCCTGCAGGGTTTGGGGCAGGTGGGCGTAATAGGGCGGGATGAGTCCGGGCTGGTATTTCTTCCTGCGTTGCCGGTGCTTTTTGCTGTACAGGTTGAAATATTGCTGGCTGATGGGTCTAACCCCCACCAGCTTCAGGTCCCCGCGCAGCCAGTTGATCAGCATGGGCAGTTCGTCGATCCACAGGGTGCGCATCAGCTTTCCTGCTCCGGTCACCCGGAAATCGTTGTTGAACTTGCCCCCTTCCTGCAGGTTGTATTTCTCGAAAACATAATCCTGCAGGTATTCTGCATAGGGATGCATGGTCCGCATCTTGTACACCCGGATGAAATCACCGTTCCTGCCTATCCTTTTCAGCCGGACAAAAGGACCGTAGCTGGGGTTCAGATCGAACACCGGTTTTTTCACCTTCCGGGTAATAAAGAACATGAGTCCGTTTACATACTCCTCATGCAACACCTCGAATCCGCATGAGATCAGCCGGCCCAGCGTTTCAGTGCGGCTCAGCACCCGGTTTTCCCCGCGGGTCAGGAAAAAATACAGCTTTTTGGTCAGCATGAACTTGGGAAAGACCCGTTTGACAATGTAATCCATGAAATAAACGATCCGGTTGAACACGGGCATGTATTTTTTCAGTATCCTTTTTTTCCGAAGTTCCTTGGTTTCCACGCAACCGATGAAGCGCCCGTGGGTGGGAAGCTTGGAATTGACCGTTTCGAAGAACTTGTTGATGTACCGGATGTCATTGATCCGTTTCAGGTTGACGATCCCCGCAAAATGATGGTCCGGCTGGTACAGGATGTTGAAACGGGTGGTGGTGGCGATCACCAGGTTCTTCGAATCCAGCAAGTCGATATGCCGGGCTATGAAATCATAAACCCCCGGTCCCGTTTCCCCGATAATATCCTTTTTCAGCTGGGTTTCTGAAAGGGAGATGTCCCTGACGCGGACCTGATGCACGGCCTCTGTGACCGGGTCGTCATGTTCCGGTTTGACCCTGGTCCCGTTCCTGCGGTTCCCGTTGGCGACCTTGAGGTAATAGTACATATCGGTGAAAAAGACCTCCAGGACGGTGGATACGACGATGGTACCGAAAACCACAAAACGTGAATACTGAATGGAGCGGAAACTGTACATCAGCAGGGCCATGATGGACAGGATGATGAAGTTCGTGCCCATGAACCTGAGGTTGATCGAGCTCAGCTTTTTGGTACGGGTGGTGTCGAATTTGTTGGCGGTGAAGGAAACGGCCAGCCAGACCCCGATCAGAACCAGGAGTCCGTATAAATAAGGCCCTGAAAAATAAGTGCTTCCTCCCCCCTTGAGCCATACGGTGATCAGGAATCCGGCGGGGATCAGCAGCACATCCAGCAGGACCATAAATGCTTTTCTCCGGTTCATAGGTTTACAGCCGCCTTTGGAGCTATGAATATAAGCAATCTTGTATTATGGAGACATGGTTTCCTTCAATATGCCGGGTATTACTCGGTGACAATGGTTCGTCCGGTGGCCTGGTGGTTGATCTTCAGCATGTACATCCCCTGGGGTGCCCGGGAGAGATCGATGGTCTGCCTGAATATCCGGGTGCCGTCGATGCTGTAATGCCTGAAAAACACCTGCCGTCCCGACAGATCGATCAGCTCGATCAGAACATCGGGTTCGGAAGTCCTGAATTCGATGGTGAACTGTCCCTTGTTGGGATTCGGGTACACCCTGAGGTTTTCTTCATCGAACAGATCTTCGATGCCCACATCCGGCTCGGTGATCCAGATGGTATCGGTTTCCACCGGTCCGCAGCCGCTGGCATCGGTCACCTTGACCACATATTTATCCGCCGGGAGTCCGGACAACACACTGTCGGCCTGGGGCGGATTGTCGTAGAGGGCGTAACCGTACGGAGGGGTCCCTCCCGCCGGTGTCACGGTGATGGACCCGTCTGATCCTCCGTGGGTGGAGACCATGACCGTATCCACATCGACAATGTACAGGGAATCCGGTTCGTCGATATCCACTGTATCCCCGATGAATTCACAGTGGTTGGTGTCCATCACTGCCAGCTGGTATTCACCCGCTGCCAATCCGTCAAACAAACCCGTGGTGTTCGGATAGGTATCGCTTCCGTTGACGGAGTAGTAATAAACACCGTTCCCGCCGGTGGCCGTGATGCTGATCTGTCCGTCGGCCAAACCGTAACAACTGATATCCACCGTGTCGTATTCCTGTATGCCGACCGGCAGGGGATCATCCAGACTGACCGTGTCGCCCTGGTATTCGCAGAGGTTCCCGTCGAGCACGGCCAGGTAATATTCCACTCCGGAGGGCAGATCGCTGAACACCGAATCGCTCTGCCAGCTTAATCCGCCGTCCAGTGAATATTGGTACACACCGTTTCCGCCTTCCGCGGTGATTTTGATCTCACCGTCCGAATCACCGGCACATGAAGGATCATAAAGTGTATAATCGCTGATCTTCAGCGAATCCGGATCCGAAACGGTCACCGTATCCCCGGTGAATTCACAGTCATTGCCATCCTTCACCGCCGGGTAATATTCCCCTGACGGGAGTCCGCCAAACACTCCGCCATTGTCATAATAATCCGTCCCTCCGTTGATGGAGTAGGTGTATACCCCGTTCCCGCCGGTCGCCGTGATGGTGACCGACCCGTCGGAGAGTCCCTGGCAATCCGGGGGAATGATACTGTAATCGGTGATCTTCACCGAATCGGGCTGGGTTATGGTAACCGGTGTGGATGAAATATACTCGCATCCGTTCCCGTCCTTCACGGCCAGGGCATAACCCGCGGCATAGAGTCCGGTAAACGAACCTCCGTTATCATAATAGTCCGTTCCCCCGTTGATGGAGTAGGTGTATACCCCGTTCCCGCCTTCAGCGGTGATGCTGATCGCCCCGGTCCCGTCCCCGTAGCAGGTCAGGTCAGTCACCGTGGAGTCTGCAATCCCCACTGCGACCGGCTGGGTCAGTTCAAGGGTATCACCCAGGAATTCACAGTCATTGCCGTCTTTTACCGCCAGGTAATATTCCCCTGCAGCCAGTCCGGCAAAGCTTCCGCCATTGTCATAATAGTCCGTTCCCCCGTTGATGGAGTAGGTGTATACCCCGTTCCCGCCCTCAGCCGACATGGTGACCTGTCCGGAATTGTCCCCGTTGCAGATCAGGTCGCTTTTCAGGTAATTGCTGATCTTCACCGAATCGGGCTGGGTAAGGGTGACCTGTGCGGGTGAAACGTACTCGCATCCGTTCCCGTCTTTGACAGCCAGTGTGTAATCCCCCGCATCGAGTCCGCCAAACACTCCGCCGTTGTCATAATAATCCGTTCCCCCGTTGACGGAGTATGTATACACCCCGTTCCCGCCTTCGGCGGTGATGCCGATCGCCCCGCTCCCGTCCCCGTGGCAGGTGAGGTCAGTCACCGTGGAGTCTGCAATCCCCACTGCAACCGGCTGGGTCAGGGTGACCGTATCCCCGAGATATTCGCAGTCATTGCCGTCCTTCACCGCCAGGTAGTAATCCACCCCGGCATCGAGTCCGCCAAAACTTCCTCCGTTGTCATAATAATTGGAACCTCCGTTAATCGAGTAGGTAAAGGTTTCAGTACCTCCCGCAGCACTGATATCGATCTGCCCGCTCCCGTCCCCGTGACAAGTCAGGTCGGTCAGGGTGTAACCGGTGATCTTCACCGAATCGGGCTGGGTAAGGGTGACCTGTGCGGGTGAAACGTACTCGCATCCGTTCCCGTCTTTGACAGCCAGTGTGTAATCCCCCGCATCGAGTCCGCCAAACACTCCGCCGTTGTCATAATAATCCGTTCCCCCGTTGACGGAGTATGTATACACCCCGTTCCCGCCTTCGGCGGTGATGCCGATCGCCCCGCTCCCGTCCCCGTGGCAGGTGAGGTCAGTCACCGTGGAGTCTGCAATCCCCACTGCAACCGGCTGGGTCAGGGTGACCGTATCCCCGAGATATTCGCAGTCATTGCCGTCCTTCACCGCCAGGTAGTAATCCACCCCGGCATCGAGTCCGCCAAAACTTCCTCCGTTGTCATAATAATTGGAACCTCCGTTAATCGAGTAGGTAAAGGTTTCAGTACCTCCCGCAGCACTGATATCGATCTGCCCGCTCCCATCGTCGTGACAAGTCAGGTCGGTCAGGGTGTAACCGGTGATCTTCACCGAATCAGGATCGCTCAGTACAATGGTATCTCCCAAATACGTACAATCGTTTCCGTCCTTGACCGCCAGATATAGTTCCACTCCTGCATCGAGTCCTGTAAATACTCCGGTATTGTTCATCCATGTATCGCCCCCGGTAATTGAATATACGAAATCCATGTCACCCCCGGTAGCCGAAATATCCACCGAGCCGTCGGCATAGCCGTAACAGGAAGGATCCTGGGGTATATAACCGGTGATCTTCACCGAATCGGGCTGGGTAAGGGTGACCGGGGCGGGTGAAATGTACTCGCATCCGTTCCCGTCTTTGACAGCCAGTGTGTAATCCCCCGCATCGAGTCCGCCAAACACTCCGCCGTTGTCATAATAATCCGTTCCCCCGTTGACGGAGTATGTATACACCCCGTTCCCGCCTTCGGCGGTGATGCCGATCGCCCCGCTCCCGTCCCCGTGGCAGGTGAGGTCAGTCACCGTGGAGTCTGCAATCCCCACTGCAACCGGCTGGGTCAGGGTTACCTGGGCGGGTGAAATGTACTCGCATCCGTTCCCGTCTTTGACAGCCAGTGTGTAATCCCCCGCATCGAGTCCGCCAAACACTCCGCCGTTGTCATAATAATCCGTTCCCCCGTTGACGGAGTATGTATACACCCCGTTCCCGCCTTCGGCGGTGATGCCGATCGCCCCGCTCCCGTCCCCGTGGCAGGTGAGGTCAGTCACCGTGGAGTCTGCAATCCCCACTGCAACCGGCTGGGTCAGGGTGACCGTATCCCCGAGATATTCGCAGTCATTGCCGTCCTTCACCGCCAGGTAGTAATCCACCCCGGCATCGAGTCCGCCAAAACTTCCTCCGTTGTCATAATAATTGGAACCTCCGTTAATCGAGTAGGTAAAGGTTTCAGTACCTCCCGCAGCACTGATATCGATCTGCCCGCTCCCATCGTCGTGACAAGTCAGGTCGGTCAGGGTGTAACCGGTGATCTTCACCGAATCCGGATCGATCAGTGCAATGGTGTCCCCGAGATATGTGCAATCGTTTCCGTCCTTGACCGCCAGGTACAGATCCACCCCGGCACTGAGACCGGTAAACGAACCTCCGTTGTCATTCCAGACATCCCCTCCGGTGATCGAATAGACAAAGTCCATGTCACCCCCTGTGGCGGAGATATCCACCGAGCCGTCGGAATAGCCGTAACAGGAAGGATCCTGGGGTACATAGCCGGTGATCTTCACCGAATCCGGTTGCTGCACCGAAACCACATCCCCGATGTATTCACAACCGCTGGTATCGATCACCGCCGGGGTATAACCTCCCGCATCGAGTCCGGTAAACACCCCGCCGTTGTCATAATAGTCCGTTCCCCCGTTGATGGAATAAAGGAAGTCATTGTCTCCCCCTTGCCCTGAAATTTCGATCCGCCCGCTCCCGTCCCCGTAACAGGTCAGGTCGGTGATCACGATGCTCGATATTTTCACCGAATCCGGCTCGTTCAGGTCCACGGCACTGCCGATGTATTCACATTCGTTCCCGTCCTTCACGGCAAGGGTATAAGACCCCGCACCCAGTCCGGTGAACGAACCCCCGTTGTCATAATAGTTCGTTCCCCCGTTAATGGAGTAAGTGTACACCCCGTTGCCTCCTTCGGCGGTGATCAGGATCTCCCCGCTCGCGTCCTGGTTACAGGTCAGATCGGTCAGTTCATGATCGGCGATACCCACCGTATCCGGATCGGCCAGAATAACCGTATCCCCGAAGAATTCACAGCCGTCGGTATCCTGAAGGGCCAGCTCGAAGGTATCTGCAGACAGGGCGGTAAAGTCCCCGCCGTTGTCCAGGTATGTATTCCCGCCGTCGATCGAATAGAAATACGGCGAAACGCCGCCTGCCGCTCCGGTGATGTGTATCTCCCCGTTGGCGTCCCCGGCGCAGAGGATCTCCGTTTCACTGTGGCCGGTAAAATACAGCGAATCGGGCTGGTTCAGGGTCAGTTCGCTTCCCGACTGGGTGCAGCCGGTTGTATCCTTCACCATAACATTGTATGTCCCCGCGGCCAGATCCACGAACCTTCCGCTGTCCTGGTAGGTTTGTCCGTTGTCAACCGAATACAGGATCCTGGAAAACCCTCCTGAAGCGGTGATCTCGATCTCCCCGTCCCCGGATTTGAAACAACTCAGGTCGGTGGTGGTTTCCGAACCGATACTGATGGGCTTGCATCCGAATTTGGCAAAAAGAACATCGGTTTTTCCTGAAGTCTCAAGCGTAAAAACACTGTCCCCCACATAAATGTTCGGGGACAGGTAGGTCCCGCTCACATACGGTGCATCGATGTAAGCTGCCAGATTGAAAAAATCGTCGTTGTCTCCCGTTCCTTTTATGGTGGCGCCGTCCTGGCAGGACAGGTTGCTATTGAATATTCCGAGCAAACCGTTCCTGTCCGATGAACCGTTGGTTATCAGTGTATCTTCGCCCACGACCAGTTCATTGGCAAAAAAGCCGGCAACCACATAATCATTTCCCGCTTCGGCGATGGAATTGACCCCTTCGTTGTACGGGCCGCTCGGATTGCAACCCCGCAACAAATCGCCGCTCTGGTCATATTTGAGCACAAAGGCATCCGTTCCGCCGCCTTTGCTATTGATCAGCAAAACATTTGTATCCGTAGAGTCAACCAGTATATAGTTCCCTGAGAATTTCCCGCCGCACATAATGCTGTTGTCGTGCTGACTGATGATCATGTTTTCAGGGATAACATCCCCCGGCCCGACGGTCTTTTTGATCCAGGCTTCAGACCCGTCTGATTTGTCCAGCTTCACGAGAGCCATGTCATAATCGTTGGTTGTGCTTTCAAGTGTATCGGTGTCAAAGTAGATGGAATCCTCGTAATACATTGTAAAGTAATAGGCATTGTCACCGGATGCAACCGCTTGTATTCTGGTCACATTATTGTTGGCTTTGTAGGATTTTCCCCAGCCCGATTGATTATACAGATCCTTTTTTATGACGAAATGATGATTAATGGAGGTTTTGTTCAACAGTGTGTCAATTACATGGGTGTCCCTGATCCCGAAATACAGGCTGTCCTTGAAAAATCCCGTAAGGATGAGATTCCGGCCGTCAATGGCCACATCCTGGACGGCGATCAGGCCGGGGCCCCACAGGATGAGTCCCGCGTCTATGAAATTCCCCAGGGTATCATAATCAGCCAGAAATACATCATATGAACCATAGGCGTCAAGGGAATTGGTGGGCGTAAAATCAATGGTGCCCGGAAAAGCGCCAACCACCCGCAGTGTATCCTGATAGGCAGCCAGTCCTGTAACAAAGTCCAGACCGGAGCTTCCCCCGGTCTTCAACCAGTCAAACTGGCCGTTCCTTTTGATCTTGGTGAGGAAGAAATCCTTGTTCCCATTGGTATTATAGGTATCGCCTCCCAGGTACAGATCATTGTCGAATTCCCCCAGCATATACAAGTTGTTGCGGTTCCGGATCATTCTTTTGTCGGTGACGTTTCCTGATCCCTTCAGCACATTGCTCAGGACAAAGCTCTGTGCCTGTGTGTTCCCGAAAAAAAAGGAACATAAAATAAGCAAACCGATTTTTTTCATGATCTAATATTTACGGGAGTGATCAAAAAAGCGTTATATACAGCCCTTTTACAGCCCATTGCTATGGGGAATGTTCCAGTCCGAAAGGCGAAGTTTCCGTTCCCCCGCCGGCCCCGGCCCTGGTTTCATATATGCTGACCGTATCGATTCCGGGAGATGACCATTTCTTTTTCCGCGTTGTTTTCTTCTTATCCTTATCCATAGGAAAAATTATTTACAGGTTATCAAATGTTCATTATGGGTGTAAAATCATTGTTTTCTTTATACAGACCTTCGATCCATGCATGAGCCACCAGTCTGCCCCCTTCTTTTTTAATCCCCAGAACCACAGGCATATGCAAGTTGTGTTTTGATAAATATCTCTTCAGTGCCAGCGATTCAACAAGACAACTGCCCGATCCGAAAAGCAAACGGGACATCTTTCTGTGAAGACCGGTTATCCGGCCCAAAGGTTGCATACGGACTCCCTGCAGGTTGTGGTTTTTTCTTTGATTGTATTGCAGGACCAGGGAACTGAATGAACGGGTTTTCAGATTGAAATATGTCCTCACCAGATTCAAGAAAACAAGCATTGCCATTTTCTTTTCCGGGAAACCGGCCTGCAGGAACCGGACGATATATCGTTTAGTACTGTACATCGATCAGCTTGAGTTCATTCAGTTTCTTCAGAAAGGAAGCGACTTCGGTCTTACAGGTACCGGCATCGATATCATATGTTTCCGTCAGTCTTTCGATCAGTTGCTGAAAACCCACCGGATCGGCAATGATGTCCCAGATCTCCGCTGCCACCGGATTCAGATTGACATAGCGTTCACCATCCGGATCCAGCAAAACCAGTTCATCATCCAGCCGGGTGCCGGCAAAATCCTTTTTCCTTCTGACCATTGATGTATCCCTGAATTGATCGTTCATTCAAGATAAAATTACAAAAAATTAACAATCCATGTCAACATAGCAGAATCTTTGCATAACCAAGCGGTTTTCTTTGACGAAAAGATTTCTGTCGTTGACCGAAAAATATTTTTTCCAGTTTCCGGCCTTCCCTTCCCTGAAAAAGGCCTTTGCGTGTACGGGTTTTTCCCTGAAACCTTCCTTTTTTTCCTTTTCCTGCAGTTTCCCGAAAGATGACTGTTTTATGGCCCTGTTGATTTCACCGGGGGAAGGATGAAGTCCGAGAAAAGAAAGTGCTTTTGAAAATGTTTCCCGGGGGCGGAGATGCAGGTCTTCGTATCGCACAACGTGCACCGGCAGGCCGGAATGATCCACCCAGGACTGCACATGGCCTTTCCAGCTGTGCAAAACCTGCCTGAACTGGATGCCGATGCGGTTCACATCCGAAAAAAATGAAAAATCCTCCCGGTTCATGATGGACAAAGTTTTCCCGACGCTTGTATTCAGGTGAAAAGAAAAAGAAACCGCCACATCCAGCGGATCCCTGACTATGTATATCACCGCCCCGGTGACTTCCCGGGGGAATACGGGGATCCCTTCTGAATTTTTTCTCCAGGCATCATGGACCTTGACGTACAGATTCTCTTTGCTGCATTCCGCCATATGCCTGTATATCCGGGGACGTACCATATCGATTTCTTCCCGGGTCAGGTCAGAGGAGTCAAAAGGCGAATAGCTGTCAAACAGACTTCTGTTGCTGGCAATTCCGGAAAAACCAAGATGGTTGATATCGATTTCTTTTTCTTTGTAGACCAGCAGCGAAGATAAAAATGCCCTGAACCAGGTGTTCCCTGATTTCGGATAGGAAGCGATCCAGACGATCTTATTCTGACTCATTTTCAGAAACAGTTTTTTTGGTCAGATGGCGGATAATCACCTCATGAACCGGCAGATAATGACCGGTAAACTTTGGCACATGAACCCTGTAGACCGGTGTGCTCCCTGTAATGCCCCGCATCCAGTCAAAATGATCATTCAGCAATCCGGCCCTGTTGATATACTGGATCCTGCCGGTTTGTTCCCTGAGGGCATGAAACAGCTCAGGCCCCCTCAGTTCTTCAATGTCCGTCCCCGGACGGTTGGTTTGATGTAATATATATATCGATTTCAGGGGATGGCTCCCGGATATGTGATGTTCTGCCATGGGCGAACGGTATTTGTTCAGTCCGTTTCTCAGTTTCAACTCTTTTTCCGGCCGGATATTGAATGTTTCCAGCATATCCTTCCAGATTTTAATGACGGGGAATCCCGGCAGGACATATGGCTGTCCCTCCCGGATTGTAATGACCGTTTTGTCATCGGAGAAGAGTTTTGCCCCCTGCCGGATCAGCCCCAGGGTGGTGACAGACTTGCCGGAGCCTGACGGGCCTGCGATGCAGCAGGCCACGCGGTCGATCAGCACAGAGCTGCCATGCAGATGGAACAGCCCGCGTTGAAAAAGTATGATGCTGAATGCCGACCCCAGCAGGAACAAACGGACGGAAGGAATGTCAGGATCCCCGGCCGGTTCAATACGTATCTTTTTGCCGTTTTGAATGTAGTAACGGGCAACACCGGGGACTTCCAGTAAAAATTCACGCGGGTTTGCCTGGAAATATGGTCCGTGCACGTCGGCTTTGGTCAATGATCCGGGGAGGGTACCCGTTGAAATGATGACATCGGCTTTTTCATGATCTGCCCTGATGAGCTCGGGCAACTCAATAAATGACAAAAGATTCAGGCCAAAGAGATTATATTTGCAGTACACGGTTGATTTTTGCTTACTTTACAAAGTTAGGCGGTTTCGGCACCTGAACAATCAAAGATCATGGAAAGTTTTGCAGGGATCATGCGAAGAGGGGAAAGGCCCGTCGGAAAAGAAAATATTGAAGGGCTGGGAAAATCCCTGTTCAATCCCGGCGGCAGGGAAACAGATGAATATGTTTCCGGGAATTTCTATTGCGTGTTTACCCGTTCCGGCAAAGAACCAGAGCTCCGGATTAATACAGGATCAAACATTTTGTTACTGGGTTCGGATGAAAGATTGTATGAACGCAGTGAAACCTTGGTTGAATCTTACCTGAATAAGGGAACGGATTTTATCCCGGAACTTGACGATCCGTTCAGTTTTGTGATCTGTGACCTGAAAGGGCAAAAGGCATTTTGTGCAAGGGATGCGATCGGCCACAGGCCGTTTTATTACCTGTTGAACCGGGACTATTTTGTATTTTCCACGGAACTGTCTGCCATCCTGGGGTCCGGACTTTCAGGCAGGCAACTGAACCGCCGGTGGTTCATCGATTCCCTGCTGACCGTTTTTTCAGAAAGGGATATCACCGCTTACCGGGACATATATCGTTTGCCTCCGGCGCATTATATTGAAGTAGGCAGGGACAAGCACCGGCTGGGAAGGCACTGGAATCCGCAAAATGTTCCGGTGACCGGCTGTGCATCCGAACAGGATTGCATTGAACAATTCCGGGAGATTGCTTCTGATTCCGTAAAAAAGGCAATCCGGGGAAGATCGGGGATCGGATCCGAGTTGAGCGGCGGACTGGATTCCTCATGGGTCACCGCACTGGCTGCTGAACATTCGAAAGGGAAAATCAATGCATTTTCCCATGTGCTGGACGAGGAGGCGCTGAAAAGGATTTTTCCTTGTGAGGATGAGAGGCATTACAGCTCCCTGCTGGCCGGGAGCAATGAAAAGATCAGCCATCTGCCCGTGGGGAACGATGGCCGGGGAGTCATGGATTCCATGCGGTCGTTCATCCGGTTGTCCTGGTTTCCGGCTCAAAGCGGATTTTGTATTTTTTCCGAAAACTTGTACGGACAAGCAAAAAGAAACGGGATTGAAATCCTGTTTTCCGGTTTCGGGGGCGATGAAGCGGCTTCTTCCGGAGCCAGGGAATTTTTGTATGAAATGGCATCGGGAAAAAAATATTTCATGTTGATGTCAATGATCATGAAAGATCCGGGGAAGAATGCCTTTAAAAAATTGAAAGCTTTTGTAAAATATGCCCTGTGGCCCCTCAATCCTGAATACCTGGACCGGTGGTTCAACCGGAAAGACCGTCAATTTGATGAATTGCGCTTTTCTGCAGCGCCCCTGAATTATGCAGCAGGGCTTATGCCCCTGAACGAGATGAAAGATTATTTTCTCGGCAAGTTGCAATGGATGAATGTTAAAGGTGTGCGGGAAAAACAGATTGCCCGGCTGGAACATCCCTATATAGCCCACAGATTGGAATGTTCTTGTCTTATTGGAAAGAAATACGGTTTTGAATATCATTTCCCCCTGCTGGACAAAAAACTGGTGGAATTTATCCTGTCCCTTCCCCCGGGAATGAAATACAGGCACGGAATGAACCGCTACATGATCAGAAAAGCGGCCGAACCGGTCATGCCGGCGGAAATCACCTGGAGAAAGGACAAAACCGGGACAACCATACCTTCACTGATCCCGGGGATATATCATGATCATGAAAACATCAGGAGATATCTTGAAAATGCAGGGTCCGGCCGGAGCGGAATCCATGATATGATCGATTTTGACAAACTACGGCAGCGCCTGGAGTTCATCATGAACTTTGACCGGGAAAAAGACCTTCATCCATTCGCGGGGGCTTTGATCAATCCCCTGAATATTTTGTTGTTCCATGAGATGCATAGTGAAAAATAGCCGGGAGCTTGATCTGGCCATACAATTGTTGTCTGGCCGGCGGCCTGATATATTGACAGGCCTGATTGACCCGGTCCGGTTCATGAATCTTTTGGAGTTTCACCGGATCATACCGGCTGTCTGTCAAAAGATCGGGGATACAGGGCTTTCTTTGCCCGGATCTTTTAAGAACAGGATGAAAAAGCGGATGGACGGGATCACGAAAAGGAACCTGATGTTGACGGGGGAACAGACAGAGATATTCAAAGAACTGAAAAACAGGAATATTGAATGTATTTCCCTGAAGGGCACCTCTCTTGCACAGCAATTATTCGGTGAAATAAACATGCGGCAAACCAGGGACATCGATATCCTCATTCATCCGGCGGATCTGGAACAAATAGGCGATGTACTGAAAGAAAGGGCATATGTAAAGATATTGCCAAAGAAAGATGGTTCCCGGTGGCTCATGAAATATTATCGGCGTCACATCAAGGATTATGGTTTTGTAAATACGAACAAGGGGATTTATGTGGAACTGCATTATGGGATATCCATTTTCAAAAGCCTTTTTCCGGGTAAGCCGGATCTTTTGTTCCGTGATCCGGATGCGGTCCGGATGGCCGGCGAAAAGATCCCGGTCCTGAACCGGGCAAACAACCTGCTGTATATGAGTCTGCACAGCGCCTTTCATCAGTATGTCCGGCTGTACTGGCTCTATGACATTGCCGCCATTTACCATGCATGGAAAGATATGGATTATGCCGAATTGCTCAGAATATCCGGCGGGTATGGGATTGAACGCTGCCTGGTACTGAGCTGCCTTCTGGCCAACAAATGTTTTCAGAGTCCGGTTCCCTGGGAATTCAAACAATATGCAGCAAGTGATCCCATAATAGAGAAACTTGTTGAAAGCTGCATGGACACCATCGCTCAATCCCGTTTGCCGGGTTTTTTGGGCAGGTTGAAAAGGACTTTGTACCTCATGCGGTTGCGGAAGGACCTGAAACACAAGATCTGCAGCATCACCGGGATCCTGCACAGGAACCTGATCAGGGTGCTTACCGGTTAAGCACTTGCGGGAAGGTTTTCGATGGCCCGGACAAGAAATTCAGTATAGTCCGTGGAGGAGGAGAGCAGTTTATCGCGTTTTTGAAGGGCTGTTTCTGCCGGTGGCAGGTTTTCAATGGTTTTTTCCAGTTCCCGGACGGTCTTTTCGGGCTCCCGGGGATCGGGAACCAGCCGGGTGACCAGTCCGTATTCCTTTTCCAGCTTGTCGATGTATCCCCGGGTATCCCGGCCGATGTACACGGAAGGTGTCCCGCAGACGGCGGCTTCGGCGGCCACGGTGGCGCTGTTTCCGGCCACCATGCGGGCGAAATACAATACATGGTGTATCCGGTCCGGGGAAAGAAAGAGTGCATGTTTTTTCAGCGTGCCTACAGGCGGAAAATCCGCCGAAACAAACACTTTTCCATGTTTTTGTAATATCTCAACGATCTTTTCCGCTGTTTTTCCCGGAAGGGCAGATTTTCTGCCGCCATGCAATGAACGGCCGGCCACCAGGCGGAGAATGAAGTACTGTTCCCCGGATTCTGTCCCCAGTTCTTTCAATACACTTTTATCCGGACGGAAATATCCGGGATGCAGGTAAGCCAGGGGTTCGAAGGAACGCACACGGACTTGTTTTTTGCCCATGTCCAGTCCGAAATGTTCACAGGTAATGACGGCCGATGCCAGGGGCTTGTAAACCATTTTGGTAAACCGGTTGATCTCGGTGTCATCGATGATGATACCCGGCTTGCCCAGAAGGAATGCGATCAGTGAATTGTAGGGAGAGGCCCGGCTGAGGAAGATGTCCGGGCCAAACCGGGTTACGGGCCATACGAAGCGAAGCACAGTGAAGATCAGATAAAGGAACTTGCCGGCCGGGGAATCTTTCCCTTTGCCCCTGGAAACAAAATCCAGTCCGTATATTTCCAGCAGTTCATGGGTCACGTCCTTGTCCCGGGCATAAATGAAGAATTCATGACCCTTTTCCCTCATACGGAAGATGAAGTTCCTGAACAGATGGACGTCCGCGGGGTGGCCTATATCGATGACAATCTTCAATGTTACCTCAGCAGGGTGATGTCTCCGGCGTCGATAAACGTCTGACCGTTGGCGTACTTGCCCTGGATCCTCCAGATATATACCCCCTGCTCGGCCAGCTTGCCGTCAATATATCCGTCCCAGCCGATGTTCACATCGTTGCTTTCGAAGATCAGCTCGCCCCAGCGGTTGTAAATGTACAGGTGGTATTCCAGCAACTGCTCGTAAATGCCCGGGAAGAATACCTCGTTGTTGTCCTGTCCCTGCACATATTCGCCGCCGGAGGGTCCGTCGGGATTCGGGCGGAATACGTTCGGGAACAGGATCTCGCCGGCAGGTTCAACTTCGACCTCCGAGAAGGTGTATTCAGCCGAACATTCGTTATCGTTGGTGGCTGTCAGGATGATGTCATAGGTCCCCGGTTCGCTGTAAATGTGCGCGGGCTCGAAGGCATTGCTGGTCTCTCCGTCGCCGAAATCCCAGAGATATGTGGCATTGGCCGTATCCGTGGTCAGGTTGAAACACTTGACCGGATTGTCATTGACGAATACGAAGGTCGGTGCCACGTTCGCATAGGGGTTGGGGGTCTTTTTGATCGTGACCAGACGGGTGGTGTTGTCCGATCCGCCCGGACCCATCACGGTGAGCCGCACGGCGAAGGTGCCGGATTCGTAATAGGTCATGGTCGGACTCTGCTGGAATGAGGAGCTCCCGTTCCCGAAATCCCATACATAGCTGTTGGCGAATTGGGAATTGTTCTCGAAGTCGATGGTCAGCGGCGCGCATCCCGTGGGTGGCTCGCTGAAGTCCGCGACCGGTTGGGCCGGATTGATGGTGACCTGATGCGATACACTGTCAATGCACTCATTGGTGTAAGCGGTCAGGGTGATGGTGTACATGCCCGGTTCGTCATAGGTATGGACCGGTTCGGTCTCCGTGGAGGAGCTCCTGTCGCCGAAAGTCCATTTGTAATCCCAGATGCCTTCCTGGGTGAGGTTGGTCAGCTCGACGGTGGCCTCCGGATAATCCTGCATGATGGGATCGGCGGAGAAAGCGACCGTGGGCAGCGGACGGACCGTAACCTGGTTGGTCTTGGTGTCGGTACAGCCGTAGAATGAGGTGGTGGTCAGACTCACATCGAAGACCTTCACATCATTGGTGGTGTTGAGGAACTGGTGCACCGATACATAGCTTCCGCTCTCCGCGTTGCCGTCCCCGTATTCCCAGTAATAGGATGCGGCACCCGGCGTGGTGGTCATCTGTGAAGTGACCGGATTACAGCCCGTGTCGGGATCGATGGTAAAGGAAGCGTCCACGCTGGGGAAGACGGTCACCACCTGGGAAGCCGTGTCACGGCAGCCGTTTTCTGAAATGGCGGCCATTTCCACGTTGAAATAATAGACATATTCGGTGAAGTTGGCAAAGTCGTGGCTCGGATTCTCCCCGGTAACGATCCCGGGATCAGAGGGATCATCAAAGTTCCACTCGTAGGATACGGCGCCGGCGGACTGGTTGGTGAAGCTGACCGTGATGGTGCCGCAGGACGGACTCGCATCGGAGGTGAACTGGGCATTCGGACGGTCATTGGTGATCACCGCGTTGTCGCTGGCCACACAACCCTTGCTGTCGGTGACCGTATAGGTCAGGTTGAATGTGCCGTCGGCCTTGCTGTTGAATACGGGTTTCTGAACATTGGTGACCGACAGGGGCCCGATATCCCCGGTCCATACATGGCTGTTGTATGTGCCGGATCCGCCGGACGGACTCCCGTCGAGGTTGAGGTCGCTTCCGCCGCAGACCAGAGGGAAGTCGCCGTCACCGGTTATGGTTGCCGTGGGGTTCGCATTGACGGTCAGGACCGGCTCATCGGAATTCAGTACTCCGCAGGCGCCCCGCACCTGGAGCCGGCAGGCATTGCCGTCCATGGATACCGGGATGTTGCTGACTGACAGGCTTGACGAGTTGGATCCGGAGTAGTTCGCATCGTCGGAGAGGTCGGTCCAGCCCGTTCCGTCATTGACCTGCCAGTGCAGGGTAATGCCCGTTCCGGTGGCCCCGGAAACAAAGATGGCGCTTCCGTCTTCACAGACCTCGGCAGCTGCCGGCTGGGTGGCGATGGCCGGGGGAGCGTTCACGGTCATGGTGGCAAAGGATGTATTCACCGAGGGTGAACAGGTCCCGCTCACGGTGACACGGTACTGGTAACCTGACATAGAGGTGGCGGGATCGGTGACGGTGAGCTGACTGGTGCCGGTGCCTGAATAACCGGCCCCGTCACTGAGGTTGACAAAACCGCCTCCCGTGTTCTCCTGCCACTGGTATGTGAGTCCGGCCCCGGTTGCACCCACCGAGAAACCGGCGTCCACATCCTGGCAGACCACCGTGTCGGCGGGCTGGGTCCAGATGGCCGGACTCGTATTCACGGTGAGCTGTCCGGCGCCGGAGGTGTCCTGGGGCGAACATGCGCCGGAGACCGCCACGCGGTACAGGTACCCGGTCATGGAGGAATCCACGTTGAACACGCTCATGGAGGACAGTTTGGTCCCGATGTAGTTGCCCGTGTCGTCCAGGTCATTCCATCCGGTTCCGTCATTTTCCTGCCACTGATAGGTCATGCTGGCCCCGGTGGCCCCCACGTTGAAGCTGACATTGCCGAATTCGCATATGGTCACATCCGAAGGATCGGTAATAACCTGCGGCGCGCTCTGTACGGTCAGCAGGGCGATGCCCGAACTGGTGGCCGGCGGGCAGGTCCCGCTGACCATGACCTTGTAGCGGTTGCCGTTGAAGGAAGCCCCGGGTCCGGTCACACCCAGGGTGGGCGTATTGTACCCGCTGTAAATGCCGCCATGTGAACCTGTGATATCGTTGTATCCGCTACCTTCGTCCACCTGCCACTGGTAGCTCAGGTTGGTGCCCGCAGCCACCACGCTGAAGCTTGTATCGCCGGATGCGCAGATCACCGCATCCTGTGGCTGGGTGGTTACCGAAGGCCTGGTGTTAACCGTAAGCACGGCCGGCTGTGAAGTGGCCGCAGGCGAACAGGTGCCGCTGACCACGGCCCTGTATTCGTACCCGTCCATATCTGCGGTTACCCCGAATACACTGAGAGAGGATGCGGTGGAACCGATGTACTGGCCTGCGTCGGTCAGGTCGGTATACCCGTTGCCATCCTGCTTGTCCACCTGCCACTGGTAGGACGGATTGGTGGTCACCCCTGCGTTCACGGTGAATCCCGCGTTCTTGCCTTCGCAGAGGGTGGTATCCTGAGGCTGCTGTGTGACCTCGGGAAGTTCATTGACAATGATCCTTACCACGTTGCTTGCGTCCGTGCATTCCCTGCCGTTCAGTGTGCTGACGGCGATCCGCCTGAAGTACATCCCGGAGGTCATCGCCCCCGGATCATAGGTGGCGGACGTGGCCCCTCCAATATCGCTGAAGGTTATGTTGTCGGCGCTTTGCTGCCACAGGTAAGTGATGGTCCCGCTGCCGGTGCCATCAGTAGCACTGGTCAGGGTGGGCGCATTGTCCCCGCTGCAGATGGTCTGATTGTCCGAGATGGCTCCGCCGTCCACATCGTTCACGGTTACGGTCACCACATTGCTCTCAGCCGAACAATCCTTGCCGTTCAGTGTGCTGGTGGTGACCCGCTTATAGTACCGGGTCTGGGTCAGTATGCCGGGATCGTAGGTTGAAAGCGTAGCGCCTGATATATCCGTAAAATTCACGTTGTCGGTACTATGGCGCCATTTGTATGTGATGCTGCCGTCACCGCTGCCGTCGGTCATGCTGGTCAGCGCCGCAGGGTCATCCCCGCTGCAGATGGTCTGGTCGCTGCCGATGGAACCGGCATCCACATCATTGACTGTGACGGTGACCACATTGCTTACCGCGGCACACTCTTTCCCGTTCAGTGTGCTGGTGGTAACCCGTTTGTAATACATGGTCTGTGTAAGTGCACCGGGATCATATATGACCAGCGTGGCCCCTGCAATGTCCGTAAACGTGATGTTATCGGCGCTTTCCTGCCACTGATAGGAAATGGTACCGTCACCGCTGCCGTCCACCGTGTTGGTGATTGTGGCCGGGTCGCCCCCGTTGCAGATGGTCTGATCGCTGCCGACAGTCCCTCCGTACACATCATTGACGGTGACGGTGACCACGTTGCTTTCGGCGGTGCATGGTGTTCCGCTAAGCGTGCTGGTGGTGACCCGTTTGTAATACATGGTTTGGGTCAGTGCACCGGGATCGTAGGTTGCCGAAGCAGCCCCGGAAATATCCGTAAAGGTGATATTATCAGTGCTTTCTTTCCAGGCATAGGTGATGGTCCCGTCGCCGCTTCCGTCAACCGTACTGGTCAGTGCTGCCGGATCATCGCCGTTGCAGATGGTCTGGCCGGCTGCAACGGTCCCTCCGTCCACATCATTGACCGTTACAGTGACCACGTTGCTTTCTGCCGTGCAGGGCACTCCGCTGAGCGTGCTGGTAGTGACCCGTTTGTAGTACATGGTTTGGGTCAGCGCACCGGGGTCATAGGTGGCCGAGGTTGCACCTCCTATATCGGTGAATGTGATGTTATCGGTGCTGGACTGCCACTGGTAAGCGATGGTTCCGCTGCCGCTTCCTGCTGTCGTACTGGTCAGTTCAGACGGATTGTCACCGCTGCAGATGGTTTGGCCGCCTGCGATGGTTCCCCCGTCCACATCGTTGACCGTCACCGTGACCACGTTGCTTTCTGCCGTGCAGGGCACCGTATTCAATGTACTGGTGGTGATGCGCTTGTAATACATGGTCCGGGTAAGCGCACCGGGATCGTATGTGGCCGAGGTGGCTCCGGCAACGTCGGTAAAGGTGACATTGTCCGGACTGTCCTGCCACTGGTATGTTATGGCCCCGCTTCCGCTGCCGTTAGTATCGCTGGTCAGTGCAGCAGGATCGTCCCCGTTGCAGATGGTCTGATCGCCGCTTACCTCTCCTGCGTCCACATCATTGACCGTGATGGTGACCACGTTGCTTTCCGCCGTGCAGGGCACCGTATTCAATGTACTGGTGGTGATGCGCTTGTAATACATGTTTTGGGTAAGGGCACCGGGATCGTATGTGGCCGAAGTGGCTCCGGCAATGTCGGTGAAGGTGACATTGTCCGGACTGTTCTGCCACTGGTATGTTATGGCCCCGCTTCCCGTGCCGTCCGCATCACTGGTAAATGCCGCCGGGTCGTCCCCGCTGCAGATGGTCTGGTAGCTGCCAATTGTTCCCCCGTCAACATCATTGACCGTGATGGTGACCACGTTGCTTTCCGCCGAACAGGGCGCTCCGCTGAGCGTACTGGTGGTGATCCGTTTGTAATAGGTGGTTGCTGTCAGTGCACCGGGATCGTATGTGGCCGAGGTGGCTCCGGCAATGTCGGTAAAGGTGACATTGTCCGGACTGTCCTGCCACTGGTAGGTGATGGCTCCGCTGCCGCTGCCGGCGGTCGTGCTGGTCAGTGCAGCCGGGTCATCCCCGCTGCAGATGGTCTGATCGCCGCTTACCTCTCCCCCGTACACATCATTGACCGTTATGGTGACCACGTTGCTTTCCGCCGTGCAGGGCACCGTATTCAATGTACTGGTGGTGATGCGCTTGTAATACATGTTTTGGGTAAGGGCACCGGGATCGTATGTGGCCGAAGTGGCTCCGGCAATGTCGGTGAAGGTGACATTGTCCGGACTGTTCTGCCACTGGTATGTTATGGCCCCGCTTCCCGTGCCGTCCGCATCACTGGTAAATGCCGCCGGGTCATCCCCGCTGCAGATGGTCTGGCCGCTGCCAATTGTTCCCCCGTCAACCTCATTGACCGTCACGGTGACCACGTTGCTTTCTGCCGTGCAGGGCACCGTATTCAATGTACTGGTGGTGATGCGCTTGTAATACATGGTCCGGGTAAGCGCACCGGGATCGTATGTGGCCGAGGTGGCTCCGGCAACGTCGGTAAAGGTGACATTGTCCGGACTGTTCTGCCACTGGTAGGTGATGGCCCCGCTTCCTGTGCCGTCCACATCACTGGTAAATGCAGCCGGGTCATCGCCGTTGCAAATGGTCTGGTCGGATGCAACGGTCCCCCCGTCCACATCATTGACCGTTATGGTGACCACGTTGCTTTCCGCCGTGCAGGGCACCGTATTTAATGTACTGGTGGTGATGCGCTTGTAATACATGGTTTGGGTAAGGGCACCGGGATCGTATGTGTCCGAAGTGGCTCCGGCAATGTCGGTAAAGGTGACATTGTCCGGACTATCCTGCCACTGGTATGTTATGGGCCCGCTTCCCGTGCCGTCCACATCACTGGTAAATGCAGCCGGGTCATCGCCGTTGCAAATGGTCTGGTCGGATGCAACGGTCCCCCCGTCCACATCGTTGACCGTGATGGTGACCACGTTGCTTTCCGCGGTGCATTCCTTGCCGTTCAGTGTACTGGTGGTTACCTGTTTGTAATATGTGGTCTGGGTCAGTGTACCCGGATCGTAGGTGGAAGAAGTGGCTCCGCCGATATCGGCAAATGTGATGTTGTCGGTGCTGGATTTCCACTGATAGGTGATGGCCCCGCTTCCCGTGCCGTCCGTTGTGCTGGTCAGTTCAGCCGGGTCGTCCCCGCTGCAGACGGTCTGGTCGCTGCCGATGGAACCGGCATCTACATCATTCACCGTAACGGTAACCACATTGCTTTCCGCAGTACAGGGTACTCCGTTCAATGTGCTGGTGGTGATGCGTTTGTAGTACATGGTCTGGGTCAGTGCTCCGGCGTCATAGGAGGAGAAGATGGCTCCGGCAATGTCGGTGAAAGTTATATTGTCGGTGCTTTCCTGCCACTGGTAACTGATGGTGCCGTCACCGCTTCCGTCGGTTGTGCTGTAGAATCCTGCAGGATTGTCCCCGTTGCAGATGGTCTGGTTTTCCGCAATGGCCCCGCCGCCCACATCATTTACCGTTACCGTCAGTACATTGCTTACGGCGGAACATGGCGTACCGTTCAGGGTGCTGATGGTGACACGCCTGTAATAGGTGGTCTGAGTCAGCACGCCCGGATCATAGGTGGAGGATGTAGCCCCGCTGATGTCCGTGAAGGTGATGTTATCCGGACTGTCCTGCCATTTGTATGTGATGGCCCCGTCACCGCTGCCGTCCGTATCGTTGGTGAAGACTGCCGGGTCGTCCCCGTTGCAGATGGTCTGGTTTCCTGATACTGTACCTCCATCCACATCATTGACGGTGATGGTAACCACGTTGGATTCTGCCGTGCAGGGTGCGCCGCTGAGCGTGCTGGTGGTGACCCGCTTGTAATACATGGTCTGGGTCAGTGCCGGCGGGTCGTAGGTGGGCAGGATGGCTCCTCCGATGTTGGAGAATACCAGGTTATCCGGACTCGATTGCCACTGGTAGGTGATGGTTCCGTCGCCGCTGCCGTCTGCAGTGCTGGTCAGTGCTGCCGGATCATCCCCGTTGCATATTGTCTGGTCGGCTGCTATGGACCCGCCGTCCACCTGGTTGACAGTGACGGTGACCACGTTGGATTCCGCCGTGCAGGGCACCGTATTCAATGTGCTGGTGGTTATCCGTTTGTAATAGGTAGTGGTTGCCAGCACGCCCGGGTCATAGGTTGCTGCATTGGCCCCGGCAATGTCGGTGAAGGTGATGTTGTCCGGACTGTCCTGCCACTGATAAGTGATGGTGCCGCTTCCTGTGCCGTCCACATCGTTGGTGAAGGCAGCCGGGTCATCCCCGTTGCAGATGGTCTGATTGCTGCCGATGGACCCTCCGCCCACATCGTTGACGGTGATGGTGACCACGTTGCTTTCCGCCGTGCAGGGCTTGCCGTTCAATGTGCTGGTGGTGATGCGCTTGTAATACATGGTCTGGGACAGTGCCGAAGGATCATAAGTGACCGAAGTGGCTCCGGAGATATCACTGAAAGTAACATTGTCGGTGCTGGACTGCCACTTGTAGGAAATGGTCCCGTCGCCGCTGCCGTCCGTTGTACTGGTCAGAGCCGCCGGATCGTCCCCGCTGCATATGGTCTGGCCGGCCGCGATAACCCCTCCGTCTACATCGTTGACGGTGATGGTGACCACGTTGCTCTCATCCGTGCAGGGCACGGTGTTCAGCGTGCTTGTGGTTATCCGTTTGTAATAGGTAGTGGCTGCCAGTACCCCCGGGTCATAGGTTGCCGATGTTGCTCCGGCAATATTGGTGAAGGTAATGTTGTCCGGACTGTCCTGCCACTGGTAGGTAATGGCACCGCTTCCTGTTCCGGCTGTCGAACTGGTCAGTGCAGCCGGGTCGTCCCCGTTGCATATGGTCTGGTCGGCCGCGATGGACCCTCCGTCCACATCATTGACGGTTATGGTGACCACGTTGGATTCTGCCGTGCAGGGCACGGTGTTCAGCGTGCTGGTGATGACCCGCTTGTAGTACATGGTCTGGGTCAGTACAGGCGGATCGTAGGTGGTTGTGTTTTCCCCGGCAATATCCGTATAGGTGACATTGTCGGTGCTTTCCTTCCACTGGTAGGTCAGTGCCCCGTCTCCCGAGCCGTCGTCCGGGCTGGTCAGTGCCGCGGGGTCATCACCGCTGCATATGGTCTGGTCGGCCGCGATGGACCCTCCGTCCACATCGTTGACGGTTATGGTAACCACGTTGGATTCTGCCGTGCAGGGCACGCCGCTGACCGTGCTGGTGGTAACCCGCTTGTAGTACATGGTTTGTGTTTGTACGGGAGGATCATAAATATTGAATGTTGCCCCGGCAATGTCGGTGAATGTGATGTTGTCGGTTGAGGACTGCCACTTGAAGGTGATGGTTCCGTCGCCGCTGCCGTCCGCGGTGCTGGTCAGTGCTGCAGGATCATCCCCGTTGCATATTGTCTGGTCGGCTGCTATGGACCCGCCGTCCACCTGGTTGACAGTGACGGTGACCACGTTGGATTCCGCCGTGCAGGGCACCGTATTCAATGTGCTGGTGGTTATCCGTTTGTAATAGGTAGTGGTTGCCAGCACGCCCGGGTCATAGGTTGCTGCATTGGCCCCGGCAATGTCGGTGAAGGTGATGTTGTCCGGACTGTCCTGCCACTGATAAGTGATGGTGCCGCTTCCTGTGCCGTCCACATCGTTGGTGAAGGCAGCCGGGTCATCCCCGTTGCAGATGGTCTGATTGCTGCCGATGGACCCTCCGCCCACATCGTTGACGGTGATGGTGACCACGTTGCTTTCCGCCGTGCAGGGTTTGCCGTTCAATGTGCTGGTGGTAACCCGCTTGTAATACATGGTCTGCGTAAGTACGCCGGGATCATAAGTTGGGGAGGTGGCTGCCGAGATATTGCCGAATGTGATGTTGTCCGTGCTGGATTGCCATTGGTAGGAAATGGTTCCGTCCCCGCTGCCGTCCACCGTGCTGGTCAGTGCCGCCGGGTCGTCCCCGCTGCAGATGGTCTGGTCGGCCGCGATGGACCCTCCGTCCACATCATTGACGGTTATGGTCACCACGTTGCTCTCTGCCGTGCAGGGTGTGCCGTTCAGCGTGCTGGTTGCGATACGCTTGTAATAAGTAGTTGCTGCCAGGGTGCCGGGATCATAAGTTACCGAGGTGGCTCCCCCGATATCGGTGAAGGTGATGTTGTCCGGACTGTCCTGCCACTGGTAAGAGATCACTCCGTCCCCTGTTCCGTCCACGATGCTGGTCAGTGCTGCCGGGTCATCCCCGCTGCAGATGGTTTGGTCGGCAGCAATGGATCCTCCGTTAACATCATTGACGGTTACGGTGACCACATTGCTTTCCGCGGTGCATTCCCTGCCGTTCAGCGTGCTGGTGGTGATCCGCTTGTAATAGACCGTCTGGGTCAGCGGAGCCGCATCGTATGTGGACAGGGTCGCTCCGCCTATGTCCGTATAGGTAATGTTGTCTGTGCTGAGCTGCCACTGGTAGGTGATGGCTCCGTCCCCGCTTCCGTCAACCGAACTGGTGAAGGCCGCCGGGTCATCCCCGCTGCAGATGGTCTGGTCGCTTCCGATGGTGCCTCCGTCCACATCATTGACCGTAACGGTGACCACGTTGGATTCTGCCGTGCAGGGCACACCGTTCAGTGAACTGGTGGTGACCCGCTTGTAATACATGGTCTGGGTCAGCACGCCCGGATCATAGGTTGATGATGTGGCTCCGCCGATGTTGCTGAAAGTTATATTATCGGTGCTGGACTGCCACTGGTAGGTAATGCTGCCGCTTCCGCTCCCGTCCACATCGCTGGTGAAGGCAGACGGATTGCCGCCGCTGCAGATGGTCTGGTCGCTTCCGATGGTTCCCCCGTCCACATCATTGACCGTGACGGTGACCACATTGGATTCATCCGTGCATGGTACCGTATTCAGCGTGCTGGTGGTGATGCGCTTGTAATAGGTTGTCGCTGCCAGTACGCCCGGATCATAAGTTGATGAGGTGGCCCCGCCGATATCGGTAAAGGTGACGTTGTCCGGACTGTCCTGCCACTGGTAGGTTACGGCTCCGTCACCGCTGCCGTCCACCACGCTGGTCAGTGCAGCCGGGTCGTCCCCGTTGCAGATCGTCTGGTCAGCCGCGATGGTTCCTCCGTCAACATCATTGACCGTGATGGTGACCACGTTGCTTTCCGCAGAACAGCCTTTCCCGTTCAGGGAGCTGGTGATGATCCGCTTGTAGTACATGGTCTGGGTAAGCACACCCGGATCATATGTAGTGGTGGTTTCTCCCGGGATATCGGTGTAGGTGATGTTGTCCGGACTCGACTGCCATTTGTAGGTGACCGTTCCGTCCCCGCTACCGTCATCCGTGCTGGTCAGTGCTGCCGGGTCGTCGCCGCTGCAAATGGTCTGGTCGGCTGCAATGGTCCCCCCGGTAACATTATTCACGGTGACCGTTACCACATTGCTTTCATCCGTACAGTCCGTTCCGTTCAGTGAACTGGTGGTAACCCGTTTATAATAGGTAGTGGCTGCAAGCGCACCGGGGTCATAGGTTGCAGATGTAGCTCCGGCAATGTCCGTGAAAGTGACGTTGTCCGGACTGTCCTGCCACTGGTAGCTAATGGTGCCGCTGCCTGTGCTGTTCACAATGCTGGTGAAGGCCGCCGGGTCGTCCCCGCTGCAGATGGTCTGGTCACTGCCGATGGAACCGGCATCCACATCATTGACCGTGACAGTGATCACGTTGCTTTCAGCCGTACAGGGCTGTCCGTTCAGCGTGCTGGTGGTGATCCGCCTGTAATATTTGGTCTGTGTCTGTACCGGCGGGTCATAGGTTGCTGAAGTTGCTCCCGTGATGTTGGTAAAGGTTACATTGTCGTTGCTGGACTGCCATCTGTAGGTGATGGTGCCGTCCCCGGCCCCGTCCACCGTACTGGTTAATGCAGCCGGATCATCCCCGCTGCAGATGGTCTGGTCAGAACCGACGGTTCCTCCGTCCACATCGTTCACCGTAACGGTCACCACATTGGATTCGGCCGTACAGGGTGTTCCGCTCAGTGTACTGGTGGTGATCCGCTTGTAATAGGTTGTTGCAGCAAGTGGCGGCGGATCATAGGTTACCAGGGTGGCACCTGCGATGTCGGTAAAGGTGATGTTATCCGGACTCGATTGCCACTGGTAGGTGATGGTTCCGCTGCCGGTCCCGTCCAGGTCACTGGTGAATGCATCCGGGTTGTCCCCGCTGCAGATGGTCTGGTCGGCCGATATGGTGCCGCCGATCACATTGTTCAGGGTAACGGTCACTACATTGGATTCCGCCGTGCAACCCACCGTGCTCAGTGTACTGGTAGTGACCCGCTTGTAATACATGGTCTGGGTCAGGGGCCCCGGCGGGTCGTAGGTTGAACCTGTGGCCCCTGCAATGTCGGCAAAGGTAACATTGTCATTGCTCGATTGCCACTGATAGGTGATGGTGCCGTCTCCGGTTCCGTCTATCGAACTTGTAAGCGGATCCGGGTCGCCCCCGTCACAAACCGCATGGTCATCAGCAATGGTGCCTCCGTTTACATCATTGACTGTCACCGTCAGCGGATCATGGACAGTGGTACATCCCGAGGCATTGGTTTCCACAACCGTGATATCTCCGGAAGTTACCAGGTTAAAGGTGACCGTGATCTCGTGCTGGTCGGAAGCGGATGTGATGGTTACTCCTGCGGGCACGGTCCAGTCATAGGTGGAGCCCGCATTGTCCGGTACGGAATAGGTAACGCCCGCATCGCCCAGGCAAACTACTTCAGGTCCCGATACGGTCTCGGCGATTACATAATCCGAAACCGTTACCGGGAATGTCTTGGTGGGGCCTACACATCCGTATGAGTTGGTTTCCACTACCTCAATGTTACCTGTGCCCGCGGCATCCGCCCTGGCAATGATAAAATACAGGTTGTCATCATAGGTTGCGGTCATGAAGGCCGGAACCGTCCAGCTGTAGGATGATCCTGCGGTGCTGGTTACTTCATAGACCTTATTGGTTTCACCCACGCAGAGTTCTGATTCCCCGGATATCTCGGAAGTGAGCGGGTAGGGATTGACGGTGATGACCACATCCCTGGCCGGCCCGGCACATCCAGACCCGCTGGTAGGGGTAACACTGTAGGTAGCAGTTTGTGGTGAGCCGGTCAGGTTGGTGAACACGTCGGTAATGGGTCCGGTGGATCCCGGTGCTCCTGCAGTACCGCCGGTCATGCCTCCCGTGTTGGTGGGTGCAGGCCATTCGTATGTGGTTCCCGCGAGTCCGTTGGTGATGCTCAGACTCCGGTTGGTTGACACATGGCTGCAGACCGTTTCTGTGAGTCCGGGAGTCAACAAGGGTGCCGGCCGTACCGTTACGGTGACCGTAAAGTCATCACCCGTACAGCCGTTGTCACCCGTGGGGGTGACCGTATATACAACATCCTGGTCTGAAGATGTATGGTTGGTAATGGAATCGTTGATAATATCGCCTGCCTGGGAGGTTGTGCTTTCCCCTGAGACATTGAGATTGTCGTCAGCCACCCATGAGAATGAAGAGGGCTGGGCATTGCCCAGGTTATCCACATTGTTCTGCAGGTCATAACTGAGCGCCACGTCGCTGCATGTGTTGTCGGTGGCATTTGCGCCCACGGGCTCGG
>CAZNPH010000020.1:0-76419 GCA_964574985.1 uncultured Bacteroidaceae bacterium
ATGATTAGTAAAGCCGGTGTAACAACCGAAACAGAATTAATACTTGAGGATATAAAAAGATCTGAAAACAACAAAAATATAAAAGAAATTAAAGTTCGTAATATCAATTCCGGTAAAAAAAAATCTTTTAACGGAAAAATATTCATTGATGCTTCTTATGAAGGGGATTTAATGGCAATGGCCGGTGAAGAATATGTTTTAGGAGCTGAGCCACGGCATAAATACAATGAAAGTTTAGCGACTGAAGAAGGTGACGATCATGTTATGGCCTATAATTACAGGGTGGCCGTTACAAAAGATCCAAATAACAGGATTGAATTTGACAAACCGGAAGGTTATGATACAACCGACTATCCTATTTTACTTGAAGGATTTAAAACTGGTCGTTTTACTCAACTTAGGCAGGTAATTGGCATATATGAAATTCCAAATAAAAAGGCTAATTTAAATGACCGGCATTCCGCAGACACAGAAAGCTTCATGCTTTATAATGAGTCGGACAAGTGGCCAGAGGCAACATACGAAGAAAGATTACAATTGGAAGAATTGGCCAGGTTTAAAGCCAAAAGTTATTTTTACTTCTTAAGCCATGATGAACGGCTTCCCGATTCGGTTAGAACAGAAATGTCAACGTGGGGGTATCCTGAAGATGAATTTGAAGATAACAATCATTTCCCTCCCTGGCTTTACGTGAGAGAAGGAAGACGTATGGTTGGTGAATATATTTTTACACAGCACGACGGCAGTCCGGAAAAAGGAAGTGTGAGAGCTCCTGCGCATGAGACGGCTATTTCAGTGGGAGATTATAATTTTAATAGCCATGGTTCTCATTTAGACAGTGAGGGACATAAAGTAGGCATGCTCAAAGGGAAACCTACAGTTCCTTATCAAGTGCCTTACGGTGTTATTTTACCTGAAAAAACGGATAATTTGTTGGTGCCGGTAGCTGTATCAGCCAGCCGAATTGGTTTTTCAACAATCAGGATGGAACCTACCTGGACCGCATTAGGGGAAGCGGCAGGAATGTCCGCAGTCATCTCGTTAAATCATGATGAAATTCCTCGGGATATAGATATTGTTCAACTGCAAACTAAATTACATGAAGCTGGCGCTATAACTTTTTATGTTTCCGATGTGCCGCCGGGATCAAGATATTTTAAGGCCGTTCAATTTCTGGGTAATAGAGGATTTTTTCAGCATTTGTATCCTGATACATTAAATCCTTATACAAAAGAACCTGGTGGGGCTTTTGCTTTTACTGATGTAAATACACAAAAAAAATTAACGGAAGAATTAAAATCTGAATGGATCGGTCTGGTTGGAAAAAAATTTGGAGAAGAAATGAAAGAGAAAGCAATTGAAATCGCGGAAAACAGCCGCACAAGAGGAGAATTTATTATATCTCTATACGAAGAAATTCAATAAAAACCATTTGGTGATGAAAAAAGGAATGGTTGCTTTGATAATACTAACATTATGTGCATTTACATTTATACCCAAACAACCGGATTATAAAAATCCTGAATTGCCAGTAGAAAAAAGAGTTCAGGATCTGTTAAGCAGAATGACAATCGATGAAAAACTTGCACAGATTACATCCATCCCAGATGAAATTGATGACCAGAGCGGCGACCTTGATAAAAAACTTCTAATACATGGAGTTGGCCAATTGGCAAGGTCGGGAGAGGATCTTACACCGGAGGAGACAGTTAAAAAATTAAACAGATTGCAGAAGTATCTGGTAAACAATACACGCCTTGGTATTCCGGCTATTGTTCATGAAGAATGCCTGCACGGTGTTATGATGAAAGGTGCCACCATTTTCCCCCAGGCAATCGCCAGGGCCAGCTCATGGGATATTGAACTTGAAGAAGAAGTGGCTTCAGCAATAGCCAGGGAAACCAGGAGCCGGGGATCCAATCTGGCCTTCACCCCAACAATTGATATCGGAAGAGATCCCCGTTTCGGAAGAATAGAGGAAACTTTCGGGGAAGATCCATTTTTATCGTCCAGATTTGCCGTTGCCATGGTAAAAGGCTTTCAGGGGAAAGGCCCGGTGATCGATAGTGTTCATATTGCTGCAACTGTTAAGCATTTTGGAGGATCAGGTCAACCCACGGGAGGTTTGAACAGGTCTTACAACAGTATGTCGGAGCGTACCATGCGCGAAATCGAGCTGGTATCATTCAAGGCGGCAGTAGAAGAAGCGGATGTTTGCGCTGTGATGGCCGCTTACAATGAATATAACGGAATATCCTGCCATACCAATCGCTGGTTGTTACAGGATATATTGAGAGAAGAATGGGGGTTTGATGGAATGGTTGTATCAGATTACGGAGGTATCGCACGAATTAAAGAATTGCATTTTCAATCGAATACATTGGAGGAAGCTGCACAAATGGCCTTAGAGGCAGGATTGGATGCTGATGTACCCAACGGAAATAACTACCATTTGTTGAGGGACAAATTTTTGAATAAAGAGATACCTGTTGAATATTTGGACAGGGCAGTCGCAAATGTACTGCGGATAAAATTCAGGCTGGGATTGTTTGAAAACTATCTGGCTGACAAGGATTTTGCCACTGCTGTAAACCATTCAAAACTGCATCGGGAATTGGCCTTGAAATCGGCTCGAAATTCAATGGTACTGCTTAAAAACGAACCAAAGATCCTTCCCATAGATATTAAAAAAATAGGCAGCATAGCAGTGATCGGGCCCAATGCCAATCAGGTGCATTTCGGAAGTTATTCCACCAGAAGCAGTCTGAACAGGGGAATAACCATCCTGGAAGGCATTAAAAATCACGCTGGAAACAGGATAAATGTAAACTACGCTGAAGGCTGTAAAATTCATAAGGGAGAAGGTTATTGGAGATTGGGTGAAATCGAGCTGAATGAGCCTGAGAAAGACAAACAACTAATCCGGGAAGCTGTTGAAACAGCAAAGAATTCTGACGTTGTGGTATTGGCCCTGGGAGGAACACCAAGAACATGCAGGGAAAGCATCGGCAACAGAATTGGAGACAGGAATAAATTAAATCTGGTTGGAATGCAGGAGAAACTGGTTGAAGCCATTTTGCAAACAGGAAAACCCATGGTTGTATATCTGATGAATGGTAGGCCTTTATCCATACAGTACATAAAAGAAAATGTTCCGTCAATCATTGAAGGCTGGTATCTGGGAGAAGCAACGGGTACTGCTGTTGCTGATATTCTTTTTGGAAAAGTTAACCCGAGCGGCAAACTTCCTGTTTCCTTCCCAAGGTCAGTGGGGCATTTACCCGTATATTACAATAGAAAACCTTCTGCTTTCAAAATGCGATATCTTCTTGAAAAGAACGAGTCATTGTTCCCTTTTGGCCATGGATTAAGCTATACGGATTTTAAATATTCTGATCTGAATGTTAAAAGTAAGAAGCTGAATCCCAAAGACTCGCTAAAATTTACAGTTACCATAAAGAATACCGGCAAAATGTCAGGCAAGGAGGTTGTTCAGGTCTATATAAATGACAAAGTGAGTTCGGTTACTACACCTTTTAAGGAGCTAAAAGCATTTAAGAAGGTAGAAATTACCCCATCGCAATCCTGTGTTGTACATTTTATCATCCCGGTTAGTGAACTTGGATTATGGAACAGAGACATGAACTATGTAATTGAACCCGGAGAGTTTGAAATTATGGTCGGAAGCTCATCAGAAGATATCCGGTTAAGGGAAGTGGTGGAAGTGTTGTAATTACTATGTACCGTTTTTTTATGAGGTATCAGAATATCTCGAAGTTGTATAATTTGACCCTGGAGAACCAGTAATTTAAAGAGATACTTATTCACAAATTGAAAACATCAATTATGAGAAATTTACCCTGGATAAATTGTTTTTTTTCAAAGTTCTTGCTGATCGGGCTGTTTTTCCGGTTTTTCCAATATGCTGACGGCTCTGCACAGGAAAACGAAAACGAACAGCCCAATGTCTTATTGATCCTGATCGATGACCTCAATGACTGGACGGGTGTTCTGAACGGTCATCCGAATGCGCTGACGCCCAATATTGACCGCCTGGCTGAAAACGGGATCCTTTTCACCAATGCACATTGCGTGGTGCCCAAATGCAATCCTTCCCGGACTTCCTTATTATCAGGCGTGGCTCCTCACAGATCCGGGGTATATCAAAATTGGGATCCATGGTCCGGGTCGGAAGTGTTGCGCGATGCTGACCACCTGCCCATGCTTTTCAAAAAAAACGGATATCACACCATGATGGGCGGAAAGGTATTCCACGGCCGTCCGCGTAACATCGGCCTTGACCAGGCAGTTGATGAAGAGCTGGGCCACACCGGGGGGATAAATTCCCGGATAATTTCCAGGGATTACACTTACCCGTTTGCCGGACTGGCCGGCAGGTGGAATTATGCCGTTCATTGGGGCCCGCTGGATGATCCTGATGCCAGTCAGCTGTCGGATCAGAAAACAGAAGCTTGGGCAATTGAAAGACTGAATCAGCGATATGATCAACCTTTTTTCCTTGCTGTCGGATTTTACCGTCCGCATACACCGTTGACAGCTCCCCGGGAATTTTTTGAGCGGTTTAAGCAGGAAGAAGTTTACCTGCCGGTGATCAATGAAGATGATCTTGATGATGTGCCCCGCATGGGAAGGGAAATTGCACTCACCGGATACGGAGAAATACAGAACAGTCTTTATAAGCAAGCCAAAGACCGGGGCGTTCTCCGGGATATTGTGAAGGGTTATCTGGCTGCAGGTACTTATGTGGATGCCAAGATAGGCAATGTGCTTAAAGCCCTGGAAGAGAGTCCGTATAAAGACAACACCATTGTGATACTGGCTTCGGACCATGGCTGGAGTGTCGGTGAGCAAACACATATCAGGAAAAGTGTTTTGTGGGAGGCAACCACCAGGGTCCCCCTGATCATATATGTGCCCGGAATGGAATCAAAAGGGAAACGGTCAAATGCCGGGGTTACCCTGCTTGACATCTACCCCACCCTGGTTGACCTCTGCGGTTTCCCGCCGCCGGATCATGATCTGGACGGCCTGAGCTTACTGCCCTTGCTGGAAGATCCTGAAAATACCCGGTGGGAACGGCCCGCGATGACCACGTACGGAAGGAACAATCATGCCCTGCGTTCGGAACGCTGGCGGTATATCCGGTATGCGGACGGAACGGAAGAGCTTTACGATCATTTCAACGATCCCGGCGAATGGCATAATGTGGCAGGCCTGCAGGAAAATCAGAAAACCAAAAAGTCGCTGGCAAAATGGTTCCCTGAAATCAATGTTCCGGCACTCAATACAGATCATGAATTCCCGGTCAGACTAACTCCCGGTGATAACAGCAGGGCATTCAAGATGCTAACCACAAAATTCGTAAACCATCCGATCAGCATCAAAGCAACCATCGGGCCTGAGATCGGCGATGGAATTATTGTCTGCCAGGGAAGTCAGTTTGCCGGTTATTCCCTTTATGTTTTAAATGGCCGTCTTTGTTTTTCCATCATGGACGTACCCAGTCCGCTGTGGTGGGATAACCTGTATCCAACCAGAACCATTGTTACATCAGTAAATAGGTTGCCGGAGAAAAAACAGGAGATAGAGGCCAGACTGGCAAAAAACGGAGAAGTTGTCCTGTACGCCAACGGGGAAAAGATCGGTTCGGGCATGGCAAAAACCCTTTCCATCCACCCGGCCGGTGTAATGACCCTGGGAGAAGCCCCGGAAAGATTTGTCCCGGCCGGGAACTATGATCCCCCCTTTAAATTCAGGGGCGATATCGAAGAAGTAATTGTGGATAATAAATGAGAGGTTTTATGAAATTTATCAATATTTTACAATGAAGAAGTGCCTGGCATTGCTATTTATTGTAATTGGCAGCGGTTATGCCTGCGGGCAATCACTGAAATCACCGATAAGTGATTTTGATGAATATTATAAAATATCAGAAAAAAAGAGATGGTATATAGCACCCTTTGAAGGTCCGGTAGCCGGAACTCAAAATGCCAGGTATCTGGGGCCGCAGGATTTGCTTCCCGGTGCGTTTGTGATGACCGGTTCTGTATCTGGTATTCAAAAGCAGCATTTCGAATTTTTACATCATGATTGTGTGTGGGGCAAATTTACATACAGGATCACCCCTGTCCATGATATCACTTTTAATCCTGTCCGCGAAAACATTCCGGATCAGAGAAAAAATATAGACAGCCGGTCCATCAATATTACAGATGTGACCAGGGTCCAGGCCAATCTTAATTTGTCAGGGAACATTGTAAGGGTACTGGAGGATAATAAATCATTTTTGGTGGATCTGAATTTTGCAGATGAACAACCCTTACCCTGCCGGGTGGAACTGGTAAAATCAACAGATGAAAAACGAAGTCCGGAGGTTCGCGGACTGCGGTATGGGCCCCACTGGAAACATGGTATAGATATTTATTATCCCGAAAAGAAAACCGGGAAACCTTTGGCGGCCATCGTAAAAATTCACGGCGGCGGCTGGAGTGGCCTGGATAAAGCTGCCAGGGGCGATGAAGCACAATGGTATAATGATCATGGCCTGGCTTTTATTTCCATAAATTACCGGTATGCCAGGATGCATGAAGAGCATCCGGCTGTTGAACCGCCTGTGGCCGCTTCTTTACTGGATGCAGCCCGGGCCATACAGACCATCCGTTATAAATCAGGGGAATTGGGTATTGACCCGGACCATTTGGGATTTACCGGCGGAAGTGCCGGGGGAGCAACATGTACCTGGCTGGCCCTGCATGATGATCTGGCTGATCCGGATGCTGAAGATCCCGTAGCCCGTATGTCCACAAAACCTGCCTGTACCGTGCCGGTGCAGGCACAAACCTCTATTGACCCGCAGCGGATGAAGGAATGGATTCCGGGCATCACCTGGGGTGCTCATGCGTTTATTGACAGGATTCTTTTGCCTCAGGATGAACAGGAAGAGTTTACATATTTCCTGAAAAAAAGGGAGGAAATACTGCCTTGGATAGAGGATTTCAGTGCTTACAGGCATGCCAGCGCAGATGACCCGCCGATGCTGTTGAATTATTTAAGACGGGAAAATGTAATTCCGGCCAGAAATACAGGCCACGCCACACACCATCCACGGTTTGGTTCAAAGCTTTATGAAAGACTACAGGAGCTTGGTGTGGATGCTCATTTTATATGCGATGACGACATCAGGAGCGATCAATATACCGATGAGTATGGTGTAAAAATGTTTTTTATCGATAAGCTGAATGCCGGAAAAAAAGCTGGTTTGTAAAACATAAAAAACAAATCATGAACAAATCAAGGAGGCCATGGAGAGGTATGGTTTTGATAATTTCTGGGAACTCTATAACATTAAAAATGATCCTACAGAAACAAACGATCTGAGTAACAATAAAACAAAATTGGTTGGTGAATTGGAAACCAAATTTTACGATTGGGGAAAAAGGGTATCTGTTAAATAATTGATGATTCTGATCTTTTGAATCGTATGAAATCTGAAGCTACTAAAAAAATCGTATTCCTTGTCTGGGGTTTAATATTGTCTGCCGGCACTTTTGCCAGGGAATTTCATGTTTCAAAAAAAGGAAATGACTCCAATCCCGGAAGTCTGACCGCACCTTTCCTGACCATCCAGGCTGCTGCCAATGTTGCGCAACCTGCTGATATAATTACAGTGCATGAAGGTGTTTACCGGGAGAAGATAGTGCCTCCGCGCGGAGGGACATCAGATTTAATCCGGATTACTTACCAGGCAGCCAAAGGAGAATCGGTTCATATTAAAGGATCTGAGATCATGAAGGATTGGATAGAGCATGCAGACAATGTCTGGAAAGCAACAATTCCAAACTCTTTTTTTGGAGATTACAACCCATATAAAGATTCAATCCATGGTGATTGGTTCAATGATTACGGAAGATTGCATCACACCGGTGAAGTGTATCTTAACGGAAAATCATTATGGGAAAGTCCCGATCTTGAGCATGTACTGCACCCAAAAAAACAAACCGGTAAATTTGACCCGGAAGGTTCACTGTACACGTGGTATTGCAAAACAGATGAGAAAAATACAACCATTTACGCAAATTTTCAGGGGGCAAATCCAAATAAGGAAATGGTTGAAATAAATGTGCGAAACAGTTGTTTTTACCCTGCAACAACAGGGATAAATTATATTACAATACGTGGTTTCCGTATGAGCCAGGCAGCAACCAACTGGGCAGCACCAACGGCAGAACAAATTGGATTAATTGGAACCAATTGGAGCAAAGGTTGGATTATTGAAAATAACATAATCAGTGATTCAAGATGCTCAGGAATCACTTTGGGAAAAGACCGCGCATCGGGACACAATGCCGCAAAAAATGAAAAAAAAGGGGGTACAATTGTTTACATTGAGGTTATTTTCCGGGTTTTGAGAAATGGCTGGTCAAAAGAAAATATTGGTTCTCATATCGTCAGAAACAATCGCATTTTTGATTGCGGACAAACCGGTATCTGTGGAAGCTTAGGTGCGGTTTTTAGCACAGTTAGTAACAATCACATATTCAACATCTGGAGAAAAAGGCAATTTTCAGGATTCGAAATCGGGGCCATAAAATTCCATGCACCGATTGACTGTGTAATCCGAAATAATTGCGTACACGATTCATATCGCGGAATCTGGCTTGACTGGATGGCCCAGGGAACAAGAATAAGTTCAAACGTTTGCTACAACAATGAATATGCTGACTTTTTCGCAGAAGTGGATCATGGACCTTATATGGTTGATAACAATGTTTTTTTATCAGGGATTTTAAGCATGTCACAAGGTGGTGCCTATGTCCATAACCTGATTGCAGGAAAAGTTATTATTAAAAGAGATCCTGGTCGTTATACTCCTTATCATCTTGCACATTCAACGCAATTGATGGGGTTTGGGAATATCCGTTGCGGAGATGACCGGTTTTATAATAATATTTTTATGAAACCGGAGTACGATATCGGCAGTACTGAATGGGAAAATACAGGATATGGATTGGAAGCATATAACCAGGTTGAAAAAAAATTTCCAATTTATGCAGCAAACAATCTTTATTATCAGGGGACAATCCCGTATAAAAATGAACAGGGTTCGCTTTCCGTTGGTAATTTTAAACCGGTGGTGAAAATTGCAGAAGAATCTGAGGAACTTATTTTGGAAATCGTCCTGGATGAATCGCCGTCAAGGGTCAATACTTCAATAATTACAACCAAATCATTGGGAGAAACCGTTATGGCTCATCTTCCATATGAAAACCCCGATGGTTCTGAACTCTGCATTAATACTGATTTCAATGGAAATGAAAGGGATCCCGGGAACCCGATGGTCGGGCCCTTCGAAAAAATCGATCATGGAAAGTTCAGGATCAAGTTGTTACAAAACAAGAATCAGATGGCAGAAAATTAATCCAAATTTTTTTCAGATGAATAAACACTTTGCTCTGAGTTTTTTTACTTTTTTCCTTCTGGATTCCTTTACTCTGTCAGCAAAACAAAGGGATGAAAGGCCTAATATTCTATGGATTACAACGGAAGATATTAGTCCGCATCTGGGTTGTTATGGTGACGAATATGCCTATACACCTGTATTGGACAATCTGGCCAAAGAAGGGATTCTTTTTACCAATGCTTATGCACCGGCTCCGGTCTGCACACCGGCGCGTTCATCACTAATTACCGGGTTATATGCCAGTAGCTTAGGCACTCAACACCTGCGGGGAAAAGTGCCACTAAGCAAAAAGGTGAAATGCTTCACGGAATACCTCCGGAATGCCGGTTATTATTGTCTTAATTTTAACAAAACCGATTATAATTTTGACGTACCCCAAAACGCATGGGATTACACCATTGATTGGATTGAACGCATTCCGCACGATTCATTGGTGACCAAGTACCTGGATGAAGTGCCGGACAATAAGCCATTTTTTTGTGTATTCAATTTTTTCCTCACCCATCAGAGCCAAACAAGATATGGCCTGGATAAACTCAATGAAATCAATAACAAATTACCCCCGGAAGCAAGACACAATCCACATGAAGCGCCCGTCCCTCCCTATTATCCCAATACCAGGGAAGTGAGAACAAATATTGCTGCATTGCATACCCAAATTACTTTATTGGATATTCATGTTGGGGAAATCCTCGAAGATTTGGAACACGCGGGTCTCGCGAACAACACCATTGTTTTTTTCTATTCTGACCACGGTGATGGTTTGCCGAGGCATAAAAGATGGATATACGGATCAGGAACCAGGGTGCCTTTTATTATAAGATTCCCGGAGAAGTATCAACACCTTGCTCCTGCCGGTCCGGGCGAAAAGGCAACTTCATTGATAAATTTTGTCGATCTGGCTCCCACCATGCTCTCAATTACAGGATGCGAAATACCCGGATCATTGCACGGAAAGATCTTCCTTGGAACCGATCGTGAAGAGAGCCAATATACTTATGCGATCAGGGACCGGATAGATGAAGTATATGAATTTATCCGCTCTGTAAACAATGGTAAATATCAGTACATCCGTAATTTTTCCAATGATAAACCCCGCATGCAATGGAGCAGCTACTCTGAAATCACTCCCATAAGAAAAGAGATCAGGCGCCTGGATAAATCAGGACTGCTAAATTGTCAAACAGGCTGGTTGATGCAGAATACCAAACCCATAGAAGAATTATATGACATCAGGGAAGACCCGTACCAGATGAACAACCTGGCAGATGATCCCCGCTACCTGGATACCCTGAAAAAAATGAAAGCAGTGTTATTCGAATGGATGGTTGACACCCGTGATCTTTCATTAATTCCTGAACCACTCATGAGAAGCCTGGCAGGAAATCAATCGCCTAAAGATGCCCTGGATGATGATGAATCATTTCCTGTAGAAAAAGTTCTTTCATATGCTGACATGAAAGGGAGAGGAGAATCCTGTCTGGATGATCTGATACATGGATTGTCTGACCCGTCACCGGTAGTAAGATACTGGTCTGCAGCAGGATTATCGGAATTGGGAGAAAAAGCAAAACCGGCTGAAGGACCATTAAAGAGCCTTTTAACAGATGATTACACCATTGTTGGCATTGCGGCAGCTGATGCATTATGTAAGACGGCATATTGTCGGGATGCAATGAATACGCTGGGTGACGCTCTTCTTGATGAAGACATTGTAACCAGACTATACGCAGCTTTTTTCTTAATAGAAAATAAAGCAAAGGCAAATCTGGTCCAGGATAAAATCATTGGGTCGCTGGAAACAAAACCCAAAAATATTCCGGATGGGAACTATACCACATATTTAAAAAATGCCATAAAAAGAATTAATAGAGAAAAAAATCATACTTCTTCGAATCTCTTCCCCGGGTCAAAGATCTACGATGTAACCGATCCATCCTCATGGGGTGGAGACCCTGCCCTGGCAGCAACTCCGGATGATCCTTCAGATGACGATGCAATAGGCATCAATGCTGCCCTGCAGGCGGCAGCGGATTTCATAGACAGTATACAAGTAGGTATAGAAGTGGATTGGCAGGGGTACGGAAAGAACGTTTATCAACAGCTGATTTATATCCCCGGGGGGACCTATCATCTGGCCTCTTCCATAATATTTCCTCCCACTCAGGCTTATCCTGTGCAAAGATGGGGCAGAAAAGAAAGGTTCCTGTGGATGCACGGTGAAGATGAAAAAGAAACCGTATTAAAACTGAAAGATGCTGAACAAATCGGAGTGTTTGGAAGCAACTCGGTTCCCAGGCCGGTGGTTCAGGTAGTTCAGTATGATCCCGAAGCCTATCAGGGCAATGACAACTTTCAGCTATTTGTTACCGACCTGTCTGTTATTGTTCCTGCCGGTCAACCTCATGCCATTGGCCTTTCTTACGGCACATCCAATCTGGGTGCGGTAAGAAATGTCACCATCAGATCCGACGGGGAAGCCGGTCTTGTTGGTTTCGCGCTGGTACAAAGAAACACCGGTCCGGGCATGATTGAAAACCTGACTGTGGAAGGCTTTGATAAAGGAGTGGAGATCATAGATCCCTGGGGTGAAGCATTTACTTTCAAGGATATCACTTTGCGTAACCAAAATGCAGGCGGCATAGGTATTTCAGTGGCCGACAAACAGATAGGGCTGGAAAAACTGACCGTCGAGCAGGATCAGCCTGATGTAATCCCGGTAATGTTGAACGACGATCATTACTTCAATACCGAACATGGGGGAATGCCGCATTTGACCCTGATCAATGCAGAAATAAGCTCCACCGTGGAATCAAATCAACCTGCCGTAAAGATTGAACGGGGACATATCTATTTGCGTAATATCATAACCCGTGGATACGGTGAGGATATGGTTCTGGACCACGGGGAAAGAAGAACTTTTCCTGACGGCACTGTCAAAGAATATGTAAGTGTTCATGGCAAAACCGACCAGGAAGAGGAGAGTGTCATTTATTCATCAGACAATGCACCGGAAAAATCACTGGATTTAGCGGTTGTTCCCAGCCCGGAAATTCCTGAAGAGGCATTCAGGAAACTTCATCAAGGTGATTACACCCTGTTCCCTCAGCAAAACACCGGAGATGAACAGAATGAAATAAAAACTTCCTGGGCAATCATCGACCCGGCCAGGTCGGTTGATGATACTGAGGTGATGCAATCAGCTCTTAACAGTGGAGCCAGGTACGTGGGCATTCTCAATACGGAACCGGTTATCATTTCCGGAACCATTGTCATCAATGGAGAAGGGAACAAAAATGTGGAATTGATAATGGGCTACATGTCAGAAATTCACCTGGATGACAAATTCAGCCTTCGAGAGGTCCCTGCTCAGAAGAATGAAAACATCGCGTTCAGAATCGAAACCGGAGCTTCGGAGAATATTTTTTTCAAAGGGATAAATGTCACGGCTGACAGAGGAGACCAATCCGATTTTCTGCTCTTTCAGAATAATTCCGGTCAGAATGTAATATTTGAAGATATGCGGTGCATGCATGCACCACGTGTATATAAAAACGGCAATAACAGTCTGGAACAGAATATTTTCTTCAACAATGTTGAGTTTGTTTATTTTGGCACCGCTCAGGATATCATGATGCATTTTGACCGGCAGAATGTATGGGCCAGACAGTTTGATATCGAATGGCTTGGCTCAACAGAGAAAGGGCATGCACCTCTGGTGGTGAATAGTGCAGGTCAATTGTGGGTTTTCTCACAAAAGTACGGTGAACACCATGGCATTTTTGTACAAACGGAAAACGGGGGCAAGACCGAATTGCTCTCTGTTTTTTACAACAGTTCCAGAACGGCGGATTACTCCGGGACAGGAAAAGCGGCCAACTTTCTGGTGAAAGATGCCGGGAGTCAATTTTCCATGGTGGGACAGGAAAGGATCCGGGTGAGATTTGACCGGCAGGGAAACGCCACCAACCCCCTGCCCCATGGCAACCGGTTCGGAATAGTCATTTATCCGGATGCTGGCAAAACCACTATTAAGGGAACCGGATTGCCCACTTACTTATCCTGGGAAGGAACGGATCCCTTTGAGGATGACTCTTATAAAACGTACGATAAGAAAAATCATTACCGGGTAGCCGGATTATTAAGGGTTAATATAGAATAGGGCTCATTCATGGAGAGCACATTCTGTTCCATACAAACGGCACATGACGGGATTCAATGGAAATCAGGCAAAAAACGGCAGAATATTTGAACGAATGGCTTGCCGCATAACTTCTGAATCGGGAACGTACGGACTGGCAATTTATTTTGGAAAACAAAATCCTGAATCATGACAAATAAATTTTCTGTTATTCTCGGAAACCTTGGCAATATCTGTGACCGGTTTTGCGGGGGATACAAAGACAATCCGACAACTGAGAAAATGCTTGTATATAAACTTAAATATTATTGGACATTTATTGTTGTTTTTTTAGTTGGCTGTTCATCAAAAAATGAATCCGAATCTGCAGAGCAGCCAAATATTATTTTCCTGCTTGCAGATGATCTAAGAGATGATTCATTTCATGCCATGGGTCATCCGCATATTAAGACTCCCAATATTGATAAACTGATCAATCAGGGTGTCCGGTTCGATAATACCTATATTGCCGAACCCATTTGTGCTCCAAGCAGAGTTTCAATTTTCACTGGCATGTACGAGAGGTTGCATGGTGTCGGGTTCTCTTCTTCTTATCAGTTAACGGAAGAGCAGTGGGAAAAATCCTATCCAGCCATAATGAAAAGAAATAGTTACTACACTGGCTTTATCGGAAAATTCGGAGTTGAATATTATGCCTTCAGAGACCAGGTTCATGAAAAATTTGATTTTTGGTATGCCCATAACAATTTGGCTAAATTCTTTCCTAAAGAACATAATACGATTGGCTGCATACCTTATCATGGGGCTGATAATGATATCATAACACCCATTATGGGAGAAGCCATAAACAATTTTTTAAAATCAGTACCTGAAAAAACTCCTTTCTGTTTATCTGTGAGCTTTAACGTGCCGCATCATCATGCCGCTACAAGTATGTATACGGATTATGAAAACTGGCATGCCATGACCAGACAGGCAAATGAAAATCCGAAAATCAAGGGTCATCAGGTTTATGGCAATTTGTACCGGAATACAGATATTATGATCCCTCCGGAAACGGCTACTGATCCCTATAATTATATTCCCAAAAGCGTACTGGATCAGGATAAGGGAAGAAATGGGGTATATGAATTCTCTTATACTCGTGAAACTTGCCGTGAACACTACATTCGATATTATCAGTTGATAACAGGATTAGATAAAGTGATTGGCGATCTGATGGAAAACCTTGAAGATATAGATATAGCAAATAATACTATTATAATTTTCGCGAGTGACCATGGCCTGCTCATGGGCGAATATGGCATGGGAGGAAAAGCATTGTTGTATGATCTTACCTCAAAAATCCCATTTTTTATTTATGATCCCCGCCTTCCGGAAAATCAAAAAGGCAAAACAGTAAACAAACTGGTATCAAGTTTGGATATCCCTGTGACTATTCTTGAATATGCCGGATTAGAGGTTCCCAAAGAGATGCAGGGACGATCCTTATTGCCTTTAATAAATGGAGAGGAAGTGCAGTGGCGGAATGAATTGTTTCTGGAAAGCTTATTTACCTTACGGGATAATCCGTTTTGTGAAGGGATCCGGACAAAAAACTGGAAGTACATCAGGATGTATGATGGCGTGAAATATTACCAGGAGCGAGATTTAAACTTCGAAGATAATGAGCCGGATTTTGAACAACTTTTTAATTTAAAAGATGATCCGCAGGAAATGAATAACCTGGTAGATCAATATAAAGATTCTTCTTTGTTGATCGAGCTTAGAGAAAAAGTTAAGAAATATTCACAGGAATTAAATAATAAAAGGGAAAAGTATTTGAAAACGCATCGATGCGCCAAATGGGAAGGTTCAAAAGTTCCTTTTCCCAAAGATTAGAAAAATTGATGTATTTTACTTATAATCAATGTGTTAGGTCTAATAATATCTGAAATAAACATCACTTTACAAATAAAAAACACAAAGTATAGGTTAAAAAACCGGTCGAAAGTTGTCAAGTCCTAATTTACATGAAGTGACATCACAAAATACTCTGTTCTCAATACGATAATGAAATATATGAACCACCAGCACATAGTAAAATCCATCAGCTCATCTTTCCCCACCGTTTGGCACGGTGCAACAAAGTTTGGTGTCAACCAGGTATTGATGGCCGTCACAACGGCCTCGATCAGCGGGATAAGCCGGATCTGCAGTATTGCAACTTTTGGTGGAGATGGTTTGATGAAGACATTATCAGCGTATACATCCAATGGTGTTGTTGAATTCTTAAAGGAGGAAAAAATGAGAACCAACACCGAAGTGAATGGGAGAGGTACGTTCACATAGCTTAAAAATATGGTAAATTAAGTGGCATTTGCGCCCTAAAGACAAAGGAGACAAGATATTCAAGGGTGGAGTTAAACCAAATTGGCCGCAATTGTTGAATAGCCTTTGTTCATATACCGGGTTAATTCCGGTTCAAAAAATTCAATTTTGATATTTAAGTGGAAAACAAAATCCTGAATCATGACAAATAAATTTTCTGTTATTCTCGGAAACCTTGGCAATACCTGTGACCGGTTTTGCGGGGGATACAAAGACAATCCGACAACTGAGGAAATGCTTGAAATAGTGGCCAGGCAAATTCCCGATGCAGAAGGGATCGAACTGGTCGGAACATGGGATATCCGGCCGGATAATGTGAAATCCATGAAAAAATTATTCAATGATCTGAATAAAACCTGCGTTTCGATCATACCCGACACCTTTACAAATAAAGAATTTGGCAAAGGAAGTTTCACAAGCACCGATCGAAAAATCAGACGCAAAGCCATAGACTATTGCAGGCAAATGTCTGATGTTGCACTGGAGATGGACTGTAAGACAATGAATTTATGGCTGGGGCAAGACGGTTATGATTATTTATTAACCGCTGACTACGACCGTGAAAGATCATGGCTCAAAGAAGCCGTATTCGAACTGGCTGAATCATACTCCAATCTGAATTTTGCACTTGAATATAAACCCAAGGAACCCAGAAATTTTTCCTATCATGCACGAATGGCCGATACCATACTGGCTGCCAAAGAAGTAAACAAACCGAATGTCGGGATTACAATTGATACAGGCCACAGTTTTGTTGCAGGTGAAAATGTAGCCGAAGCCATTGTTCTGGCAAAGAGAGCCGGAAATATGCTAATGCATATGCATTTCAATGACAATCACGGAAGCTGGGATGATGATATGATCGCCGGTTCTGTGCATCATACCACTTACTTTGAAATACTCTATTGGTTGCAAAAAACAAATTATGATGGCTGGTTATCCATGGATCAGTATCCTTACCGGGAAGACGCCGCATCAGCCATTTTGGAAAGCATATTATGGCTGAAAGAAATAAATGCTTTGGTAGAAGAACACCTGCCGGAAATTGATGATCTGATTCAATTGAATGATGCAGTTGCCACTTCGAGATTTCTCCGGAAAGCATTATTCATGAACGAGTGAATTAAACCTATATCCGATATAAAATGAAACATTACCAAAAGATCATGCTGAAAATTTGGATTTCCTTTTTTGTTGCATTGCTTTGTCTTGATGTAACCGGATTCGCGGGGGATATTTTCCCTCCGGTTCCGCAAAATGCCAGGTGGATACAGGTCATAGAATCTGTATCGGATAACGGCCAGGGGGTGATCCTGAAAGCTGAATTGAATACAGGTGACCCGGTTACACTTCTGGTAAATCCGCTTACGGGAAACATGGTCCGGATCAGGGCAAATACAAATGGGGTATTTGACCGGACACTCCAGGAAAAGGATGGATTTATACGGACTGAATGGCCGGCAACCGGCTATGAACTTATTGAATCTGATGATGCATGCCAGATTCAGCTTGAGCATCTTACCGTTTCCATTCAAAAGGACCCATTCTGCCTTGAATTCTCCCAAAAAGGCAAGCCCCTTACCGGTTTGATTGAAGGCAAAAGCATCCTGTTCAATGATGAGACCTGCCAGATCAAAATGGCTACTCCCCCGGAAGAAAAATTCATGGGTTTTGGCTACCAGGGCTCCAGGTATGTATATCCCTTCGATCCCGACCGTACGCCATTGAATCATCGCGGCCACCATGTACAGATGCTGGGATTGACCAACCAGAGGGCGTACTACGTGCCCTTTTTCCAGAGTTCCCGCGGATATGGTTTTTTCCTGAATACGCTTACCGAATCTTTCTGGGACATGGCCAAAACCGATCCGGAGGAATATTCCATAAAAATCGATGAACCGGAGCTGGATTTCTATTTCATTGCCGGTCCCAGGTTTAAAAGCATACTCAGCACCTATACCGCCCTGACCGGGCGCGCACCCCTGCCACCCAAATGGCGTCTGGGCCGTGAAGAAGGGGAACCTGTCATGTTCGGCATCATTGAAGACGGCGGTATCCCCTACCATGGCTGGAACACACAATGGTATGATACCAAGCAGATCCTGCATCGTGCCAATGAAATGAGGGACAAAGACATTCCCGGTGACTATTATCTTCTTGAAAACAGCTGGCAGACCATCCGTAATTCCTTCGAATGGGTATCTGAGATCCCGGATCCCGGATTCTTGCTGGATTCACTGAGAAAAATGCATTTCAAGCCCGCGCTTTGGGAGAGGCCTACATTGCATGCCGATGACTATGCCTTGTATAACGAAGCAGAAAAAAAAGGGTACCTGGTACTGGGTCCGGACAATAAACCGTATACGGTGCATCATAATTACAATCCCGATCCCGGAAGAATGGGACAGATCAAGGCCATGGTTGATTTCACCAACCCGGCAGCCGTGAAATGGTGGAAAAAACAACTAAAGGATCTGATCGATCTGGGCGGATGTACATTCAAGATGGATTCGGAGGGTTCCGGATGGAATGAAAACCTGGTGGAGGCAAAGGAAACGCGCTGGCATAACGGCATGACGGGAAGGGAGCTGGAAAATTATTACGGTCCCCTGCACATGAAAGTTGTCTTCGAAGCCCTGAAGGAAGGATTGAATGGCAAACGGGCCACCCTGGGCGGCTGCTATCACCAGGGTTATTTTGCCAGCTCAAAGTACCCCTACATGGCCTTCGGTGACCGCAACACGCACAGCAATGCGGAGCTTCGCATCCGCCCGGCCATCAACAATGCCATGTGCGGTATCGCATACTGGCACCAAAGCAAGGGAAGAGGCATTTCCTTCGACGGCCTGCCCACGGTGGATGATGTACACAGGATCCGACTGATCCCGCACACCTACTCATACTGGCACATTGCGACAACCAGGGGACTGCCCGTCATACGCCCCATGATCCTGGAATTCCAGGATGACCCGGAATGCTACAAAGCTGATGCTCAGTTCATGTTCGGAAAGGAATTCCTGGTAGCGCCGGGTGTGAAGGGAGCGGATGAATGGAGGGAAGTATTTCCCCCGCCGGGCAGAGAAGGTGAAGTTTGGGAAAGGGGAAGGAACTGGCGAAAAGTCTATTTACCTGAAGGAGAATGGGTGAATTACCGGACACAAGAAAAATACCTGGGTCCGGGATGGCAGCATTTCCAGTTCCGGGAAGATGAGGATCCCATCCTTGTCCGAGGCGGAGCCATCATCCCCAAGGGTCCCTTTGTGGAGTATATCGAACAGAAGCCCATGAATCCCATTGAGCTGGAGATCTATCCCTGCGGCGAATCTGAATTCATCATGTATGAGGACGACGGTGAAACCTATGACTATGAATCCGGTGCATTTGCCTTAACCAAATTTACCTGTCACGAGCTTGAAGACGGGATTGAAGTCCGCATACACCCGGTGAAAGGTGAATTCAAGGGCATGATAACAAAGCGGGATTATACCCTCAGTATAATCGGGACCACCGAACCGGAGGAGATCCTGGTCAACGGACGCAGTATCGACTCATGGCACTATCACGGATCAAGAAAACATGATGACTTTAAGCGGATCCTCAGGTTTGATATCCCAAAAGTCGATGTAAAACAGGGGACAACTGTGAAAATGAACGGGGCCAAACCCATCAAGATCTATTTTTAAACAAGGATGTTTAAAACATGCAAAGGCTCCTAAAAACAAGCCCATAAAAAATGAAAATGAAATTCATTATGCTGTTCACAGTCATCTGCGGATTGATTGTTATGCCTCTGTACGCCCAGGTGAAAAAGAGCTACAAGCAGGGTGAAACGGTGGAAGTCAGGGTAATTCCTCATGTCAACCGGTTCAAGGAAGACAATCATTGGGTCAGCATACTTGCTGCCAGCAACGGCAAAGTATATTTTGCGCTGACCAGTCACGGGGGATCGGCCGGATTGTATGAATATGAACCCCTGACCGATTCCGTTCACCACGTTGCACAGATGGATGACGCAACCAGGCAATATACACCTCATCTGGAGCCTCATTCAAAAATCCATGCACAGATCAGGGAAGACAATAACGGGAATATCTGGTTCGGTTCTGATATGGGAACCCATTTTTACTGTCAGAAATGGGATGTGCCGGATGGTTACCCTGGCGGACATCTGTTTATTTATAATCCTGACAGGAAATGCCTGAAAGATCTCGGGGTCCCGTTTCCGCGCGGATCCATCCGCGTCCTGGAAATGGACAGGGAACGCGGGAAATTGTATATCGTGACTTTTCCCGACGGCCGGTTTTATACTTATGATATGAATACCGGGAAATCGAGTTTCAAAGGAAGAGTGAATAACAACGATGCCGTTGCAAGGGCAATGGTTATTGATGAAGAAGGGAATATTTACGGAAGTTACAATCCCTACGGGATATTTAAATATTCCCCCGAACAGGACCGGTTAACCGACCTGCCGGTAACCATACCCCACCTTCCACCCTGGTGCGACAAGGGGCATTACCGCCGTGAACATGTGTGGAGAAAGGCATGCTGGCATCCGGATGAAAAAGTATTTTACGGACTGGATGAGGGAAGTGCGATACTGTTCCGCTTTGATCCCGCGAACAACGAAATGGAAGATCTGGGCCGCCTGAGCATCTCCGAACTCTATGATGCCCGCTTTGTTCCCTCCACTTCCTATGCCTTCTGCTGGCATCCCGGTTTAGAGAAATTTATCTATGCAGCTCCCCGGTCTTCTTGGGGAAATGGTTATAACGCCCGGCACCTGGTGACATTTGACACGGAAACCGGGATCAAGACCGATCACGGGCCTATGCATGATCCCAAAAACAATGCTTTTCCCATTTATACCGAAGGCATGTCAGTGGGCCCCGACGGAACCATTTACCTCTGCGGAATGGTAAGCGTACCCGGGAGCGATCCTGAAGAAGAAGATGTCGCGGGATTGGTGATCATCAATCCATCCGTCATCAAATGAAACATTATATCATGATAAAGCACTCAGTAATTATCTGTCTTTGCCTGATATTGATGCTCCTGCCTCCGGACATCCAGGCGCAAAGCAATAAAACCGTTAAAACTTCAATAGAAGAAGCTCATGGCATTGAATACGGCGGAGGAGTTAAACTATTTGAACCATACACCATGCAAACCCGGACTCAATACCGGGATCCCGGAATCGCCCCGTACGATTTGATCCCGTCCGGTCAGAGTGCCATTACTGCACTGACTGTTTCCCCTGAAGGTGATATTTACGGGGGAACCACCGGTGAAGCAGCAAACCTTTTCGTCTTTTCCCCCGGATACAATTTCATTTTCCCCCTGGGAACCATACCCGGCCATGAAAGCGTTTATCATTCCATGGTATTCGGTTATGACGGATTCCTGTATCTGGGTACGAATTTGAACATATATAAAGAATACCGGATAGACAAGGATGTTTCCGCGGGAAGAAACTCAGCCTACCGATCGGTGACCATCCAGATCAGGAAGGATTACCATGATTATGAAGGCGGACATATATACCGGTATGACCCTTCAGCGACCACCATGGATTTTCACCAGGAACTCTTTCGTATCAACAAACCCTGCCCGCTGGAAGATCTTGGCATTCCCGTACCCCATGAAGGGATCTACACCCTCATCAGGGACAGGAATTCGAATATGCTGTTCGGACTGACGTATCCGGGTTCATTCCTGTTCCAGTTTGATCCCGCTTCCGGAAAAACCAATGTAATTGCCCCCACGAATTCCCAGATCCCACTGGGTAGCGAGGTCCCTTTTATCAGCAAAATCCTGGTCCAGGACATGGAAGGCAATATTTTTTGCAACACCTATGGAGGGTATTTACTCAGGTACAATCAACAGACCGGCCGGCTGGATACCCTCCAGGCCCGTTTGCCAGGTTTGAAGGGACGCTGGGTTTTCAATGCCATGGAATGTGCTGTTTTGCATCCGGACGGGAACATTTACGGAGGGACGACCGATGGCTTCCTTTTCTGTCTTGATCCGGAAAGCGAACAAATATTCAATTACGGGAAACCATTGATAGAAACAAAGATCAGAACACTGACCCTGGGAAAAGACAGCAATATTTACGGCATCGGGGGTGAAGACCGTACCGGCATGAGCCGGCTTTTCAGATTCGATACGCAGCAACACACTTATGAAGATCTGGGCATCATACAGGTTTCACATGTGCCCTATCAGGAATGGACCGGTCTCATATTCGATGCCATGGCAACGGGAAAAGACGGGAGTATTTATATGGGCCAGAGCGAATACCGGTCCAAATTGTTCATTTATACACCGTAATGTTTTCAACGTTTTCAAGCATACTCGATTAAAATCATGGATATAAAAAACATGGAAAATTCTTTCAAAAAGGCGTTCATTCTCCTCCTGATCGTACTTTTCCCGGCACGGCTTGCTTTTTCCGCCGAACTCCTGCCAGGTGGCGACGACACCTGTGGAATGCTTCGTGTCAACGGCTCTGAGAACCCGGTGGGGATCGACGCATCCCGGTTCCGCCTGACCTGGCTGCTGCCGCAGGCATTTGAGGTTGACCGCTTTCAGGTCCGGGCAGGAGCGGTTGCTGCAAATTTGGCCGGTGGCCGGGATCTTTACTGGGACAGTGGCATCCGCAGCGGCGGGGATTGTGCAGCGGTCGAATATGCGGGCAGGCCGGCACCCCCGCAAACAAGGCTTTTCTGGACGGTCCGCGTCTGGCCCGCGGGAAGCGAATCACCCACGGCATGGGCAAAACCGGCTTTCTGGGAAACAGGACTGGGATTTTCAGAGGATGCCTGGAAAGGTTCCGAATGGATCGCCCACGTCAAGCCCACACCGGCCGGACCCAGTCTGCACAATGAACTTTTTCGTCACACCTTTCCCCTTCCCGGCAAGCCGGTCGCTTCCGCCCGTCTTTATGTAGGCACGCCGGGGTTTTTTCAGGCCTGGGTCAATGGCAAACAGCTCAGTGACATTCCCTGTGACCCGATCCCTTCCAGAAGCCTGAAACGTATATATTACCGGACATTTGATGTAAGCGAATTGCTTGGTGAAGGCAAACAAACATTAGGGCTTAGGTTGTTTTCAGGTTATTATTCTCCCACATGCAGGGAGGTCGAACACGAATTCCCCGTTGTCCGGGCCGTTTTGAAAATCCGGTTCGAAGACGGCAGTGAGAAGGTCACCGGCACGCACGATGGCTGGCGGGTCACGGAGGACTACATCCGCCTTACACACCGGTATTCCAAGGGTCCCGGCTTCGGCAAGGAGCTGTGGAACCTGGATAACGACCCTGGACCGTGGACCAGGTATGATTATGACGATTCCGAATGGGAGCAGGCAACCGAAGTGCAGCCACCCTCGGGCCGTCTCACCGGACAACCTCCGGTAGGCCACATCGTACGTGAAGTGCATTCGCCTGTATCAGTTATACCCCTGGGCGTGAACCGCATGTTGCTGGATTTCGGCCGGGTCATCACCGGCCGTATCTCCGGTGAGTATACGCTGACCCAGTCACGCATCAATGAGATCCGGCTGCGTTACTTTGACCACTGGCCCGAGCCCAACCGGTTCAACCAGACCGATCAGTGGATGGCCGCTCCCTTATTCGGCGGCAACCGGGGTGTTGAAGTCAACTGGAAACCGGCTTTTCACCTGCGTTGTTTCCGTTATGTGGAACTGGAATATGGCGGCATCCGTTCCGGGCGCCCCGAATGGTCTTTCGTGGCCCAGGAAACCGGCAACCTGCGTGAGCCGGTGGCTGATTTTTCATGTGCCAACGACCTGCTGAACCGGATCCACACCACCGGAGTCCATACTCTGGAAGCATTGACCATCAATGGCATTGTTACCGACTGTCCCCACCGGGAAAAGGATGGCTGGGGAGCCGAACTGGGTGCCAACCTCGACCTGTTGTGCTCGCACTTCGACGCGGAAGCTTTTCTGCTCCGTTACATGATCGATTGCCGGGATGCTGCATTCGATGACGGACGCCTGCCGGCTTTTATTCCCTGGCGGCACGGGATAGAAACATCGCTGAGCGGAGGGACATATTACTATGGCTGTCCGATCGAAACGGCCTGGAAAGGTTATCTGTACTATGGCAATCCTGCCTTCATCGAGGATAATTTCGATTTCCTGTATGATTTCGTTGAATATACCATGGGGCATGTTGAAAACGGGATCATCCAACCCTACCATTTTTCAGAAGGATACAGCAGCATACCGCAATGGCTTGAAAAAGAAGACGGACCCCAGTATTTTCTCGGCGACTGGTTATCTCCCGGGCGCAAGCTGGACAGCAAACAGGCCAATATGCTTTTCAACACCGCCTATATGATATATGCTTCCAAAATGGTAAAAAAGATGGCCCTTCTTCTTGACCGTAAGGAAAAGGCTGCACAGATCAATGAATGGATATCCCTTATGACAGAAGGGATCATGGATGAATATATTGATGAAAATACAGGGAAAGTGTATAACGGAAGGCAGCCATATCCGGTTGTCGTGCTGCTGGCTGATTTTCTGCCGGAAAAACTCAGCAACAAGGTGTATAATGAACTAAAACGTACCATCATTGAGGAAGATGATTCCCATTTCAATACCGGTGTGGCGGCAACCAACTGGCTGCTCCATATCCTCATGCGTGAAGGCGACGTGGATCTCGCCCTGGATCTGCTCACACAGGAAGATTACCCGGGTTTGGGGGCATTCTTGAAAGCCGGTTTTACCACCTTCCCGGAACGCTGGGATTATGAGAATGCCATTTCCTTCTGCCATGCATCCTTTGGCGGCACCGCCTTCTGGTTCCTGCAGGCACTGGCCGGGATCCGCCCCGATAATGATGATCCCGGACTCAGGACGGTGATCGTGGCTCCCCAGTTCACAAAACGTCTGCCCTGGGCCAGGGGAAGCGTTCAGTCACACCGGGGATTCATTGAGTCCTCATGGAAATGGAAGGACAAAGATACCATCGGGTACCGGGTAACCCTTCCCATGGGAACGGCCGGAGAACTCAGGATACCGGAAGGATACCAAACGGATTACCCCGGTATGTCATTGCAACCCGGCACCACAATCATTACATTCAGGAAAATAAAATAATACGTGAACATGCAAAACAGGAGGGAATTCATTAAAAGATCAGTTGTTCTCGCTGCCATGCCGTTGATGCCTGGCGGTGATATCACAGGCCGGGGAAACACCAACCTGATCGTCCGGGCCGATGACATGGGAATGTCGCATGCGGCAAATCTCGGTTGTCTCGAGACTTATCAGAAAGGGATCGTCCGTTCGGTGGAAGTTATGGTGCCCTGTGCCTGGTTTCCGGAAGCGGTTGATATGCTGAATAAGAACAAGGGGCTGGACGCCGGATTGCACCTGACCCTGAACAGCGAGTGGAGAACGATCAGATGGAGGCCGCTGACCTGCGGGAAAAGCCTGGTTGATGAGGACGGATATTTTTACCGGGGATTTCAAAATCCCGGGGATGACAACACATTGCTCAATGGATGGGACCTGCATGAAGTGGAGAATGAACTGAGGGCTCAAATTGAAACGGGACTGAAAAAAATACCCCATCTGACCCATTTTTCCGATCATATGTTCTTTTCCAGGGAAAAACAGATCGATGATCTGATGAGGGATCTCGCCGGCGAATATGACCTGTTTTACGCCAATCAGGATTATATAGGCCGTGCCAGGGGCCCCAAACCATACGGGGAAACCATACCCGAACGCACAGACTGGTTAAAAAGGACCATTGCAGATCTGGGTCCGGGGACCTGGCTTCTGATCACCCACCCTTCCACCGGCACAAAAGAAGCTTTTGCTGTAAAAGGTTCAGCAGGCGAAGGCCCGGGCAGGAGAAGGCAAATGAGCCTGCAATATTTAACCAGCCCTGAACTGGTTGAATTCTGCAATAATGCTGAGGCCCGGCTGATAAGCTATAAGGACTTAATAACCAAATAAAACCAAGGATATGGAAAACAGAAGAGATTTTATCAAAAAGGCCTGTCTGGCCATGGGAGCCATGGGTTCCCTGGGATCTGCGTCTTATCTGTCATCATGTGCCACCGGTAAAAAAAGTGAGCTGGGATTGATTACCGGCACCATCGGCAAGGAGTTGAAAAAGGATTACAAGGCAGCCCTGAAAGCGGTCGCGGATATCGGTTTTACGTTCATCGAAGGCAGTGTGCCTGAAGAAACCGAGCAGCCGGTTGCTTTCAGAAAATATCTGGAAGACGTCGGTCTGCGGTGCGTTTCCAAGGGCTTCGGCATGGACAGTCTGCAGAATATAATGGATCAATGCCTGAAGACAGCGGAAGACCTGCAGCTTGAATACATGGTGTGTTACTACCCCTGGCAAACCGGAGGATCAAACATCAAACTGGACAATGTGATGAAAACCTCCGAACGCATAAACAGAGTCGGGAAAAAGATCAAGGAAGCCGGCTTCCGGTTTGCCTGGCACAATCACAGATGGGCATTCGGGAAAATCGACGATCGCCTGATCCTGGATATCATACTTGAAAATACCGATCCGCAATATTCCACCGTGGAGATGGACACTTTCTGGGTGGTCTACCCGGGATACGATCCGGTTGAAGTGTACAAAAAATATCCGGGGCGTTTTGAGCTGGTACATATCAAGGACATGAAAAACGAAAATGAAAAAAAATCTGTTTGCCCCGGACAGGGCATCATTGATTTTGAACCCGTCATTGAGGAAGCCAAAAGATCCGGGGGATCCAGGTATTTCATCGTGGAGCATGGCGGAGCAGAAAATGAGATGGAATGTGCCAGGACCAGTTATGAATATCTCAGCAAAATCTTATAATCCGAAAGTTATGAAATACAAAAAAAATGATTTCGTAAAAAAGTCTTTCTGCTTATTGGTTTCCATTGTTATTTTTTTTGGTTGCACCAGGGAGCAAAAGGATCCGTTTTACCGGGGATTCGTCGACCCCCCCGCTGAATCCCGTCCCTTTTTCCGCTGGTACTGGAGCGGAAACCACATTGAGGCAGATGAGATCAAAAGAGAACTGGATTCCATGAAAAGTGCAGGAATAGGAGGAATAGAGATTTTCCCTGTGGCCATGCCGGAGGATGCCAGGGACATCGGCACCGAACCCTTGATTTGGCTGAGCGAAGAGTGGAATGAGCTTCTCGCGCTGACCTGTAAGGAAGCACACGAAAGGAATATGATCGCCGATATGCTGATCGGTTCGGGCTGGCCTTTCGGGGGTGAATTTATCCAGGAGGATGAGGCCGTTCAACGTGTTTCGGTTAACCGGATCCCTGTTGAGGGGCCGGTTACCGTCGAGCTGAACTTTAAAATACTTTTGGATAAAATGCTGCAAAAAAGCAGTGATGTGTCCCCCTATGTTTATCGTGACTTCCGGCATGCCGAAAGCAATGAGCTGTTTTTTATCTCCCTGGTACCGTTCCATGCTGCCGATGAATCGGAAGCTGTCGATCTCATGGATCATTACAATAACAAGACACTGAAATATTCCGTTGACCGGGGCCGGTATGAACTGGTTTACGGGATACTGCAGAAAGGCCACAAGAAAGTGATGCGCGGGGCTCCCGGTGCTTCCGGGAATGTAATGGACCATTACAGCAAGAAGGTTGTCATGGAATATCTCAATCGCCTGAAAAGGATATCGGAGGATACCGGCATCCCGCTCAGTAAGTTGCTGAGGGCTCTTTTCTGCGACAGCATTGAATTGTCCGGTGCCAACTGGACCGGCCGGTTCCTGAAGATGTTCAAAGATGCCTACGGGTACAGCCTGGAACCCTACCTGCCCTTTGTATTCTATTTGTCTTATGAAGGTTATCAGGAAAATGAGTACGGGCCTGAATTCAGGGAAGAGCTGAAACGGGTCAGGTATGATTACAACAGCCTGCTGGTGAAAGTATACCTTGACAATTTCGTCAGGACACTGCAGGACTTTTGTACTGAGAACGGCGTAAAATGCAAATACCAGGCGTACGGCACACCTTTTCTGATGGGTATGCTTGAAGGATATATGATCCCGGATATCCCGGAGGGCAACAACTGGGTTTATCAACCTGAAGGTGCAACCCGCTGGCAATGGAGCAAAGGACACGGATACATGATCTGGAATCATTACACCGCATCGGGAGGACACCTGAAAGGCAGGAAAATCATCAGCAATGAGTCGATGACCGGTGGTGACTTTTTCAGAACACACCTGCAGGAACTCAAACAGCATGATGACATGAATTTCATTTCCGGAATGACCCACAGCGTATGGAATTCATTCAATTATTCACCGCCCGGGGCGGGTTTTCCCGGATGGCTCTGGGTGGGAACATGGTTCAGTCCGATGAATACATGGTGGCCCTATCTGCATCACTGGGCAGATTACAATGCCCGCCTGTCATATGTGTTTCAAAATTCGGAGCCTGCAAAATCGGTGGCCGTGCTCGGACCCACAGGGGACATCTGGAGTAATGTAGGGCTTACCCGGGGTTACTTTCACACGCATCCATGGTATTTGTATCAGTTGTGGGAAACACTCAGCCAGAATGGCAGCTCATGTGAATATCTGAACCAGCAGGTGATTGCTGAGGCCGAATCAGCTGACGGGAAGCTGGTATACGGACCCATGCAATACAACGCCCTCTGGCTGGCAGACGTGCAATCCCTGCATCCGGAGACTGCAAAGGCCATTCAAAGATACGTTGAAAGCGGGGGAACCCTTGTGATGATCAACAGCGTGCCCGACCGTTCCCTTTCCATGATAAATGCAGACGCGAATGATTCAACAGTCCGGTCGGTCTTCGATGATCTCCGGTCAGAATATCCTGACCGGGTATTTCTTGTCAAAAGTCCGGAAGAACAGAACCGGCTCATGGAATGGACAGGCGACAAGCTGGATCAAACCGGCATTTCCAGGGACGTGACAATATCCGGTCCCGATCCCGCCCTGTACCAGATCCGTCATAAAAAGGGAGAAAGGGAGATCTATTTTTTCACCAATGTCTGGAACAAAAAAACCCTTGAATTTACTGCCGTGTTTCCGGTGGGAGACAAGATCCCCTATGTTTGGGATCCCCAAACGGGGGAAAAGCACATGTATCCGTATTCCGGTGAATCCAACCGGGTGCAGGTCACCCTGAACCCTTCGGAATCCCTGCTGCTGGTTTTTGAGCCGGACGGTAAAAAAGAACCGGTACTGCAGATCGTCAGTCCGGATACAACCGATTACCTGGAGCTCGATAACCCGTGGAAACTGACCCTGGAACATTTCAACGGGGAAGTCTGCGAACGCACTTTCACTGACCTGAAGGAATTTACATCCACAGGTGATCCTGTGCTGAAATCCTTTGCCGGGAAAGTGGTTTATGAAACAGTTTTTGACGGGGATGAGAAACATACCGTTCTGGGATTGAACGATATAAACAAAGGGATCACAGAGGTGTATGTGAACGGTAAAAAAGCAGGTGTCATGTGGTACGGGAATCATCCATACGATCTTGAGCCGTACCTCAACCCGGGTGAGAATAAACTGAAGATCATTTATACAACCGTGCTGGCCAACCATTGCATCCATTTAAAGGATAATTCCCTGGCCCAGCGTATTGCCGCACGTTACTCGCCCGTGCCCACAGGTATTACCGGGCCGGTTAGATTATATGCAAAAAAATGATAAACTTTTAACTGACATTGTAACAGTCTAATAATTAATTGTTTAACTAAATATATTAAATATATTTCTTATGAAAGACACCAGAAGAGATTTTATCAGGAAGTCGTCGCTTGCAGCGGCAGGATTGACAACAGCGGGATTGACCACAATGCCCGGCACGTTGTTCTCCAAAGATCGTGTGCCGCCCAGTGATCAGATCAATGTGGGACTGATCGGATGCAGGAACAAGGGTTTCAAGGTCCTGCGCAATCATCTGGACATAGCCGGAGTGAATTGTACGGGCATGTGCGATGTGGATGAAAACATTCTGCAGGAAAGAGCGGGCGAAATAAAGAAATCCTACAACCAGAAACCAAAATTGTACGGCGATTACCGGAAAATGCTGGAAGACAAGGAAATGGACGTTGTCATCATCGGCACTCCGGATCACTGGCACTGCCTGCCCACCGTGCATGCCTGCCAGGCCGGCAAGGATATATTTGTGGAAAAACCCCTGGCCAACTCCATTGAGGAATGCAATGTCATGGTCAGGGCGGCCAATAAATACAACCGGGTTGTCCAGGTGGGACAGCAGCAGAGGAGCGGATTGATATTCCTGAACATCATGGATCATATCAAGTCGGGCAGGATCGGCAAACTGATCCAGATAAATATATGGGGTAATTTCGGCTATGGTGCGGGACCTGAAAAGCGGCCTGATCAGCCGGTGCCTGAAGGAGTGGATTTTGATTTCTGGCTGGGCCCTGCCCCCAAGCGCAGCTTCAATCCTTCCCGTTTTCACGGCTCATGGAGACACTTCTGGGATTACGGGGGAGGCATCATGACCGACTGGGGTGTCCACCTGATCGATGTGGCATTGTGGGCAAAGGACGCCACTTACCCGCCGTCCGAGGTGATGGCTTACGGCAACAACTGGACGCTTATGGAAAAACACGACCGGGAAACCTTCGGGACCCTGTCGGTGATATACACCATGAAGGATCACATCATCACCTGGAACCAGGCCGTGGCGGCAACTACCGGTCCTTACAGGATGAGCTACGGAATTGAGTTTGTCGGAGACCGGGGCAGCATTGTGGCCGACCGGAAAAAATGGTTTTTGTATGCCGGCGGCGAAGCGGTCAAAAATGTTCCGGAAGTGGATTATCCTCATGTGGAAAACTTTCTGGACTGCGTCAAAAGCAGGAAAAAGCCCAATTGCCCCATTGAAGCGGGCAGGAACGTTGCTCTGTACGCACACATGGGCAATATTGCCGTGCGTTCAGGTGCAGGCAGACTGGTATGGGACGATGCAAAGAACCGGTTCACCAATCATCAGAAGGCCAATGACTATATCGTCCCGGAATACCGGAAGCCCTGGGAACTGCCAAAAATCTGAAAGCAAAGCATATAAAGCCATGATCTTTTTAAGGAATTTCCTGATCCTGGCGGCAGTCTTTTTGTTTCATTCCTGTATCAAAAAAAACAGGGAAGACAAAAATGACAACAGTCCCGCCAGCAAAAAGCCGCCTAATATCCTGCTCGCCATTTCCGACGATCAGTCGTTTCCACATGCATCGGCCTATGGCGAACATGCCGTCAGTACCCCCGCATTCGACAGGATCGCACGGGAGGGCGTATTGTTCAACAATGCCTTTACCGCCTCTCCCGGATGCAGTCCGAGCCGGGCTGCCCTGTTGACGGGAATGAACTGCTGGCAGATTGAGCAGGCCGGCACGCACGCCAGTTCCTTTCCTTCAGAATATATTGTTTATCCGGATATCCTGGAGGAAGCCGGGTATTTTATCGGTTATACCCGGAAAGGATGGGCCCCGGGGAACTGGGAAGCAAGCGGGCGGCCCCGGAATCCGGCCGGAAATGCATTCAACGGACACACGCTGACACCCCCGTATACGGGAATCTCGAACAATGATTATGCTGCAAATTTTGCCGAGTTCATCGATCAGTGTCCCGAAGGCAAACCTTTTTGTTTCTGGTACGGGGCATCGGAACCCCACAGGTCTTTCGAAAAAGGATCGGGAACAAAAGCGGGAAAGGATCCGGCAGATATCAGGGTGCCTTCCTTCCTTCCGGACACAAAGGAGATACGCAGCGATTTGCTGGATTATGCGCTGGAGATCGAATGGTTTGATCTTCATCTGGGCAAAATGCTTGATCTGCTGGAAAAGACCGGAAAGCTGGACCATACGCTTGTTGTAGTTACTTCCGACAACGGAATGGCATTCCCCAGGGCAAAAGCCACCCTGTATGAATATGGTTTTCATGTGCCGCTTGCCATCCGCTGGGGAGAGAAAGTGAAAGGGGGACGGGTGACCGATGACATTGTGAGCCTTGTCGATCTGGCACCGACTTTTCTGGAAGCTGCCGGGGTTGAACATCCCATGAAGGGGAACAGGCAATATCAAATTGAAGGCAAAAGCCTGATGGGCATATTGCTTGGTAAGGAAAAGGGCACGGAAGGCTCGGTCCGGACAGCTGCCTGTGCTTCCAGGGAAAGACATTCAAGTTCCCGGTGGAACAATCTGACCTATCCGCAAAGGTGTGTGCGAACCCGTCAATACCTGTATATCCGCAATTTCAAGCCGGAACGGTGGCCTGCCGGCGCACCGCAGAAATACGAAGAAGACGGAACATTGGGCCCCATGCATGGTGCATACCACGACATCGATGCCTGCCCTACCATGGATTTCCTGGTTGAAAACCGTAACGAACCGGAAATTGGCAAGTATTTCCATCTTGCTGTGGACAAAAGGCCTGCAGAGGAACTGTTCGATATCATCAACGACCCGGGGTGCCTGAACAACCTGGCCGGGGATCCGGCATATAACGATGTATTGCTGGAGCACCGCGGCGAACTGGGAGCATGCCTGATGCGAACCGGAGATCCCAGGGTAACCGGGAATGGTGATATTTATGAATCCTATATCCGTTATTCACGGATCAGGAAGTTCCCCCGGCCGGACTGGCAATATACGAACCCATGACATTGTTCTAAGTCCGGAGCCAAAATTTTAATTTGTATATTTAAGATCGTGAATCATTTTTCAACCCTGGATATCGTGATCTTTGTTGCCGCACTGCTGGGTGTGATGTTTGCAGGTATCTGGGTGGGGCGGAAAGAAAAAGATTCGGCAGATTTTTTCCTTGCTTCAAGGGGTGCTCCCTGGTGGGCGGTCGCCGGTTCCATTTTCGGTTCAAATATATCGGCACATCATATTGTCGGAATGATGGGGGTTGGTTTCAGTGTCGGCTTTGCCCAGAGTCATTTTGAAATCAGTTCTGTTTTCGGCCTGTTGCTTTTGACATACGGTTTTTTGCCGGTTTACAGAAAGCTCAACATATATACCCTCAGTGAATATCTTCAGAAAAGGTACAGCGGCCAGGCACGGCTGATATATGCATTGATCATGCTGATAATTATGGTGGTGATTCAAATGGTGCCCGGCTTTTATATCGGATCAAGGGCAATGATCACCCTGTTTCAGGAAGGCTCGATCCATATTGCATACAACCATTATGTTCTCGGGATCATTGTGATGGCTGCCATAGCAGGTGTTTATACCATTTTAGGCGGACTAAAAGCGGTGATCGTTACCGATGTTATCCAATCGGCACTGTTGATCCTGGGAGGTATAGCGGTGGCTTTCCTGACTTTCAGCCAGCCGGAGATCAATGGATGGAGCGGGATGCTCGAGCTTGATCAGGCCGGGAAAAACATGATGCACATCTATCTTCCTTCCGATCATCCCCAGTTGCCCTGGACCGGTGCCCTTTCCGGTTTGATCATTCTGCATTTTTATTACTGGGGCACCAATCAATTTATCGTTCAGAGAACCCTGGCAGCCAAAAGCGGTAAGCAGGCCCGGCTGGGGATCATCGCTTCAGGCTTTACAAAATTACTGATCCCGTTTATGTCGGTGGGTACGGGCGTTGCTGCATACTACCTCCTGGCCCAGCGCGGCATTCCGGCCGACCAGGATGTAACCTTTCCGTTATTATTAAAGTATGTTGTTGCCCCCGTGGGGTTCGGCCTGGTTGGCCTGATCGCTGCCAGTATGATCGGAGCAATCCTGTCAAGCGTTGATTCCTGGTTGAACTCATCGGCAACCATCATTACTTTCGATTTCTATCAGAAATATGTCAATCCGGATGCTTCGGAGAAAAAACTTGTTTTTATCGGCCGGCTGTTTATCGCCATATGTCTGATACTGGCCATGACCATTACCATTTTCACCATGGATCCCAATGCAACGGACAGTTTCTTTCTGAACATTGCAGATCAATCATCAAAACTGGTGATCGGACTGGTGGTGGCTTTTTCTCTGGGCATGTTCTGGAAAAGAGCAACCGCTGCAGGAGGGGTTGCAGCCATCGTAAGCGGTATATTCTATGCATATTTGCTGACCTTTCTTTATGACCATTATCTGTATCAGATACCGGCGTTGAATGAAAGGCTGGGTGATCAATTGAACTTCATGCACAATGCATTCATTACCGCGGTCCTGTCAACTGCAACCTCAGTGGTTGTCAGTTTGTGTACCAGGAAGGATCCTGAAAAAAGCAAATATACCTGGACGGAACTCGGAGGGCATAAACCGGGCAAACTGAAAATGGTGGCAAAAGCTGTTCTGGTGGTAATTGCCGCCATTGTGGTTTTTGCCATGCTGATGGTGAAGGGAATTCTGAGCAGTGATGTGGCCGGACTGGGGCCAGCCATGCTCATCTTGTTTATCTTTGCGAAATACATTCAACAGGATTCCGATACCCGTTTTTTTTCGTTTTCAACGCTGAACAACGATGTGTTCTGGGCAGGGATCCTCAGCTCGGTAACCGTGTTTATGATGTTTCATTTCTATTAAAAGATCATGGAATATTCAGTTCTGGGAAAAACAGGAAGGAAAGTCAGCCGGCTTGGCTTCGGGGGTGCGACGGCGGGAATTAAAAACTATGTGCATGCATTTGATCCGGAATCTGAAAAAGAACAGCAAACCGTAATCAACGCAATGCATAAAGCCCTTGAGCTGGGCATCAATTATTTCGATACGGCTGCCGGTTACGGCAATGGCATCAGCGAGCTTGTTTTTGGAAGGGCACTGAAAAAGGTTCCCGGGAAAGATATTTTCCTGGCAACCAAATGCGCCGTCACTGACGGTCCGGGTGTACGCAGGTCTTTCGAGGAAAGTCTGAAACGGTTGCAGCGCGACCGGGTGGATTTGCTTCAGATCCACGGAACGGCGCTGTCGGAAAAAGACATTGAAATGATCTTTCAGCCATCCGGAATGCTGGATGAGATGGTGAAGATGCAAAGCGAAGGCATGGTCCGGTATCTTGGGTTTACCGGAGAAGCACAAAATCCGCCGTTCTACGAACTGCTGAATTGCGGAGCTTTTGATGCCATGCAGATTTCCTATAATTTCATTTTTCAGCATCCTTATGATCCCAGCTGGAAAAGCGGGAGCATTTACGAAGCAGAAAAAAAGGAAATGGGGATCATAGCAATGCGGACCGTAACATCGGGGATCTTTCAGAAATGGATCCGGAAAGTAAATCCTGATAATACTTTTGATTATTCTCCTCACCTGCTGCAGTTTCAGTTGTCAAACCCTTTGATCGATGTGGCGCTGGTGGGCATGAGAACGGCCGGACGCGTGGAGGATAATGTCAGGATCCTTCATGACAGGGGGGGGCGTATTGATATTGACGAACTTCACAACCGGAAGGCATGACGGCTAAAAATCAGGATGCACCCTGGTATAAACGGACCTGCCGCTGGGGACAGACGAACCTTACAGAAATTGACCCCATACGGTATGACCGCCGGTGGTGGAGAAAGCACTGGGAAAACACATCCGTTCAGGGGATAATAGTGAATGCCGGCGGGATCATTGCCTATTACCCTTCCGGATACAAAGTATACAAAGCGGAATTTCTGGGAAACCGCGACTTGCTGGGAGAGATCATCGACGATGCCCGTTCCGGAGGATTGACTGTCCTTGCACGTATGGACATCAACCGGATCGGCAAAGAAGCATCAGATGAACATCCCGAGTGGGTCTGCCGCAAAAAGAACCGGGAGCCCTATCAGGCAGGTGACCGGTTTATCACCTGCATCAACGGAAGCTATTACAGTGAATTCATTCCCGGGATCCTCAGGGAGCTTATTGAAAAATATCATCCGGATGGGTTTGCCGACAACAGCTGGAGCGGACTGACCCGCAGAAATATTTGTTATTGCGAACGGTGTGCTGAAAAATACAAAGCAGCGACAGGCAATGACCTCCCTGTGAAAGCAGATTGGGAAGACCCGGCTTACAGAACCTGGATACGGTGGAATTATGATATTCGCGTCGAATTGTATGACCATTATAATAAGATCACCCGGGAACTGGGAGGAGAGAATTGCCTGTGGCTGGGCATGACACGAGGCGAAGTAATCGACCAGTGCGAAGGCTTTCGCGATTTTTACAGACTTTCCAAAAAAGCAAGGATCATTTTACTTGATTCGCAACGCCGTGAGCAGGAAGGAGGCTTTCAGTCAAATGCGGAAATGGGGAAACTGCTTCATGAGGTTGCCGGTTGGGATATTCTCATTCCTGAAAGCATGGCCATGTATCAGGCTGCATATAAAGGACAACCGACATTTCGCCATTGCAGCAAACCCGAACCTGAAGCGAGAATGTGGATGATCGAGGGTTTTGCCGGGGGCATCCAGCCCTGGTGGCATCATGTGGGTGCCCTGAGCGACGACAGGAGACAATACGCGCATGCAAAAAATATATTTGACTGGCATGAAAAAAATCAGAAATACCTGGTGGATCGCAAGCCCATCGCCCAGGTTGCCCTGGTATGGTCACAGGACAATTTCGATTTTTACGGCCGGGATGATCTGGAAGAAAAAGTAATGCTTCCCTGGCGCGGATTTCGTGAAGCACTGATTCGCGGAGGGATCCCATACCGTGTTGTGCACATTGATGATCTGAAAAACATGCAGGATCAGGTTGAAACCATCGTTCTGCCAAACCTGGCATGCATGTCTGCCCGGCAACTTCAAAACACGGTGCAATTTGCCGAAAGCGGCGGCAACATCATTGCAACAGGAGAAACCGGCCTGTATGATGAGAACGGGAATCAAAGAAGTGAATTCGGACTGGCAGAATTGTTCGGGATATCATATGAAAACAAACATTCGGGATCCCGGAATCCGGATAGCGGCAACTGGGACAACTGGGAACATCATTCGTATCTGAGGATATCTCCGCCATCTGCAGGCCGGCATTACGGACCTGAATCCGTTTACCCCGTGGCATCCGGAGGGCCTTCCGGGCGCCTGCCCCTGTTTTCGGGATTCGAAGCAACAGATATTATCCCCTTTGGCGGAAGGATCGAACATGTAAAGCCCAACGGTTCAGAAGCACTGTTGACCCTGGTTCCGCCATTTCCGGTATATCCTCCGGAAACATCCTGGATGAGGGAGCCGGACAGCGGTATTCCGGGTTTGCTGTACCGGGAGCATCATTCCGGCGGAAAGATGGTTTATTTCCCTGCAGACATAGACCGGAACTTCGGGCGCTTCAATTTGCCTGATCACGGGAATCTGCTTTCAAATTGCATTGACTGGACATTGGGCGGAAAAAGGAACTTCCGGGTGGAAGCAAAGGGCGTGGTTGATTGTCATTTGTTCCGGCAAGATGAAAAAATCATTCTTCACCTGGTCAATCTGAGCGGTGAGGGATTCAGGAAACCCCCGTTGCACCGGATTGTGCCCGTGGGCAAAGTATCTGTTGAATTGAAAAAAAGTCTTTTGGGATCTGTTGCAAAAGTTCGTAGCCTGGTTAAAAACAGCGATAAAATCCCTTTCAGGCATAAAGGAGATTTCATTCAGATCGATCTGGATGAAATCAGCGATCACGAAGTGCTGTTGATTGAACCATGAAGCTCCAATCGCCGGCCCGTCAGGCGCACGGCTGGTGGGAGGTCTGCAACAAATGACCGAAATGTTTGAACAATCATTATAAAGTGCTAAATATTAAATGATTCACTAAATTTATTACCAATGAGAATAACAGACCTTTCCGTTGGATTCGGGACAGGTGACAATTACCATTTAAATACAGAAATTACTGATCACCTGACCCACGCAGAAACAAAAGACCGTCTGGAATATCCTGCTGAAGGATTTGCTGTCAGGCGACTGGTCATGAGTGATCATTCTGCCACCCATGTTGATGCGCCCGTGCATTTTATCCCCGGGGGGAAAACCATTGACCAGACACCGCTTGACATTTATGCCGGACCCGCCAGGGTAGTTGACTTTTCCGGCGATACCGGTGACCAGGGTGAGTTGGCTTTGCCGGATTTTGCTGAAAAAACAGATAATGAACATATTGAAATCCGGGCAGGCGATTGTGTCCTCTTCAGGTTCGAAGGGGAAAACGGAAAAGTCTACAGCGGACTGTCAGAAGACCTGTCGGGATATCTTGCCAGTCGGAAAGTCCGCCTGGTAGGTACAGACCAGCCATCCATCGACTGGTCAGAAAATAAAAGCCGCCCGGCCCACCGGATATTGCTTTCCGCCGGGATCCCGGTCGTGGAAATGCTGACCAACCTGGATGCGGTCAAAGGAAAGGAAGCTACTTTTATGGGATTCCCCTTAAAAATAACCGGGGCAACGGGCTCGCCCATCCGGGCGGTAGCAATTCAGCAACAGGCCTGACAATAACCAGATATTACCATTGATAATCCAAAATTTTTAAAAGCATGGACAGACGAAAATTCTTAATCAATGCAGGGGCTGCCGTTCCCGTGTTTTCAGTTTTCGGGTCCCACGCAATGAAACTGGCTTCCGTAAAAACGGGGAAGTATCCCAACCTGAATGTTGAACGGAAGATCGTTGACGGCATTGCCGACGTGTTTGTCGACGGGAAAATGATTCCGCGCACCTGGGGGAGCGCGGATATGCCGGGATTCTACGCACACCTGAAACCGTTCCAGTACAAGGAGGGAAACATCAATACTTTCTTTACATGCTTGTTTAATCCGTATATGTTTGGCTGGGACGGGAGGGATCATTATGATTATACCGAATATGAGGGTCACCTGGAACGCATAATAAGACTGCACCCTGATATTCAGCTGGTCATGTATTGCGGATCCCGCAAGGGATGTCCCCCTTACTGGTGCAAAGACAACAAGGAAGAGTTGTTTACTTACATGGACGGGATGCAAAAGAATATTGCCTCATTTGCTTCCGGAAAATGGATCAGAGAAGGCGGCAATGCACTGGCAAAATTCATTGAACATTTTGAGAACAGCAAATATGCCCAAAACATCATCGGATACAATCTCACCATGTCCGGTCAGGAATGGCTGATGGCAAGCGATGAAAGGGACGGGAATTTCGGGGATTTCTCAAAACCCATGCAGATTGGTTTCCGGAAATGGCTGAAAGAATATTATCAAAATGATGTTGCAAGACTCCGGCGCAACTGGAGATCGGAAACCGCAACCTTTGAGAATGCAGCCGTTCCCACCGCCGAAGAACGAACGGCAGGCCAGGGAGAGGATAATTTTTTCCATCATATTGAAAATCTGGGCACCAAAGTGGCCGATTACTACAGATGCTATAACGAGAGTGTGGCAAAAATGGCCGTTGAATTTTCACGGATCGTGAAAGAAGCATGCAACAACAGGAAGCTGGTGGGCATGTGCCAGGCGTATTCCTATTCCTGGCCGACCGATTGTGCCAATCCCATGGGCTCGGCACATAATGCGATCAGGATGATGGCAACATCACCCTACATCGACTATTTTCATTCGCCTTATGTTTATTACAACCGTGGCTTTGACGGCACGCACTACTCAGAACAATCGGCAGATACCATTTTGCTGCACGGGAAACTCATGATAAGCCAGAATGACTCGAAGCTGCACATGAAGGACAACTGGTCGAAAAATTCATGGACCCCTTATGAGTCAATTCAGCTGATGTCACGGGATAATTCATACATGATGTCCAAAAACGGGCATATGTATTATTATGACATTTCAGACATGGGAACCTACCGTGCACAGAACAGCGAATCCGAATACAATCCTTTTCATTACGATTCTCCTGAATTAATGGAGCATATAGGCAAACTGGTTACAATAGTGAATGAGAACCAACGGTTGAAGCCGGATCACATCAGGGAAATAGCTCTTTTCAAATCTTCCGATTCGCCATATTACCGGAAAGTGGAAAACGTATTCCTGAAACTGTATGCCGAGGGATTGCGCCAATGGCAGTTGCCTTACGTGGGTTGCCCTTTTGATGACTATATTTTTGAGGATTTTGAGGATATCCCCTACAAATACAAAGTGTATATCTTCATGAATGCCTTTTATGTGCCCTCCGAAACCCGCAGAAAAGTCCGCAAAAAAATAGAAGATGACGGCGCCACCGCCATCTGGTTTTATGCTCCGGGCTATGTTGATGAGAACGGCCCGTCATTGGCCAACATGGAAGAACTCACCGGATTTACCATCCGGAAAAAAAATGAGAAAGGATTTTTGCATGTGGATGTTTCGGAGCAGGGCCATCCCTTCCACCGGAACATCGGCACCGACAACTTTGGCAGCAACATATCCCCCCATTATTTCAAGGACAAGATCCTCTGGCTGGGATGGGCCATGGACCGGAACCAGTACAAGTTTGCCCCCCGGTTCTATGTTGACGATGACCGGGCAACCGTACTGGGAACATACAGCACAACCGGCGAACCCGGCTATGCCGTGAAAAAAACCGGCAAAGGCACGTCTGTTTTCATGGCGCCCCCGATGCCGCCTCCCGAACTGTTGACCAATATCTTCAGGGAAGCAGGTGTGCATATTTACAGCGAAACCCAGGATCTGATATACGCCAACCAGCGTTTTGTGACATTCTGCAACCGGTCCGGTCCGGGTGCAAAAACCCTGTTCCTGCCTTCGGTATCAGAAATTCAGGATGCTTTTACGGGCGAGACCCTTGCGCAATCCGGCGATAAACTCAGATTTGATGCGAAAGACGGTGAAACCAGGATATTCAAAGTAACACCCAAAAACGGATGATCATGAAAAAAATATATTCATTCATAGCCGCTTTGATCTGTATCTTTTTCCTGACCCGGGTAAACGGACAAAGCTTTGAGAACATTTCGGTCAGTGTTGAAAAAGCAAACGGCATGCCGCACATTTTTGTCAACGGCGAAAAAATATCCAGGACAATGGCCTGCCTTGATGATCCGGGATTTTTGGCCAGCTGGAAAATTGACCAGTATTCCGGGGCCATTGACAATTATTTTCTGCCTTTAAACACTCCTTTTATGTTTGGCTGGCACGGGGGTGACATTTATACCTATATCGATTATGAGAAGCACATCGATGGCATTTTGAAAAAGAAACCCGATGCCAGGTTTTTCCTGTATGTGGGGACACGAATGTCAGCTCCTTATTACTGGATCACCGGACATCAGGACCAGTTGTGCATTTATCCGACCGGACACAAGGTGAGTTTTCCTTCCATGGCCTCCGGATTATGGTTGAAAGACAGCAAGGCTGCCGTTGAGAAATTTGTTGAACACTTTGAAAACAGCAAATATGCAAAGCACATCCTGGGCTACAATGTGATCATTTCAGATGACGAATGGAACGGGATCGGTGAATCCAACAGCAGTGTCTCCAGTGTCTTCACCGATGTCCGGGGAGATTTTTCAAAACCCATGCTGGAAGGTTTCCGCGGTTACCTGCGCGGAAAATATCACGATGATGTTTACGAATTAAGAGAAAAATGGAAAAATGCCAGCGTCAACTTCCACGATGCGATCCTGCCTACAATGGCCGAACGCGAGAGTTTTAACAAGAACGGTTTTTTCTGGCACTATGGCGACAAAAACAGGGGAAGCAGCCTGGTTGATTATTTCGAATATTACAACAAACTAAATGCCCGGATGGCCATAGAATATTGCAAATCAATTAAAAAGGCCTCAAACAACAAAAAACTCGCCGGTGCAATGATCGGCTACACCTACAATTCCAACAGGCGGTGGGGCAGCAATTTCCCGCAAACCAACGGCCACAGGGCATACACAGATATCATGCAGTCTAAGTACATTGATTTTGTGCATTCTCCGTATCACAGATTTAACCGCGGGTTGGACGGAACACATTATTCCCAGCATGCCGTTCATTCTGTGCATCTCAACAATAAATTGCTTTTCGACCGCATTGATCCGGCTACTCACCTGATGCTGGACGTAAAAGAGCCTTCAAACCAATGGGAAAGCTTACAGATCTTTAAGCGGGATGTGGCATATGCACTAACCCATAACCTGCATTACTACTGGCTTGACCACTCTTCAAACCTGAGTGGCAGGGCCGGTCATCCGTCAGAATATGAAGATTTCATATTTGATGAGCCGGAAATGAAGGAAATGATTGCCCGGCTCAAACAGCTGACCGATCAAAGTACCGGGGGAGAAAGCGTTTCGGAAGTGGCCATATTTACTTCCATGGAAGCGCCGTATTACCACAGAATGGACCGGGTGGCGGAGTATCTTTTTGTTGAAGGACTGCGGCAGTACGTTATGCCCGGAACGGGAGTCCCCTTTGATGATTATGTGCTGGAGGACTTCAGCAAGGTTGACAAATCCTATAAGGTCTATATCTTCCCCAATGCTTTTTACGTGCCTTCTGAAATGCGGAAAAACATCCGCGAAAAACTGGAAGAAGAGGGCGCAACGGCCATCTGGTTCTATGCACCGGGATATGCCGATGAATCAGGAGTTTCGTTGAATAACATGCAGGATTTGACAGGAATGGAATTTGAAATCGCCACTGATTTTGATTATCTGATTGTTGAGCCGGAAGATGAGTTTTCGGCCAGAACCGGAATTGAATCGTTCGGTTCGAACCTGTCGCTTAACGGGTTCGACAAAAAAATCTCCGGTTCAGAATGGCCTGAAGCCCCTGATGAGGAATACAAATTCCAGCCATATTTTTATCCGGTAGAAGACCTGGAAGTCTTTGGCAGGTATAAAAATAATGAGAAACCGGCCCTGGTTAAAAAAAATGTCAATGGATCAAGGTCAGTGTTTATCGGAGCGCCCATGGTCCCTTCAGACATTATGAAATCCCTGCTTGAATATGCAGGGGTGCACATTTACAGTGACAACGGGAACCTGGTTTATGCAAACGACAAATACCTGGGCTGTGTCTTTAAGTCCGGCGGAAAACACATCATCCAACTGCCGGAAAGAGTAACCGTAATCGATCTGATGACCGGTAACCGATTATTCAAAAATACCCGTGAGATTGAAATTTCTGCAAAAAAAGGCGAAACAAGGATTTTTGAATTACAATGATTGCTGTGATACCCTGCCGGAGAAACCATCAAAAGTCTACTTTGCCTGTATCGATCCTCATGATATTATAACAGACTTGAAATATTATTTATCAGAATTTTTCTCATGAAAACAGAACTGATCCTTATTTCCGCACTGGCAGCCGTTTCTGGATGTAAGTCTGAAAGAAAAACAAATGCATTGGAAATTCAGCATCCCAACATCATTTTAATCGTTGCCGACGATTTGGGTTACGGAGATCTGGGCTGCTACGGGAATAAAATAGTCGACACCCCCGAACTGGATAAACTGGCCGGGAAGGGAATACGGTTTACGAATGCATACGCATCCTGCACGGTATGCTCACCCACAAGAGCAGCTCTGCTTACAGGCAAGAATCCGGTTGCGCTCAATCTCACAGATTTTATTCCGGGACGGCAAGCGAACGGACCCGGGACCCATCACAAGCTCATATCACCAAAATTCAATAACCATCTGCCGCTTGAAGAGACCACCATTGCAGAAATGCTAAAGCCCCTTGATTATGCATGTGCATCAATTGGCAAATGGCATCTCGGAGGAGAAGGATACCTGCCCACCGATCAAGGATTTGACATGAATATTGCCGGAAATCATTTTGGCATGCCTCCATCGTACTATTATCCCTATACATCTGAAAAAAAATGGCGTACCCATAAGATAACAAATCTTGAATTACGCGATGATTCACTCTATCTTACCGACAGACTCACCAATGAAGCCATACATTTCATTAAATCACAGAATGACAATCCTTTCTTTTTATATATGTCATATTACACAGTTCATATACCGCTGGAAGGCAGGAAGGATCTGGTCGAAAAATATAGCAAAAGAATAAAGGATCTGAATGATTCATTTAATCTGAATTCTGATTATCTGGCCATGATTGAAAGCCTGGATCAAAATGTGGGAAGAATTATGAACACGCTCAGGACTGAGAATATTGAAGATAAGACCATTGTATTTTTTATTTCAGATAACGGAGGATGGGCTCTGGTGGATAAAAAAGATGGGGGCGATCAGAAATATACGGGATGGGAAACACAGGCTGCAAATAATCATCCGCTGCGTGCAGGCAAAGGTACATTATATGAGGGAGGTTTGCGTGTTCCCGCCATAATCAGCTGGCCCGGGAAAATAAAACCAGGCAGGATCTCTGATGAATTAATTATCAGTACAGATATATTCCCCACCATAATGGATATCATTGACAAGGAAATCGAGTATCCTGTTGAAGGCATCAGCCTGCTTCCACATCTGATTGAAAATAAAAATATTAACAGAGAGGAGCTTCACTGGCATTATCCGCATTATCATCTAACAACTCCCGGATCAGTAATCAGGAAAGGCGATTATAAGCTGATCAGGTTTTATGAAGATAATCACCTTGAGCTGTACAATTTAAATAAAGATATGGCTGAAACAGATAATCTTACAGCCAAATTACCAGAAAAAACCCGTCAGATGCACCGGGAATTAAATCTATGGCTGAAGAAAACGGGCGCAGAAAAGCCTGTTCCCAATCCATGTTATGGCGGTGAAATGAATTGATGATCAGATATAAAAATGATTAATAGAATTAAAATGGGGAAGAATTGGAGCATATTCAATTTCATCATACTGTATTTTCTTCTGGTTTCTTCCAGACCAGTTGCCCGGGATCACATAAGAATTGAAAGATCTGGGGCTGAATTGTCCTGGGATCTGTTTACAGATAAAGCCCTGCTTAAAAATACGGATAATGATAAAATAATTTGGGAAGGCAGCTTATTGCCAGCTATCTGGTATACATTTGACGGAACCAGTCTATACTATTCCAAAGCAGATGTTGATGAAAGCAGAAGCCGGGTGGTCCCAAGCCTGGAATATCCTTTCTGGCCTGATTGGACCGCCGATGGTTACTGCATTCCAACGGCCGCTTTATAGTGCAGCCATGGGAAACAACCATGGTCTGATCGTAATGGGAAGTGGCGTAATAGCAGATGCTGCCATGACATTAATGATTAAGGCATCCACAGGGTGCATCCAGTATCTCTACAGAGAAGATTTGTGGGGGGGATACAACCGGTGAATTGCTGGGGGCGTTTGGAATCTTTCAACGGCAAACAACATTTAACTTCGCTGGCATTAAGAGAAAAAAATTTGTAGTTTTTCAATAATATATTATAGCCATGTACATTAATGTTGGTCTGAATTCGATGAGAAAGTATCTGTTATTGTTCATTTCAGTTGGGGCATGCCTCCAGCTAAAATCCCAGGAATTCGACGTCCCGAACAATTTCGGAGATCACAAGATGCATTATTGGCGGGCCGTTTGGATCAGTCATCCTGCCGCCTCTCCTTATGAATACGGGGTTTATCATTTCAGGCGGTCCTTTGAATTGAAGAATGTACCTGCCGAACTGAACATGCATGTCTCTGCTGATAACCGCTATAAACTCTATATCAATGGACAATATGTATTAATGGGTCCTGCGCGGGGAGACCTGATGCACTGGCGTTATGAAACTGCCGATATTACCAGATATTTGAAAGAAGGGAAAAACCTGATAGCCGCATTGGTTTATAACATGGGTGAACATACGCCTGTTGCCCAAATGACCAGGCAAACAGCATTTATTTGTCAATTGGGAGAAGCGGAAGAGTCTTCAGTCTATACGGGAGACGGAAACTGGAAAGTAATACAAAATGAAGGATACCAACCGTTGCCCTGGGATCATCAGGTAAGGGGCTATTATGTGGCAGGTCCGGGTGATCGAATAGATGCCGGCATATATCCATGGGGCTGGGAAAAGAAAGAATACGATGACAACCATTGGCTCTCTGCCAGGAAAGTAGCTGACGGCAAAGGAAGAGGAGCAATGAATAATGCCCATTGGTATCTGGTACCCCGAACCATTCCCTTTCTGGAAGAAAGCAAACAGAAAATTCCCACGCTAAGAAGAATTGAAGGGGCTGATTTGGAAATAGGTTTCCACAAAGGAAAATCAACGATTATTCCTGCCAACACAAAAGTTTCTGTTTTGCTGGACAATGAAGTGTATACGGTTGGATTTCCCAGATTGAACTTAAGCAAAGGGGAAGACAGCAAAATTAAGATTACCTATGCGGAAACTTTATTCAATCCGGATAAGACCAAGGGACACCGTGGTAAAATCAAGGGGAAGAAGATCTATGGCATATACGATGAATATTTCCCCGACGGTGGAATGAACAGGATTTACCAACCGCTCTGGATCAAAACATTCCGGTATATTCAGCTTGATATCGAAACGAAAGAGAAACCGCTTATAATATCAGATTACCACAATGTTTTTACTGCTTATCCTTTTCAGGAAAATGCTGTTTTTGAGACAGAGGATGAAGGATTGAGTAATATCTGGGATATCAGCTGGCGGACTTCCCGTTTATGTGCCTTGGAAACATATATGGATTGTCCCTATTATGAACAGTTGAACTATGCAGGCGATACCAGGGTCCAGGCTATGATCTCGCTGTTTGTTTCCGGAGACGAGCGGCTGATAAAAGACGCCATCAGGATGTTTGACTGGTCCCGAACCCCGCTGGGAATTACACAGGGGAGATATCCCAGCAGGATTCCGGTGATGATTCCTACGTATTCGCTCTATTTGATTTCCATGTTGCATGATCTTTACCTGTACAGGGAAGAAGATGAATTTATCAAACCTTATTTATCTTCGGTAAGAGGTATCCTGGAATACTATGAAGCTTTTCTGGATGAAAAGGATCTGCTGGAAAATCTGGAATGGTGGCAATATACCGATGCAGCCTATGCACGGGGAATTCCTCCGGGAACCAATGATGGCAATTCCACCATGCTCAACCTCTTGTATATATATACCATTCAGCAGGCAGTAGATCTATTTGAACACTTTGGATGGCATCAGGAAGAGAAGAAATGGAAAAATAAGGAACAGCAAATTAAATCGGCGGTGGCTGAATATTGCTATAATCCTGAAAAAGAGCTATATGCTGAGACACCTGACGGAGAAATATTTTCCCAGCATACCAATATATTCGCCATACTGACCAATACAGCTCCTGAGGAAAAACAACAGGAGTTAATGCTGAAAGTAATAAACGATCCCGGCTTAATTCAAACCCGGCTGTTTTTTAATTTCTATTTTTTCAGGGCATTAAAACAGGCCGGACTGTCTCATCTTTACTTTGATCATCTGGATACCTGGTATGATATGCTCGAATACGGTTATACCACTTGCGGGGAATGGGGTAAACTGGAGACCGACAGATCGGACTGCCATGCCTGGAGTGCTACGCCCGTTTTCGATTATATGAATATATTACTGGGGATTGACTCTTCCAAACCGGGGTTTAAAGAAGTGGAAATCAAACCTGCTTTTGGCAGACTGGATAAATTGAAGGGTAGCTTTCCGCATCCAAAGGGGCCTGTCAAAATCAATTTGTCAAAGAAAGGGAAGGTAGTTAAGGGAACTGTTCATCTCCCCCCGGGATTACAGGGAAAGATGTTGATAGGATATGACAGTCAATATTTAAATAGTGGAAAAAATGTAATTAAAATGCAAAGCAATGAGAATAATTAAACCATTAATAATTTGTATTTACTTATTTATTCCCGGTTCAGTCAATGCACAGGAAGTAATTTATTTGTGGCCGGGGAAAGTACCGTCTGAGTCAAAGCCCAGGGCAGAACCGGTTATTTCAGACAACAACAGAGGCGGGGTGACCAGAATAGCAGAAGTGACCAATCCGTTGATCCGGGTTTTTGAACCGGCAAAGGGAAAAGGAAATGGTGCCGGTATAGTCATTTGCCCGGGAGGTGGTTATAGTATTCTCGCCATCGATAAGGAAGGATATGAAGTGGCTGATTGGTTCAGCAACATAGGATATACAGTATTTGTGCTGCAATACCGGGTGCCGCAAAAACAAGAAGGTGCCTTAATGGATATTCAGCGGGCCATCAGAACAATAAGGTATATGGCCGGTCAATGGGATCTTGATCCAAACAGGATAGGTGTAATGGGGTTTTCAGCGGGCGGAAGTCTCTCTGCCAGAGCATCGACCTTATTCGACAAGCAGAGCTATCCGGTTATTGATGAAATGGATTCAATTTCTTGCAGGCCGGATTTTGCAATATTAATTTATCCGGCCTATCTGGATAAAGGTGAAAACAACACGCTCACCTCTGAATTAAATGTCACCCCGGCAACACCGCCCATGTTCATTTTTGTGGCGGCCGACGATAAACATGCCAATAGCTCGCTTGTAATGGCCGGAGCTTTACGGGAAGCCAAAGTCCCTGTGGAATTACATGTATATCCTGCAGGCAGACATGGATTTGGTATGAGACCCGGCAATAAGGCGGCGGTAACCTGGCCGGGACTGGCCCAAAAGTGGCTGCAGGATTTTGTATTAATTGGTAACTGATTAACTATGAAACGCGGAAAGTTTATTCAATCCCTGATAATTACTTCCACAGGAACACTTCTTTTAAACCATCCTGTACGGGCCGGACGAAAGAATGATCATAAGTTCGGGATCATTCTCAGCAGCCTGAAAAATCAGGTGAAAGAAAATCCTGACGAAGTATTCAAAGAACTGGCCAAAGCAGGATATACTTATATTGAAAGCATTGGCCGGTATGGCATACCTGCTGAACATACCATGCCATATATCAAAAAATACGGACTCATACCCATCACAACCGGAGATGGGATGTCTTCCTTGTCAGAGAATACCGGTCATTATCTTGATATTGCCGAAACCTATGACCTGCCGTATATCGTTTGCTACTATCCGTGGCTGGATTCTGCGGAAAATCTGACCAGGGAACAATGCCTGGAAGCGGCAGCAAATCTGAATAAAGTAGCGACAATATGCCGTGAAAACGGAAGAAAGTTTGCCTGGCATAACCATCACAAGGAATTCCGGGAGTTGGAAGATGGAACACTCCCTTTTGATATCATCATGGAATATAGCGATAAAAAGCTGGTAAACCTGGAGATGGATATTTTCTGGGTTAAATATGCCGGGCATTCGCCTTTGGAATTACTGGGAAAATATGGAGACCGGACTACCCTACTTCATCTTAAAGATACGCGGAAAGGCAACAAAAGGAAAAATACAGCTCCGGGCAAAGGCATCATTGATTTTAAACCAATACTGGAATTTAAAAGTAAGACGGCCATTGAATATTTGATCGTCGAATTTGCAGGTGAGGATTTGGGTGTAGAGGATGCAGTTGACGGTATTCATTATTTGAAAAATCTATAATTTCTTAGTTTTCAGGATTATATATCAAATGAGTTGTGAAGAAGATATCCTCTCCGGACATGTTTCGGGGAACACTACCTCTCTGACTTAAATAATACAAAGGAAAATCGTATCTTCAAAGAACCTGTAAAATATAAAATCACATGACAAGAGTAGTAACTTTCGGGGAGGTGATGCTGAGACTGGCAACACCCCGGTTTGAACGGTTCAGTCAGGTCAAAAACTTTGAAGCTTCCTTTGGGGGAGGAGAGGCAAACGTGGCAGTTTCGCTGGCCAATTATGGCATCGGGGCTTGTTTTGTCACCCGTTTGCCGGACAATGATATTGGCCGGGCATGTATGATGGAACTGAATAAATACGGACTTGATACTGGAAATATCCTGTTTGGGGGGGACCGACTTGGGATCTATTTTCTGGAAACCGGTGCTGTTTCCAGGGCCAGCAAGGTTATATATGACAGGACGGGGTCTTCATTCTCGGGTGCTACCAGGGATATGTTCGACTGGGAAATGATTCTCAAAGATGCTGATGTTTTCCATTGGACAGGAATAACGCCGGCTATATCCCGGGGAGCAGCCGGGGTCTGCATGGAAGCCATACAGACCGCAAATAAAATGGGTGTGATGGTTACATGCGACCTCAACTTCCGTAAGAAATTATGGAAATATGGAGAGGAAGCCAGGGATGTAATGCCCAAACTGGTTGCCGGATGCGATGTAGTACTGGGAAATGAGGAAGATGCTGAAATGACCCTGGGTATCACGCCGGAAGGTGTTGATATCAAGACAGGAGCTGTGGAGGCAGAAGCATACCGCAGCGTATCGGAACAGATCATGAAAAACTTTTCCCGTGTGAAAATGGTCATAACCACCCTCAGGGGTTCGGTCAGTGCCAGCCATAATACCTGGTCGGGGGTATTGTATGACGGAAAGGAACTATATACGGCCCCTGACTATGATATTACCCATATCGTGGACAGGGTTGGTGGCGGTGATTCTTTTGCGGGAGGTTTGATATACGGCTTGCTGAATTACCCCGGTGATCTCCAGCGGGTGATAAACTTTGCCACTGCCGCCTCCTGCCTGAAACATACCATACATGGAGATTTCAACATGGTGACCATAGAAGAAGTTGAAAGACTCATGGGGGGTGATGCTTCGGGCCGTGTTTCAAGGTAGACCATCAGAAACAATTCATTTTAATACCATGAAACCCCCATCACCGATCCGGCAACAAGCCGCCGGTCGAAGACAAAAGGTCATTAAAATTTTAACCAGCACAGGATTTGCAGATGGGGGTTCGCCGGCCCGGCATGTGGATAGCATGCGGGTGGCCGGCAACAAAGAATCAAAGTATTTGAACTGACATTATAACATATTGAAATTTAAATGTTTAACATAAATATATTTCAATGAAAACAAAAAACAGAATTTACATTTTGTTGTTTGCGGTATTTTTCACCCCGAACCGGTCTTCATCCCAATCCGCAAACAAACAATCCCCCAACATCATCTTCATACTGACAGATGACCAGGGCTGGAGCCAGATCTCCAGCCGGATGCATCCCGGAATCCCAGAATCAAAATCCGATTACCTGGATACCCCGAACATGTCCCGGCTGGCATCGAACGGAATGCGCTTTACCAGCGGGTATGCCCCTGCACCCATCTGCACCCCCACACGCCGCGCCATCCTTTGCGGTATGACTCCGGCAAGACAAAAAGGAACGGCATTCAGAAGCAGCTTCATTCCGAATGACCATATCACCATTCCAAAGGCACTCAAACAGGCCGATCCGGATTACCAATGTGCGCATTACGGCAAATGGGGAACATTGATGAACGCCCGTCCCGACAGGGGATGCGGGTATGATATTACTGACGGATCAACAACAAATATTACCGGAGGCGTGCATGAAATAAACAAACCCTGCCACATAACAGAAGATCCCAAACGCACCGGTTCGGTTACCGCAAGAACCATAGAATTTATTTCGGAACAGGTGGAAAACAAAAATCCTTTTTATGTCCAGGTCAGCTATTATGCCGTTCATTTAAGAATCGAACTGCTGGAGGCAACCCTGGAAAAGCACAAGGCAAAAGGAACTCCTGACCGCAGATATACGGCTGCCTTCTCAGGCATGCTGGAAGAACTTGACCGGGGCATCGGCAAAATACTCCGCTCGGTGGAACAACTCGGCATTCAGGATAATACTTACATTTTTTTCATGAGCGATAATGGGGGGCGCGTGTCCATTCCCGGCGGCAATGACCAGTTGCTGCCCACCAACCATCCTTTGCGCGGAAGCAAGCATACCCTGTTTGAAGGAGGGATCAGGGTGCCGTTTATTGTTGCCGGACCCGGTATACGGCCCGGCTCATTCTGCCATGTTCCCGTTTCCGGAGTGGACCTTCTGCCTACTTTCTGCGACCTGGCAGGCGGCAGCCGGGAGTTTCCGGAAGAAATTGACGGGGTCAGCATAAAACCCCTGCTTTTTGGCGAGGAAACCGGTTTCGACCGCCCGTCAGGCGGACTTTTCTTCCACAACCCGAGAGGAAAGGTTTCTGCCATTCGCAAGGGAGACTACAAGCTGATGATCCACTGGAACGAAGAAGCGGAGATCATCCGTACGGAATTGTTCAATGTCGCCAGGGACCTCACTGAATCTGAAGATATTTCAGCAAGGGAACCCGTGAAGGCCGGTGAACTTGCCACTGACCTTCTTGAATATCTTTTCAAAGTGGATGCAAGAACCCCCGGGGATGACATTAAATTCTGGTAAATCATATAAATAAAATCATCATGTTAAAGCCAAAATTTCAGAAACACCTCTCCCCCATTTCATTTCTGGCCGTATTGCTTTCTTTGAGCAATTCGGGTTGCCGCAAAGACGATGAAAAAGCCGGTAAACCGAACATCGTGTTCATCCTGGCCGATGATCTGGGATACGGAGACATGAGCTGCAACGGAGCCAACAAGGTGCAAACACCCAATATGGACCGCCTGGCCCTGGAAGGCATGCGCTTCACCAATGCCTATTCACCCCATTCTGTTTCTTCGCCTACCCGTTATTCGCTGATGACCGGAAGGTATGCCTGGCGGACCTGGAACGGACATATTACCGTATGGGCCAATGATCCGCTGCTGATCGACACGGCGCGGACAACCCTTCCCAGGATACTGAAATCCTCCGGTTACCGGACGGCCATCATCGGCAAATGGCATCTTGGCTTCGGCACACCCCGGACACCGGGCTGGGATCCGGTCAAAGGACCTGATTACAACCGTGCTCTGAAACCGGGGCCGCTGGAAGTGGGCTTCGATTACTTCTACGGCATACCCCATGTAGGCCAGAAGCCGCATGTTTTCATAGAAAACCATCATGTGGTGGGTCTGGAGGAAGGCGATACCATGGAGATCGTGCTGGATGAAAGATGGGAAGACCGGCCCGTTTATCTGGAACGTATCGGAGTACCCGCCCACAGTTTCAAAGGCAATGAAGAAGTCCGCTATGAACATGAAGAACTGGCCGTACATTTGACCAGAAAAGCGGTCGACTGGATCGAAACCCGGCGAAAAGAACCTTTTTTCCTGTACTTTGCCCACCGGAACGTGCACGGTCCCATCATACCCAATCCCCGTTTCAGGGGTGCCACTGAAATCGGTGTGTACGGGGATTTCATCAAAGAGCTCGACTGGTCGGTGGGAGAAATACTTGATGCACTGGACCGGGAAGGGCTGACCGAAAATACACTGGTTATTATGTCCAGCGACAACGGTGCGGTAAAAGACTACCTGGATTCAAAGATCATCGAATACAACGGGCACAGGCCGAACGGACCCTTTTTCGGCCAGAAGACAGAAGCCTATGAGGGCGGGGTCCACGTTCCCCTGCTTGTCCGCTGGCCCGGAGTAGTCGAACCGGGCTCGGAATCCGGTATCCTGGTCGCCCTCACCGATATGCTGGCCACCATCGCCGAATTGATGGATTTTCCCCTCGCCTGGAATGCCGGGGAAGACAGTTTCAGCTTTTTGTATGAACTGCTGGGAAAAGAGCCGGAACAGCCGGTCAGGGAAAATGTGGTGGTGGATGCCACTTCAGGCATAATGGCCATCAGAAAAGGACCCTGGAAGCTAATTGGCGGCCAGGGAGGGGGAGGCGTTCACTGGGATGAAGATGCCAATATCCGCATGCTGCCCCACAAATGGCATTATCCGGGAGATCCCCGCAATCCGCCCGGACAATTATACAATCTGGAAAATGACATCGGGGAAACCGACAATCTTTATTACTCAAATTACGAAACCGTTGTCCGGCTGAAGGCCCTGCTGAGAGACATCCAATACCGCGGGCGAAGCCGGTAAACACCGGAGAAACAGGAAAACAACCGTTAATAAAACATAAAATGATGGCCAATAAAATCATACCCGGTATTGCAATACTCTTTTTTCTGACCTTCTGCACGCGAACCGGGGACCCGCCGGAAAATATTTTTTTTGAGAACATGAATTCCCCCGTAAAAGTTTCCTTCAGAATGAAAGACCATAACATCTGGGGGGCATCGGTGATCCAGGCCGAAGACGGGAAATATTACATGTTTGCCAGCCGGTGGCCCAAAAAGCTGACCATGAGGGCCTGGGCAACCAATTCAGAGATCGTTCTGGCTTCAGCGGACAAACCCGAAGGCCCCTATAAATTCCGGCAGGTGGTATTTCCACCCCGCGGCCCCCGATACTTTGACGGAATGATGACCCACAATCCCAGTATCCACTATCACAACGGCAAATACGTGCTGTTCTATCTCGGGTTAACCTATGATTTTGAAAGACCTGTGGATACCGTTCCCACAAGAGAGATGTATGAAAGGGCCTGGAACAACAAACGCATCGGTGTCGCGGTATCGGAATCCGTTCACGGGCCATGGAAGCGTTTGAAAGATCCGCTCCTGGAGCCCAGGGAAGATCACTGGGATGCGGCCATCATCAGCAATCCCGCACCGGTGATCCATGATGACGGCAGTGTATTTCTCATATACAAGAGCGCTCCTTGCGGATATCCCGAGCGGAATACGCATTATGCCATGTATTTTGGCGCCGCCGGGGCGGATCATTACCTGGGGCCGTATGAGCGGATTTCGGAAAACAACCGGGTCACCCTGGAAAACGTTTCGGCAGATGTGGAAGATCCCTGTGTATGGTATGACGGGGAATATTACCAGATGCTGGCCAAATGCATGGATGAAAGCGTCACCGGTGAAAAAGGAACCGGTTTTTTCGCCTATTCCCGGGATGGAATTTACTGGCAGCTTCCCGAACGTCCTGCTTCTTACAGCATGACACTCCGGTGGGCTGACGGAAGCACCGTAAAAATGAAACGGATGGAACGTGCACAGGTATTTCTGCAAAACGGGAAACCGTCACACGTCTTTTATGCCTGCATAGATCCGGACGGGGAAATTTACAACATTGTAAAACCTTTTAAAACCCCGTAACCTAAGCCAAAAAAAGAAATTTTAATCATTGAATCAACAATCATAATGGATAAAACAAGAAGAATTTTCGTACGCAATCTCATGCTCTCCACCGGAGCCGCCATGGCCATGCCTGTAAAGGCAATCCGTGAAGCCACATCCGGCAAAACCATGAGATCCGGCAAGAAAAGAAAAATGTTTGTCGGCGTTCAGGTGGATAAAGCGGCTTTTGCCAACCGCACCTTCGATGACATGTTTGATGAAATGAAGGACAACGCTCCCATTAACTCGGCCATTTATTTTTTCAGGGACAATGATGTCAGACTGGGAAAAGATCACCACGCGGGCACGGAATTCAGGTGTGATGAGGCAGCCCTTGACAGCCGGGGAAGAGATACAATTGATCGAATGTATGAATCCGCTTCATCCCACGGTATTGACCTGTATATGGGCGGAGGAGAAATTTACTGGGGAAACTGCATTGAAAAATTCCCCCGGGCATGCCAGATCGACTGTTTTGGCGAACCGGGGCGGTTTTCATGCGTCAATATTCCGGACTGGCGGAAATTCCAGGTGTCCCTCCATGCTGACATGTTTGCACAACATCCGTATCTGACCGGATTTCTGTTCATGCATGAGCGGAACGGTTCCTTCATGCCTGTTTTCAAACCGGGCACATGGAGAGGGACATTTAATCCCGGATGTTTTTGCCCTCATTGTTGCCGGCTGGGAGAAGAAAGAGGCATCAATGTGGATAAGGCACGCAAGGGTTTTAAAGCCCTGGTTGACCTGTACAAGAATAAACCGGGTGATGTATTGCGCGACGGGGCCATGATCGCCTTCTGGCGGATCATTTGTGAATACCCCGAAGTGATGGCATGGGAGAAACTGCAGTGGGACAGTTACCACAATTACCGGATCGACATTGCAAAAGCAATCCGCTCGGTCAGGCCCGATGCTTCCATCGGATATCATTTTCAGCACCATGGACTGTACGGGGCTTTGCCCTGGAGGGCCGGTGATGATCCGGAAAAGGCAAAAGACTTTGCCGACTGGGTTAAGCCCTCTATATATGCAGGTGCCAGTGGCGCCCGCTATTATGATTTGCTGAAAAAAGCCAACAAAACCTGGCTGATGGATCTGGATGAACAAACGGCCCATGAGGCTCTCAGCGGATGGTTCAACCGCAGTCCGGAAAACGGACAGGAGATGCTGAAGGATCCTGAAAGGGAACAAAGCGCGTTTACCCCGGAATGGGCCCGGAAGGAAACCAGAAGGATAACAGAGGGCGTTGCTCCGCTGCCCAATTATGCCGGACTGGGAATCGGGATCCCCGGGGGAGAAAAAGCGGATACCCCGGAACTGATATCCGCCTGCACGGAAGCCTGTTTTCAAGGAGGGGCCAGAGGCATTCTCGTTTCCAGGCATTATTCCGAGATCAGGCCGGATTTGTTGCGGGCATGCGGGGATGTGATCAGAAAACACATGGACTGATCGCCACCGGCTTGATTAAGTCACCTTAAAGTCATAAATTGGGTTTTGCAGCTGAAGGTTCACTTATTGGGCATACCGGACAGCATGCGGGAATCCGGCAACAAAAATCATAACCTTTGAACTGCTATTGCAACAGGCTCTTAATTTGATGTTTAATTAAAATATTTATCCGTGAAACCCCCATCACCGATCCGGCAGCAAGCTACCGGTTGAAGACAAAAGACAATGAATATATTGACCAACATCGTTTTTATAAACGGGGGTTCGCCGGCCCGGCACGTGGACAGCCCGTGGGAGGCCGGCAACAAAAAACCAAAGTATTTGAACTGACATTGTAACGTGCTAAATATTAAATTGTTAACGTAAATATATTCAAATGAAAAAAATCAAATCCATTTTGTTTTTGTTTGCTTTGGCCGGACTGTCATGGACGGTTGCCGCCCAGAGCTTCGAACCCGTTAACAAAAATGCCACAAAGGAAGCAAGGGGTCTTCTGGAATATCTTTACAGCATCCGGGGGGAATACATCCTGTCGGGCCAGCACAATTACGGGCATGAACTGACCCGTTCAACCGATTCCATTGTTGCCTTCACAGGAAAAGTCCCCGCCGTCTGGGGAAGTGATTTCATTCCCTATGATTTTGAAACGGAAATCGATCAGCATGTTACCACGGAGGAGACCATCAGACAACATGAAAAAGGATCCATAATCACCCTGATGTACCATCAGGGCCGTCCCTATGAAGACTCCCTGGGGCATTTCAGGGACAAAATGAGCCGGGAGGAATGGAATGCCCTGGTCACCCCGGGAACGGAGATCCACAATACCTGGCTGAAGGATATGGATAAGGTAGCAGGTTACCTGAAGTTGTTGCAGAAAAACAAGATACCGGTATTGTGGAGGCCCTATCACGAAATGAACGGAGGATGGTTCTGGTGGGGACAGAAGCTGGGCCCCAACGGATATGTGAAACTCTGGAAAATGCTTTATGACCGGTTTACCAACCACCACAAGCTCAACAACCTGATCTGGGTATGGAATGCCAACGCACCGCTTGAAAGGCCAAATGCGGATCTGTCCTATCATTTGTTTTACCCGGGCAACGAATATGTTGACGTACTTGCCGCAGATGTTTACAGGGGCGACTATAAGCAATCCCACCATGATCAGCTGGTCGAACTGGGGAAAGGCAAACTGATCGCCCTGGGTGAGATCGGTCAGGTCCCCGAACCGGAGGTCCTGGAACAGCAATCCCAATGGGCATGGTTTATGATCTGGGCCCGTTTCCCCTGGAGAGCCAACGACAAGGAAGCCGTCAAGGCCCTGTATAACCATCCCAGGGTCCTGACCCGGGATGAAACCGAATGACATTTTCAACCGGCCTGCCCTTGCAGGTAACCGGAAAAGTGGAAATAAGAAAAGATAAACACAAATATCCAATAAACATGGACAAATCAAGAAGAGACTTTGTACGCAGTGTATTGATCACTTCCGGGGGTGCCCTGGCCATGCCGGCCGGTACACTTGAGGAAACTTCCCTTCATACGGGCAGGAAGACCGTAAAGAGCAAAAATCCGATGATCGGAATGCAGATTGACCCGGAAGCCATACGAGGACAGGATATCGGGCAGGTTTGTGACGAAATGCAGAAACTGGCCCCGGTCAATGCTTTCCATTATTTTTACAGGGACGTGGATGTGAAACGCGGAGAGAATTATCACGGAGGAACGGAATTCAGATGCGAAAAGGCCATGCTCGATTCAATGGGAAGGGACACCATCGACCGGATGTATGAAGCTGCTTCCTCACGCGGCATAGATATCTATATGGGAGGCGGGGAATTGTACTGGGGCAATTGTATCGAAAAATTCCCACAGGCCTGCCAGATCGATTGCTTTGGAAAGACAAACAGACGTTCCTGTATGAATATCCCCGAATGGAGAGCATTCCAGAAAGCGGCCCATGTCGATCTGCTGAAACAGCATCCGTATCTTTCGGGATTTCTTTTCATGCACGAACGAAACGGACCGATGGCAAGGATATTCAGACCGTTATCATGGTGGTCGGAAGCATTTGATCCCGGACCCGTATGTTTCTGTGAGCACTGTTGCCGGAAGGGGGAAGAATTGGGAATAGATGTGGATAATGCACGGAATGGTTTCCGTGAGATCGTGAAACTTTTCAAGGAAAAGGACTCTTTTGCCCTGCGGGACGGGGCAATGATCGCTTTTTACCGTCTTCTGTGTGAATATCCGGAAGTACTGGCCTGGGAAAAAATGCAATGGGACACCGTCCATGAATACAGAAAAGAGCTGACGGATGCCATGCGGGATACATTGAAAAACATATCCATCGGTTGTCATTTTCAGCACAGCGGAGCCCGCTATAAAAAATATGTTGACCAGGCGCGTACTTCCTTTCTGATGGATTGTGATGAGAAAACCACTCATTTGCTTTTCAGTGCCTGGTTCAACAGGGATCCTGAAAACGGCCGTGAGATGTTCGGAGATAACCCGAAAGAGCAATCGGCTTTCGGGCCGGACTGGGTGGAGGCTGAAGTACGCCGGATAGCAAAAGGATTTGCTCCCCGGCCGACCAATGCCGGACTCGGCATAGGTGTTCCGGGAGGAGAAAAAACCGAAACCCCTGAACTCATTGCTGACTGCACAGAGGCCTGCTTCCGTGGCGGCACGGAGGGGATCATTATTTCAAGGCACTATTCAGAAATAAAGCCGGAACTGCTCCGTGCATGCGGGGATGTTATTCGAGATCACATTGCTTGAGTTTTCGAAATGAACCCATACATTTTCATTTGTATGTAAATTGTAAAAACAACGCATTATGGAAAAGAAAAAGATCAACCGCAGGAATTTTCTGGGGACCGGACTGGCGGCTGCGGCTTCAGTCGCCGTTGGCAGAACTTTTGCTGCTGAGAAAAAAACATTTCCGCCCCTGCTGAAAACGAATGAGGAGCATCCTTTCAATCCCAGAACCTACAATGCCATGCCCACCCATTCTTTCGGCAGAACAGGCTACAAGGTGGGCATTCTGAGTCTGGGAGGCCAGGCAACCATTGAAAGACAAGGAACCGAGGAAGAATCTGAAAAGATCATTAATCGCGCAATTGATCTGGGTGTTAATTACATCGACACGGCTGCCGCGTACGGACGTGGACAGAGCCAGCTAAACATCGGAAGGGTTATGAAAACCCGCCGCAACGAGGTATGGCTCTCCACCAAGACCCATGATCGAACCTATGACGGTTCAATGCGGTGGCTCGAGGACAGTCTGAACAAACTGCAGACCGACCACATTGATCTGTGGCAGCTCCATAACATTCAGCGGCAGGAAGAAGTCGACCGGATCTTTGACGGAGACGGGGCCATCAAAGCACTCGAAAAAGCCAAATCGGAAGGAACGGTCAGGCACCTCGGGATTACCGGCCACTATGAGCCGATTGTGCTCATAAAAGCCATAAAAAGGTATCCCTTCGATGCCATCCTGATGGCTGTCAATGCAGCCGACACACATTATCTCAGTCTAAAGCGTTACCTGCTGCCCGAAGCCCAGAAACTGGGTATGGCCATCATTGGCATGAAGGTAGCCACCCGGGGACGGATGCTTTCCTGCTGGACCCCGCCCCCCATTGATCAGCAGCCGGCACGCATGGCAACCAAAAAGCCGGGAACCATCACCATCCGGGAAGCTCTGAACTACAACATGAGTCTGCCGGTCAGCACCACCATCATCGGGGTGGACAATGTAGCCCAGATCGAGGAGGACGTGAAGATCGCCTCTGAATTCTCCCCGCTGAGTCCGGATGAAATGGAAGAGATCGAATTCAAGACCCTTCCCATTGTTCGCCAGGGCCTGTATTTCCGGCGCTGGGAACTGGGAGCTTAATGTTTTTTTTTTTACTTTAGGACGCATATTTATGAAGAACCCTGTTTTAATAGCCGTACCGGCACTGGCCTGCAGTCTTTCCTGCACCGGCCCTGGACAGAACCGGCAAAATGAGCGCAGCCTGCCCCCCAATGTGATCCTCATCATGGCCGACGATATGGGCTATGAATGCCTGGGAACGTATGGCAGCGCCGAGTATGACACCCCCAACCTGGACCGCCTGGCCGAAAAGGGGGTCAGGATGGATCATTGCTACGCACAGCCCCTGTGCACCCCATCCAGGGTCAAGATCATGACCGGGAAATACAATGCCCGCAATTACACATATTTCGGGTATCTGAATCCGGGAGAAAAAACTTTCGGGAACATGATGAAGGAAGCAGGTTATGCCACCTGCATCGCCGGCAAATGGCAGCTGAACGGGATTGGCCGCGATCCTGAAGGCCACCTGGACAGGACCCGCCCCTATCATTTCGGCTTCGACGAGTATTGCCTCTGGCAACTGGACAAAACCAAGCATGAAGGCCGTGAGCGATACGGAAATCCGCTCATCGTGCAAAACGAAAAAGAGCTGGAAAATATGCAGGACGAATACGGTCCGGATGTTTTCTGCGATTACATCCTGGAGTACATGGAAAGGAAAAAAGACACGAACTTTTTTGTGTATTACCCCATGGTGCTGGTGCATTCCCCGTTCGTCCCCACACCGGAATCGGTGGAATGGGCGGACCCCTCCCTCCGGTACAAAAATGACACGGCGTTTTTCGGGGACATGATGCATTACACCGACAAGATCGTGGGACGGATTGTCGGCAGACTGGATTCCCTGGGCCTGCTTGAGCACACCTTGCTGATCTTCACGGCTGACAACGGAACCAGCGGGAGCATTTATTCGGACATGCGGGACGGCACCACCATACGGGGTGGCAAGGGATTGATGACCGATGCGGGCACCCGGGTCCCCATGATCGCCTGGTGGAAGGGCCACACCCTGAAAGGAGCGGTGCTGGATGCACTGGTGGATTTCAGTGATTTTCTGCCCACACTGGCCGGACTGGCCGGTCATGAACCCGGTGATAAATACGGAAGGGACGGAAAAAGCTTTCTCCCCCTGATCACCGGAAACAACGGTGAGCCGAAAGAATACATATATATGTATTACGAAGATCATTTTGGCATTTTCCCCGGAGGGGAATTCTTGCGGGACCGGCAATACAAGCTGTACGGGGACGGCCGGTTTTTTGACGTACTGAACGACCCCCTTGAAAAAGATCCCCTGTCCGGGCGGGAACTGACCCCCCGGCAATCCCAACGGAAAAACCGCTTCCGGGAAATTCTCGAACGCAAACAAACCATAGAAAACATCTACGAAAGAAAGTAATCATCATTTGTCAGGAACCTGCGTTTTTTCCTTGATTGGCTATTTGGTTATATTTTAAGGTACAAAAAAATGAAAAAAAACATTCGGGAAACAGCTATTTTTGGAGCCACTTTACTGGCCGGAACAACCTGCTTTATGTTTGCGTCCGCGGAAGATGAGACCCCGGACCGGCCCAATATCATCCTGATCCTGTGCGATGACATGGGGTACTCAGACATCGGCTGCTTCGGCGGGGAGATCAGTACCCCGAACATTGATTACATGGCGGAAAACGGGGTGAAGTTCACCCGGTTCTACAATACGGCCAAAAGCTTTCCCACCCGGGCTGCGCTGCTGACCGGACTCTACGCATACCAGTCGCGGTCGGGGAACGAATGGCATCTGCCCATGGAAAATTGTGTGTTCATCCCGGAACTACTGAAAAGCCGTGGATACAGGACTTTCTGGACGGGCAAATGGCATCTGCACGACCGGCCGGATGAAAGAGGGTTTGACAGGAACTTCGGATTCCTCAATCAGGGTTTCATTCCCAATTGTTTTGCTCCTCATCTTCCCGGACCAATGTATCCATGGGTGCCCGGTCATCAGGTGCAAGCCCCTCCCTGGCTGGTGGAGGATTCCCTTTATCAGACATATGTATCAGAGGATACCGGTTTTTATGCCACCGATGCATTTACCTCCAGGGCCATCGGCTGGATAGAGGAGAATCAGGAAGGCAGCGGAGATCCTTTCTTTCTGTACCTGGCCTACAATGCGCCCCACTGGCCCCTGCAGGCCCCCGGGGAAGATGTCAAAAAGTATCTGGGCAGGTACATGGAAGGATGGGATAAACTGCGCGAGGAGCGTTACCGGAGGATGCAGGAAATGGGGATCATCGACAAGGACTGGCCCCTGACCCCGCGCGGACCACGGGTTCCGGCCTGGGAGGATGTGGAGGACAAGGTGTACATGGACCGCCGCATGGCCGTCTATGCCGCCATGATCGACCGCATGGACCAAAACATCGGCCGGTTGCTTGACAAACTCCGGGAACTTGGCATCGAGGAAAACACCCTGATTCTATTCCTTTCAGACAACGGGGCAGAACCGGGCTACTTCAGAGAAGGAAACCATGCTATCGGCACATTACTCTCATTCGAAAGCTATGGCAGGGGCTGGGCGAATTTCTGCAACACCCCGTTCCGGAGATATAAACTGGAAAATCATGAAGGAGGCATCGCCACCCCGCTGGTTGCCTACTGGCCTGCCGGGATCAGTGACCGGGGAAGGATCTGCCGTGAACCCGGTCACCTGGTGGATATCATGGCCACGGTGGCCGATGTGTCCCAGGCAGAATATCCCCAATACCTGAACGGGGAAAAGATCATTCCCATGCAGGGGGTAAGCCTTCTACCCGGACTCAGGGATGAATCTGTTCACCAGCACGACCACATTTTCTTCAGCCGTCCCAGAGGCGAAGCGGTCATCCGGGGGAAACGGAAACTGGTCCGGCTGAATCCGGGACCCTGGGAGTTGTATGACATGGAAAAAGACCGGGTGGAAATGAACGACCTGGCCGGAGAATACCCTGAAAAGGTCTATGAACTGAATGCCGCCTGGAAGGCCTGGGCTATATACTCGAATGTGAGAAACTGGACAGCCCGGCAGGATCCCTTCAATCCGGAGCCTTATGTCAGGGCGGTGAACATTTCCCCGACGGAGGTCAGGAAAAAAGGGGAACAGGATTTCCAGTTCGAACTGAGGCTTGAAAACGACATGAACCATCCCATGCAGTTCAACGGGCGGTTTGAAGACAATGAAAAGGCGGAGATCGGGCAGGGAAAAAGCGTGGAAACCACATTGGCCCCGGGCGAAGTGAAGAACATACAGGTTAGGGGCCGGCTGACCAAGGATGCAGGAAAAATGGAACATCTGATATTCAGCTGGAGCAATGCCTATGTCAACGAATACAGGGTGGACCTTGGCAAAAAGTGTCTGGAAAACGGTACCCTGAGTGTTCTCGTTGACTGATAAAAAATCTTTTATCTCAAACAGTAAAGTATTTTCATGAACATATACAAATTGCTGCAATGCAGCCTGCTGATCACTCTGAGCCTGTTTCTTTTTACGGGCTGCGCAGATCAGAAAGACAAGGTGCAGATTTCCACAGATACCGAAGATCCGAAAATCCGGTTCGCCATCAAGGAAATTGAATCTGCTTCGGTTTCTGTTTCCGGAAAAAAGAAAATCCTGATCAAACTTTCCGTCCGGCCCGAAAGTCCGGCCCTGCAACCCGAAGGATTCAGCATCAAAAAGGAAGGCAATACAATACATGTCACCGGTGCGGATGCTGCAGGTGCAATGTACGGCGGACTCGAACTGGCGGAACAAATCAGGATATACGGCCTGGATGGCATCCGGGAAACCACGCAAAATCCCTACATGCGGATGAGGGGCACAAAATTCAATATTCCCCTGGATGCGCGTACACCTACCTACACCCATCCGTGTGATGCGGCCCGGGAGAATCTTCCCGAAATGTGGAGCTTCGATTTCTGGAAATCATACATCGACAATCTGGCCAGGTACCGTTACAATTTCATTTCCCTGTGGAGCCTCCATCCTTTTCCCTCACTGGTCAGGGTGCCTGATTATCCTGATGTGGCCCTCGATGACGTGCACCGTTCGACACAGGAATGGCCGGAATACAATTCCCTGAGAGCCATCGGTTTTTACGATCCTGAAATGCTTGAAGATCCGGAAATAGTTAAGCAGATCCCGGTCGAGAAAAAGATTGGATTCTGGAAAAAGGTCATGAAATATGCCGGCGAAAGGAACATCGATTTCTATGTGATCACCTGGAACATTTATACAAACGGGACAGAGGGGAAATACGGGATCACCGGCGACATTGACAATCCTGTAACCCGTGACTATTTCCGGAAAAGTGTCAGACAGATGTTCCTGACTTATCCGGATCTGGCCGGGATCGGATTGACCACCGGGGAAAACATGATGGGAGCAGATTTCGAAGAAAGGGAAGACTGGGCCTTTGAAACTTATGCCCGGGGTGCTATGGATGCAGCTGCGGAAATGCCCGGCCGCAGAATTACATTCGTCCACCGCCAGCACATGACCGGAGCCAGGGATATTGCCCGCAAATTCAAACCCCTGAGCGAACATGGAAACATCGATTTCATTTTCAGTTTCAAATACGCCAAGGCACACGTGCTCAGTGCCACCCGCCAGCCATACCACAGGGGGTTTGTGAAGGAGATTGGCGGACTGGAAACCATCTGGACCCTGCGGAATGATGACAACTATTATTTCCGCTGGGGTGCCCCCGGTTTTGTCCGTGAATTCATCCGCAACATCCCTTATGATGTTTCCCGGGGTTTTTATTATGGTTCCGACCAGTGGGTGTGGGGACGTGAATTCCTGATGAAAGATCCGGAAAAACCGCGGCAAATCGAGATTGTCAAGCACTGGTATCACTGGATGATGTGGGGCAGACTGGGATATGACCCGGAAATGCCCGACCAAAGGTTTATTGATGTTCTGCAGGAACGTTTTCCGCAGGTGAATGGCCGGAAATTGTTCACCGCCTGGCAGGAAGCATCCATGATCTATCCCGCCACCACCGGTTTTCACTGGGGACTGCTGGATTTTCAGTGGTACATTGAGGCCTGCAAGAGCCGCCCGTCCTACGCACAAAACGAAACGGGCTTTCATGACGTGAACCGTTTTATCTCATTGCCGCCTCACCCGGAATCGGGTTTTCAGTCCATCCCCGATTTCGTTCAGATGACCGTTAAAGGAGAAACTTCCGACCTGGAAAGTCCCTTCGAAGTTGCCGCAAAACTGCATGCCCATGCCGGTAAAGCCCTGAAGCTCCTGCAGGAAATGGACCCTGGTGAAGAAGGCAACAAATCACGGGGCAGTAGCTCAAGGGTATCCAGTTCAGGGGGAAACAATCCGGAAGCAAACGAAAATGCCCAAACAGGTAAAGAACTGGAGATCACCCTAAACGATATCAAAACCATGGCCTTCCTCGGTAAATATTATGCCCATAAAATTGAGGGATCGACCAACGTGGCTTTGTACCGGGAAACCAGGGATAAAAAATACCGGGATGAAGCAATCGGCCAGTTGACCACCGCCCTGGAATTCTGGGAAAAATACACGGGGACTGCATTGAAACAGAACATCAATCCGGTATGGCTGAACCGGGTGGGATACGTCGACTGGAAAGAAATTACAGGCTGGGTAAAACAGGACATTGAAATTGCCCGGTCAGCATTAAATTAAGAAATAAAGTATTATCATTGCACAACCATTGGCTTTGATTCCGGAATGGAACAAAATCAAAGGATTCAAACACAATTTCTTATAGTCTTTGATATCAAATCTCAGGACCATGTTTCGTAACAAGTTGCTCGCCATTTTCATTTGTACCCTGTGTTTTTCTGTTCTTCGTGCACAGAACGAGCTTGATCAGTCCAATCTGCGTTTTTATCTGTCCGAAGACAAATCATCCTGCGCGGGGATGCTAATGGTGAACCAGATCTGGACCCGGCACATCTGGAACAATCCCGGATTCAACGGAGAAGTCCCCTCAGGCGATTTTGATGTCGGGATAAGGCGCAGCCGGCTGATATTCTACACCAGGTTACTGGACAAAGTATTCATATACACCCAGGCCGGTTTTGACGGATTGAGTTTCCGCCACGGAGGCAAACCCGGCGTTTCCCTCTACAATGCACAAACCGAATATTCGCTGGTCAAGGATAAATTGCATCTGGGATTCGGCCTGCATACCTGGAACGGGGTCTCCCGTTACAACAATTCCAGCCTGCTGGAATTCCTGGTGGCAGACAATCCCGGGTTCGCCTATCCGGTGGGAGGCACTTTTGACCGTTTCGGCAGGCAGCTGGGCATATATGCCAAGGGCACAGTGGACAAACTGCATTACAGGCTTGCACTGGTCAAACCCTTTGAAACCGGCTCGGTAACCGGGTTGCCGAATCAAACCAGGGAGCGTCTCAATGACAATCCGGCCACCAAGGGATATTTTTGCTGGCATTTTTTTGACAGGGAAGGCACATTGTTCCCTTACATGTCCATGAACAATCTGGGCCGGGCAAAACTGCTGAACCTGGGAGCGGGCTTTTATTACCATCCCGAAGCAATGACCGGGATCTGGGGCGGACAATCGGAGATCATGGACATTTTTCTGTTTGGCGTGGATGCATTTCTGGACATGCCCCTGAACAACAACGGAGCAATCACTTCCTACCTGGGATTTTTCAACTACGACTTTGGCCGTAATTATCTCCGGGCAAGCGGGAAAATGAATGTTGCACAGGCCAGGGATTACGACATTGCCCTTTCCCAGGGGATCGGAAACAGCGAATGGGAGATCGGTACAGGGCAGGTCGTACGCGGCGAGCTTGGCTATCTCCTGCCGGGGGAGATACTGAATTCAGGGTTTCAGCCGTTCGGTGCATTTTCCTACAAAAACTTTGAAGCCCTTGATGATGCCTCCCTGCAATTTGACTTCGGGGCCAACCTGCTTATGCACGGGCATAACATCAAATGGACCCTTCAGTACTCAACACGGCCGGTTTACAGATTCAATGCCCTGGAGGAATACAAGGGACAGATCATCCTTCAGACTCAGATCTTTTTCTAAAAAAGGCCGGTTCAGCTATGGATCCAGACCGTAAAAAGTATTTTGAAATATTGGCTGTCCTGCTGACCGGATTGCTTAAATTTCTTTTTGTCGATTGGCTTCATTTCAGAGCTTTTTACATTGGCCTGACCAGTTTATGCTGGATCACCTATGTATTCAAAAGATACCGGGATGACCAGACTGTCTTAAAGAACTGGGGATTTCAAAAGGAACATTTCAGGCGATCGTTTCTTTTTCTTCTTCCATTTGCCATAATGGCTTGTGCCGGGATATTAATATATGGCCACCTGCAGCATATGAACATCCTTAACTGGCATGTGATCCCGATTTTATTTCTTTATCCTGTATGGGGCCTGATCCAGCAATTCATGATTACAGGGCTTGTTGCCAAAAATATAAAAGAATTAAGAAGTGTTACATTCAAAACTTATCAGGTCGCTTTGTTCACCTCTTTGTTGTTTGCTTTGGTGCATTATCCCAGTATTTTTCTAATGATATTTGTATTTTGTATGGAACTGGCCTTTATTTTCACCTATTTCAAATGGGGAAATTTATGGTCACTAGGTTTGTATCACGGAGTAATTGCCAGCCTGCTGCTGTTTTTTGTACGGGAAAGGGACCTGTGGCTTGAACTATGGCCCGTTTTTTAGTGAGATCTTCATCCATTATCTACCGGGTTATCATTTTATGGCGGGACATCATCTTTGGCGCGATATCATCTTTGGCGGGACATTATCTTTGCAGGATCATCATCTTTGGTGCGATATCATATTTGCAGGATCATCATCTTTGGCTCGATATCATATTTGCAGGATCATCATCTTTGAATGGACATTCAGATATGGAAAAACTTTCTCAGATCAGTGGCTCTTTTCAGACGATAATGAATGAACAGCAAAATGACTGAAACAGGCAATATACAAGCCAATACAATGATGCTCCATTGAAATGAAAGCCTGTTATTCATGTTCAGGGAAATAATCCCTTCTGTGCAAACCGTCAGTAAACCAAGTGCAATCAGCGTATAAGCGATCAGGTTCAATCCCCGCTGGCCGGATATCCTTATAAGCCCGATCAGGCCCAGGGCAACAAGATAAGCTGCCAAAAGCAAAGGGATCCCAAGGGTTATGCTCCAGCTTATATTCCTGCTGTACCATTCCAGAAGTATCAGCAGAACAGATGTTGATATGAAACTGCCCGAAAGCAGCAACAAGACCCTTTTCTGCCAGAAAGCCAAAAACGTTATGTTGGCCAGCACAATTAAGCACACCGTCATCACGTACTTTGACCATGTAATCTGGTTGTTCATGACCAGGCCGATAACAAAGGAAACAATGATCCCCGAGACCAGAATGATGGCAGACAATTGCCAGAACAATTTTCGTTTCTGTTTTTTGGTTAATGCATTATAATCTGAGACCATTTTTTCTTCTTTATCTGACCTTCGGAATTTAACACGCTCTTTTTGTATTGAATCCTTTGCCGATACGGGTTCTCCGCACAGAGGGCAAAAATTCATATTGCCTTCCAGTTCCACACCGCAATTCTTACAAAATGCCATAATTATTTCACATTGAATATGTTATTGACTTACTGCTTATTCCTGCTACGGTCAGATATTCTATAAATCTTTGTTCAAATTCCTTTGATCTGGCAACTCTGCCAAAACTCAAAACCAGTTTGCCATCAAATCCGATCATTCCGCAATTTACCTTTATTATCTTATTGGGCGGAGGGGGGGTAAGTATTAAATGATCAATAAACCTTTCAATTTCAGGAGGAAAAGTCACTTTCCCGAGGTTTGTCAATACACCGCTATACTGGTTTGTCCCCAATGAATAAAATTTTAGTCTGAGAATGAGGCTTTTTATAAACAGAGGAATGCCTCTGACAAGGAATTTTTTTTCATATCCGACGTTTCTGGAAATATTTTTGTTGATTAGCTTTTTATCCGTTTCAAGATGCATCTGATGATACACCGTTTTGATGATCTCATCGAATGAATAATGCCCCAACCTCAAATCAATCTGTGGCATAACGTACAATGTAAAATTCCTCATCGTTCGGGAAGGATATATATTCCTCAGATTTACCGGCACCTGTACCCGCAAACGTTTATTTTTTTTATATGGGTTCAACGGGGGCAGGTCTTCATATATTTCCTGAAGGATCATCAAATAGATTGAAATAAGATAGATGGTTATATTGACATCTTTTCCGGCGGCTTTCTCCTTCATCTCCTTCAATGATAAGACCACGTTCAATACTTCAAAGCGAGGTTTCGCATTAAGCGGAAAGGGCAAATGAAATGCTTTGGACTGTTTGACCATGGATGGGATATCCTGTTTAAAATAGCGGTTATATGAATCTTCAAACTCCTCCTCCGAAACAATTTCATCTGGATGAAGAATCCTGAGATCCCCGGGTACGGCCACCCCGCATTCTTTGAAATAAATGGCCAGAAGCGTTCTGAAAAATTCAAAAGCGCCTGAACCATCTGTAAGGATATGTGAGAATTCTATACTGATCCTGTTATTCAGCGCAAGGACCCTGAACAATGATCTGCCTTTTTGAAATCCCCTGCATGGAATTTTGCTTTCAACTTCAACAGATATGGGAAGATCAACATGTTCCAGGTAATACCAGAAAAGACCTTTTTTGAGCTGTACCCGGTAATAAGGAAATCTGCCTTCAATGGACCGGACCGCTCTCATCAGCTGCCTGATCCTGACCGGGGATTTTAATACCGCCGATATCCTGAAAACAGCCGTAAGCTCATCGGAAATAATGGCAGGATAAATTTTGGCAGCATTGTCCAGTGGGAGCCAGAAATTACTGCTTTCCTGATATGTTTGATCTTTGCTCTCCAAACAGGATATTTTTTTCCGGATGAAATTTTTGGCAGACCCTGGTCTGGTTTGTAACAGACCTACTCAAAATTAGAAAAACAATTGGGAAATGCATGCAAATTACAATTTTACCCTGATCAACAAATGTATTTCCGGATGCCGGAGCATTCCGTATACAATTTTTTATTAAGTTTAACTGAATTAATGTTTATTCAATTAAGACATGATATCACACAAGTTGATTTTTATTTTCATGATGGCTGCCATGAGCCATTATGTTTTGCTGGCTCCCGCTGAACAGGACGTCGTCGCCAAAAACGCCACCGTCCAAAAAGCGGGTGGCGGATTCGCCTTCACCGAAGGCCCTGCGGTTGCACCCGATGGAAAGGTGTACTTTACCGACCAGCCCAATGACAAAATCCATGTCTGGGATGAGAAAAAGGGAATTTCCCTGTACCTGGAAGGCACGAGGCGTTCAAACGGAATGTATTTCAATGATAAGGGCCAGTTGCTGGCTTGTGCGGACTTACACAACCAGCTGATCGTAATCGACAGGAACAAAAATATATCCGTTCTTTGTGAAGATTACCAGGGAAAACATCTCAACGGACCCAATGATCTCTGGATAACACCCGCCGGGGGCATTTATTTTTCCGACCCATATTACCACCGCAAATACTGGGAGGAAGGACACCGGGAAGTACAGGATGCCCGTGCGGTATATTATCTCGATCCGGAAAGAAATATTAAAAGGGTAATTGAAGACTACAAGCAACCCAACGGACTGATCGGCACCCCGGACGGAAAAACCCTGTATGCTACCGACATCAATGACCGGAAGATCTGGAAATACGACATCCAGCCGGACGGGAGTCTGGACAACAAAACCTTTTTCGCCCCCAACGGATCCGACGGGATGACCATCGACAACAAAGGCAATGTTTACCTTTCCTTCAGAAAAGTCCTGGTGTATTCTCCCCGGGGGGAACTGATCAAGGAGATCGAAGTTCCGGAGAGTCCCTCCAATGTTTGTTTCGGAGGCAAAAAACGGAAAATCCTGTTCATCACCGCCCGCACTTCGGTCTATACCCTGAAAATGAATGTCAGGGGCGTGGACTGAGCAGGAGATTTATTTTGTACTGTTGAGCGGATTTTTTACTTTTGTGCTGCTCTGAAAATGAGCCATGAACCCCTATCCGGAGAGGTGGGAGAGTGGCTTAATCCACCGGTTTGCTAAACCGGCGTACCCGAAAACGGGTACCGGGGGTTCGAATCCCCCTCTCTCCGCTTTTTTGTTTTTCCGCCACCACAAACGTGAGAATGATCAGTGATATCGCCAAAAATTGATCAACCTCCGTTCAAAATGCCTGTGACATGAACAAACGGGGTGTAGCGCAGTCCGGTTAGCGCACCTGCTTTGGGAGCAGGGGGTCGTCAGTTCGAATCTGACCACCCCGACAAAAGAAAAAAGCCACTTCGCCGCAGGTGAAGTGGTTTTTGCATTCCGGAAGGTGTTGAAAGCCTGCTTTCATAAACCTGACGGGATGTGAAAACAGCACGGGAGTGCGTGCTTTTTTCTTTTGATTCGTCAACCCGCACAGATCACGAGGAACGAAGTGACGAGTAATCTGACCACCCCGACGCAGTAATATCAGGCTTTTCAGCGTTCCTGAGCTGCCTGTTTAATTTTTGTTTGATACACGATTTGATACATTCAGGCCGTTTATTTGGCCTTTTTGAATTAATCACATTCATTATTTCGAATCTTTCAAAAATCATTTTTTTCAATCTTTATTGAATCAATTTCCTTCATCAATCTATCCGTTTCGGTCAATGCCACAATGATTTTTTGATAGTGTAGAATGTCTTCATATGACAATGTCCTTCCTTTACGGTCTTTTAACCATTTTTGGGCTGGCTGGTATCCTCCAATGTAAAATTCCCAGGCTATCTGAGGAACTTTGTCAAAATATTGGCTTTCATTGATCCAGACTTTTTCATTTTCATATTTGACCTTACCTACTTCATTATTACCATCAATGGGATAGTTGGTTATGTATTGATCTACTTTGGGACTTTCCATTAAATGAATTTGCCTTAATTCGCCTCCCAACTTTACCAGTTGCCAAAAAGTTTCTTTGTCTTTGGGATAAGGTACACGGGGAAAGTCAATTTTCAGAAACTCCTTATACTTTTCCCGATATGTGGGATTGTGCAAAACTGCATAAATATAATCCAGTATATCAATTGGAGCAAATGTTCCTTTGGTTTGTTCTTTTTCTGGTGTGAAGGTTAACCTCAGGGTTTTAGCAATGGTATTGACTATTTCTTTGTTGAGGTTGGGGATTCGGGGTTGTTTGCTTTCAATGGTTTGTTGATTATTGGTTTCAGGATAAAAATATAAAGGGAACACTTGATTTTTAGCATAGGCACTTTCAAATACACATGCTTCACAGATATTATCAACAATAAGGCTGTATGAGAAATCAAATCTTGCCTGTCTCTTTGTTAAAAGAGCAAGGTTTTTCTCTGCTTTCATGTGTTGGAGTACATTAAATCTTGGACGTGCAAGAAATCCTTTAGAGTTTTTTGTGAAAGCAGTGTATCTCACGTCAAAAGGTCTGTAAATAAGCGTAGTAACTGAATCAGGGTTTTTTAAAATATCATTTTTAGCATACGTAACTTTCCATTCGGAACCTTCCTTAGATATTTGGTACTTGATCTTTATTTCATTTTCAGATAATCCAATGAAATCATTTACTACCTCCTCCATTTTCTTTTCATTAAATTGGATTGTTATCGAATCTTTATGCGTTTCCAACCCGTTTGAGTTTAAAGGCATTAAATCCGGTATGCTGCAAAATGACAGGTATTGTTCTTTCAATTCAAAATCTTTTGGGGCGAAAAAGTAATAAGGTTCAGAGCATTTCAGCTTTTCCCATTTGATTGTTTCCAGCGAATTGGAAAACAATTTTTCATATTTGGATTTTCTTAAACCGTAGAAATCAAAATATTTGATTTGATTCTTTGACTTACCCGATTTGGTTTTAATGAGAATGTTTATTGAAACCCCCTGTCTAATATCAAATACGTTTTCGTCTTTGCTTCCATTCGGGCAAGTTTCTTTTATATTGGAATGGCCATGCAAATTCAGAACGCGAATTGCATCAAAAGTTTCAAGCAAGTGTTTTCTCATTTGGCGGTGTGTAACTCCATCTATAAAGCTGTTATTGGAAATGTAGGCAAGTATCCCTTCACCATTCTTTTCAATGAAATGTTGCCCGTAACGGATAAACTTAATGTAGTCATCATCTAAATTCAGCTTTTTTTCATTCAGTCCTTTTTTATAGTCGTCAATAAGTCTACCTATCCAAGTTTTTTTGCCATCAATTCCAATGGAAGCGTTACTACTACTCACAGCATACGGTGGATTCCCGATAACAACCATAACCGGAGTGTCCCGCTTTACGTGGTTGGCTTCATTGGCTTCACTGCTCAACCAGCCCGCAAACAGAGTTCCGGTATCCGGGTGGTGTTCTTCAAGGGAATTAGTTAGGTAGATTTTTAGCCGTTGGTTTTTGGTCGGTTTGTACCCGGTTTCTGTCAACAGCATACCTAATTTCAGATGTGCCATTGTATAGGAAGCCATAAGTATTTCAAATCCATGAAGCCTGGGTATTAAATGATTCTCAACATATTGGCTCCAAACTCCCTCTTGTCCTTTAAAATTTGTGTTATAGATGTGGTTTACAATCTCTGCCAGGAAAGTACCAGTTCCTGCTGCAGGGTCTAATATTTGAACTTTATGAACTTCTTTGGTTTCCCTCTTGTAATTTGTCTTTGATCTTTTGTCAGCAGTTTGGGTATTAACTTCAATGGTAGTTTTTGAAGTATCTGCTAACCCCTGTGGTAGATTAAATTCTGTTTTAAGAATATCATCAACAGCCCTGACAATGAAGTTAACAACGGGTTCGGGTGTGTAAAATACTCCACGACTTTTCCTGAGTTTGGGATCATATTCAGTCAGGAATGTTTCATAAAAATGAATCATTGGATCATTTTGCTGTGTTGCTATTCCAAAATCTTTTAATAATTCTGCAACATTGGTGGCTCTGAAAATATCTGCCAGTGCATCAATAATCCATTTAATCCGATTGTCAAGGTCATATCCTGCAATATACTGGAATAACTTTCTAAGAAATGGATTAGATTTTGGAATAAGTTCGGCTGCCTCCTGCCTGCTAAAGTCTGCAAGTGTGGGATCATTTAACCGGGCTGCAAACATTCCATAAGCAATTGTTTGGGCATATATATCTGCAAAATCTTTGGGGGTTATATCATGGATTAATACGTTCCTGAATGCTGCTAATTGTTCCCGAAGGGTAATATTTGCAGCTTCAAATAAGCTATTTCCTGTCTTCTCGTCCTCTGTTAAAGCGTTTTCAATGACTGTGGCTAATAACCTGGCCTTACCAGCCATCATCTTAGATAATTTTGCAGCAGATTTAATTGTCGGTTCATGATAGGCAGAAAAATCAGTAATTAAATCCTGGAATTGTCCGAAATGATCCGTTTGTGGTATTATTCTATTTTTTTGAATAGTCCCAATTGAAATTGATGTAGCAAAATCACCATCCCGGTATAAATGAAAATCAAGGTAATCTGTAATGATCAGGTTTGGCAGGGATTTACGGTAACGGTTAAATTGCTCCTGGTATATCTTGCTATTCAGATCAACCCCAATATCTTTGGCCTCAATGTATCCAACCGGGATATTTTTCCGGGTTAATATATAATCAGGTGCGCCACAATCAACACGTGCAGGCTCATTAGTTACCAAAATACCTGATGCTAATGATTCTAATAGGCTTTGAAGATCACCCCGGTAACTGTGTTCCCTTGAAATGCCTGTTTTGTAACGCCTATTTACATTATGCAGGTAATTTGATATAGTTGCATTCATGCTTTTTTTAGCATTCTCATTTAAGTCAACTATTAAAATTAGTCAAAATCTTCTCTGTTTCCATAAGTTCGCGTTATTCTTTGAGTCTTTTTACTTTTAATCAATGATTTGGGGCATTCAGGCCGTTTATTTGGCCTTTTCGTTGCTTCACCTTTCACAAGGGGATTCAATCTTCTCTCTTAATAGCTAATCCAGATATTTCAATGCCGATCAAATTGATTGGATTTGAAATTCCGCTATAATAGGTTCCTTCAAAGGAAGCTTTAAAATTGACTAAAGCATCTGCCCCCATTTTATTGCAAATTTCATATACACCATCAAGAACGGACTGAATATGTAGTGTGTCAACAATCCATCTCATATTACTATAAACAGCTTTTGGCGTAACTTTATAATGAATTACACCGACAGATGAATATTTCCCATTATACATTTCTGGTGTTATTAAAAACCCTTTCTTAGAATATTCCCGGAAATCAATTGCGGATAATTCTTGAGTTTCTTTGATATATGTTAATTGTGAGCAACTAACCAATAAGAAAAATGTAAATAAGATTAATATTTTTTTCATAATCTTGAATTTTGTTGGATTCTCAATTAAAATTTAATAGAATTTTAAAAGTTTATCGTGGCCTTTAATCCCACTTGTGAATAATTCATATTATAATCATGAAAAATATAAGGTTGTAATTGATAATGGTTTGGTTTGTGTTTATCTTGCCATGCAAGATTATTAACTTTAGCAACGTGTACCGCATCTACAATTGACCAAATATTAACAATTATAGCTCCTAATGCTCCAACTACCATTAACCCAGTACCCTCTCCTTGATATTCAAATAGATCATCTCTAATAGCATTTGACGCTTTTGTAGCTCCAATTCCATATAGAACCCAACATCCACTATATCCACCCAAAAAAGCAACGCCCCTACCACCTTCTCCAGAAATCATTTGCCCCAGACCCGGAATAAGGAAAGAAGCTATACCTGCAAGAGATGGATTATAAGGATCACCTACTTTATGAACATATGTACGATAATCATATTTCAATTTATTAACAGAATATTGGGATTTAGTACTATTGCATAAAAGAATAAAAACCAAAATAAAAAATGAATATTTCATGATTTTAAAATTCATCAGACCAGGAAATTGATTAATAAAGTTAATCAATATTAAAGGGAACTTCAAATGTTTTTTTACTGAATATAAAATATTTAGGCCACTTTTCACTATTCCCACACAATATTATGTATAAACATAGAATTTCACGGAAATAAAAGCACGTAATGTTTTAGACGCCACAAGTTGT
>CAZNPH010000021.1:0-66971 GCA_964574985.1 uncultured Bacteroidaceae bacterium
TTATATCCTCAAGTATTAATTCTGTTTCGGTTGTTACACCGGCTTTACTAATCATGTTTTTGAATATCCTCAAGGCTATTTTAGGCTCATATTTGGTACCGTTCCGGCAGTCATAAAATTCATCTGAATCAGGACCGTATGTAATTTTGTAATAATTTGCCACACTATCGGTAAATTCTTTAAAAACACCTCTCAATGATTCAAATGACCGAAAATCGGTGTTGGACATTCCGGAAGCAGGCAAACCTCCTATTCTTTTATGTGGGTCTATAATAACCGCCTGTTTGCCATTTCTTGAAGCCGTAACCGCTGCAGCAATTCCGGCCGGAGTGCTTCCGTAAACCACGACATCATAAACTGCTTCATCCTGGTCCCGAATACCTTTTTGATTGCAACTGAAAACGAAAAGAATAATGATAAAATAAATACTTGCTTTCATTTTTATTGCTAGTTAATTTGGATCCTGATTAATCCGGCCACACGAAAGTGGTTTTTTTTGTTATATATTTCGCAAGAAATGTCCTTGAAGGGATTAATCCCTGATAATACAAACCGGTGAAATTAGGTATGATATGATAAAATACAGGAGCCATTAAAATTGAGGCTCCTGTATTTATAAAATGCACAATTCTATGAAAATGCATCATTCAGCTGCATAGCCCGGATTTTGTTCCAGCGCGACATCTGTATTCCTTTCGATCTCGGAAAATGGTATGGGCCAAAGGTTATGATACGGCTCTACACCGAAACCATCCACTTGAACAAGTTGATTATCATTATATCCTGTAGGTTTGGCGTATCGACTGACACGGTCATAAACCAAGCTCAAACGTGCCAGAGTCAACCGCCTCAATTCTTCAGTGCCCAGTTCCCTCAAACGTTCGTCAAGAATATAATCTATATCCATTTCAGAAGCTGCTGCCGGTGTTGCATTGGCCCTGGCCCTGACCACATTGATGTCTGCAGCGGCGCTTACCGGATCTCCGTTTTCCAGATGAGCCTCTGCACGTAATAGATAGGTTTCCGCCAGCCGTATAAAATACTGGTCACAGTATGTTCCTCCTGCCGAATTGGAGAGTTTCAAGATCGATTTGTCAGCAAATAATCCATCCGGATGATTAAAAGGTGTGCTGACCTTTGAGGGAAATGGATAAAACCATCTTATGGTATCATTTGGATTTTGTATATAATCAGAATGATCAGCCAGAAACATTTCACCATACCAGACCGACTCGGGATTATTGAATGGTACATCCCTTACAAAATTATATTGTGAATTTCGCATATCATCCCAATCATTTTGCCATACTTCAGTATCATAATGTCTTGTTGGTTTGAGGCGGCCGATCCCCCTGCCACATGTATAGTCAGATACTGGAGCAGTTATAAATGGAGTGACACCGTCAGGGCCTTCATATCTTATCTGTCCAACATACGGTGCCCAATTCCTTTCCAACAATGGACCTGATCTTGAAGATGCTTCCAGTTCTCCTCCCAGAACATCGATTTCATATTGCCAAACCATGATGGCTTCCGTATTGCCTGAGCTTCTGTTCTGATTACCACTTCTGAACATATCCCAGTAAACATCTCCAGGGTCATTGGTTCTTGTACCGAAACGTTCGGTCATCAATGCGGTGTTCGCATCGTCAATTACCGTGGTTGCCGCCTGAATGGCGTCGGACCACTGTTCAAGGCACAAATATACCTCTGCAAGGACATGATATGCGGCCAAATCATTAACCTCCCAATCCTCAGCTTCGCTGATCCCTTTGAGATTCTGAGCTGCATATTCAAGATCCGAGGCTGCCTGTTCATACACCGCTTGTCTGGAAGCCCTTGTATAGTCGGTTTTCGGAGAACCTACTTCCTCCAGTTCAATTGGAACTCCACCATATAAATGAGCCATGTTTTTATATGCGATACCCCTGAAAAATCTGGATACAGCTTCAATATACGTTTTCTGCTCACTGGTCAATTCTGATTCCCCTAACCGGCCGATGATAATATTCGAAGAAGAAATAAGTTTATAGTATTCACTCCAGTGCCATGCAACAAAACCCTCATTTGAATTAAGACTAATAGGGTAATGTCCAAACCAACCGGATGTTGTTGTATGATTGAGCACACCCAGATCGGTACCATATTGAAGGTCCAAAATTGGTCTTTCTGACAAGGAAAGAACATATCTTGCCTGGTCATACAATCCGGCCGCCGCTATATTAAAATCGTTATTTGTTACGAAGGCGTTTTCCGGAGCAGCAAAATCCAGGGGGACTTCTTTCAGGATCTCGTCTTCATCGCAACCTATAGCTGATACCAGGAAGAAGAGAATTAAAGTCGGAAATATTTTATTTTTTGTTTTCATAATCAGTCTTTTTAATAATTAAAAACTTATGTCTAAACCAAAGGAGTATCCCCGCAAAACAGGTCGGCCCTGATCTCCACCATAGCCTGTTTCCGGATCCCATCCTATCCAGTCGGTTATGGTTATTAAATTTTTCCCGCTTGCAAATATTTTGCAATTCCGGATACCCAGCCGGTTGATCCATTCTCTTTTCAATGTGTAGGACAGACTGACATCCTGCAGTCGTATAAAACTCCTGTCCATGTAAACTATATAATCTGTAGAAGCGTATTGATCCAATCTTCTCCAGGTTGCATCCGGATTGGAAGGAGACCAGTAATCCCATTCATTGAAACCGCCATGGGTCCACCCGTTCAAAGCTACGTGCGGCATGTTACGCCCTAAATAGCCATCTTTGCCTCCCTGAACGGAATTGATAAAAAATCTCAATTCAAAATTACCGTATGAAAGGGTATTCAATATTCCGAACCGGTATGCAGGTTCCTCTCTTCCGATGATCACACGATCATAAGGATCAATAAAATCATCACCGTTTTGATCGACAATACGATGGGTACCGACGAGAAATCCTTCCGGGACATCATCCCCAAGTTGTATGATTCCACCTGATTCATATGTGTAAATTGCATTGATGGATTCCCCGATAAACAATCCGCTGGCAACAAGATCATCCTCCTGACCGTCTTCATCCGCATCCAGTCCGATCAAAGACTTGATCTCGTTTTTATTTGATGCCAGATTCAGATCGATATTCCATCTGAATTGATTATTATCAACAATGTTAGCGCCCAACTGAAGTTCTATGCCCCTGTTGACAATTTCTCCCACGTTTGAAGTGATCTTTTCAAAACCGGTAATCTCAGGAATGTTTACATCGAAGATAAGATCGGTTGTGGTGGTCATGTAATAATCCAGGGCACCATTGATCCGGTTGTTTATAATGGAGAAATCCATTCCGAAGTTGAATCCGGCAGTGGATTCCCAGGTAAGATTCGGGTTGGCCATGCTTGTAACCCGTTGGCCAAATATAGTGGAACCTCCGTCCCCTGATACATATGCAGGATATAGCTCCAATCTTGCCAGGGAGGCGTATCTGTCTACAAGGTTCCCATTTTTTCCCCATGATGCCCTCAGTTTGAGTATGTTGATCAAATCCATATCCATGAATTGTTCTTCACTGAGAACCCATCCAAGGGCAACGGACGGGAACAGGGCGATCTTTTCATTTTTGGCAAAACCGGAAAATCCATCCCTGCGGATGGTCGCTGTCAGCAGATAACGGGAATCATACTGATAATTTAGCCGTCCCATTTGATAAAGGTAGCTTTCGTCCCATCCTCCTGAATAAATGTATTGATTTGCTCCCAGACTCAGGTCGTTATAGCTTAGGATCAATGAGCTATAATCTGTCCCTTCGGCCCTGGTTCGTTCATATGTTTTTTCCCTTCTTCCGGCAACCAGTGTAAGGGTGACACCATGTTTCTGAGCAAATATTTTTCGATAAGTTAAAATATTGTCCAGTGTCCAGTCATAATACTTGCTTGTCTGTTTATAGGCTTGCCCTGCCTTTGTGGAACCTCTCCATATATTACTATAATAATGCTGGTCCCATGAATAATTGTGACCGTAATTCAACCGGTAATTTAACCCATCAATAAAGGGAATGTCTATATCTGCATAGAAAATGCCCATCAAATGATTTCGTTTGTCAAAATCGTCTGCTACGGTTCCAAGAAACGGACTGGTCATTCCATGTCCATTTGGATTTGGGATCAGTTCCCCGTTTTCATCGTATGCTGAAACAATAGGGGGTTCATGTATGAGTCCATACAAGCTAGGTTGGGCGCCTGAATAATCTGAGAAGGATCCGAAAGTTTTGGCTCCGATTTCAAACCAGTTCAGGATTTGATTGGATAAATTGATACGTGCTGTTTTACGGTTAAAATTATCATTGAGCAATAAATTATGCTGATCGGAATAACCTCCTGCCATAAAATAGGTGAATTCCTTCTGGCTTCCCCTGACACTTAGATTGTGGCTATTGATCAGCCCTGTCTGGGTGCCTTCTTCCCACCAGTCAAATTCAGTACCGTCATGATATCCCTGTACCACTTCAATTGTACCACCGACCGGCTCCCAGTCCGGATTCGGTTCTGTATATTCAGGGGGTAAATACGCCCTTTCCCAATCATGATCTTTCATTTGTTGGATATGCGCTTCCCGGTCTGTAAAGGTTAGTGAAGGAATGGGATTCTGGAATGTATAAGCCCCGGTATAATTAAATACTGGCTTTTCAGATTTTACTCCTTCCCTGGAGGTTATCAGGATCACACCGTTGGCGGCCTGGGCCCCGTAGATGGCCATGCTGCTGGCATCTTTCAGAATGTCGATGGATTCGATGTCGTTGGGGTTCAGGTCGCTCAGGCTTCCCGAAAAGATGATCCCGTCGAGCACGATCAGTACGTCCTGGTTGCCACTGATGGTGGTTCTTCCCCTGATGGATATATCGGGAGTTTCCCCGGCTTCGTCCACCTGGCCGATATTCAGTCCGGGAACCGTCCCTTGCAGCGACTGGGCCGCATTTACATTGGGTGATTCCCTGAACGATTCAATGTTGGCCCGGGCAACCGATCCGGTCAGGTCCCTTTTGGCCTGGGTGCCGTACCCGACAACAACCACCTCTTCCAGTTCCTCGATGGACGGAAGCAAGGCAACATCGATCTGTTCACGGCCTTCCACTTCGATCGATTGCGTTGTATATCCCACGAAAGAAAATACCAGGGTGGCATCGGGGGGTGCTTCGATGGTGTAATTCCCGTTCAGGTCGGTGACAGCCCCCACGGTGGTCCCTTCTATATAGACGTTTACACCCGGCAGGGGTTCACCGGTTTCTGAATCGGTTACTTTCCCGGAGATATCTAATTGCTGCAATTTGACTTTGGCCTCGGCTATATAATCGTCCGGGGAAATAACAATCTGCCGGTCCATGACCACATAGTCCACATTCGACCCGGCAAAGAGTCCGCTCAGAATATCCTTTATCGATTGGTTGTCGGCTTGGATATTGACTTTCCTGTCAACATCGACCAGTTTGTTGCTGTACAGGAAGTAGAATTCACTGGTTCTTTCGATCTCATCCAATACTTCTTTAACCGGAGCATTTTCCATAAATACGGATACCCTGGCCTTTTGGGAGTAACCCTCAACGGCCAGCGCAAAGCTTGCTGTAATGAGCAATAACGTTAAAGTGTATCGCATAATTCTGAATGTTTTGCAAGACCACATTTTTAGGAATGATCTTGTGCATGATGGTGTTTTTTTCATACTTTTGTTAGATTTAGGGTTTAGACATTAATTACCGTACAATGCTTGTCAGGTAATTTTGTGTTTTAACTCTTGATCAGGGGAAAGTGTGTGCGCACTTTCCCTTTTTTTAATGTAAAAGGCAGGTTTTCTTCATAGGCATTTTTTTGGTTAGCAATTGGTTCAATTGGTAATAAGTGCTCATTTTTTCATTTTCAGGACAACTTTTTCTTTGCTGTACTTATTGTCGTTTTGTATTGTCCTCGGTTTTATGGTATAATCCATGGGGACGGCTGTTGATAAAAGCTGAAGGACCTGGGGGAGGGTCTCATTGGTAAATGTGGCCGTGAACTGGTAGCCGGCCAGTTTCTCATCAGCTATTTCAATATCGACATTGTACCATCTTTCAAGTCTTTTGACAATTGCATGCAGCGGATCATTCCGGAAGATCATGAAACCGTCTTTCCATCCGGTGTATATATCGGTTTTCCCTGACCGTTTGGATATCGTTTTTGAATGCCGTTTGAATACCGCATGGTCACCGGGTTTCATTCTGCATATCTTTTGCGGATCCTTGTTGTTTAGAAAGTTTTCATATACATCCAGCCTTCCTTCCTCAAGGGTCACGGTTATTTCTGGATCATCTTCATATGCCATCACGTTGAAACTTGTCCCCAGGGCATGAATGTCTATATCCGAAGTTTCAATAATGAAGGGATTCTTTTTGTCTGCTTCGACATTGAAATATGCTTCGCCGGAGATGAAAACCTTCCTTGATCTTTTCCCGAACCTTTGGGGATATTTGAGGATGGTGCCGTGATTCAGCCAGGCGGTGGAGCCGTCCGGCAGGTCGATCTTGATTTTCGAACCCATGGGAGCGGTAATTTCAGAATAAGCGATATCGCCGCGGGGGATCAGTGTCCTGTTGTTCAGATAATAAAACAATCCGGACAGGATTATGCCGAGCACGAGGATGGCTGCAACCCGGTAAAACACACGGACCGAGGTGTCAATGATCCGGGCAATGCCTGAACGGCCAGCAGTCAACGGTTTTTTGCGCATCAGGTTTATTCTGTGATGGATCCTGTCAAGGATCGTGTCAAGGCCGGTTTCATGCTCCGTGGCAACGGGATTTTCAACGTGATGATACCAGTAATCCTTGCATACCGTTTCAAGGGTTCTCTCATGTCCATGATCGCCGAAATAACCGGCAATATAATCGATGTCCTCTTTCGAGTAACGGCCTTCCAGAAATCTTTTTAATATCTCGCAACTTTCTGCTTTCTCCTTGTGATTCATTTCCTGGAATAATTTATGTTAATTTTGAAGTTCCGTTTTAATCAATACCCAACATAACATGAAAAAGGACTGCCGCATTTGAGGCAGCCCTTTTTACCTTCAACCAACTAACCAACCAACCAAATTTTAATCTGTGAAACCAACCTGCTCATCTATGAAAAAATAAGTCTTTTACAGGTAATACGGAAGGGATCCGGGATACCCCTATCCAACTGCGGAAAATTTAACGGAGAAAATGATTTCAGACAAAAAGGTAATAAAACATCAGGGTCAGGAGCGTTTCGGGCCCGAGTTTTTTCCGGAGGTGCTTCAGTGCACTGACCATCTGATTTTCAACGGTTTTGGGTGATATCTTGAGTTTTTCGGCAATTTCCCTGTAGGTGAGTCCGTCGAACCGGCTCATTTTATAGATGGTCTTTCTGCGTTCCGGCAGATTTTCTATTTCATTCCTGTACTGTTCATTCAGATCCGCAAAATCAACCTTCCTGTCCGTATCGGATTCAGACACCACTGCATTTGCCTTTAGAAGCTCTATGAATTCCTTTTCTTTCAGTTGTTCCCTGAACTTATCGATGATGATGTGATAGCCGATCTGAAAAAGGAATGCCCTGAAAGAATAGTATTCCTTGACTTTTTCCCGGTTTTCCCATACACGTATAAACACTTCCTGGACGATCTCCTCGGCGTCCGGCTTGTTTTTCAGGAATGAAAATGCGAACCGGTAGATCCTGCGGGCATAAAGTTGATAAAGTTCGTCAAATGCGGATGAGTCACCTTTTTTCAGGTCCTGTATAAGCTTTTTTTCAATATGGTTATTTGCTTCAGGCATACAGATGAACCCTTGTACACAAATTTATGAAATTTCAGCAAATGGGTTTTTAGACAGTGGTTATGATCAACCAAATTTATGGATTAATTCAAAATTAATCAAATGCCCGGTAAGCACAGATGGAAACAAAATATATTGTATACTTGCTTTTTTAGCAGAAAAGCACTCTGTGGTTAATATATATTTATTTTGAAAACCGGGTGATCCAAAGATAAAAGCTTCAAAAAAATGAAAAAAAACACGCTTGTATTTGGATGGTCTGTCATCGTGGCCCTGGGAGGATTCCTGTTCGGATTTGATACGGCTGTCATATCCGGTGTGGAAAAAAGCATCCAGGAATTGTTCGACCTGAATTCTTCCTCGCATGGTTTTACCATTGCCTCGGCACTGATTGGGACCGTCACGGGAGCGCTTATTGCCGGGAAACCGGCCGATGTTTTCGGGAGAAAACCGGTTTTGTTTATCGTTGCTTTCCTTTTTGCATCCTCAGCGGTGGGCAGTGCATTGTCCGGCAGCCAGTTCTGGTTTATTATATTCCGGTATATCGGGGGCATAGGGGTTGGCGCTTCCTCGGTGGTGGCCCCTATGTATATTTCGGAAGTATCTCCTGCCAGGGTAAGGGGGAGAATGACTGCGCTTTTCCAGTTCAATGTGATCTTTGGCATCATGATGGCATACGTTTCGAATTATCTGTTAAGGAATGCGGGAACCGAACCCTGGCGCTGGATGCTTGGTGTGGAAGGAATACCGGCCGCAGCTTATTTTTTCCTGTTGTTTATCGTTCCCCGCAGCCCCCGTTTTCTGGTTAAGATTGGCCGGATTGGTGAAGCACGGAAGATACTGCTGCGGGTTGAAACCGGCGATGTCGAGGCTGAAATGAGGGAAATAGAAAAAAGCCTTGAAAATCGTATGAAGAAAAAAGAACGGCTGTTTTCCATGCAATACATCAAACCCATATCCATTGCATTCCTGGTGGCCATGTTCAATCAGTTTTCCGGGATCAATGCCATCCTGTATTATGCACCCCGGATGTTTGAGCTCTCGGGGGTATCGGCGGCAGATTCAATGCTTCATCCTGTATTCATAGGCATTACAAATGCAGTTTTTACCATGCTTGGCCTGATCATTATTGACAGGGCAGGACGGAAGAAACTGCTGATCATTGGATCAGCCGGGATGTCGGTGTTCCTCGGACTGATTTCCCGGAGCTTTTATGCGCAGGACTTCGGAGGCTACACCATGCTGGCTTTTCTTATTGCTTATATTATGTTCTTTGCTTTTTCCACCGGAGCGGTCATATGGGTACTGATCGCGGAGGTATTCCCGAATGCCGTGAGAGGCCAGGGGCAATCACTGGGGAGCTTTACACACTGGTTCTTTGCCGCACTGATCACTTTCCTGTTCCCTGTGGTTGCGGAACAAACCATGAACGGGGGAGGGCATGCATTTGCTTTTTTCAGCCTGATGATGATCATCCAGGCAATTGTGGTCTGGAGGTATTTTCCCGAAACCAAGGGAAAAACACTGGAAAGCCTGGAAAAGGAAATGCGTGCAAAGAAGATGCCCGAATGATACGTATTGTAAAGGAAAATGTTACTTAGGGGGAAATTTTATACAATTTGAAAAATGAAAAAGACTGTTTTCAGATCGTTTCTGAGGAATGCCGGATTATCCATGGAATTGTTGGCCGTGTCGGTTCAGGCCGGACTGGCTTCGGAGAAAAAGGCCGGAAAGCCCAATATTATTTTTGTCATGGCGGATGATTTCGGTATTGACGCATTGAGCTGTTATGGCGGAGATCATTTTGTGACTCCCGAAATTGATGCCTTGTCTCAAAAGGGCATCCGGTTAACCCATGCCTATACTTCGCCGGTGTGCGGGCCTTCGCGTGCCATGCTGATGACCGGCCGGTATCCGTTTCGAAACGGAGCCATAGACATCGACCGGACCATGAGAGCCGCAACTCCACAGGATTGCCCTTCGTTGCCCCGCATGCTGAAAAATGCCGGTTATGCAACGGGTATGGCCGGAAAATGGAGGCAGGTTCAGTTTTCACCCGGCGAGTGGGGTTTTGAGGAAAGCCTGATGTCACCCACTGCAAATGGTTACTACATGGCCAAAAAATGGATCATCAATGACCATGAGGTTACCCTGGAAAAGGAAATCTATTTCCCTGCAGTCATGCAGAATTATGCCCTGAACTATATTGAAAGGCACAAGGATCATCCGTTTTTCTTCTATTATGCCCTGACCAATCCGCACACCCCCATTGTGCCCACCCCTGTTTCAGAAAAAGGGACTGACGACCCCGAACAGCTGTATGCCGACAACATTGCCTATATCGATCAGCTTGTGGGAGAATTGGCAGATAAACTGGAAGAAGCCGGGATCAGGGAGAACACCGTACTGATTTTTACGGGCGATAACGGAACCTACGGGAAATTTCAGGGCACGGTCAACGGCAGGGAACTGGTAGGAGGAAAGGCGACCATGGCCGAAGGGGGGGCACACGTCCCAATGGTGGTGAGCTGGCCTGCAGAGATCCGGAAAGGAAGGGTTTGTGAAGACCTGATTGATTTCAGCGATATACTTCCAACACTTGCCGAACTTGCCGGTGCAAAACCGGAAACCGGCAAAGGGGAAATTGACGGAGTGAGTTTCGCTCCCCAGCTGCAGGGCAAAAAAGGCAATCCCCGCGACTGGATATTTGTTCAATGGGGGCACTACTGGTTTGTGCGCAACCGGAACTGGAAGCTGGATGAGCTGGGGCGTTTGTACGACATGCACCATGCCCCTTTCGAGGAAAATCTGGTTGAGGACCCGGAAAAACCGGAAAATAAAGAAAATACGGATAATTCCGAAGCCCTGAATGCCCGGAATGAATTGCAGGAAGTCCTTGACAAACTGGATCCGGAATCAGGCAAATCCTATGATGACTGGGTGGGCTTCGGCATGAACGGAGTAAAATACTGGGGACCGGACATGCCGAGGCCCGACAGATAGATATCAAATATATTTTCTGATCACATCCCCGGCTGCCTTAAGCAATTCCGGCCTTACCTCGGAATAATGCCTGGAGATCATGATGCCTTTGGCGCCTCCTTTAAAGCATGCTTCCGCACAGGCGGATATCAGTTCGGGTGTGTCTGCCTTTTCCCCTCCGGGGATCCCGATTCCCAGTCCGGCATGATTGGGCAGGGGAGCAACACCTTCGGTGATCCTCCGGGTTTCCTTTTCGGCCCATTGCGGCGTAAAAGCGCTTTGCTCCCTGGAAGGATTGTCCAGCATTTCCTGTCCGTTTTCCGGACTCCGGTTGAACCATCCGCTGAGGGTTTCATGGGCGGTTTGCATATCCATATCCATCAGCCAGGTCTCGTTGGCTTTTTTCAGCAAACCATAATAGCGGGCGCCGCTGCAACCCGGATAAATGGAAGGTTTGACCCAGTCGGCAAAATCTTTTGCGTTTTCCGGAATATCACCGGCCCTCCATGGAAGGTTCCCGAACAGCCCGTTGTGCTGAAAATGGTATCCGATGGAAGCATCGGGCCTGACCGACCGGATTGCTTTTGCAATGTCGATCCGGTAATTGTGGTAACTGTCCCACTGGAGTTTTTCCCAGGCCATCACTTCGGGATATTCACAAATGATCCGCCAGAGGGCGACCATGGCACCGTCACGCAGCACATCACCGGGCTTGTTCCTGTACAGGTCGACCAGGGCTTTAAAACCCTCGCGGGCTTTATCCGCGTCAATGCCCCGTTCCTCTCCCAGCTTGCGGCAATGCGGACAGAAACATCCCGGATTGAATTCGCCTATCCAGCTGCCCGGACCAAAGATGGGCAGGAAAGGGCTGTGGCGTTCATGCATGAACAGAAATCCGCTCAGGTAAGGATGTTGCTTGAATATCTCAGCGTGGAGAGACATCTGGAATATACGCCAATCGGGAATATTGACACATGAATTCCGGCGCCGCACACCCAGGTAATCGATCTGGCATGCCTGGGGGAATTTTTCCAGGCAGTTTCCCCAGTAAACCTCTCCCCCGCCCATATACAGGTCAATATCGTGGGATGAAGCTGATTCTTGCATCTGATCAACCGTATCCCTTCCCCGGTTGTCAAGGGGCGCCTCATCGCATCTGAATTCCGTGCCCGCGTGGTGGTCTTTTCCCAGTTTGACGTCATTGTCCCTGAAGAAATAAATGGCCGAGTTGATGGGCGCATTCTCCTGCATTTCATCGAACATCTCATCAAAGCTGCGGTCGGCAAAGGCCGCTTTGTCCACCTGGACGCCGACGAACATTTTTCTTTTTTCGCCGGATTTCATGGTTTTGCCGGATGTCACGGCTTCCCCAGCTGCCACATCCCGGATCGCCTTTGCAGGCATGGCCATGGCGGCTCCGGTGGAGAGCATGAGGTTGCGAACGAAAATTCTTCTTGTTTTGTCCATAATGATTTTTGTTTTAATGGTTAAAATGTTTGTTTTATTCGTATGCCTGCCGGCCGGCTGCCATCGTGTCTGATGCCATCCGGTCAGCTGCCAGCACCAGAAACATGAAGTTGGCCGCATGGCCGCCCATGCAGTATTCCTGTTGTTGCCATAAATATGGGAAATCGAGCAGTTCCGGAAGATCAGGCCGGATCAGCCCCGTTCCCGAAACCACCCCGCCAGGGATATATGACCAGTCCGCCCGGTTGAAACCATAGGCCACGGTCGGCGACCTGGCACCCACACCTGAGACGAATGATGAAGTATTGCTGCCGGGATGGACACCGAGAATGAAGTTCAGGGCATTGAACATATAGGTGTCCGGGAAAATATCCGGGAATGCGGCATGAAGAAAATACTGCTGCACGCCGAATCTCTGGATGGTCCACCCCGGTCCCCATATCCTTGGTTGATAGGGAATCCCGTATGGTGTTGAGGATGTTTCTTCAGCCACTTCCGCACACAGTTTTTTCACGGCTTTTCTGACCGATGCTGTAAAGGAGGGATTCCCGACTGCCGGCAGCACCGTTCCCACCAACCAGCCCAGATGATCTATGTCCCGGATGATGGCTGTTTCGTGGTCAAGCAGGTATTGTTTATACACATTTTTGTTTGTTGTCCGGAACAGTTCAATGGCGGCGTGGATCTTTGCACCGGTTGTCCGGCCGGAAACGGAGGGGGACGTGGAAAAGATCTCTTCCGCGGTCCGGAGGCACTGGTCACTGAGGGTGTCATTGAATCCCCTGAGTGCACGGGAAGCAGCAGCCAGATGCGCAGCAACGGTCAGCTCGCGCCGGGGGTTGTCTTCAGTGAATACCCAGCGGTCATCGGGCGGCAATCCCTCCTCATACGGCACCCCGTCGGTCATATTGGCCCCGTCCCCAAGCATTACATACTGACGCTTGAACGGACAAATGATCCCCCGGTACAGGCGGCCGTGATTTTTATAACCATTGATGACTGCCAGGGCACCGTGCTCGATTTGCTGCAGCACATCGGGTTTGCCGTCGGGCTGATGGATCTCCACCAGATGATTTGCCTGGTCGATGGTGGTTTCATCATAGTTGACATGAAAAGTTTCCCACAGTTTGGTGAGCATGTAGATCTCACCGCTCTGGGATTCAACGCGCAGGTCATAATCCCCGGCATCGTGCCAGCCCCCTGAATTCAATCCGGGCACATGTTCCCCCGGCTCATATCCGGTGAGTGTTGACGGCCCCTGGCGGTATCCGTCGAAATGGTTGTGGTTCGCAGGGGCCATGCGGGCATCGTCCATGTGGCAGAGTCCGTGCCAGACACGGTATTTTTCATTGACCTGCATGTGGCACATCTGCACGGGCAGGAAATATTCCAGAACGGGCTGCCAGACGTTTTGTCTGTATGCGTCTTTGCCGATTTTAAACGGGTGGCTCTGATGATCACCGTATGCAAGCAAATACATCCCTTCCCGGTCCACCTCTGAAAAATCGAATTCCAGGTATTTGTAACGCAGGAACCGGCCGTAAACCTCCGGTTTTTTTTCCAGGACCTCCTGCCTTTCCCCGTTTGCACCGATGCGGATCAATTTTGCCGTTCCGGTTTTTTCCTCCCTTTTGTCCAGTTCGATAAAAGCCTTCTTTTTTTGGGCGGGGAGGTAGCCGACCTGGGAAACCTGGATGACCGGACTCCTTTTCCAGTTGTGCACAGCGTATGGGGTGACCACCCATTTTACCACCCCGGAAGTAGTGTTTTCTTTTACAGGTGACCTCACCACAAACCAGCCGTTGTTGTGCTGATAGCGCCCGTCGAAGAGTTGCAGATCCCCTGTTTCGGATTCAATGGTCATCCGCATCAGGTCATTTTCAGGGGCAACCACCAGGCATTCCCCGGTTGCCATCGGCTGAGGAGCCGTTACCCGGGACGGTTGATCTGTCAGGGCCGGTCCGTGGGGTTGCCGGGGGAATATTCCTGAGCGGCCGTCCATGTGCCAGGTTTTTCCAAACAACCTGCCGGGGAAAAGTTCCAGGTTAAAACTTACCTGTCCCGAAAAAGCTTCGGGTACGGGCCGGTCCAGATCGACCGAAATGACGACGGATTTGCCCTGTGCACGGACTTTCACACTGTAGTTGAAATACAGATCGGGGTAAATGATCGGATTGAACCCTTTCCTGTTCCTGGATGAATCTGGATAGGTCAGGTGGGCGGTGATCATGTTTTTTCCGGCATCCACGACCCGTTTCTGCAGCTTGGGAATGGGTTGCCACTGGCCGGGGACCCTGTTCAGTCGGAGATCCCCGTTGGTGGCCACACGCATGTCATGCATGATGATGGAAATGCCACCCTGGTGGCCTTCGGGATACATATCCTGGAAAGCCATAACATGAACACCCTCTTTCTCGAAATATTCCAGATCGTTCAAACGGAAAGACACATGATCCGAAACCCTGCGGATGATCTCCAGGCACATGCGGCCGTTGTGATAGGGACCTTTCCAGAATCCGGCCTTATAAGCCCTGTTGTTGCCATGTGCAGGATCCGCAGCATGGGATAACCATTCTCCGTGGGCATGGTCAACAAGGTTCCGCTCGGTATAGTTCCAGCATCTCATGGCTTTTTCCAGCCAGGACTCGTCGCCGGTCAGCTTATATGCATTGACAAAGCCCAAAATCGCTTCGGCCTGTGACCACCACTGATACCGGGTGTTGAGATGCCCGGTTCTGCTGTCTTTTTCGTATATCAGGCTTCCGTCAGCCTGAAGCCCTTCGCAGGCTGACTGTGCAAGCTTGATGCTGATTTTCCGGACTTTGCTGGTCAGTGCAGGATCTTCCAGCAAATGTGCCGCTTCGGTAAGCAGCCATGAAGTTTCGATATCATGGCCGTAAGAGATCAAAGAAGATGTGGGTTCCCATTTTTCGTTGAAATATACGATCAGGTGGAAATTCCGGGGGTCGATGATCTTATCCGTAAAAACTCCGATAAGGTTCCGCAAACTGCCGGCAAGCTTTTTATCGGGCCAGGTCCTGTACAGATTGGCGTATGCTTCCAGCAGGTGAATATGCGTATTCATTGCTTTCCGGGTATCCCTGCTTTCATCACCGAACATCTTCTCATGGATCCTCTCCCATTCCCTGCCGTACACCTCGAAGTACCCTTTGTATTTACGGTCAAAAGCATTTTTTTCGATGGTTTCATAAATATTCCGGGCTTCTGCAAGGGATTCCCGGTCTCCCGTCGCACGGTAATATTCAGACAGGGCATAAATAAAAAAGGCCTGGGTGTAAAGCTGCTTTCTGGTGTCGACAGGTTCCCCGTCCGCATTGACGCTTCTGAAAGCCCCTCCGTATTCCCGGTCAATGAAGTGGTCGAGTATGTAATCCCTGGCATGGGTTGCGGTTTTCAGATATTCAATATCTTTCAGGACGCGATAGGCTGCGGAAAAAGTCCACAGGATGCGTGCGTTCATGATCCCTCCCCTGTCGGCATCCTTGTCAATGCGGTTGCCGGCATCCATATGTCCGTAGAATCCGCCGTTCACTTCATCCAGCATGTTTTCTGACCAGAAGGGCAGAATGTTGCCGGTCAGGTTTTCCGTTACTGATTTCTCAAGTTCTATCAATTGCCGGGGCAGATGCCGGGACGGATTGTTGACCGGTTTCCGTTCATTTCCTTGTGCAGTCAGATTTCTTTGCGTCAGGCAGAAAACCATAATGAGGCATAGTGCCATCCATTTGGCATCCGATCCGGGACAGGCGGATAAAAACGTGTGCAGGAATGATTTGTGTGTTTTCATGTAGATTGTTTTTTGTCAGGCGAAATATCGGGTTAAATAAATACCGGTCATTCCCGGTCAATGATCAATACCCAGTCCTGTTTAATGGGGGCGGCGGGGACGGAATATTTTTCTCCTTCTTTCAGGACAAAGCTTCCCTGGTCATAGGCGTCACCGGTCCTGGGGTCATAGTAGGTGGCCCGGTAGGTTTGACCCGGGTTTAATCCCTCCAGCCGGTAACTCTCTTTCCCAGGTTTGTCATAAAAATAAACCCCGGTGGCCTTGCCCGGGATCCCGGCCACGTAATTCCCCAGATGATCTTCGTTGGTGGCATGATCGTTGATCCACTCCGGATGGGGCCGGAAATCCCACCAATCGACATTTTTCAGGATCTTATGACCGATACCCACCATCTCTGCACCCGGCCACCGGTAGGCTTCTTCCCAGGGCATATTGCCCCAGATGGTCCCCCCGGGGGATTTCCCGAAAGGATCCCCTTTGCGGTTGAACTGCCAGATGGCGTCGGCGCCGTAGGAAAAACCCGGTGCCCCGAGCATAAAACTGCTCCAGAATAAAAAACGCTGCACCTTTTCACCGCTGCCGCCCCCGTGCATGCCCTCAAAACATGCCTCGCCGATCAGTACGGGACGGTCCGGGAATTTTTCCCGGGCATACCGGATTTGCCTCACCGCGCGGGGCAGTGTCCGGAAGCCGCCGTGTCCGGGCTGAACGAACACAAAATCTATCAGGGACATATCGTCGGTGTGTTCAAAACGGGGAGCAAAAGGGCCGGGATGAACGGTCATTATTCTATCGAAAGGATCAATTTCCTTTACATAACGGGCAATTTCAGTGTACTGCGTTTTCTGCGATGCTATGCTTTCATCGGTCCATTCCGACAGATAATAGGGCAGGGACACCTCGCCGCACAGGTTCCAGACCACGGGACAGGCACCGTAGCGGGCCACGACATAGCGCCAGTGCCTTTTCAGTTTTTCCACGCCCATGAACTCTACATAGTATCCCCAGTTGGGCATGATGTTGGGCAACATTTCATTTTTGACCAGCCACTCGATGCGCAGGTCGGTCAGATCGAAGTAACGGGGATTGATGGTCTCAAATCCTTCCGTCCAGGGGTCTCCGGCCGCATTTTGTCCTCGCTCATCCATAGGCGGGATATCGCAGGGGAAACCCAGTGCGAACTGAATGACGGTGAATCCTTTCTGTTTCCGGTCCCGGGTCAGCATATGAAATTCACCGGGCCATTTCAGCCGGTTGCTCATGCCGAACCACCAGGAATCGGCCAGCCAGAAAAACGGGGTGCCGTCCAGATGCTCAAAATGGGTGTTGTCCTCACTGATCTGTATGGTCCCGTGCTTGTATAAAAGGTTATCCCCCTTGTACGGGGTGACGGTGATACTGCCTTTTTTCCCGTGCAGACCCTCATTGCCGGTGTCGCTGCAGCGGGTGGTGAAAGAGTAATCGCCTGTTTCGTGTGCGCTGTATCGGAAGGTCCAGGTGTTTTCGCCCGACCAGAAAGCTGGGACTGTTTGCTTTTGGCCCCCAGGTTGCAGAACGATCAGATCAAGCTCCACATCCCGGAAAGGGTCTTCATATTCTTTTGACGATTCATAGCTCCACTGGATTACCTGGTTTTGCGGGACGGTCAACTGCCGGGCAAAACCGGCCAGGGGCAGTAAGAAACAAACAGTCAGCAGTAATTTTGTCCGGTTTGCTTTAATATGAAAAGTTCTGTTCATTTCTGTTTATTTTGACCCCGGGTTTGTTCACTTTGATCCCGTATTGTCTTATTCAGCGATCATGTTAATCTGAATATCCTTGTTTCCTTGTATTGAACATAATAGGTGAATCTATCGCAGTTTCGCTGTAGCATTTCGCCGGTGAGCGCATCCTGAACGTTGTGTTTGCCCGGGAGTAACAATGTTCTTTCTCCGCTGCCGGAATTTGCACAAACCGTAATGAATTGTTCATTGGCATACACCAGATCCTCTGCTTTGTTATAAACATGAACGCCGGCATCTTCCAGGATATTCCTTATCAGTACAGCCGGTGGGAGAGGGGCGCCGAAATATACCGACCGCCGGTTGTTCAATTCCTTGACCGCCATACCGGGTTTGTCAATGTTGCGCAAATAACCCAGGATCTCTGCGCCTGGATCGTTGCACCAGAACAGGGGATTCATTTTCCAGTCCGCGTTGCGGTAAGGCCAGGAAAGCCAACGGATATCCTTCTTGTATTTCTGCGGGTCCGTATCCGAGCCGAAATTATTCTCACATACATCCCGGAGCAATTCATGCTCTTTGTTGACCAGATCAATATGAAGATGACTGGTGGTTTTGTGTTCCGCGATCTTTATGCCTGTTAGTTCTTCCGTATTGGATAAGCTACATCCTCTTTCATCCAGATACCCCGGCCCATAGAACCAGACGGCTGTGGCCCGGTCATCATCCAGCTTGCGGATGATCTGGTCCCGCAGCCGGGAAGGAACATATACCGGATCAAGAAATATATAGGCTTTGTATTGTTTCCTGATGCCGGGCAAATCTTCAAGAAGGTAATCATCAAAAGGGAGACCGATTTTGGGCAGGATCCACTGGCGGAATATTTCGGTGAACAGGGTGCCGTGTACTCTTTCAAACTTTCTGTAAAAACCGCCCGTGTTGGATGTCAATATGGCGACTTCGGTGACATTGTGCGGCTTCAGCCTTTGGTTTTCATCATGAAGCTTTTTCAGTTGAGCGATGGTCTGTTTGATTTCCGGATGATCATACCACAACCGGCCGAATCTTCCGGGAGAAAAGCTTACAATGGGGAACATGCTTCCCGGCCCTCCTTCCAGCCAGTAGCAGTAAAAATTCTTGGTAAGGGAATAGGAAATGTCGCGTTTCAGGATTTCACGGGTTTCCCGGGGTGTTTCGGCATTGGTATTCGGGCCGTGTCTGAGAAATGTCTTGGTATCGATCTGGTCAACCATCAGTTTATTGTGGTTAAACACGGAATCCGCAGCATGCTGGGAGAAATGGGTTCCCCCTATGCTGCGGTTAAAGTAATCATAGGGCGAATGCAGGAAATCCACCCATTCCGATTGCAGAACCTTCATAACCGCTCCATGACCGAAATGCTGGGGATAGGTCCTGCTGTCATGTTTTCCGCAATAACTGTATCCGTACATCATCCCGGCGAGTATGGGTTTGGAGCCGGCTTCCTTTATGGTTTTGCACCAGGCAATGCCCAGGTCCGCCAGGGTTTCATCATAGCAGTTGTAATAGTCTGCCACCTTGTTGCCCACCGGTGTGCAGGTTGAGAAAAAATACGGGCTTTCCTGATATAAACGTTCCCTGACCGTGGGGATATTTGCCGTATCAAAGGTCACGTCCGGATCTTTCCAGCTTTCCCGTAAGGCATGTTCATCTCCTTTGTATTTTTCCTTGAGCCAGCTGCGGAATTTCAGCAGCATGGGTTTTGAAAAATCAGGCCATCCCAGTTCACCGGAAGCGGCTCTGTGGTGGCTGAACCATTCATTGGAGTTATACACCGGATTGTAACCGATGACGTTGTCGGCATATTTGCTGTTTTCGAAATATTCAACAAAATGGGCAAAAGCCTTGCTGCTGTCCCGTTTCCACGTTTCAGAGGCAATGGAGGCGGTTTCAATTCGCTTGCCGCTGTCAAACAGGGTAAGCTCCTCTTCATGGTCCCTGCACCATTTGTAGGGTGCACCGCCTGTACCTCCCGTATATAAAATCAACCTGACGTCCGGAAGCTTTTCTGCCAGCCTTTTGACATGGGCCTCGTATTTTTCGAAATAATAACCGTCTTCTCCGTCCCAGCAAAGAGAAATGGCTGTATCCAATGCAGTAAAATATACCTTGATGCCGGCTTCCAGATACTGGTCCATTTTTTCGGGAGCATAGTCCGACGGCAAAGCAAGCCTCCCCCACATACGGGAGGTTTTTTCCCCGTCAACGAACAATTCCGGGATACCCTGGTCCGGTTTCACCACCGCTCCTTTCTTCCCGGCAGGGGACAACCGGGTTCGTGAAGACTGTAAGCCCGGTTCTCCCGGTTCTTCGCCATAACGGGAGAGATCCAGGACAGATCCCGAAAAAGGAAGCACGGAAGCACCCAGTGCTGCCTGCTTAAAAAAATGCCTGCGGGATTGTTTTTCGTTTTCCATGCGGATATATTTAAGTTAAAGATTTAATATGCAGCATGTTATAATGTCAACTCAAACGCTTTGATCTTTTGTTGCCGGCCTCCCGCAGGCTGTCCACCTGCCGGGCCGGCGAACCCCCATCTGCAAGTCCTGTGCCGGTTGATATTTTCATGGGCTTTTGTCTTTGAACGGTGGCCTGCAGCCGGACCGGTGATGGGGGTTTCACAAGAAAATATTTTAGAACCGCAACTGAGACAGATATTCGTAGCTGGTCCGGGCACATTCCATTCCGTTTTCGGGATCATCATGCTCTACGATGGGATATTTCATCCCGGCTACCTCCGACTCGGCAAAGATCTTCTGAAAATCCATGATCCCCGAACCCACACAGGCAAAATCCCGCCGGTCCTCCAGGTCATTGCCCATATCCTTGACGTGAAAAAGCTCATAACGCCCGGGATATTTGTGGAAATAAGAAATGATATCGCCTCCCCCCTTCTTGATCCAGTACAGGTCAAGCTCACAGGTGACCAGTTCAGGTTCGGTGTTTTGCATGAGGATATCAAAGGGGATGTCGCCATCTGGTGTGGCATGAAACTCCCAGTCATGATTGTGGAAGGCGAAGCGGATGCCGGACTTGTTGCATTTTTCCCCGATCTTGTTCAGGTTTTCTGCCGCTTCCTTGCATTGGTCATTGGTGAGTTCTCTGGCAGAACTCAGCCAGGGCCAGTAACACACAAGGTATTCCTTGTTCATGCTCAATTGTTCCTCAATGATTTCATCGGCCCTTTCCAGCAGGGGAGACATCGTGCTCCCTCCGGCAACCGGCCGGAGATTAAGCCGCTTTAAAAGATCCATGAACTCTTTCTTTGAAGGACCAAGGAATCTTCCGAATTCTACCGCATTGTAGCCGATTTCGGCGATCTGCTCCAGGGCTTTTACATGGTCTTTTTTCAGCTCTTCCCCTACCATCCCAATAATCAATCCTATTGTATGCAGTTTTTGGGTGTTCCGGCATGAACTTATCAATACATTCGGGGCCATGGTTGCTGCCAGGGCCCCGGTGACCGAATTGCGCAAAAATTTTCTTCTTTTCATGATCAGTATGTTTTAGAAATTATATGTTTATGACTTTGATTTCACTTCCCTGACCGCTTCGCCAAATGCTGCCAGACTTTTCAGGCCAATTTCCTCGTATTCCCGGGAAGCGACAACACCGGAAGCTCCTGCTTCAAAGGCCTTCAGGGTTGCCTGGTAGATTGATTCCGGATCGCTTTGCCAGGGTTCCGTGCCCCAGCCCCCTCCTTTGGGAATGTCCATCCCGATCCCGGGATATACGTCTGCCTTGCCTTTGACGTCGGTGACCACACGATTGGTTTCCGTATAGACGAAAGCCGGGGACAAACCTTCTTCGAGATCTTTCAGATCCGGGTTCTTTGACGGGTCATGTCCTTTTTGTGCATAGAACCATTGAAGGATCAATTCCTGGGGTATTCCCTTATAGATGGTTTCACCCAAAGGCGTCAGGTGCCAGGCCTTGAGTCTGGGCCCGGTAATTTCATGATAGGCAATGAATTTAATGAAATCGTTGTTGCCGGCCATTTCCTCGAATGGTGCGCCTGCCCGGTAATACATGTCCATTGCCGTTTCAACACAGGCAACATGTCTTCCCACCTGTGCTTCCGGATTAATTTCCTTGATCACATCATAGATCATTGTATGCAGTTCGTTCTGGGCCCGGTGCCATTGCCAGGCCCATTCCAGCATTTCAGGATATTTCATCAGGTACCGGAGGTATCTGTGCCATGCCCCGCCTGCAGGAGGCTCTTTTGAAGCCCTCAGCTCCCGGAGAAACTGATATAGTTCAGCATATCCGGTCTGCAACCTGCCGGGATCGATGTTGTGGTCTTTCATTCTTTGCCGGCAATGCGGACAGAAACAGCCCGGCTTGTTGTTCCAGTGCAGCATGGACCCCATGGGGCCGCTTCGTTCGGCGCCAAACTGGATTCCATCCAATGAATAGGTGTTGAACAGGTCGCGCATGGTCCCTGTCAGCCAGCGCTGGTAATCCGGGTTGTTCAAGCAGGGTGCCCCCCTTTTGTTACCCTCGAAATCGATTTCCATCACCTGGCCGTAATTTTCTATATATTGCCTTGCCTCCTCCCCGTGCGGTTCGTATAAGCGTTCATAGACCGTGATCCCTCTTTTCCGGGCGGCAGGCAGCAGGTCTTTCATGATGTCCTTTCCTGCATAATGTTCGTCCCGGCTGACGCCGGCATGCCGCAGAGGGGTGTCCTGATAGTATTTCTCATGATGGTCCACCCAGCACCGGCGGAGGGTTCGTTGGGAATTGTCGGGCCTGGGCACGCCGTGACCGGCCATCAGGTTTTTGGGACGCCCGATGGCTCCGTAATAGGCATGGAAAGATACCATCAGGTTGTTGATGGCTCCTTTTTCCTGCAGGAGATCCAGGCAGTAGTCCATTCCCTCATCATAGAAACTGTGGGCAGCTATCTGGATGCCTGAGAAAGGTTCCCGGATTTTCGAAGACCCGGATTTTCCCGTACAGGCAGATTGAATGAGTCCGCCGCCAAAAGTCAACCCTCCTGTGGTCAGCGCGGTGTTTTTAATGAAAGTTCTTCTGTTTGTTATTTTCATACCCGGTGATTTTGCATTGATTGTTTTATTGTTTGATTTTCCTGACCGCATTCCCATATGCTTCCAGACTTTCCAGGGTGATTTCTTCGTATTCACGGGAAGCCACAACCCCTGAGCCGCCTGCTTCAAAGGCTTTCAGGGTTCCTTCGTACACGGATTCCGGATCGCTTTGCCAGGGTTCCGTGCCCCAACCGCCGCCTTTGGGAACGTCCATTCCGATCCCGGCGTAAATGGCGGCTTTGCCATTGACATCGCTCACCGCACGATTGGTTTCCGTGTAGACAAAATTCGGGGACAATCCGTCATACAGATTTTTCAGATCCGGATTCTTTGAAGGATCAAGTCCTTTCTGGGCGTAATACCATTGGAGAAGGAGTTCACGGGGCGTCCCCTTGTATATGGTTTCCCCCCAGGGCGTCAGGTACCACCAGTCAAGTCTGGCCCCCCCTATTTCATGATAGGTAATGATCTTGATGAAATCGTTGTTTCCGGCCATCTTCGAAAAAGGGGCACCCGCCCGGTAGTACATGTCTATCGGGCCCACGATGGCATCAACATGCCTCCCCACCTGCAATTTCGTGTTGATGCCTTTGACCGACCTGTACACCATTTGGTGCAGTTCGTTCTGGGCATGGTGCCATTGCCTCTCCCATTCCAGCATTTCAGGATACTGCATCAGATAGCGCCAGTACCTGTGCCAGGCACCGCCAGGGGGAGGTTCCTCCAAAACCCGCATCTCCTGAAGGAAGCTGTATATTCCGGAAAACCCAAGCCGCAAACGGTCAGGATCAATGTTGTGGTCTTCCATTTTTTTCCGCATAATGTTCGTCCTGGTTGATGCCGGCATGCCGCAGGAAAGTATTCTGAAAGTATTTCTCATGATGGTCCACCCAGCACCGGCGGAGGGTTCGTTGGGAATTGTCGGGCCTGGGCACGCCGTGACCGGCCATCAGGTTTTTGGGACGCCCGATGGCTCCGTAATAGGCATGGAAAGATACCATCAGGTTGTTGATGGCTCCTTTTTCCTGCAGGAGATCCAGGCAGTAGTCCATTCCCTCATCATAGAAACTGTGGGCAGCTATCTGGATGCCTGAGAAAGGCCTTTGGTTTTTTGATTGCATAAATGAATATTTTCTTTTTTATGAATGTTGATGATTTTATTTGTTTTTCGTTTGTTTCTCATATGCCGAAGGGGCGCCAAAAATGCCGTTGAGCTTACGGATATTGAATTTGGGCTCCCGGTCAAAAGTGTATACCCCGTTTACTTCCTGGTCAATATCGGTAAGCTGGGTATAGGTATATCCGCAAATATTGGGATTTTCCAGAAGCACACGGGTGAGTTCTTCAATGATCCGGACAATCTCTTCTCCGGATTTTCCGTGGCCTATACCGGAGCGTCCGTCGCCCTGTGGTTCGTCGTCAGACCATTCAGGCAACCAGAACGTTCCTCCGTATTCGTCCACGATGTAAGGTTGTCCTTCATAGGTCACATCATATTCGGGAAGGTTCCCGAACCAGTCCCATGGCAGAATGTATACCTCCTGTTCAGGCCATTGAGCCAGCTTGTCATACCTTTTCCTGAAGGTCTCTTCGTCCTGGGTGTAATCATGTACGGTCCACAGATCCGTTTTGATGTGCAGAAAACCGCTCGTTTCATTGACAGGCCGGGTAGGATCCAGATCTTTGGTCAGATCGTAGATCTCCTCGGCGGCTCTCCGGTACGCTTCGTAATTCTTTTTTGCCGAATGGGTTTCGTTCATCGGGGTCCAGGCAATGATCGAAGGATGGTTCCTGTCACGCATGATGACTTCCCGCCATTCCCGTTTGAGGTTGTTCCATCCCGGGGCATTGGCATAGGTGCGCTCCATTCCCCAGTCGGGAAACTCGCCCCAGGTCAGGTACCCGAGTTTATCCGCCCAGTAGTGGAACCTGGGTTCGAATACTTTTTCATGGAGTCTGGCCCCGTTGAATCCCGCTTCCATGGAAAGGACTATGTCTTTTTTCAGGGCTTCATCACTGGGGGCGGTCCAGACACCCCCGGGATAGAATCCCTGGTCCAGCACCAGCCGGAGAAATATGGGTTCGTTGTTCAGATAGATATTCCTGCCTTCCACATGGAACTTCCTCAATCCGGCATAGCTCCGGACCTGGTCGATGACCCGGCCGTCCCTTTCCAGCCGGTAACGGATATTGTAAAGGTAGGGAGACTCGGGGCTCCAAAGGCGGGGACCGGTCAGGGGAAAAACAACGGGGATGCCACCTGATGCTTTGGATGAGATGGTCCCCACCTTTTCTTCTTCCGGGGTGAACAGGGTTACACTGAAATTTCCGGATTGATCATATCCCTCGAATTCGGGAATAAACACGAAAGCTTGGTTGTCGATGTCTGGTATGACCTGTACGGACCGGATATATTGTCCGGGCCTTGCTTCCAGCCAGACCGTCTGCCAGATGCCGGTGGTGCGGTTGTATTTACAGCATCCCTGGTTGTAGTATGTCTGGCTTTGCTTGCCGGCCGGCTGGACGCCTTTACGGATATGGTCCTGTGCCAGGACATATACATGGTTGGTTCCCGGTTTCAGTTCCCGGGTAATCTCAAATTCGAAGGCAACACTTCCTCCGTAATGCCGGCCGGCCTTTTCCCCGTTGATCCAGGCCTGGCAATCATAATCGACTCCCCCGAAATGCAAAAAAATCCTTTTCCCTTCCCAGTCCGGCGGGATACTGAAAGTGCGGTGGTACCACACGGCATTCATAAAGCCCCGGTGCTCTATCCCCGAGAGCCTGCTTTCGGGGCAGAAGGGCACGGTGATGGTTTTGTCATAGCCATCCGGATTGTTGTGCATGCCCCGTTCGATCCCTGATTCCCCGTAATCAATGGAAAAATCCCAGGGGCCGTTCAGATTCATCCAGGTGCTTCTTTGAAACTGTGGTTCGGGATGCTCGGGCCGCGGTATCTGTTGTGCCTCTAGCAGTTGTCCTTGTAAAGAGAGTATGCCAATGTACAGAATAATACTGTATAAGATTTTCATGATCATTGCTTTGTTTGTGTTAATTGATTTCCCTGACCGCATCCCCGTATGCCTTTAAGCTTTCCAGGGTCATTTCCTCGTATTCACGGGAGGCGACAACGCCCGATGCGCCGGCCTCAAATGCTTTCAGGGTCGCCTGGTACACGGATTCCGGGTCACTGTGCCAGGGTACGGTGCCCCAGCCACTTTCCCCTTTGGGAATATCCAGTCCGATCCCAGGATAGACTTTTGCTTTATCCTGCACTTCATTGACACATATTTTGGTCTTGTCATATACATAACCGGGCCCCATACCGTTTTTCAGTTTGTTTATATCCCCCGATTCCCCGGGATCAAATCCGAATATCCTGTACATCACCAGCAGAATTTCTTCTTTTTCAAATTCACTGAAAACCGTATTATGATAATGATCGACATATTCCAGGAAACGCGGACCGGCAATTTCATGATACAGGATGGGTTTTACGAAATCGGCATATCCGGCAATTTCCGAAAAATCCACCCGGGCCCGGTCAAAAACACTCCGGTGAATTCTGCATACCACATGTATGCCGTATTCGATGTCTTTTTGAACACTTTCGGCTTCCTTTCCGACCCTCACATATAGTTCATTTCTCGACATGTTGTTGAATTTTTCCCAGGCAAGGATTTCAGGATAATCCATCCAGATTCGCATCAGTTCGGTCATTACACCCGCCGGGGGTTTGTACCCTTTTGATAATTTTTCCATGAATTCATAAAGTACCGCGCTCCCTTTGCTTGCCTTTTCTGGGTCTATTCCCAATTTTCCGGCTTTTTCCCGGCAATACCTGCAAAAGCAGTTCGGTTTTTCAGGGCCGCGAAAAACACGGGTCAGCATGCTGGCTTCTTCGGCCCCGAACTGGATGCCGTCGACGTGATAATTTTCCAGGATGTCCCGGATGGAAGTGAACCACCACTCCCGGAGATACGGATTATTGAAACAGGATGAATGATGCCGGTTCCCGAATGCATCCACGCTGAGGGTTTTGTCCCAGTTGCTGATCCTTTCATTCCTCAGTCCCCCGCCTTCATAAAGCCGCAGGTAAAGCTTCATATTGCGTTCGGGCAGTTTATCCTGCAATTCGTGAAACAGGTCCTTGCCGGTGTAAACAGCACCCTCTGCAGGCGGTGCATGGAATACCCCGATATCCCTGAATTTGCTTTTGTCATGCCTGACCCACACCACGGGGAGTTTTCTGTTCCTGTTGTCGGCTTTTTCCACCCCGTGGTCCCCCATGACTTCCTTCGGACGTCCCATGGCCCCGTAATAACTGTAGGGAGTGACCATCAGGGTGTTGATCTTTCCTTTTTCCTGCAGCAGATCCAGGCAGTAGTCCATCCCCTCGTCATAAAAGCTCTGGGGGGCTATCTGTATCCCTGAAAATACTCCGTTCTTTTTTAAAAGTGCCGGATTTCCCGCACCGGCACACTTTGCGAGTCCGGCCCCGAATGTCAATCCCCCGGCAGCCAGTGTAGTGTTTTTTATGAATGTTCTCCTGTTTGTTGTTTTCATCGGCTTGTATCTTTTTAACCCATGAGCTGTTTTCAGGTTTACCGCGGTGTTTGATTTATCCTGTGATACAGTTTTGTGAACATTTCCGGTGAAAGTTGCTGCGGGCCGTCGACACGGGCGGAAGCAGGATCTTTGTGGACCTCGATCATAAATCCGTCATATTTCAGTCGCATGGCCTTTTTGCAAATTCCTGGAATCAGTTTCCGGTCCCCTGACATATGACTGGGATCACAAAGAATGGTAAGTCCGGGAAACTTCTTTTTGAGTTGCCGGGGGATATCCCACAGGGGAGGGTAGCGGTAACGGCTTCTTGAGTATGTGGAGAAACCCCGGTGAATGGCGGCAATATTCCTGATCCCGTGCTGAAAAAGCCGCTCAATGGCTCCGATCCAGACAGCCGGTTCAGGTTGTATGGGGTTTTTCACCATGACGGGCACATCCTTTCCTTCCAGGGTGGTGGCAATTTCTTCCACGGCGAAAGGGCTGGTGGTCGTTCTCGCCCCGATCCAGAGGATATCCACCCCATGTCTGAGGGCTTCCTCAACATGCTTTTCATTGCCTGCTTCCGTGGTCACCAGCATGCCGGTTTCTTTTTTAACTTTTTTCAGCCAGGCAAATCCTTCGGGGCCGATCCCCTCGAATTCACCGGGGCTTGTCCGGGGTTTCCAGATCCCTGCCCGGAATATTTCCACTCCCGTTTCCTTCAGGGCTTTTGCCGTTTGCAGGACCTGCTCTTCGGATTCCGCACTGCAGGGTCCTGCAATGACCAGGGGCCGGTTGCTGAAATCGAGTCCCGGTAGCCTGAAAGGCTGTATTTCCATTTCCGCTTCCATATGTAATGGTTCTTTTCCCGTAATTCTATTCCGGCAATGGTTTGCCCTTGGTTTCGGGTGCGAACCAGATAACGATCATTCCCACGATGTAAATAAAGGTAATGGTTGAAACCGCCAGTCCGTAATCCCCCCCGAAATAGCTCACCATGGAACCCGTGGACACCGCACCGGCAGCAGCCAGGAACCTCCCGGAATTGTATGCAAGTCCGCTCCCTGTGGCCCTGATACGGGTGGGGAACAGTTCCGGCAGGTACAGGGGCAGCAATCCGTAAAAGGAGACCACGGTGATGCCCATGAGGATTACCATGAGAATGAAATAGATGTTATAGGTGTCGAATGTGCGGAATAATACCTGGGTGGTAATAAAAGCCGACACCGCGCAGAAGAAGTACGCCCGCTTTCTTCCGATCCGCTGGGCCAGCAAGGGGGCGATCAGACAGCCGATGATGGCCCCGCCCGACATGGCCATCTGGAAGGCGGCCTTGGAAAAGGGCTTGTCAACACCGGCGATCACATTGGTCCACCTGGGGCCGAATGTGGTGGCGGCGGCCCAGGTCCCCACCATCATGGTTGTGCCCAGTACAATGCCGATGATGGTATTGCGCAAATGGGGCGGGGTGAATATTTCTTTCAGGGGATTGATCCTGATGGGCACCTTGCTGACCGATTCCTTCCATTTGGCCGATTCCGGCACGGAGATGATAATAAAGATCGCCAGGATCCCGGGGATGAGTCCGCACACTGCCATCCATCTCCATGAGTCTACCGTGATGGGAAAAATAAACCCAACCACCGCGATGGAGACCAGACCGAAATTGTTTGCGGCCCCGATCACACCGGCCAGCATGGGACGGTTACGTTCGGGCCACACTTCCATCACCAGCGATACGGCCAGGGCCCATTGCCCTCCCATACCCAGGGCGGCAATGAACAGGAATAAGGCGATATGCCAGGGAGCTCCTGCAAAATACCACATACCGGTAAAAAGCGAATACATGATGATGCTGATGGCCATTGAACGGACCCGCCCGATTTTGTCTCCCATCCAGCCGAAAATGATCCCTCCCAGAGCGGCTCCGATCAGAAAAGAAGCTGCAAAACGGCCCAGCCATGCTCCTATGATGCCGTCGCTGGTCATGCTTGTCAGGTCTTCTATGGCCGGGGCACCTACAATGGGAATGAGCCCCATTTCAATTCCATCGAACATCCATCCCAAAAAGGCGGCAATGAGGACAAGTATTTGTCCCTTTGTGTATTTTCCTGCCATGATTGATTATATTAAAATGGTTTGTAATGCGGTGATAAAACGGTCAACTTTTTCCTTATAGGCGGTATGCCCCATTAATCCGATCCTCCATATTTTGCCTGCCAGGGGGCCCAGGCCCGCGCCGATTTCAATTTTAAACTCTTTCAGCAAAGTATTGTGTGCCTGTGCTTCATCAATCCCCGGGGGGATTTTGACGGCATTCAGCATGGGGAGCCGGTAATCCGGGTCAACCGGCAATTCCATGCCTATCGATTCCAGCTCGTTGACAAGGTGATGATGGACATCCATGTGGCGCTGGAAGACTTTTTCGGTGCCTTCTTCCAGAATATCGTACAATGACTGGTACAAAGCGTAGTTCATGTTGATGGGAGCGGTATGGTGATACACCCTTTTTGCTCCCTGCCAGTAGTTCATCAGCAGGCTGAGGTCCAGGTACCAGTTGGGCACTTTGGATTTGCGTCCTGCCAGTTTCTTTTCCGCACTTTCGGAAAAACTCACCGGAGAGAGTCCGGGCGGGCAGGACAGACATTTCTGTGTTCCGCTGTATATGGCATCAATGCCCCACTCGTCCACTTTGACCGGGATGCCGCCCAGACTGGTGACCGCATCCACAATGTACAATGCGCCGGTTTCTTTTACCAGCTTCCCGATCTCTTCCACCGGATTCCGCACACCCGTGGATGTTTCGGCGTGTACCACTGCCACGATTGTGTAGTCTTTTGCGGAGAGCTGCTCTTTGACCTTTTCAGGGACAACCGGTGTGCCCCAGTCAAAATCGAGCCGGTCGGTTTGGGCGCCCAGTCTGCCGGCCACATCCACCATCCGGGTTCCGAATACCCCGTTTACCAGGATCAGCACAGGATCATCCCTTTCGATCAGATTTACGAAACATGTTTCCATTCCCGCCGAACCTGTTCCGCTTACAGGGATGGTCAGCCGGTTTTCCGTATTGAACAGTTGCTGCAGCATGGTTTTGATGTCATCCATGATCTTTATGAAATCCGGATCCAGATGCCCTATGGTAGGATAAGATAATGCAGCATATACCGAATCGGAGATGCAGGAAGGCCCGGGGCCCATCAGCAGAACATCTTCAATTTTCTTCAGGTAATTTTCCATTTGCCTTGCTTTTGTTTTTTTGATTTGTGAATGAATGATTAATCGTATTTTATATAGGCGACTTTGTGCCGGGTAAAGAATTCAACACCTGTTTTTCCTGCTTCGGGAATTCCCGCGCCTGAATTCTTCACCCCTCCAAAACTCATTTGCGGTTCTTTCAGCGCCGTCATCATGTTGACATGGGTTAGTCCCGCTTCCGTATTTTCCAGAAACAGAAAAGCTTTTTCCAGGTCTTTTGTATATACCGAAGAGGCCAGTCCGTATTCAATATCATTGGCCACCGCAACGGCTTCTTCCAGGTCGTCAACTTCAATGATGCTCAGAACCGGACCGAAAATTTCTTCACGGGCTATCACCATGTTCCGGTTCACATTGGCAAACACGGTGGGAGCAATGAAGCAGCCCTTGTCCAGTCCGTTCTCTTTCAGTTGCTTTCCCCCGCACAACAGTTCCGCTCCCTCTTTTTTGCCGGTTTCGATATAATGCAATACGGAATTCAGCTGGGCTGTGCCGCAGACAGGCCCCATGGTGGTTCGGGGATCTTTCCCGTTGCCGATCACATATTGTCCGGACATTTCCACCACGGCTTCCCTGAATTTTCCGGCAATGCTTTTTTCCACGATGGCACGGCTTGTGGAAGTGCACCACTGGCCGGCACAGGCATAGGCAGCTTTCACCGTATCTTTTACGGCCTCCTCAAAATTACAGTCCGCCAAAACCACCACCGGATTCTTTCCGCCCATCTCCAATTGTGTGGGGATACATCTTTTGGAAGCCGTCTCATGGATCTGTTTCCCTACTTCGGTGGAGCCGGTAAATGAAATTGCCTTGACATACGGATTGTCGATCATTTCATCTCCGATGTTCGAACCCCGGCCGGTAACGAGATTCAGCACCCCGGGGGGAAGACCCGCTTCAACAAACAGTTCCGTGAATTTCAACCCGGTTTTCGGGGTCAGGGTTGCCGGCTTGAACACACAGGTATTCCCGGTGATCAGCGCAGGGGTTACTTTTCTCCCGGGTACATTGAACGGGAAATTCCAGGGGCTGATGATACTTGCCACACCCCGTGGTTCCCTTTTGCTGTATATGAAAACCCCGTGGCTGGCCGACGGTTTTGTTTCTCCGCCCAGGCGGACCCCCTCATTGATCTGATATTCCATTTCCCTGATGGCTGAGTTGATCTCAGCCCGTGATTCATCCAGCGTCTTTCCGTTTTCTTCGGTCAGTACGGCAGCCATCTCCCCGGCTTTCCTGATCATGGATGCGTGGGCTTTTTTCAGGTATTCTGCCCGCTGGTAAACCGAAAGGTTTTTCCATCCGGGAAATGCATCCCGGGCCGCCTGCATGGCTGCCCGGATATCCTCCTTTTCCGAATCCGGCCAGATGCCTGTTATTTCGGCCATGTTTGCCGGATTTCTCTGTTCAAAGGTTTTTCCGCCTGAAGCACTGGCCCACTTGCCGTTTACATAGTTTTTGAATTCTTCTGCCATATCACGTAGGTTTATTTGATTTAATATGCATTCCCGTATATCTGACGGGCATCCTCAAGCTTTACCTCCCTGGGGTTGTTATTCAACAGGCGGGTGACTTTCATGGCCCCTTCGGCCATGGTGTCCAGCGCATCCTCCGGAATATCCAGGTCCCTCATCCTGGAAATGATCCCGATGTCACCGCATAGTCTCTTAACGGATGATATGGAAATCCGGGCGGCTTTTTCGGGGCTGAGCTCACCGGTTTTCTCACCCAGGGCGGCAGCGATCCTGGCAAATTTGACAACATTGCTCTCCAGGTTGAATTCCATTACATAGGGGAGCAACAGCGAATTGGCAATTCCGTGGGGGACATCGAACATGCCCCCCAGCGGATAAGCCAGTGCGTGAACAGCCGCCGTGTTGACCGAACCCAGGCACATGCCCCCGTACAGGCTTGCCAGGGACATGTTGTGTCTCGCTTCCGGGTCATTGCCCTGAACCACGGCCTTTCTGAGGTTGTGCCCGATCAGCCGGACGGCTTCAAAGGCAAAGGTGTCCACGAACGGCTGGGCGTATTTATTGGTATAGGCCTCAATGGCATGGGTCAGGGCATCAATTCCCGTGTAAGCGGTAATACTGGGAGGCAGTTCATGGGTAAGCACAGGATCGATCAGGGCTACGGAGGGATACAGATGATCGCTGACAATGCCCTTTTTCAAATGCTCTTTTTCGTCAGACAGGATGGCAATGGGTGTTGTTTCGCTGCCTGTCCCGGCGGTGGTCGGGATCATGACGGTGGGGATGCCCGGTTCGGGTATTTTGTTTATTCCTATAAAGGAGTCCAGGTCATTTCTGTTTGACATCATCACCGCGGTGATCTTCGCGATGTCCAGGGAACTGCCGCCTCCGATCCCTATGATCAGGTCACATCTGCCGGCTTTTGCTTTTTCCCGGCAGGGATAAACGATCTCAATTTTCGGATCGGATTCCACCCCGTCAAAAATGCTGAAAGTCATTTTGCTCTTTTCCAGTATGTCTGTAACCTTATTTATGATGCCTGCTTTTACCAGGCCCTCATCGGTTACAATGAGCGGTTTTTTCCCTTTCAACCCGGCAATTACCGACGGAAGTTCAACAATGGCATGATCACCGAATACGAGTTTCCTGCACATCTGATATTCCAAAAGCTTATTCATGGCCCCGCCAATTTTAAATTATACATTGTATTTGGTCCCGAAAGCTTTCATGGCCTGCCGGAAACATTCCATGGGTACATTCATGTAGCCTGCTCCTGCCTGTCCTCCGTTTATGTGATGCATGCCTCCGTGGCATATGGGCTCGATCTTTTTGGCGACTACCTTGCGGAGATCGATCCCCACGGGAGGTCCCTGCAGGTTCAGAACGGGGATGGGTGCCCAGTCATGTGTGCCGATGCAGAATTCACGGGCATTGTTGGTGCGGCGCCGGGCTTCTTCCAGGTCCCCGCCGGTCAGGAAAACGACCATGGGTCCGGCAATGGCGGCATTTGCTCCGAATCCGTAGGTTTCAATGGTACAGCTGTCGCCCAGGTAACCAACCCCGTGCCTTTCATCCCAGTCCGGGTTAAGATAAATACCCGTACATACGGGACTTTCGGCAGTATACCAGTCATTGCCCGAAAAAGCGAATTTAATTCCGAATTCATACCCGTTACCGCCCTGGGCGATCTGAAGTGTGCAATAATCAATCCCTTTCAGTCCTTCCATGACGGCAACCGCCCCTGAAATAAAAACATGCAGAAAAAACCTTTCGGCCGACATCAGGAATTTGACCACATCCCTGCGTGTGGATTCAGGCAGATCCGTATCCATAATGGCCGGCATAAGTTCCTGCATCAGGGTTGCCGTGGATGCCAGTTGCCGGCTGTGGTTCTCATCCCCCATGGCAATGCATTTGGCGAGGATGTTTTTGATGTTGATGCCCCCGGACTTTTTGATCACTTCTTTCAGCGCGGGTCCCAGGACTTCATCAAACCAGGTGAGCCTGTCTTCGACTTCCTGGTTGTAAATCCCCCAGCGGATCACATTTCGTGACGGCCCCTCCTGGAATGTGCAGAATCCGCGTGTGCCTTTTTCAGGGTTTTCAGAGATGTGCAGGGGAGTGTTTGCAGTGACCGCGTAGGCTGCCCCGCAGGCTCCCCTGTGATCGAGCTGGGATCCCAGCTCGATTTCCCGGTTCAGGATCATATTCCAGGCCTCTTCCGGATCTTTTGCCAGGCCCTCATGCACTGCGGCGCCACCCACTGCATTCTTGAAAGGGGTTGAAGCATTTTCCGGATCAATGGGAGGGCCGGCATGGAGGATCAGGTTGTCCCTGAAATCCGGGATGAACTCCTTTGCTTTCATTACGTCAATCCAGGTGGGTTGCGCTTGTAACAGGATATCAAGGGCCTTTTGATTGGCCTGCCTGATTTTTTCTTTCAGATTTTCTGCCATTTTTGTATTGGTTTTAGAAGTGAAACGGGCACGGTTAATCATCCGTTCCCATTGCATCGAGTAAATTGTTTAATTCCTGGTCCTCTTCCCCGGGCGGCTGCCATTCAACCTGCTCCACCCTGACTCCCTGATCCCTCAGTGTATCTGCAAAATGCTGAAGGCCTACATTGATGACTTTCAGCTCGCTGGTAAATAATTTTCCGGTGCTTTCTGTGATCTTTTTGTTTTCCATCTGCCTGTGGTGTTTTTGTTGAGGATTTGATTGATTTATTTTTGTGACCCTTTGGCTATTTGTCCTGCAAGCCGGGCTGCCTGTGCATTGGAAGGCATGACGATAACCCCGGCGTCTTCCAGCACTTTGGTTTGACTGGAAAGATTCTGGGGATCGCCGTCGGTCCCGCATACGGATGCAATTACCGACAAATGGCCTCCAGCTTCCTCATGCATTTTTTTCGCTTCCCGGATCTGTTCAATGACCGAACCTGCGGGGTCGGGATTGATGGCCGGACCCAGGATAAAATCAAGCAGCATGACCGCAGTGTCTTCCTTTTTCCCTTCCCTTTCAATGGCTATCCTCACCGGTTCCGGGTCGATCACCGGATGCGGCCTGCCCAGGGTGAATTCCTCGTCTCCCAGGTCGATCACCGTATGTTCCTTGCTGGTATATGAATCTTCCAGCCGGTATTCCTCGCTGACGGGTGTATTTGAATACACATCGCCTATGCTTTTTCTGAGCTGGGCAATGGCCTCGTCACAGAAAGTGCCTCCGCAAAACAATCCCCTCAGATATTTTTGACAGGACCCCATTTCTGAAGTTTCGCGGTCAACGATTTTACGGATCTCTTCATCCGGCAGGGTAAATTCACGGCTTGTACAGGTTTTGTCTTTCGCCAGGCAGACAGCCTTTAATGCGGCGTCTTCAAGGTCGGTGGCTGTAACACCTCCTGCCTTTCCAATGATTTCATGATCTCCCCCGATGAAATAAACGACCACCGGCTTGCTTACGGTCTTTACCCGGCTCAGGATCTTTTGCTGCGTTTCGGACCCGGGGGCACGGGATACCAGAATGATCACTTTTGTTTCGGGGTCATGTTCCAGGGCATCCATGGCCATCAGCATACCCGGTCCGCCTACCTCATCTTTCAGGTCTTTCCCTCCGACGCCGATTGCCTGGGAAACACCCAGACCTTCCCTTTCGGTGAGAACCGAAATAAGCTGGGTCCCGCTGCCCGATGCCCCGGCGATCCCGATGGGGCCTTTCTTGACGATGCTTGCTGTCAGAAAGGCAATCCCGTTGAGATTGGCCACCCCGCAATCGGGCCCCATGCACAGCAGGCCCTTTTCCGCGGCCAGTTCCTTGATGCTCCTGTCTTCCTCCAAAGGGACATTGTCACTGTACACGATCACATGGAGTCCGGCTCCCAATGCCTTTTCTGCCTGTTGCCGGGCATGTTCGCCGGGAACGGAAATGACGCACAGATTTGCATCGGGCATCGCCTGCAAGGCACTGTCTATGGAATTGTGAACCCGCTGCTTCTTCACCCCGGGCTCACCCTTTTTGAAATAATCATCGACCCTGCCGGTCACTTTGTCAATGGTCTCCTTTGAATCCGCCCTGAGGGCGATGACCATGTCATTGGGACCGGCCTTTTCGATTTCCCCGGTCAGCAGATCCATATTCTGAAGGATCTGCTTGTTGGACGGAGTGGCCATGACCACCATGAGCTGTTCGACTCCCTCCGTTTTCCGCAGGGCCTCACGTACCCTCAGCAACTGGATCGAATCATGGTATTCATTCTTTCTTATGCTCAGTTTTTTTTCCATCTAATTGATTTTTATCTGATCATTGTTTCTCTGATGTTTTGCGGCCATCAGGCGGAAAGCAAACAGGCATCCCAGGATCATATCCATCCCGGAAGAACTGCCGGTGTTCATCAGGTCCCGGGTCAGATCAACCAGTTCATCTGCACCCGCACCGTATACACCCCGGATAAAATTGTATAGAACATCTGAAACTTCGCCCTGCAAAGCATATCCCAGATAAACTTCCGAAATTTTGGATGTTAAACCTTCGATCCCGGTCCGCATATATTGCCTGAGCTCATCAATAAAGTCAGGGTCAAAAGCCGGTTGCCGTTTTGACAAGACCAGGGTGGCAAACAAACCCGTCAAAAAGTCATCCCCCGAAGGTGTGAGTCCGCAACCCAGACCAACCAGTCTGATACAAAGGGATTTTGACTTTTTGGAATCTTCGGCAATGAATGCAGGGATCAGCGATTCGAATAAGAAAACCGCATACCGGTTTATTTCATCCAGTCCGTCACAGGCCGGTTGTTTTTCAGAAAAAAGATCATTAAAGCATGCCAGCGATCCGTAAAAACCGCCTCTTTTCCCCTGAGAAAGAACATGTTGGCGAACATGCCGGCAATGGCCATGTATCAGGTCATGGTCAAAAGGAACGGGGATATGATCCTCTTTTTTCTTTTCAACAGAAGCATCCCGCCAGGATAGCAAAGGATTTCCCGCATGAAAAATACAATCATCTTTGATGGTTACTTCTTCCCCTGCACGGATCCCCAGATCACTGAAAAAAAACCTGTCCGCTTTGCGGACTGAAATCCCGAAAGGAACCGAACCATAATGCCTGTCGATGATGCTGAAGAAATATTTGTCGGACAGGGTTATATTGACCGCATCCTGAAAGACGCTGTGAATTTTGCCCCGGGCGGTTAACCGGGATAAACGGGCACAGACATCGTAACCCATTTGCTCCGCGTATATGTTGCCGGCCGCCTGATGCATATTATAAGATAAATTCCATTTCGTCCGGTGTGAGATCGCGTCCTTTCCTAACAACCTGCTTTGTAAAATAACCCACCACCAGTTCCTCGTTGGTGGGGATCACGTATACTTTTGCGCGGGACGGACCGTCTTTCGAGATCAGAGCGGTCTTTCCCGCCGCTTTCCTGTTTGCCGCCCGGTTCATGTGAATGCCCATAAATTCCATATTTTGCAGGCATTGTTCGCGGATCGCGGGATTGTTTTCCCCGATGCCCCCGCCGAATGCAATGCAGTCAACCCCGCCCAGCACGGTGGCAAAGGCACCGATGTGTTTCCTGACCAGGTCAACATACAGCTGCAGGGCGGTCCTTGCCCTTTGGTTGCCGTCCTTTGCCGCTTTCTCAATGGCCCGGAAATCATCGGTCCCCAGACCCGCCGTTCCCTTCAATCCGCTGTTATAGGAAAGTTCATGCTGGGCCTGATCGACGGAAATCCCCAGTTGCTTTACGGCGAAAAGGATGGATGTGGCATCGGCATCCCCGATGCGCGTCCCCTGCAGCAATCCGGAATTGGGAGAGAAATGCTGATCGATGTCCACCGATTTTCCGTCTTTGACTGCACAGATGGAACTGCTTCCCCCCAGGTGAACGGTGATGATCCGTCCAGACCGGCTTCCCAGTAAGCGATAGGCCGCTGCCGAAAGATAACGGTGGGTGGCGCCGTGGAATCCCAGTTTCTTAATGCCCAGCGACTGCCAGTCCCAGGGGATCCCCAGGCACTTTCTGTAAGCGGGTAATGAATAATGAAAGGACGGTTCAAACACCCCGACCATGGGAATATCGATCACTTTCTTAAACTCGCTGATGGCTTCCAGGTAGGGAAGGTTGTGGGCAGGAGCCACAAAACCGAATTTTTCCATTTCACCCAGGATATCAGGGGTCAGCAGGTTGGCCCCGTTTTTGATCCCCATGACACATTTGAAACCCATGGCCTGGATATCATTCCATGAGGCGATCACGTTCCGGTCAACGTACCAGTCCAGAATGAAGCGGATACAATCTTTCAGTCCGCTTATACTCACCGCCTCCTTTTTTTTTGGCCGGTCCATGACCCGGTGGGTGAAGTTGGACGGGCCGGCGGACTTGATCTTGTCGAGATTGGCTTCTCCCAGGATTTTGACCTGGTTCCCCTCTTTCATTTCCAGTATCTTGCTCTTAAAAGAGGTGCTCCCCACATTGCCAATCAGGATGATCATGATACTTATTTGATTTTGATTTCCACCTCGATTTCCACCAGCAGATTGTCCCTGCAGACATCTGCCGTCAGGTAAACCGAAGGGGTACCCGGAAAGGACCGGTCTACCTGTTTTATGATATTGTTTGAAATGTATCCGTTTTTCAGATAGATCCTTGCATATTTATAATAAAAATCTGTGAGATGGTCTATATTGAAATACCGTTCCAGATTTTCCCTGTCAATCAGCCTGTGAATGATCTCCAGAGTCTGGGCGGTTTGTTCCTCCGGACTGTATGAGGGTGATGTGTCCTCTCCCAGAACCGCTGCAGTACCCGAGACAAAGATGGTGCTTCCGCCATGATTGATGATCGCCTTGGCCCGTTCAAATTTGGGGGTGGAGTTTTTTGCTTCCGGGGAAACCAGTACTTTTTCCGAATACTGATGGGCCGATAACTGCATGGGATTGGATATACCCAGATGGTGGTATTCCCCGGAAACAAGAAAACAGCCTTCAACGATCACCCCGGGAATATTCATCCCGATACCGGTGGCTGCAGGATAACCGTTGGGAAAGGATGAAGTGGCAAAAAATCCGGCCCTTGCCTCGTTGAAAGACTGATAGTTTTGCTTGTCTTCTTTTGTATCCAGGATGTTCCCGATGTAGTTCCACTGCCTGAACATTGAATTCAGCGGGAAATCCCGTTCATCGATGGTTTTTTTTATGATCTGAAAACAATGTCCGGCATCCTCCCTGGTGTTTCCTGAGAGTGCATACGTGCTGACCACCAGTAGGTCATGCCCGTTCTTCCGGCCGGCAATACTGATCAGTTGACCATTGTCAAACTTTTCAACCTGCACCTGGTATTCCCGGTCATCGAGATACCAGGCTTCCAGGTACAGTTCCTTGTCAACGGGTGGCTGCGGAATGACCGTTACCATCAGCGGATCCTCAAATATCTTTTCGGCCTTTTCATTCAACAGTTTGGTCCGGTACTCAAATTGTTTCCTGTCCTGAATATCGATAAAAAAAGTTGCCTTGAGAATTCGTTTGCCGGTTGTTTCCTTTTTTAGTTTTGTCAGTAATGTTTCCGCATTTTTCCCGATTGATGAGTCCAACTGGCTGCTGTCATCAATCCAATGATACCACATATCTGTTGAGATTATTAAAGTATTCTTCGTACCGCCTGGCCAAAAACTTTCAGACTGGAATGCCGCATTTCGTCATAATCCCTGGATGCCAGCAAACCCGATGCACCTGCCTGCATGGCTTTATAGACGGACATTCGCAATGTCAGCGGATCGCTGGGGTAGGGGATCATCCCGCCGGGGGCATGCCAGGGGACATCAATCCCGATGCCGGAAATGACATCTGCCTTGCCGTTTACCCCTTCAACGCATCTTTTGGTCTCGTCATAAACATATTCCGCACCCATGCCCCGGCTTTCCAGTTCATGAAGTGCTACCTGTGCCTCTTTGCTGTATCCCAGCCAGGCATAGAACAGATCCAGGGTTTGTTCCACGGTCAGATCATTCAGGGCGGTTTGCTGCAGGGGTTCTATAACCCAGTTCCGCAACCTGGGGCCATAGATATCCTGGTATAGTATGGGCTTGATAAAGTCGGCATACTCTGCCATTTCCCCGTAGCTCACCGCGGACCGGTAAAAAATATCCCAGCTCGAGCGCTGGTGGTCTATATGCCGGCCGACCCGTGCCTCAGGCCGGATCTTCTTGATCCGCAGGTACAATTCTTTCTGTATTTCTTCATCGGCCCGGAACCATTGATAATTCCATGCAAGGACCTCCGGATACTGCTGCAAAAGGCGCAAAATATTCACCATGACGGTATTGTGGCTGTCATCCTCATCTGCTTTCACTTTCTGCATATACCGGTACAGCCGGGTGTATCCCTCCCTGGCCCTTTCGGGGTCGATGCCCAGGTTTCTGTTTCGTTCACGGCAATGCTTGCAGAAACAGGTGGGGATCTCGTCCCTTCCCCTTACCAGTACCTGGGATATGGGGCCCACCCGCTCGGCCCCGTACTGCATGCCGTCCAGGTCATAATTGCTGAAAATATCCACGGCGGTTGCATATACCCAGTTGCGGTAATCGGGATTGTTCCAGCAGGGGCCATAGCCACGGTCCCCGAATATATTCCCGGTCAGGACTTTATCATAGTTTTTGATGTATTTCAATCCGTTCCCGGCCGATGCTTCCAGCAACCTGACGTATATTTTCATGTCCCGTTCCCGGGCCGGTTTTTGTATCTCATTGAAAATGTCCTTGCCGGAGTACTCGTAACTGCTGTCTGTTTCATGATGCCGCAGGATGGTATCCCTGAAATATTTCCCGTGATGCTTTACCCATACCTTGGGTAATTTGCTTTTGGCAAAGTTGCGGGGTTTAACGCCGTGGTCATGGGCCAGTGCACGCGTGGGACGGTTTTCCACACCGTAATAGGTGTGGCTGTAAAACATGAGGGTATTGATGTGCGCCTGATGGTGCAGAAAATCCAGGACATTTTCCAGGCCTTCGTCATAGAAGCTGTGGGCTCCCATCTGGATACCGATCATTTTCCAGGCCTGTGTTTTGGATTTCAGGTTTTGTGCCAGGGCTGCGGGGACAGTACCGGTGCCCAAACCGATCCCTGCACCGGTGATCATTGCTTTTTTAAGGAAATCCCTTCTGTTGTCGGCCATATTGTATGGTTTTATTTGATTTGTTCCATGTGCTTTTTCCATTGCTGGCAGGCTACCTCGTTCAGGTAACCGGTTATCTTTGCATCAATGGCCTGTTCGGTCCTCATCACCGAGATCCTCTGCATCCACCCGGGCATTGCAGCATGATAGTCATCGAGTTTCCTGTTCTTTAATTTTTCAGCGGCTTCCTGTTCGTCAAATGCTCCGAACCGGGGCCATACCTCAATCCGGTTGGGCGGATTTTCCGCTTTTTCCCCGGCAATGGCCGCGTACATGCAACAGAGGTTGAGATACGTCCCCAAAGTGCCGGGATGCACATTATCCGGCAGATTATGCAGTTCAATGTTGGGTATCTCTGCCCGTACTTCTTTCCAGGCAGAAGAACAAGGCCCGTAATATTTGATGAAATTCCTGCGGCCCGAAGCGGTGATCAGTTTTCTCCCGATTTCGTTCTCCGGACCTTTTCGCCACCCCATTTCATAATATACGGGTTCAGCGCCCGCCTCACGGATGGCCGCACACAGGATATCCGTACTTTTTTCTGTTTCTTGTTTGAGATCAGCCCCTATGAAATAAGTGATCATTTGAAGTACCACATAATCATAATCCCCGTCCCGGATCTTTTCCAGAAGAGTCTGCCCTTCCTTTAAACCATACTGGGCTTCGAATCCGGGTTCAAGATATTCATGAAATCCGGTTCCGCTTCTGCCCACCAGACAGGAACGGACCGGGCGGGGGGCAAAATGGGATTCCAGCCATTCGGCGGTTTGCCGGGGAAGGTCATGAACATAGGTGCTGCTGCTGCCCACCCACAATATTTTAACCGTGTCCCGGGAAGATGGGTTGCCACCCATGGCCATATCGGGCACCAACAATAGAATAACACTTATGAAGATCAATTTGATGCTCATTTCAAAAAAAGTAAACAGGTTATGTCGTTACAAAGAAAGCAGAAAATTGCTCAGATCCTCCAGGTCCTGCTTATTCAGGTCGCCGGCAGCGCCTCCGCACGGACTCAAATCAGGGTCTTTCATCACCGCTTCCAGGGTTTGTTTTCTGCCGTCGTGCCAGAACGGGCCGGTCCTCCACAACTCTGTCATGGTAGGAACATCGAATTTGTTGATCCCCCGTTCATCCGCCACCTTGAATTCATAGGTGTTTTTATCCGTATACAGCGGTGGCGTGTGGCATTCCATACATCCCCTGTCGGTGAAAAGTGTCTTTCCTCTTTCTATGCTTTTCCTGTATGTCTCATCGGTTTCCTGCAGTTTGGCATACGGACTCTTCTCGGGGGATAAAGAAGCAATGTAGGCTTTCACTGCCTCAATCTTCTCTTCGGTGGCCTCATAAAAGTTGATGAAATGGAAACCGGCCACCACGGCGATTTTTGCCCTTGCGCGCACACCGCTCCACATAACCGGGGGGGTTTGTTCCGATAAGACCAGGGATTTGGTGTTTTTGGGATTCCCGATCCCGTCGTTCAGCAGGTCCCAGTTCAGTCCGTCATTCCGGCCGTGCGGGTGGCAGGTGGCGCAACCCAGCCAGCTTTCCAGGGAGGTTGTCGCATCGTGGAACCAGATTTCCCCTTCCCTGACCTGGTCGGGTTCGGACTGTTCCCCGAGGGAGATTAATCTGACTTCACCATTTTTCATATCCTGTAAGCATATGGCTCCCGAGTAGTAACCCGCAATGGCCAGCAATTCACCGTCGCCGGACAGATCCATGCCCCTGGGGGCCTGCAGGGGAATTTTTTCCCTTTCGATCAGCCGGGCAGCATACAGGGCGCTGATCTGATCCATCAGCATGGTCCTTTTGCAGGGATGGTTTTTGATTTCCTCCCAAACGTTGTATTGAGTGTAGGCTTCGGCCATGTTTTTCATCAGGTTGGGGGGCATTTTCCCTCCTTCCAGATATCCGTGGAGACCGCAGATGGAAACGGTGGCCAGTTCGTTGACGCCTTCCAGGCTGACCAGAAGGGAACCGTCACCCTCATTGTAAACGACATCCCACGGATTGGCTGCTCCCTTCTTCATTTGATCCAGTATCACGGTGGTATACCATTCCCGGTTCTCAAGATCGATGATGCTCAGCATGTTGGTGTTTACCCATCCGTTTTCCAGCTGGCTGGTGGGAATGGCCGTCTTTCCCCGGGTATGGACACCGTAAGCCCATTTCCCGTTTGCGGAGATTTCCAGATGACGCAGATTGCTGGATCCGTGCGGCAATAATATGTCCCTGATCTTGTTTTTCGTATCCAGATCGATCAGGGTAATGCCGGTCGTTGATTGGGGTCCGTTTGCCGGATTGGCCGGGATCTGGTTCGCCACCAGCACCATGTTCTGTCCGGGCACGATCTGAATATCCCAGGGCAGACTGGGCAGATCGATGGTATAATTGATCCTGCCGTTTGACAGGTCCACCACTTTCACCCGGTTCAATCCGTATTGACCGATCCACAGTTCGTCATTGTGAACATCCATATGAAAGGGATTGGGCCCGATTTTGTATTCTTTTGTTATTTTTTTCTTTTCTATATCGAGCCGGAGCACCTTTCCGGTTTCATATTCGCTCAGCAGCAGATTGCCCTCATCCAGCCAGAGGATATCCTGTACTTTCCCCTGCAGGGGGAATTCTTCCAGGATTTTCTCCTTTTCCACGGAAATCAGATACAAAGTATTAAGCGTCAGGTCATTTACAGCCAGGTATCGGTTGTCCGGCGAAAAACTCACCGTTTCCGGTGAGCGGTAAATCAACCTGTCTTCGCTTCCCCTGAATGCTCCTGACAGGATCAGGGTGATCCCTGCCAGCAAGACCAGAAGGGAAGGTGCAATCCATTTGTTTTTTTTCACTATTGTCTTCATCGTGATTGATTTATTTTTTTAATAATCGCTGGTTTTCCCGATGACCTCCGTTCCTGCATAATCCGGTGACGCGAACGGCTCCGGATACAGGACAAAAACCCGTTTCGGTTTTTCGCCGTTCCTGAGCGGCTCCTTGTCCCAGAAAGATCCCCAGTAGGGTGCATTGAGATCTATCCAGGTCACCAGGCTCCTCCATTCTTCCCGGCTCATGTCAACGCGTTGCCGGTGCGCCTCTCCCTGGATGGCCCGGATCAGCCTACTCCGGGTTGAGCCGAATTCTTTTACCTGGGATACGGAATTGTCGTCCATCTTGTTGGATATGCTCAACAGTTGTCCGGGATACTCGTTCACAGACATTTTACTGATCATGTCCCTGTCCTGCATACCGTTTCTGTATGTATACTGAAAATCGGGATACATTAATTTGTAGATCTCCGGCCGGAAGCTGAAAATGGGCGTTGATTCATTGGGCCTCAGTCCGAACAACGTCCGGTACGCCTGATTGAGTCCGTCAAACCTCCTGGCCGAAAAATCCAGTCCGGCCTTCGGCGATTCCGCCCCGTGGCAGGATGCGCAGTGTCTGGTGAAGATCGGCTGAATATCCCGTTCGAAGTCCGGCAGCTCCCTGTCACCCCATGCCGGCGGGTCGGGTGTGCTGGGTTCGCGCCGGACCGCCGATGGCACCTTGTGTGTTTCATAAATTCTCGTGAAAGGGGTTTCGTCACGGGATTCATGGCAGCCCGTGCATCCCCGGATCTCTCCGGGCCGGAAGGATATGAAACTGCGCATTCTGCGGATCTCCCGGTAATCTTCATCCAAGGCCTGGAAATAAACGGGTATGTCGGCGGGCACCTTGAAATGGGAGGAACCGTCTTCTTCAACCGGTACGGTGCCGATCACCCTGGAAGGGGACCAGGTCCAGTTGCCCACCGACGGCATCCAGGAACCGAAAGGCGGGTAATGGAAATGATTGAAATCCACCACCCGGTCGCCTGTCCGTTCATGAGCCGGCGATTCCGTATGGTGCCCTATCCTGATATATTTTACATCACCCTTTTTAAGTTCCGGGACCCCCTGGTAAATATCCACCATATACACCGTGGCGTACGGGGCGGGATTTTCTCCCGTTCCCGATAATTCGGTTGGTTTTTCCCGTTCCTTCAAAAGAATCGGGTAGGCAACCGACAGGACAGGATCCCGGCAGATCAGCTCCTTGTTTCCCCATACATCTATATAATACAGTGCGAACGGACCCCGGTCGTATGTATAGCTTGCCAGAAAGCTTTTTTCAGACAAGGCAAAGGGCTGCTGGTACAGTCCGCCGTAATCAATCACCCCCCCTTCCCCGACGATCCTCATATCTCCCAGTCCGCCTTCAACACGTCCTATTTCGGGTGTGACGATCCTGTATCCGTCCGGTTCATTGATCCCTTTTTGATAGTCGATCAGGTACACGGCTCCCTGTGCCCATGTGTGGTGGCCGGTACCGATGGCCACCAGTTTATCGCTGTTGGGTATGGCCCGGGCATCCCGGAATGACATGGGCCAGTCCCTTTGTTCACATTTCAGGTTGTGCTGTTTGTAAAGGGCTTCCCTGAAGGAACCGTCGGGACGGCAGGCCCAGAGGTTGTGAGGCTGGTAGAAATCCCTTTGCTGGTATTCCCAGCGTGTGTAAACGATTTTGCCATTGTTCATGACATGGGGATACCGGTCAAAATCCTTGTTGTTGCTCAGGGATCTGATGTTCTCCCCGTCGCCGTTCATGAGATACATGTTGGTGATCTTTTTGTTCTGATCAAAGCTTCCGGAACACTGACTGCCGAAATCCGACCGGGTAGAAGCAAAAACGATATCCCCGTTGGGCAGGTAGGCAGGTTCGATGTCGTGATTGTAGGGATGGTTTGTCAGTTGCCGGACAGAATTTTCTTTGATATCGATCTCAAAGAGCGATGCGGGTCCGGATAGTCCGTGAACAAGATCGGTGAATCCCTGTTCATTTTCCCACATGAGCTCTTCAAAATAACGGGGTTGCTTGACATAGGAAACCACCACCCTTCCGGCGTCAAAAGAAAGATCCATACCCTGCATATGGCCGGGGGGCAGTTTGTCCCCGATCAGCGGCTGCATGTCTGCGCTGGGATCGAACCCTTCCCTGATGTAGATGTCTCCCCCGGGCTTGTAATTGTATGATTTCCCTCCGTTGGTAATATTGCCCCCCATGTGGGCCCTGTATCTCAGGGCAAAAAGTATTTTATCAAAATCTGTATCCGGATTGTTCAGAACGATCTCCCGGGCGGTTTTGCGCATGGCCAGCCATATCTTCCTTTGTGCGGTAAGTTCACCGGGGGCTTCTTCTGCCGCGGCCTCCAGTTTTTCATATTGATCCAGCAGCTTGTCCGTCCATTTGCGGGCCCGGGAGCGTGCCTCCTTATTGCCCTTTGTGTTGATCCTTTCATGAATGCTTCCGGCCCGGTCAATCATTTTTTCTGCGTCGGCCAGTATATCACCCGATGAACGGTGCATGTCCTTCCTCACACCCTGCCTGACATAATCTGCTTCCAGCACAAATCCGGTCCCCAGCAGGTCTTTCCATACATGATACCAGTCGGAGGCCTTGTTTTCATCTTCCGGCCACGTTTCCAGGGATCCGCTGTTCAGCACACTCACCCTGTTGGCAATGGCCCATTCGGTCAAAGCGCGGACAAAAGGATCTTCATGATGTATCCAGTTCATGGCCAGTTTGCCGAATTCTTCTATGTCGGCATAATCCTCAATTTGTTTGAATGTCTTTTTTTCAACGGCTTCCCTGTCGGCGCCCCAGCATTTATTGTCATAGGTTCTCCTGGACCGGGACACCCAGTATAAAAGCTCTGCCTGAAGATCCGTTGCATGATCCGGTGATGACTCCTGGAGATGCCTGATGAGGGCTTTGGTGGCCTCATAGGCGGAAACATCTTTTTCTTTCATCAATGCCTGCACAACTGAATCCACTTTTTCGTGGGGGAAATCTTTTTGATAAAGCGCCGCGAGTCCGGACACGGCTTCATCCAGTAATTCCGCATCACGGATCGCTGTCTCCATGGAAGCAATATCAAGCTTGCCGGCTTGCCTGGTTTCTCCGGGGGGATGCAATGCCAGTATTGTGCTGATTATCGCAACCACAGCGATGCCCGGGACCACTTTTTGGAATATTTTATTTTTCATGCGATCGTTATTTTAGTAATCATCCGTTTTTCTGACAACCTCCATTCCCTGATAATCCGGGGATTCAAACGGAGGGCGCATTTTGACAAAGACCCGTTTGGGCTTTTTGCCAACTTTGAGGGGCTCCTTATCCACGAAAGATCCCCAGTAGGGCACATTCAGGTCGATCCAGGTGACAAGGCTTACCCATTCTTCCGGACTCATGTCAACACGTTCCCGGTGCCTCCTGTTGGTTATTATTCGCAGCAGCATGCTTTGTGTGGACCCGAATTCTTTTACCCGGGTTACTGCATTGTCACTGAATCTGTTGGATATGCTTACAAGCTGGCCGGGGTACCGGTTGGTTCCCATTTGCTCCAGCTTCTGCCTGTCCCACATATTGTTCCTGTACTCATAATCATATTCAGGATAGAGTTCCTGGTAAATATCCGGATCCCAGTTGGGTGTCGGCTCATCGGGCCTCAGTCCGAAAAGCGTCCGGTAGGCCTGATTGATCCCGTCAATTTTCCTGTCGGTAAAATCCAGTCCGCCACCGGGCGTCTCCGCCCCGTGGCAGGAAGCGCAGTGTCTGGAAAAGATCGGCTGAATATCCCGTTCAAAGTCCGGCAACTCCCGGTCCCCCCATGCCGGCGGATCGGGTTTGCTGGGTTCACGCTGAACGGCCGAAGGCACATTATGTGCTTCATAGGTTTGGGTGAACGGGGTTTCATCGCGGGATTCATGGCATCCTGTGCATCCCCTGATCTCTCCGGGCCGTAAAGTGACGAAAGAACGCATCCTGCGGATCTCCCGGTAATTTTCGTCCAGGGCCTGAAAATACACCGGGATGTCGGCGGGCACCTTGAAATGGGCCGAGCCATCCTCTTCAACCGGGACAGTCCCGATGACCCTGGCGGGGCACCATGTCCACAATCCCACGGTACTTGACCAGGAACCGGAAGGTGTGTAATGGTAATGATTGAAATCCACCACCTTGTCCCCGGTCCGTTCATGTGCCGGCCATTCGGTATGGTTCCCGATCCGGATGTATTTGATGTCCCCCGGTTGTACTTCCGGGACCCCCTGGTAAATATCAACCATGTATACCGTGGCGTACGGGGCCGGATTTTCACCTGTTCCCGACAATTCGGTCGGTTTTTCCTGCCTGCTGAACACGATGGGGTAGGCAACCGACAGGACAGGGTCCCGGTGGATCAGCTCCTTGTTCCCCCAGACATCGATATAATAAAGGCTCCAGTTGGCGGCCTCTGTCCGGGGGTTGGCAAAATATGAATAGCATGTCAGAAAGCTTTCCTCTGACAAGGGATAGGGTTGCCGGTACAATCCCCCGTAGTCAATGACCCCGCCTTCTTCCACGATCTTTTTGTCTCCCAGGCCTCCTTCCACATCGGCGATTTCCGGGGTGATGATCCTGAATCCGTCCGGTTCGTTGATGCCTTCCTGATAATCGATCAGGTACAAACCTCCTTCGGCCCATTCATGATGGCCCGTCCCCACGGCCACCAGTTTGTCGCTGTTGGGAATCGCCCGTGCATCGCGCAGGGACATGGGTCCGTCTCCGAAATTCCCCTCATGATTATGCTGCTTGAAAAGGGGTTCCCTGTATGAACCGTCGGGCCGGCAGGCCCAGAGATTATGAACCTGCCAGAGGTGCCTCTCCTGGTATTCCCAGCGTGTATACACGATCTTCCCGTTGTTCATGATGTGGGGATACCGGTCAAAGTCCTTGTTGTTGCTCAGGGAACGGACATTTTGTCCGTCCGGACCGCATATGAACATGTTGGCAATTTTCTTGTTCTGGAGAAAACTTCCCGAACACTGGCTGCCGAAATCGGAACGTGTGGAGGCAAAAACAATGTCCCCGTTGGGCAGATAGGCAGGTTCTATGTCGTGATTGTAGGGATGGGCGGTCAGTTGCCGGACGGAATTGTTCCTGAGATTCATTTCGTACAGCAATGCGGGTCCGGTCAAACCCACCGGAGGGAAATCGTTGAAGCTCTGATCGGGATCCCACATGATCTCATTAAAATAATCTGGTTGTTTGGCGTAGGAGAAAACGATCCGGTCCGCGTCATACCACAGTTCCATGCCCTCCATATGTCCGGGCGGCAGCTTGTCTCCGATGAGCGGCCTCATGCCGGCACCGGGCTCCAGACCGTCCTTGATAAAAATATCCCCCCCGGGCTTGTGGTTGTATGACTTGCCCCCGTTGGTGATGTTGCCTCCACAATGATAGGCATGGCGGAGGGCCAGAAGAGTCTGCCGGTGTTTGATGTCCGGATTGTTCAGAATGACCTTCCGGGCCAGTTTCCGCATATCCAGCCAGATCTTCCTTTGTGCGGTAAGATCACCGGGAGATTCTTTTACGGCGGATTCCAGTTTCTTATGTTGTTCCAGCAGCTTGTTCATCCACTTTCCGGCTTCCGGTACGGCTTCTTTGGTGCCATCAGCATTGATCCTATCCAGGATGTTACGGCTTCTTTCCACGATTTTCCCGGCATTGTCCAGTATATCATCCGGTGAACGATGGATGTCCAGTCTCACTCCCTGTCTGACATAATCTGCTTCCAGGACAAATTCGGTCTCCAGCATTCCTTTCCATACATGATACCAGTTTGGCGCCTTCTTTTCGTCCTCCGGCCATATCTTTAACGGTTCGTTATTCCTGAGGTCAATCCGGTTGGCGATGGCCCATTCCGCCAGACCACGGACAAAAGGATCTTCATGGTGTATCCAGTTCATGGCCAGCTTGCCGAATTCCCCGATATCTGCCAGATCATAAAATCTTCCTGCTTTGACCATTTTGTCGGTGTAATGAAAGGGGGCTGTTCTCCTGGCCCGGCCAAGTTCAGTCAATTCTTCACGGGATAAGCGGGACCGCCAGTAGTCGTATGAGCGGCCGGAGCGGGACAGCCAGTACAGAAGTTCCACCTGAAGGTCGGTTGCGTTCTTCAGTGATGAGTTCTCCAGATGTTTGATGAGGGTCTTGGTGACATCAAAGGCCGTGATTTCCTCATTCTCCATCAGAGATCCCACGATCGAATCCACCTTTGCATAGGAGAAAGCACAGCAGTGATACAGCTCGTTCAGTCCGGCTACCGCCTCATCCAGCTGTTTTTGATCGCTGATCACAGCTTCAATGGAAGAAATATCAAGCGGATCGGCCTTTTTGATCTTTGTGTCAATATTCAATGCCAGTATGGCGCTGATCACCAATAGCACACCGGCCATTGGAATTGCCCGCAGGAAAACATTATTTTTCATATTGGAGAATGTTTTACAGCATCCGGTGGGCTGGTGCGATCTGAAAATTTTTATATCTAAAGGAAGGATCAGCAAAATTTACTGATCCTTCCTCTGAGATTACAACCAATCAACTAACCAACCAACCATCTTAAACACAATATTTCCCCTCAGTCTATTGAGAATTAATAGCCTGGTGTCGGGGTTATGTTCGGATTCTGTTCTGTTTCATCGGCCGGGATGGGGTACAACAGATTGGTCGGGTAACTGAAATAACATTCAAACTTTGTTGAGAATTCAGCTGTTCCCCAGGTTGAAAGATCAATATAACCGGCCGCATCCCATCTTTTCAGGTCGGGCCAGCGCTGTCCTTCGGCGCACAGCTCCCTGAACCGTTCATCCATGATGTCCTGCATGGTTACCGCCGCCAGGTCAGCAGGTACCGCGGCAGGAAGATCACCTTCATCCACTGAATTCCTGGCCCTCTCCCTGACCTGATTGACCAGATCAAGTGCACCGGCCGCATCCCCGGTTTGAAACAGGGCTTCTGCTTTCAGCAGCAATACGTCGGCCATCCTCAATATCCTGTAGTTGCAGGTATTGGCATAGGCTGCATAACCTGTCTGGTCCATACGCTTGACGTATTTTATGAATTGCCATCCGTCCCACGGAGAACTTGTATTTCTTACCAGTATTTCGGCCAGTCTGGGATCCCTTGCTCCGGCAGCGGTATCAAAAGCCGCGATCAGTTTATCGGTGGGCTTGAGCAGGCCAAAGTCTCCTTCTCCCCAGCCTTTGATCCCCCACATGTCGGTATAATATGCATTGTGAAAACTCATGTGGCCGTTGCCGATATTATAATCATTGTCGTTCCAGACCCATTCATAATCCGGCGCAATGGAAGCCTGAAATTCAAAGAGCCCTTCCGCGTTATTTTCCCTGGTGGGATCAAAGTTCCAGCCGTAATGGTCAACCAGGGAATGGCTGTCAATCTGGTCGAAGGCATTTATAGCGTAATTATAATCCGACTGGTTTCCGTCATTATAACAGGCCCTGAACATATACAGTTTCCCGAGCATGCCGTAAGCGGCGTCATCGGTTACCCGTCCTTTCTGATTTTCCGGCCAGTCGTCGGGCAACAGACCCGCGGCTTCTTCCAGATCTGCAATGCAAAAATCCAATATCGCGTTGTCAGTTCCCGCACTCGGATATCTCAAATCTGCCAGCGACACATTTCCTCCCAGTACTTTCCGTTTTTCAATCAACGGGATGTAGGGCCCGAAATACTGCCACAGTTTAAAGTACCAGTAAGCCCTTAAAAACAGCGCTTCTCCTTTCATCTCATTGATTTCTGTCTGTTCACCTGATGTAAACTGGTCGATGTTGTTGGTCGCTTTTTCAATCACAAGATTGGCTCGGGAGATCAGTTCATAGCTTTCGCCGAAGAAGTCTGCAAATTCATCTTCTTCAGCATTAATTCCCTCAAAGGTATCCCCCCAGTAATTCCAGTGGGCATTGATATCATCTCCGGGGGCGTACCACTGGCCAAAAAGAGGATCACCGCCAGTTATGCCAAACAGGTCGGGCATCTTGGCATAAACCCCGTAAATGGCCCGCGTGAAGGTTTTTACATCACCAAAGTATTTTGCCATCGAAGGATAATGGGGCGCCATATCCAGCCTTTCTTCACAGCCATTGATGATGATAAGTGCCCCTATCGTAACGAATATGGATGTTAATTTTTTCATTTTATTTCGTTTTAATTCATTTACAAAAGATTGTTCCATGATTAGAACGTTGCATTAACGCCAATTGAAAAAGTTCTTGGATTGGGTAGTCCACCTGTGTGTGCTGTTGCGACGTCTAATCCGCTCCAATTGGTGATGGTGAACAAGTTCATGCCACTCAGGTATACACGAATTCTCCGGCCTATACCCATTTTATTCAAAGCCTGTGAAGGCAGGGTGTAGCCTATCTGAACGGTTTGGCCCCGGAAATAAGAAGCATCTTCTACCCAGCGATCGGAGAAACGGTTGTTGCTTGCCGGATCACCAATTACTGCACGCGGGATATCCGTGTTGGTATTGGTAGGGGTCCAGCGATCCAATACATCCGGCCACTGGTTATTTCCTTCCATTCCTGTAAAGGTCTGCAGTTCATCGTTAACGGCCTGCACATCTCCTTCCCCGTAGAAAGAGGCAAAGATGTCAAACCCTTTGTATCCAGCGGAAATGTTGAAACCGTAAGTAAATCCCGGAATCGTTTTGCCAATGAAAACTTTGTCATACTCATTCACCACTCCATCGGATCCTTCTGTATAAAGCTGGCCTTCTTCCTCCGGGGTTCCCCTTACATCCTTGAAGTAAAGGTCGCCGGGAGATACCAAACTTGCTTGTGTATTCACATCGTTTACCTGGCTCTGGTAATCCGTCACTTCCTGGGCTGCTTGGAACATTCCGGCAACCTGATATCCGCGCAGGTAGAAAAGGGGAAATCCTTCCCTAACCCGGTTTTGGTCTCCACCAAATGGAACTCCGTCTTTAATTAGTGTCACTTCATTGTTGACAAGGCTCAGGTTTGAATGGATGCTGTACCATACCTCGCCGACCTGATCACGGTATCCGAGTTGCAGGTCCATACCACGGTTGAGTACTTCTCCCAGGTTAAACGGAGGATTATTCAAACCGACGGATTCAGGAACTTCAACAGTAGTCAGCAGATCCTCTGTGGTTTTGGTAAACAATTCTAACCTTGCTGAGAGGGCATTGAACAGCAACAAATCAAAACCCACATTGGTTGTATAGGTTTTTTCCCAGCCCAGGCTTTCATTGGGCATGTCATTGAAACCAACGCCCCAATATGTATATCCCATACCCAGGCGGCGACCTCCTCCGTCATAGCCCAGTGACACGGTGGCGTTTTCATTGGCCAAACCGACATATCCGTAATCCTTGATCTCATGGTTTCCGAGTTTCCCCCATCCACCGAAGAGTTTCAAATCGGTGAGCCAGCCCAGGCCTCCCATGAAATCTTCTTCGCTCAGCCGCCATGCTGCGGAAAATCCTGGGAAGTAATCCCAACGGTTTTCCGGGGCAAATTTGCTTGAACCGTCATACCGGAGCGTAAAGTCAATATAGTACTTGTTGGCGAAATTGTAATCAATCCGTCCTACATAACCTTGCACGGCATTCTCCGCCCTGTATGATTCACCACTCAGGAAAGCATTTTGATTTATGATTCCCCAATATACTTCATCTTCATAATTCAGAGCATCATAAGCTTCCCATATGTTGCGGTAACCGTAATCCTGATGACTTCCGATCAAAAGGACATTGAAATTGTGTTCTCCCAGGGAACGGCCGTACCGGATGATCAATTCTTCCATGAGGTTATAGTTTGTTGAAAACTCTTCACCGTATTCCCCTTCCGAATCATCTACAGCGGCTGCGCCGAACTCATCCAGGGGACTCTTGGCGGCTTCATCGAACATAAAATAGTCAACATCCTGAAAGCTTACCCGTCTATCGGTATAATAATCTCCGCTTATACGTCCTCTGATGCTGAGTCCCTTTATGGGTTGCAGTTCAACAAACAATTTGCCCAATACTCTGTATATGTGATGTGTATTGCTGTTAATAGCCATCTTGCCCAGGGTATTGTCCATGTTGTGCCAGGACCTCGTTGGATCCCATGCTGCTCTGTCAATGCCGCTGGCTATGGCAGATGCATATCCCTCTACTCCGTCCTGCCAGTACGGGCCGACCTGATAGCCATTATAAATGGGCTGCCAGGGACTGTGTCTGGCTGCATACGCCAGGATACCTTCTCTTCCTCCCCGGTAGGAATTATCATCCACATCTTCCCAAATGCCCTGCAGGTTTATTCCTGCCTTCAGAATATTTGAAAATTGAGACTGGGCTTTGGAACTGATGTTGTATCTCTGCAAACCGTTATTGATTATGGGACTTTCATTTTTGGTATATCCGGCCGAGAAAGCATAATCGGTTTGTGCCGTACTGCCTGACAGCCGGAGATTATAGGTCTGGTTTGCTGCATTCTCGTTTAAAAGGGGTGTTTGCCAATCCACCGTGGGTAGATTCCCCATGTAAACAGCAGAAGAAGGATCCAGTTCAGGCTCCAAAGCCTGGGTGGGATTATTATTGTGTGCTTCTGTATATAAATCAACATACTGGTCAACATTCAGCACATCATAGATTTCGGGATAATTTTTTATTCCATATTGTGCACTGAAGTCAATCTGAATGGGTTCGGTGGCCTCTTCCCCGGTTTTTGTTTCAATCAGGATAACACCATTTGAAGCCCTTACCCCGTAGATTGCAGCAGCAGCTGCATCTTTCAGTACAGAAATGGATTCAATATCACTGGGATTGATCAGGGTCATGATGTTGACTGAACCCCTGTAGCCACTTCCTTCAGCGCCGGATCCATACTCGGTTATCGGGATCCCGTCAACGATGATCAGGGGAGAGGCGACCCCCCAGGTATTGATACCCCGGATGCGGATCTCATTTCTTGTAAATGGGTGACCTCCGCCGGACAGGACACGAATACCGGGAACACTTCCCTGCAGAGCCAGTTCCGGAGACGATGACGGAGTCATTTTTTCCAGCTGCTCCCCGGTGACAGAGCCGATGGAACCGGAAATATCCCTTCTTTTCCTTTCACCGTAACCGATGGCCACAACCTCGTCAAGTTCTACCAGGGTGGGTTGCAGGGCAACATCGATCTCGTTGCGTCCGGCCGGGTCGATCACCTGTTCCTCGTAACCCACAAAAGAAAATACCAGCATGGCATCCTCCGGTACCTGAACGGTATAGTTGCCGTTCATATCGGTAACCGTTCCCATGGTGGTTCCCTGGCAGACAATGTTGGCTCCCGGCAAAGGTTCGCCGGTTTCTGCATCGGTCACCGTGCCGGTGATCGCAACGGGTTGCTGAAGGCCCATGGCGGGAGATTTGTTCGACGGTCTCTTCTTTGTTCTGGCAACAATGATGATGTGTTTGCCGTCGATCTTGTAACTGACCTCCCGGCTGTTAAACAATCTGTCCAGGACTTTGTCAATGGTTACGTCCTTCAGATTGATGTTCACTTCCTGCTGGGTAATATCCAGGAGTTCATGATTGTAGAAAAACTCAAATTCGCTTTGGTTCTCAATCTCTGCAAGGACTTCCTGAATGGTTACACCCCTGAATTTGATGTTCAGCTTCTTGATCTCCGAATAGGAAGGAGCGGCGAACATCTGAATTGAAAAAGCAAGCATGCACAAAATGCTCAGCTTTTTCAACACCAGGTTTTTTGGAATGCGGAAAAAAAACTTTTCCGTCCTAATTTCTGACATCTTTTTTTTCATAGTTTTGTAGTGGTTTAGTTATTCTACTGAAATATTCTGAACCGCTTAATGCCCGGAAGCATCCCCCGATGTTTCCGGGCTTTTTTTCGCCCTTTCCGGGTGCCGGTCCAGACTGAAAAAAATTGTACTTTGGGAGAATTGGTTAGTTTCCAAAGGTTGTTTCATAGGCATTCTGTTTTTTGGTGATTATAAATTGGTTGTTTGCTTGCTGTTCAAAATGAACCCCCAGAGAGGACATTTGGATCATTTTCAATACCCGGAGGGCAGATTCTGACTTGTAGAAACTGCCGGTATAAGTCAGGTCCTTTAATCCGGGTTCCTTCAGCTCAATGTCCACATCATACAGTCTTTCAATGCTTCTGACCAGCCGGTCCAGTTTGATCTCGTTGAACTTGTATCTTCCTTTTGTCCAGGATGTATAGATATCTATATCTGCATTGTTAATCAACTGGAACTTAACGGTCTTTTTGTTGTATACAAGGTGTTGACCCGGTCTCATCAGGAATTTGCCGGCTCTTCTGTTGCTGGATACCTGGACCATTCCTTCTTCAAGCGTGGTTTCCACAATGTCTTCCTCAGGATATGACTTGATATTGAATGAGGTGCCGGTCACCTTCAGTTCCAGATCCCCTGCATGCACCACAAAAGGGCGTTCTTCGTCTTTTTTCACCCGGAAATATGCTTCACCTCTCAGAAAAACCTCCCTCTGGTTATCCTGGAAATGTTCAGGGAATGACAGGTGACTTTCTGCGTTCAATTGTATCTTCGTTTGATCTGCAAATTGAAAATGAGCAGTTTCCCCGGTGGATACGGAGAGTTCCATATAGGAAACCGGTTTGGTTTTTTGCAGGGAGGAATACAGGATATGGCCGAACCAGCCTGTCAGAATGAAGAACAGGATTATCGCTGCATATTTCTGAATGTTGAGCAAATACTTTTTCCACGGCTTTACATTCTGCCTGCGGAAACTTTCCCAGGCGGCTTGTTTGTCAAATATTGCTTCATTTGAAATTGCAGAAGCAAGCCAGGCGTCTTCCATTTCTTCAAAATATTGCCTGTTCTCTTTCGAAGCATTTGTCCAGGCGATCAATTCCTTTTTTTCCTTACCGGTGAGACCGCTTTTCAAATACCGGACAATGCTGTTTTTCATTGATTCTTGCATGTGATATATTATTAAGACAAAACAAATGGGTGTATCACCTAAGGGGATCCGGACTTTTTTAGATTTTATCGGATTTAAGCACCTTCCGGAGTTTTTCCAGTGCAATGCCGATCTGATTTTCGACGGTTCGGACAGAAATATTCATTCTGACGGCTATTTCCTTATGAGGAAGCTCTTCATTCCGGCTCATCTGAAATATTTCACGGCATCTGTCGGGCAGGTTGTCTATCGCACGGTTTATTTTTTCCCTGAACTCGTCTGCATATATTTTGGAAAGAAATCCTGTTTCCTGGCCACGGTCTTTCAGATACAAATGAATGGAATCGGTGGGTTGCTGACGTCTGGAAAAACTGTTCAGATAATTCAGGGATTCATGATAAACGGACTGGAAAAGATAGGAATGAATGCTCCGTGAAATGCTGATCTTTTTCCTGTTTTTCCACAGTCTGGCGAAAACCCTGGACACGACATCTTCTGCTGCCTGGGGTTCCCCGACATATTTTTGTGAATAGATACAAAGCGCCCTGTAATACTTCTTGAATATATATTCAAAAGCAAGCTCGCTGCCTGATCTCAAACCCTCGATCAAAAGATTCTCTTCTAAGTCCTGATTGCCTTTCATGACAATGGTCCAATAAGTATGACGGGACAGGGTCGTGGTCTTTCCGGTACTTTGTCAAATGTATGAAGTTTCCGGGAATTTACCATAATATACCATGGTAACAGCTTCCTGCCCGGAATCATCGCAGGAATGCCCCGGGATCAGATTATCAGGGTTCTTGGGAGAAATTCATCAATGGCCCTTTCATTTTCCACGATGAAATATTTCACGCCACCTGTGGGGGCTGCCTCAAATATTGGTTCGAAATCGATGATGCCCTGACCCACGCAACTGATGTCTCGGTCCCGGTTGTTGTTCACGGTATGGTTATTATTGGATGATTTGATGAATTATTACCTGATCTTCAGTTTGTAGGCATGTCCTCCCAGTCCGGCTGCATAAATGATCCCCCGCTTTTCATCCCAGCCGTAGCTGTTGGTGGGATGCATTACATTATACTTGCCGCCTGCATTGGATTCGGGGATCACAAAAAAATCCGCCACCTTTTCCCAGTGTATTCCCCGGTCCCGTGTGATGTGGTATCCCTCCCGGTTCACCACCATGATTGAATTTTCACTTGTCCCGAAATACGGCCCCCACAAGGCGCCTTCCAGGGGTTCCCCCTGGAGTTCCCAGGTCTCTCCCCGGTCGCGGGTAACCACAAGTCCCTTTTCCGTGGTCCAGTAATAGTTTTTTCCGTAACGGACGGGATTTTTCCCGGTGGTTATGAAACCGGATACCTTCTCCCAGGTTTTTCCCTGGTCCGCGGAGCGGTATATCCCGTCGTCCTTACCGGCAACAAAGGTATTGGTATCGATCACACCCGGATTCCGGCTGGTGAAATCAAGTTTTTCCCAGGTTTTCCCGCCGTCCTTGCTGAGCCACATAACGATCCATGCATGGTGCTCCTTGCCCAGAATTACCCGGGGGACCTCCTGCTCCCAGGCGGCCATGCCCCAGGTCCACCCGTCATGTGATTTTGCCGGGCGGCTGAACTCTGTAAGTACTTTCCCTTTTTTACCCGACAGGATCAAGCCCCTTGTGGGCCAGTGTTTTTTCTGGACAATGGTGAATGCGATCATTCTGGAGGTGACCGGATCAATGTTGATACCGAAACCTCCATAGATGCGCCCGACGGTATTTTTGCCCTTAACGGGTTTCCAGGATTTGCCCTGGTCTCTGCTGACATATACGGGATGATCACCGTTGAGTACCAGGAAAACGTCTCCTGTGTTGGGCATCACCGCCATGGAACCGATCCTGCGGTTCAGTGTTCTGTTGCTGAAACTGGTATCATTGACTCCGGCAATCAGCTTTTCGGAGATGATCTCCCAGTTCTGCCCTGACATACGCAGAGTGGCAGACAGGGCCAGTAGTGCGAATAAATATGTTCTAAACATTCTGCTCAATGGATGTGTTATCATTTTATTTTCTGTTTCCGGTCACGGACAGCATTGGTTTGCCCGCTGAATTTTTCCGGCATGAACCGAAGCATTTTTTCAGCCGGCTGAACATCTCTCCCATCCGTAACGACCATGTTTTGTTAAATTCCGGGCAGTTCCCAGGGTTTCCGGTATTCCGGTACGATATAGTCATTGGCTTTCGCATGATTGGTGAACCGGTTATTGGCATCGTCCCATACCAGTCTGCCGGCACCTGAACGCACGGCGATGTTGCCCATGTGGGCGTACAGGGCAACGTTCCTGCCTGCTTCAATGGGGCAATTGGGCTTTTTCCTGGTTCTGATGCAATCCAGGAAATTCTTTGCGTGCGGATAATCCCATTCCGGTACATTTTTAATCGGCTCACCGCCGGCATACAAAAACCATTTGTGCCTGTCGGCAATGATTTTGCCTTGATTACCTACAAATTCAACCCTGTGGTTTGTTCTATAAGGCCCATTGGGAGCATCCACGTTCTCATTCCAGGTAATGACATGATCCTTCATCTTATAGATCACAGACAGCGTATTGAATACCTCCCCGTAGTGTCCCTCCACATGATACCATTTACCACCGTGTGCCATGACTTCCGTCGGCGGATACGTGGTGTCCATTGCCCATAATGCCATATCGATCAGGTGAACACCCCAGTCGGTCATTCTTCCTCCCCCGTAATCCCAGAAACTCCTCCATGAACCGTGAAAACGGGCGGGATTGAAGCTGCGTTTGGGGGCCGGCCCCAGCCAAAGATCATAATCTACACCTTCAGGCGCAGGTTGATCGGGTTGCTTCCTGGGTCCCGCGGCAGAACCGTAATGCCCCTGTATTGCATTTATCTGCATCAGTTTGCCGATCTTGCCCGATTTGATGTAATCCATGACGTCGAGCCATATCTTTCCGCTTCTTTGTTGTTGCCCTACCTGCACAACCCGGTTGTATTTTTTGGTCGCCCTGACCATGATGTTGCATTCCTCAATGGAGTTGGCCAGGGGTTTTTCCACGTATACATCCTTTCCGGCCTGGCAGGCATGAACAGTGGGCAAACAGTGCCAGTGATCGGGAGTGCCGATGATGACGGCATCAATATCCTTGTCTTCCAGCATTTTCCGGTAATCGCCATACAATTTCGGCTTTTGTCCGTATTGATCACTCAACTCTGCTGAACGTTTTTCCAGGGCGTTTTTGTCCACATCACACATGCCCAGGCAATTTACCCCGGCTGTGTCCATATGCTCGAGCAGGACTTTAAATCCCCGGCCCCTGCATCCTATCAGTCCCAGATTGATCTGATCGCTGGGGGGAACATGGCCTCCGGCAAACATTGTACCGGGAATGTTTGCCAGTCCTGCTGTGGTCAATCCTGCCGCTGCAAGTGATGATTTTTTGATGAAATCTCTTCTAGTGTTTTTCATAACGATGGGTTTTATTTTTTGGTTTCTTTTTAATTCATAACCCTGGGGCCATAGCGGGGTGGTTGCTCTCCCTGCTCATAAGCGCCGATATCCGGGGCTTTGCCCTTGAAATCGTCATTGATCCCGGGGATAATGCATCCGGCATCCACCACGGGAGCACCGGGTTCGGGCCGCAGGTCGACGTTGGCAGGTCGGTAAAGTTTACCCCGGTTGGTGGGGGCATGACCGGGTTCCCGGGTACTGACAAATATATCATAATCCCTGATCCCGACACCGTTCTCCTGATATCCGGTTTTCTCCGAAAATTCTGCATGCGTACTGGTGCATATCCTTTCTTTTTGTGTTTGCAGACAGTAAAGACCGGTGCCACGGATCCCCGCCCGCACGGTATTGTAATCCACCCTGCTCCCTGTGTCCTTTCTCAATATCCTCCACAGGTCCCATGAACAGATTGTTGCGGACATCGATGTACTCAATGCCGGCATGGAAGTTGTAATGGCTGTGGTGGCAGGGCGCCAGTCAAATCCCAGGCAGATCAGTGTGGGTGGTTCGATGTGCAGTGCACCGGCAACAGTGTTGTCCTTTCCGTTCGCTGTATAAACAATGAACAAGATAGAGATAATAAAAAGAAGTTTTTTTGGATGATGATCCATGGCAGTGACAAAATCCAAAAATAATGTTTTGAATCATAGCATCAAAAATGGATTTTAATAATATATAATAGATGATTTGAATTTAAATCAAAAAATAATAAATTTGATTTGGATCTAAATCAAATTTATGCAAGAATTGATCTCGTATCAAGACAATTTGCTGAAATATCTGACGACTTCATGGTATCGTTCTGCTTTTCACAAAATCAATTGGAAACAGCGTTTACTGGGTATAAAGGGCCTGCGTGGCACAGGGAAAACCACAATGCTTTTGCAGTATCTTAAATTTCATTGTGCCCATCCGGAAAATGCATTGTACGTTACGGCTGATATGCCCTGGTTTTATGATAATACTTTATATGATCTTATCGGGGAATGGAACAAATATGGCGGCAAATTACTGCTGATTGATGAAATACATAAATATCCGGAATGGTCAGGAGAATTGAAAGTAGGTTATGACGGCTATCCCGGAATGCATTTCATATTCTCTGCCTCTTCTGCATTTGATATTTTCAAGGGTGAATCGGATTTAAGCAGGCGTGCTGTAATAACCGAATTGCCGGGATTGTCTTTCAGGGAGTATCTTTCGTTGTTCCATCAGGTTGACTTTTCTCCGGTAAAACTTGAAAAAATATTTCATGGTTCAAGGGATTTCGCTTTGCAAATCAATAATAAAATCAAGCCCTTGCCTCTTTTTGAAGAATATCTGGAAACGGGATATTTCCCTTTTGCCATAGAGGATGACGACATCATTCTGCAACAAAAATTGATTCGTGTCATAAATACTGTATTGGAAAGTGATCTGACTTACTCGAAAGACTATAATGCATCAAATATTTTGAAAATAAAAAAGTTGTTGGGAGTCATTGCCGGAACTGCTCCTTTTTCACCCAATATTTCAAAGATTGCCGAGAGACTGAAACTCGGAAGGACAACAGTCAACAATTATTTGAAACATCTCGAAGATGCCCGTTTGCTAAACTTAACATATAAGACTGGCAAAGGCATTTCCCTTCTTCAGAAACCGGATAAAATTTATTTTGAAAACACGAACCTGGCCATTGCCATGAATAACAAAGCTGATAGAGGTGCAATGCGTGAAACTTTTCTGGTCAATCAACTGAGAAATGCAGGACATGTCGTTGAACTGGCAAAATACGGAGATTTTCTTGTAGATGGTACTTTTACGATAGAAACCGGTGGTAAAAATAAAACCGGAAAACAAATAAGCCGGGTGCCGAAGAGTTATCTGGCTCTTGACAATATCGAATACGCATTTGAAAAAACAATTCCCCTTTGGCTATTCGGATTTCTTTATTAATCGGACACATTCTGAGATAAATAATAAACAAAACTTTAGCTGGTGAACCTTCCGTCATCCCTGATTTTTGAAAGCTTGTGCACGTTATTTTCCAGCCATCCCAACTTCTGTGCTTTGCGGATGTCGAATTCAGGCACATAGGGTTTGATATCCAGAAGGGGTGTGCCGTCCACAATGTCCACATCCCGGATGTGGAGGATGTTTTTTTGATCTTTGTGAGACGTACCGTGGATATGCCGACCGGATTGGGCCTGCCCGGACCCCGCATTGCAAATACGCCGTGCGCCCGGTTGTCCATATACGGTTTCACCCGGAGGGGGGCCTCTTTGGATAAATGGAATCTGTTCCGGATCAGCTTTCAAAATATACCCCGTCCCTTTCCAGGGCCGACCTGAGTTCAGTATAGTCCAGTTCGCGTGAGGAACAGTCTTTGGATGCACACATGGCTGCGGCGGTGCCGGCTGCCTGGCCCTGTCCCATGCAGCATACCGTGTTCCGGGTGGACATGTGGGCATCCCGGTCGGAAGTGATCATCATGCCGATGGCATAGAGATTCTCCAGGTTTTTGACCAGCAGGGCCCTGTAGGGGACTCCGTATGTGCCCCCGTCCTTTACCTGGAACCGGGGTGCGAAATCATGATACCCGTAAGCCATGATATCATCCCCGAAATGTTTGCCTCCTATAACTTCTTCATTGGTGATGTCGTAATCGCACCGGATGAATCTGCCCCTGCGGATGTTGAGGGACGGACTCGTCCGGGCGATGAAGGCATTCTCACAGCCGGGCACATACTTTTTGAAAAGTCCGACCGCTTTGAATTGCCTCTGGCGGAGGTCCAGTTCGGCGCGTGAGACGGTATCGCGGTCGGTCGGACTCTCATCGAGTTTCATGTTCAGCTTGACGAACATCAGGTAATTGTGATGCACGGTGGTGGTTGTGCTGGACAGACCGATCGCCCGGGCTTGTTCTGTGAATTCTTCAGGCATTGCGGCAAATCTGCCCTGCAGCCTTATGATATTTCCTTCATCTCCGCTGCGGGGTCCCCTGGCCAACTGAGTGATCCCGTCATGTGCCTCAAGAAACCGGTGGTAGTCGTCCATGCTTACATTGGCCAGTCCGATGCTGTTGCATACGGCATAATCATTGGGCTCGGTGAAATCCGCCCCGGCATGGGCGGCCAGGTCGCCATATGCGCTGCTGTCAATAAAAGAACGGGCATAGAATACCTCCCGGCCCGAACGGCTGTTGGCGATCACGCCCCTGACCACGCCGTTCTCCGTGACCGCTCCCGTGCAAAGGGTGTTCAGACAGGTATACACCCCGGCTTCCCTGAGCATTTGCAGGGTCACCAGCTTGTACAGCTCCGTGTCGATGGCCGTGCAAACGGAGTCATAGTCAAATCCCTTATCCATTTCACAGTGGCCGGTGGTTCCCCCGACGGGCATCAGCCGGTCGATGATCTCCTGGGCAATTCCCCTGACCACCTGTTTTTTTTCCGTTCCCGGAAATGCTTTCCATAAGTTATAATAGCTGTGCAGGGCAGTACCTCCTTCCACCACAGTGCCTCCCGTATATCCTTTGGATTCGATCAGGACGGTTTTTGCTCCCTGACGGGCGGCAGCAAGAGCTGCCACCACACCGGCTGTTCCGCCGCCCACGACCACCACATCATAGCTTCGGGCAGGCAGTTTTCTGGAAGCTTCCACGTAATGGTCTTCCCCGGTGACCGGTCCGTTTGCATTGCCACGGGGATTCTTGCATCCAGTAAAAGCCGCCAGACCGGCCAGTAAACTGTTTCTCGAGAATTGACGTCTGTTCATTTCTATGGGTTTTATTGGTTCGATTTGGTTATCTTCACAAACCGGAAAGATCAAAACCGGAACAAATCCGGCAGACATAAAGGTAAGGACAACGGCTATGAAAATCAAAATACTAGGCACCCGGGGCAAGGTGGAACTTTCGAAACCCTGGCACAGCAAGCATTCCGGCGTGCTGATCGACGGATCACTGTTGATCGACCTGGGTGAAAAGGAATTCCTTGACCATGATCCGGAAGTGCTTTTTATTACCCATCTGCATCCCGATCATGCCTTTTTTGTTGAAAATAAACAAATATTAACGCTGGACATTCCCGTTTATGCTCCTGAATCTTCAGAATACCTGGAGAATGCAGGGATCATATCCGGAGAGGTACAGTGGAAGGATTATACCCTTATCCCCGTACCGGTTATTCACAGCCTGAAAGTGAAGTGCCTGGCTTACCTGGTCCGCAAGCAGGACACAAAGATCCTTTATACAGGGGATACGGCCTGGATCGAAAAAAAATATCACCACATATTCGGTATGTTCGGGGCCCTGGATCTGGTGATCACCGATGCCAGCACTATCCGGAAGGACGGGTTGATCCGGAGGGACAAAAAATCCGAAAGGATTTTCGGGCATGCTGGGGTGCCCGGACTGGTGAACATGTTCAGTGAATATAGCCGGCATATCGTATTTACCCACTATGGTTCCTGGTTCCTGAAAGATGTCCCCGCGGGCAGGAAAATGATCGAATCATTTGGTAAAAAAGGATTGACGGTGGATGCTGCGCACGACGGCAAAGAATATGAAGTGAATGTGTAATTTCCGGAAATGCAGCTAAAAATGCCTGTAAATCAATTCATATAGCTCATCCGGGTCAATGGGCTTGGAAATGTAGTCGTTGCAGCCGGCCTGGAGGGCTTTTTCCCGGTCGCCTTCCATGGCGTATGCCGTCTGGGCGATGATGATAACATCCTTGTTGAATCCCCTGATCTTTTTTGTTGCGGCATATCCGTCCATGACCGGCATTTTCAGGTCCATCAGGATAAGGCCGGTATCCGGATTCTTTTTCAGCAGTTCCAAGGCCTGTTCCCCGTTTCCGGCATGGGTGATCTTTTTGCATTTGTCTTTCAGCAGTTCGTTAAGGTAAATGGATGCGCTTTCTTCATCTTCGGCGATCATAACCTTCTGTTCCTTTAGTTTGCCGGAGGAGGCGGTCTTTTTTCCGGACTTTTCCGGGCCATCATCACGCGGCGGTTTTCCATGGAAGGGAATGGTGAAACAGAAACAGGACCCCCGGTCTTTTTCAGATTCCACCCATATCCGGCCGCCCAGCAATTCAACATATGCTTTGGATATGGAAAGGCCCAGTCCAGACCCTTCATACGCCCTGGAATATTCTCTGTCAAAACTTTGTACAAAACGATCGAATATTTTTTCACGCTGATCTTTGTCAATTCCGATGCCTGAATCCCCGACAAAAAATTCAATCTCGTTGTCTTTTTTCATGCAACCGAATTCAATAACACCTTTATTGGTGTATTTGATGGCATTTTGTAAAAGGTTCGTCAGTATGACGCTTACTTTATTCTGGTCGGTTTTTATGCTGGCATCCTGATCAGGGAGCTGAAATTCCAGTTTAAGCTGCAATCCTTTTTTTTCAGCTTCCGGTTTGAATAAGGCATAAAGGTATTCGGTTTCCTTTTTAATGTTCACATCGGAAAGGGAAACTTCCTCCTGCCCGGTCTCTATTTTGGAAATGCTGATGATGGCATTGATGGTGTTCAGCATGCGTTTGCTGCTTTCTTCGATGAGGCTGACAAACTGTTGTTTTTTCTCACTGGCAAGTCCGGGCTGCAACAGCAAATTGGTAAATCCCATAATACCGTTCATCGGGGTGCGTATTTCATGGCTTATATTGGCCAGGAAAGTCGATTTGAGCCGGTCGCTTTCCTCGGCTTTTTCCTTGGCTTTGATCAACTCGGCATTCATTTCCCTGATCCGGTCAAGGCTTTCTTTCAATTCTTCGTTGGTGGTCAGGTATTCTTCATTTTTTTTCTTCAGTTCCTCTTCAGCCTTTATGAGGTTTGTAATGTTTCTGGAAATGCCGAATGTGCCTATAATATTTCCCTTTTTGTCCTGAAGTGGCATTTTCGTTGTCGAAACCCATGTGTCCGGGTGGTCGGACCAGGTTTCTTTCTCAACCTTGTTGAGATATTTCCCGGTCCGCATTACCTCCTGTTCATCATTCCATGCCTGCTCTGCATGATCCCTGGAAAAAAAATCAAAACCCGTCTTTCCTGTCGCCTTGGAGGGGTCATCAAGGCCTAACCACCGGGCCATTGAACTGCTGATCCGGATAAACCTGCCTTTTGTGTCCTTAAAGTAGATGTGGTCGGGAGTTTGATCCATGTGAGTCTTCAGCAGATACCTTTCCCATGATAATGCTTTTTCCGTTAGTTGGTGCTTATTTTCAACGGCAATACTGTGAAGCGCATAACCGATATCCTCTGCAAGTTCACTAAACTGAAGTTCCAAATGAGAAATTTATTCAAATGCACGTTTGGCAAGGATTTC
>CAZNPH010000022.1:0-66866 GCA_964574985.1 uncultured Bacteroidaceae bacterium
ATTGTAACAGAGCGTGTCATCAGCACTGACCTGGATCCGGGGCCGCGGGTTCACCCAAACCACTGCTGTATCATCATCGCCGGTGCAATTGGTGGGGCCGGGGCCGGTGGGTATGATCCGGTAAACAACGGAATCAGCACCGGTGGTGGGATTGTTCAGGGTCTGTTTGATGGTATCTCCATCCAGGGTGGTGGAAGCGCCTGTAATGCTTCCGTCATAAACCACTTCCAGGGAGAAGGTGGTACCTGCCACATCACTGCTCAGGACAATATATGTCTGGTCACCATTGCAAATGGTATCTTTTTTCGGTGTAGCAGTGGCTTCGGGCTTCTGGTAAATATCCACACTGTATGTGGGTGAACTTGCTGAACAGCCGTAGGAATTGGTCTCATTAAGGGATATGGTTCCGGTTCCGGGTGCGTTCCACGTGACATCGGTGTTGTTATCAGAAGATGAGGCGGATCCACCGGATACCGACCAGCCGTATCCATGGCCGGAGGTATTGGGCACGTTGTAACTGTATGTATCCGCTTCACAAACTTCGAAGTAATATTCCGAATTGGTCAGTTGGGATGATTTCCGGGCAAAAAATCCCCCGACGGCAGGATTGTTCTGATTGTTGTATTCGGTGGTCAGCCAGTCTGAGGACCTTGCTTCGCGCAGAATGCGCACCTCGTCCAATATGCCGTCAATGGGCTTGCTTGTAGTACCCGGATTGTTCCCCAGGTGAACATCGACCGTATTATCGGTGTTTATGTCGCCTGTTTTGGATGTACTGCCTACTTCACTTCCGTTCAACAGCAATTTCATTTGCGAACCGTCATATACTGCCGAGGCCAGATACCATGTACCGGTGGACAACGTCCCTGAACCGGCAATCAGGGTGGTTGTGGATGAACGGGTTTTAAGCCGGAAACGCAAATAATAATTACCGGCGTTTTGAATGGTACTCAGCATCCACCAGTGATCACCAGCATTTTGCCCCGTGGCTTTGGAAATGATCCTTCCATCCTCGGGAGAAAATGATTCATATTTCACCCATGCCGACATGGTAAGCTCATCCGAATACACATCCCATTTTCCGGTGGTGATTTTGTCATCGTCAGCTTGTTCAAAATCCTGTCCGTCCCCTATTTTCCCGGCGATATCAACCGTTCCGCTGTTTGTCCCGTTGTTGCTGTTGGAGGTCGAATCTCCCATATCATCATGCAGGTGCCATACCGCATCATATTCAGGACCCCAGGCATAGACAGTCCCCTGGTAATCACTGATCTGGGGATTCCCGTATAATATCTGAATGGTTGTGCTGTCGCTCGCGTAAAGGACCGGTACCCTTACCCAGGCGATCAACTCGCCGGTTGCCGGGTCATATTTTTCAATCTGGTGTAATAATTTGTTCTGATTTTCATCCGCAAAAATGATGTCATAACCATTGGCATTTTCAACATTTCCTCCGTTGCCGGTCGTCCTGAGGTCACTGTCTGTCAAACTGACCAGCACGGGGAAATGTTCCAGGTCGGTTGATCCGGAAACCTTCTGTGGATCTGTTTTCAATACTTTCCGGTAGGCATAACCGAGAGAAGCTGCGGGAACAGGTTGAATGGTCAGGTCGGCAACCGCACTGGTATCGTCCGATCCGCAACCGGTGCTGACAATGCACCGGTATTCCCCTTCATCTGCATAATCGATGTTACTGATGTTCAATTGATCCGAAGTGGCGCCGCTGATATCCCCTCCGTCGCTGAGATCTTCAGCATCCTTTTGCCATTGATAGGTGAAAGGCGGCTCCCCGTCGGCCGAAACGGAAAAACTTACACTGCTTCCCGGGCAATCCGACTGGTCTGCAGGATCACTGGTGACCTGGGGTTCCGAATGAATGATCAGATCCACACTGGTCGCCGGACCCTCACAGCCATTGACCGTCTGGGTCACATAATAGGTATAGGTGCCGACTGCCGTCTGTCCTGTGGAATAAGGGTTCCCGGTATATACCAGATTGGTCAGCCCTGCATCATCGTACCATTTGAAGGTTGCACCCGCTTCACCGGAAGCGGTCAGGTCGGGGACCGCATCCCCGAAACAGCATTCCTGGTCACTGGCAGTGGGTGCGGAAGGAGGAGTATACGAAGTTGGCTTGACCGGACTGTCAGTATTGTCACTGGTTCCGATCGTGTAATACCCGTCGGAAAGGTTGGCGTCGCTGACTTCAAAAGTCAGCTGGTAACAATTTTCAATGGTGGTCGAAGAAGTGGTTACCGTACTGAAATTACCGGATGTGCCACTTCGCCATAACAGAACGTAATTGGATGCGTTCACGGGATTTTCCCCGTCTATGCCGGTCCGGAAATCGAATGTTATCTTTGCATCGGCCGATCCGGTCTTGTCGATATACCAGATCCTTTCCCATCTTGCCTCCACGCCTCCCGGAAGGTCGGATGTGGATGCTTGTTTGGATGCATTGTCGTGCCCGAAGAGGACATATTCACCGTCAGCCAGGGTGGTATTGTTCTCCGCTACAATAAATCCGGCCGAATTGGCCTGGGTATGGTCCCCGTCAGATTCCTGTCCGATGCCGGCCACATTGTGGACGTAACCGGAGCCATTTCCATTGTAATTGTCGTCTGAAACGGTAAGTCCGTATTTTGCAGCCAGGTAATTCTGAACAATGATCCTTTGTGCTGAATTCAGCTTGAAATTGTAATAAATGATCTCAGCAACCGTACCGTCCCAGTAATCCTTTGGTCCGAAACCGATCCTTGCATAATCAGCATCGGTAATGGGTGAAGCTGCAGAACTTGTATTATCGCTGGTGGGCGTATCCAGTGAGCCGTCAATATGCAGAGTCGCGCTGCTTCCCCCGGACCAAAGCCAGCTCAGCATTTGCACGCTGGTGGACTGCACGGAACTGGCAGATTCATATGCATAGCCATTGTCACTCACGCTCATTTTGATCACATTGGTGCCGCTTCCCTGATAACCGCTCTGGTCATATCTTGCAGCCAGGGCAACATCTGCATTATTGTCATTATCAGAAGCGAAAAAACCCCGGTCAACCCCGGTCAGATCAGATTGTGTGACCGAAAAGAAACTGATCGCGGTCTCGCCGTTGATGTAACTTTCCCCGTCGGCGTCTTCCAGGTAATCATCCGAGCCGTCGAAATCCAGCAGGGGGCGGCCGTTCAATTGATTGGTAAGATAGGTGGGGCGGGAAGATCCCGACTGAACGAAGTCATTCCCGTTCCCGGAGGCATCGGACCATGTGGAAACGGGATCATTATTGGACAATCCGGTAATGGAGTCAACCGTAAGCCACAGCGGATTGTTGCTGCTGCTGCCGACTCCTCCGGGCCCTGTCTGGGCTGCCAAAAAATCATTCAGGCCAAAGCAGAAAAGCAAAAAGCTGATAAACAGAGAGAAAGACACCCTGACTTTCCCGGAACGGGTTATATGTTTAAAAACACCAAACAAAGAAATTGATTAGGATCTGAATCTGTCTTTAAGGTTAACAAAATGAATCATATGTTGCATTGTTGGTCATTGCTAAAGTCCCTGATAAATAAATTTTTACTTAAAAAAAATAAAATCCCCATACGATCTTTTTTCTTTTTTTTTTAAGATCGTCGGAACCATGCACTATATAATAAAAACAGTATAGTACTGTGCTATACTATACCTTATATCTTATTGACTATCTTATCCATAAAATAGTTGCACCCCGGGCCTTTCCGCAATCGCCCTGTAAAATAGGGCATTAACTTCCCTTTTCTACGCAGATTCCGTAAAAATGTTTTAACAAAATTCAAATATGAAAAAATTCTACTTTTTTCCTGAAAAAACCTCGGCCAGAACATCCAGGGATTTCAGCCGGCCCATGCCCTGAAGATGGATATGGTAATAATCCGCAATGGCTTGCAGCAGACTCCTTCTGAGGGAGTTGTTCATATCAGGGACATCATCGTCCCCGATCCGCTTTTCAAGAATGCGTGCAACGTAACCGCTTAGTTTTTTATTCAGTGTATCGGTGGGGAATAATGCCTTTTCAATAAATGTTCCGTTCCTCAGGTCGAAAAGCTGCCTGCGGCCGGAGTAATTCTTTTCCGGAAAGAACCCGAGATGCTTGGTCAGCTGCATCATGAAAACCAGAGAAAAGTTTTGTGCTGAAACATCAGAAAGGTCCAAAATCTGAACAGACTGGTCAATGAAATCGAAAAGGGTCCGGTTGACTTCCTCTTCACGGATCGTTCTGTATAACAACTCGGCCAGAAATACCGCCTGGGTGCTTTTGATCAGATCGACCGGGATGGAACGGAAATGGCAGGAGAGATTGAGTTCTTTGACACGTTGAAGATCACGGGAAGGCTTGTAATAGATCTCCATCTCCAGGATGGATAATGGCTGGAACAGGTTCATTCTGTATTTGGGTTTTCTGCCCCGGACTCCGTTTATGATGAAAGACAACCGGCCATGACAATCGGTATATATGGTGGCTATGATGCTGCTTTCCCCGTATTTGATATGATGCAGAACAATGCCCCTGACCTTGCTGATCATGATGTTGTTCTTTATTTTTCTGCAGTCATTTAAGTCATTCCCGGTCATCAGTTGACAACCTGTAACCTGTTCAGTTGACGACCAGCAATTTGGTGACATGGGTTTTGGATCCGTCATCGTTGGTACAGAATATAAGATAAACACCCGTACTGACCTTTTCCCCGCTGAAATTGCATCCGTCCCATACCGCCTGGCCACCAAGTGCCCGGGTTTCAAAAACCATGTTCCCGTTTATGTCTGTGATCTTGACATTGACATCCCGCACCAGCCCGGTGATGATGATGTCGCCTTCAAAATCCTCCCGGACCGGATTGGGATAGGCATACACGTCCCTAAAAAATTCATTGCCCCGGATGGCTCTGCCCTTATATGAAATAATCCCCCCGCCTGTTCCGAGAAATACTTCTCCCGTCCGGTGGTCAATGGCAATGTCATAGATCCGGTCCGACAACAACGGGCTGTTTGCGGCAGTGAAATGATGCACCTGTTCCCGGCCGTCATCAGAAACCAGGAATACACCGGCTTTCATGGTCCCTATCCATTTGCGGTCGGCTCCGTCCACCGCGATGGCCGTCACGGTTTCCGTTCCGAGCAAAATATCGGCCAGACCGGTTTCATCATTACGGGGAACGATCACCTGGCGGCCGGAAAATGTCTCATCGGTAAAAACACCCGGCGGATTGTAATACACGACTATCCCTTTATCGGTACCCACCCAGATATTCCCCGACAGATCTTCTGCAATGGAAAACACCTGGTTGGATATGACCCTGCCGTTTTCATCCACCACATCGAACCTTCTGAATTCATCATCCGAAGAATTCTCCGGTGTATCCTGGTCATCAAAAACAAAAAGTCCGTTCCCCTTGGGAAGAATAAGCCATTTATGGTCATCCTTTGTAACAATGATCCTGCCGATGGCGGGTACCTGCAACTGGTTGTTGAAAGACATGGCATGCCAGGTACCATCCGGTTTTCTCACAGAAACGGGTTCCGGAACATCTGAATTGGTCACCCAGAGATTGTTTTGTTTGTCAAATGCCACCCCGCCCAGGCGATAAAAATAATCCCCCGGGATGATCGTCTGCAGCGTACTGTTGGTATGATCATAACGTTCAACCATTTCCCCGCCGGTGAATTCCAGCAAACCATAACCCCAGGTAGCCACAAAAACATGATCACTCATTGAAGGATCAATCGCTATATCGATCAGGTCTTTAACCGAAGTCTCCCGGTAAGATGACCATTCTCCCCCGGAAAAGGTAAACAATTCGGCATTGTTGTACAAATTGTTCCAGGCACTGTTAACCCCGCCGCCGGCCACGTACAACTTGCCTCCGGCCAGGGACATGGATGCTGCGTTCGTACTCAGGGGTCCGTTCGGATGTATTTCTTCACGATACCATGTCTGTTCATTTTTGATGAGACCGTTTTCATAATCTGCGATCCAGATCACGTCATGACCGTCTATCAGGGCCATGCGGGGCTTCTCGGTAAAAAAATGCCTGATCCTGTTGCCTGAAGCACCGAATACATCTGTATGGTACAAACTCACCACCACCAGTTTCCCGTGGGTGTTCCCCAGATACCGTATCCGTGTATCGGGTACACCGTCAAACCGTTGCCATTGTCCGTCTTCCAGATAGTAAACGGTGTCTTCAGGGGAACCTTGATGGGAATAATTCACAAATACCCGGTCATTGAAATACACCAGTGTATTGAAATTCTTATCCGCGTTGGGAATATTGTCAATCCTCGACCAGTTCCGGTAGTCGATCAGATTCGGATTGTTGATATCCGCCCGGTAAATGCCCCGTATGGTTGCCGCGTACAAGAACCGCCCGTCGAATGTCATGGCATTCACCCTGACCGATGAGCCCTGTTCCCCGATATAGTATGTATCTTTGATCTCCTTTCCTGGCAAATTGAGTACCACGATGCCGAATCCGCACGACAAATACGCATCGTCTTCTAGAAACAGGACGTGGTTGATGCTTTTATCCCCCGGTATTTGCTTGATCTTGATATCCGGAATGTTGTATATGTCTTTACCGCTCAGAAGATCAATATTGGCATTCCTGTATGCGATCAGCAATATATCCCGGTTTTCGTGATAATTCAGGGTGCTGATCTTTGTTTCCGCCAGTCCGTCCACCTTGGTGATTTTCCCCAGACTGTTGTCCCGCCGGTCCAGATAAAAAAGTCCGCCTTCCGTGGAACAATAGATCCGGTCACCGGCTTCCACCACCATGCGTCCCTGTGAATATGGCAAATGAGTCCGCCATTCGCCGGGAATCATCTGCGCCTTGGCGGCAGCAAAAAACAGGAGTCCGAATATGATGATATTCCTGTAACGGTACATTCCTGTGGGAGGTATTGGCTGTTACTTTCTTAGTACGAAAGAAAGGGAAAAAAATTTTAGGAAGTACAAAGTTTCACAGATAATGTTTGATTAAGTAATCAGTCAATGCCTTTATCGCCATTCCCCTGTGGCTGATCCTGTTCTTTTCTTCAAGCTCCATTTCTGCGAATGTCCTGTCAAATCCGTCGGGCCGGAATACAGGGTCATATCCAAAACCTTTATCCCCCCGGGGGGTTACCGTGATCCGGCCTTCCACCACACCCTCGAACCTCCTTTCCCGGCCTCCGGTGACCAGGGAGACCACCGTTCTGAACCTCGCTTTCCGGTTCTTTTCTCCTGCCATTTCCCTGAGCAATTTGATGACATTGGATTCATAGACCGTTTTCCCTGGAACAAGATCACCGGTCATTTCAGCATACCGGGCCGAATAAACCCCGGGGGCCCGGCCGATCGCTTCCACCTCAAGCCCCGTATCGTCCGCGAAGCAATCTGTCTGAAACCGGTTATAAATATGGAACGCTTTCTGGGAAGCATTTTTTTCAAGCATATCATGATCCTCAGGGATCTCTCCTGTAAAACCAATATCATCCAGGCTGAGGATCCTGATCGTATTTCCGATCAGATTCCTGATTTCCAGAATTTTGTTCCTGTTTCTGGTGGCGAAAACGAGCGAAGGCATGGTCAGTTATGCACTGCCGGTTGCTCTGAAACCACTGGATATCTTTCCCGGCTTCGGATTGATGCACATGACCGGAATTCCGTATTTGTTGGAAATGATCTGTTGTTCATTGGCACCAAGTACATAGTCAGCCAAACTGATGTTTTTGGTGGTCAATACAAGGATAAGATCGGCATTGATCTGATGGGCAAATTCAATGGTTTCATGGGCGAAATCTCTCTTACCTTCTGCCGAATAGAATTCATGGGGGATTTCGTTGTTGTCCAAAAACTTTTTGGTAAAATGAATATTGGACTGAACACCACGCTTGAATTTGGAATCCGTGAATTTGCCCCTGAATACATGAAATTTGCTGTTATACAGACGGTGAATAAAGTATATCCAATTGATCTTTTCCCTGTTTTCTATCCGGTAATCTATCGGGAAAACAATGTCCTTAAAGCCTTCCGATTTCATTTTGTCCTGCACCACGATGAAGGGGACCTTGGTCCCGGCAATCACTTTCAGGGCCCAGCTCCCCACAAATTTCTGCATGCCCTTGATGCCGTGTGTTCCCATGATCACCATTTCGGCTTTGATTTGATTGGCAACCTCGCTGATGGCATGAAAAATATTGCCTTCCTCAACCCTCGCGATGACTTCAATATTGTTTTCTTTTTCCGTGATCGCCCGGGTCTCTTCCAGCTTGATGCCGGCATCCGGCTTTTCTTTTTCCTTTTTCACGATATGCAAAAGCATAATGTTCGTATGGGTATGCTTTGCAAGGTTTATCGCATGGTCAAGGGCGTAACCTGCAACCTCTGTAAAATCCCAGGGAACCACTATGGGTCTTTTGGCATGTGTTTCCATTGGTTTGAATTGTTCAAATTTAACGATATGAGAAATTTATTAAATTTGGCTGAGGGATCAGCCCACAAACACCCACAAGTTATGAATTTTATTCACATTCAAATCAAGTTCAGAAGCATTTTTTATTGTGGTTTTCTGGCGCTGTCCCTGTTCAGTGGTTCTTCTGCCGTATCTCAAGTTGGAACCGGACTCCCTCATATACAAGTCATTGCACCGGATTTTCTTTGCGGGTATTCCGGTTTGCATTCTTTTGCCAGAGATACAAACGGACTGGTATACGTATGCGGGGACAACAAGATTTTTCAGTACAATGGTCTGACATGGCAGACATTCATTCCCGGAGGCAGATGCATGCTTGCCCGCGGACCCTCCCGTGAAATTTATTACGCAGCCGGGGATACATGCGGCAAACTGATTACTGACCATTCTGGTAATGTATCGTTTGCACCTCTTTTCAGCATCCCTTCCCATGGTCAGGAGAAACCTGAAGATATTGTTTTTCTTCATGTTACGGAAAACCGGATCATTTTTTCTGACCATCATACAATTTATTGCCGCGAAGGAGATACAACATACAGGGCAGCAGCTCTGCATCCCGGTACAAGTCTGGTTATATCAGGAGGAAGGGTTTTTATGAACGCCCCTTCCGGAAAGGTTTTCCAGGTTTCCTGTAAAGGATTCGTTGAATGCCAAGATCTGCATTTGCCGGATCATACCATCCAAAAGGTATTGCCTTTCGACCATACCGGCATCATGGTGAAATCCTCATCCGGTAAATTTTTTCTCCTGCCAAAAGATTCATCGCCGGTGCCAGTAAACCCCGCAGGCATTCCATCCTTTCTCCCGGATTATACATGCGGATGCAGGCTTTCCGAAAATCTTTATGCATTGGGGACATTGTCAGGCGGACTTTTGCTGACAGATGCCAAAGGAGGATTCGTCCGTAAGATCACAGAAAACGAGGGCCTCTACAGCAACAGGATTACGGGTCTTTTCCCTGACAGCTCGGGAAATCTCTGGGCGCTGCATGGCCCCACTGTCAGCCGCCTGGAACTGCCCTCTGCATTTTCTTTTTTTGACCAGCGGATGCATTTGAGCGGACTCGTACGGTCGGTTGCGATATATGCAGGAGATCTGTACGCGGGGACCTCAAACGGACTTTTTGTTTTGAAGTCGTTCTCTGTTGCCCGGAAAGGTATCCGGACCGGCTCCATGGATGGCAAATTCCACAGAGTGCCCGGGATCCCGGACAATTGCGTTTTTGTTGTATCCACGCCCCAGGCACTTCTGGCTTCAACAAAACAAGGGCTTTTCCGCGTCAGGCGATCCGGGACAAAGCATATCAGTGACCAGGTATTCTCCACCTGTTTTCACTCCATGCATCATCCCGGCATCCTGTTCCTTGGGAATGAAAAAGGAGTGTATGCCTTTTTTACTGAAGGGTCTTTATCGGAGAAGGAAAATCCTTTGATCCTCCACATGACAGATCATCCGGTGAAATCGCTCAGCACCAGTAAAAGCAATAAACTCTGGGTCCTGACGGCGGACACCCCAAAGCTGATCCGTTTGTCCTTTGCAGGTGACCTGAACGGCCCGGTCAATGCCGACCGTTATGGCCTTCAGGCCATTGCCGGCGGGAACCATCATCAAATGAGCCTTTTTTCCACTTCCAACCGGACTTTCCTGTCATCAGGTGCAAAATTCTACCGGTTCGATTCGGAGAACAATGCGTTCGAACAAGACACCCTAATACACTTCATCCCCCCGGATTCCGGTCCCGTACGCTTATTGGCAAGGGCCGGTCCGGATGACAATTTGTGGATCTGGATCATTCATCCGGAAAGCGGGAAAAAAGCGCTTTACCTGCTGCGTTGTCCGGACAACGGAAGATACGAAACGGAAGAAATCAACTACCAAAGACTGGACAGATACAATATCGCCTGTATCTGTCCCGGACCAGGCGAAAAAGTATGGCTGGGCGGCCAGCAGGGCATTATACGGTATAACCACCGGGGAAGACATATCCGGGTCCCCCGCTTCAGGACAATCATCACCAGGGCATACATCCTGAAGGAACCGGGATTATCAGGTCAGGACAATCTGGTCATGTTACACCCGGGCCCCGGGGCAACAACGGAACTGGATCATGTCCGGAATTCCATTGGATTTGAATTTATTTCCACTGCTTTCAACCGGGAAACACCTGCATTTCAGTATATGCTGGAGGGATTTGATCCCGGATGGTCGATGCCCGCGGTAGATCATTTCGTGGAATATACCGGATTGCAGCCGGGCAAATATCTTTTCAAAGTAAGAAGCAGTGATGTATATGGCAACCGTTCGGAAAGCGCATCTTTCAGTTTCACCATTTCTGCACCTTTTTACTCTTCCTGGTGGGCCATCGTCATTTATTGCATCGCGGGGTTTTTAATTGCTTTCCTGATATTTAAATGGAGATCATTCCGTTTGCTTCAGGAAAAATATCAGCTTGAAGAAATGGTCAATCAGCGCACGGCAGAATTGCTCAGGGAAAAAGAAAAAACCGACAAGCTCCTGGCCAATATACTCCCCAAAGGAACGGCAGACGAACTTAAACTGAAGGGCAGGGCCAGCAGCAAGAAGTTTGAATTGGTAACTGTTTTGTTTGCCGACATTCAGGGTTTTACCAAAATAGCCGAACAGATGAACCCGGATAACCTGATCGACCAGCTGGACCGGTTTTATTTTCATTTTGATTCGGTGGTTGGAAAATACAATATCGAAAAGATCAAGACCATTGGCGATGCGTATATGGCTGCAGGGGGAATTCCCCGGAAAAACCGCACCAATCCTGTGGAAGTGGTTCTCGCCGCCCTGGAAATGCAGAACTATATGAAAGAACTCAAATCCAAAAATGCCGATATATGGGACTTGCGTATCGGTATTCATACGGGCAAGGTGATTGCCGGAGTGATCGGTCATAAAAAGCTGTCATATGATATCTGGGGTGATACGGTCAACGTAGCCAGCAGGATGGAGAGCTCCGGGGAACCCGGGAAAGTCAATATCTCTGAGAATACCTATGAGCTTGTCCACGAATTTTTCGTTTGCAAGCACAGGGGGAAAATGCCGGTCAAATACAAGGGCGATATCGATATGTACTTTGTGGAAGGGATCCGTCCCGAACTGGCAACCGATCTGAAAGAACTTCCCAACAAGGATTTTTTTATCCGTTTACAGTTGGTCCATCTTGAGGATCTTGAGGAATTCATCCTCGACAAACTGGAAAAGGAATTGCCTGAAAACCTGTATTTTCACAATGCCGAACATTCCCGGCATGTTTATACCATGGCTGAATTGCTGGGAAGGGCTGAAGGGATCAACGGAGAAGACATGCTGGTCCTCAGAACCGCAGCACTTCTTCACGATATCGGATACATCGACCATTACCGGGATCATGAAAAAAGATCGGCTGAAATGGCCCGGGAAATTTTGCCCTCATACGGATATTCTGAAGAACAGATTGAACAGGTCTGCAAAATCATCATGGCCACACGGATGCCGCCTCAGCCGGAATCCCTGCTGGAAAAGATCATCTGTGATGCCAACATGGACCATCTGGGCAGGATTGATCTGCCGGAAGTTTCCGAACGTCTTTTCAGGGAAATGAAAGAACATGACCTGATCGGATCAAAAAAAGAATGGATCAGATTCCAAACCGGTTTTCTCCGGGAGTACGATTTTTTTACCGGTACTGCAAAGAAACTCAGAGAAGTTACCCGGGAAGAACAGATCAAAAAAATTCAATCTTCCTGATTTGTAATTTTATACAACATTCATAATTTATTGCCAGGTTTGAATAAACTGGGTACATTTACCCTCAGGATGCACCAAAACATGAAAAATGAAAAAAATTGACTGGAAAAAACTTCCTTTCGGCTATATGAAGACCGCTTGTAATGTCCGAATCCATTACCAGAACGGGAAATGGGGGAAAATCCGGACCACTTCTTCGGAATTCATCGATCTTCATATAGCCTCAACCAGTCTTCATTACGGGCAGGAAGCCTTTGAGGGAATGAAAGCCTACATGGGAAAGGATGGTAAGATCAGGGTATTCCGGTGGAAAGACAATGCATCCAGACTCATTGATTCCGCCCGGGGGATCCTCATGCCCGAAGTACCGGAGGATCTGTTTTTTGAAGCCATTTCCACGGCGGTGAAAAAAAACAAAAAATTTATCCCACCATACGGAACCGGTGCAACATTGTATATCAGGCCTTTGCTTATCGGATCGGACCCCGGTCTGGGCGTAAAACCGGCCAAAGAATATGTTTTTCTGGTGTTTGTCACCCCGGTCGGTCCTTATTTCAAGCAAGGATTCAAGCCCGTGGACATGATGATCTGCCGGGGACATGACCGGGCCGCTCCCCTGGGTACAGGGAACATAAAAGTGGGGGGCAACTACGCGGCAAGCCTGATTTCCCTTAAGGAAGCATATGAAAAAGGATATTCCACGGTGATCTACCTGGATGCCGTCCAAAAAAAATATATTGATGAGTGCGGTCCGGCCAATTTTTTTGGCATCAAGGAAAATACGTACATCACACCGGATTCAAAAACAATTCTGCCCTCCATCACAAATAAGAGTTTGATCCGGCTTGCCAAAGAAGCCGGGATGAACATCGAGGTCAGGCCGGTACATATTGATGAACTGGACACTTTTGAGGAAGCCGGGGCATGTGGTACGGCCGCGGTGATCAGTCCGATCGGCAGGATCGTCGATCCTGAACAGAACCGGGAATACCTGTACAGCAAAGACGGCAAACCCGGGAAAATATGTAAAAAGCTTTACAATAAATTGACCGGAATCCAATTCGGCGATGAACCGGATCCGTACAACTGGATCACTGTCATCGAATAAACCGGGGAGTTTCACCCTATGGGAAAACGCAAAGAATCCAGCATAACCAAAAGAAAACTCAGAAGTTCCTATCTGACTTCGATCATCAGCATTTCACTGGTGCTTTTTCTGCTCGGACTTGTTGGATTGCTGATCCTCAATGCCAAGAGCCTTTCGGATTACGTAAAGGAGAACATTGGTTTTACCATCATACTGAACGACAATATTAAAGAAGTCGACATCATCCGCCTGCAGAAAAATCTGGATGCCCGGAAATATGTCAAATCAACCGATTTCGTCACCAAGGAGGAAGCCGCTGCTGAATTGATGGAGGAACTCGGGGAAAATTTCATAGATTTCCTCGGATACAATCCATTGGGCAATTCAATTGAAGTGAGGTTCTACGCTGCCTATGCAAATCCGGACAGCATTGCTTTGATCGAGAATGAGATCCTTGATCATGAAGGGATCAAAGAAGTTTTTTACCAGAAATCACTGGTACACCTGGTCAATGAGAATGTTAAAAAAATCGGTTTGACCATCTTCATATTCAGCATTTTGCTTTTTCTTATTGCCGTTGCCCTGATCAACAACACCATCCGGCTATCTGTGTATTCCAAAAGATTTCTGATCAATACCATGAAACTGGTCGGAGCCACACAATCTTTTATCAGAAGACCCTTTTTGAAAAAAAGCGCCGTTCACGGCATCTACGCGTCCCTGATCGCCATCATCCTTCTGCTGGGTGTAATATACCTCGCACGCCAGGAACTTATGGATATTATCAGTTTCAGGGATGCTGACATCCTGGGAATACTTTTTCTCAACGTTCTTGTCCTGGGCATTGTCATTAACTGGATTTCTACTTTCTTTGCAGTGCATAAATATCTGAAGCTGGATTCCGACCAGCTTTATTATTAAATCCAAGCATCATGGCAAAATTCAAGAAAAAAACGGACCCGGAAACAGACTTTCCTCTCGGAAAAGAGAACTATATTCTTTTGATCGTCGGTTTTTTGATCATTGTGGTTGGATTCGCCTTGATGATCGGCGGCAAATCGGATGATCCCAATGTATTTAATCCTGATATCTTCAGTTTCAGGCGGATCACCCTGGCACCCGTTATCGTTCTTTTTGGTTTTGCTTTTGAGATCTGGGCTATTATGAAAAAACCCGGGGGCAAGGAATAATTCTCATGAATTGGTTCGAAGCACTGATCCTGGGCATCATCCAGGGACTTACGGAATTCCTGCCGGTAAGCAGCAGCGGGCACCTTGAACTTGGGAGATTTCTTCTCAACCACCGGGGTGAACAAAATCTTTATTTTGCCGTAGTGGTACATGGAGCAACCGTATTAAGCACCATTGCCGTATTTTACAAGGATATTGCGGATATCCTCCGGGGGATGATGCGTTTTCAATGGAACGAGTCGACTTTATACGGATTGAAGATCGTGGCTTCCATGATCCCGGTGGTGCTGGTGGGGATATTTCTTTCCGGTGAGGTTGAAAAGTTCTTTGCCGGAAGGGTTGTTTTCGTGGGGAGTATGCTTCTGATCACGGCACTTTTACTTACCGCGGGGCATTTTGTTCCCGAAAAGAAGAAACCGGTGAATTTTTTCCATGCCATGATCATCGGAACGGCACAGGCATTTGCTGTCCTTCCGGGAATTTCCAGATCAGGGGCCACCATAGCGACCGGACTCATGCTGGGCAATAAGCGAGGGGAGGTGGCCAGATTCTCATTTTTGATGGTTATTCTCCCCATCATCGGGGCCAATGCAAGAGATCTTATTTCAGGTTCATTCATGGCCGGTACAGAGATAAAATCCGGTGTCCTGTTTACCGGATTCCTGGCTGCATTTGTATCCGGGTTTCTGGCCTGCCGCTGGATGGTGGCCCTGGTAAAAAGGGGCAAATTGATACATTTTGCCATATATTGTCTTATTGCAGGCATCGCAGCAATTATAAGCGGGATATTGATTTATGACTGAGCGAACAGCCAACAAATTTCAGGAAGGGCAGATCATTCTGATCAACAAAGACAGGGACTGGTCTTCATTTGATGTGGTCAAGAAAATCCGCAATCTGATCACCCGTTATACCGGACAGGCCAGGATAAAGGTTGGCCACGCGGGTACTTTGGATCCGCTGGCGACCGGACTCATGATTGTCTGCACGGGAAAAGAAACCAAAAACATCGAAAAATACCAGAACATGGAAAAAGAATATCTGACCATTATATGCCTGGGGAAAACCACGCCTTCCCATGACCTGGAAACGGATGTTGACCGGGAATACCCGGTGGACCATATTACCTGTCAGCTTTTGAAGGAAAAACTGCGGGATTTCCAGGGACCGGTAATACAGGCCCCACCGGTTTTTTCTGCCAAAAAAATGGGCGGTACCAGGGCATATCATATGGCCAGGAAAGGCATCCGTGTCAGTATTGAACCGGTAAAGGTTTTCATCAGGGAACTGGAACTGGTATCATATAATCCCCCGCTTGCGGAAATCAGGATCATCTGCAGCAAGGGAACCTACATCCGTTCCCTGGCAAGGGATCTGGGGATTGCTTTAGACTCCGGGGCCCATATTGTATCATTAAAGCGCACCGCCATTGGACCTTATAAACTTTCAGACGCCATGAACATTGGATTTTTTGAGAAAAAATTGAAATATTTGCAACCTTAATTCAGTTACTTCGTATAAAGGGACTCTGTTTCACTTTCCCGGAACTTCATTGAGGTCATCATTTTATAATTGATCTTTGTTTAATTTAATGAATTGTTATAAATGAAATTATCCCAGTATAAATTCAATCTTCCGCCGAATCTCATTGCCAAATATCCTGCCAGGAACCGTGACGAATCACGTTTGATGGTCCTTTACAGAGACAAACAGAAAATCGAGCATATAAATTTCAAGGATATCCTTGAATATTTTCATGAAAAAGATGTTCTGGTATTCAACAACACAAAGGTATTTCCTGCCAGGCTTTTTGGGAACAAGGAAAAAACCGGAGCCGAGATCGAAGTTTTTTTGCTGAGGGAATTGAACTGCGAACAGCGGCTGTGGGATGTACTGGTGGATCCGGCAAGGAAAATCCGGATCGGCAACAAGCTGTATTTTGGAGATGAAGAAATGCTGGTTGCCGAAGTGATCGACAATACCACTTCAAGGGGAAGGACCTTGAGATTCCTTTATGACGGAGATTACGAAGAATTCAAAAAAACCCTTTACAAACTGGGGGAAACTCCACTTCCCAAATTCATTGACAGGGAAGTGGAACCCGAGGACCGGAACCGTTATCAAACCATATTTGCCCGGCATGAAGGAGCCGTTGCAGCTCCTACTGCAGGAATGCATTTCAGTCGTCAACTGGTTAAAAGGCTGGAAATCAAAGACGTTGAATTTGCTTTCATTACCCTTCACATCGGCCTGGGAAATTTTCGTTCGGTGGATGTTGAAGATCTTACCAAGCACAAAATGGACTCCGAGAGGATCATCATCGGGGAAGAAGCAGTAAAGACCGTCAACAGTGCCAAAAACAGGAAAAATAATATTTGTGCCGTGGGGACCACGGTTCTCCGCACACTTGAGAGTTCAGTCTCCACTACAGGTTACCTGAAAGAATATGATGGCTGGACCAATAAATTCATTTTTCCGCCGTATGAATTCAAGATTCCCGACATGATGATTTCAAATTTCCATCTGCCGTTTTCCACACTACTCATGACCGTATCTGCATTCGCAGGTTATGATTTTACCATGAAGGCATACAAAGAAGCGGTCAGGCAGAAATACAAGTTCGGAACCTATGGAGATGCCATGCTGATCCTTTAAGTGAAAGTTTATATTTATGCCCATCATCAATTCAATAGTTTCCTGGTTGAACATCAAGAGGCTGCATCAAATCGACCTGTTCAGAAAATACCCTTTTGACGTACAGCATGAAGTCCTCCTGAAATTGATTGAAAAAGCGCAGGGAACCGAATTCGGGAAAAAATATGGTTTTTCAGGGATCAAAAGCATCCGGGATTATCAAAAAAAGGTTCCTGTCCTGAATTACGATGATTACAAAGCATATATTGACCGTCTCCGCGAAGGGGAAAACAATCTATTATGGCCCACGGAGATCAAATGGTTTGCCAAATCCTCCGGAACAACAAGCGACAGAAGCAAATTCATTCCGGTAAGCCGGGAAGCCCTGGAGGACTGTCATTTCAGGGGAGGCAAAGATGTTATTGCCATATACACGGACAATCATCCGGATACCGGTATTTTAAAAGGAAAGGGACTTACCCTGGGGGGTAGCCACAGCATCAACAACTTCAGCACCCGTTCTTATTATGGAGACCTTTCTGCGATCCTGATCGAAAACCTTCCATTCTGGGCGCACTTCATCAAAACCCCCAGTCAGGAAATCGCACTGATGGAGGAATGGGAGGAAAAACTCAAACAAATGACCCGGATTACCGTAAAGGAAAATGTAACCAATATATCAGGGGTCCCCTCCTGGACACTGGTGCTTCTGAAATCAATCCTGGAATACACCGGCAAAAAGAACCTTTTTGAAATTTGGCCCAATCTGGAATTGTTTATCCACGGAGGAGTCAGCTTTACTCCATACATTGACCAGTTCAGAAAAATCCTTCCCTCCGGGCAAATGAATTACATGGAAGCATACAATGCCTCGGAAGGTTTTTTTGCCATTCAGGACAAGCCGGGACGCGATGACATGCTGCTGATGCTCGATTACGGCATCTTTTATGAATTCATTCCCCTGGAGGACCTTGATAAGGACCATCCGGAAGCGGTGCCGCTGGAGGATGTCCAAACGGGAAAGAATTATGCCATGGTCATTTCCACCAACGGAGGGCTTTGGCGATACCTGATCGGCGACACGGTATATTTTACATCCGGAAATCCTTTCAAGATCAGAATATCGGGCCGGACCAAACATTTTATAAATGCTTTTGGCGAAGAGGTCATCATCGACAATGCGGAGAAAGCCCTGAAGATCGCATGTGAAAAAACCCGTTCGGTGGTAAGTGAATATACCGCTGCCCCTGTATACATGGACGGAAACCGGAAAGGCTCACACGAATGGATCATAGAATTCCAAAAGCAGCCAAAGGATATTGGTTATTTTACCACCGTTCTGGATCATGCGCTTTGTTCCATAAATTCAGACTATGAAGCCAAACGTTACAAGGGCATTACCCTGGACATGCCTCTGGTGCATTCCCTGCCCAATGGCGTATTCTATAAATGGCTGAAGGAAAAAGGCAAACTTGGCGGACAGAACAAGGTGCCCAGACTTTCCAACGACCGGAAATACGCGGATGAACTGCTACAGATATATAAAAAATACTTTGCATGACCCGGGGCGTTCTTCTGTGCATATTGTTTCTGCAGCTTCCTGTGCAGGGAGGCCTCTTCCGGGGAGATTCCTGGAAACAGACCGCTCAAATCCATATCCGGGGGAACAACCTTTATACAGATCCGCTCAGAAACGCATATGTCCTGGATGATGAACGGATCATCAAATTGGATGGAACACTTCAGGAACAGGATGAATTTTCCAGTGCATTCCTGGGCAGGATATTTTCTGCAGATGTTTCGGATCCGCTCAGGATCCTTCTTTATTACAAGGACTATAACCAGATCCTGTTCATTGACCGCAACATGTCGGAAATCGGGAGTCCGGTCAGCCTGGATGAACTGGGACTTGTCCATGCGGAACCGGTATGCGCGAGCAGTACAGGGGGATTCTGGGTTTTTGACAATCTGAACGACCAGCTGAAGCATTACAACGCAGACCGTCAACTTGTCCAATCCTGCATCAGTCTTAACAACCTGTTTGAAAACTATCAAACCCCGGCCGGACTGACAGAGAAAAACCGCATGGTCTATTTAAGTGTTCCGGGGACGGGTGTTCTTGTTTTTGATGACTTCGGGAACTACCACACGCTTCTTCCCCTCAAGCAGGTCCGCAGATTCCAGGTCAGGGGAGAACAGCTCGTATATTGTTCCGGCAAGGAAATCAGAACCTACAACCTGCAAACCGGCAGGGAAAACTCTTTTTATATCCCGACAGAAAAAAAACCATTGGCAGCAGAACTCCGGGATGATTTCCTGTTCGTATTTACGGGAGAAACATTGCGGTTGTATACCCGGTAAACATAACGGTTATTTAACGCATATACTTTTCCCGCTAACTGCACAGGAAGTTTTTTAATATTTTGTACATTCGCATAAGCCATTTCAATCATTGCCATCATGCATATTTCCGTTGCCGGGAATATTGGATCCGGAAAAACGACCCTTGCGACCCTGCTTGCCAAACATTACGGATGGGAACCCCGTTTCGAGGATGCGGAAGAAAATCCTTATCTCAATGATTTTTACCAGGACATGCAACGCTGGTCATTCAACCTTCAGATATATTTTCTGAACAGCCGGTTCAATCAGATCCTTGACATCAAAAGATCCGGCAAGGATGTTATCCAGGACAGGACCATATATGAGGACGCCTACATATTCGCTCCCAATCTGCACTCCATGGGATTGATGTCCACCAGGGATTTTGAAAATTATTTTACCCTGTTCAGCATGATCGATTCCCTGCTCGATCCCCCCGATCTGTTGATCTACCTGCGTGCTTCCATTCCTACGCTGGTCAACCAGATCCAGAACAGGGGCAGGAAATTTGAAACCAGCATCCGGCTTGATTATCTGAAGAGGCTGAATGAAAGATATGAAGCATGGGTGGAATCATACAACCTGGGCAAACTGCTTATCGTAGACGCCGACAATTACAATTTTCCGGATAATCCGGACGACCTGAGCACAGTGATCGACAAGATCAATGCGGAAATACACGGACTATTCTGAGATTCCCCAGAATCAATTTTCAAATCAGGAATTTCCTATTTCAGTTCCAGTATGGCTTCCCGCAAAATATTCCATTGATCCGGAGTCAGTTTGGCCCCGATGTTCCCAACCACCTTTCCGGCAAGCAGGGAACCCGTCTGTCCGCAAAAATCCAGTGGTAATCCGGCGGCCATTCCATACAAAAATCCCGCCGCATAGAGATCCCCTGCACCGGTTGTATCCACGGCACGGGCCTTGACTGCCGGTATGGCGTATACTTCATCTCCCCTTTGGACCATCGATCCTTTCTCACCCATTTTTATCACCGCGATCCTGCAAATTTCCGCAAGCTCCTGCAGGGATCCTTCCGGATCCTTGCCTGTAAATGCCCGGACTTCATCCTCGTTGGCAAAAACGATGTCCACATACTCTTTGATCAAGAAATGCAGATGGGTATAATGCTCTTCCACCACATTGTAACTGGCCATATCCAGTGAAATGAACATATTACTGCTTCTGGCCATTTTGACCACTTTTTCGATCAGTTCCGGATTCTGTACCAGGTATCCTTCCACATGGATCATGTCATATCCTTCATAGATCTCAGGGACTATATCTTTATGCGATAAATCGACGGCAGACCCAAGATAAGTGGCAAATGTCCGTTCGGAATCCGGGCTGACCAGGGCAACGGCACGCCCGGTCTCTTCCGTTCCGTAGTATAAAAACGGGGCAATTGAATTTCCGGTCAATTCATTTTTGAAAAAATCCCCCAGCGAATCTTTTCCGATCTTCCCGATAAAGCCTGTTTCAATCCCCAGCTGCGCGAGTCCGTGCACCGTATTCGCAGCAGATCCCCCGGAAGCCTGCTTCCTTTCCAGTTTGGCCGTATCCTGCAGCAACTGATTGGAAAACTCCCGGCTGACCAGTTGCATGCTGCCTTTCGGAAGGGCCAGTTCTTCAAGCAAACGATCCGACGGGAGCATGGTGATGACATCTACCAGCGCGTTGCCGATTCCCAGTATTTTCCTCATGAAATATACCTCCTTCAACTATTTGGGCAAATATATTGGATAATTCACAGAATCCTCTTAATTTCGCAGGGCAAAAATTCCTCAGTAGCTCAGCTGGTTAGAGCATCTGACTGTTAATCAGAGGGTCGCTGGTTCGAATCCAGCCTGGGGAGCCGGTAAAAAATCAAGCAGGGGCTGTCTTGAAAAAGGCAGCCTTTTTTCATTCTATATATCTCCCAAAAAATTCGAAGAAAGTTTTGAAGTGCTGTTTTTACCATTTGTGCATAAAAAATTGATTGAATAAGGCATCTGCCAAAATTTTCAAAGAAAATTTTGAAATGCCGTTTCAATCGATTTTGGTATATGGAATAAAGACATCTATTAATTTTCGAATAAAGTTTTGAAGTGCCGTTTTAATCAATACCGATGAATAAGGATTCCAGAGGAAGTGCCTTGATTTATTTGTTTATTTGACCGGCTGTCTTTTCTCTTTGTACTCAGTATGAATAGCGAAAAAAAACATGATTTTATCAAAAAAAGTTGAAATAATCTTCTGACATGCTTAATTTGTACTGCTTTTCATCCCATTTCATCCCAGCAGTAATGGGCAATTGGTAGATATTTTGCTTTTATCTGAAAAACAAAAAACCTCCATATTATGAAATCATTCCCGTACTCCGTCAGGTCCGGTTGCCGGACAACTTTGACATTGATTTTATTTTTCGCTTTTTCCTGGCAGGTTTCCGGCCAGCTGACCGGAACCAAAACCATTGACCAGTCCGGCACGGGCGATTATGTTTCCTTCACCGCCGCGGTGAATGCCCTGGAGTCCTAGGGCGTCGGCACGGGAGGGGTGATCTTCAGCGTGGCGGACGGAACCTACAATGAACGGGTGCGTATAACCGAGATCGACGGGGCAAGCGCAAGCAATCCGATTACTTTCCAGTCCGCCAGCGACGACTCCGCCGCGGTCACGCTCACCTATGCCACTTCCGATGCATACAAAGGGACATTGATACTGGACAGCACGGACTACATCACCATCCGGAAGATCACCGTCCAGTCCACCGGCACAGAGTATCCGTGGGTTCTTCGCATAAACGAGACGGCGACCAACATCACCATCGAGAACTGCCAGTTCCTGGGATACAACACCACTTCATACTCTAACGAATATGCCGTGATCCGCTGCCATAACTATTATACCGAAAACATCATCATCAATAACAATTACGTTTCCAACGGCAGCTACGGCATTCATTTCGATGGTACTTCCACCTTATCCCCAGGCCTGCAGATCACCGGAAATACATTTACCGGCCAGAGTGAATACGGCATTTTCTGCAAAGAATTCGACGAACCCGTGATCAGGAACAATGTCATCCACATGAACAATATAGGCCGTGGCATTTATTGTGAATATTGTGACAATGAAATGGAGATCAGCGGCAACAGGGTAAACGTTGAACCCGGATATTACGGGATCGCGATGTACAGATGTGACGGAGGTTCAGGGCCCGGACAGCAAGGCAATGTCTTCAACAATTACATCACCCTCCAGGGCGGCAGCACATCCTCCGGGATCAACCTGTATGATTGCACTTATCAGAATATCTATCACAACAGCGTGTACCTGACCAGCAGCGCCACCGGGACCAGGGGGGCATTATATGTCGAAGGAACCTCTGGAAACCTGAATGTCAAAAACAACATATTTGCCAATCTCGGCGCGGGATATGCATTTTACGTAAGCGATCCGTCCGATATCACCGAATCGGATTACAATGATATCTATTCCACGGGGAATTACGTTGGTTACTGGAACGGGTCCAAGGAAGAACTCGCCGATCTGCAGTCCGCCAGCGGCATGGATGCCAATTCGGTTTCTTTTGATCCGGTATTTGCTTCCGCCACCGATCTGCAACCCGGTTCATTCCGCATTGATGATCTGGGGACGGATGTCGGGGTGACCACCGATATAGACGGTGAAACACGCACAGCACCCGATATCGGGGCCCTGGAATTCACAGCAACCGGCACACCTTTTTCAGGGACCTATACCATCGGAGGCACAAGCCCTCATTTTGCCACTTTTTCCGAAGCAGTGGATTCCCTGAATGAGGTGGGCATTTCCGCTTCCGTAATATTCAACGTGAGGGACGGGGCTTATACAGAGCAGATCACCATCTTCCCGGTTGCAGGAGCAGACGCAGGCAATACGGTCACATTCCAGTCCGAATCAGGGGATCAGTCTGCCGTGGAAATCTCCCATGCATCAGGGTCGGAAAACAATTACGTGGTCAAGCTTCAGGGAGCCGATTATGTTACCTTTAAAAATATGACCCTTTCGGCCACCGATCCCTCATATTCCGTTGTTTACCAATTGAAAGGAAACGCCAGTTATGACAGTCTGCTCAACTGCGTGATCAATGCCGACAATACAGGGACCACATACTATGCGGCCATACACAGCTATGGGCAGAACATCAGCCATGTTGTGATCGCCAACAACCTGATCAGCGGCGGATACAACGGCATCACGATAAATTCTGACAATATTGCCAATCTTCCGGGCATTGAGATCACAGGAAATGACATTTCCAATCAGAAAGGCAGTTATCCTGAAGGCATTTACCTCAGGTACCTGGATGCCCCGGTGGTCAGCAACAACACCATAGAAAATACGGCTGTACAGGATGATTATTACGGCATATATCTGCGGAATTGTCCCAATGATCTTGTGGTTGCCGGCAACCGGATCATTTCAAATAATGAAAACGGAGGGATCAAACTATATGACTGCGTGGGAACAACCACCAAAAAGGGACTCGTTGCCAATAATTTCATTATGATCGGCGGCAGTTACTATGCTTTGGGCATTCATATTGACAATTGTGATTACCAGAACATCTATCACAATTCCGTCCGGATCTCCAGCACCCACAACAGTTACGGAAGGGCCTTCTATAATGAAGGTACTTCACAAAACCTGGTGCTGAAAAACAACATTTTTTCCAATTTCGGCGGGGGATATGCGTTTTACGTAAGCGATCCGTCCGATATCACCGAATCTGATTACAACGATTTTTATTCCACGGGGAACTTCATTATATTCTGGGACGGGTCAAATTATTATGATTTTGAGGATTACCAGCTTGTTGCAAGTCCGAAAGATGCCAATTCGGTATCTGCCAATCCTTCGTTCACCTCATCCACCGACCTGCATACCAGCAGCTCTTTCCTTGATAATGCCGCCACACCCGTTGGTTCTGTGACTGTGGACATAGACGGTGAAAGCAGGGACGGGACCACGCCGGATATCGGGGCCGATGAATTTGCCACGGCCACAGCGCCCATTGCCGGGGGAACCTATACCATCGGGGGCACTTCTCCGGATTACGCTACATTCACCGATGCCGTGGATGACCTGAACAACCTGGGGATCGCCGGACCGGTCGTTTTCAATGTGCGGGACGACTCATACGAGGAACAGATCACCATCCTGGATGTGAACGGCGCGGACGAGACCAACACCATCACCTTCCAGTCCGAATCCGGGGATTCCTCGGCCGTGGAACTGACCTATTCCGCCAATGCCAACTATAAATACGTGGTTGCCCTGAGGGGGACCGACTACATCACATTCAGGCAGATGACCTTTTCTGCCACCAGCACATCCTACTCCGTCGTATTTTTCATGAAAGGGGGATTGCAGGGGGTAACCATCGAGAACTGTGTGATCAACGGGAACGGAGTTTCGGGATATGAATACGACCAGTCCGTTTTCTATTCCTCCGACGCCATCATGACCGGTCTGACCATCCGGAACAACAGTATATCCGGAGGAAGGAGCGGGATATGGCTCAACTGCGACCAGAACAACTACGCCACCGGAACCCTGGTTAAAAACAATACATTCAGCGGTCAATACTATAACGCCGTATACCTTGACCATCATGACGCCCCGGCTATTGAAAACAATCATATTACCAATTCCAGCGGATCCGGGTATTTCTACGGGATACGTCTTCACCATTGTTCAAACGGATTGCTGGTTTCAGGGAACGACATATCTTCCACAGGTTCAAGAGGAGGGATCTACCTTTATTATTGTAACGGCACAATTTCCAAAAAAGGACTGGTAAAAAACAATTTTGCCCAAATCGGGGGTGGTTCATACGCGTATGGTATACTGACCGAGCGTTCGGATTACCAGAGGATATACAACAACAGCGTGCGCATCACCAGCACGGATGCGGATGACGGACTGGCGTTCTACGATTATTCTTCAACAGAGATAGATGTCCGGAACAATATTTTCGCAAACATGGGTGGAGGATATGCCTATTATGTCAACCGTGCCACGGACATCGTGGCTTCCGATTACAATGACCTTTTCACCACAGGCAATTACCTGGCCCGCTGGAACGGCAACCGGACCACCCTGGCAGAACTGCAGGCAGAAAGCGGGATGGATGCAAACTCACTTTCGGTGAACCCTGTATTTGTTTCCGAAAGCGATATGCACACCACCAGTTCTTACCTGGACAGCGCGGGTACCGTTCTCGCGGAAGTCACGGTTGACATTGACGGGGAGACCCGGCATGCCAACAAGCCGGACATCGGGGCCGATGAATTCACCGCCACCACATTTCCCCTGGCCGGCAATTACACCATCGGGGGTACATCGCCGGATTACACCACTTTTTCTGATGCGGTTGACGATCTGATAATGCTCGGCATTGAAGGTCCGGTCACTTTCAATGTGCGCCCGGGTACATATACCGAACAGTTTGAATTGTTTGACATTGCCGGGGCATCCGGAAGCGATACCATCGTATTCCAGTCCGAGTCCGGGGACTCCACCGGGGTGATCCTCACCCATGACGCGGTGTCCTCCAGCGAAAACTACATCATCAAAATGAGCGGGACCGACTACATCACCTTCAGGAACATGACCCTGGCAGCCACTGACGCCACCTGGGGACGGGTAATCCATTTCAACGGGAGCACCAACAACATCAACATCCTGAACAATGTGATCAGTACCGACAATGATGCATCTTCCAGTGTTATCCTTTCACCCAACGGCAATCTCACCAACAACATTCTGATCAAAAACAACCTGATCTCCGAGGGAGGTACGGCAATCAAAATGGACGGGAATGATACAGATCACTCCGAAGGGGTCCGCATCATCGGAAATACACTGAGAGACCAGTCCGACTATGGAATATACCTGCTTGACCAGGATGCACCTGAAGTAACCGGGAATGTCATCGAGGTTCACGAATACGGTTTCATTGGCATTTATTTTTATGACTGTGACGGTGAGATTGTCATTCGCGGAAACAAGTTTACCAACAACAACAATTCGACCGGGATCAGACTGGACTACTGCAATGGCACACTGGTCAGCCAGGGGCTGATCGCCAACAACTTTGCGGCCATTACCGGATCTTCCTATGCTTACGGTATCTACTTCCTCCATTCGGAATATCAGAACATATATTACAACACGGTAAACATTGCCAGCACATATTACAGTAACACCGGTAAAGAAGCCCTGTACATTAACGGCGGGGATTACATCAACATCAAGAACAACATCTTTGCCAATACCAAAGGCGGTTATGCCTATTACATCAATTCCGCCGATGCTGTTGAATCCTCGGATTACAACAACCTGTATTCCACCACCGACGTGGCCTACTGGGGCGGGGCCAAATCAACCCTGTCCGATCTGCAGACGGCCAGCAGCATGGATGAACATTCCAGGTCACTGGATCCCAGGTTCAATGCCGAAACCGATTACAGGATCCTGCAGGCAGGAATGCATCAGGCGGCAACGCCGTTGACAGAAGTAACGGTTGACATCGCCGGCAGGGACAGGGATCCGGTAAACCCGGACATCGGGGCCATGGAATTCTATTGTGAAACACCCGATTTCGATGTGGAAGTACTGCCCACCTGTTTCGGGGACAGCACGGTCTTCATAGACCATTCGACCAACATTGCCCTTGGCTCCACATACAACTGGGATTTCGACGGGGATTTCAATCCGGATTCCGTCACCACCGGGATGCCGGAAACCATGAAACACCGGTTTGAAACCACCGGTGAACATACGGTCAACTACATTGTTCAGCAAATCGCCGGATGCAACGACTATGTGGAAATAACCGTTGATATTTTGCCGCTTCCCGAGGTGACCCTGCATACCGAAGGGGCGTATTGCGGGAATGATGATGGCAGGGCCTGGATAAGCACAGCGGATGAGGACATGCCACTCACCTACAACTGGTCTACCGGATCCACAGATACCATCAGCCAGGATCTGGCCATCGGAACCTATACGGTGGCGGTTGCCGACACCAACAACTGCATCAGCAACATCGAGGTCGAGATCGGCGACGCCATGCAGGTCACCGTCACCGAACTGAGTCCGTCTACCTGCGGACTCTGGGACGGGGAAGCCGTGGCCACCATAACCGGGGGTGTTTCACCCTACGAATATGTCTGGTCGAACGGAGAAACCGCGGATACCAACAAATACCTTGCTCCCGGACTCCATTATGTGAATGTTATCGATGTAAACGGTTGTTATGCGCAGGGATCGATCAATATGAGCAACGACGGGACCGGACCCCAGATCGAACTGTTCAAACAGGTCAACAATGCCTGTTACGGGGATACCAGCGGATCCGTCAACATCACGGTCACCGGGGGGGGTCAGCCCTACGACATCCAGTGGTCGAACGGTGCCACCACGGAGGATATAAGCGGACTCGCAGCCGGGGTATACGATATGGTGGTCATGGATGCGGACAGTTGCATGGCATCGGCCAGCTATAAAATCACCCAGCCACCCAAACTCAATGTATCGGCCGTGGTGGAAAATGCCAGTTGTGCCGGGTCGGACGGAAGGGCGGTGGCTGTGGTCAGCGGGGGGACCGAACCCTACCTGTATTCCTGGTCAACGGGAGGGAAAAACCAGATCGAAGAAAACCTCAGCGCCGATATTTATTCGGTGACGGTAACCGATGCCAACGGATGCAAGGCAGTCAAACCGGTTATTGTCAACAACATCGGGGGGCCTGTGGTCAGCGTCGAATCGGTTACCGGCGTAAGCTGTTCCGACACAACCAACGGGGCCATTGACATAGGTGTTTCCGGCGGAACACCCCTGTATTCCTATTTGTGGTCCAACGGGGAAACCACACAGGACATTTCCGGATTGACACCGGGAACATATAAGGTCACCGTGACGGATGATGTGGGTTGCATCGGGGTAAACAATGCAGAGATCAAACAGGAGCCCCCGGCGGTCAATCCCATATGTCTGGTTACCGTCGACACCGTGACCGGAGCCAACCTGATCGCCTGGGAAAGGAATGCCGACATTACTGATGTTTCCCATTACAACATCTACCGGGAAAGTTCACAAAAAGGCCTGTTCCAGCTGATCGGATCCAGGCCCGTGGACAGCATCACCTATTTCATTGATTCGGTGGCCGATCCCACCATCCGTTCCTGGAGGTACAAGATTTCCGTGATGGATGCCTGCGGCAACGAATCGGAGCTTAGTGAAGCCCACAAAACCATGCACCTGACCATGAACCTCGGACTGCTCAATTCGGTGAACCTGATCTGGGACCACTACGAAGGATTCAATGTCAGCACATACAAGATATGGAGGTATTCTGCAGAGTACGGATGGGAAAAGATACATGAGCTGTCCAGTGACAATACATCCTACACGGACCACGATCCGCCCGGTGAAGGCCTGTATTATTATATTGAAGTGGACCATCCCACCGGATGTACACTGGACAATCTGAAAGCCAGTTTCCTGAATGCTTCCAGATCGAACCGGACCAGCACTGACCGGGCCAGGGCAACAGATGTACAGGATCTCCTGGAAAAACAATACGGTCTGCGTGTATATCCCAATCCGAGCAGCGGAATCTTCCATCTTTCCCTGAATTTGCCGGGATCTGAAGATATGGATGTCAAGGTCTTCAATATGCAGGGCAAATTGCTTTTCAACAGGCAGTACAAGAACATCAGCCACCGGTTCGAAACGGAAATCAAGCTCCCGGGTTTTGATCCGGGCATATACCTGCTGGATATCATTTCCACCAGGGCCACATTCCACAGAATGATTTCCATTGAATAATCCTGATCCGTTATTGAAAAGAAGCCGCCTCAAAACAAACCGGGGCGGCTTTCTTTTTATTCTTTTTTTAACGCTGCTTTTTACTATTTTTGTTATACCGGCAATGCTTAAATAAATCCCCGGCAAGGTATGTCTTTCAGCCCTCACCATAAGATCCGGAATGCTTCCTCCGGAAAAAGGCATTTTGGTAAACGGACTTGCGTATTGCAGATTGTGCTATCACTTCTTGTGCTGGGATTTCCCGCCCGGCAAACTGCCACAGGCCAAGAACACCGGGAACAGGGCATCCTGCCCATCTACAATTTCTCACCCAAAGAATACAGCGCGTCTGCCCAGAACTGGGCCATCACCCAGGATGAACGCGGGGTGATGTATTTCGGGAATAACTGGGGCATTCTGGAATATGACGGGGTGAACTGGCGCCAGATCAAGATCAGCAATGAAAGCAATGTAAGGTCACTGGCCATTGACCGCAATGGCAGGGTATACGCGGGGGGCAACGGAGAATTTGGTTGTCTGCATCCCGACGACAGGGGCCGCATGCAGTATTGTTCCCTCTTGCCATATGTAGCTGAAGAACATAGAAATTTCGGTGAAGTCTGGAATATTCTTGCATCCGATACATTGGTGTACTTCCAAACCCGCGAACGGATCTTCCTGTGGGACCAGGATACCATTCGATGCTACTCCGCAGACAAAAATTTTCATGTTTCCTTTATGGTTAATGATACCTTGTACGTTCGCGAAGAAGGATCGGGGATCAGTTATTTCGATGGAGATTCCTTTGTTCCCCTTCCCGGAAGCAAGAATTTTGCGGACAAATCCATTTTCGGATTTCTTGCACTGGATCCGTCCACTTTTCTTGTGGCCACTTCGGGTTCAGGCCTTTATTCCTTCAAGCCATACGGGGACCAAAAAAATCCCCGGCCCGTGATAAGCAGATTCAGGACCGGTGCCGATGACTACCTTATCGAGTATTCCATTTTCAATGCCATTGAAACCCCCGACCGGAATATTTCCATAGGTACCTGGGGCGGAGGTGCTGTGATCATTGACAGGAACGGGAATGTGATCAACCTGCTGGATAAGACTTTTGGCCTCCAGGACCAGATCATACAAGCCCAGTTCACGGATGACCACAACAACCTCTGGCTGGCACTCAGCAACGGCATTTCCCGTGTGGAGATCATTTCTCCGATTTCTCATTTCGGCGATGAAACAGGTTTGAGGGGAAACATACAGTCGATCTCCCGTTTCAACGATCAATTGTTCGTGGCCACCAATGCGGGATTATTCAGGTTCGCGGCGGCGGATCAGGAAATGCCCGATAAAGAAAAATTCAAATCTGTTGAAGGTTTTGATATCGAATGCTGGTCCCTGATCAATTATCAACTGAATGGCCAATCCCTGCTGCTTGTCATCACCAACGATGCTGTATATCAAATTGACCGGGATCTGAATTCTTCCATGATCCTGGAGGGCATCCCCTATTCGATCATGCAATCAAAATTGGATCCCCGGCGTGTCTATATCGGACTGGAAAACGGAGTGACGAGCATATACAGAACCAAAGGAGAATGGATGCCCGAAGGCAGGATCGAGGATATTGACGAGACCATTGCTCACCTGACCGAAGATTTCATCGGCAATCTCTGGATGGGAACCTATGACCAGGGAGTGATCAAACTGAACATTTTGTCTTTTGTTGACAACAGGATTGAAGAAACCAAGATCACAAAATTTGATTCCATCAACGGCCTTCCCGAAGGCCCCTTTTTAATGCAGCACTATCTCGGCCGTCCACTGATCGCCACCAACAAGGGATTGTATAAATACATCCCGCACAGGAACCGGTTTGAACCAGACACTTCATTCGGGATCAGATTTGCCAACGGATCACACTGGATACACCGGATATCCAAAACCGTAAATGAAAAAACCTGGATGGTTACCTTCTCCGAAGGGGAGGAAGAACAATTCGAGATCGGCTATCTCATCCCTTCCGTAGACAACACTTTCCGGTGGGTGACCGCTCCTTTCACCAAAATATCACAGAGCATCATCCATGCCATATATCCGGAAGAAAACGGCATCACATGGCTTGGAGGGCCCGGCGGATTGTTCCGGTATGATCACCACCATACCAAGGACTACGATATCCCTTTTCATACCCTCCTCAGATCCGTAAGGCTGGGAGAAGATTCCCTGATCTTCGGCGGGACTTACTATGACCAAAACGGTTTTGCCTCTATGGAACAGCCGGACGGACTCTATTATGTGCTGAAACATGCCTACAATTCCATGACCTACGAATATGCTGCTCAATCGGGAGAAGATGAAAATTTTCTGAAATTCCGCTATTTTCTTGAAGGATATGATAAAAAATGGAGTGACTGGTCGGCAGAATCCAAAAAAGAATATACCAACCTGCCGCACGGGGAATATGTATTCAGGGTTTCGTCCCTGAACGTTTTCGGAAAGGAAGGGAAAGAGGCACAATTCAAATTTGAAGTCCTCCCCCCCTGGTACCAGACAGTTTGGGCCTATATCGGATATGTGATCTTACTGGTTGGGCTGATCTATTTCATCGTGACCATTTATACCCGCCACCTCCGGGCCATCATCCGTGAACGTACGGCCGAAGTAGTCAGACAGAAAGAAGAAATCGAACTGAAAAACCAGGAAATCACCGACAGCATTCAGTACGCCAGCCGGATCCAATCCGCGGTCCTGCCCCCGGGTGATTACATCAATCAATTGCTTCCCGAACGGTTCATCCTTTATTTGCCCAGGGATATTGTCAGCGGAGATTTCTACTGGCTAACCTCCATCGATTCAAAAGTGATCACTGTTGCCGCCGACTGCACCGGCCATGGTGTACCGGGAGCTTTCATGAGCATGCTGGGTATTGCTTTTCTGAACGAGATCGTCAGCAAGCGTGATGACATTCACGCCCATGAGATCCTGAACGAACTGAGGAATCATGTCATAAAATCCCTCCATCAGACCGGCAAAGAAGGGGAAAGCAAAGACGGGATGGATATTGCCCTTTGCATCATCGACAACAAAAAAATGAAGCTGGAATTCGCCGGGGCCAACAATCCGCTGTTGCTGCTAAGAAACGGTGATATCATCCAGGTCAAAGCAGACAAGATGCCCATCGGGATCCACGCCCTTACCGATCAGTCATTCACCCTGCATGAGCTGGATATACAAAAGGACGATCTGCTTTATACCTTTTCTGACGGATTCCCTGACCAGTTCGGAGGACCCAGGAACAAGAAATTCATGATCAAAAGATTCAAGGAATTGCTGCTTGAGATCCATCACCTGGATATGGAAGAACAAAAAAAGATCCTCAAAGATACCATATATAAATGGATGGAGGGAACCGACCAGATCGATGACATCATCGTCCTGGGCGTTAAGATCTAATGCCGGCAGCAAACCAATGGCCTTTTTTGCTTCGGCGACCATATCCGGAACACGGATCCTTTCCCGGAAGCACTTTTTCAGCTGCATTTCGATCCATCCTGCCTGATACTGTACTATTTATCCGATATAATGCATATCAGAAATTTCTTGCAGAAATATATTAATTTTTTTACTACTATGTATTGCATAGTATATTAATTTTTATATATCTTTGCATAGAAATGTTAATTGCATAAAATAGTATTCTGAAAATCATTTACCATGAGCAATAAGATGAACACGGAAAATACAAAGGCACAAATGAGAAAAGGTGTGCTGGAATACTGTATTCTGTCAATACTTTCCAAAAACGATGCATATGCTTCTGATATCATTCGTGAATTGAAGGAATCCCGGCTGATCGTTGTGGAAGGCACATTGTACCCCTTGCTCACCCGACAGAAAAATGCAGGATTGCTCAGTTACCGCTGGGAAGAATCCCCACGGGGACCCCCGCGCAAATATTACGCGCTGACCGGTAAAGGCAGGGCATTCCTGCGTGAATTGCACGATTCATGGCTGGATCTGGTCGATGCGGTTCAATCAATCAGCAACGACAAAAAGAAATAATCAAATCCATTGAAAATGAAAAAAACCATTAAGGTCAATTTGAGCGGACTCATGTTCAATCTTGATGAAGATGCATATCAGGCCCTGAAAGATTATCTGGATGCAATCGCTTTGAGGTTTCAGGGGATGGAAGAAAGCGACGAGATCATCACCGATATCGAAATGAGGATCGCCGAGATCTTTCAGTCCAGGGTCGGAGATAAAAAACAGGTGATCATACTGGACGATGTCCGGGAAGTGATCAACATCCTGGGCAAACCGGAAGATTTCGCGGATGCGGGCACCGCCGCGGAAGAAGCCGGCCCGGACCAGCAAACCTGCGGAAAACGTACAAAAAGGCTCTACCGTGATCCCGACAATACGGTTCTTGGCGGGGTTGCCGGCGGGATTGCCGCTTATATCGGCACGGAAGCATGGGTTGTCCGGTTGATATTCTTTCTTCTATTGCTGGGCTACGGTGTGGTGGGCATCATTTATATCATTTTGTGGATCGTGGTCCCCAGGGCCGTCACTGCCTATCAGAAACTGGAGATGCGCGGGGAACGGGTAACCGTATCCAACATTGAAAAGTCGGTCAGGGATTCAAGAGAATTCAAAAGGACAACCAGTGTGGCTGAAGAAATCCTCCGGGTTTTCGGCAAGATCATCCTGATCATCCTGAAAGTTGCTTTATTCATGATCGGGATCGGATTGATCATCGGCGGGATTACTGCATTGGTGGCTGCACTGGGTATTGCCTTTGTCAGGGCCCCGGTCTTTCCATTCGAAATCTTCGGGATCCATGTGTATTCCCTGAAAGAACTTCTCAGTCTTTCCATCGGCACGGGGAGTGCAGTCCTCATGTCCATCGCATTGATCCTGACCCTTGCCATTCCGGTCATTGCCCTGATTTATGCCGGGATAAAGATGATATTCCGGATCCGGTCCGATGACAGGGTGATCGGACTCATGGCTCTGGTCATCTGGCTGCTTAGTCTGGTTGCCTTCGTATCTGCCGCCCTTTTTGAAGGAAGGAACTTCACTGCATACGGGGAGACTTCTTTCACCAGTACACTGATGGAGGTGATCGTATTTGTTCCCGGGGACCACAGCATCCATCTGGACAGGAACACCCGGTTTTTTCTGGAAAATGTGTCGAATGTTTCCATGGAACCAGATTACAACATGGCAGGCAAATCATGGGAAATGACCCCGGAAGGTTTGCGCCTGGAAGAATGAGTACTTTTTACTCTGTAGGGATTTTTTTTTTACCTTTGCAACACTTCAATAAGTGCCTGACCGATGGTGTAATTGGCAACACGTCAGATTTTGGTTCTGAAGAGTCCAGGTTCGAGCCCTGGTCGGTCAACCCAAACATATAAAAGGCCGTTCCTGCTTTTTCGGGGCGGCCTTTTCACTGTTATCAACACCCCCTTGCATTTTTGTTGACAACTTGAGGCGGACCATCAATTATATTAATTCTCTGATAACAATGTCTTAATACACCTTGTTTACTTTAGCCGGTGATAAAATAATCATGACATGAACCCCCCATCAAAGATCCGGCTGCAAGCTACCGGTTGAAGACAAAAGACAATGAATATATCAATCAACATCGTTTTTAGAAATGGGGGTTCGCCGGCCCGGCATGTGGACAGCCCGCGGGAGGCCGGCAACAAAAAATCAAAGCATTAGAGCTGACATTATAACGCATTAAATATTAAATGATTAACTTAAATATATTCGCATGGAAAAAGCGGAAAAACCAAAACAGGATCAGGAGGTGTTGAATACAAACGAAGTTATCCAGGACTATGAATTCTCAAGGAAGGTTATCCTGGATCAGCAAAAATTTGATTTCGAGAATAAAACATAGTCTGATACCAATTCCATCCCTGAACAAGAAAATATTCAAACCTCCTAACCGCTGTACACATGCCCGGCCGTCGAGCCCTCATATTTTGGACCGGTGTTGATTCATATTTTCAGAGTCTTCTGCCTTTAGCTTCCGGCTTCCTCCCGGATCGGCGAACAGGGTTTTTCATCAGGAAAATAAAACTTGTCAATTTTTCTTAATATATTTATCTTTCCTGCGTCGGAAAAGGATGAACGGCAATGACAGAAAAGAAGATAACGGCCAAACATTATCTGAATAAGCGGGCAAAGGCAAAAATCTACAAGGACCAGAGCTTATTTCCGCTGTATATCCAGATCATTGTAATGGCCAAAAAGGCCCAGATCAAGAGCCGTGTCTATCAGCATCTGAGCATATACGGAAATGAAATCGAACATTTTACAAAACATGACCTGGAACTCCGGAAGCTGGTGATGAAGGGATATTTTACCGACAACCTTCTCGACAATATCAAGCAGGAGAAAATCTTTCCCCTTTTCCAATTGCTCGAAGACGAGATCCAGGTCATCAAACGCATCATTGGTCTGCACAAACCCTTTGAAGACGAGAATTTCACCCTGAAAAACCTGACCGGGGAATACATCAAGCATACAAAAGAGATCACAGACATCCTGGACAACAAGATCAAAGATTCCTACAGGAAAAACCTCAATGAGATATTTCTTCATTCGGTGGATAAAAAGGAAGAAAAAGACATTTTCAATTTTTCCAACTTCTTCATCCACTACATCAACTGGGACAACAGTTTCTACAATTACTACCAGATCACCTATGAAGTGATCCCCAGTGAACTGAAATATATTGAAAACTTCATCGATGACGGACTCAAAGTATCCATCAAAGCATACCTGGCTTACCATTCCAAGATCAACCTGATGAAGCGGGCCCTGGAAAAAAAGGAACACGGCAGAATTTCCACCCTATCCTACCTTGATTGGATCACGGATGTCAAAGAGTTCATAACCAAAGAATTCACCAGGATTTTCGGCAAAAAGAAAGCCCTGCAGTACGTGGAAAGTCTGGATAACATCCTTGCCAGGAATATCAGGGAACCATAGCCGATCAATAGATATCCGGCCGGTATTTCTTCAATTCCCGGTCCAGCTGCCCGGCATTTCCTGTCATTTTGCCGAGTGTTGTCCAGAAAGCCTTGCTGTGGTTTTTGTGACGCGTATGGACCAGTTCATGCAGAATAACGTATTCGATCAGATGTTCCGGCAGACGCATCAAATAGAGACTCAAACTGATGTTATTGTCTGCGGAACAGCTTCCCCAACGGGTGCAGCTTTTTCTTATGGAAATTTTGTTATATGTATATCCGTGAAGTTCCGCCAGAGCGGACACTCTTGAGGGGATGTATTTCTTTGCTTCCAACCGCCAGGTCTCTTCCAGCCCCTTACGTATCCCCTCCTGAATATAAGGGTCACTGACCGGCATGTGAAAGGGATAATATATCCGTACTACACCGTTCCTGACCCGGACCCGGATGTTGATTCTATTTTCCGGCACAAGATCCAGTTGATGAAAACGTGTTTTGAAGATGGTATCCCGTTCGAAGATGGTACGCTGATTTTCATAGAACTGAATTTTAATTTTATTTTTTTGTATCCATTTTTTCTTCTGTCCGATCCATCGTTCCGCCCGGCCATAGCTCATTCTTCCGGGAACGGTCACCAAAATGCCGCCAAAGGGCTTCAGTGTGATTCTCAGATTGCGGGCACGGCTGTTCTTCTTCAGGCAGACCCGGCCTACATCCCCGATATCAACAAATCGTTCATGAACCATGAAATTTATCAAATATTTAACTGTTTGTAGATCAAAACCAATACTTTAATCATTACCTTTATCCGCATTTTTTAAATATTGTAAAGATGAAACAAATCCAAAACATGACCATCTTTTTGTTCCTGGTTTTTTCAACAGTTTCATTCCATGCTTCCGCCCAGGATAAATGGTCACTGGAAAAATGCATCGACCATGCGCATGAGAACAACATCCAGGTCAAACAGCAATCCCTGAACATCGAATACGGCGAAAACAATCTTAAGCAATCGAAATTCAACCTCCTGCCCAATCTTAACGCCTCGGCCAACAACAGTTATTCTTTCGGGCGTGCGCTGGATGAAACAACATATGAATTTACCGAAGACGAGCGGGTTATTTCAGCCAATGCTTCCATCAATTCATCCATTACACTTTTTAACGGATTACAAAATTACAATTCCATCAAAAGAAATGAATTTGAACTGAAAGCCGCCATTCAGAATGTCGAGAAACTGAAAAATGATATATCCCTGAACATTGCTTCTGCATACCTCCAGATACTGTTCAACATGGAACTTCTGGATGTGGCCAAAAAACAACTCGAAATCACCCAATTACAGGTGGAACGTACTTCGAAACTGGTGGATGCAGGAAGTCTTGCCCGGGGGGCTTTGCTTGAGATCGAAGCACAAGCTGCTGCTGAAGATTTGCAGGTGGTGACCGCACAAAATCAGCTTGACTTGTCTTACCTCACCCTGACCCAGATCCTCGACCTTGATTCGGTTGGCGGCTTTGAAATAAAAATTCCTGAACTTGAATCCGTTACGGCTGTTCCCATTTCTGTCACCGTTTTATCGGTTTATCAGGATGCCCAGAAAATACTTCCCCAGATCAAAAGTGCCCGATATCAGCTATCCAGTGCCGAGAAATCGCTCGACCTGGCCATGGCAGGAAGAAGCCCCCGGCTTACCCTTTCGGCATATTACGGATCCGGCTATTCCGATATCCGGCAGAAACTGATCGGCATAGATCCCGAAACCTACCAGCCGATATATGAGGATTATCCCTTCTGGGAACAGATGAACGACAATGCCAGCACCACCGTTTCCCTGGGTCTGAGCATTCCCATATTCAATCGCTGGCAGGTCAACACCAATATCAGCAATGCCAGGCTGAACTTCATGAACCAGCGTTTTGAACTTGAAAACAAAAAGAACATACTGTACAAAAACATCCAGCAGGCATATTCCGATGCCACAGCAGCGCAGAAAAAATATTTCTCAGCCCAGGAGGCCCTGGAGTCCATGCAGGAATCCTTTAAGTACACCGAACAGAAATTTGAAGTCGGACTGGTCAATGCGGTGGATTACAATACCGCGAAGAACCAGCTGGCCAGAACTGAATCCGATCTCCTGCAAGCGAAATATGACTATATTTTCAGAATGAAGATTCTGGATTTCTACCGGGGGATCCCGATACGACTCGAATAAAAACCCATGTCCCAAAATCCGAAAAAAAATGAAATTCAGCAGGATACTCAGGTATATCATACTCCTCACCGTTGTTTTGATCGTTCTGGCCGTCATAGGGAAAAAATCAGGATGGTTCGGCGACAACATAACCTACAAAGTGGCCACAGAAAAACCGGAAAAAAGAACCATTGTGGAAACCATTACCGCCAACGGTAAGATCCAGCCCGAAACAGAAGTGAAGATCACCCCGGACGTCTCGGGAGAGATCGTTGAACTGTATGTTAAGGAAGGGGACCAGGTAGAACAGGACCAGTTGTTGCTGAAGATCAAACCCGATACCTACATTTCCATAAGGGACCGTGCAATTGCTTCACTGAATTCATCCGGGGCCAGACTTGCACAGGTGGAAGCCCGGTTCATACAGAGCGAATTGTCTTTCAAAAGGAACAAGAAACTCTGGGAAGAAAGAGCCATCTCCGAAGCAGAATATGAAAATGCCCAGGCCTCCTATAAAATGGACAGGGCAGATCTTGATGCTGCCCGCTATTCGGTAAAAAGTGCAGAAGCCACCCTGAAAGAAGCCGAAGAAAACCTGATCAAAACCTCCATATATGCACCTATGGAAGGCACTGTTTCCATGCTGGAAGTGGAAAAAGGAGAAAGGGTTGTGGGAACCGAACTGATGTCGGGTACCGAAATCATGCGCATTGCAGATCTAAGCCGTATGGAAGTCAAGGTAGAAGTCAATGAGAATGATATCGTCCGTGTATGTCATATGGATACGGCGATCATTGAAGTTGATGCCTACCTTGGTGACAAATTCAGGGGAGTGGTTACTGAAATAGCCAATTCGGCCAACACAACCGGACTGGCAACCGATCAGGTAACAAACTTCGATGTCAAGATATTCCTTTTGCCTTCATCCTATGCACATCTTACCGATCAGGGCAAAGTCAATCCTTTCCTTCCCGGCATGTCGTCAACCGCGGACATACAAACCGAAACCCGCCGGCAAGTGCTTTCATTACCAATACAGGCCGTCACCACCCGTGCAGATAGTGTTCTGTCAAAGGAAGATTCCGCCAGGGTGGAAATAACCGGATCAGGTACTGCTGATCAGTTTAAAGAAATTGTTTTTGTTGTCGATGATAATATTGCCAATATCAGGGAAGTAAAAACAGGCATCCAGGATAATACTTATATTGAGATCATGGACGGACTTACCGGTGATGAAGCGGTGGTCATCGCTCCCTACAATGCCATTGCCAAAAGATTAAAGGATAAAGCGAAAGTTGAAGTAGTGGATCGCGAAGACCTGTTTAAAAAAGACTAATAAATAATATATTCATGATATTGTGTCTGGAAACGGCTACCGATGTCTGCTCAGTGGCCCTGTCAGGAGACCATGAACCATTGTTTGTAAAACAAACCGTCACCGGCAGGTCGCATGCGAGTACGATCAGTGTGATGATCAAAGATGGATTGCAGGAAACCCGGATTTCCATGGACCAGATCGATGCCGTGGCTGTAAGCAAGGGCCCAGGTTCATATACCGGATTGCGCATTGGGGTTTCCGTTGCCAAAGGAATTGCCTATGCAACCGGAAAACCGCTTATCGCAGTAAGCACCTTGCAGGCCATGGCACTGGGAGCTTTAAAAAGCAGGCTATTCAGGAAAATCAAGGAGCAGGCCGCGGATTGCTGGTTGTGCCCGGTAATAGACGCCAGAAGAATGGAAGTATATGCAGGCTTCTATGATGAACAAAACCGGTTAAAAAAAGACATTGGGGCGGTGGTCGTGGACCGGGAAACATGGTCGGAAATTATCCATGAAAGACCTATTGTTTTTTTGGGAAGCGGATCGGAAAAATGCAAAAAGGTGATCAAACACAAAAACGGATATTTCATCGATCATTTCAAGCCTTCCGCGGTCCATATGATCCCGCTTGCTCTTTCCGCACTGGCCGGTAAAGATTTTGAGGACACGGCGTATTTTGAGCCTTACTACCTGAAAGAGTTCATGGCCACGGTCCCCAAAAAAAATATCCTTTGAATATATCCGGAGTATCTGGCCAAAAAGGCACAAGTTTTGACTTGTATTGGATAACAAGGCAAACCCGATGAGATACCTGTCAGCTGCCATAATGATCCTGGCCATGAACAGCTTGCCTTTGAACGGGCAAAATCATTTTCAGCCGGGTGAAAAACTGAGGTACATCATATATTTCGGGCCCTTAACCGGCGGGGAAGTCCGTACAGCACTTGAAGCGGTGCAATATTCTGACAGACTTGCTTATCATGCCCGTTTGGTGGCCAGGTCCACAGGAATCACCGATAAAATCTACAAGGTTAAAGACGTTTATGAATGCATCTTCGATCCGGACACCCTGCTTCCTTTGAAATCCATCAGGGATATCCGTGAAGGCAGATATACCAAATTCAATGAAGTATGGTATGATCACCGGAACAATGAAGTAAACAGTTTCCTGTCAGGCAGGAAAGATGTTCCTCCGGGGATTATGGATATGGTCACCACTTTCTTCTATATCAGAAATGTACGGTACGACACACTGCAGGAAGGAGAGATCATTAAGATCAATACTTTTTTCGATGATGAACTTTTTCCTTTCGACATGAAATACTCGGGCAGGGAATCCATTAGAACAAGGATGGGGACTTTCGACTGCATCAAGCTGATACCATTGGTTGAGCCGGGAAGGATTTTCAAGTCGGAGGACGACATGACCATTTGGTTGTCAAATGACAGAAACCGGGTTCCCATCCGGGTGAGATTTGATCTCATCGTCGGCTCCCTGAAATGCGACCTGATCGAATTTTCGGGATTGAAACATTAATTATTACCCGGTTTCCGTTATTTTTGGGAAATCAAAAAAAACAAACATATGGCAACTACTGCAGATTTCAAAAACGGCCTGTGCATTGAATACAACGACGATCTTTATGCCATTGTCAATTTTCAACATGTCAAGCCCGGGAAAGGCCCGGCTTTTGTCAGAACCAAACTGAAAAGCATGACCACAGGAAAAGTGATCGACAACACTTTTTCCTCGGGCACAAAAGTGGAAGTCGCAAGAATCGAAAGGAGGCCTTACCAGTTCCTCTATAAAGATGATATGGGATATCATTTCATGAACATGGATAGTTTTGAACAGATCAATATCCAGAAAGAGCTGATCAATAACCCGGAACTTTTAAAAGACGGGCAGGAAGTGGAGATCATCTGGCATGCCGACAGTGAAAATCCGCTTTCGGTTGAACTCCCCCCCTTCGTTTTCCTGGAAGTTACCTATACCGAACCGGGAGTTAAAGGAGACACTTCTTCGTCAACAGCCATGAAACCTGCCACCATTGAAACCGGAGCTACCCTGAACGTACCTCTTTTTGTCGAAAGAGGCGATAAACTGAAAATCGATACACGTTCATTTTCATACGTTGAAAGGATTAAGGAATGAATGCGTTTTTTCTTACCTTTATCTTCCCGGTTCATGGTAAAATGCATCATGGCTTATGACAAAAAAGTCCTCATTCAAAAGACTTCAGTTGTTCTCTTTCAAGCTCAATGCATTGCTTGAAATTACACAGGCAATCAATGAAAATCTTACCATTGAACAACTCCTGAAGCGTTATGAAAAGATCCTGAAAGAAGATCTGAATATTGGTGTTGTTTTGATTTTTATGCTGAATGGCGAAACATGGGAATGCCTTTTGAGTTCAGGTTATAAGAAAGGGGACAACAACAAGATATCCGTGGAGCGTGATCTTCTTCCTTACCGGGAGATTACTTTCCTGGCTTCTACAGATAATGAATTGCTGAAATCCTTCGACATCATCATTCCCGTCATTTCCCAGGATAAGCCCATCGCCTTTGTATTGATCGGGGATATTGACGAAGAAGCCGAAGGGATGAGTCCGACCATCAAACATCTTCATTTCATTCAAACTCTCTCCAACATCATTTTTGTTGCCATAGAAAACATCAGGCTTTTCAATGAAAGTCTCAGGCAGGAAGCCATCAGGAAGGAGCTTGAACTTGCCTCAAAAATGCAGAACATGCTCATTCCCAACAAAGAAAATCTCCCCCAAAATGATCACATAAAAGCATTTGCCTTTTATCATCCGCATTATGACATTGGCGGTGATTATTACGACTGCATAGCACTGAACCAATCGGAAGTGGGTTTTTGTATCGCGGATGTATCCGGAAAAGGAATTTCCGCAGCCATTCTGATGTCCAATTTCCAGGCCAACCTGAGGGCACTGTTCACACCCGATATCCCGCTCGTATTGCTGGTGGAAAAATTGAATGAACGGGTGATGAGCAGTGCCAACGGAGAAAAATTCATTACCCTTTTCGTTGCCAAATACAATTACGGCAACAAACAGATAGAATATATCAATGCCGGTCACAATCCTCCGTTATACTACGAAATGGGGAAAAGCCAACTGATGTTTCTGAACAGCGGTTGCGTTGGCATGGGTATGCTGGAAGAAATCCCCGAAATCAAGAAAGAATCCATCCCCGTTCATGGTTCTGCCAAGATTCTTTGTTATACCGACGGTCTTGTTGAACTGGTGGATGAAAGCGGGGTCGAATTCGGCACGGAAAACATAGAAAAGCACATTCAGAACAAACGCAGTATTTCAGAAAATATCGACGACATCATTAAAAAGCAACAGATCATCTCGGGGAGCAAATCAATTTTTGATGACATCACCATTCTCGGCATCGATTTCCTGTAGTATCAGTGCGCACATGATAAACATCCATGACCACCAGAATGGCCGTAAAGCCCCAGAACAGTGCTGATGCTTTGTCCGTGTCCAAAAAATTGTTCAGCAATCCGTGAATATAATAAGTGGTAAGTCCGGTCAGCACGGATATTGATATGATCCGGTGTTCCCGCCTGACCGATCTGGAGTATACCCTGATTCCGGTTGCCATGGTAAGCAATACGATCAAAATAAAACATATGCTCCCGGGTATCCCCGATTCCGCGAGAGGCCCGATATATTCGCTGTGGGCATTGCCCAGATCGGCTGCATTTGTACTGATCTCCGTTTTTTCATACGATAGTTGGAATGGTGCATACTGGAACATGTAGGTTCCGGGGCCCCAACCGAAGGCCGGTCTTTCAAGAAACATTCTGTATGCGCAGCTCCACCGGTTCAATCTTTCAAGATTGGAAGCATCTGTGGCCACATTGGAAATGGATTGCACATGTTCTTTGATATCCCCCGAAGAAACCTGACGGTTTTGTTCAAGCCGGATGATGATTTCCGAACGATGAACCCAGGCCAGTGCCAGGATAACCATTCCCGGGATGATCAACCATAAAAGCCTGATCCGCAGTTTCACCAGCAACCATATCGCCAATGCGCCGGCAATGCTCACCCATGCAGCTCTCGTATAGGACAGGACCATGGCGGCGATGAAAACCAGGATCAAAAAAAAGATCCCGGTATGAGCGGTCCCCGCTTTTTTCCTCTCCAGGAAATAGAAACCCGTCAGCACCGGGATCAGAAAAGCGAGCGCTGCACCATAGGAAGTATGGTCATTGTAAAAGGGCTGGACAACAAAATGTGCCGCCTGCTGATCGTTGAGTCCGTACCCCGCATGCCTCACCGTGGAATATATGATGACCAATACAAAGGGGATGATATAGGCCCAGATGTATCTTTTGACATTCCCGAATTTTCTGAACAATTGTGTGGCCAAAAAATAAAAAGCAACCAGGAACCACATTCTGGAGATCAGAAATTTCAGTGATACAAGAGGCATTGTGCTGGTGACCACCGTGATCAGCATCCAGAAAAGATGGAGGAAAATGGCCATGCTCACCGGATGCCCGAGGATCCTTTTATCAAATGTTTTTTCATGGATCAGTTTCAGCACAAAAAGGACCATACTCCCGGCCATAATGGGTTCGGTGGGAAGATACATGTCGAATGGGAGTCCGGGCACAATATCGCTCAATGCAATGGACAAAGGGGTAAAAAAGACGATCACCAGCACCAGTTTGTCCAGGGATAGAAAAGCCAGAAAAACCAGGGCCAATGTCACGGGAAGAAAATTCAGATAATAGAATTCCAGATAAATGGCAAGTGCGTTGATCAGGATGAACAAAAAAGAAATCCCGTATGCCAGCAGGTTTTCCCGGTATGTCGTATTCACAAACTGCATCAGTCTGCGGTTTTGGCACGCAGGTTGTTCACCACCAGAAAAATGATCAGTGCCAGCAGAAATGCGGAAAGTGTGGAAACGATCACGATAATGGACCTTTTGGGAGTTGCTTTTTTCTCGGGCGCATAACCGTGATCAAGAACATAAATGTGCGATAATTTCTGATTGAGTTCGGCACGTGCCTCCATGAGCTTGTTTTCCAGATCGCTCAACCGGCGCTTCTCATATTCAAGCATATCCCGGTAATACAGATAATCACCGGCATTTTGATACATTATTTCAAGTTTTTCTTTAACCTTCTGTGCCCCTTTTGTATTCCCTTCTGCCACGGCTTTCGCCCAGGCTTCATTCAGTCTTTCTGCCTGAGATTCAAAATGGACAATGCCTTTATTTCTGAAGTATCCCAGACTGTCTTCCAGTTTCCCGATCCTTTCCCTGACAGTGGAGTATTCCGTTTTTACCAGCGTGAACGCCTGCCTGGCTCTTTCTTTCTTCATCTTGTTCATGGTGGTGTCAACCAGTGCGACAATGGTATTGACAATTTCCGCGGCGATCTCCGGATCTTTGTCCAGCACCTCCACCTGAACGGAGTTATAACGGGTCCTGCTGAATTCCATGTTCGATTTGTATTCACCATAAAGCTGGGTCAGCGGATAAGGGCCTGTACTGTCAATATCATAATGCCGCATCAGGTCAAACTGACTGATGATCCGGTCCCTGATCCTGTCTGAATGCAGTACCTGAAGCATGCGTTCCAGATGTTCTTCTTCGCCGAAACTCAGGATCCCGGTCCTGTCCTGATAAGTCGCCGAAAGCAGTGATTTCGAAACCGGTGCCTGGGAAGCCGGGAAAATGATCGCCGCGGATTTGAATCTTGGTGTAATGGTAAGGGAAACCACTGCAGATAACACGGCAGCCACAAAAGAAATGATCAACAGGGGTTTCCGTTTCTTCCATATCAGGGAGATAAGGTTGGTGGATTCAAACCGGTAGTTTTCCTGTGAGGGTTTAACCATGATTCGTGTTTTTCATGATTTGACTTGAATGAGATGATGATTCTTCTTGCCTTTCTGAATGATCATATATTTCCCGTTGATCAGGTCACCGGAGGAAATTTTGTGATCGGGATCGGTTACCCGCTCCTTGTTAAGAAATACTCCGCCGTTCTGGACCATTCTCCGGTATTCACCCCGGGATGAAAAAATACGGGTCTGTGCAGTCAGAAGTTCGATCAGCTGCTCGCCCAGCTTGTTCTTTTCCACACTATACAGAGGCACGCCTTCAAAAACAGACAGAAATACATCTTCCCTGATGTTTTGCAGGGTTTCTTTGGTGGCTTTTCCGAAAAGGATCCCGGAAGCATCGGCTACCATACGAAAATCCTCCTCCGAATGGACCATCACTGTGACTTCCCTTGCCAGTGATTTCTGAAGTAAGCGTTCTTCCGGTGCACGGCGGTGACGGTTTATCAGTTCTTTGATCTCATCGATCCCGAGAAGGGTGAAGATCCTGATGTATTTTTCGGCATCGGCATCGGTCACGTTGAGCCAGAACTGATAAAATTTGTATACAGATGTTTTTGCCGGATCGAGCCACACATTTCCTTCTTCTGTTTTACCAAATTTCCCCCCGCCCGACCGGGTAATCAGGGGACATGTCAGCGCATAGGCATTTCCCGAAAGGATCCTCCGGATGAGTTCCGTCCCGGTGACAATATTCCCCCACTGATCCGATCCGCCCATCTGAAGTTTACAGTTCCGTGTCTGATAAAGATGCATGAAATCATAACCCTGCAGCAATTGATATGAAAATTCAGTGAAGGACATCCCGGAAACAGAATCCTTTCCCAGTCTTTTTCTGACCGAATCCTTCGACATCATATAATTTACCGTGATATACTTGCCGACATCCCGTACAAAATCAAGAAAGGTGAATTCTTTCATCCAATCCAGGTTATTGACCATTTCTGCCCTGGCGGGTCCGGAAACGGAAAAATCAAGAAAACCGGACAATTGTTTCCGAATGCTATCCGCATTTTTCCGGATAACCTCCTCGTCAAGCAGGTTCCTTTCTTTGGATTTTCCCGACGGATCCCCGATCATTCCGGTGGCCCCGCCCACAAGTGCGATCGGTTTATGCCCTGCCTTCTGCATATGCTTCAGCAGTATAATGGAAACCAGGTTGCCAATGTGGAGTGAATCGGAAGAAGGATCGAAACCGACATAAACCGTAGTGGGTTCTTTTTTCAATTGCCCGGCAGTGCCTGGCATGATGTCATGGATCATGCCTCTCCAGTGTAGTTCATCTATCAGGTCCATGCACAAAAATTTTCGCTAAGATAAACATTATACAATCAACGCATCCCGGGGTCAAATATTTCAGATATTGATTCCCCCCGGATCAACTTCCCGGGTTTTTTCCCGGATCTTATCAAAACTGAGATAGGGGAATATGGCCGGGGCAAATTGTGACAAGGGACGGTACAAGAGAGAAGCCTCTTTGTGTTCCCTGGGGATGAAAGGGATTTTCCTGTCTATGGCATCCAGGATCACCAGAACAATGCTGATCAAAAATGCCGTTTTCAGTATCCCGAAAACCAATCCCGCGAACCGGTTTAAAAAACCAAGGGCCACAGCCCTGATCAGCTTATCCATTGCCCTGGCGAGCAAATGCACACCGATCACAATCAGCACAAAGGTCAGGGAGAAAGAGATCAAAGACAGATATTGAATATTCCGGTCAATGTGTCCGGTGATCCATCCTGCCATTAGATGGGAGAAATGAATGGCTCCCCAGATACCCAGTATCAGCGCTGCCAGGGAAGCGGCCATAATGAAAAAACCTTTTCTGATGCCCTGAAACGCACTCCATAAAAGTAAGATCAGGAATATGATATCGAAATAGTTCATAACAAATCATAAAATTAGCCAATTTTTTTATACAATCTTTCCTTGCCGGTTCGCTCATTTTGAATTAATTTGATGGATAAATTACCAAATCTTTCTGCATATGAAACCTTTTCTTCGGATCACCACACTGATTTGCCTGAGTTTGTTTATGGATCCGTTTACCGCCCCTTCTGCAAATGCCCAGGAAGGATTCGACAATGAAACACGTGCCCTGTTCATACTGGACATTGCCAAATACGTACAATGGGATGACAGTCTGCAAAGCCATGCAGATTTCAAAATCGGCTTGCTGAACCGGGAAACGGATTTGTACTGGGACCTGACAAACATGGCCAAAACGCGTAAATTCATCCAGCAGAAACCGATCAAAGTATACCTGTTCAGGGATTTGGACCAGATTGAAAAAACCCATATCCTTTTTACAAAAAAGGAGGACGGATTTGAGCTTAAAAAAGTGCTCAACCGGATCGGGGGAAACAACACACTGCTGATCACCGAAGGATTCGACTTTAAGGAATCCATGCTGAACTTTATTGTGGTGGACGGGAAACCCCGCTTTGAGGTCAATGAGAAAAGAATGAACCGTGAAAAATTGTCCGTATCGGAACTTTTCCTTGCCCAGGCAGTGAAAACCAGGGAAGATTGGGAAGCTTTGTTCAAAAAGACGGAAATTGAACTGGAAAAGGAAAAAGAAGTGGTCAGACTGCAGAAAGACACCATTCAGGAACAAAACCGGAGGATCAATGATCAGCGCAAAATCATCGCCTTTCAGGAGAGACGCCTTGACAGCCTGGATGCAGAGATCCAATCCAGGCAACAAACCCTGAAGAAAACCATCCGGGTCCTTTCCCGGCAGGAACAGGAAATAAACAAACAAAAAGAACAGATCAACCGGCAGATGGAAACGGCTCGGCAACAAGAGAAAGTACTTGCCGGCCAGCAGACAAAGATCGACAGCCAGCAAACTGCCATTGCCGGGCAGATGTCCAGGATCCGTGATCAGGAAAAGGTGCTGATCGAGCAGCTGGAAGCCATTGAAAAACAAAAAATGCTTCTGTATTTCTTCATCGTCCTGCTGATACTGATCTCGGGGCTGGGTTATTTCATTTACCGTGCATACAGGATCAAGAAAACAGCGAATATCCAGCTGGAAGAAAAGAACCGGAAGATACTGGAACAGAAGAATGAGATCGAAAAGCAGAAGGAGATCGCCGAATCACAAAGGGATCAGATCGCATACCAGAAAAAACATATTACCGACAGCATCGAATATGCCAAGCGGATCCAGACGGCCCTTCTGCCCTCGCTGGAACTTTTCAGCGACCAGGTCGATCATTTTGTCCTGTACAAACCCAGGGACATAGTCAGCGGAGATTTCTACTGGGTGAACCGCCTGGACAATATCCAGATTGTTATCGCCGCCGATTGCACCGGCCACGGTGTGCCGGGGGCGTTTATGAGCATGCTGGGAGTCAGTCTGCTCAATGAGATCATTATCAACAAAGGCATTCTGAAACCGGATGAAATCCTTGAACAATTGCGGGAAGAAGTTATCATATCATTGAAACAGAGAGAAGCGGAAAGTGATGTCAAGGACGGAATGGACATGGTGGTTTGCAAAATAGATTATTCGTCAGACACCCTGGAATTCGCCGGTGCGAACAACCCACTGTATTTATTCAGAGACGGAGAACTCAGGGTGATCAAGGGAGACAAGATGCCGGTGGCCATCCATGAAAATATGCAAAAATTTAAAAACCACACCCTCCCGTTGAAGGAAGGCGATACCATCTATATTTTTTCCGACGGTTACGTTGACCAGTTCGGCGGACCCAATCAAAAAAAGTTCCTGGCCAGGAATTTCAGACGGAAACTCGAAGAAATACAGCAGTTACCGATGATCCGGCAGGGGGCCAGACTCGATGAGGTGTTCGAGGACTGGCGCAAGGATGTGGATCAAATCGATGATGTAACCGTTATCGGCATCCGGTATACAAAAATGACCTGATTCCGGGGCAAGCTCATTTTCGGGGAACCGGAAGGAAAATCATTCGCACTCCCATTGGGTGGTTCGGTTGTCAATGGTGGTCGGGGGTTCATTTTCTTTCTCTTCCAGCTCTTCACCGCAATATACAACCCCGGTTCCTTCATCCACCTTTACACCGTCTTCATAGGTTACGATCCTGCATGTTTTGCAGTTTAAAAGCTCCTCACAGGCCGAAAGTGCCAGTGTCATCAATACAATGACCGAAAAAATCCGAATGGTTCTCTTCATTCGAATATATTTAAGTTAATCATTTAAATTTAAACATGTTATAATGTCAGTTCAAATACTCTGATTTTTTGTTGCCGGCCACCCGCGGGCTGTCCACCTGCCTGGCCGGCGAACCCCCATTTCTAAAAACGATGTTGATTGATATATTCATTGTCTTTTGTCTTCAACCGGTAGCTTGCTGCCGGATCGATGATGGGGGTTTCACGTCACATTTCGATTTTGATCAAATGTAACCATATTCTTCCAAAATTCCTGAATTCGTTCACCGGCCGGTTGCCCGGAAAAATATTTTTATTTTCTTTGCATGGCCGGTAGCCCTTATACCGGTGCGAACATAATGATTCCGTATGGCAACCGGTAAAAAAGCAAAGAAATCCGGCAATCGGCTTGCACGCTATCTTTTTTTCGGTTTTCTGGCAGGCATACTGCTCATGATCCTCGGGAACCGTGCAATCAAAATGACATCATCCGATGAGTTTTGTGCTTCCTGCCATGTTCATCCCCATTCCACGCAATCCTGGAAACTTTCCACCCATTATGATAATGAGCGCGGCATAGTAATCCATTGCATAGAATGCCACCTGCCTCCGGAAGGCATCCCGCATCTTGCAGAAAAAGCCAAAACCGGCATCCGGGATGTGTACGGTGCCATTTTCAAGGATGTATCCAAAATAAACTGGGAGGAAAAATCCCAGCTTGAATACGCAAAAAAACACACCTACAAGGAAGCCTGCCTGCACTGCCATCAGAATTTGTTTCCCATCGGTCTTTCCCGGGAAGGCGATGAAGCCCATTTATATTACAGTCAGCATCCCGATGAGTTGAGATGCATCAATTGCCACCTTTATACCGGACATTATTCCGAAGATGCCATACATGCCAAAAACGTGGATTTCGGGAAGAAACCGGAAAAACCCAAAAAGATTTTCAATCGCCCGGCCAGGGTGGATACTTTCGCGAATTTCACCGAAACCGTCCCGGGGACAAGTTCCAGTTTTGAAATGGTGGCCATTCCGGGCGGCAGGTTTACGCTGGGAAGCCCCCAGGACGAACCTTTCCGTGAGAAAGACGAAGGCCCCCGGGGGGAAGTTGAGATCAGCCCTTTCTTTTTGGCAAAAACGGAAGTCACCTGGGATGAATACCTGTCCTTTTTTGCAATGACTGCCAGCGAAGGCAGAACATCCGATACGGACAAACAAGCGGACGCAGAAACCGGTCCCACACCGCCATGGGGAAACCCCGGACAGGGATGGGGCAAAGGATCCAGGCCGGCCATTACCATGACCCATCATGCAGCGGAATATTATTGTCAGTGGCTATCTGAAATGACGGGCAAAAAATACCGTCTTCCTACTGAAGCGGAATGGGAATATGCCGCACGGGCTGGCACAACCGGTCCCTACTTTTTTGAAGGTGATCCCAGAAAGTATTCGGAAAAAGGTTTTATGAAAAAAATATTCGGGTCAGACACCTCCACCATCAATACCTATGTGATTTATCACCTGAACAGCCAGGGCAAAACGGGGCTGCCCTCCGAAGTAAAGCCCAATCCTTTCGGACTGGTCAACATGCCGGGCAACGTAAGTGAATTTTGTTCCGACTGGTATGCACCCGATGCCTATGAAAAACTCCCCGAAAACCTGGTGAAGGACCCACAGGGTCCTGCCTACGGGGAGGAACATGTGATCAGGGGGGGATCATTCAAAAGCGATGCCGGTGGAGTACGGTCGGCATCCAGGGAACACACCCGTTCAATTGACTGGCTGAAGACCGATCCCCAGATCCCCAAAAGCATCTGGTGGTATTCCGATTGCAATCATGTAGGATTCCGTGTGGTTTGTGAATGGAATCCCAAAAACAATGACTAAATTTGTCCATCAAAATCAAATCATTATGGAACAGAACAATAATAATGTAAGCCGCAGAAAGTTTCTGGAAAATGCCACCGCACTCGGTGCTCTTGGAACCATTGGGATCAGTGGCATCCTGAATTCCTGCACCGGAAAACCCGCAGTGTCTGATCTCGACCTGCCGCCTCTTCTTGATACGGCCCCGGACGGCGGATTGCTCAAAGCCGGCCTGATCGGTTGTGGCGGAAGGGGAACCGGAGCCGCCATCAATTTTTTAAACGCGGGTCCCAACCTGCAGATCGCTGCCCTGGCCGATGTTTTTGAAGACAAAATGAACGGCTGCAGGGAAAAACTCAAGGCAGAAAAAGGAGTTGAGGTTCCCGACGATATGTGTTTTCTGGGTTTCGATGCCTGCAAAAAAGTACTGGATTCGGATGTGGATGTAGTGATCCTGGCCACCCCTCCCTATTTCAGGCCGGAACAATTCAGTGATGCCATAGAAGCAAGGAAGCACGTATTCATGGAAAAACCGGTGGCCGTGGATCCTGTGGGAGCAAGATCCATAATCAGTTCGGCCAAAAAAGCTGAATCCGTTGGGCTTTCCGTTGTAACCGGTACTCAAAGAAGGCACCAGCGTGATTATATTGAAACCTATAAACGGGTCATGTCCGGAGAGATCGGAGACATTGTTTCCGCCAATTGCTACTGGAACAGTTCCAAGCTCTGGCACAGAAACCGGAAGCCGGAATGGTCCGACATGGAGTTCATGATCAGGGATTGGGTCAACTGGTGCTGGCTATCGGGGGACCACATTGTGGAACAGCATATGCACAATATCGATGTAATCAACTGGTTCACCGGCAAATTCCCGCTCAGCGCGGTCAGTTTCGGTTCCCGCCACAGGAGGGTGACCGGAGATCAGTATGATAATTTCAGCACGGATTTTATTTATGAGGGAGATGTTCATGTCCACAGCATGTGCAGACAGATCAATGATTGTGCAAACAGTGTTTCGGAGTATATACGGGGTACCGAAGGATATTCCAACTGCAGAAACACCATTTACAATCCCGATGGTTCCGTGGCCTGGGAATACAGTTATCCGGTGGATGAATCGGGGGAAAACACCGGCCGGGTAAAGGTCAGTCCTTACGACCAGGAGCACATACACCTGGTGACCGCCATCCGTACCAACAAACCGGTGGTGGAAGCGGAGACCACTGCAAAATCGACCCTTGCAGCCATCATGGCACGCATATCGGCCTATACAGGCAAGGAAACGACCTGGGAAGAAATGATGCAATCGGGCCTGACCCTCGGTCCGGAAAAAATAGAGATGGGCCCGGTGGATATGGAATTCACGGTCCCCGTACCGGGTTCAGCACCCAAAACGGACTGATCAGGTCTCAAATCTGTCCACCGTGCGGTAAGCTTCGATCAGGGCTTTCTCTCCATCTTTTCCGGGTTTTGAGTTGCCGTGTTCCATGCCCAGAATGTCTTTGTATCCCTTGTCATAGATGTGCTTGAAGACATTCTTGTAGCATATCTCACCGGTGGTGGGCTCTTTCCTGCCCGGGTTGTCGCCGATCTGGAAATAGGCGATCTCTTCCCATGCAAGATCGATATTGGGTATGAGATTCCCTTCCTGGATCTGTTGATGGTAAATATCAAACAGTATCTTGCAGGACGGACTGTCGACGGCTTTGCAGATTTCATATGCCTGCGGGATCTTTTTCAGAAACAATCCCGGGTGGTTCCTGAAATTCAGGGGCTCAAGAACCATGATCAGTCCGTGTGGCTCCAGGATATCACAGGCTTTTTTCAGTGCATTCACTACATGTGCGGTCTGATATCCCATTTGTTGCCTCAGATCGACATATCCGGGAACCACGGTCACCCATTTGGCATTTACCCTTCGGGCTACCTCCACCGATTCCCTGACTTCCCTCAGGAATTCTTCCAGGATTTCGGGATCCCCGGTGGTCAGACCGGGCTCTGTCCATTGAATGGTATGAGCCACGAATACACCCATGGCCATACCGCTTTTTTCCATTTGCGCGGCGATCTTCTTTTGCATATCCACACTGCGTCCTTTCATGCCATTGTCCTCCAGTGCCCTGAAACCGACATCATATATGAATTTCAACTGATCAATGGGGTCTTCCCCGGCATGATGCCTGAACATCCCGAAATGAGGGGCATAGTTCAAATTGAACGTGTTCTCTCCGGCCCGTTTTTCTGAGTTGCGGGTCATTTTTCCTGCAAAAGCCTGATTGCCTGTAAATAATGCAGCGCCCGCCGAAGCAATCATTGATTTTTTAAAAAAACTTCTTCTTTCCATGGGTTAATGTTTTATTAAATATTTATATTTCTGCATGTTACGTTATCAGGGCAAGTACAATATTTTTTTGCCGGTCAATCCCCGTCTGCGAAATCTGTGAACGAATATCTAAATTTAAACATTCTCCGGTCATTTCAAAAGTGCTTCTGCCTGCATCCCGGCAAATTCAAATATATTTCGCTTCCAGAATATTCTTTTCTATTATTGCAAAAATTTTTCTCATGTTTTCAGAAATTGGCGGATACGAACTGACGCTTATTCAATGGTTGCTTGCCATTGGATGCGGTATGCTGATCGGCATGGCCAAAACGGGCCTTTCGGGTGCGGGAATACTGGTAGTGCCCACCCTTGCAGTGATTTTCGGCGGTCGCACTTCGGTCGGCCTGCTCCTTCCCATACTCGTTTTTGCAGATATTTTTGCCGTTACATATTATCACCGGCATGCCAACTGGAAATATGTGATAAAACCCCTGCCCTGGGCACTTGCCGGCATATTGGTTGCTGTCTTTGTCGGTGAACGGATCTCCGATGAACAGTTCAATAAACTGATCGGAGTGCTGGTTATGGCAGGCATCGCAATGATGCTCTGGCAGGACCTGAGAAAATCTTCCGGTAAAATACCAGACCATTGGTGGTTCTCCGCCCTGCTGGGTCTCACAGGTGGATTTGCCACCATGATCGGTAACGCGGCCGGGCCCATACTGGCTTTGTATATGTTGTCCATGCGGCTTCCCAAAAACAATTATATCGGAACCACTGCCTGGTTCTTTTTCATCATCAACCTGCTGAAGGTTCCACTGCATATTTTTGCCTGGCAAACCATTACCTTGAAGTCTTTTGCTTTCGACCTGCTGATGATCCCCCCGATCCTTGCAGGTGCTTTTCTGGGCGTTTTTGCCGTAAAACTGATGCCGGAAAAATTCTACAGGATATTCATCATCGCATCCACCGCAATTTCGGCCTTGCTGCTGATTTGAAAATCATCAATTGCGTTGTTCATTTTTCTCCTATTTTTCTTACCTTTCCTGTTCCGAATGGTAACATACAGACAATCCATGAAGTGCCATCTGAGCCTTTTACTCCTGGGTATTTGCCTTTTGGGGGCTGTCCGCGCACAAACATTCGAGAAGGCATTCGACGGATTGTTTTACAATTGTGATTTCCCGGGGAATTCCATGCAGATCACACCTGAAGGAAAAAGTCTTCTTGCAGGAAAAACAAATCCGGTAAACGGATTGTCCACAATTACCCTTAAATGTTTCAGCAGTTACGGAACCCTGTTGTGGAACAAGGCTTATGAAACAGGAGCATATGTGAATTACCACATTACCCTCCAGGCAAGTACGGACAGCGGATATTTAATTGCAGCTTCCGGTCCCTATGAACTGAGACTGATAAGGATCAACGATTTTGGTGAAAGGATATGGACACGGAGTCTGGATACCGGACCGTATGAAGACAGGAACCCTTTCACCTGGATGACTTCCGACGGAGATCTACTGGTCGCCGGTACAACGGTTCAGTTTTCCGAAAACAGTCACCGCAGAGGCATTTCCCTGAAAAAAATGGACATCAACGGACAAATTCTCGATGAAAGCCTTATTACCGGCGGATCGGATCTGACCCTGTTATTCATACATGCACTTGACAACGGAGAATTTATTTTAGGTGGGTATTCAGGATTCCCGTACCCGGAAGGAAGCTGCCTGTATATCATCAAAACGGATGATCATTTGAATACTTTATGGGCGCAGGAATATACCGGCATATCAAATCTCATGAACGCCTCCGTCAAATCAACCAAAAACAATTCGTATATCGTAAGCGGCACATATCTGGCACCGGCCACACTGAAAGAGCAGGCATTCCTGATGTGGATCGACGATGAGGGAAACATAATCTGGAAAAAATTACAATTGGCCATGAAGCGGGCTTTTGGTGCCTTACAAAGTTATGACAATGGTTTTGCGGTTGTGGGATCCACAGACAAAACGGGTAACGGACAAGAAGATGTTATGATATTAAAAACCAACATAATAGGAGATAGCACCTGGAGCAATACACTAGGTGGCCTGTACCGGGATGCAGGCTATGGAATCCAACAGACCGCTGATTCAGGATATATCGTGAACGGAGCCACCCGAAGTTTTGAACAGAAACTTTCCTATCTGATCAGGACCAACCGGAACGGACAGGTTGCATGCAGATCAGATCACAGCACCTTTTATTCCCCGGAGGTACGTTCCGTTTCGGTCGGCCGTGATTCTGAAAAGATACGGGTCTGTTTCACACCCGGTTTCGGTATTACTGAAGCATTGCTATACAAAGAATCCCCTGCCACCTTGAAGTACATGTGGGCCTCCGGTCATGAAGATCCTGACAGTGGGATCATGTATGACACCCTGTCAGATCCCTCGATCAAATCATTCCGTTACCAGCTCCGGTTGATCAATGCATGTGGTGATACTTCGCTGGCCAGCGAACCACATAGAACTATATTCCTCAGTGTATACAAAGGAGGGGGTAAAACCAACAACCTGATCTGGAACCATTACGAAGGTGCCGACATCAAGACCTGCATCATCAAACGGGGTATCAGCGGGACAAGTATGGCTGTCATTGATTCGGTCCCCGGTTCCATCAGCAACTACAGCGATCCCGACCCTCCGGACAATGAAAACCATTACAGGGTCGTGGCACAGTTTTCGGGAAACAACCACCCGGAAAATGAAAACACGTCCCTGTCCAACATTGCCTCCCCACAGGCATCCACCCATATCCATGGTTCCCGGGCACCTTGCGGAAAAATCAAAATTACTCCGAATCCTGTTGTTCACTCGGCCCTGATAGACTTTCCGAATCCGGACCATTTTCCTTTTCAGGCACTGATCCTGGATGTTTCCGGGCGGATCGTCGACCAGTATTCCGGATTGCGGAAAGAACGGTTTACTTTCTATAAAAACAACATAAAGAGTGGATTATACATCATTACATTACGTGGAAATAAAACTTATCAGGAACGTTTGATCATCCGCTGACCATCTGTATGTCTTTTTCCGGTATCAGACTTTTTGATCACTGAATTTTCGAATGCAGGGAAACAATGACAAGCCACATAGAAGGATCGGTCTGGTCACGGCGATCAGCATTGTGGTCGCCAATATGATCGGTGCCGGTATTTTTACAACTTCGGGGCTGGCCGCCGGCAACCTTTCCGGACCATTAATTGTTTTGTTTTTCTGGATATTCGGAGGAATGGTCGCTCTTTCAGGGGCCTTATGCTATGTAGAACTTGCCACCAGAATGCCGCAGGACGGCGGGGAATACCTGTACCTGAAACGCCTCTATGACCCTGCCGTGGGATTTCTAAGCGGATGGACAAGTTTTTTTATAGGTTTTTCGGCTCCCATTGCCGCTTCAGCCATCGGTTTCTCCGAATATATATTTCAGGGCGATCCTACCGGCAGATTCTCCTCAGATCCAGTTCAGATTGCCTGGGTCAAGAAGATCATGGCAATTACCGTAATTGTTCTTTTCACCATTCTTCATTATTTTGGTCATAAATGGGGATCCAGGGTTCAGAATCTGCTTACAGGAATAAAAATTGCCATTGTACTGGGTCTGGCTGTAGCCGGTTTGTCATTGGGAAAAGGAGACTGGTCAAATTTTTCCGCTCACGCAAATGATTCACACGGGGCAATTGCCGCAGGAACCGCCATGATGCTGATCATGTTTTCCTATAGCGGATGGAATGCCAGCAGCTATATTGCCGGGGAAATCCGTGACCCGGGCAGAACTTTGCCCCGGTCACTGATCCTGGGCACAGTGATCGTGATCCTCATTTATTTGTCCATCAACCTGTTCATTTTTTACGCCATCCCTTTTCATCAGGCACAGGGGGTCATCACCATTGTTGAAAGTGCATCTGCACAAGCTTTCGGAGAATGGTTCGGAAGAATATTGGGGATCCTGAGCGGCATTGCGCTTCTGTCTTCCCTTAGCGCTTTTATTTTGCTGGGACCCAGAATATATTATGCCATGGGCCGGGACAAGCTGTTTTTTCCTTTTGCTGCCAGGATTCATCCCCGTTTCGGAGTTCCCGGAATATCCATCATAATCCAGGGTGCCATTTCGATTATTCTGGTATTGATCGGATCTTTTGAACAGATTGTGATCTTCCTGGAATTTGCCTTGCTGATTTTTCCTTTGCTGGCTGTATTTGGTTTATTCATCGCCCGGAAAAGAAAAATAGGAAATGATACCGCCGTACCCGTAAAAGCCTACCCTTATATTCCTGTATTTTTTCTCCTGTCAAGTATTGGCATTATGGTGATTGCTTTTCTGAACCGGCCCCTGGAATCGGTTTCCGCAATTGTTGCTGTATCTGCAGGAGTTCCGATATATTTCCTCTGGAAGAAAAAATGGAAATAGGATCATTTCCTGTAAGAGACCGACAGCCCTGAACCGGAAGACCGATCAATGGCTGTTTCCAGTTGATCCGATTTTTCCAGAAATTCAAGGAAATCCTTTATTCCTCTGGCATACCTGAGATCCAGAACATTGTGGGCCACAAAGCAGCCTCCTTTTTCAAGCCGGGGCAGGACGGTTTTGAGGTATTGGGTGTATCCTTCTTTATCGGCATCACAAAATACAAAATCAAAAGGGCCTTCCAGTTCCGGCACCAATTGATGTGCATCGGCAAGTCGTGCATCGATATAACCGTCCAGGCCTGCCTTTCTGAAATTTTTCAATGCTTTCTTGTATCTGCCTTCATCGATCTCGATTGTGATCAGTTTACCCCCGGTCCTGCTCAGGGCCCAGGCGATCCAGACAGCTGAACGGCCGGTAGATGTGCCAATTTCCAATGCCCTGGCATACCCGTTTTCAATAATAAGATCATACATGGCCCTGCCGTCTTCTTCGGGGATATTCATGTCATACCACTGGTTCCTGTTTTCTTCAAGAAACTGCATTACCATACGGTCCAATGTTTTTTGATCCGGCAGCGTTTGTGAACATACTCCCGGGAATCCTGCAAGGAATACCAGCAGCAACAAAATATGGTTGCTCAGAAAATGCCTTTGGTACCTCATCTGTCCCCGAAAACTTCTTCCTCATCAAGGTAACCGTCAGCGATCACGGTCATCCTGATATTTTCACTGGAAACCGGGATCATGGAGGTCAGCAATATGGCAGGGACCATTTTTTGCCCGTTATTTACCGTTGTCTGGGTATTGTATACACTCTTCCCTTCTGCAAGATTTATGGCAATATTGGCAGCGGTTGCTGCAAGCGATTCAATGACTTTATAAACCGTCATGGTCTGCTTGCCATTCACAATTCTTCTGCAGGCATTCGGTTCGGCATCCTGGCCACTTACCAGTACCTTGCCGGTCAGACCTTTCTCCTCAATTGCCTGGGCAACCCCTTTTGCTATCGCATCATTCGCGGCAAGAACCGCATCAGGCGGATCGTGTTCATTTAAAAAATCCGTCAGTATCCTGTAAGCATTGTCTGTATCCCAATCCTCCACGTTCTTGTCCAGCACGATCTTAATGTCGTTTTTAATGATCAGTGGCTGCAGAATATTCATCTGTCCAAGCCGGATAAGAACAGAGTTGTTGTCGTCGGGATCCCCGCTGAGTATGGCATAATTCCCTTCCGGCTTGATGCTGGTAAGGAATTCCGCCTGCATTTCACCCACCCGGACATTATCAAAAGACACGTAAAAATCCAATTTGCAGTTGTTTACGATCCGGTCATAAGCCAGCACACTGACACCTTTGTTTTTGGCATAATCCACAAGGGTCCCGGCCGTATTGCTGTTTACGGGGATCAGTATCATAACGTCAACGTTGTCCTCAATGATTTTGTTGGCCTGTCTGATCTGGTCTTTTTCATTTCCATTGGCCCTGAGTACGGTAACTTTCGCTCCCCGGGTTTCAAGGTGCTGGGTCAAAAAGCTCTGATCCTTTTCCCACCGTTCATGAACCGGCCCCATGCTTATTCCCACGGACACCTTTCTTCTCGAAGAACATGCTGTCAGGCATAACAGCACGACAAGGAGGGTTACGGACTTATAAATGATTGATCTCATAGCAGATATATTTAGGGGTTTGTAAATATCCAATTCCGCCCGCGAGACCAAATCAAAAATCTTTCTTTTCTTCTAAGGTAAGAAAATAACCAGTACCATTCAAGAGGGATTCCCTTTTTGTTTCCATACAGGCAGTGCAACAATGGCAGTGGTCCCCTCCCCGGGTGTGCTTTCCACAGTCAATTTCCCCCGGTTCAGATCGACCAGGTCCTTGCACAAAGTCAAACCCAGTCCGGTCCCTTTTTCCTGGTCGGTGCCGTAAGTAGATTCCAGGTCTTCTTTATGGAACAGCTTTTTGAGTTTTTCCGCAGGTATCCCGATCCCGTTGTCCCCGACAGCGACATAAACCATTTGGTTATCCTCCCCGACATGATAAATTTTTACTTCCACCCGGCCACCGGTTTTGGTGAATTTAAGGGCATTGGAAAGAAGATTGCGCAATACGATTCTGATGAGTTCCCGGTCACAATATGCATAAAGCCTGTCCTGCTTGATCAGTTCCAATTCAATTGATTTCCGGTCCGCCGTATGACGGAAAAGCACCAGTACTTCGCCGGCCATCTCTGCTACATTGCATTTCTCCGGATTGTGTTGTATTTGTTTGCCCTGACTCCTTCCCCAGTACAGCAGATTATCTATCAAATGGTAGGCCGATCTGGCCAATTCCCGGGTGGACTTCAACACCTTGTCAAGGTCCGCACGGGATATATCCATATCCATAAGTTCTGAAAGCTGGACAATATTGGCAACCGGACTTTTCAAATCATGGGCAATGATTGAAAATAACCGGTTCCTGATGACCAGGGTTTCTTTCAATTTTTTATTCTGCCGGGCGATCTGATCATGCTGAAGACTGATCTCCTTGTTCCGGGCCTTCAGTTCTTCGGTCCTTTTGCTGACCAGGTTTTCCAGGTTTATATTCATGAATTTGATCTCCGAGCGAAGCTTTTCCTGTTCTTTGAATGCAAGTGTCCAGGCACGGACCAGCATAATGGCCTGGATAAAAACAAAAAACTGAACCGCAAAATGGATGGCATAATCCCTGGACATGGCAGATTGCGAATTTGATATCCGGATATCATTGATCAAAGCAAGCACAAGAACCAGAAGTCCGGCAAAATAAATGAGTTTTTCCCGGTTCCCCCGTATCGATCCCATAAAACTTATCACCAGGTAATATCCTATCATGGCAAGTGTTACCGGTTGGAAATACAGAATGGTATAGGAAAACAGGGGAACTCCGGAAAACAGGATGACCAGAAAAATGATGCAGATGATGATCGTATTGACCTGATTTATCCGTTGCATGAACCGTGACGGGAAAAGCGAATGAAAATACCACATGCCGGAAAGAAGAGCCCCGAATGAACCCAGATATTCGATCCTGACCAGCCATGTCCAGGAAACATCGGCCAGATTCATAAGGGGATACATATCGGTGCTGAGAAGCCGGAAGAAGACACCCATGAGTGCGAGGGAAAAGAACAGAAAAACTTTTCTTTTCCTGAAAAACAGAAAAAAGAAAAGAAAAAACAGGGAAAAGGACATCAACACACCCAGGGAAACGAAGCTGATCAACCGGTAAAGGGTAGTAGTCTCTGATATTTTCCGGACAGTACCCATCCTCATGGATTTCCAGAAGCCGCCGCGCCTGTGATGAAAATTGGATACATGAATAACCAGTTCGAGCGTATCGGAAGAGGGATGGCAGATTACCCGTTTAGGTGCATAAGCCGGTTGGCTTTCCCCGGTGCTGATCCCTGGTTTCCCGTTCCCTGCCATTTTTTTCCCGTCAATGAACAAGGCATAACTATCATCAAAAACAGGAACATCGAAAGCCAGTGGATCATCGAAACCTGCAGGCAAAAAAACAAGCAAACGGTAGGAAGCATATCCTTGTCCCGGAAGCCGTTCGCCATTTAATTCAAGATCAGTCCAGTAGGAAGGGACCTCCGCGTACCCGTCCGGTGAAGGGGTGACCGTCAGGGGTTTTTTTTCCGGATCAATGAATCTTTTCCAGTAAAATTCCCATTCTCCATCAAGCCTGAAAATGCTTCCTTCAGTAAAATTTACTCTTCTGAGATCCAGTACCCCTTTTTGCACATGCATACGCCTCCTGCCGGCTGCCAGACAATTTGGTGCCGAATGGGTCAGCAGAAGCAATATGGCAATGATCCGGAATACCATTCAATGACCCGAATGATGAAAAAACCAATCCGGAGCGAAAATATACAAAAACGGGCTCAGATCATTGCCTTTAAGGAAAAAATAAACTATTTCTCTATTTCAAAGGAAATCTTTGCATTCACTGCATATGAGACAATTTTCCGGTCTTCCACATTGGCATTCATTTCCTTGATATAGATGGATTTAATGTTGTTGACCGTTTTTGCTGCTTCCTCTATGGCAACTTGTGTGGCCTCGGTAAATCCTTTTTCCGATGAAGCAATGACTTCAATTACTTTTACCATTTTCATAATTTTCGTTTTTTTAAGTTATAAAAATATCAGGGGTTATTTTTTTATCAATCCATCAACCCCATATAGATGGATTTTAGAATCCTCCCGCGGATATATAGAATCCCAGTGTGCCCAAACCTTTCAGTTCTTTACGCTGGAAGGGGATTGCATAGTACGGTTCCAGGATGATGGCACCAAACAGGTTCAGTCTGACCGAGACACCTGCACTGAAAACCGGGATATGATCCCCGTCTCCGGTTGGTTCCCATTCAAAAGCTACCCGGTCAACATCGGACCAGGCCACACCCCCGTCCGCAAAAAACACAATATCCGAAAAGAACATTCCCGATTTTATGATTGCCAGCCGCCTGGGACCCGAAAAAGGAAGGCGGAATTCAGCATTGGCCACCACGATCTTGCTTCCCATCAGATTATTGTAACTTAAACAATTGCCATCGGCACACTGATTCCTCCTCAACGAATTATACCCGTATCCCCTGACAAAATAATGGTTTCCAAGATAGATAGGATACAAGTTGTCGGCACTTCTCCCGTAACGTCCGTAATGCATGATGCGGAAACCCAAACCGACCGGTGGCAGGAAGAAATATTTCCTGTAATCGGCCCGGGTCCCCCAGAACCCTACCTCACCAAATGTCTTATCCAACTGGAAGCGGTACCGGTACCCACTCATCGGGGAGGTGAGTCCGAAACGCGAACCATCGCCAACATAAGCCACATACGCCCTGTAAACAAAGAATGGTTTCGGGGCATCCAGTTTATGCGATTCCTCGTCGATCTTCACGGCCCCCGCGTAATAATTGTTTATACTGTCGATCCTGAAACTATACATACTGGCACTCAGTCCGCCTTCAAACCTCAGTTTTTTGGATAAGGGAAAGTAAGCAAACGCGCCCAGCTCATCTTCAAATGTCCGTTGTTCCATGATCACCAGATCCCTGACGAGCACCGATTCGATGGTATCCGCCGTAATGAATGCACGGGAAGATCGATAGGGAATGTGGGTAAAAGATGCCCCCCAGCTCAGCCGGCTTTCCTGATTTAGATAAACCGCCTGCCCGCCAATATCATAAATTCTGCCATTGACCCTTATCGAGGTCATCAATTGATTCCTCTTGAGTATATCACTGAACAAAAAACTGACCCCTCCGGCGAGTCCGGTCCCGAATTGGCTTGTCCCTACTCCGAGTCCGGCGCTACCGACGTATTCAAGGGTAAATTTTGGTTTGTAGGGTTCCAGGTCAAATTTTTCCGGGGGAGTTACCGGATACCGTTCCAGATTCTTATCTACAACTATCCGTTCCATCCCTTCATCAACCGGCGGCAGTTCGGCAGCCGAAAAGTCCACATCACCGGATGTGAACCGTTCTCCCTCGAGTTCGGAAATATCGGACTTGTATATTTCATACCCGTCATCATTATACAGAATATAAACAAGTTCTTCGCTTTCCCTTGAAATATCAAAACAGGGTGACAACCGGCTCAGTCCGATCACCCCCGTTTTCAACCGGGTCAGTCGCTCAACTATTTCACTGTGAGGATCATAGCGGTAAATATTCCGGGTACCGTCTGCGTTGGAAACAAAATATATCTGATCCCCGCCGGGAGAGAACCTTGGGTGGATGATATCGGCTCCGGGCAGCAAGCCGGGCTTATGGATTTCACCCGATCCGATATCGTATACTGCCATCCGGTAATTCCCGTATATTAATTTCTCCAGGTTCGTACTTCTTCCCCGGTCCGTTACATAAACGATCTTTGACCCGTCCGGGGACCAGTTGGGTTGAAGATCGGAATACGGGTCATTGGTAAGTTGTTCCATCTTTTGGGTTTCCAGATGGTAGACATACAGGTCGCTTTGACCTTCCTTCAGCCCCGAAAGAAGGATTTTCCTGCCATCGGGAGACCAATCCGGGTTGTTGAAAGCTTCCAGAAAATTGATGTCGATGGTCTTAACCGTCCGATTTTTTTGAACATCGGCAATAAGCAATTGGTTCCTTCCTTCACTGAATATGGTAATGGCATATTTTTCCCCGTCCGGACTCCAGGCTCCCGCCGACTCAAGATAGCTGTAATTATCAATATGCGACTGACGGACCACACTGGTAATCCTTTCAGTGATGCTTTTATCTTCCACATCGGCCAGAAAAAAATCTGTGGATATTACGTTCTTATCCGAAATGAAAATCAGTTGCTCTCCGTCCGGACTTAAGGAGGGTGCTATGTTCATCTTCCCCGCGTTGGATTCATCGAACAGTTTTTCTCCAACATGGTCTTCCGTTTCTCTCAAATAAGCAGCATAGTTCCGTTTCAGATCCCGGGCCCACAATTTGGACAGACTGTCCGGTGTATATCCCAGCAAACTGTCCATGGCTTCCCTGTAACCCCATTTGGCACTGGTGATAAACAAGGGACGGACCATTGCATCTCCGTAATGGCCGGTTATGTATGACCAGAATGCATGTCCGTACCGGTACGGGAAATATTTATCGGGCTCCCTGGTCATTTGCTCAAGGGTGGGGATATCGTCATGATTCACGGCATCACGCATCCACAGGGAAGTCTGAACATCCGATCTGCCGATGGACAGATATTCGGCCATACCCTCGATCATCCACATGGGAATTCTCCTGGATGCACGCAATCCTGCACTGTCGCTGGACTTAAGCATGTGGTACTGAAAAACATGCACCATCTCATGCCCAAGCACATGGCTGGTTTCCCTATTCGATGGGTTATAGGGCATGACCACCCTGTTCCTCAACCCCTCTGTCACCCCGCCGGTTCCGACACCGATCAATCCGCTGATCACCGTGGTTTGCTGGAAATCGGCATGGTCATTATAAAGAATGATGGGGTTTTTTCTCCCGAGGGTATCCAGAAAAACCGCCTGGTGACGTTTATACCATCTTTCACACAATTGTGCAAAATCTTCGATCTCTTCTTCATCATCCACGTAATGATATACCAAAAAATGCGGGGTTTCATATATTCTGAAATCTAATTGTTCATAGTTGACTTTGTTCTTTCCGAAATTCTGGGCATGCATTGGAACGGCCAGCAGGAAAAACGGTGTAACCAGACTCAACAGGGTTTTGATGGTTGTTCTCATGGTACTTCTTTAGTTGCCAATGCCATGCCAGAATGAAGACATTCTCCCGGATATGCCCAAACCATGGGGGAGTTTATAAGTTACAGGGAAAACTTTTCAATGGGTATGTAGATTTTTTTCACAGTGCGTTCCAAAAGTTCTACATTTGCCTTGTATATGAAAATTCTGATCATTTGTACCGGAAACAGTTGTCGCAGCCAGATGGCCGAGGGTTTCCTGAGATCATTCGATCCCGGTCTGGAAGTATTCAGCGCAGGCACAGAACCTGCCGGGGCCGTGCACCCCAAAGCCATTGCAGTTATGAATGAGATTGGCATCGACATTCGTTCGCATCAACCCAAATTTGTGGATGAATTCCTGGATCAGGATTTTGATTATGTGATTACAGTCTGTGACCAGGCAAAAGAGAGCTGCCCCGTATTCACCGGAAACGTGAAACAGCGTTTGCACATGGGTTTTGAAGATCCTGCCAAAGCAACGGGAACCCAGGATGAGATCATGCAACAATTCAGAATGATCCGGGACCAGATCAGGGAAACGTTTTGTGATTTCCACCATCGCCTGACAAATAAATTATCCCAGTAATCCATTCATCAATCCCCATATGGATTCTCTTGTACTCCTGTCTGATTTCGGCAACCGTGAACACTACGCAGCCTGCATGAAAGGGATTGCCCTCAGCGTCCATCCCTCCCTGAATATCTTTGATCTCACCCATTCCATCGAACCTTTCAACATCTGGGAAGCATCCATAATCCTGGGCAATGCCATTTCTTGCTGGCCCCCGGGTACAGTATTCGTTGCCGTAGTCGATCCCGGTGTGGGAACCAGCCGGAGATCTGTGGCCGTCAGGACAACCCCGGGACATTTCATCCTGTGCCCCGACAACGGCATCCTGACATTCATTCATGAAAGAGGTTGTACCGGTCAGATCAGGCTGATTGACGAATCAGTTCACCGCAGGCCCGGCAGCGATAACCTGAAGTTCCAAATGAGAAATTTATTCAAATGCACGTTTGGCAAGGATTTCCGGC
>CAZNPH010000023.1:0-65492 GCA_964574985.1 uncultured Bacteroidaceae bacterium
AAGGCAAGTTATAACTTTATTCCTTTTTGGTTCTGGCTTGTCCAGGTTAGGTTATATGCGGTGTACTCATCTTTCTGTAAAAAGGAATTGAGTACCAGGCGGGCAATCACAATCTCATGCAACAAGCCTACGGGGAATGCCCCAGAGCCTATGGCCGGATCGCAGATCTTAATTTCAGCTAAAGTCTTGTCTAAGGTTTCTGCATTATTGCGAATGCTTTCCGGTAGTTTGTATTTGTAGCTGCCGGTTTCTTTACCTTTCCCGGTTACCGTGGTTTCATGTTCCAGCACCAGGTGTCCATGACGGATGAACTGAGCAATATCATCTTTAGGCACACGAATATCGCCTTTGTTTTCTACCTCTATTTTCAGGTTTCCCTTCTTGTTGCTGCTGCCCCCAAACAAACTGGCCTGATCAGAATCAATGGGTTGAAAACTTTCCGTGTAATTGTTAACCGAATTGTCAAGATAATGAATGAGGCTTTCCTGGCACATGTAGTGCACAATTTCACGGGGCGTGTAAAATGCGCCTTTGCTTTTACGGTCGGTCACATCCAGCAGGTTTTCAAATACCTTACCCAGCATTTCCGGGTCAACGGCTACTTCTTTTTCAAGCGGTTCGTCTTCGCGTATAGTAAAGTTATAGCGGTCAAACACATCCAGAATGCCTCTTCCCTTATCTCCAGCTTTGGTCTTTTGGTTGGGATTGCTGAACAGGAGATTATCAATGTTCAGATCAAGGGTATCCCAATTTTCATAATCCGCTTCAAACAAGCCCCCATTCAGGAAGGGGATTTTGCAATCCAGACGCTTGTTGTAGTATTTAATACCTTCATCATTGTGTTCTTTGGCCAGTGCATCATAAAATAGGAAGCGAAGGAAGTCGTTGAAGTAATTGCCGCCATCCCTTCGACCTTGCTCAGGACAGGCTTCATTGGTCTTATCAAATTTCTTTCGCAAGAAGTTTTTAGGGCCTTCACCCATTTTTTGGTCTTTGGGAACACCCAGCCAGCCTTTCTTTTGCAGGAAATAAAGGAAGACGATCTGTCCTAGCAGCTTTTTGACAAACCGCACTGGATCAAGCCCTTCTTTTTCCAGTGTTTCGGTCAGAGCCGCATTTTCTGTGAGCTTAAGGTAGAGTTCTTTGTATTGCTCGTAAAAATCATCGGTTACTTTCTCTATGCTAAAGGCACCTTCCACACTACCGTCACCGTCTTTTTCTTTAATGATGAGTGGATTGCTGTGGTCGTTGACCAAAAGTGGCAGCAACTGTTTTTGAGCGGTATGAGCATTTTCGTTTTCACCTACCAGAAAGGAGAAGCGTCTGGCAGGGACAATTTCTTCTTTCGCTTTGATCTTTCCTTTTTCGGTGCGTTCCTGTTCTATGTCAATTTTAACCAGTGATAACCGCCATTCCGTTCCGTCATCTTCTTTGGAATAGAAGGCAACCAGCGCATAGTACTTATCAAAGTTTTTCAAGTGGCGAACCACAAAGTTTCTCAGGGCAGTTCGTGTGCGTTCGAGTTTATTCACCGATCGGGTTTGGACAATGAGAATGTCCATCGGCTCACCCTCGGGATCGATGTACTTCCCGATGCGTTTGTAATGGGCGATGTGATCGCGAAAAGCCTCCGGAATTAGGTTTCCGCTGTAATTATTGTCACGCGGTTCAAACTCGTTGAGCAGGTTTCTGACAAACAATTCAAATTGCTCCTGATAGAAACGGGAGTTGAGTACTTGTTTGATATAATCCTGTGCCTGCTTTTTTTCCATACTATTTTAGTAAGTATCCTGATAAAATAACTTCTCTCGTAATGGGTGACTTCCCGTTTTGAATCTCATCTACGGCTACTGAACGAATATGCCTTTGGAGTATGTGGAGCATTTGTAGCGGGTCATCTTCTTTTTCCAATTCCTTTTTTATCTTTTGCGCGGTTTTCTTGGCCATCAGACCTTGCTGGATCATTTGTTTTACACCCAAAATAAATTCTTCATCCGAATCCGTAAAGCCTTTGTATCTTCGGAAAGCTACATCCTTCATGCGTTTTTCAATGTATTTCACATTGGAAGCTCCTCCTTTTACTTTGTCTTCCTCCCCCTGAGTGGTATCCAATTCAAAGCGGGCTTTGTTGGTATCAAGCATGTGGAAGTATTTTTCTGATGGAATAGAAGCACGTTTAGTGTCCGGCTTACATTCCAGCAGATTCACTGCATCAAAAAAGGTGATCTCTTCCGATTCACCGCCCTGGTTTGAATAAAACTTCTTGAGTTTTCCAAGTCGGAAAAAGGTAACCAGTTTATCTTTTTCAACGGTGGTTGTTTTTCTCCCGGAGCGGGCTTTTTTCGGCAGCTTTTTAATTTTCTCAAAAAAGTCAGGGTTTTTGTCCCTTAGATTCCGCATCATTTCGAGGTATTTCAATTCCGAATCGCTTTCTTCGTCTTCGCCGGTATATGTTTTCTTGTTATTTAAGCTGTCAAACAATTGTCGGCTTCCGACTTCTTCACCATCGGAGAGGTATTTGGCATCTTCTCCCAATATATCATGGAACATTTGGATTTTGTTAGTAATGTTCAATTCAAGACCCAGATGTTCATCAGATTGAGTGGTGGGGAAGAAGTTAAAGATGAAAATGTTTTCGTGTTTAGTGCCCAACCGGTTGACCCGCCCTGCTCTTTGTAATACACGTGTAGGGTTCCAGGGTAAATCATAATTGATTAAAATATTGGATCGATGCAGGTTGATCCCTTCTGCCAAAATATCAGTAGCAATAAGTATTCGTAAATCTTTTGCAGGTGTTTTAGAATTAGGGTCGTAATTGTCAAGAATCATGTCTCGAGCAATGGTGTGTTTGGAGGTGAGTTGTGTATCCGTATGTCTTCCTCCTTTACTGGAGTAAAACATCACCTGTCTGGGAAATTCTTCAATTAGATTTTCATACAAATAATCACCTGTTTCCTTAGATTCTGTAAAAACGACTATTTGCTTTTTCTTTAACTTTTCGTGTTGTTTAAGCTCTTGAATGAATGTCGAAAGTTTTGGATCTGCATTCACATCTTTCCACAGCGACCGCACTTGTTTGAGTACTTCAAGATCATGTTGTAGATCGGTTAAAAAATCTTTTCTGAAATCCTTGGATTCATATTTTTGTGCTCTTTCTTCTTCTACGGCTTTTTCCAGCTTGTCAAAATCATCGTTATCCAGCAGGTCATACACATTGACTTTTTTACTGATGTAAACCGTGCCCTCATTGTACATCTCAATAAAGCGTTCATATGATTTGATGAAGCGCTGCACACTTTGTTTAAAGGCGAAAAAGGAGCTTTCAAGACGTTTCACCAAAATACCTTTCATAAAGCCACCAACGTTTCGTTGCTGCTGCTTTTCGAATTCTGTCAACCCTTTGTTTCCTGTGTAATAGAGCAATGGAATATACCGGGCATACCGGAACTCCGCCAAAGACTGAATAGTACTTTTAAAGATATGCTCTAATTCTCCTTCATATTCATAGACGATTTTGTGGGGATCATCCATTTCAGGAAAAACCAAACCTTGCTGTTCAATATCTTTTTTGAAGAAATTGACTACATCTTTTCTGGTTCTCCTAACCATGACGTGCTTTAATACCTTCTCTCTAATTTCCTTAGACACCTCACGGATCATTTCCTGGTACTCCGGATCGTTTTTTTCGTACTTCTTCAGTTTTTTCCTGAGGCTATTAAAGAACTTTTCCAGATTGATGATACCCGGTATGCTTGAATTTTTGGGTGCCTGAAATAATTTAAGTTGGGCAAAAATGTCATCAATGGTATTGTTCAACGGAGTGGCAGTAACCAAAATGACTTTTTTCCCTCTACATATATCCAAAAGGTCTGCGTATGATTGCGTAGCTTCATTTCTGAATCTGTGAGCCTCATCCACAACAATATAATCCCAGCGGTCAATCCCTTTTCTAATAATGTGTTCGAGCTTTCCGAGGGATTCAACTTTAGCTGGGACCCGAAAATCCATTAAACTCTGCTCCCAATATTCCTTTAAGACAGGAGGGCAAATTACCAGAATCTTGCCTCTCAACTGTTGGAGTAGTTGAGCGGTTATGAATGTTTTACCAAGACCCACCACATCTGCAAGAAAAACGCCATTGTATTCTTCAAGCTTTTTCATGGCTTGTCTTACGGCCTGTTCTTGGTAGTCTAATTTCAGGAATCCATCGGGAAGGAATGATTCAAAATTCTCTTCCAGGTTGATGTCTTCCTGCATGTACTCGTATATAAGTTTTAAGTAAAGTTCATATGGTAGGATTGAATCATTCAACCATGTTTTATTTTTTACTGCATCAACAAATTCTTCCGAAATGTCAACGGCATCTTTCCAGAGATTTTCAAATTGGTCAAGCGCATAATCAACGTCTCTCCGGTCTTTTAACTGCACATTAAACTCTCTATTGGCTACCAAACCGGATAGTGAAAAATTACTTGACCCTGTAATCACCGTACCATATTCCTTATCATCTTCATGGTACCGGCTGATATATACTTTGGCATGGATGTTCTTTGAGGGGTAAGCTTTGATTTCAAGTTTCTTTCCGTTTCCTCTTTGCTTAATGTCGAAATCTTTGTCCGGGCAGTTAGTTTGGAGGAACTCGATGAATTTTTTGATGCCAATTTCTAATCGTTTGTCTGCCTCTTTTGACTTTTCTATCTCTTTGATCAGATTTTTTTGATACTCCTTTTTGGCATTGGCATGAGAATCAAAATCCATTACTGTCTGATTCTGATATTCATTGATGGTCTTATATGATTCTTCATCAACACCGAGTCCTACAAGTATTCTTGTTTTATCAACTTTCTCGATGGCTTCATACATCTGATAAAACCCAGAGGATCGAAAATAACCCACAAGAACATCAAAGTATTGCGTGTCTTTAAGTGTTCTCATGAACCTGTCCAACAATGTTGAACCAGGCTCATTAGTGAAAAATGTGGTATCCGTATGTAAGTCTGTCTTATTCAATTTTTTTCAATCTTTTCTTTACTTGGTCAAGGGCTCTTAATCCATATTCTTCATCCTTAACAACGGGAAATAAAATATCAGAAAGCCACAATACCATCAGTTCCTGTTCACTTGAATCAAGTAGTTTGGCCAGTTTTAAAATATGCTCTCTTTTGCAGCTTTTTTCTTCTCTTTCAATCTTGCTTATCATAGCAGTGTCGATTTCAAGATGTGCTGCAACTTCTCGAAGGAGCATTTTCTTTTTTTCTCTCAACTCCCTAAGCCTTTGACCTAACATAGCTTGTAATTAAATCACTTGTCTAAAGAGGTCAAATTTATAAATTATTTCGAGATTGTTGTAATTTAGTGTTGGCAAAATTGCACTCTTTTGCAATGCTTGGGTTGCGGGGTGGCTTGAGCGGCTTTGCAAATGTGTGCAATGTGCGTTGGCAGAAATTTTCAAAAATGTGAAGCGGGGGCTTTTTCTTTCTTCTTTCTTGTCCATCGTCATTGTCAGGTTAAACTGTCGGCAAAGTCGGGGCAGTCCGATTTGTGTTACAATATGTCTGTCACTACTCGTCATTGTCAATGTGTCCGTTGTCTTTTTTTGCATGTGCCCCAACTTATTTATATGCGAATGTAAAGTTCGGGGTTGGGGTGGAGTTTAAGATAATATACGAATAATAAATGGTATTAAACCCCAGGATAGAACCCTGGACCCGAGTTTCCGATGCAGAGCTTCGAGGAATTTAACCATCAAATGATTAAATGCCATTTAATAAATCAGCTTAAACGGAGGGCAATGTCTGCAGCCTGCACGCTGTCGAGTTCGAATACCGCGTACCGGGAACCTTCAATGGTCCTGATCCGGTGATCTGCTGTGTTACCGTTCACGGTGACCGATTGTGCGTCCCGTCCTCCGGGCAGAAGGATCTCCACCGTCTTGGGCCCGGCCGAGGAGGTCAGCAGCATACAGATCTCCCGTTCGCTGTGCCTGTACCGGTAAGCAACATACCCTCCCCCGGCCTCGTACCTGGCGATGATGTCCACTTTTTTCTCTCCCGCGGAAGTCCACCGGGGTGAAACCTTTACCCGGCTGTAGTTGGCCCCCTGGTCATAAATGCCGGCCAGTCCTTCCATCAGGGCATAGACCATGGCCCCCACCGACCAGGGCCGGGGGATCCCCTTGGACAGACCTTCCGGCATGAAGAACACTTCATGGTCACTCAGTGTGAGTCCGGCCACCACCCAACGGGCCCCGTCCTCGGCAGCTTTCAGCTCCAGGGATTCAAGCGTCTTTTCCGGATGCGGGTTGTCCAGTCCGTACACCACCATCCCCACCGGGACATTTTTTTCATTCTTCCGGGTAAAAGCCACTTGTCTTCTGAGCTTGCCCCTCATTTCCGATTCATCCTCACCCGAAGGATTCCAGGTATCCTCCACCTGTTCGTTGTTGTAAAAATACCGGTTATCCTCACTTCCGTCAGTATACCTGAGGCTCACCGAGCCGGCCACCTGCCCCCCTTCCATGGCATGCAGGAAGTATATGGAGGCGGCTTTCCGGTTGAGTTCAAAACGGACCGATTTTGCATGTTCGCGGGAAAGGAGGATCAGGTTTCTGCCCTTGTTCATGGCAGGATCGACAAATTCAAAGGGTATGCGCCTGAAATCCTGCCGCCCCGACAACACCCGGTCCCAGTCCACCGCATCCATCTTCACATCTCTGAGTCCGGCATTGGCTTTTTTCATGAAATCCAGGGGAGTGAACTCCCTTTCCGGCCAGCCGGGGATCCTGCCCAGCCATACCCCGGGCATCATTCCGTGTTTTTCCAGCAAGCCGATCACCCTTTCAATGATATCCGCCCCGTATTGTTCATAACCGTGCTCGAATGTCCCGTGGGCCAGTTCACCAGCTACCATGGGGGATACTCCGCCGTTCACATAATGCCAGGGAGGAATATTGAAACCCCTGGTAAACGGCGGATAGGCGCAATACCACTCGCCCTGGGCAAAATCCCTGGTTTGCTCCCTGAGACGTTGGTAGGTCCTGATGATGGCCACTGCCTTGTCATGGGAGATCCGCCGGTTCAGGCTGTAGGCATTGGACAGGGATACCACCTCATCCGGGTCGACATTGAAATCCCTTTTAAAACCGGGGTTTTCCGGGACGAACATGGTATAATATTCCCCGTTCCAGGATATTTTTTCCAGCCGATCGAGGAGTCCGTCTGCCGTCTCCTCCATTTTCCGGGCATCCTCTTTTCTGCCGGCAATTTCCAGCATTTCGGCCAGATTGTAACAGGATATGGCCATGCCGGTATTGTCCCCGAACATCACCCCGTACTCACTTATGCCCGGTTCGGCCATGAAAATGTCCCCGTCGAAAAAGGCGGAATCGTAAACGGACTGGAAATCCCAGGTATCGATGGTGAAGGTGCGTTTGAGCAACCGGAATTTTTCCGACCAGATGTACGGACTACTGGTGGCGTATTCAACTGCTTTGAGGCAGTTGTCCAGCTTGCCCCTCATCCAGTCCTCATCGCCGGTGGATTTCCACGTCCAGTATATGCCCTGGATGAACATATGCTCCACATCGTTCATCATGGGCTGGCGGGCAAAGATGACTTTCCCGTTCTCACGCACATCATAGAACTCCGGGGGGAAACGCCATTCCATATGATACATCTGCTGGTTCCTGTTGATAAAAAAATCAAAGACCATCCCGTCCTCCCGCTGGCTTTCCGCAAAAGCGTCCATCCATTCCTTCAGGAAAGGATAGAAATACTTCATTCCCTTGAGTCCGTGCGCATGATCCCGGGACGTGATCACAAACCCCCTGTATATCCTCTCATCCATGACCTTGACATTGCCCGGTCGGTAGTAATCCCGGGTCATGGACAACATGCACTGCACCAGCAGGTTCTTGTATTTCCCCGTGGAATCCTCCAGCTCCGTTTTGCAGTCTGCCCGGAACGAAGCCATATCGGTCAGCCTTCCTTTCTTGTCCTGAAGAATGATCAAATGATATCCCAGGGCACCGGAAACCATAAATTCGGCTTCGCCCTGTTCCGTGCGGAAGTACTCCCGGCCCATGCCGTCCAGCACCACCATGGTTCCCGGTTTTTCGGAAACGGCTTTTATAGTTTCCAGCGGCTTGAAGGCATGTTTGCGGGAAACTTTGATGGACGATCCCCTGTTGATTTCATTCAGGATTTCCGGATTTGGGTCCCCGGCCTTCAGCATGGCAGGCACCGCCGAAAATCCGGCCGAACCCAATAAACTCTTTTTAAGAAATTCTCTGCGGTGTGTCACGGGAAAATATTTTAGTTAATCACATTATTATAAGCCTGAATTGAATCACCAATTGCCCTGAATGTATTCCAGGAGACCTGTTTTGGCAGTTGTTTGGTTTGTACGGCAGCCACGGCCAGCTTGCCCGCTGCTTCGCCCAATGGAACGGCATTGCCCGTAACCCTGTATGATGAATGGGCGATAAAGTCACCACTGATGCAGCGACCTGCCATCAAAAGATTATCCACATCCCCGGCAATCAGGGAACGCAGGGGTATATCATAGGGTTGGCTTTTGAAGTTCCGGGAGTTAGGCGTTTCATCATCATTTTCCAGATTATGGACGTCCACGCCAAATTTTACCCGTACCACTGCATCGTCAAACCGTGCGCCTTTCTCCAGGTCTTCTTTGGTAACTGTGTACAACCCCCTGATGCGGCGTCCTTCACGCACACCGATATGTTCAGGGGTAGCCACAATCCTTATGTTCTTCCATGGCCCGCCGTTCGATCGCAAGGCATTGACCATATCATTCAATTCCTGACGGGCATTCAGGGTGGCTCTGGTCAAATCCCTTGAACTGGTCCCGTGAACGCCATATTCGTGGTTGGCCATCAATGAAAAAAGATTCTCGCGTATGTAGAAAAGGATCGGGTTGCGGTAGGAAGGATCGACCCCTCCCTTCCTGATCAGCTCCCGTAAACCTTGTCTGGCCACCCATATCTTTTCATTGTCCTTCCAATAATCGCTGAATCGAATCCCGCTGACCAGGCCCAGCATGCTCATTGGCTGTGTTCGCTTGTCTTCTCCCCTCCCCAGATCAAATGCACAACCGGCCAACGCGCCGACATCCCCGTCTCCGGTAGTGTCAATGATTATTTTTCCCTGCCAGGCTTCCCGGAAACTTTTTGACTCGGTCAGAACATGGGTGATCCTGTCTCCGCTCTTCCGGACATCAACAACACGGGTATGCAGAAGAATATCCACACCGGCCCGGGTACAGAGATTTTCCAGCAACAGTTTCATCGCTTCGATATCAAAGTTGGTGGGGTGCGCCTTATCCCGTGCTCCCTTCCTTGTGAGGCGATCCATAATTTCCTTTAAAATTCCGCCTTTATTCTTGTAGTCAAGGATCACCGGCAGGAGACCGGCTGTCCATGTGCCTCCCAGACAACCCGCGGAGTCGATCAACAGTGTTTTCAATCCCAACCGTCCTGTCATGAGGGCGGCACTTATACCCGCCGGGCCGCCGCCACAAACGACAACATCATATTCACCTTCAACCGGAATGTCTCTGGACTCTTCCCGGATGTGGCCTTCCGGTGCAGGGATAATATTGCGCGATTTCTCATCTGTATTGCTCCGGTTCAGTGTAAAACCGGCTGCTGACAGACCGCCCATGGTGATGAAATCTCTTCTTTTCATATTATGCTGGTTCTTGTATTCAACAAAAAAACAAAATTCACCGGTGATATTATGCGGAACTTAAGCGGGCATAAATATGAAACCTATGAATTAATTGATAAATTTAACATTTGATTGCCTGTTGTCAACCGGTAATCTGATTTTTTTTCAATAAGTCTATACATATGGGGAATTTTATTTCGACCATCGACCTGGGAACCGGAAGCATCCGGAATACGATATATGACGAATCGGGCGACATCCAGCTCTGGGAACAGGAGGAAAATCCGGTGATCCAGCCCGAACCCGGTTATGCCGAACAGGATCCGGTCCGCTGGTGGGATGTCATGAAAGAGACATTCCTGGACATGCCCAGGGATGTCAAAAAAGAGATCGGGTCCATTACCGTGACCAGTCAGCGCGAAGGTATGGTCCCGGTCAATGAGCAATTCGAGCCCCTGAGCAACATTATCATCTGGCTGGACTGCCGTACCGTTGAAGAGGGGAAACAGACCGAGCGTGAGCTGGGGAGGGATATGATCTATGATGTAACCGGACTCGTACCCAATCCGGCCTGGTCCCTGTCCAAGATCCTGTGGATCAAAAAACACCAGTCCGCCCTCTACCAAAAAGCATGGAAATTCCTGCAGGCCGAGGATTATTTTATTTCCCGGCTCAGCGGCCAGGCGGTCAGTGAATTCTCCATCGCATCCCGGACCTGCATGCTGAATGTGAAGGAAAGGAAATGGTCGCAACACATCCTGAATACATTCGATATCGATGAGGGCAAGATGCCCCGTCTGGTTGAATCGGGTACGATGATCGGCCCCATACGGAAAGAGGTTGCCAGAGAATTCGGTTTGCCGGAAGACGTGGGTATCCATGCCGGTGCAGGTGACCAGCAGGCAGCCGCGGTGGGTGTGGGGGCTTTCGACCAGGGAGTGGCCAGCATCGGCATCGGTACCAGTTCGGCCATCTCCATGACCCTCGATTCGCCGGTTCCCGACCCCCAGAAGATCATCATCCTGAACTGCGCCGCCATCCCCGGAAAATGGGAATATGAACCGCCCATCTGGAATACAGGCGGAATAATCAAATGGTTCCTGGAGCACATAGAGGATAAAAGAACCGGATATGAAGAGCTGCTTGAAGGAGCTGCCGGCATCCCGCCCGGGGCAAACGGACTCCTGGCCGTGCCTTATTTTTCCGGAGCCGGTTCACCCCGCTGGAAACCCTGCATGAAAGGAGGGTTTTACGGATTCACCCTGGGTCATGGAAAGAACCACATGCTCAGGGCCATCAAGGAAAGCATTGCCTGTGAGATCAGGTTTAACCTCGAAAGCATCCAAAGATCGGGCATCCCCCTCAAAAAAGTCATCCTCAGCGGAGGCGCCTCCCGGAATATGCTGCTTTGCCGGATCATCGCCGATGTACTGCAAACGGAAGTGGAAGTGTTTTCAGGTACCGAAGCATCCTCCCTGGGAGGATTCATCCTGGTCAAAGCAGCCCGTGAAGGCACCAGGGACCTCAAAAAGATCTGCCAAAGGATCCGGACCGAAACAGAAATTATCAAACCCGACAAGAACAAGGCAGGGGTTTATGATGAGATCTACAGCAAATACATCCGGCTTGGAGACCTGCTGGCAGAATTCCCGTAAACATCCGAAATCGCGTATTAAACCCCCCATCACCAGTCCGGCAAAAGGCCGGCGGCTAAAAACAAAAAAACATGGTAAAATCCCCGTCAAGTAAATCGCTGTGGAGGAACGGACTCCTGATCTCTTCCCTGATGGCCTGCGGATGCGCGGAAAAAGCGGAAGTGTCCGCCCCCAACATCATCCTGATGCTGGCCGACGACCTCGGCTACAATGACCTGTCCTGTTACCGGGAAGCACACCCCCGGCATTCGGACCGGCCGCCGACTTCACAAACCCCGGTCATTGACCGGCTTGCCGGGGAAGGCATGCTGTTCACTGATTTTTATGCCGGTGCGCCGGTCTGCTCCCCTTCCCGTTCGGTACTGATCACGGGGCGCAATGCCACCCGGAACGGCATATACAACTGGATCCCCGGGCAACAACCCATGCACCTGCGCTCCGGGGAAGTGACCCTGGCCGAGATGCTGAAGGAAAAGGGGTACCACACCGCCCATTTCGGAAAATGGCACCTGACCGCAAGCGGCACAAGCCAGCCCCTGCCGGGTGACCAGGGATACGATTACAGTTTTTATTCATACAACAATGCACACCCCTCCCATAAAGATCCGGATAATTATTTCCGGAACGGCGAACCGGTGGGAAAAACGGAAGGATACGCCTGCAGGCTGGTGGTGGAAGAAGCCATCGGCTGGCTGGAAAACATCCGGGATGAAAACGGAAGGGTCAGCCGGCCTTTTTACATCAACATCTGGTTCAACGAGCCCCACGTGCCGCTGGCTGCCCCCGGGGAACTGACCTCCAGGCATGACTATCACCGGGATTATTACGGGGCCATTGAAAACATGGACCTTGCCGCAGGAAAACTGCTGAACTATGTCAGCACCCTGGGCATTGAAGAAGAGACCGTCATCATATTTACATCCGACAACGGATCCAAGTGGCCTCATTCCAACGACCCCCTGCGGGGAGAAAAATGCTTCAACTATGAAGGGGGCGTAAGGGTTCCCTTCATCATCAAATGGTCCGGCAGGGTCCCGGCGGGTTCGGTGAGCCATGTGCCGGGCAGCTTCACCGATGTGATGCTTTCCGTCGCGGAGTTCGCCGGAACGTCGATTCCGGAAGGACGCACCCTCGACGGGATCAGTCTGGCCCCCGTATTCACCGGCCAGGCCACTTTCACGGAACGAAACGACCCCATCTTCTTTTACCGTTACTTCCATGATCCCATCTGCATGCTGAGGGAAGGCAAATGGGGCCTGCTGGGTTATGAGGACGAACCCCTGCCCCGGGCCGAAAACCTGAACGAAGGAGAGCTGGATAAGATCAAGCCCTGGGGATTCACCCGGGGGCACATGGAATACATCAGGGAACAGGAACCGGTGTTCTTCGAGCTCTACGACCTGGAAGCCGATATGGAACAAAAATACGATCTGGCAGATGATCATCCCGGAAGGGTGGAAAGAATGAAAGAAAAGATGCTGGACCTGCTGAACGAAATGGTGGAAGAAGGCGGTGATTGGTACGCCGACTGACCGGCATGCAAATCAGTTTCACCAAATCAATACAAAACATGAACAATACAAAGCTCCTTTACCCACTGATCCCGATTGCACTGCTTGGCTGCGACCGGGGCAGGGACACCGGCGGCGGCGACGGAGTAAACCCCAACATCATCTTTTTCTTTGTGGATGACATGGGATGGAAAGATACAGGTTTCATGGGAAGCAGTTATTACGAGACACCCAACATCGACCGGATGGCCGGGAAGGCCGCTGTCTTCACCAATGCCTATTCCAATGCACCCAACTGCGCCCCCTCCCGTGCCTGCCTGCTCACAGGCAAATACAGTCCGCACCACGGGGTATACACCGTCGGTTCATCCGAAAGGGGACGGTCTGAAAACCGCAAACTGATCCCCACCGGGAACAAAACGGTCCTGGACACATCCTTTGTCACCGTCGCCGAAAAACTGCAGGAACACGGCTACAAGACCATCAGCCTGGGCAAATACCACCTGGGTTCGGATGCAGAAGGGAACGGACCCCTTTCCCAGGGTTTCGGCATCAATGTGGGCGGCGGCCACGAAGGCCTGCCTCCCTCCTACTTTTACCCCTGGTGCAACCGGGACAGCAGCTGGTGCCTGCCGGCCCTGGACCGGCCGGAAAAAGGAGATGAATACCTGACCGGCCACCTGACGGAAGAGGCGGTGGAATTCATGGAGAAAAACCATGACGGGCCCTTTTTCATGTACTTCCCCCATTATGCGGTGCACACCCCGCTTCAGGCCAGGGACAGCCTGATCGAAAAATACCGGAACAAAACCGGGGACCGGTACCACAACCATCCGGTTTACGCGGCCATGATCGAAAGTGTGGACCGGAGTTTCAGAAAGATATGCAGGACCCTGAAAGACCTGGATATCGAAAACAATACCATCATCATTTTCTTTTCGGATAACGGGGGTTTGGGCACCATCACCTCCATGCATCCCCTGCGCGGCAGCAAGGGGATGCTGTATGAAGGGGGGATCAGGGTCCCCTGTTTTATCCGCTGGCCGGGGATGCCTTCATCGGGGAAAAGGATCCGTACGCCGGTTGTGGGAACGGACTTCTATCCGACCCTGCTGGAGATGGCCGGACTGGAAAAGCCGGACGATCCGGAACTGGATGGGGTCAGCCTGGTTCCCCTGCTGAAGGAAACCGGCACCCTTCCGGAAAGAAACCTTTACTGGCATTTCCCCGCCTACCTGCAGGCAAGCGGTCATTTGCCCTTCATCTGGAGAACCACTCCGGGATCGGTCATCCGCTCGGGCAAATACAAGCTGATCGAATATTTTGAGGACGGCCACCTGGAGTTGTACAACCTCGAAAAGGACACCGGAGAAACCGTGAACCTGGCTGAAAGCATGCCGGAGAAGGCAGAAGAACTGCACCGGCAGCTCAGGGAATGGCGGAAAAATACCGGGGCCCCGGTGCCTTCAAAAACCAATCCCCGGCATGATCCCCGGGCGGCCGGAAACAAGACCGTTCTGCCCTGAACTATTTCAGTTCTGCTTTCATCTTTTTGTATTTCTCCCGCATCATTTCCAGGATCATGGAATAGGCCGGATCGTCGATCAGGTTGTTCTTTTCCCATGGGTCTTCCCGCCAATCGTACAATTCCTCTCCACCATCCCTGAAGTAGTTCACGTACTTGAACCGTTCGGTAACCACCCCTTCGACCGGTGGAATGAGGGTTCCTTCCACTTCTTCCTTACCCCACCGCAGGTCGAAATGCTGCTCATAATAGAATTCTTCCCTCCAGTCCGGGATCTCATTTCCTTCCACCAGAGGCCTGAAGTTGCGGCCCTGCACGGAGGCATGCGGTACGAGACCCGCGTAATCCATCATGGTGGGACCGATGTCGATGTTCAGCACCACTTCGTCAAGATGCTGTCCGTGCATGCTTTCAGGAAGGCGCGGATCATAAACCATCATGGGCACCCGGACTGACTTTTCATACATGAACCATTTCCCGTTGAGTCCGTGTTCCCCCATCTGGTATCCGTTATCTCCCGAAAATATTATGATGGTATTGTCTTCCAGTCCGAGCGCCTCCAGCTCATGCAGGATCCGCCCCACCGCCATATCCAGTCCGTATATCCTCCGTTTTCTCTCCCTGTGAAAGTCTTGCAGACTGTCATAACAGGAAGATCTCTTTTCGAAATTCACATGACCGAAATTGGGATATTCGCGAAAAATTTCAGGGAGCTTCTGAAAATAGTATTCTCCGTAATTCTCCGGGATGGCCACGGTTTCATCAAGGAACATGTCATTGAAGGTGGGGTCGGGATCCAGAGAGCCGTGCGCGGCCAGAAAACTGATGGACAGGCAGAAAGGTTCGTCCCGGTATTCGTTCAGGAACTCCACCGCTTTCATGCCCATCATCCGGGTAAAATGTACATCCCTGCCCTCTTCATCCTTCAGGTAAAGCTTCTGCCCCGGTCCGTCACAGAACCAGTAATCAAAATCCTCCACCGGGTATTGCTTGTCAGGCACCCATACGTTCACCCCGTACTTGCCGATGAAACCCGTGCGGTAACCTGACTTGCGAAACATCATGGGATAGCATTTCTGCCATTGTTCTTCGGGAATGGGGGTTTTGAAGCCGTATATCCCGTGGCGGCGGGCATACATTCCGGTCAGGATGCTTACCCGGCTCACCGCACAGATTGAAGTGGTCACATAGGCATTATCGAAGATGGTGCTCCTGGCGGCCATCCGGTCAATATTGGGCGTGTATGCCCGGTTCCCTCCCATGAAGCTGAAATCATCGTGCCTGTAATCGTCGGCCAGCATAAAGATGATGTTCGGGGGCCGTTTGGCTTCCTGTTCCTTTTCACTTGTCCCCGAAACACCGGGATGGTTCCCTGCTTCAAAGCCGGTCAGCAGCATGGGTGCGGCCAGCAGGCAGAGGTACTTTGCAGTCGATTCTTTTTTCATGATTTTCAGATGTTGTTAATATGGTTTGCTTAATATAAATTGATCCTTTTCCTGGCGGGGCCGTTGACGTTCTGTTCGCTTCCCCCGGGGAGTTTGACCTGCATGCTAACTCCTGCCGGAATGTCCCAGTGAAGCTTTTCATCCGACCAACCCAGGGTGGCCTGTCCATGCTTTGTGGGGACCACCCCTTTCATTTCCCTGACAGACACCCTCCGGGGTGACCATTCCAGCCGGGATCCTCCCGGAGCGGCAAACCGGATCCCCAGTCCGTATTCCAGTATATACCAGGCCACCGCCGTCCCCCAGCCCTGGCTCGCGCTGGTCGAATGCCTGCGTTCACGCCAGAACGGCCATATCTCCCAGAAAGTGCCGTTCCCTTCATCCACCATGGCCCCGAAATTATATCGCAAATAATCGATGGCGGCCTGCGGTGATTCACATTTGTTGATGGCCCTTGCCGCGACCATGCTCCCATGGGGAGTTCCTGCCACCACCATCAGGTCAGGGCGGAATCTGACTTCCTCCCCGATGGAGGCCCCCTGGTAACCTGACCGGTTGGTGGGCCAGGTCCCGCTGGGCCCTGAACAGAAATCATGAAACCGGGCGATCTTTTCTTCAGGAACCACTCCGAGAGATAGTGCCAGTGCATTGTCAAACTGACTGCAGAAAGGCACCTTTTTCCCGTTCCGGTCGTACCCCTGACACAAAACCCCTCGCTCTTCATCCGTCAGTTCCCTGAAAATGGCTTCCTGCAAAGGCCTGATCTGTGCCTCCATTTTCTCCGCTTCTGTTTCATCGCCCAGGTAATCATACATTTTCACCATGGCCTGCAGACTCTCGATCAGCAAAAGATTGTGGGAGGTAACCACCTGGCTTCCGGTGTTCAGGTTCCATTCGTTCCATGCCCAGGAACCGATTTTGGGTTTCAGTCCGTTCCCAAGCCGGTCCCCGTGGTACTCGGTCAGTCTGCGGCAGGCTTTCACCAGTCGGGGGGCAAATTCCCGGTCATCGCTGCGGAGGATATGCTCCCAGCAGGTTTGGGGAAAACAAAGATCATGGCCGTCAAAAGCCCTCAGCCATTCTTCCGGGGTGTTCCCCAGGGCCTTCGCCGGTACCAGTCCGTTCATACTTTCCGCATCATCCAGCGAATCTTCCAGGTGCTTGCGGGTCAGGGCCAGGTCCCCCGCCAGGGCAAATCCGCCCCGGGCACTGTTGATGATCTCGGTCCCGTTCCAAGCCTGACGCTCCCGGCGGGCATTGTCCACGTAAAAAGTAAGGGATGTCTGGCGAAGGGTGGTGTATGCCGCCGCCCAAATGGCATTCAATGCTTTGTCGGAACTGGTAAACGGAAGACATTCCGGATGCGGATATACATGTTCTTCCCAGCTTGCTTTTTTCAGTTCGGCCTCAGCGCTCAGGTTGACCTGCACATACCTGCAACCCCGGTCATGGGGAAGCCGGAATGCGTGGTGGCCGGCGGGAACAATGACCCGGTCGGCCAGTGAATGCTGCAGGGTGGGATTGATCCTGCCTTTGATCAGCTGGTCGCCATACCCGATATCCAGGGTACATTCCTGCCCGGTGGAAATTTCAAGCAGCAGGCATCCGCTGGTCTGTTTGCCCAGATCGAAGGTTATGAAAAATTCGTTGCCGCCGTTTGGCACGGGACTATGTACAGGGCAGTGCAGGGAATCCCATCCCATACGACGGGGTTGGGGCGAACCCGTGGCCGGGGGAATGGAAACGCCTTTTCCTTTGTTGAAAGGATAGGAAAGTTCGATCGCTCCCCGCAAGAGCGATTCATGTTCCTGTTCCCTGATCCGGACGGCTACGTCCCGGGCATACTCAACGGAAGTACCGCCTTTGGCCCAGCCGGCATCCAGTATCCGGGGCGGCGGCAGTTCCCTGCAGGTGAGGTTGGGGAGCGGACTGACGCGAAGGCCCTTTCGCCGGGGATGATCGAAAGGATGGACCTCCCGGGCAACCGGCCAGCCATTGTCATCAAAATTCTTTTCCATCCAATCCATGGGTTCATTGCGCAGATCCGCGATAACCAGCCGTTGTTCGGTGAAAGGCCTGTAATTCCCGGGGTAAGGCAGCATATATCCTTTTGCATCCTGCGCTTTCCAGTCCGCCCCGGTGGCTACAACCTGCTTTCCGGCAAACAACCAGCCAATGACCCCGGCTTCCAGACTACTGACATCACCCACATCTTTCCGCTCCCCGTGCGTCCAAACCTGCAGGGCCAGCACATTATTGCCCTTTTCCGCCACACCACCCAGATCCCAGCGGCTCAGCCGGGGATAGGCATCCACCGACATAACGGGGCCCACACCCAATGTCCGGCCGTTGCACCAGATGGTGTAAAGGGAATCAGCATAACCCAGCCACCAGATCTCTCCCTTGCCGTCCCAGTCAAAGCTGAGTCGGAACTGTCCCATCTTATCGGGAACGTCGACAGGAACTTCTGTCCATATCCAGTGGGCAGGGGCTTTCCTTTGTAACCTGCCTATAAGGCTCCTGCTTTCCTTTTCGCTCATAAAGGGTCCGCCCGGCGTACCCACTCCCAACAGTCCGATACTCATGGAAGCCAGGGTTCCCTGTTTTAAAAATTCACGCCTGCTGTGGTTGTTCATGATCGGCATATTTTCTTTCTAATCTTCAACGGTAAAATCCAGGGGAATGCCCAGAGACTCATAAAGCCTTCTCCGGCCTGCCTTGTCTTTTTTCAGGACATCATGCGCGTATTCTGCGACCTGTACCGCCTTTTCACGGGGCACGACGATCACACCGTCTCCGTCGGCAACAACCACGTCCCCCGGTCTGACCAGTACACCTCCGACCACCACCGGCCGGTTGACCGATTCAAGCTCATTCCGCCCCTGCCTGACGCCTCTTCCCCGGTTTGCAAGGTCCATATAAACAGGGATCCTTTCCTTGATGATCTCATCCGTATCCCGCACGCCGCCGTTGGAAACCAATCCGGCCATACCTTTTTTCTTCCAGATCATACTGTTGAAAGAACCTGCGGAACCCGTATCCCCATCGCCTCTGCAATCCATGACCAATACCGTGCCGGGCTTCATGTAACCGGTAAAGGTCTCCGGCGAAAGTTCAGTAAGCCATTCCCGTGACCATTCCCTGAATTCTTCAGGTGACAAGCCTCCCGCAGGGGAGGGACGATTCGAAGGTACATACCGGGCTGTCACGGCAATGCCGCAAAACTGATGACCGAAGTTCTCAATGTCCTTCCACAGGGACTCTATCTCAGTCCCCATAAGTCCTGTATTGGGCAGACCAACATAATCCATACCGTCGGAAACATCGGCCACCCTCAATCCCTGGTATAGTTTTAACAGTTCCTCATCCCCGGGGACATTTTCCTTCCGGGCAGAAACAAAATTCAAGGCAATGAAACACAGGCAGAAAAAAGACAAAAGCAAGTTTTTCATAACAGATATGTTTGGTTAATGATTTATTTGGCCCCGAAGGCATTGTAGTCGCCCAGGACCTTTTTTACGGGCCTGACCTCCCGGTTTTCAAGTCCGTCCACACATACCACGATCTCTTCCCCGGACTCCATATCCGCCTTCAGAAAGCAACCTTTCAACGGCTGTGAAGTTTCACCCCGTTCCAGCAGGTATTCCTTTGTGCTTTCCGGGATCTTCAATTGGAGTCTGCCCCCGGCCTCAGCCTGAACCCTGACAAAACTCATCCCGCCCCGGTCCATCCGGGCAGTGACCAGGAATGCGCCTTCGGTGCGCAGATTGTGAAAGGCCACATCCTGCCATTCACCGGGTACGGCGGGAAACACCCGGACGGTATCCCCCCAGCTCTGCAGCAGCATCTCATTGATGCTGGTCAGCGCAGACAAGGGGGTTTCGATCACCGGCCCCGCTTCGAGATACATGGTGTTGGGGCGCAGAAAATCGTTCATGAATGTTTTCAAATAGTCATAGGCCCGGTTGCCGTCCCCCATTTTGGCCGTCATGGATGCCCCGCCGGTAAAGGAATATCCCTGCAGGGCCCGGTCGAAACTGTGCCAGTGCCTGATGGATTTCCGGATCAGCCGGATGTTTTCGGAAGTGGGCTCCATGACATGCAGGGGATACCACATCAGCAGGTGGGAATAATGCCGGTGAGATTTGTTGAAGGGCACATCCCGCCCGATCATGAGTCCGTTCTCATCCACCGGATACGGGGTCAGGTTTTCCAGCACATAACTCCATACCGGGGCCAGGGTATCTTCCAGACTGAACTCCCGGTTCACCGATGACAGGGTTTCCAGCCCCCACCGGAACAGGGACAGGTCGTAATTGCAGTCCCTGGTAAGTCCGCCGGGATACTCCGGTGAAAAAGTCACCGGAAGGTGCAGTTTCCCGTCATCCCATTTCTGCACGATGTTCAGGTAATAATTGATGCTGCGCCGGAGCAACGGGAAGAGTCCGTTGACCAGCAGACTATCATCCATGGAATACCGGCACTGATACCAGTAATTATGCAGCAGCCAGGTAAGGTTGCCCAGTTCGCTCCTGGCTTCCCCCCGGATGTAAGCGCCCGGAAGATGTGCATATTCTTCGGTGTCAGGAAATTCCGGATTCTCCAGGTCGATGGGCGAAGCCATGTCAAATGAGGCATTTCTCCCCAGTGCAGCCGAATTGTGCCGGTATTCCTCCGGGACATTTTTGATCAGCTGCTCCCGGTTGTTGTCGATAAAAGTGGTCAGGGATCGCCCCAGGTCCAGGCGGTTTGAAGCATAGACCGGCGAATAGGTCAGTTGAACGTTCAGGTTGAACCAGTATGCCGCCCATGGGGTCCGCCTCATCCAGGGACCCATCAGGTCGATGGCCGGGGCATCGGCACGTGTGGCCGAACCCAGCTTGTACTGCTGGATCCACCAGAAATTTTCGAATTGTTTGTCAGGCAGTGACACAAAACTTTTTGTGTAATAATCATGCCACCATTGTTTATGTTCGTCGTAAAATTCCCGGTATGGAAGGGAAGAAACCAGCCGCAGGGTATGGGCAGCTTCCCGGATGGAAATATCCTGGGGGAAGGAGTTTCCCACGGTGATCAGGTACATGTCCTTTTTCCTGCCGGAAAGCTTCTTCCAGGCAGTACAGTATCCGCCGCCGGCCAGCAGTGGCTGGTAACTGAAGTGCATCCCGTCCTGTATGAAGATCCGGGGTTCGGGGTTGGGCCTGTAACCGGCAGGGGCAGAACCTGTCCATTTGTTCTGATAATAGTAACGCGGGCTCACCGAGAGGGCGGACTGCCAACCCAGTTCATATCCCCCCGTATCTTTGTCCACCTCGATGACCATCACATCTTGCAGGGCATGGGTATAACAGCGGAAACCGGTTTTTCCGGCATCTGTTTCCACATACCCGGTGAAGGTGGCATCATACAGACTGAGTCTGCCACCTGCCTCAACAACAGATCCGTAATCCCTGCCCTTCCTGCCGGGCTTCAGCACGAACCGGCCGATGGGCAGCCGGAACTGTCCGTACTGCAAATGATATTCCGGACGGTGATCGGTTACGTCGGTCCGGCCGATCTCGAAGCGGACCGAGCTGCTGTCCATCATATAGACCATCACCCCCAGGAGTCCGTTCCCCGTGAACGCCCCCTCATGCCAGTTTTCAGTTAACGTATCGAAAACCATATCCTGCCGGGAAAGGAATTCTCCCAGGTCAGTATCCGGCCCCCGGGATGGTTCCCGGCATCCGGCAATGACCAGGCACCCGGCCAGGATCAGGCATCCGGTTTTGATCCATTTATCCGGACTGATGATCCCGGACCGGATATGAATTTGTTTTTTGGCGAAATTGATTTTCATTAATTACTTATTAATTATGCGAAAAAATTTCGAGCCTGAATATCATCCTATTTAAAACAATAAACGATTGGAAATCAAAAATATACAGAAAAGACAAACCAATACTGACTTACATATCAATCATTTCTTCTACAATTCTTTTAATCATTCGATGGTTAAATTCCCCGATGCTCTGCATCGGAAACTCGGGTCCAGGGTTCTACCCTGGGGTTTGATACCATTTATTTTTTACGGCGATTTTTTGGTACACTATGGATTCTTCAATGTCGGGGATGTAGAAATCATCCGGATATCGTAAAGAAACGCCAAATTCAGTAAGATTCTTCAGATCAATGTCAAATGTATCCTTATCTATTTTTTGACATTCCAATATAAGAAAATCAACATCATGCGTTCTTGGAAAATCAATATCATGATATGCCAAAAAGGCTTTTAGAAATTTTTCAACTGCCTGTTCAGCATGAAAACATATAGAACTTGTATAAGACTGCGGACCTGATTCAATGAGTCTTTCTATCACGGCAATATCCTCGTTTGCCCGAAATAACCAATTTTTAATATATTGAATCTTTTCCTGTATCATAAAAAAACAGCATCATTAAAAATATTTCTGATTATATGTCCTGGCAGCTTTTTTTTCTTTTCGACTTCCTTTTTACTCTGGATCAGTATGTCTGTTCTGATACCAGACTTAAGGAGATCCTTTCTGATTCCTGTCTTAAAAGGTAATTTTTCTTTTGGTGTCAAACTTTTTTCAGTAATAATAAGTATGTCATAATCACTTGAATATGAAGAATCTTTTCTGGCTTTTGAACCAAACAATACAACTTCTGCATCTGCAATATGAAATCTTACAGTTTTCTTAATCTTTTCAAGAATATCATTATCTCCTGTCATCTTTCATTATTGTCATCAGACAAAGATATCAAATATCTTCATCAATAAATATCATAATTCAATGTGGGTACGGGTTCGTAGCCGTCCCGCATGGGCATGTCCAGTTTCATTTCATCTTCGATCATCCGGTTCAGCCGTTTGACGATCTCCGGGTATTGACCGGCCATATGTCCCTTCCATCCCATTTGAGGTCCCGCAGCGGGGGCACCTCGTATCCGGCCAGCCGGGCAAAGGTCTGCAGCCAGCCGGTCGATGTCGGGCGTTCTGATGTCCGATCCGTGGTAACCCACGTCCCCCCATCCCAGGTCGTCGACCAGGATAAAGAATATGTTCGGTCTGGGAGGTTCTCCGTTTCCGCTCCCTTGCATTTTTCCCCCGGCGGGAGAGGCCATCAACACGGCCGATGATATAAGCAGACTTGTTTTCATCATTACCTCACCGATTTATGGCCGTTCATTCAAACGACCGGTTTATATCCTGTTTGTGCAGGCGGTTGTTCATATCCCTGCAGGATCACTGTTTATCTTTTTTATACAGGATCTCCGGTGTATATTTTTCTTCCAGCAATGCCTTCATCTCCTGCAGCACGTTCTCACAACCCGGTCCGGCGGCCAGATTATGATATTCGTGCGGATCTGTCCGGTGGTCATACAACTCGTATATTCCCTCTCCTTCAACATTCCAGGAGGTGAAACGGTACCGGCCGGTACGCATACTGATCCCGTTGGCCTGCCGGACCCGGGTCAGGGCGGTGGCTTCCATTTGGGTATCTGTATCCTGCAAAACCGGCACAAGGCTTTTCCCGGGAAGTTCCGCCGGGGGATCTATTCCCAGGATTTCACAAAGGGTGGGAAAAACGTCCACCAGCTCGGTAATAACCCCGGAGGTTCCTCCGGCCTTCTGCATGCCCGGTGCACTGATGATCAGGGGTACCCGGCAACCTTCCTCGAACAGGGTGGTTTTGTGCCAGTGCCCGTGCTCTCCCAGGTGAAATCCCTGGTCCCCCACGAATACAATGACCGAATTCTCCAGAAGTCCGTTCTCCTCCAGTGCGTCCATCAGTTTACCCACCTGCCGGTCCATGAAGCTCACCGCTGCATAGTAGGCACGGGTGTATTGTTTTGCATCGGGTTCCGGTATGAAATTGAATGCTTCCGACTTCAGCTCGAAGGCCACCTCCGGGATATCTGCCCGGTCATTTTCCGGCATGACGGGAAGTTCCACAGAATCCACCGGATGCAGGTCAAAATACTTCTCCGGGGCCACCATGGGGGGATGGGGACGGTAATAACCCACGGCCAGCATCAGGGGCTTGCCGGTTTTTGAAGGGTGAAAGGCCTCCATAATGCGGATGGCACCGGCGGTTCCCTGTCCGTCAGCCATTTCTTCATCCCTGACCGGAGCAGCCAGCCAGGCAGGGACTATGCCCAGTCCAATGTCGGCGATCCTGTGCACTTTCTGCAGATTCTCCCTTTTTCCGTCCCATCCGTCATTGTTCATGGCCAGGTCCCATGAAAAGGGATCGTCTGCCCCGGCACTGCCAATGCCTCCGGGTATGCCTATGTGGTAGATTTTCCCGGCACGGGCGGTGAAATACCCGTGTTCCCTGAGCAGCTGGGGAAAGGTCACCATTTCCGGCCTGGCGCCCCTCAGGGGTTCCCCCGCGTATACGCCCGTCTGCCAGGGATAGAGTCCGGTTAACATGGAAGCCCTGGAAGGTCCGCAGGTAGGCAGCTGGCAGTATGCCCTCCTGAAAAGCACCCCCCGCCCTGCCAGCCGGTCGATACTGGGGGTTCTGGCCATGTCATCCCCGTAACACCCCAGGCGCGGACAAAGGTCATCGGACATTATGAGAATGATGTTGGGATGTTCCGGGGCTTTCTTTTCAGCTTCTTCATGCACCCCGCATGAAGGAAGGCTCAGCAAAAGGCTGCCCAGGCAGAAATGATACTTCATGGTCATGCGGGCTGATTAATTCATTCTTTCAATTTCCACGTAAAACGGGGAGATCAGTTCGCTGCCCTGCTGGAACCAGCTCTGGAAAATGTAATCCTCAGCGGTCAGGTATACATCCTCAAAAACATATTCGGTAAAGGGCTCCGCGGATACCATGCGGCTTCTGCCGATCTCACCGAAACGGATGCTGATCCTTCCCGCTATTTCCACCGGCCTGCGGAAAGTCAGCTTCACCCGGTAATTCCCGTCCCCGACCACACGCAGCAGAAAATATCCCATGTAATGCCGGCTGAACCATCCGCTGGAAAAGCTGCTGATGCATTCATGACGGGCCAGTCTGACCGGATTCTCACTGGGGGACCCGATGAAAATGGGCTGTATCTCCAGGTTCTCTGCATGAAGCATCTCCCGGTACCATCCGGTCATCATGTCCTTCAGCTCATTGACCTTTTCCGGCATTTTTCCGGAAAGGTCATTTGTCTCCCCGGGATCCTCCTCCAGGTTGAACAGTTCAAACTCCGGATCGGGCGGACCTTGTAGTCCGACCAGCTTGTAATCACCCAGCCGGATCATGGTTTCCCTCCAGGGTTCCATGTAATTGGTCTCCCTTATGAATATGGGGCGTTCGGGCAGTTCAACCTGATCGCCGGTCAGCAGGGGGACCAGACTCACCCCGTCGAAGGGCATGCTTCCCCCGGTTTGGAGGTTGCAGATATCGGCCAGTGTGGGCAGCAGGTCATAATGGGCGGCAGGCTGGTTGATGACCGCCCGGGGAAAATCACGGTAACTGATAAAACAGGGGACCCTGATGCCGCCTTCGAACACCTGTCCCTTGATCCCCCGGAATCCGGCATTGAAACGGTAACCGTCCGGACCGTTGTCGGAAAGGAATATGATCACCGTGTTTTCCTCAAGGGACCAGTCTTCCAGTTTTTCCAGGAGCCGCCGGATGTTGTCGTCCATATTGGTCATCATGGCATATACATACTGAGCGGCCTGGTAACTACTCAGCCGTCCTGCCGACCCGTCGGAATCATCCAGTGCGGGTCCGGCCGGCATGTCCTTATACATCTCCAGATATTCCGGAGGTACCTGGAACGGACTGTGGGGTGCATTGTATGCCAGGTAGACGAAAAAGGGTTCATCCCTGTGCTGCTCAATGAACCGGATGGCATGACCGGTAAAGATATCGGTGACATACCCTTCTTTTTTCACGGGCACATCGTTCTCATACAATGTGGGGTTAAAATAGCATTGCTTCCTTTCGGACAGGGGTGCGGTCATGTCCCAGTAGTTGTCCGGATGGTCCGACATCTGGCCCAGGGCGCCCCCGTGATGGATCAGGGAGTACTCGAACCCCTGGGAGGATGGCATGTAGGGATAATGATCCCCGACATGCCATTTTCCGAAGATCCCCGTGCGGTAACCGGACTTTCTGAAATACTCCGCTATGCTGATCTCTTCGTTGGCCATGATATACCCCCCGGCGGTTACATGATATACGCCGGTCCGGGCAGGATAGCGTCCGGTCAGCAGGGCCGCCCGTGCGGGCGCACAGCGGGGAGAAGCATAGAAGTCGGTGAAGATGACACCGTTGGTGGCCAGACTGTCGATGGTGGGGGTTTTGATGAGGGGGTTGCCGTGGTAACCGATGTCCCCGTATCCCTGATCGTCGGTCAGGATCAGGATGACATTGGGATGTTCCCCTCCTGTTCCGTCATCTTCTCCCCCGGGTTGGCCGGCAGGGCCGCATCCGCCGGCCAGAGCAGAAATGCAGACCATGGCGAACCCTGTATTCACACCTCTGTTACGGGTGCGTTTCCATTGTTTCTGTACTTCATTCATTGGATAAAATTTTCGTTATTAATAAAATTATAAGCCTGTTGCCGGCAAAGGGTCAGTTCCCCGGTCCCGTTCCACATATTCCTCTCCGTTCCACTGCATCCTTCATACCTTCCAATCATGAGGTTCAGGAGGGGACTTTCACCTCCACTTTCTGACCAGTCCCCGGTTGCGTTCCCGAATTCTGTCCGCCACTTCACCGGTTCGCCGAGCATCAGGGGGAACAAACTCTTCCCCTGCATGCCCGGGGCAGGTCTGATCCCGGCAATTTCCAGGATGGTGGGGGCGATATCCACACCCAGGGCAAAATCATCCACACGGATCCCGTGTTCCGAAGTGAAAATGAGCACCGTATTATCCGCCATGCGCCGTTCGGCCAGTTTCTGCCTTAGCATCCCCACAAAGCGGTCCACACCGCTGACCGTCTGCATCACCCTGACCATCTGCTCCTGCATGGTTTCTTTTTCTTCGCGTAATCATAACTTTTGTGCCCGTAATCCTCCGGAACCATTTCATCGGGCAACAAAGGGGGGGAACCGCCGGTCTCGATATAATTTTCGACCATGGGCAATTCTTCCCTGATGTCCCGGTAAGCGCTCCGGTACAGTTCCGGATCGGTGAGACGCTGTTCCATGGAACGGGTCCCGGCACTGTGGGGCACATGGTTTTTCCCGATATACCCGGTATAATACCCGTTCTGTTTGAGGATCATCGGATAGGTGCGCGCCCAGTCCGCCATGGTCATGGACTGGTTTGAACTGAAATCGATCCCGTGACGGCGGGTGTATTGCCCGGTAAAAAGGCATGAACGGCTGGGCATGCAAAGTGGGCTGGTCATGTATGCCTGGGTGAACGGGACGCCTTCCGTGGCCAGACTGTCAATGTCGGGGGTCCGGATAAACGGATTCCCCGTGCAACCCAGATAATCGTACCGCTGGTCGTCGGTCGGGATGACTATGAAATTCGGCACCTCCCGCGTTGCATATTCTCTGCGGTCTTTCTCCCCGCCACAAGCGGCCAGGGTGCCAAAGCCCAAAACCAGCCATGATCTGCTGAATATGCATTTTCTCATAAACCTGCAAAATGTATCTGGTCAGTAGGTCAGCACGATGGGTTCCTTTCCGTCGAAGACAAAAGAGACCTTCTGGTTCCCGTCAAAATCTACGGGGCCTTCTTTCTGTCCGGTGGCCGAAATCCCTTCAATATCCCGTGAAACCCTCACTTCGATCTCTTCTTTATTGCCCGGATATATGATCACCTGGAACCCGCCGTTGTCCCATTCCCCTTCCAGGGTAACTCCCCCGGCAGCGGTCAGACCCTTGAAAGCGATGGTCTGTTCCTCCCACTGGGGCAGCACGGCGGCAAAAAGGTCTATGTACCCCCGCCAGTCCTGGACCAGCGCGTCGGTAAATGCCTGTTGGTACAGTCCCTGGGTGGGGAAGTAATAGGACAGATGCAGGCTGGTCCTTTCCCAGAATGTGAATTCGTAGAACTGGATCCACCTGGGATCGGCACCGGCATAGTATTGCACGGCACTGAGATCCTTTTCAAAAGCCCCGGGGGAACGCATCCTGGAGGATGCCAGGGTAAAAGCCCCGTATGTCCATCCGTGTGTAACGGGCTTGAGGGCCCGGGTGGTCAGATGATGCCGGTTCTCCCATGCCTTTTCAACCGGGGAGCCTTCGGTGGCCAGATCACCCATGGGCAGGAAAGTGATGGGGTTTATTTGAACGGGGTGCTTCTGACGGTTGGGCGGGCGATTGTCCCCTTCATGGGACATGTAATAGCCTTCGGGCTTCATCAGGCTCTCCCTTTCGAGTCCGCTCCCCAGCACCTCCCGTGCCTTCCGGGCCAGTTCTTCTTCATAATCCCCGACGATCTCAATGGCCTTCAGATAGTTCCTTGCCGTATATTCCGTGCTGTATGAAGCGCACAGAAGGTTCCTGTATCTTTCTTCCCTGGATGCTTCGTCCTGGCCCCTGGATTTGTGATGGTAGACATCGTAGGTCCCTTTGTCATTCTTGTGCACAATGTTGGTATAGAAACGCCAGACCTCCTCCATGATGGGGAAATATTCCATGAGAAAGTCCCGGTCCCCCGTGCGGATATAATAATGCCAGACCATGGCGGCCACATAGGCCGGATTGTGCAGCTCATAGGAATCGGTGCTCACCACCTCGTCTTTCTCAAACTTGTGCCAGTCCGTGAACGGCGGTGTCCAGGGATAATACCCCCCGGGGACATCCATGATGCGCAGACTGTATTCTTTGACTTCCGGGAGAATGTCCAGCCAGTATTGCATGGATTTTTCATACCGCTCGAAATGATTGGTGCGGGTCAGGTTCTCCACCACGTAATAGACATCCTGGGGAAAGGTGAATCCCCAGATGTTGAAGTTCATGCCCGTGGGGATCAGGGCTTTTTCGGGGATCAGCGGGAAGTTGCTGATGTTGTAGTAATTGGAACGTGCCCAGATGTTGTGGGCGCGTTCGGTGGGAAAACTGACCCAGCATTTTTCCCATTCTTCCGCCCACCGGCCGGTATGCAAAGCGAGCAGTTCCTCAAAGTCACGGCTGAGGACTTCCTCCCCGGGGCAGTCGTCCCGGTGCACCAGAATCCGGATATTGTTCTCCGGCTTTTTCAGCCGGATCCGGATCTCCCCGCCGTCCGTGGTCACTTCGTTTTCCGATAGCACGGTCCACCGGGTATCGGACAGATTGGTGGATGAAACCACATCGGCCCGGTTGCCCTCGGCCTTGATATCCACCTGCAGCGGGCCTCCTTCCCATTTGATGTTTGCATTGGTGCTGGGGGCGGTCTGGCAGTTGATCTTTACCACCAGCTCTTTCCCGGGGGAATCAGGCTGCCGGTCGATCTTCATCACCAGGAGGTTGGGAATGGTCTGATGGGCAAAAGTAATGATCTTTGTACGGCCGTGCAGTTCATACCCGGTGGTCAGGACTCCGGTGTATATATCCAGCTCCTGCCGGTAATCCTCCGCCTCCATCATGTTGAGGATGGTGCTCCCGTCGGCAAATTCCGCCTGGATGATGGCCAGGGGGACCTGTATCTGCCGGGTGGTGTTTCTGCCCATGTAATACTGGTCAATATAACCGACGGCCGTGCGGCCCTCGGGAGTCCCCTTGTTGGGGCGGCTCTGGAAACCCATATGGTCGAAACAGCCCCCCAGAATGCCGTTGGATATGTAGGGCGGAACATGGGGACTGCCGGTCTGGAACGCGGCCGAATCATACACCACATTGGCCCGGCGGATCATGGCGGCAGGAAGGTATTCCTGCACTTCCGTCTGCCGGCATCCCGTACCCGCCAGAACAGCCATGATAAATATTCCTGCGATTGAAACAAAAGAAAGATTTTTCATGCTTCTTATTTTTTTTAATCAAGTTTGAAATCGATCCGGCAGTATCCCTTTCCGTCCAGCCGGGTCACATCGTCTTTATTTACTGATGATCAGCTTGTATGTTTCGGTACTATCCGGATATTCCACTTCGACAAGATATACGCCGGGTTTCATTTGTTTGAGTCCGATCTCTGCCTTGTTGCTGTGAACGGCCCTGACCGGCGGGTCATGCACCCGTCCTGCAACATCGATTATACGGATCCGGTAAACACCGGCCATATTCCCCAGGGGCACGTAACAGCGGTCGGTTGCCGGATTGGGGAAGATCCTTTCACCGTGCATTTCCAGCTCACCGGTGAAAGATGCATCCTGCTCACTTTTCAGCACAATGCTGATATCATCGGCATACAGTGCCACATCATTTGACCCCTTGTACACAAGCAGGGATGCACTTTCGGGATCACTTCCCATGGTAAATTCAATTTCCTTTTTCGTATAACCGGTACCTGTAAAGCGAAGGGTATGGGAAATCTTCTCGCCTCCCCCGGGGGTATACCGGAAGGCGATATCGCCGGATGCACCGGTACCGCTCATTCTGCCCCACGCGGAAAAGATATACACGGAATCGGGCATCAGGTAACTGGTCTGGACCGCCCCCCCGTCTGAACCGGCATTGATCCGCAGGGCTTTCTGTCCGGAATGCACATTGCCGGCGGAGGCGGTGAATGCATAACCGCCAAAGGTGATCCATTCACGGTTTTCATCTTCGAATCCCCCGTTGTACACCCAGGGTCCCGGCATATCGGTCAGTTCGGAGGATCCTGATGTCAGCCTGCCATGATTGTCCTCCCATACCAGGTTGCCCACATAGGAAAGATTGTCCGGTTTCTCTCCTTCCGTTCCGGTGATCTCCCAGCCGCCGCCACGCTGGCCTTCCCGGGTAAGGTCATGCACATCCGTTCCGTCCCATTGCCAGACGATCCGGCCAATCTTTTCCGGAATGGCCACCCTGAAAATGTCCGCGGCGATCCCCTTGCAGTAATGGTACGCACTGCCATATTCCCCTACATGCAGGCAGAGATTGCGGGAATGTGCCGAATCCACATAAGCATCGAACCGGTCCCTCTTGTAGTTCCACCGGGAATACAGGTGGACGGAAAATCCGATGTTGGAGTAATTCCGTACAAAATATGGCCCGTAAGTCAGGATCCCGCTTCCTTCCACGCTGCTGAAAGCATTCTCCTGGCCGTACTGGTGACCGTCCAGGATGATGATATTGCCGGCCCCTTCGTTGCGGATGGCCTGTATGACGGTTTCATGGGTGGTCTTCCACAGGACGGGAACGGTATCTACATTGGGGCCCGGCTCGTTCATGATATTGAACCAGACCCAGGGATTGTCCTTGTAACGGTTTGCCTTGTCGATCCACCAGTTTTTCAGGTCGTCCAGGTCCGGTCCCTGGGGATAACCGCCCCCGTAATCATGGTTCTCTATGATGGTGACTATTTCCCTGGAGGTATAACAATCCACAATGGCATCCAGGTCAGGGTTGTTGTCGGGAAAGGTATACTTCAGCCGGGGGAGGCAATTGACCCTGATGGTATTGAATTTCCAGCGGTTTATGATCAAAGCCGTATCCGCCACCGTGGACCTGCCCCATGGCCAGTACGGTCCGTTCACATTGGTCCCTTTGGGTACGAACTCGTTCCCGTCCGGATCGAGAAAGCGGGTGCCGTCAATGCTGAAATCCTGTGCCCCGGCCGTTAACACGGCAAGGAACAGGAGCAGCAATATATACCGGTATTTTTTCATTTTTTTTTTGATTATTCTTTTGTATTTATCATACATCGGCTTCCGGGAAAATATTTTTCTATTCCCGGGCAAATACCAATCCGTTGTCCGGCGAAGGATCATTTCCCCTGCATTTTCCGTTCTTCGATCAACACGGAAACCATGCCCGCCCGGCGCATATATGGCGAGGGGCTGTCGGTATCCCCCAGCGCCCGGCGTGCCTGGGATGCAAATTCCATGAGGCTGTCCACCACACCGGGATAAGCCGGTGCCAGATTGTTTTTTTCACCCATGTCGGCGGACAAGTCATACAGTTCTGCACCAATGGAAAAAGTCTCATCGGTGTAATGTTCCCTGAACCGGTCCTCCAGAGGCACATGCAGTTTCCATTTACCGGCCCTGACCGCCTGCAGCTGGTCGCGGTCGTAATAATAAAATGCCCTGTACGGGGAATTATTTCCGGCACCGCTCAGCAAGGGCCAGAGATTGTGTCCGTCGATCACCGTCCGGTCCCAGGGCTTTCCGTAAACCAGATGATAAAAGGTGGGCAGCAGATCCATGACGGTGGCTACTTCATCAGATACTTTTCCCCCGGGAACGGTGCCCGGCCACCAGGCGATGCCCGGAACCCGCATACCCCCTTCCCAGGTGGTGCCCTTGCCTCCGCGAAGAGGCGCATTGACCGCTCCGGCTTTTGTCTCCCCTCCGTTATCCGAAATGAAAAAGACCAGCGTATTTTCCGCCAGGTCATGATCCGCCTGCTTGTTATCCCTCAGATAATCCAGGATCTCACCCACCGACCAGTCGATCTCCTCAATGACATCGCTGTAGAGTCCGTGCCCCGACCTGCCCCGGAACTCTTCACCGGCATGCAGGGGGGTATGTGGCATATTGTGGGACAGGTAGACAAAGAATGGCCGGTCCCGGTGCGCTTCCATAAACCGGATGGCTTCTTCGGTATACCTTCGGGTGATGGTGTTCTGGTTCAGGGGTTGTTCGACCACTATTTCGTTTTTCATCAGGGGAACCCCGTATGTGCCATGGAAATTATTGCTTCCCGGCGTGCCGGAATAATAGTCAAATCCCTGACGGGTGGGAAGGAACTGCGGTTGTTCGCCGACATGCCATTTCCCGATACAGGCGGTGGCATATCCTTTTTCCCTGAGCATTTCCGCGATGGTGGTCTCGGCCGGATTCAGCCCTTTCTGGTTCCGGGGCAGCAGGACCGAACGGAATCCTTCCGGCCTGGATTCGGCCATATCCACACGCTGGGGGTAACAGCCGGTGAGCAGACTCGCACGGGATGGGGTGCTAACGCTGGCGCTGGCATAAAAACTGGTGAATTTGAATCCCTCCTCCGCCATCCGGTCGATGTCGGGAGTACGGTTGATCTCCGAACCGTATGTGCCTGTATCCCCGTATCCCAGGTCGTCACAAAAGATCACCACAAAATTGGGCAATGGCCCCTGTTCGCCTCCGGGCGCCCCTGCACAACCACCCATGGCCAGGGCCGGGATTATGCCGTATTTTCCGTATTTTATAAAAGGTTTCACTGTCTGTTCATTCTCCCGGCATGGGAAACCATTTCGACGGCGTATGGGAGACCTCCATCTTCTGCATGATCTCTTCCACCAGTTCAGGATGTTCCCCGGCAATATCATTCTCTTCGCCGGTGTCCGCCGACAAGTCATACAACCGGACGGGGGCATCCGGATCTTCAATCATGTTGGTGCGTATGGCTTTCCATTTGCCCATGAGAAGCGATTGCTGGTAACCGTTCCCCGGGAATTCCCAGTACAGGAATTCATGCTCCGGCTGCTCTTTGCCCAGCAATACGGGAAGATAGGATATCCCGTCGATGTCTTCCGGGGGCTCCACCCCGGCAAGCTCACAGGCGGTGGGCAGAAAATCCCAGAAAGCGGAGATGTGACCGGTGGTCGCCCCCTGTTCTATCCTGCCGGGCCACCAGGCGATGAAGGGCATCCTGACTCCGCCTTCATACAAATCCCTTTTGTATCCCCGGTAGGGGCCGTTGCTGTCAAAAAACCGGTTGAAATCGTTTTTCATGGGCCCGTTGTCGCTGGTAAAGATCACCAGTGTGTTCTCATCGATGCCCAGCTCCTGCAATTGATCCAGGATCGCCCCCACATCCTTGTCCATCCGGGTGATCATGGCCGCGTAATCCCTGGCTGGCTTGTCCCATTCTTTTTCCCTGTATATGCCCTGGTCCGGCACCTCCTGCTTTTCCCCTTCGGGTGCCTCGCCATTGTTGTGGGGTATGGTATATGCCAAATACAGGAAAAAGGGGCGCTCGCTGTTGTCCTCGATGAACTTCATGGCTTCTCCGGTGAACAGGTCATGGCTGTAATCCACCTTTTTGGTCGAATAGCTTCCCAATCCGTCATGCCATAGCGAAGTATCCAGGTAATGCACCTCATTGTCCAGGTATTCCCTTTCCCCGTTGCGGAGCAAATATTCCGGATAATAATTATGGGCCAGAACCTGATCCAGATATCCGTAATACAGGTCGAATCCCTGCTTGTCTGGTTCTCCCTCGGTTCCCTCCACGCCGAGCCCCCACTTGCCGATGACAGCGGTTTCATAACCCGCCTGCCGGAGCAGTTCTCCCACGGTAACCTCTTCATCCGGCAGGGCAAGCTGCCCGGAGGGCTCAACCTCCATATTCCCCCTGACATAAGCGTGGCCGCTGTGCCTGCCGGTCATCAGCATGCACCTGCAGGGTGCACACACCGGCGTGCCTGCATAATGCCGGGTGAAACGCATCCCTTCACTGGCCATACGGTCAATGTTTGGCGTTTGGATAAATTCCTGCCCGTAACATCCCACATCCCCGACACCCATGTCATCGGCCATGATGTAGATGATGTTCGGCTTTTGCTCCTCCTCCCCGGAAGGGGCTCCGCATCCTGTAAAGGCAGCGGCGATCATCAGATGAAATGGTTTGATCTTCATTTATGGTATTTTTCGGTTGATTTAAAAGCTTCATGATATTACTAAATTCAGCCCATTCCACCAAAAGATGAGCCCGTTAAAATTCCCATGCATCTGCAATCGTTCCGGCATCCCGGTCATTTCAGGATCAGTATATCTCCACGGACAATCCCCGGATGCCGGATTCAGGCAGGGGCTCTTCTTCCGTGGGCAATTCTTCGAACGGGGTTTTCCACCCCGTGGGAAGCCGGGTGATGTTGCTGTGGAACCTTCTCTGTTCTTCCGGTTTCCTTGCCTCGCCGCACAAAATATTTGCCCAGTTGTTCACCACCTCGATCTTCAGCGTATTCTCCCCCTCTATCACCGCTTCCGTAATATCCACCCTGTAGGGCCTGGTCCATACAATGCCCATATCCCGCTGGTTCAGATAGAATTCAGCGATCTCTCCCAGTCCGTCAAAAACCAGTTCCACCCGGCCGCCTGTTTGCAAACTCTCCGCAGGCAGCTCAAAATTTTTCACGTATGTGGCCATGCCCGAAAAGAAACGGATCCGGTCGTCCCCGTATTCAGTCCAGGACTTCAGTTTATCCAGCCCGGCATGAAAGGTTTTATCCCAGGGATCGGTGAAAGAAACTTCCCATCCGGTGTTCAGATCAAGGGTCTGGCGGATCCCGTCAAATTCGGTGACCTCTTCCCTGCGCCCCCTTTTCAGTGTGTATTTCCCCTGATCAAGGAACAGGATCTCCCCCCTGTGGCTGAAACGGAAACAAACTCCGGTTTCTCCGCCGGACGGGAACACCGGTTCCCCGTCTTTCAGCAGTTCCGTATAGTGAGCATCCCTGCCACTTCCGGCAAAAACAACAAAAACCGATCCGGAAGGCGGAAAAACAAGGGGCACCCGGGTATAGCCATCTTCCTCAGAATACAGGGGTGACACAAAGGAACGTCCGGATACCGGATCCCATATTTCCGGCTGTTTTCCCGTTACGCGGAACAGGGGATCGATGTATATTTCCCGGTTGCTTTGATTGGAAACGAAATATATATCGGTGTTCCCCGATCTCCTGTGTATGTAACGGACATCGGGCGCCTTCTGACCGGACCCTGAGATAAAATCGGGTTTGACACCTTTTTCCTTCAGTACATCCGTCAGGGGAACATTCCAGAAAATGCGGCCGTTCCCGTAGGATACCCGCTGTACGCTTTTCCCGTCACAATCCTGCCACATCCTGTCGGCGATCTCCCGGATATCCTCATCCAGTTGCTTGTATCCCAGCGAATATCCCCTTCGGGGCTTTGGTCCCAGGATCCATGCCCCTTCACGGACCAGCTGCTCCACTTTTTCCAGGGTTCCCGGTTCCATGGCATCCTTGCCGGGCAACACCAGAAGCTCATAGGTTGGCCCCCGGGGAATGACCAGCCGGTTGCCGGATACCTGCAGGGAATTGATGAGCACTTCGCTGTTGATGTAATCATAATCATGACCTTCCGGATTGAGGGGATCCAGCACCATGCTGGGAACAAAATTGGGGGCCGTATCCCCGTAAAAATAGAGATAGTCGGCCACAAACTCCCCCTGGCGCAGCATGTGTCCGCTGCGCCCCAGGTAGTCCATGAAGGGTTTTGATTTGGGCCACCATGGAAGGGTCTCGCTGATCTGGGTCCCGAATCCGTACACATATCCCGGTTTCCCCGCCCTTTCAGGGGTGTGCGGAAAGGTATGGAATGCGATCCGGTTGAGCCCTTCGGTAAACAACCGGTCGACGGTATGCTTGTAATCCCCGGGGCCTTCCTGCCACAGCCATACGCTGGTGAATGACTCGGCTTCCACGATCTCCTGGTCGTAAATATGGGCTGCGGAAGCAGGACCCTTGATGATCTGCAAATGTTCCCGGGTATTTTCGGTTTCCCCGGCGGGGTAATGCCAGAATTCCCCCCTGGGATATGTGAGGTGGCCCGACGCCCTCAGTGATTCAAAAGGCACGTTGTGCACCGGATAACCGGGTCCGGCCGCCTCGGAAATGAATCCGGTCCCATAGGAATTGGCCACTTCCACACACTTGTGATAATGGTTTTCTATGGTCAGGTCGGATACCAGGTTGTTGTAATCGGCGAGAAAACGGCGGGTGCTGTCGGGTGTGCCCACCGTATAGCCGAAGATCGCCGGCAGGAAAGGCCTGATGTCGTATCCGTACCGTTCACGGAAGAACCGGGGGAATTCAACCGTCCATTTGTGCCCCCTGAACTCATAACTGTCCGAACACAGATACTGAAGAGCGGTTTCGCCCAGGTCCCCCATGTGTTTTTCCATAAAATCCAGCAGGTATTTCAGATGGATCTCCGTGGCATCCGGATCGAGCATATCCAGGGCAGGCTTCCGGGTGGCCGGCGAGGGGGTGAGTCCGTTCTGACCCGAATGGATGCAGGTATACCGCACCACCCGCCATTTACCTTGGGGAACATCCCACCGGATGTCACCGTTGTCTTCCAGCTTTTCTGTCAGGTCGGCCACCTTCCGTGAATCGACCAACCGGGGATCCTCTTCCACCGGAAAGGCCAGGACGCCCACATCCCAGAAATATATGCGGTTGCCTGCCTTGTCCCTTTCCACCATGGGCGGTCTTTTGGGCTTTCTCCTCCCATAGCGGATCTCGGGGACCGACAGGCGGATGGTTTTCCTGCCCGGACCCGTCACAATGGTTTCATTGCTTTCCAGCACCTTGATCTCATTTTCCGGGTCGCGGTAGCTGACGGACTGGTTCCAGATGAATCCCAGGTTGATGTTGTATTTCAGTGCCTGTTCGGACGCATGCTTTACACCCTGCATGAATTCATCGGACGGGTACCCGGGACCGGTCGGCACCACATTGTTGAAATCCGTCACCGGCGGAGCATCCCATATGTCGAGTCCGCCCATCCCGTGCTCACTCACCTCCCGGATCTCATGGGTGATCCCCTCATAGCCGAAATTCCCGTTTACCCAGCACCACATGCCTTTCGGGCGGGCATCAAGGGGCGGTTCGGCAAAATCCTTTTTCAGGCCGGGATACTGTGCATCCCGCTCGATCACTTTCTTGCATGCTGCAGTCAGCAGTAAAAAAGCAAACAGGCAAAAAATCAGAACATTTTTCATTCAAAGATATTTTGGGTTGTCTCAATCAAAGATGTCTATGCGCAGGGAATCCCTGATCCTGACCGGCCGGGGCGGACCGTAGGATGATCCGGCGTCACGCGGCTCGCAAAACCATACCAGCCGGCCCAATTTATTGAGCTCTTCCGGGACTTCATCCGCCAGGGGATGGGTCTCCCGGAAATATTTCAGCATAACATCCCTGAAATGCTTCAGGGTGTCCAGGTATTCCTCTTCATAGGCCAGATTTTGCATTTCACCCGGATCCTCCTCCAGGTCATACAGCCGGTGGAATATCCCCGAAGGCCCGTAGCCGGTCCGGTAATTCAGGTCCAGGTCGTGGTGCCCGGTATGGAATACATATTTCCATTTTTTACTCGCCACCATGGCCTTGTTGTCGTGATGGAAGGTGGAGAACACATATTGCTGATAATTTTCTTTTTCACCGGTCAGCACTGGCAGAAAGCTTTGCCCCTGCCAGTCGGCCCCGCCTTCATACCCCAGGACATCCATGATGGTAGGCCCCAGGTCTATGAGTCCGGTTACCGCCTCCGCGGTCACCCCTTCCGGGATCCCCGGGCCCCTGATGATCAGGGGGGCCCTGACCGATTCGTTCCAGAACATGTGCTTCTCGAAACGCCCGTGGTCATTCAGCAGGTATCCCTGGTCACCCACGTAGATCACCAGTGTATTCTCCGCCAGTTCGTTCCCGTCGATATAATCCACCACCCTGCCCATATTCCTGTCCATGTAAGTGACCGAAGTATAATATGAAGCCACGATGCCCCTGCGTTCCTCACCGGTAAGGTCCCTGAATTTTTCGGGCACCCAGCGTTCGTCCTCCGGGCCCTTTTGCCCCAGGGGCATTTCTTCCGGATCGTAGGTCCCGGCAAATTCAACCGGGAAATTAAAGGGGGCATGGGGTTCATTAAAACCCAGCCACAGAAAGAAGGGTTTTTCCCTGTTCTTCTCCATGAAACCGATGGCTTGTCTGGCATAATAAGTCCCCGCGGCAAAGGAATCATAAACGGCCTGCGGCAGGTATTCCGGATTTTTATGTAATGCCTTGTCGGAGTAACGGGTAGCAATATCTGCGGGAATATCAGGCATTCCGGCATCCTGTAACCACTCCCGGTACCGGTGTATGTCAATGATCTGATCATAACCGTGATCAGGCAGACCGTCCTTGTACAGTTCATGCCATAGACCGTTATTGAAATGGTTCTTGCCGATCAGGCAGGTGGCATAATCCTTTCCCTTCAACACCTCGGCGATGGTGATGTTGCCGTGATCGGGAAAGGGCGTGAATACCAGGCTTACCCCGGTGGCATGCGGATACTTGGCCGACTGGATGGATTGCCGGGAAGGGGCACAAATGGGGGACTGTGAATAGGCACTGGTGAATCTGACCCCCTGCTCCGCCAGCTTGTCCATATTGGGTGTTTTGATGTGTTCATTGCCGTAACAGCCGAGGGTTTCATAACTGTGGTCATCGCTGATGATCACCACCACATTCTTTATTTTCCCCTCAGTGTCCGTACGCTCCTTCTCCGGCTGCCGGCATCCGCACACCATGGCTCCTGCTGCCAGTATATAATAAATTTTCCTGTCAAAATGTTTCATGATGTTTTTGATATTATCTGTTCAGATATTCATGGGCCAGGTAGAGGAAAACACTCGATGTCCATGTATAGGCCGGGTCCACCAGCGGTTTCCCGGTAACCGCGCCGAAATTCTCTGCAAAACCGCCGTCCCTGCAAAGGGTACAGAATTTCCTTGCCAGGTCCCGGGCCAGCTCTTTCTCCCCAGCCCTGTCCAGTCCGTCAATAAAAAGCATGGTTTCCGGCGCCCAGATGGGGCCCTGCCAGTAGCCGCTTTCACGGTAGTACTTGCTTTTGGGGCTCTCGGTGGCAATGCCGTATTCTGTGATGTAATCGGACTTCAATGCCTTTACAATGGTCTTTTGGATACCTTCCGGCAACTGCTCACCCAGCACCATGGGCATATAGGACAAAGAGCTCATGGATTCCGGCGAGGCGGTGTTGGTTTCCACGTACAGATGCAGGAACTTTTCGCCGTTCCATAAATTTTCGATCAGTTTCTTTTTCAGCTTTTCTGATTTTTCCCGCCACCGGCCGGCTTCATACTGTCTGGACAGCTTGTCGGCAACCACCGCCAGCTGATCCATCTGAAGGACCAGGAAGGCCATCAGGTCGGGAGCCTCCACCGGGCATCCGATGGCATAGACCGTGGAATTGTCCCAGCCCGAATCGTTCCCGTGATTATACTGGGGGAGTCCGTCCCCGTCATCATCCCGGTAATCCAGCCAGTAGTATGTCCACCACACCAGTTTGGGATAGATCTCCCGGAGCATGTCCATGCTGACCGCACCTTCCACTTCCATCATCTTCCCCAGGGTCCATCCGTGAATGGGCGGCTTCCTGAAACCCCACTGAAGGTCGTTCTCCCGGGTCCCGTCAGGAAGGAAACCAAGTTCATGCTGGTTGTCAAAGATGACCATCATCTGGTCCCAGGCCAATTCAGGATCTGAATATGCGGTTGCAATGGCATTGAAGCAATGGTCCCAGCTCCAGATGGCATTCATGTATATTTTGGACATGTACATCCCTTCCCGCTTGATCCAGCCCCTGGGGGCAACGACAGAGGACCAGTTCACATACATGGCCAGGTCGGCTGCTTCCTCATAGTCTGCCGGCACTGCCGGTTTTCCGGCCACCCATGCATTCCATTCTTCCCTGACATTTTGCACCACCCGGCCAAAAGGCAGCGGGTAGGTTTTGGGCACCCATTCGTCTTCATATTCATCCAGCACCAGTTCGGCCGTCCCGTCAGCAGCCGGCGGGACATCCAGCTGAAAACGGTCATACAGGCTGCGTATGTCGTCGGGAACGGTATCGTGCCTTATCATCTTTCCCTTCAGAACGGTCAGCGTGCACCGGAACCAGGCCCGGTTGGTCATGTACCTTATCTGCCGGTTGGTCACAGGCAGAATATGTGCCTTTCCTTCATACCGCAACCGTATCCCGAGTCCGCCCACCGACCTGAACCTCAGTATCTCCGGAGATTCGAAGGCCAGCTCCACCCTGCCCCCTTCAGCCTGCATGGTCAGCAGGTAAGGTGTGGCGGTCAGTTCAGACTCCACCACCTTGCCGTCCCGGGTGGCCTCCAGGGTAAAATACCCGGTCTGTTTTGACCGGCGGGAGATCTGATGGATGGTCAGGGGACCGGGCGGATTGTCCCGGCCGTTGAAAGTGTTAATGCTTAAATATGAACCCCGGTAACTGAACGGAGTGGTTCTGACATCAAATGTCAACGGCTGCTGTTGGCCGTTAGTCTGCATGCCTGCTATGGTCAGCAGGAACAAAATATTGACGGCAATTTTCTTCATTTTCAAACAAATTTGGTCTGTTCTGTTCAATAAGATATGTTTACATTTCAAATAACTTCTTCAATGCAGGTACAGCCTCATACCCGGTAATCCAGGTATACGGATGCCCAGGGTTCTCTCATTTTCCTGGACAACAACTGGTTGGCCACGAAATTATCCACAAATTCCTCTTTTTCTGGATCCCAATCCAGGTCCTGCCCGAGCATCATGGCAATGTTTCCCACGTGGGCAATGGTAATGGACCGGTGGGCAACTTCGACCGGTGCCACCGGTTCCCTGCGCGAGATCACACAATCGATAAAGTTCCTGAAATGGTTGTCGCTTTTGTACAGATGTAACTCATCCAGGCCGATCACCACATCCTCAAGGCTTTCCGGTTCGACAGTATGGCTTTTCCTGCTGGACCAGACTTTCCCTTCGGTCCCGATGAAGGTAACCCCGAAATCCTTGTCGCTCTGCACGACCAGTTTGACCCCGTTTTCATATATGCATTCGAAATAGAATTCGGTGGCGGTATTCCAGATGGGATGTTCAGACCATTTGGAGCGTACATTTCGAATCCTGACCGGACCCGTATATTCGGTGCCCATGCCCCACTGGGCAATGTCGGGATGATGCCCTCCCCAGTCGGTTACATTGCCACCTGAATAATCCAGTACCCAACGGAAATTTACATGGGTGCGGGCCGGGCAATAGGGTGCCTCGGGAGCGGGTCCCAGCCACATGTCATAATTGAATCCATCCGGAACAGGCATGGTTTTTGTCAGATGACCGGTTCTCCCGAAGTCGCGTGTTCCCCCGGGGAGTCCGCATACCACCGTATGAATATCCCCGATCTTCCCGTTGCGCACCAGCTCGCAGATCCTGCGAAAATGGCTGCTTGAACGCTGCTGGCTGCCGGTCTGAAATACGATGTTGTGTTTTTTTACCGCATTGCTCATGTCCCTTCCTTCCGAGACGGTCAGGGACAGGGGTTTCTGACAGTAAATATCCTTTCCGGCTGCGGCAGCCATCATGACCGGAATGGCATGCCAGTGATCCGGGGTGACTATCTCCACCGCGTCTATGTCCCTCAATCCGATCACATCCCGGAAATCCTCATATCCATGGCAGGATCTGTATTTTTTTCCGTATTTTTCCGAGTAGGCCTTATCCACCAGTTCCATGATGAATTCCCTTCCCGCCACCTTGCCATTCCAGTAACCCGGACTCTTCCTGTTTACATCACAGATGGCAGTGATCTGAACCCTTTCATCCTCAAGGAATGCACGGGCGTCATTTCCGGCCTGATTCCCTGCACCGATGAATGCCAGATTGATCCTTTCAGAAGGTGCCACATGCCCGTCCTTCCCCAACACAGATGCGGGTATGACAGTGGGAGCAGCGATCAATGCCGAAGCAGCGGCTGCGGTTCGTTTTACGAACGATCTTCTGTTGACCATGATGATTTTCCTTCGTTTTTTTATTCTGATATAAAGATTGTCAGCGAAATACCCCACGTTGGGATTCTTGTTCGCAGCCCCGTATCATAAAGGCCTGATCCAGATATTCCGGAAACTTACCCTGTTCCTGTGGTCTTGCAGCATCAAAGGTCCCTGGGATGTATTTTCCGGAAGATCCTTGTTATAAGCTGTGGTGCCGGATCCGGTGACCTCAACATGGTTCTGAATGAGCACACCGTTGTGGAACACCGTGAAATAAGCGGGCGATTTCTGCGAACCATCCGGATTGTATACCGGTGCGGTGAACACGATGTCAAAGACCTGCCACTCTCCGGGCTTCCTGGATGCATTGACCAGTGGGGCATGCTGCCTGTAGATCGCACCGGCCTGTCCGTCGGCGTAAGTGATGTTTGTGTGTGAATTCAAAACCTGGACCTCGTATTTGCCCATAAGGTAAATGCCTGAGTTCCCTGATTTTTGTCCTTCTTTTTCCGCATCTTCCACGGGGGTTTTCCATTCAACATGCAACTGGCAGTCCCCGAAATTTTCCTTCGTCTGGATGCTGCCGGTCTCCGGCACGACCGTAACGTGGTCCCCGGAGATTTTCCATTTGACCGGACTCCCGTCCTGTGCATGTTTGAACTTGTCAAGCGAACTGCCGTCAAACAGAACAACGGCATCCGAAGGGGCGTTCCAGCCGGGAGCCGGATCGATCACTTCAGGCAAGGGGAGTTCCTGCTCCCCGGCCTGCGAAAAAACAAGCGGAGTGGCGATCAGCAAAAGGACCGATGCAAACAGTGATTCAGCAAAAATGATTGTTCTCATGATTAAAATTATTTGTTATTATTGAATTTTCTCATTCACCTGCCCACCGTAAAAGTCTGGTTGTTGCCAATGCCTTTGTATGTAATGGATTTCCATCCCTCAGGCAGACAGGGGTCCTTCTGCACCAACCCATCCGGCGTAAAATGCAATCCCCCGAACCCAAGCATGAAGGCCTGCAGCAATCCGCCGGCCGAGGTCCCGAAATAAGTACTGACCCCCTGGGTGCGCAATGATAGTATGGCAAATGGGCCTTTCTTATAGGGCAGCAGGGCTTTCTCGAACAAACGCAGTGCTTCTTCCCGGTCGCCGGCACGGGCAGCCGCTCCGGCGAACATGGCATAGCTCATGTTGGGGCCGTGAGGGGTGATCCGGTTCTCGTAATATTCAAGGTTCTTATGAACGGTCTCTTTTTTCGTGATCACATCCAGGGGGAATGCGTCCAGATTGACATCGGCCTGCTTGATGGTCTCTCCCCGGTAGGTCTTGTGCTCCCTGATGGTCCCGTCGCTGAACCGTTCAAAAATGATGTTGCCGGCCACTTCTTTCCATTCCGGGTCTGGCTTTTCCCCCAGGATCCCGGCGGCTTCATGCGCCGCGTTCAGCACCCGGATGGCCACGGCATTGGTTATGGCATCGTTGTCCACATTGATGGCAAACTCGTCGGAGCCCACCACATTCAGTATTTCGTATTTGCCCTGTTCGTTCTTCTCCGCCCGGCTCACCCAGAAATCGGCCACCTCCTTCAGCACCGGATAACCCTTCTCCCGGAGCCATTCCTTGTCCTGCATCACACAATAATACCTCCAGAAAGCCAATCCCACCTGGCCGGTGATGTGATGCTGGAAAGGACCTGTCAGATATACCAGCGGGCATTGCTCGTCTCCCCGGCCGGCAGATTCCCAGGGGAACATCGCCCCTTCATAACCGTGTGCCGCCGCATTGTGCCTGGCCATATCCAGACGCTCAAAACGGTATTCAAGCATCGACCGGGCAGCACCGGGATTGATCAGCAGGACGGCAGGATAGATCCAGAAATCCGCATCCCACAATATCTGCCATCCCCAGTAATCACGGCCCAGGCCCATGCAGGCACTGCTGTTATCCACGTTCTCATTCACAAAGGAACTGACCATGAACATGGCCATCCGCATATCCTTGTTGATCTCCGGTGCCCCCCCGATCACCACATCGGTCTTTTCCCAGAACCCGTTCCATTCCCGCCTGTGGCGGTCGATCTGATTGGCGATGCCGGTCAGACTGGCATAGATGTTCAGGCGGGCGGACTCATACGTGGGGTTGGAATATTCCTTTGAGGTGCACATGGAACCGACCAGGTAAAAAGAAAGGGACTCCCCCTTTTTCAGTTCATGTTCGAAGCCCATCCAGGGAGCCGACCTTTCCGGATCGATATAAAAGACCTCAGGGGCATCACTTCCCCCGGCAAATTCAAAGGTGGTGGTGGTGGCAATGGTATACTTACCGGACGGGGTGCCGGCGGTGAGTGTGAACAGGGGGATCTTTCTTTCCCTCAGCTGGTCAATGTATTTGGCGGATACGATCCTGTAGGGATGTTCAATGTCCAGGATGTTCTTCACACTGAAAAAACGGTGCTCACGGGCGGTGATGGTCATTTTCACCACCCCCGTATGGAGCATGTGCTTCAGGGCAAATACCCGGTGCTCGATATCCAGCCCCTCAAATGTATACCGGGTCCTGAACCAGCCTTCCCGCATGTTCAGCTCCTGGCTCCAGTTGTCCAGCTCCTCCGCGCCGGCATCGGAAAGAAGCTGCCCTTTCAGGTAGTCGGCCCGTTCGGTATCCTTTTCCTCCGGGTCCATCACGATCAGCTCCATCCGGGTAAAATCAACGGCCTGGATCCCGCTCTCCCCGGCCCTCCCGGGCATAGCATCATAAATGCCCCCCAGACGGATCATGTTGCCCTGAAGGGCCTTTTCGGTAAGGGTGATGCCGTATACCCCGTTGGCCATGGTGACCGGCGCATAGACTTCATACCCCGGACTGGCAACCCGGGTCCATTCATCCGGATCCCAGGCAGCGCACAATTGTACGGAAAAGTGTATCAGGAACAGCGAAATCAATACAGAAACAAAAGCAGGATTTTTTTTTGATTGCATGGTCAGAAAATATTTTTCAGCCGGATTCGAAATTTATGAAATTTTCTCCCAAATTCTTGCTCAATATCCATTTATTTGGGGGTCTTCTTCTTTTTCGCATCAAAGAAATCGATCAGGGCAAATTCAAAACAAGGCATGAATCAGAAGCAACATTAAAGCCACCGAAAATTAAGCCTTCATTCAAAAACAGCCGTTCGCATGGCTTCCAGTTTTCTTTTCATCAGCTCTTTTGCCTCTTCCGTTTTCTGCTTTTGCTCTCCGGGTGAAAGCTTTTCCCATTCTCCGGGACGCAGTCCGGCTGTTTCCAGTCCGTGACTGAAATAGTAAGGTGCATTGTCGAACACTTCCGGTTTTCCCAGTATCCTCGGGTCGCCGGTTTCCTTCAGGTAACCGGTCAATTTTTCCTTCAGTTGTTTTTTTATCTCAGCATATTGCGGATCACCGGCCAGATTGTTCAGGTTATAAGGATCACTGGAAACATCGTACAATTCTTCCCGGGGACGTTTTCCCATGCAAAGTTCCCGGAAACGGGTGCCATGATCAACCGTGTCCATTACCTCTTCCTTTGTCGGCCCCCAGTCAATGTCACCGTACGGCAGAAAATCCCATGAGTATTCGGGATCCGGATGCCCCGCCGGCCACATGTCAGGTTTCAGGTTCAGGATGTATAAATACCTATCAGTGCGTATAGCCCTGAACGGGCAGATTTCACCATCCGGGTGGCACCAGGCATGAAGTTCCTTTCCGGCAATGATGAATCTGCGTTTTTCATCCTTCTCTGTTTCTTCATTGATCAGAATGGGCAGCAAACTCTTTCCGCTCATTTCCCCGGGTATTTCTATCCCGGCAGCATCAAGAAAGGTGGGAGCAAAATCAATGAAGCTGACCAGGGCATCGCTCTTTCCCGGGGCAATTATCCTGTTTTTCCAGCCAATGGCCAGGGGCATATGAATGCCATATTCATACAAATTGGATTTTGCCCGGGGAAAAGGCATTCCATTGTCGGAAGTAACCACAATGAGGGTATTTTCATAATCTCCTTTCTCTTTCAGAAAATCAATGATCTTTCCCAGTTGCGCATCAAACCATTCTATTTCATAGTAATAATCCAGCATGTCCTTTTTCACCTTGTCCGTATTCGGCAAGAATGACGGAACATCCACTTCGTCAATATCCATGCCGGATTCAAAACCTTTGCCGGTCGGATAACCCCGGTGGGCTTCCATGCCGCCATACCAAAAGCAGAATGGTTTTTCTCCTTTTCGTTTGTAAAAGGCCTTGAAATTTTCCGCGTAATCTATATCCGAAATGCCTTCAATGGTTTCGTGCCTGATTTCATTGTATTCAGGGCCGGCAGGATTACGCACCCTCCCCCCTTTTTCCCAGTTGCCCGGAGCCCATCCCTTGCCGGTAAAACCGACATCATATCCGTTGTCTTCCAGGATTTTGGTGTAAACCTGGAATTTGGCCGGGAAAAAACTGAAATGGCAGGCTGCTTGTTCAAGCTCATAAAAATTCCTTCCCGTCAGGACCGAAGCACGGGAAGGTGCACAGGCAGGCACCGAGGCAAAGGCATTGGTAAACAAGATCCCTTCCCCGGCAATCCGGTCGAAATTGGGTGTGCTGACAATATCGTCACCGTATGCCCCTGCATGCAGCCAGGTCTGGTCGTCGGATATACAGAACAGAATGTTGGGGGGATGCTCAACATCCTTTTCATCGCAGGAGCTCAGTGCATTGATCAGCAGAACGGAAATGATCAGTCCGTTCCGGTGTGCTGAATGATTCATTCGAATATATTTCAGTTACACATTTAATAGTTAGCGCGTTACAAAGTCAGTTCAAACGCTATGGTTTTTTGTTGCCGGCCACCCGCATGCTATCCACATGCCGGGCCGGCGAACCCCAATTTGTCTCCGGACGGTGGCTTGCCGCAAAATCGTTGATGGGGTTTCATTTGGTGAAAAACAACTATTTCAAAGGACGGGCATACTGCTTCAGGGCCTCCGGCCTCGGGGTGGTGCCCGCTCCGGGAAGGGACGGCCTTACGTAATTGCCGTCTTTCACCACAATGGGTTCCACGAAAGCATCACGGATCCACGGAATATATTCCAGCATGGAACATGCCGGATGATTGTAGGACAGATGCACATGCACCTGGCCCATGTCCCCCACGTGCGCCGCAACCGGCAATCTCCTGCCGTGGGCGGAATCGGCTACGGTCAGAAATTCGGTCACCCCGCCCAGCCGGGTGATGTCGGGCTGCACGTAATGAACCGCACCGGCGGCCATGAAAGTCTCAAAGGCATCGGAATGATACAGCGACTCGCCCAGAGCAACCGGTATGGTAGTCTTTCCAGCCAGCTCCGCATGGCCGCCCACATCATCATACCACAATGGCTCCTCAAACCAGAACAGGTTGAATGCCTCTGCCTCACTGCAGAAACGCACACAGGTGGGCAGATCCCATTTCCCGTTCCCGTCAACGGCCAGAATAATGTCCGGACCGATCGCTTTGCGAACCTTCTCAATCCGCCTGATGTCCGTAAACGGATCCGGTGAGCTCACCTTCATCTTGATCCCCCGGAAACCGTCTTCTTCCACAGTCCTTTTGATGCCATCCACCAGCCGGTCATCGGGTATGGACAACCACCCCACATCGGTATTGTAGGCCGGCAGTATCTCCTTGCGGGATCCCCCAAGCAGTTCCCACAGGGGCATCTTCATGTATTTGGCTTTCAGATCCCAAAGGGCCGTATCGATGGCCGCAATGGCCAGCTGGGAAATGCCTGCCCGGCCGATCCATTGCATGGCCGGATATCGGGACATCCTGTACCACAGCCGTGTGATGTGCAAGGCATTTTCACCAACCAGGCGGGGCCCGAAGCAGTCCTTGATGCAGGAAGCAATCAGCCGGTCTCCGGGCAGGAAAGCATGGGTGCCGGTGTAACCCCACCCGGTCAGTCCGCCCGAAGTTTCCACCTGTGCCCCCACCACACCCCAGTGGGTGATGGCATGCGTGCTGTCGGCTATGCCGCCTCCCGTCACGGGAACATACATAATGAAAGGTTCAACGCTGGTTATTTTCATGTCCCCGGATCCGGCAGACCCTGCATTGCTCCCTTCACCGGGAACAGCACTTCCCGACCTTAATGAACCGGACATTGCAGCAGATCCTGCCGCTGCAAAGGATGATTTTTTGATGAAATTTCTCCTGGTGTTTGTCATTTACATATATTTAGTTGATCATTTGATGGTTTCAGCGGTCGCCTGCCTGCTTTCACTTGCCCAGCGCTCCGTTTGTATGGTATCGAAACACACTTTTACGTCGTTCGCCTGTTTTTCCCCGGCCCTGCTGGTGCCTCTCTGCACGATCGCCTCCAGCTCCTTTTCCAGTTGTCCGATGATTTCAGGGTAATATTCCGAACTGTCACGCGATTCGGCAATGTCGGCTTCAAGGTTGTATAATTCGATCTTTGCTTTTTTTCCCCTGGATAATCTCTTGTTCTTTTCCGGAAGCATGTACACGATTTTCCATTTGCCTTTCCGGTAGGCAAATTCACCGTCCACCGAATGACTCACGATGTTTTCCCGGGGAGAAGCATCTTGTTTGCCGAACAGGACATCCAGAAAACTGAAACTGTCTTCGCCGCAACCGGGCGGCGGCAGGGTTCCGGTAACCACCTCATGACAGGTGGCATATATATCGGTCAGGCAGATCAGCTGATCGCTGGATGAACCGGCTTCGATCCTGCCCTTCCACCTGGCAATGAAAGGAACCCTGTGTCCGCCTTCCCAAATATCTCCCTTGTGCCCCCGGTAAGGTCCGCTGGGCATATGTCCGGCCTTAACCAGCTTCTCCCATCCCGTATAATGGGAATGACCGTTGTCGGCTGTGAAAATAACAAGCGTATTGTCTGCTATCCCGGCATCCTCAACGGCTTTTACGATTTGTCCGGCCGACCAGTCGGTTTCCATGACAAAATCCGCTATGGGTGCGATCCCGCTTTTGCCTGCAAACTTTTCTGTGGGCACAACCGGCTCATGTGGGGAAGTCATGGCAAAATACAGAAAGAACGGGGATCCCGACTTGCTTTGCCGGTGAATATAATCAACCGCTTTCCGGGTTATTCCGGGCAGGATCCGGTCAAACTGCCAGCCGGGGGCCATGGGGGATCCGTCAAATTCCCGGGGCATGACCGTTCCCTCATCGGGGTCATACCGGTAAACAGCGGTGGGCAGTTCGACCACATGGTCGTTCTCAATGAAAGTAAAAGGCGGGAAGTTGGGCACATGGGTGCCAAAATAGTAATCAAATCCGTGTTCGACCGGTCCGCCGGTGATGGGTTGTGTGTAATCCCATGTATATTCATCCAGCACATTCGGTATCTTCATTCTTTCGCTCTTATGCTCCCCCTGCCAGTTCCACCCCAGATGCCATTTTCCTATGCAGGCGGTTGAATAACCGTGTTCTTTCAGGAACCCTGGCAAAGTGGTTCTTTCCTTTTTGATCAGCGGGGGTTCGTAGCATGCCAGCACCCATTCCTGCAAAGGGGTTCTCCAGTTGTACCGGCCGGTCAGCAATCCGTACCGGGTGGGTGAACATACCGCTGAAGGGGTATGCGCATCGGTGAAACTCATGCCTTCCTCAGCAAGTTTATCCAGATTGGGAGTGGGTATCTTGTTCTCCGGATAATGCTTTTGTATATCGCCCACACCCATATCGTCGGCCAGGATGATGACGATGTTCGGTTTGGCCGCCTCCCGGTCCTTTACCGGACGGGTTTTGCATGCGGGCAGCAAGGCGCAGGTGCCTGCGGCCATGAATAAATGATGTATCGGCCTCATAAAACAAATTATTGGTTATGAACCCTGTTTCAATCAGGATCCCCTTCAGGATAATACTGCTCCATTTTCTTCAGCCATGCGGTATGCAGACTGTCCAGACGGGCCACCCGGCCGGGATATTCACCTGACAGGTCACTGGTTTCCGTTTTGTCTGTCTCCAGATTGTAGAGCTCCCACGGCCCTTCACCCCAGGAGACCAGTTTCCACCCGTCCTCCATAATTGCTTTTCCGTTGCCATAGTCAAAATAGAGAATCCCTCTGGCAGCCGGCTTTTCGCCCCGGAAAACCGGGACCATGCTTCTCCCTTCACAGGGGAGTATTTCCCTGCCATGGTATGTTTCCGGATATACCGCCCCGCTGGCTTCCAGGATGGTGGGCATGATGTCAATGAAGTGGCCGGGTACATGGCTGATCCTGTTTTTTCCCCTGATCACTTCAGGCCAGTATACGATCAGCGGGGAACAGATCCCTCCGCTGTGGCTGTATTCCTTGAACATGCGGAAAGGGGTGTTGCTGACATTCGCCCAGGAGGGGCTCAGGGACGCCCAGCGGGTCATGGTCCCGATGGGTGCATCGCTGGTTTGTGCTTCCGGATTGAGGCTGCTGACCGGAGGTCCCTGTCTCTGGGCGCCGTTGTCGGAACAGAACATCACCAGGGTATTGCCCAGTTCTCCCATTTCTTCGATCTTGTCCAGCACCCGGCCGATGTTCCGGTCCATCCGGTCGATCATGGCCGCAAATACGGCCCGGATCCGGTCCTCCTTCTGCTTTTCCTCATCGCTCAGTCCCTCCCAGTCCCGGTACACGGGTTCCGACAAGGGAAAACTTTCACCGATCAGACCCATTTCTTTCTGTTTCCCGTACCGTTCCCGGCGCTGCTTACCATAGCCCTGCATAAATTCTCCCTGGTATTTGTCGATATCCTCCGGCCAGGCATGAAGGGGATCGTGGGGAGCGGTAAAGGCCATATACAAAAAGAAGGGTTTGTCTTCATCCCGGTATTGTTCCAGGTAATCCAGGGCGTAATTCCCGAAATAGTCGGTGGTATAAAAATCCTCTTCTTCCGGCGTATAAGGGGAAATGAGTTGTTCATCGATGCACCATTTCCTGGGGTATGCCCACATTTTGTGGGCAGGGACCCCTTCCCCATCCCGTTGTTCACCCGGATTGAAATAATTGCAGCATCCGTCCCTCAGTCCGTAATACCGGTCAAATCCCCGGGAATACGGGTTCTCCGTCCCATGGTGCTTACCCACCATCAGGGTCCGGTAACCCGCTTCTTTCAGTACTTCGCCCAGGGTCACAGCATTGACGATCTTTCCTGCCCCTTCTGACATCCCGCACTGCTGCGCATAGAGTCCGGTCAGCAAACAAGCCCTGGAAGGAAAGCTCTTGGCGGTGTTGTAGAACTGGGTAAACCGGATGCCGTTTTCAGCCAGCCGGTCCAGATTGGGCGTGCTGAATTCTGAACCATAGCATCCCAGATCGGAAAATCCCAGGTCGTCGGCCAGAATGAGGAGAATATTGGGCCTTTCCTGCTCCCTTTCACCAGAAGCCGGTTTCGAATCGCAGCCCGGGAGGGCAAGCGATGCAAATCCGGCAACGATCAGGACAGGATTTGGAAAAAAACGTGGTCTCATAATAACATGAATTTATAATATTCCAATTTACGTTTCAAGCCATCCAGGCCCGCTCACGGTTCAGCGGTTCTTTCAGGGTATGAAAGGCGATGTTGACATTTTCCACCACCTGGTAATCGAACATCCCCACACAGGCAAAATCGGCACCCTTCTCAAAGACATATTGAAATCCTTCTGCGGGCGGGATGGCACCTGCCGCCAGCACTTTATATGCGATCCATGGTTTTCTGACCGACCGCATGAATTCTGCGGTCTCTTCCGGATTGATGCACCAGATGTTGTCGTGGTACTCATTGTGGTCCGGACTGGTCGCCCCGTCCACTGACCATTCTTTCCTTTCCGGCCTGGGATGGGCCGACCAGTAACGGTCATGATGAAGGGTCTTCATGTAGAACTGCACAACGGATCCGTTTGCCTCACAAGTCACTGGAACATGCAGTGAATGTGCTGCCGTTCCTGCCGCTATGCCCTGGCTGCGGATGAAATCAACGGCCCCTTCGAGGGCTTCATATTTGCCTTCCTTAATAAACCGGTCGGCAATTCCTCCCTGGACAAATGCGCCCACTGCACCGTTGTCAATGGCCTGTTTTACATTGTCCAGGGTATCTTCTTTCGGATATACCTGGGCCAGCCACCGGATCTTGCCCCCGGTTCTTCTGTACCGCTCCAGTATCCTCAGTGTATCCTGATCGGTTCTCAGAATGGCCGTGTTGATGCCGCTCGCCTCCGCGATCCGCAGGGTTTCAATGACTTTTTCATCAGTGAAATAGTTTTTCAGAAAACCCGATACATAGATCAGGTCCCGGGAGTGGGCAAAACCGCTGATCAGATTGCCTCCCAGGATCAGGCGGCTGGAGGTGATCCCGCAAAGATCCCCCGAAGGCAGCTCTCCTTCCAGGTCATCCAGGGAAGCCATGGCCCGGCTCATCACCGTGGGCCCTGAACCGGCATCTGTCTGCCTGCCGGCAAGGTCCTTTTCTTCATTGCTCAGCCATCCGTGCTTACTTCCCACGCCGAACAGCAAGCCACCCAAAACGGGCAGAACACTAAGGTTTTTAATCAGTTCCCGGCGCCTGTGATCGGGAACATGCAGGTTTTCCCCGGCAGGCACCTGTTCTTCCCCGCGCTTCCCGGCCGAACGGATCACCCTGATCAACCGGTCGATGCCCCACAGGGACCTTTTGTGAAATACAAAGAATACCAGCAGGAAAAGCTCGATCAGGTTCTTGTCCACGATAAAATAGTTCCCCTCGGCATATGGATTCATCCAGGCGCCAAAAGGAGGCATGGCGATGTAATACATCAGCAGAAGCAGGGCTCCGCCCGCAGCAGCATACCGGGTCAGCACCCCCAGCAACAGTGCGAGTCCGGCCACCAGCAACCCCCATTCATTCAGAAAATCGACCACGGCAAGCACAGTGGGATCAGAAGCCATCCAGCGGAAAACAGGGGACTGCAAAAGATAACCTGCAGAAGTCCACCGTGGATCGGAAATTTTTACAATGCCTTCGTACATCAGGTGCCAGCCGGCAAGAACCCGCAAAAAAGTCAGGATTATTGTTGTTGAAATGCCGGGGATCCCGGCAGCGTATGGCTTGTTTCCCATGGATAATTGATTCATTTTTTTGCCTTCTCGCTGTGAATGTGTAAACTTAGTTAATTTGTTCTTTTCTAACAATTACATCAATGAACAAAACCGAGTCCGGTGAAAAAGCAAACCGGCAGATGAACAAGTTGTTTCTGAAGTTGTGCAGGAAAACCGGCAAAAACCTGCAGCAGTACAAAATGGTGGGGGCAGGTGACCGGGTTCTGCTGGGGCTGTCCGGAGGCAAGGATTCATTGATCCTTCTGGAAACACTGGCCGACAGGAAGAAACACCTTCCCTTTCATTTTGATCTTCTGGCGGTCCATATTACCATCCGGGAGATCAACGAGCATGTGGACAGGGAATACTTACAATCGGTCTGCCGTAAGCTGGACATTCCCCTTCATTTCGGGGAGTCTGAACCGGTTCCCGCACCTTCCGGGCAAAACACTTCCTGCTTTGCCTGCTCAGGGACCCGCAGGAAAATGCTTTTCGAAACCGGGAAAAAACTGGGATGCAACAGGATCGCACTTGGGCATCACCGGGACGATGCCCTTGAAACCCTTCTGCTCAATATGATCTATCACGGATCGATCAGTTCAATTCCCCATACCCTGTCCATGTTCGACGGCAGGATCAAACTGATCAGGCCTTTTCTGAACATCCCCGAATGTGAGCTGGGGCAATATGCAAAAATGCGGGCTTTCAGGATCCCGGATAAAAGATGTCCCCATGAACAGGAAAACAAAAGGCGGGCCATTCGTGAATTGCTCGGTCAGATGGACCAACTGAATCCACAGGCAAGAAAAAACCTTTTCGGAAGCATGAAAAAGATCTTCCCGGAATATCTTCCCTGAGCACGGTATTGAACGGGGAATTGAGCCGGGAATCCAACGGGGCTCCTTTTAAAAATCAGCGATCTTCTGCATTTCCCGGAAGCGGAGTGATTCGGCAATCCGCTGCAATTCAGGTATGCCTGCATACGACTTTTGTCCGGTGCTGCTGATAAATGCTTCCGGTGCTATGCCCAGCCTCAGGGCATGAACGGCAAATGTTTGTCCGGCCACTTTCATGGAGATCAGTTGGTGCAATGGACGAACCCTGTTTTCTTTTCCGGGACCGTACAAATGCGTGACCTCGACCTCCCGGTCGAGTCCGGCCACCCCTGCCGCCCTTTTCAATTGCCTGTTTACCGAAACATTATGCCCGGCCGGAAAAACGAGTCCGTTCCCCGGGGGCTGCAGGCGGTATTTTTCCAGAATACCCGTTGCATATTTATTCAACGGAGCGGTAATGGTTATTCCGCTTCCGGGAAGAAAAATGCTGATCCGGTCAGAAAGTATGCCGTTTGTTCTGAAATTGCGCAGGTGACCGTATTTCAATCCGGTAAAACACAGAAAACAAAAAATATCTTTTGCTGTATCCAACCCGGGATCTTCAAAATCATATGCAAGGAAACGAAGCAGCTCATCCCGGGAAAGATAAAGCCCCCGCCTGCCATTGTCCGGCCTCCATTTCCAGGGGAAATCATATTCTTTGAAATACCGGTTCCTGTGATAACCTTTCCTGAGTGCCCAGTTCAAAAACCATTTCAATACGTCGAGATTCCTTTTGATGGTGGAATTCTGATGGCCTTTCCTCTGAAAATACCGGATATATTCCTCAAAAAATGCCCGGTCGATGCTTTCAAACCGCAAAGACTCCCCGTATTGTGCGGCAAAGCATTTCAAATGATTGTAATTGGTTTTGACCTTACGGAAAGTGGTTATGGACCATTTGCTGTTGTTCCGGTCTATGAATCCGAAAAACACATCAAAGAACGGCACCTGCCGGCCTGTTTTGTAATCCCTTAATCCGTTCCGGAAATATTCAAACGTGGCCGGTATGCCGGAATTCTTTGCCTCCCGGTAGAGCTCCCAGACTTTTCGGGACAATTTGTCCAGGTAAGCGTTGATAAGCATTCCTCTGTCAATTCCCTCCTTTATCCGCTGTGTCTTCCTGTCCCATTCCGTCAACCTTGCTTTCTCACCGGTATACCATTGAAACCTCCTTCTCCCCCGGTATGAAAAATACAACATGACCGGTAGGGGACAGTCACTGAAATTGCCTGTATTCCTTTTTCTTTTTTCCAGGTAAAAATTCAGAGAAGCCATATTTCATATATTGTCACCTGTAAAAATATTGATATTCAACATTATTTTCGATCATACTTATCAACATACCAATATCTCCATGGAATATGACCATGTGGCTGATTGACGGTCTAAAACCTTATTTCCAGGGCAATTTCATAGATACGGTCTGTGCCGCCGTTCTCTCTGCTGATCCTGTCGAAATCAAACAATATCTTGTTATCCCTGTAGAAATAGTATGCAACGCCTGCTATTATGTTGTTGCAGGAAGGTTCTTCTTCGGTATGGAAATGATCATACCGGGAAAAAAGTGTGAAATCCGTTTTGGGGATCAGAAATTCCCCGAAAAATGAATAACCGTCATTCCTCAGTTCATTATTTCCGCATTTGTTCCCTTTTCCAAAATAATACTGGGCAGTAAGCACAGCAAACCGGGTCTCATAGGACAGGAAAAACAAATTCACCTGAAAATCAGATATTAATGTATCATTCCCTTTGCCATATGCCATGCTGTACGAAGTCTGGAGTCCGGGCAGATTCTCCGGAAAAGGACGCAGGGTCAAACGTCCTTCTATGGTCTTGTTGTTGTTGATCTCCAATGCATGGTAGCCTCCGCCATTATAAACACCGATCGCAACACTGCCGTACTTCCCGGGAAATGCTTCATTGACCGACCGTTGATATTCGCGGTCAATGCGCCCGCCGAGCATGGAAATGAATGTAAGGCCAAAATCCGCAGAATTGATGATGCCGGTTTTTTCCAGAAACATTTTGCTTTGTACACGGTATTTGTTGATGTGTTCCTCAAAATCAATCCAGGGCCTGTGCACCAATCCGGCCTCAATGTATGAATGGCTGAAAAATGCAAAGGAAGGGATACGGGTTTTCAGGTAACAATATTTAAAACGGAGTTCGACATTACCTGCATCGTCCCCTTCATTGTCAATGGTAATATCCTGGGTATACCGTGCGGAATAAACATCACTGAATTGTTTCTTAAAAGTCAGATATCCCCGTTTTAATTTAAAGGCATCGTTGTTCCGGTTGGGTACAAATTTCTGGTAGGCCATAAACCAGTCTCCCCCGATTGAAAACGAACTTTCAACACTGTCTGTCCCCGCATACTCTTGCGACCACGCCATCACAGGCATAAAGAGCAAAATTCCCGCGATTGTGAATTTGTTTACTGTCAAAACAGTCGGATTTTAACATCTCATTGATCCTGCCCGAGACAGAGGACGCTTCCGTCGATGGTGCTGATGAACAGTTTCCCGCGGGCTGCGATCATGCCGTCGAAAACCGGCGGCGAAGAGATGTTATACCCGGCGACCTTCCCTCCGTCGGCGGTTGAAACAACCCACAGGCGTCCGTTTGCCGGGTTGGCAGATTCCCCTTCAGGATCTTCCTGAATAACGTGTGGCGGCCCGGCAACGAACAAATTCTCTCCGGCAAGGGTCATGGCCCGGATACGCACAGGGACCCATTTGTACCAAACCGGCGGCCGGTTCCGTGTATATCCCCAGCCCTTGGTGGTTCCGATGGTTTCTTCCTGCAATGCCTGAACGGTGGCATTGTCATCGGCATACAGCAAATAACCCTTTGGGGAGGGGAGCGGACTCTGAAGGTTTCTTGAAGGGTATGCCTGCAGGGCATAGGTTTTTCCCGGACCCACCACCAACAGCTGACCGGTCTTGGCCGCACGGTTGGAAATATAGTATCCCGGCCACATATCGGAATACATCCAAAAACTCCTGTTGAACCATGAATCATCCAGAAAACCCCATACAGCCAGCACATGTGGTTTCATCTGCCGCCGCCCCAGGTTCCAGCCTCCATATTCATTCCTCAGTTCTGCCAGAAAATCCGTCTGTGTCCTTTCCAGCCATTCCCGCTGGTGGACTTCATAATTCTCTTCATTTTCGTTTTCTGCCGTATATGGTTTTCCCTTTACATGGATGGCCTGCTCATCCCTTTCCAGAACATCCATGACATAGGGTGCAGGCTCTTGGTTCAGCTCCATGTCGAACATATACTGTCCGAGGTATATATAACCATCCTGGCATACAAGGACATCCGACAAAGCCCCTTCCATGTGGTATCCCGGAAGAAAAGCCTGGTTTTCGGAATCCTTCCGGTCCCTTGACCAGGTATCCAGTCTGGTCTGATACAAAATCTCCCCGGAAAACACATCGAGTCCGTATACCCTGATCCCGCCATCCAGATTGGTGGACCTTCCCGCCGTAAAATATGCCACACCATTCTCAACCAGCACACTGCCATGGACCCGCCAGGGCGATTCCAGCCGGTTGAAAGATACGATCCTACGGGAATTCGGGGCAGCCCTGAATTTCCATACCGGTTTCCCGTCTGCCGCACGAAGAGCATATACCCAACCGTCTGCCGAGCCAAAAAGAACCAGTTCTCCGTAAATGGTGGGAGGTGAATCGATGGAGCCACCGGCTGCAAAATCCCAGAGATGTTTGCCGGATGTTGCATCCATCGTGTACAAGATATTTTGATCTTTGGCCGATACATACAACCGGCCGCCGGCAACCACGGGAGAGGTCAGATCCCCTTCAATATTGGTTTCCCAACGGACCGAAACATTTGCAGGGACCGTGGTGCCTGCTTTGCCGTAACGCCTGGAATCATACCGGTAAGCAGGCCAGTCGGCTTCATCCGGCTCAAATGCTTCCCCTGTAACACTGCCATAGGCTTCCCCCCTGATCAATCTTTCTCCCTGTCCTTCCTCCCGGATCTCATCTGTCCGGGCCGAACCAAAAGCATTGAGTCCGGTCACCTTGACTCCCGGATAACAGAAACACGGATGTTGCGGATTATACAATAATCCGTTCGCAGGCATCACACCATAGGTGCATGCACCACGGGTCCAGTCGCACTGTACATGGGGGCCTCCGGATACACTGATGAATTCCACACCCCGGAAAGGAGTGATGATGTATTTCCCGGTGGCCTTGCTCGGGTAACAGCGCGGATGGTGCCCCAGACTGAGTACTTCATCGGGTTTGATTTTGGATTTGATTTCTCCTGTCTGCAGATCAATGCCGGTAAGTGTATGATAACCATCCCCGAACCAGACAGTCCCTTTGATGACAAAAATGTCCTGGTGCCGGGCCATCCGCGAATATTCCCCCCTTTCATACTGCCATTCTTTCCGTCCGTTTTCCGCATTGAATGCCATCACCCGCTTTTCTTCAAGCACAATAGCTTTTCCCTGGCTTGCCATGAGCCGGAGAAACTCCCCGGAAACCGGTGAATTCCATAATTTTCTGCCTGTTTGCAGATCCAGTGCCGAAAGCAGATATTTTCCCTGATCCTGGTGGATAAAAAAAACCTTATCACCCGCTGCAGCAAACATGTTGGGAAGCAGATTGAGCTCACCCGTTTTCCATATAAGGTCTCCGGAAGCCGGACTGACGGCGGTTATATTCCCGCCACTGCCCTGTCCGGCACCGGACTTGCCTGAGATCCGGCAAACCAGTAAATTCCCGGCCAGTAGAAACTCCTGGGTCCCCTTGGTTTGATCATATGTATCCAGGACATCCCCTGTCCCCGCATCCAGCAAGGAAACCGGAGAACTGACATAGGCGGGTGTCACAAAGAGTTTTTCACCGTCTGCAACCAGCCTCCTCCGGGCCTCTTCAGGGATAGCTCTCAAAGCCGTATTCCCCCAGTTCTTTTCATCCCACTGCTTCAGGGGAAGCTTCCACAACAACACCCCGTTGAAGGCATCCCGGGCGAACAGCGTCCATTTCGTGGGAATTGAATCATCCGTCATGGAAGTGACGCCCTTGTCGAAAATGTAAAAGATCTTGTTTTCGCTAGCGACCATGGTGCACAAACTCGAATTGAATTCATGGCTGCGCGACCAGCGGGGTCCGCATTTCCATTTCAATTGCCGGGGAGGCCCGATCGCCTCATCACCGGCCACAGCATTGTTTCCGGGTCCGTGCAAATAATGGGTCCATTGATCGAGGGTTTCAGGCCTGGGTTTTTTATGGCTGGTCCATTCCCCGCCTGCTTTGACAAAAGCAATGCCACCGGGTACAAGAACCCGCATGATCTCATCCATATCGATTTTCATGTATCCGTCTGTAACCAACAGGTTGACCAGATCATCGGAATAAGGAAGATATTCATGGGACCATTGTTCCACGGTTACCTCTCCGTATATACCCCGGTCCCTGATGAAACGCCTTGCTTTTTTTACGGATCCGGCATCCTGTGCGAGTCCGTGTACCAAAAAACTTTCTCCGTCATGAAGAACGGCGGTGAATTTCCCGTTCTTCACCCCCAGATGCACCACCAGTCCGCCCTCAATTCCCGAATCTTCAATAATCTTAACGGCTTCCCGGGCCCGGTCGGCACAACCGGATGTTAAAACAAACAGAACACATGCCATCACATGCAAACATCGAAAAGATAAGTGGCCAGATTTCATTTTTGATAAGTTTACCGGATTATTGCCGTCAACAGGAAAAAGATTTTACAAAGTAATTAAATTTGGATTCAAATGAAAACGGAAATCCAGGTCAGCCGGGACGGATCCCATACTTTGTATGTCCCGGAATTGTCCGAACACTATCATTCCATCCATGGTGCAATCAGCGAGTCTGTTCACGTATTCATCCGGAACGGATTCCTGAAGATCCCCCTGGATCCCATAATTATTTTCGAAATGGGATTCGGAACGGGCCTGAATGTATTGATTACTCTCCTTGAAAATATGAGAATCAAAAAAACGGTTGTCTATCATTCCCTGGACGCTTATCCGCTTGACAAAAATATCTGGACAAAATTGAATTACCCTGATCTTTTGTCATCCGGGACAGCAAAATATTTCAACCGGATCCATGAAACTCCCTGGGACAAATCCGTGGAAATCGCACCGGGATTTGAACTGTTGAAAATCCGGAAGGATATGCATGAATTTACTCCTGCAGAAAAATATGATCTGATCTATTATGATGCCTTTGCTCCCGGGAAACAACCCGGTATGTGGGAAATATCCATTTTCAAAAAAATATACCGGATGATGAATTCAGGCGGGATCCTCACCACATATTCCTCCAAAAGTTTGATCAGAAGGCGTTTGGAAGAAGCAGGCCTTCAGGTAACCAAATTGGACGGTCCTGCCGGAAAAAAACACATCACCATGGCAAGAAAGAAATAATTGTTTTACCTTCACAAATTCAAATAAACACCCTTAATTATTTTGTAATGAAAAAATTCATTGTACCGTTTTTCATGGCAGGTTTTATTGCAATCATTGCCATATCATGTCAACAAGATCCCAAGGAGCGGAACCTCGACATGAGAACCGAGCTGGATAGCGCCAGCTATGCCCTGGGACAATTATACGCTGAGAACCTGGCATTGTATCCGATCCAGCGGGTGAACATGTATCTGCTCGCCGAAGGATTCCAGGATGTAATCAATCAAAATGAAACGGCTTTTGAAAGCAGTGTGGCAAACGAGATCGTATCCGGGTACCTTCGGGAACTCAGTCAAAAGGAAGGTGAGAAATATCTCCAGGAGGCCCGGGAATTCCTTGATGAAAATGCCGAAAGAGAGGAAGTAAAAACAACCGAAAGCGGCATGCAGTATGAAGTGCTTGAATCAGGCAGCGGCCCCAGCCCTGACCAGACCGATACGGTGGTGGTACATTACACGGGAACCCTTCTGGATGGTACTGTTTTCGACAGTTCGGTCGAAAGGGGAACACCCGCAGAATTTCCGCTTAATTCTGTCATCCGGGGATGGACCGAGGCGCTGCAGATGATGAATGTCGGATCCAGATGGAAGATATATTTGCCGCCGCATCTGGGGTACGGCGACCGCCCAGTGCCGGGAACCGATATCAAACCCAATATGGCTCTGATCTTTGAAATCGAGCTTTTGGACATCAAATAGTTTGCAGCCATGAGTTTTGAAATAACGGGAAAACTAATCGAAAAATACGATGTGAACCAGATCAGCGAATCTTTCCGCAAGCGCGAGTTTGTGGTGGAAAAGACTGAGAACCGTGGAGATATGGAATTTATCGATTACGTCCGCTTTCAATTGACGCAGGACCGTTGTTCATTACTGGATAATTTTGAATTGAATGACCTGATCAGGGTTGTATTCAACATCAGGGGCAGGAAATGGGAAAGAGACGGGAAGATCAATTATTTTACCAACCTGGAAGCATGGAGGATTGAAAAACTGGATGATGAAGCCCAGCAACAGGAAGAGCCTCCTCCCTTCGCGGAAGAAGACTCCCCTCCTGAAAAAGATGAACTCGACGATCTTCCCTTCTGAACTCATTGTCTGATCCGGCCCCATGCCTGTCTCACTCCATGCCTGCTCCGGCTCTATGCCTGTTCTGTCTGGCTCTGTGCCTGCTCTCCGGGATGATCCTGTAATCCTGACTCTGGTTGCCCAGCCCTGTTCAAACAAGGACAACCGATCAGGCAATATACAGTTTTGAGGAAAAAACATCCGGTGAGTCTTTCATTTCCCTTGCCGGATTATAAGGGACGGTAAACTCGAATGTTGATCCTCTGAAAATATTGGATTCTACCCAAATCTTACCACCCAGAAGTTCCAAAATGCCTTTACACAATGGCAAACCCAGTCCGATCCCCAACTCCTTCACATCATTCGAATTTTCTATCTTTTCAAAGCATTCAAAGATCGTTCTTGACTTCTCCAGCAAAACGCCTCTGCCACTGTCCTTGACGAAAAAATGAAGGAAATTGTCGCTTTCAAGTGCATAACCGAATTCGATGACTCCTTTTTCGGTAAATTTAAATGCATTATTCAGCAGTTGATGCAATATTTGTTTTAACCTGTATGTGTCGGTTATAATGGCCAGATTATCATCCTCGAAATGATTGTTCAACAAGAGGGCAATATTTTGCTTGTTGTGTCTGTGCTTCTCATTGTTGAAAAAATGATAGGTATCCACCATGATCCGGCTCACATAACAGGCTTCCTGATTGATCTTCATCTGTCCTGTTTCGAGAAGAGACATATCCACCATCCCCTCGAACATTTGTAAAAGTTTTTCCGTACTGTCCGTAATGAGATCCAGATACTCCTCCCGCTTTTCATAAGGAAGATTGGGATCGTTCAGCAAATTGGTAAATCCGATAATGGCATTCATGGGGGTTCTCACCTGGTGCGAGATGTTGGAAAGAAACCTGGTCTTCAGCTTTTCCGATATCTTTATCTTGTTGTCCAGAAATTCTTCCACCTGCTGGATCCTGCGCCTGAGCTCCCTGTTCTCAGTCAAAAGTTCCTTATGTTCCTGATTACGCTTCATAACCCAATGCCGTTCCGTTAAATTCTGAAAAAGTTAATTCATTTTTTTAATGATCTCCCTGGCCTGTTCTTTATAGTAACTGTCGCTTTCAGCGATACCGGCAAACTGTCCCCTGGCCTTTTCAGTTTCATCCTTCATAAGGTAACAAAAGCCCAGATACCATTCTGCCTGTTCGATATACAGGTTGTCATTGTGTTCGATGATTTCATTGAAGGATTTGGAGGCATCGACATATTCCCTGATCTCAAGATATGAAATGCCGGAATACAGTTTTGAGCCCATATCTTCTTCCCGCCTTTTCAGAACTTCTTCAAAAAGTACCACCGCGGTCTCAAAGTCCTTCTCCTGGTACTTCTGTAACGCACGTGACAACATTTTATCCGCTTCGGTATCGCCTGACCTTTTTATCATGGTAACTTCATAGGGTTCATAATATTTTTCGAAAATCTCCTCGGTGCTCATGCTCTGGTTCCTGAAAAACAGAAATCCAAACGCAATGAGCAATGCGACAGAAGCAACAGCAGTGTAGGTCCAAACTTTTTTACGCAAAACTGAAGAACCGCTGTGCGGAATCTGATCCAGCTTATCATGAATTGAATTGAGCTGTGACCTGAGTTCCAGCACATCCTTTTCCCCTATGGCCTCATCGAGTTCCTGATCGAACCCGAATTCGTCTTCTGACCCGGCATGTTTCTTCTTATCCATGTCTTCGTGTTCGTGTTCGCGGAAGAGGTCAAAAAGACTGCTTTGTTCATACATTTGATTTTCCATAATTCTATACGTTTAATTTGATTTTTCTGTGATAATTAATTATTGACATATTAATTGTACTATATATGTACATAGTTACATACATCAAGCAACTCAAGTTTTGCCTTAACCAATAACATGTTAATTTACAACCCATTACAGCCTATTTGGGCGTAACAGACCTTTCAGATTTCTCAGAAAGGATTTTACATAAAATCCGCATTTATTCCTTTTGCACCGCCCACATCAGGGCGAAACATCACCACGAAAAAACAATAAAACCTAGATGATACGACTATTCCGGATCTTCGATGATAATAGGATCCATTTCTCTGTCTGGTTCACCCCCACCCCTTATATGATTCATGGAGGAAAAATCCATTGCAACATCTGTAAAGTCTGAAAATGAACTTCTTTTTTCGTTGCTGCTGAACAGGGCATAAATACTTTTCATTTTGTAATTTTTAAAATTGCACCTACTCTGTCAAAGCTTTTCGGCAACCGCTTATGGAGTCATCTCTATTTATTTATACCCTGAGAGAATTCTAGGTTACCCTAAAATATGAAAAAAAAGTTAATCATTGTATATATTTAGTAGTACTGGTATTTCATTAATGGGTACTAAAAATATTTAATAGCTCTTTGAAATACTTTGTTTACCGTACTTGTAGAGCTTTTTTATAGCGTGACGATTTGAATGAAAAATGTGGATTTTTGCTCTGAAATAGCAACGATCCATAAATCAAGGCAAATACATCTTCACAAAGCTTACAGATTTTTTACCCCGTAGAGTCTTCGACCGGATAGTGGATAAGCATGATGGGAACAAAGATGTATTGTGCGATCATTGCTTACTGTCTTGTTGTCCTCGTTGGTAACAAATTGAAGGTTGACCGCTCAATCTACGAAATCTTAAAAATACGCAGCATATCTCTACTCGACAAAATGCCTATAAAAGAGATACTTACCAAGTACGATTACAAAGATGTCAAAGAACGAAATAATAAACAATTAATAATCAGTGGGTTTTAAGTGCCCACTAATGAACCCCCAGGATTTATCACTCTTTCTGGCAGCGAAACCGATTAATGAGGAACCGGCTGCGGGAAAGCCGATCGGCCGGTTCTGTGGAGGAGAGGGAAGATATCGACCTGCTTATTGTGATTAGGTTGGTATCGACCCGCTCTACCCGGAAGCCTTTGAACTGACATTATAACGTGCTAAATATTAAATGATTAATGTAAATATACTCGAATGAGAATGAAAAAAAAGTAAAATCGGAGAAAACAAAGAAATGATAATATTTAAATATCCAAATTGAAATTTTTAAACCGGAATTAACCCGGTATTTGAACAAAGGTTATTCAATTGCGGCCAATTTGGTTTAACTCCGCCCTTGAATATTTTGTGTCTTTTGTTTTCAGGACACAAATGCCACTTAATTTACCTTATTTATGGCCGAATAAAGCCAATACCTGGTTTACCTTATCCATGTGCGTATTCCTGCCTTCAGGCAGGGTTAATCTTTAATTTCTTCCTTGCATCTTTTGCGCCTTCTTCGCGAGCTTTGCGATTCGATTGCGAATTGCGCCTGCCTCCCGCAGGCAGGGATTGCGGATTGCGGATTGCGAATTACGGATTACCACACTCATGCCCGATACCCATGCTCAATCAGCAATCAGTAATCCGAAATTATCATTAAGATTGAGCATGGGTGTGAGCTAAAAGCATTCGGATCCTTATATTTTTTAATATGACTATCGGTTAACATGAATAAAATCCTTGTAATTATAAGATGCACAGGCA
>CAZNPH010000024.1:0-54346 GCA_964574985.1 uncultured Bacteroidaceae bacterium
AAAGAACAAAATTATAATCAATTGAAACTGTTTGACTTATAACGAAACGCTAGTGTAACCTGCTAATTATTAACTATTAATAATCAATTTTAAAGTAACCTTACGATAAAAATATTTCTTTTGTCCATTTTCTCGTTTTGGAACCTGCAAATATATTCAAATTATATTTGATTAATAGTTTCCATCGTATTACATGAATATAATCTTTTAAAATAATATTATTCTTTACAGGCGCATTATTTAATTCCTGAATTATTTCATCAGCATCATATCCTTGTTCTTTCAGATCATTATATCTTATATCTTTAATGATTTTCTTTACTTGCTTAATTCTATAGGATGTATAAAATGTTTTGCTCCATTTATTTAAAGTTTCATTGCTAATCGTATTATAATGCTTAATACCAGTCGGATCCCCCATAATACCTTTTGTGTCCTGCTTTGAAAAATCATTTAACATCTCTGGAAAAAAATGAATGTCAAGGTAATCACAAATTTCGTTGATGAATTTTTCCGGATTCAATACCAATTTTTCATATTGCAGTGCATAAGCATTATTTTTTAATAAGCGATACCCTTCTGAAAGCTTTTGGTAACCTATTTTTAAATCTACATGATAATTATGAATTCCTTTAAATGTCCCACTGCACCATGTTTCAATAATTGAGCTCATTATTCGAATAGGATTTCTAAACAAGAAGATAAATTTTGCATCGGGAAAAACTCTTGCAATTTCTGGTATTATTAGATAATAACGCGGCGTTTTATCTAAGAAATATAACTCGTTTTTGAAGCATAGCTTCTCATACAAACTAAAGATGAATCTATTTAATTCATAGTAATAATCTTTCTCTTTATCAGGAAGATTATTTATAAAAGAATTTATAGCTTGGAATGCACCATTATGTGAATACTCAGTTAAAGTGCCTAATGGTTTCCGGATATATATAAAAGGCAGAAGCAACCATGGTTCTGCAAGGCTGGAAATTTCATTATGGCTCATTAATATTCGCTGAAGAAGTGTTGAACCACTTCTAGGCAATGAAAACAAAAAAATAGGTGCTTTCATATATATTTATATCCATGCATATCTATTTCTTTCTCAAATGTTTTTTTTATTACATCATGTTGCCATTTTTGAGTGTAATATTCACTGTAATGTTTTTTTTCCTTTCTTTTGTTGCTTTTTACTTTTACATTTAAACCTGTAAAGGGAATAGAAAGTTTTTCAAAAACATTTTTTAAATCATTATTCAGATTCTCATAATAGACAAATTCATCTACCATAACATCACCATTCTTAGATAGGTATTTCGGATAATTTATTGGAAGCGGATAAGATTTCAAATATTCGTTGAAAGAGCCTTCCCAGTATCCATTATCAATTAACATGTAATAAAAAGATACTGTTTTATCCCAGGGATTTCGCTCTATTGTAAATTTGAAATAGTTATTCCAGATTTTTGATCTGGTTCTGCTTTTAACCAAACAAGAAGTTATATGATTATAATATCTATTCCTGTTAAAAAAATCGGTTATAGTACCTCCAAACGGAAATGGAATTTTACATATTATTAATTCTCTAAAAGGATTAAATAAACCCTTGAAATTTCTTGCTTTGTGTTTATGGACATGTGGGAAAATCGGAGTGAAAATATCTTTACTACTACAAATTGATGAGAGCATTACTTCTAAACTTGTGCTGGCAGTTTTACTTGTTTTAATGAATATAAATTTATACTTATGAGAGATTATCATTTTTAATTATATTTTCGTTTATACTTAAAAACTTGAATAAAATTTTTATCATAAGAATATCTTATCATTTCCCGTTAAAATATTAATCCTATATAAATTATAGCCCTCAAATCCAAAGATTAATTTAAATATCTGTATTTTAATATTTTCCTCTATAAATCCCGTCAATGGTTTGCCATAATATATTAGCGTTTTGGCGAACGATTTTCCTCTGCAAGTTTGACCCTTACCGGGTATTAACTTATGTCTGTGTGCTTAAAATCAAATGACCAATTTATAGACGAGGTTGCTTGCTGATAATTCCGCAAGCCTTATCCATCATAAAATTAAACGGCCTTTACGTAATACCATATCCAAGCTTTTCCAGCTTTTCGATTTCTTTTCTGTAATAGTTTACTTTCATCATTTATTGGACGTAATCCCGTACAGCCGGTTAGCTTGCCGCTGTTCTCAAAAACTTTCATATTTGCTCCGGTCTCAGCGATAATCTGCATGGCTGCCTGCTTGCCAATCGCATCGGTGCTCATCAATATTTCCATCTGCCTGCTATAATGCCTGTAACATACTTCTTCCATCTTTGCTTCAAGCTGAGTTAATTGTGTCGTAAAAAGTTCATACTGTTGGCAGGCAAGTGAAAGTGAAAAACGATGATGTTCAGCAATATGACCATCCAGGGAAAGTCTAACCATCTCTCCCTTGGAGTTCAGTATCCGTACGTGAATACAACAGGCCAACTCTTTAACGCTGCCCTCGCCTGCAATGATCTTCTCTATAACGCTCAGTATGCTATTACTGTTATTCTTGCTGACCAATGATGTGATCCGGATATTGCAGGTCTCAATTATCCTTTCCATTTCCTGGGTGACTCTTGTTAGCATACCCTGCATTTTAACATACTTCCTGCTGTAGGTTCTTAACTGCCGGATTGTTTTATCTGGTACCAAGCTGCCCCGCAATAATTCTTTGTGTAGCAATTTGGCAATCCATTGGGCATCCTTGACATCACTCTTCCGGCCAGGCATCTGTTTGATCAGAAAAGGATTGACCAAGATCAATTCAAATCCCAATTCTTCAAGAATATTCCATACCGGTATCCAGTAAATACCTATGCTTACAATAGCTATTCGTTTAACATCTTCCTTCTGCAGGAAGGCACCCATGGTTCGTATATCCTCTGAGAAAGCAGGAAACTCCATGACTTCGCCATACTTTTTTCCATCGTAGATGGCACAAAAAATTGTATCTTTATGCACATCACGGCCGCTGACTTTCATAAGCTTAATTATTTAAGTTTAACATAATTCAATTGAGCTAAGAGCTCGTAATACAAATATAAAGCAGCGGCCTTGATTTTTATTTGCTTGTGTATAACCAATCGATTTTATGTAGGTTTATTCGTTAATGAATTTTTCTTAAATTCATTTTAAAAGTTACGATATTAATACCAAGATATTTTTTCACCATAAGCATTCTGACAATATTAATAGCAATGATAGTGAAGGATACAGCTATTGCCAATCCAAGTGATTTATAATAATGGGTTAATAAAAAACTCAATCCAATACTTATTAAAAGGAAAGTTAGACTAATACTGAATAATATTTTCTCATGTCCTGTCATCGCCAGCAAAGTTCCTACGGATCCTGTTCCAATATTTATAAACTGACCAAAACTTAATATTATCAGTATAAAGTATGCTTCAGTAAATTCACCTCCCCAGATGCTTAAAATGTATTTTCCTGCTATTACACTAATGATAAATGGTACAAAACCTATAAATCCCAAACCTTTTGTCACCTGCTGTGCCATTTTTTCCATTTCATCTATTTTTCCGCTTTGAAATAAAGCTGCAAATTTCGGAGAAATGGCTGCATTTGAAATTTGCAAAAAGAAACTGGTAAGCAAAGCAATACGGGCAGCAACAGCATACAAGCCCACTTCATCCGAGCTTGTAAAACCTCCTAATATTATGACATCAAAATTTGCCATTATTATTCCAGTAGCAGTTACCATCAACAACGGCAGGGATATTTTCATTAATTTTTTAGCTATAAATTGCCTTTTCGCACGATGGTGATAAAGTGACCTCCAATACATTCCGACACTAAAAGTAACAACAACCCGACCTATAGCATAACAAGTGGCTACCAGATTTACAGTAATATTCCCTTTTATCAGCCAAAATATTATTAATGTTATCCCTGTTACAACTATACTGAGTGTTTGTTCGACCAGATTACTCTGCCATATTTTCCGGTAACCTACAAGTCCCGCAGAGAAAACACGGGAAAAGACTTGTGGAGTCATCGCCACCAAAGCAATCATCAGGGGGTAGGTAAGCCTTGGCTCATTAAATACATGGTTTGCCATTAGAGGTGTTAACAGAATAAGAATTACAGAAATTACCAAAGTGAAACCACCGTTGATCCAATATGCAGTGTACATTACATTGCCAATATGAATAAAATCCCTTTTATCCCGGGCTATGGCCACCTCTTTAATAATAACCTGCTGTATGCCCAGTAATCCGATTATTATCAAAATATTCACAATTCGATTCGCAAGATTGATAATTCCCAGTCCGTCGGCACCTATGGTTCTGCCTATAAACACGCTCACCATCAGTCCTATGATCATCCCTGCAACCTTCACTAAAGTTGAGGAAAATGATTTTTTAACTACTTCGAGAGTATGAATATCGAGCCGGTTTAAAAATGAGGAGAGTTTGTTTTTTAGATGGATCCGCACAGTATAATTGGTGATTTTTTCATTCTATTTTGATGTAACACTGATTTTAAGCACTAAACACATAGCAATAAATCAATTATCTTCAGTTTCGATTTTAATCCATCTATTTTTTATATCTAAAAAGAAGGTCTTACTGAATATTATACCAACCCCAATGATCCCACCTAACAGTATCCAACTGATTAATATCAATGATCTGTTAGGTTTTGTTTTTTCAATCGGCTCAACCACTTCATTAATTACTGCAAAAACCGGTGTATCTTCTTTCTCTTTTATCTTTGCCTGCTCCAATTGTTTTGCCAGTTCAGAATAAACATCAAAGGCCAATTGGTATTCATTCTGCAACTGTTCTTCTTCTGTACGCTTCAGCTCACTCGAAATATTCTTATTGGCATCACGGAAAGTGGCCAATCTCTCCTGAGCTATTTCGAATTCTTTTTTATTCTCCTGATACCTTTCTTCAATAAATTCAACCTGTGCCCGGGCTTTTTCAACCTTCAATTCTGTAATTCTTTCCTGAAGTAAATACTTTGCTTTTTCCACAACCTGAGCAGCTAAAGATGGTTGTTCAAAATCGGATTCTATAGTAATATAACCATCTTTATCATTTACATTCAATCTAAGTTTTTCCTTTACAATCTCAAGTACTTCATATTGATCCTCATTGATCCTAATTATTCCTTCACTATTGGTATCTTCAACCAGAGATACTTGGTCATTTTTCTTTAATGATGATATTATCTGGCCGGGTAAACCAATAGTAAATTTCTTTAAGATGTTGATGATCCCTGGCCTATAATGATTCATATAATAATCAAATAATGTAATCCTTTCTGCTAATTCATCAAAAGAGTATTCTGAATTGATTATCTCTAATATAAAGGTTGTACTATTTAAGATTTGTGGATATAGAAGCGGTGATAATTCACCTTCACCTGCTCTCATATCAATATTAAAACCTGCCAAAGATGCCAGTGAAGATAATCCCCCCATATTTGGGGACCTTGTATTAAGCTGTGGAACAATTGTTGTCGAAGCAGTATATACCTTGGGGCTAAAAAAAGCAAAAAACAAGCCAATAATTGTGAATACAATAATCGTTAAAAAAACTATTCTACGTCCTAACCAGATTTTTTTTGTTAAAGCAAGAATGTCTATTTCATCATTATTCTTTCCATCCTGTACCGGATCTTTAATTTGGCTCGTCATTATTAGTAATCTTTTTCATAATTTAACAATCTGATAATGCATTGGATTTAACTATCAGGGAGAAGAATTAGATATTGTATTTATTATAGTTACAATAATTAAAGCCATCGATGTGAGTGCAGAACTAATACTGATTGCTTCCTGGGCCGATAACTTGTTTTCACGAGGTGGTTTTTCCGGAACTACTATCTGACTTCCTGGCTGGACTTTAAGGTAAAAATCAATTATGAAGTTTTTAGTAGATGCAGTTTCTCCATTTGGATACTGCACGTATAGCTTGCGCCTTAAAGCTTCGGTTTCAAATCCCCCGGTTTTATCGATATAATACCTGAGGTTTTTCCCTTTCTGGTATGTAATAAAAAATGGGTTCGGGACCATACCGGATACCTTAACAGTTTCAATAAGTTCCGGTATATACAAACTGTCGCCGTCCCGCAACAAAAGGTCCAGTGAATTGTCCGGATCTTTCATTATTCTATCCAGGTCGATGGCAACATTTTCATAACCCAGTGTACCCGTAACACGTGTTAAAGTTGCTCCATTAATATATGCCTCCGGTGTTATTCCACCGGCAAGATTTATAAGGTCTGAGATCCGCTGCTTCTTGTTTCTTATTGTGTATACCCCGGCATATTTGACCTGACCGTAAACTTCGGCCGTTCTTTGAATATTGAACCCCGGGGCCTTTTTCACTGATATGTAATCAAACGTCTCCAGTATAAAACCTGCATCCTCAGGTTTCAACTGTAGGTCCCTTGCAAGGTTAAATGTATAAATATGAACCAGCTGATCACTTAGATCAGAAGCCTCTTCATAATTCAGTCGTCGTGCCACCTCAATGTAACTGCAGTCTGCTTCCTCGGTAAATACGTTTGCCAGGAATATGGCATCCCCGAGCGTGGTACTGTCTGCATAGGCAAACTGACCGGGATTTTGTACCTCACCACGCACGGTAATACAGGGCGGTTCTATTAGTGAAAAATGTGATTTGATCACAATAATATCCTCCGGTTGAAGGATGATCTTTTTTTCATTGTTCAATACTTCGCCCACATCAAAGGCAAGGATCGAAATAGTAAGGTCCTCATTGTAGCACTGTGTCTTACGCCTGATCTGAAGTTTCATCCAGTAAGCATCCTCTGTAAAACCTCCTGCAAAACGTATCAGACGGTCAAGGCTCTCTCCATCCTTTAACTCAAACAATCCGTTCCGTTTGAATTCACCGGTGATCTCCACCCGCTTTTCAAGGGGAGGCACAAAAATGATATCCTGGTCCTTCAGCAACACATTGTCGGAAGGATCCGCATCGATCAGGAATTTATAAATATCCACTGTTCTGAACACTTCATTTTCCCTGATGATCTTGATGTTCCTGAATAATCCTATCTCAGAGGGTTCGCCTGATAGGTACAGGGCGTTGAATACCGTTGCCGTAGCAGGCAGCGTATAGGTTCCGGGAGACGCAACATCCCCGACCAGGTTCACCTGGATGGACCTGAGCTGTCCCATGCTTACCTGTGCAAAGGTCTGCGGATTGGGACCACGCATACTTGAATATATGGCGAAAAGCCTTTGCAATATTTTTTCTTCTGCCTTCTCGAAACATGAAGGGGAAACCTCCGGGGAGTACCCTTCTATTTGTTTTTTAATTGACTTCAATGATAATTGCATTTCCTGCAACCTTAGTTTATTATTTTTATTGCCTCCTTTCCTTTCACTTCTGAATGTTTTTTCCTTTGTATAATTAAAGCCGGCTAATTAGGGTCACCAGTACCAGTGCCATAGAACTTACCGCTGTGCTGATGCTTATGGCTTGCTGAAGTGAAATTCGTTCTCTTTCGGGTTTCTGCGGAATAACAATCTCTGCCCCTGGTTCTACTTTCGGATAATTGTTAAACAAAAGAAAACTATGCGTCCGGTCCACCGAACCATTTGCATAAATAATATACGTTTTCTTTTTCAGTGCATTGTCAGCAAACCCACCGGCAGCCGAAATGTATTTAGTGAGATTTTTTTGAGGCTCATACCTTACAGTTACCGGATAAAGCAACGATCCTGTAAGTCTGACTGTTTCCAGTTGTTTGGGAACATCCAGCCTGTCTCCTTCCATCAGCATCAGATCCAGTTCCGAATGTGGATTGGCAAGGATTCTGTCCAGTTCGATGCCAATGGCTTGTTCATTTTCCAAAGGAATATCTATTTCAATGGAATCGGATGATTCTTCCTGCAATCTCAACAATGTCCGTCTTCTTTCTTCCTCGTCTATTTCAATCCTGCGGTACAATGTTGCCCCCTGAGCATATGCGTCTTCGGTCAGGCCTCCTGCTCTTAATACCAGGTCGGAAATTCTATCTTCTTTCCGGATTATGCTGTATTGCCCGGGAAAAGCCACTTCCCCCCGTACATTGACCAGTTGCTGTTTTTCATAGCCCGGTGATCGTCTGATAAATACAATATCATAAGGCTTCAGCTGGAAATGACCGGCAGAATCGGACAGCGAAAGATCTTCATTTAACACAAAATTAAAAACATTTGCAATTTCTGATGTCACTTCAATGGCTTTTGCATCCTTTACACGACGGGCTACTTCTATTCTGGAAAAAGCAGCTGATTCAAGCAAACCTCCCGAAATCCTGATCAATTCGCCAATGTCCATATTGTCATAATAGGGATATGTTCCCGGGTTGTTAACTTCTCCGGATATTCTCACCGTGTACATTTCTTCCAGGTCAAAAACTGAACTGATAAACACCATATCCTCCCGCTGAAGTTTTATATCTTCTGATCCTCCCATGATAAGGGCAGAAAGATCGAAGGGAATTATTTTTACTTTTAGATTTTCCTGTAAACGGTATATGGATGCTTTGGGAAGAAAAGCATCTTCCCGGAGTCCCTCGGCTTTCTGAATTAAGTCCTTTATGGTCATTCCGTCGGTCAGTTCATATTCACCTTCGCGGTATACTGCTCCCTTAATGCTTACCCTGTTTTCATACCTTGAAAGTAATTTGCCAATTTCTATCCGGTCGCCGTTTTGAATGTAAATATCCTGAAAATCACTTTTCTCAACATTCAATATCTTCCTTTGGGTTGCAGTATTCCTTACGATATTGATCCTGCCCTGGTATGCTTCTTCGCTGAAACCACCCGCAAAAGTGATTGCATCATAGAGCGTTTCATCATCAGCGATTTCATAGATCGCAGGACGTTTTACCTCACCGGCAAGTGTTATTCTGGATTGATATTCATCGATATAGACAATGTCCTGATCCTGTAAACGAATATTGTCCCTGGCAATCCCACTAAGCAAAAAATCATATAAATCAATTTCTACCAGAACCTTATTGTTGCGTATTACATTGATCCTGCGAAAACTCCCTTGATCACCGGGTCCGCCGGCAAGATACAAAGCATTAAAAACCGTTGAAAATGAAGGCAATGTGTAAGTACCGGGAACCATGGCTTCGCCGGCAATATGAACGGTAATGCTTCGCAGGTCACCAAGGCTGATCACGACAAAAGTATTCGGATTTGGTCCTTTGATGCCTCTGTAAATGGTAGTCAGACTTCTTTTTATGAGTTTGGATGCTTCATCAATGGTCAGTCCGCTCAATTGTATGGGTGCAAGGTTATCGATTTTGATCCATCCTTCAGGGGTTATAACCGGGCGGTATGTCATTTCAGAAGCACCGTACACCTCAATCAACAGTTCGTCACCGGGTCCCAATTGATAATCCTGAGGAGTCGGGATGTTAAAACTGGGAGCAAAAGTAAGGTTCTCCTGTTGAAATAATTTGGAGCCAAAGATCTGCAATTCTTCTTCAGGTTGCTCAGGAATCATCATTCGAAACAGATCTCTTCTGGTGGATACCCGGTCCTCCCGTATTTGTCTCAACACTTCACCCTTCCGTATCGGTGGTTTTTCTTCCTCCATCCCGGATTCCAGTTCTCCAACACGTTCCCGTAATTTTACGATCTCATTATAGGGCATTCCCCGGCTTAATGCGGCTCTTTCCAACTGTTCAATGGTCATCCCGCTTTCTTCTGCTCTTTGCATAAACTCCCTGATCTGCCGATCGGTCAATTCCTCTACTTTGACTGTTCTCAGATCAGGAACACCGGGTAGTTCCTGGCATAGAAGGCTTGCTCCTGAAAATAACCATAGAATAAATGAAATTAAAATAAGTCTGAAAATCCAACCAGATCTCATATTTTTTTCAACGTTGTTTATAATAATATCATTTAAAGATAGCAATTCCTTGAATAATTGACCGAAAGCAATATCATTTTAGTAAACAAGTCTTTCACTAAACAATGATGCCGAAAAACAGAAACCAAATAAATTCCTGGATGCGTTTCCTGAAAGATCACCCGAAAAACCAACAGAAACCGCTAATGGCAATTTTTCCAGATATTTCGAAACACGTAGATAAACACTTCCGATCGATTCCACAATCTCATAATGAAAGTCATATGTCCCGTAATTTCTTCGGTGGGCAAAAAGCACTTCATATTGTACCTTCGCAGGCATTTCCCCGCTGAAAGAAAAATGGTGGGCAATGATGCGATTGTTTTGAACACCTGAAATATAATTGTTTTCTTCTTCGGCCGCTGGAGTAAAAAAAGGCAATCCGATTACATGACTGAAATAGGTCCACCCTGAACGGTAAATCCCATTGTTAAAATATTTATCCCTGCCTTTATAAAAAATGCCGTCAATAAGACCATGCTTGTTTCCACTCTGATGCATTGTATAATAAAACTCGTACATAAATGCATCCAGCCATTTCGGTTTATCCTCTAATTCAATATACAAACCTGTAACCCCATCCCTCCAGTTTTTAAAACGTAATCCGGAACCATCTTCCATTATATTCTGATGATATAACTCAGCCCGGATTTTATTGCTTTTATAAATAAATGCCAGATCGTAACTGCCAATATGATTCCCCATTGCATTCAGATAGTCGCTCCAGTTTTCCTCATCCACGCCCCGGACGGGACCCAGAATCCGCCAGTAATCCCTGATTGGGAGATTCATGTTGCCCAGACTTGTATCCCTCGAAACACCACCCCATTGAACAAAATGATTCAATCCTACCCGGAGATTAAAGTCCCAGTCACCTCCGGCCAATATATACAAATTCTTATGATGTACTTTGGCGTTTTTGACATAGCGGGTATCATTCAGTAAATTTTCCGAATAAAGGCCTTTGATCTTGAAAAAACCTTTGGTATACGGGACATCGACGTATTCCGGGACAGACAGTTCAATACCGGGAAACGGCCGGGCATTCAGGGAATGAAGAATGTTCCCGTTGGTGGCGGAAAGGCCGTGATAACGGACGGTATCGCTTACCGTACCGATCCTGAGCTGAAAAATGCCCCGGCGAAGTTTGCCGTATGCCTGATGCAGCATCAGGTCAGACCGGTCCGAACAGGTATATACCAGGCCCAGTCCGGCATCCCATGTCCATTTTTGCCCTATTTTGTTGTCATGGCTTCGTACGAAAAGATCAGCCATTTGTACATGTTTTGCATCGGGGATCTTTCCTTGCCGGTTGGCACGCATCCAGAACGGCAGTATGGAATCGTTTGAATGCATGGTGGACAATTCAAGATTGTACTCCATATCCGGCCATTGACCCCGGACAGGCAGGGAAAAAACAAGCAATATCAGAAACCAGAGGATTCTCATTGAACTGACTTACAAGACAAAATTATATTTTCGGGAGCGGACTTCAAAACAGGGGCTTTCAGGAAAAACTGCAAAAAGTATGGATTTATGTTCTGTTCTGAACCGGAACAGGGCTGTCCGCTTGCTGTTCAGTCTGTAACACACCAAAGTCATATCCCCTTGCCGGGAGTTCCCCGAGTACCCTTTCCAGCGCATATTTCATATTCTTTTCAGCCCTGGGAGAGTCATGGAAGACAATGACCGAGCCCGGACGTACATGATCAAGCACATTTTTCAGGCATTTCTCCGGAGTGACCTTCCTGCTGAAATCGTAACTCAGCACATCCCACATGACCACCCGGTAATTTTCCCGTAACTTTTTAAGCTGGGACATCCTGATCCTGCCATAAGGCGGCCTGAACAGATCAGAGCGGATCCGCCGGGAAGCAAGTTCAACATCCCGGCAATATTCATCCACGCCGGATCTTGCTCCGTTTAAATGGCTGCAGGTATGGTTTCCCACCTCATGACCATGGTCAGGGATCATCTGAAAAATACCCGGATATCTTTCCACATTCCGCCCGATACAAAAAAAGGTCGCTTTTGCCCCATGTTCAGCGAGCTTATCCAGTACCCGGGGGGTAACCTCCGGGTGCGGACCGTCATCAAAGGTCAGGTAAACCGTTTTTTGCCCGGACAGGGACGGATTCACCCGCCACAACATGCCAGGCAGCATGTTACGGAACCATGCCGGAGGTCTGACAATAAAGGAATTCATCTTTGAATACCCGGTGAATACATCATCATATACTGCTGAAACTGATCATTTACTTTCTGACTCAGCTCTTCCTGCCCATACTCTGCAGTGATCCGTGCAATTTCCTGGAGGATGTGCATTCTGATCTGTTTTTCGTAATCGGCCTCGGATGAAAACCGGGAATCAGCGTTCAGGAAATAATCCAGTTCCTTCCCGATCACCTGCCTGAATTCCCCTGCCATTTCATTGGCCCGTTCTGTCTCGCCGACACGGTAATAACATTCCATAATGGGCAGCATAAAGAAATTGTAAGGGATTCTTTCCGGAGGCATAACCTCCATCGATTTGTCCAGCACCCGCTTGGCTGATTCCAGTTTTCCTTCGTTAATCAGTGCTTCCGCCAAACGGCCGAAATTATTTCTGAAATTGGATACCATCCGGAGGATGTTGTCATCCAGGTATACATCCGGATCCTGGATGTTTCCCCATCTGAATTTGTTGATCATGTTGTCATACATGATCTCAGTATCGATGCTTCCGAGCATGCCCCTGTCCGGTTCGGTGTACACCGGCACCACCCGGTATGCCAGGCCCTGTATCTGAAAATAATTCTGCAGATTCAGATAATTTTCCCGTCCGACGGTAATGGCATAATAAACCGGCCTTCCCCAGTTGAAATTGGCCAGCAGGTCCAGCACCATCATGTCATTCCTCATGATATTGTTCCGGGTGATCCGGAACTGCATCTCTTCAACGATCTGATCAGCCATTTCCGGTCTGACCGTTCCTGTTTCAAGTATCTTTTCCTTGTCAATGGTCAGTTTAAATTTTTTGGAAGGCAGATAATTGATCCGTTCGGGAATATTCCCCAGGGTTTTTGTCCTGGGATTGTCACTGGCCAGAAAATCCATGGCCTGTTTCAGATCGACGTGTTCCTTGATCCGGTCAAAAAGGTAGACCACATCACGTGTGCCCAGCCGGTATTTTTCCTTTTCCATTCCGAAAGGCACGGGATCCGAATCATAGGCCTTCCGTTGCATTTGTTCAATGTACCAGGGTGCTCCCAGATAGCTGAGATTGACCACCCTGACGTCGGTGCGGATGCCTTCCACTTCCTGGGCATACCAGAGTGGAAAAGTATCGTTGTCCCCATTGGTAAAAAGGATCGCATTCTCTTCACAGGAATTCAGATAGTTCCTGGCAAAATCCCTGGCCGTATACCGTCCGGACCGGTCATGATCATCCCAATTTTCTGCAGCCATGTTCACCGGCACCAAACCAAGGCAAAGTACAGTGGCAAGGATGGCAGACAAGCGGAGAGGAAGTTTTTTTGCCAGCCAGTCTGCCAGGGCCATCACCCCCAGTCCGATCCATATACTAAAAGCATAAAAGGACCCCGCGTAGGCATAATCCCTCTCCCTGGGCTGGAAAGGATACTGGTTCAGATAAACCATAATGGCCAGTCCGGTCATCACGAACAACAGTGTCACCACCCAGAAATCCTTATTCTTCCTTTTGTAATGATAGAACACCCCGATGAGTCCGAGCAGCAGCGGCAGCATGTAGTACTTGTTCCGGGCCGGGTTTTCAGCGAGATACGGAGGGAGCCGGTCCTGCGAACCAAGCCTGGCTTCATCAATGAAATTGATCCCGCTGATCCAGTTGCCTTTGTAAAATTCCCCATGTCCCTGGATGTCGTTTTGCCTTCCTGCAAAGTTCCACATGAAATACCGCAAATACATATGTCCGACCTGATACCTGAAAAAGAAGCGGAGATTCTCACCGAAGGTCGGTTTTTTCCGCATTTCCGGTTCTCCCCGGCCGGTTTCCACACGCAGGGGAATCCCGTCGACCCTGCCCCATTCCTTGTATGCTTCGATATGATCGGGTTGTGTACTCCACATTCTCGGGAAAAAGGTCAGAAAACGTTCATCGTAGATGATTTCCGGTCTCCGGTAAGTCACTTTGTACTTCCCGTCTTCTTTGGTGTAGACTTTTTTGCCGGGCTCGGTCCTCAGCATGGGCGCATTGTAATACGGGCCGTGTAACAATGGATTTTGCCCGTATTGTTCCCGGTTCAGGTAGGAAAGCAGGCTGAACACGGTTTCAGGATCATTCTGGTCCATGGGAGGATCAGCCAGCGAACGGATCAGAATGCTTGCATACGAAAAATACCCGATGATGATGACCGATAATCCGAGTAAAATATGGTTAAGCAGTATTTTCTGCCTGCGGTGGCTGTTCCATACGCCCCAAACAAGCAGGATGGTCAGGAGCAGGACGAAAATCACCACCCCGGAATTATAGGGCATGCCCGCCACATTGACAAAAAACAACTCGAAAATTGAAGCCACCTGGACCACCCCGGGAATGATGATATACAATATCACAAACATGAGCAAAACCGAAACAAGGGCAGCACCCAGTATGCCCCTGGTTGAAACCTTGTATTTTTTAAAATAGCAGACAAATACAATGGCCGGTATGGTCAGCAGGTTCAGCAAATGGATGCCCAGGGAAATGCCCATGATGAATGCGATCAGTATGATCCAGCGGTTGGCATGTTTCTGTTCAGGATGGTTTTCCCATTTCAGGATGGCCCAGAACACAAAAGCGGTAAAAAATGACGAGGTGGCATATACCTCACCTTCCACGGCCGAGAACCAGAAAGTATCCGAAAATGTATAAGCCAGCGCCCCCACCAGTCCGCTCCCGATCACGGCAAGGATCTTACCTGTGCTAATCTTCCTGCTGTTTGCCTTATTCAGGGTTTTCGACTTCTCCGGGTTGTTCTGTCCGGGAAGATCTCCCCTCAAGAATATTTTCCCGGCCAGATGGGTGATGGTCCAGAACATGAACAAAATGGTAAATGCACTGGCCAGTGCCGATATGACATTGATCATCACGGGCACCCTGCCGGGATCCCCGGCGAACAGGGAAAAGAACCTGCCCAGTATAAGAAAGAAAGGTGCACCGGGAGGATGGCCCACTTCAAGCTTATAGGAAGCAGCGATGAATTCTCCGCAATCCCAGAAACTGACCGTGGGTTCAATGGTCATAAGGTATACGACAGCGGCAACCAGAAAAACCGACCATCCTCCGATGATGTTTGCCAGCTTATATGTTCTCATTTAAGTCATTGTATTTGATGACATGAAGGCTTTGAACAAACAAAGAAACCCAAATTTTAAGAATTTTGAAACCGGACCTCATGCAATTTCGGGAAAAAAGTCCGAAAAAAACATTTTCATATATTTGTCATCAGCAACTCAACCACACCGGCCCGTCCATGATGAAAACATTATTTCTTCTTTTCCTGTGCCTTGCATCCGGTTTATCCGTACCGGCACAATATGACAATACGGGGCATTATGTGCCGGACAGGATTGATCTTCTTTCCCATAAGAAATTGTCAGTGCACGTCGGCGGATCGGGATTCTTTCAGAACAACGAGTATTTTAACGATTTTCAGGAGGGTTATACCCTTACGGGCTATTTTCTTCAGCCGGAGCTGGAATATTATCCTGCTGAAAATATCCGGTTGCGCGGGGGGATTCACCTGCTCCAGTACTCGGGAAGTGATTCCTATGCCAAAGCCATCCCGATGTTTCAATTCCGGTACCGTTTGAATGACCGTGCCACATTCATCATGGGTTCGCTGGCAGGCGGACTCCGCCATGGATTGCTTCAGCCCTTGTATAAATTTGAGCGGCATTTTACCGGTCAGCCGGAAACCGGGATCCAATTTTTGTACGGCCGGAAAAATATCCGGACCGATACATGGATCAACTGGGAGAAATTCATTGAGCCGGGATCTTATTTCCAGGAAGTATTCACCGCCGGACATTCCTCCGCCTGGACATTAACCGGCAACCAGGATTCTTACCGGCTGAATATCCCCCTGCAGGTTTTGTTTACTCACCGTGGCGGACAAATCGACCAATCCGGAAAACCGGTACAAACACTGGGCAATCTGGCAAACGGACTGGAATTTGGTTTGCTGACCGGGAAAAGGATACGGGAAATCGGATTCCGGTTTTACTTTTTAAAATACAACGACCTTTCACCGGCCGGGCAATTGCTTTTTGAATCAGGCCATGCTTTTTATCCCTGCTTTTCCCTGATGACAGGCACTACCCAATTTCTGCTGGGATACTGGAATGCCACAAGATTCATCGCTCCGCGGGGAGAATACATGTTCCAGTCGGTTTATTACCATAATCCGGTGGCCGGGGAAGCATCCAGGGAACTGCTGACTGCAGGTATACAATACCACCGGATACTGGCTGAAAAAGTAAGGATCAACCTGCGTTTGGGCGGCTGGTATGACCTCGTAAACCGCCGTTTTGATTATTCCATGGGCGTGCACCTTGTTTTCGATGAAAGTTTGCTTTTGAAGGATTATATCCCGCGTTCATCGATATGCCATCTCCAGGGCCTGGACTTCCAGTAATCACCCGCGTAATCAACCCCGATCCTGGGGCTGGTTTTGATTCCTGAAGGCCGCACACCGTCTTCAATCCATATCCGGCCGGAAGTGCACAGATCCTCACCGTAAAAACTTTTACCGATGGCCAGTTCACGGGTAAGTACCCCGGGGCCTTTCATTCCCTTCAATCCCCTGATCAAAACTGCCTGGGGATCATTTTCCGGTCCGGTGACAATGTTCAGCATCCAGTAAATACCATAGATGAGGTAAACATACAGGTGTCCGCCCCTGCCAAACATCACAGATGTCCTGGCGGTTTTTCCCCTGCTGGCATGACATGCAAGATCTTCCGGACCTTTATAGGCTTCCACTTCGGTGATCATAAACCGTCCGGCACGGTTCCTGCTGAGCTTTCGGACAAGCATCTTCCCGGGCAATTCGGGTGCCACATCCAGCACATCCCGGACATAGAAATCAAGGGGCACGCGTTTATGGATCATTGGTCCCGGTCCCATATTCCGAACAGAAACAAGGCATAAAAATATGCAAAAAAAGAAACACCTGCATGCACTTCCAGGGTATCTTCGTTGAGCATGGACAAAAATGCAATGATGCAGAACACCTGTACGAAATAATGCTTCCACCTGTTTTGGGTGAATACCGGATACAAAAAAGCGGTCATAATCCACAAAAAACCAAAAACACCAAATGTCAGAAAAAAAGTAAGGTATTGATTGTGTGCCCTGAGTTGCCTTTCCGGTGCAAGCCGGCTTTCATCCTGTTCATACTGTTTTTCGAAGGCCAGTCTTACATCCCCGGTCCCCACACCCGTCCAGAAATTCCTTCTGATGATCTTCCAGGCGGTCTTCATATAAACAATCCTTTGTGTCAGGGAATGCCCGCTGGGATTTCCTCCTTTCCTGAATACATCGATCTCCCATATCAGCCGGTATAATCCGGAATACAAGCCGGGGCGTTCAGCATACACGGGATTGGCGATGCCCGACTCGATCAGACGGATATCTTTTTCAGACAGTCCGGAAACGCCTGCCGAATCCTTTCTGAGCCCAAGTGAGGTCAGATACCGGATGAGGGTTAACTTCAGTTCCTGGTCCCGGGCATCCCTGCCCGAATAATCCAGGGAACTTCTTTCATTCCACTCCTTTTTCAGTTCTTTTTCACATATGTACCGGTAAATATAGTATCCGTTTTCAATGAATCCCTTGTCCGGTTCATGTGTATAATCATTCCCGTTTACTGTTTTTTTCACCGGTTTTCCATCCTGGACCTGTTCCATGTTGTAAAAATCATTGATCACCACCGCCACATACCCGATCACCAGAAAAACCCCCGCCGCCATTCCGGCCACCACCAACCACTTCATCAGCAGATCCCGGATTCGCCCCAGGTATATCAGGATCAGCACAAAGCCCGTGATCAGGAAAATAACGATCCCTGTAAAAGATTGCAGATGGACCAGGAACATGATCAGCCAACACGGGAGGACGAAAAAAAACACCCGCCGGGTGATGGCTGCGGGGTTACCGAATCCGGAATCCGGTGCAAACAAAAAATGAGCAAGGATAAAAACGGCCACAACCACCATCAGGGAAAACCGGATCCGGTCGATGAAAATGCTGATGCCGTCAATATCTGCGGGAGGATTTTCCCATATGCCCCACTGAACGGCCATACCGGCCAGACTCCCGATGGTTACAGCCAGCATAAAACCCAACAATACCCGGTTCAACAATCGTTTGCTTAAAGGGGGTGTGGTACCGATTACCAGGGGGAGAACCAGCAAAGGAAGCTTGATCCTGAGATCATGGAGCCCCCATGACCAATCGGTGGTACGGACGAGTCCGGCCACATGCACCAGATATACGGAAATAAAAAGGATCAGGGACTTTTGTTTTGCAAGGGAGCTGAACTTTTCCCTGAACCTGCCTTCTGCCAGCCAGTTCAGGATCAAAATGATCTGAAAAACACTGGTGGTATACAGGGAGAGAGGCAAGCTTGCAGCCAGCAGGATCAATGACCAGAAGAATATATTCCGGTGAACATCTTTTCTTTTTGACACGTCTCCCATTTATCCCTGAATTATTATATAAAACGGAAGGATTAATAAATCAATCCATTATTGTTGTTTTAATAAAAATAATTGTATTTTTGCGAACCACAAATTTAAGAAAGAACAGGAATTTTAAAACCGGGATTTGCAGTGGATACATTGAGCTATAAAACCAAATCCGCCAACCGGGAAACCGTCAAAAAGGAATGGGTTCTGTTTGACGCAAGCGATCAGGTGGTCGGCAGACTCGCATCGGTGGTGGCAAAGATACTAAGAGGCAAACACAAACCCGATTTTACACCCCATGTGGATTGCGGGGATTATGTGATCGTTATCAATGCCGGAAAAGTCCGGTTCACCGGGAATAAATGGATCGGGAAAAAATATTTCAGCCACACGGGATATCCGGGAGGACAGAAAAGGCTCAATCCCAAAATGGTGGCCGGAAAGAATCCGCGGGCCATTGTTGAAAGGGCCATTTCGGGAATGCTGCCCAAAAACAGGCTGGGCAGAAAAATCTTCAGGAACCTTCATGTCTATGAAGGTCCCGAGCACCCCCACGAGGCCCAGAAACCCAAAAAGATCAATCCGGAGCAAATCAAATAGCAAATATGGAAAGAACCACTACGATCGGGAGAAGAAAATCTGCAATTGCCAGAATCAACATAACCGAGGGCAAAGGCCGGATTACAGTCAACAACAGGGATTTCAAGGATTACTTCCCCACGGCAAAACTTCAGGACCTGGTTGAGCAACCCTTCAAACTGACCGAATCGGAAGGAATATATGACCTGAAGGCGAATGTTTCGGGGGGTGGGTCGTGCGGTCAGGCAGAAGCGCTCCGGCTTGCCATTGCAAGGGCACTGGTGGAGATCGATCTGGAAAAAAAACCGGCACTCAAATCAAACGGTTTGCTGACCCGGGACCCGCGTGAAGTGGAAAGGAAAAAACCCGGGCGGCCCAAGGCCAGAAAAAGGTTCCAGTTCAGCAAGCGCTAACGGAGTCCGTTGTTTAGTATCTAAACCGGGGAGACCGCTAAATCTGCAGCGCTACTTCACGGTTGCCAAAACAGAATGTAAACATCAAAAGAACATCAAATGCCAGAAGCTACATTTCAGGAATTGCTTGATGCAGGAGTCCATTTCGGACACCTCAAAAGAAAATGGAATCCGAACATGGCACCGTATGTCTTCATGGAACGCAATGGTATTCATATCATTGACCTGAAGAAAACCATTGCCATGCTGGAAAAGACATGCGCGGCACTTAAGCAAATTGCAAAATCAGGAAGGAAGATCCTTTTCGTAGCCACAAAAAAACAAGCCAAAGAAATTGTCTCTGAAAAGGTCAGGGAAATCAATATGCCCTATGTTACGGAAAGATGGCCGGGCGGAATGCTGACCAATTTCCCCACCATCAGAAAAGCCGTTAAAAGGATGGACGCCATTGACAAAATGGCCAGTGACGGTACTTTTAATACCCTTTCCAAGAAAGAAAAACTGCAGATCACCCGGCAAAGGGCCAAACTGGAAAAAAACCTCGGCAGCATTGCTGACCTGACCCGGCTTCCGGCCGCCCTTTTCGTGGTGGACATACACAAGGAATATATTGCCGTCAGGGAAGCGAACCGTTTGAACATCCCGGTATTCGCAATGGTGGATACAAATTCCGATCCCACCAGCATCGAATTCCCCATCCCTGCCAATGACGATGCCTCCAAATCCATTGCACTGATCGTTGAAAAGATCTGTGCCGCAGTCGGGGAAGGGCTGAATGAAAGGAAAATGGAACGTGAAAAAGAGGCCGCTGAAAAAGAAGCCAAAACCCGTTCGGTCAAAAAACAAAGAGAAAAAACCGGAACCCCCAAAGCGGAAAAGGTGGTTTCTTCAGGTGATCTTGAACAAAAACCGCAAGAAGGGGCCGGAGGAGAAAAAACCGGAGAAAAATCCCCGGAAAAACACGTGGGAGAGTCAGCAGAAAAAAAGGACAGTAAATAATTCATTTGGTACAAAGCAAACAGGATATAAAATGGCAGAAATTAAAGCAAATGAAGTACAGAAGCTCAGGAAAATGACCGGAGCGGGCATGATGGATTGCAAGAAAGCCCTTCAGGAATCCGACGGCGATGTTGAACAGGCAATAGAGATCATCCGCAAAAAAGGACAGGCTGTTGCCAGCAAGAGGGCCGAACGGGAAGCCGGAGAAGGCGTGGTCCTGGCCAGGGCCGCGGAAGACCGCGAAAGAGGGGTTATGATCGTATTGAACTGTGAAACGGATTTTGTTGCCAAGAATAAAGATTTTCTCGGTCTGGCAAATTCGATACTTGATTTCGCCCTGGAGAAATTCCCCCCGGATCTGGATGCCCTAAAGAACTTAAGCATGGAAGGCAGAACCGTTTCAGAGCACATTACCGATCAGACCGGGGTGATCGGTGAAAAAATAGATCTTTCACTGTACGGCAGGATCCAGGCAGAACAGATCACCGCTTACATTCATCCGGGAAACAAGGTGTCCGGCATTGTGGGACTGAACAAAGCCGTGGAAGACCCCCAGGTGGGAAAGGATGTGGCCATGCAGGTGGCCGCCATGGACCCCATTGCCGTGGACAAGGATGATGTACCCCAGGAAGTTATAGAGAAGGAAAAACAGATCGGCCGGGAACAGGCCAAACAGGAAGGGAAACCCGAAAAGCTCCTGGACCGGATCGCCGAAGGGAAACTCAATAAATTCTTCAAGGAAAAGACACTCCTGAACCAGGAATTCATCAAGGAAAGCAAGAAGTCCGTCCGGCAATACCTTCAGGAACATGACAAGGAACTCACCGTTACCGGCTTTTTAAGATACTCACTGAAAGACTGACCTTTATTTAGCCTGGTACAGAAAACGGCATTGAGCAATTTACCAACCGGAAACCCCCATCACTGATCCGGCGGCAAGCTGCCGTTCGGAGACAAGAGGCAATGAATATCTTGATAAACATAGTTTTTGCATATGGGGGTTCGCCGGCCAGGACCCCGGACAGCCCGCGGGAGGCCGGCAACAAAAAAACCAAAGCGTTTGAACTGATATTGTAACGTTCTATAAGACCCAATATGTTCCCGTATTTGTTAAGGGGCTATTTTACGGGTCTTCCGTAAGGTGCTTTCCAGGAGTCGTCTCCTTCCATCAAATCAAGACCTTTCCGGTAAAGAGCGAATTGCTCTTCTTCAGTCAGCGGATGAAAGTTTTTCACCGTCTGAACCGCTTCTTCCACTTCCGAAACCTTTTCAAAACCGATCACCCCGGCATGCATTCCGGGAAGGGAAAGGGCATAATGGAAGGCATTTTCATAATCTGAACCACAAAATTGACCGCCATCATGACCACATCGATCTTGTCCGATTCTATCAATTGTATGCACCGGGAAGGGGCATTATGGGCACTCAGACCGATAAACCGGATCACTCCTTTTTCTTTCGCTTCGCACAGGGCTTGCAGGGCCCCCTGTTTACCCATGATAAAATCAATGTCTTCCCACCTTTCTGTATTGCCGAGACTATGCAAATGAACCAGGTCCAGCACATCGGTTCTCAGTTCGGCCAGACTCTTTTCCAACTGGCCCCAAACACCATCGTAACCCGATCCTTCAGTCTGTTCGCCGTCTCCCATCAGCACCCAGACCTTATATGCTTTATTGTCCATCTTGCCGGCCAGCGCCATCCCGGCCCCCACAGACAAGCCGTGCCCGAGGGATCCTGAATTCAATTCCACCCCGGGTACGGCGGACACCGGTATGCCCGTGTTTTGCTTCACAGATCATTTCAAGGGTGCGCCTGCGGATGCGAACAGCTTTTTGTTTAAGTCCGGTTACCTGATCCAATGACAAAGATTTACAGGATTTTACTCATGCAGATATAGCTCCCATCCCAGATAGCTGTTTACGGCTTCAGTCAGAATACCCGCCACATGGTTGCGGGTCATGGCAACATGGTGCTCGAATCCGTTCCGGCAGAGGGCTTTCATAAGGGTCTGCAAGTTATTCACCCGGCACACGGCAATGCCCCCGTCCATTGCATAGGGATCATCGGTAAACTCCCCTTCACCGAGATAAGCCCTGATCGATCCGTTGATGTCATCGGTAGATACCCTGAAAAAAGTAAAAGGTCCGGCAGCAACTTTTCCTTTAACGGCTCCGAAACATTTTTCGGGTCCGATCGATGCACCAAGCACATCCAGATTTGAGACCTCTGTCTCGTTCTGAATGAAACCTTTCGGATAATTGCTGCAATGGGTGCCGACACATTTATCACGGTCCTCGCCGTAATTGTTGTTCCAGTCCAGCAAAGCGGCCGGATTCCCCGAGGCAAGGGCCAGGGCATACATGGATATTGCACCACAGACATCCACCTCACAGGCACAGGGCAGCAGTCTTTCACTCATCATGCTCATGGTCAGGCAGGCAGCACATCCGAAATTTTCCTGAATGGAAGTCCAGCATTGAAATGCTGCTGCATCGATCCCGTTTTCTTCAATCCAGTTTTCACTGGCCACGCTGAACTTTGCCTGTTTGATGATGTTTTCTTTCTTAATATGGCCGGGTATCCTGCCATAGGCGTTGATCTCTTCCAGTTTGGTTTTCACCTGGGGATCGTCATCGCTTTTCTTCCGGGCTTCTCCGAGAATTTCAGACATATCCACGGGAACCACGGTAATGCCTGCGGCCTGCAACAGTTTTTCGCTGAATCTTACGGTCTGAAAAGCAGCAGGCCTCGCGCCTATGGCCCCGACACGGGCATGGGTCAGACCTTTGACCACCCGGCAAATGGTGGCGAAACGTTTTACATCTTTCTCAAAAACATCACTGTTGATCCTGCATGAATGAAAGGTGGTATCTGTAAATGGGATGCCATAATGATATAAATTGTTACACAATGAAAGCTTCCCGCAAAAGGCATCACGGCGTTGGTCGATGCCCACCTTGTCATTGTCATCATCACAGGCCTGAACGAGTACAGGGACTTCCAGTTTCGACTGGTCTATGGCGGTAACAACACCGATTTCATCACCGAAATTGGGCAGCATAACAATGATCCCGTCGATCTTCTCACGGTTTTTGTTAAAAAGATCGGCACATTTGCCGGCATCTTCAATGGTTTCAATGGCACCCGTCGGGGTGGCATCCTGTGGAAGGATCACATAATCCATGTCCAGTTTTTCCATCAGATTCATCAGATCTTCCCGTCCTTCAACGGCAAGTTCACTGTTGAAAAATCCCCTGGTTCCGACCACCAGTCCGAATGTGATCTTTTTATCAGTTGCTTTCATAATCCTATGATTTGAATTTGGTTATTTCTCCAATGCAGTATTAATCCGCCGGAAGAATGTTCCACGCTTCATGAATATATTGATCAAATGGTCATGATGTCCTTCTCCTTGGCTTCGATCATTTCATCCACTTTGCCGCTGTAACGGTCGGTCATTTTCTGTACTTCGTCCCCGGCATTTTTTACACTGTCTTCTGCCAATCCCTCTTTCTGGAGTTTCTTCAGTTCCTCGTTGGCCTCTCTTCTGGCATTCCGGATGCCGATCCTGGTATTCTCCCCTTCGTTTTTCACCTGCTTGACAAGGTCTCTCCTGCGTTCCTCGGTAAGAGGGGGGATGTTGATCCGGATGATCTCCCCGTTGTTGTCGGGATTCAACCCGATGTTTGCCTGAAGGACGGCTTTCTCGATGGGGCCGATCATCGATTTTTCCCAGGGTTGTATGGCAATGGTTTTGGGATCGGGAGCTCCGATATTGGAAACCTGGTTCAGGGGTGTCATAACCCCGTAATAATCTACTTTAATCCCGTCCAGTATATGGGGATTGGCTTTGCCGGCCCGCATGGTCATCAATTCATTGCGGAGATGCTGCAAAGCTTTCTCCATGGATTCTTTGGTCATGTCAAGGACAAACTGTAATTCTTCTTCCATGGCATTCTTGTATTTTGTTTATGCTATGATGGTGGAATGACTAAAAATAATAAAAAAATAAATTCTTTGCAGGAACCAGACCGGAAATCAACCTTGAATCATCGTACCCACGGATTCTCCGGAAACGATTTTCCCGATCGAGCCCGGGATGTTCATGTTGCAGACCACCACCGGCAAATTGTTTTCCCTGCAGAGGGTGATCGCGGTAAGATCCATTACACGGAGCTTTTTCCGGAGCACTTCATCGTAGCTGATCCTGGAGAATTTTTCAGCACCGGGTACTCTTTCAGGATCTTCGCTGTACACTCCGTCCACCCGTGTACCTTTGATCAGTACATCGGCCCCGGTCTCAACCGCCCTGAGGGCAGCCGCCGTATCGGTGGTAAAAAAAGGATTTCCCGTACCGAATGTAAAAATAGCCGCTTCATTGTTCCGCAGGGATTCCAGGGCCTTTTCCCGGGTAAAACGGATACCCACCGGCTCCATGGGAATGGCGGTAAACAGGGTGGCCCTGACATCCTGTTTTTCAAACCAGGATTTCATGGACAGGCCGTTGATCACCGTGGCCAGCATCCCCATGTAATCGCCGCTGATCCGGTCGAATCCTTCCATGGTGCCTTTCAGTCCCCTGAAAATATTTCCGCCGCCAACCACAATGCCGGTTTGAACTCCCATTTGCAGTATTTTTTTTATCTGGCTGGTATATTGTTCCAGGCGGCCGGGATCCAGACCGTACTGATTCTCTCCCATCAGGGCTTCTCCGCTGAGCTTCAGCAGGATCCTTTTGTACTTGATCATATCGGTGGTATGAAGGTACCCGGAGCCGGGATCGAACCGGCATGGGCAAAAGCCCACTGGTGTTTGAGACCAGCGCGTCTACCAATTCCGCCATCCGGGCAACAATGGCTGCGAATATAGCAGAAATCCCGGTGAACCGCAAACAGAATTGCCTGATACCAATGTTCAAACCGCTCTCGAAAAAACATCCGTTTTCATGATTGAGTGGGCCGTCCGGCAAATTCCGTCTGCATCGAAACCACATTCCCGGATCAGTTCAGTACGGGATCCCTGATCAATGAAACGGTCAGGCACCCCCAGCTTTCTCAGCCGGGCAGAATAACCGTTTCCCACCATAAAATCGGTGACGGCACTTCCGAATCCCCCGACCAGCGTACCATCTTCAACAGTAATGACCCTTTGAAAGTTCTTGAACACATGATGCAGCAGTCCTTCATCGATGGGTTTGACAAAACGCATGTCGAAATGTCCGGCATGGATATGCTCTTTTTTCAGCTTTTCGCAGGCTTCCATTGCATGGTGACCTGCATGACCGATACTCAGAATGGCCATGTCGCTGCCTTCGCAGATATTTCTTCCCCTGCCGACCGGGATTTCCTCAAACGGTCTTTTCCAATCCCGGATGGTTCCCCTTCCTCTCGGATATCGTATGCTGAAGGGACCCCGTTTCTTCAACTGGGCCGTGTACATCATATTCCGGAGTTCGACCTCATCCATCGGGGCCGATACGATCATGTTGGGAATGCTCCTCATGTATGCAAGATCGAATACACCATGATGTGTCGGGCCATCATCACCGACCAGTCCGCCCCGGTCAATACAAAAAACCACATTGAGTTTCTGCAGGGCAATGTCGTGAATGAGCTGGTCGTACGCACGCTGGAGGAAGGACGAATAAATGGCACAGTATGGCAACATTCCGTCCACGGCCAGGCCCCCTGAGAAAGTAACCGCGTGCTGTTCGGCAATTCCCACGTCGAAAGTCCGTTCGGGCATCTCTTCCATCATGATCTTCAGAGAGGATCCGGTGGGCATGGCCGGGGTAATCCCCACGATCTTTTTGTTTTTGCGGGCCAGTTCGAGCAGGGTGTGGCCGAATACTTCCTGGTATTTCGGAAACTTGGGTTCACGGTGAGATATGGTAAATATCTTCCCGGTCTTCTTGTCGAATTTGCCCGGGGCATGAAATGCCGTCTGGTTCAGCTCGGCCTGCCTGAAGCCCTTTCCCTTCCGGGTCATACAATGCAGCAATTTGGGACCTTTTATTTCTTTGAGGTCCTTGAGGACCCGGGTGAGGTGAATGACATCGTGCCCGTCAATGGGTCCGAAATAGCGGAAGTTTAGTGATTCAAACAAATTGCTCTGCCGGAGAACGGCCGATTTGAGTCCCTGTTCAATTTTCTGCGCGTATTTCCGGGCATTGGGTCCGTATTTGCTGATGATGCCCAGCAGGTTCCAGATCTCATCCCGGACCTTGTTGTAGGTTTTGGATGTGGTGATGTCCAGCAGGTAATCCCTTATGGCTCCCACATTGGGATCAATGGCCATGTTGTTGTCATTGAGCACAACCAGTATATCCGTATTCCGGATCCCGGCATTGTTCAATCCCTCAAATGCGAGTCCGCCTGTCAGCGCCCCGTCCCCGATGACCGCCACTACCTGTCTTTTGTTTTTCTTTTGTATGATTCCCGAGCATGCCATGCCCAGTGCGGCAGATATGGATGTGGAGGCATGGCCCGTCCCGAAAGCATCGTAACGGCTTTCGTCCACCTTTGGAAATCCGCTGATGCCTTTGTATTTGCGATTGGTGTGAAAAACATCCTTCCTTCCGGTCAGTATCTTGTGGCCGTACGCCTGATGCCCTACATCCCAGATGATCTTGTCCCTGGGTGTATTGAAGGCATAATGCAGGGCAACGGTAAGTTCCACAACACCCAGGCTGGCCCCGAAGTGACCCGGATTGTCTGAAACCACGTCAATGATGAACCGGCGCAGGTCACTGCAAAGCGGAATAAGCTGGTCCGGACTCAGTTTTCGAAGATCTGACGGATACCTGATCTTTTTCAGCGATGAATAATCCTTTGCAGACAAAACAAAATTGGTTTAATACAAAGATAATAAATCCGTTTAACTTACTGTTTGGTTAATAAAATTGGGAAACTTCCTTGTGTTGAACGGAATTTGTTCTTGCATATTTTTATATATTTCAGTCGTTTTATCGTTTGTAACAATTTTTTTAAACACCGATGATACATCTTGGTTCGAAAACCGGCCTGTATTCCGGCTTCGTCATCTTTTTCATTTCCTTCGCCTGTGTGCCTGCCCGGCAATTCAATGATCTGAAGGAGAGGGACAGGAAGGCGGCTGTTGAGCGGGAGATCCTGATCGAAGAAAATGAACGGATGTCGGTGGAGAATAGCGAGATGAAAGCAAAAATTGCCAGACTCGAAGACGAACTGGAAAAACTCACCGGAGAAAAAAAGGACATCGCTGCTGAAACCTCTGATTTGAAAGAAGAATACAACCGGCTGACACAAAAATATCAGGACCTTCAGAAAACCCAGGAAGCCCTGCTCAGGGGTCACAACCGGGAAACACGGCGGTTACTGAGACAATTGCAGTCCGCTCAGGAAGACCTGCAGAAGAAAGAAGACCGGCTGAAGGATCTCGAAATAAGCATTTCCGAAAGGATGCAGGACCTTGAAAACCTGCAGACCAACCTGGAGGAACGCAATGCCAGGCTTTCCGAACTTGAAAGGATACTGAACCAGAAAGACTCGGTCGTCCAGGCACTGAAGGACAAAGTATCGGCAGCGTTGCTCGGATTTGAGGATGAGGGGCTGTCGGTGGAAATCCGGAACGGAAAAGTATACGTTTCCCTGGAAGAAAAATTGTTGTTCGGCTCCGGAAGCACCCGTGTGGACCCCAAGGGGAAAAGTGCCCTGAAAAGGCTGGCCAGGGTACTCGAGCAGAATCCTGACATCAACATCATGATCGAAGGCCATACCGACGACGTACCTGTCCGTCCCAGTGAGGCCATGCAGGACAACTGGGACCTGAGCGTAAAGCGGGCAACCGCCGTGGTAAGGATCCTGCTCGATGGTTCATCCATCGATCCCAAAAGACTCACGGCTTCGGGAAGAGGAGAATATCTGCCGGTGGATCCAGGAAAATCACCGGAAGCCAGGCAGAAAAACAGGCGGACAGAGATCATACTCACCCCCAAACTGGATGAACTGTTCCGCATCCTGGAAACCAACTGAACCGCGGCAGTCCGATCAATTGATTTCCCATGTTAAAGGACCTGCTCAACCTGGCTTCAAAACTTACTTTGAGAAAAACCCTCAACTTTGCCGGTCGTCTGGCCGAATACTGGCTTTCAATATGCACCGGCAAAGTCTTCATACATGGCTCCCCTCCCTTCCTGACCATTGAATCCACCAACCGCTGCAACCTTCACTGCCCGGCATGTCCGTCGGGGAACGGAACGCTGACCCGCAAGCGGGGAGATATTGCTCCTGAACGTTTTTACCGGATCCTTGACGATTGCCACCGCCGGACCATTTTCCTTACCCTGTATTTCCAGGGAGAACCTTTCCTGCACCCGCAGATCTTCGAACTGATCCGGGCTGCTTCCCGCAAGAAAATATACACATCCGTTTCAACCAACGGGCATTTTCTCGACCGGAAGCGCGCAGAGAACATCATACACTCGGGACTGGACCGTTTGATCATATCCGTGGACGGCATTACACATGAAACCTACAGCCGTTACCGGAAAGGAGGCCGGCTGCACCAGGTTCTTGCAGGCATTGACCGTCTGCTGGAAACAAAAAGACGGCTGGGGTCCACGCGGCCGTTCATCATCATACAAAGCCTGATTTTCGAACACAACCTGCATCAGGCAAAACAACTGAAGGAATATTTCCGCAGACCGGGTGTTGACAGATTCCAGATGAAAACAGCCCACATAACGGACAGCCGGGATATGGAACTTCTCCCCAGGAACAACCGGTATTCCAGATACCGCCGGGATGAAAATGGCGATCCCGTTCTGAAGAAAAAAACCGGGACCCGTTGCAGGAAACTCTGGTTATCCACAGTGATCACACAGGACGGCATGGTCCTCCCCTGCTGTTTCGACAAGAACGGAAATCATGTCCTGGGGAACATTGAAGAAAACTGGCTTCAATCCATTTGGACAGGAAAAAAGTACAACCGCTTCAGGCGACAGGTGCTCCATAACAGGGAAAATACGGGCATTTGCAACAATTGTACAGAAGGACTGGGGAAAATATACTACTGATCCGGATTTATTGGCGAATTCCCCCCGGGAACAAAATCGATTTTGCCTGATTTAATGTATCTTTACCTGATTCAAAAAACTGTTTCCACCAAAACAAAAACATAACATGATGAAAGACACACTTACCCGCCGAAATTTTATCCGCAATGCCATGGCAGCCGCCGGAGGCATGGTAATGATCCCGGGGCTGGCGACCAGCTGTGCGAGACCGGTTTGTGCCAACGACAAAATTTGCATCGGATTCATCGGTACGGGGAAACAATCCCTGGCCCTTTTCAACAGTTTCGCAGGAATTCCCGATGTAAAAATCGCCGCGGCATGCGACGTTGACCAGCAAAAGCTTGAACGCTTCAAAAAAACTGTCGATGACTATTATGCGGAGGCCGAGGGGAAACCCGGATACTCAGCATGTGAAACCTATGAAAGGTACGAAGATTTATTGGACAGAAAAGGCATTGACGCGGTGATCATTGTCACCCCCGACCACTGGCATGCCATCCCGGCCATCGCGGCCATTGAAGCCGGCAAGGATGTATATTGTGAAAAACCCCTTGCCCATACCCTCCGGGAAGGCAGACTCATGTCAGATGCGGCAGCCAGACACGAAAGGATCTGCCAGACCGGAAGCATGCAGCGTTCCTGGGGAGACTTCAGGCATGCCTGCGAACTGGTACGCAACGGTTATCTCGGCGACATTGAAAAAATACTGGTCAACGTGGGAGATCCAGAAAGACCTTATGACCTGACCGGCGGTCCTGCCCCGGATTATCTGAACTGGGACCGGTGGGTCGGACCCGCCCCCTTTGTCAAGTACAACGAGGTACTGTCACCTCCCATCACACAAAACCACTGGCCCCGCTGGAGGGATTACACGGAATTCGGCGGCGGGGTGATCGCGGACTGGGGAGCTCATATGTTCGACATTGCCCAGTGGGCCCTCGGAATGGATGACAGCGGACCGGTAGAATACATCCCGCCGGAGGATCCTGAGCAGTTGCGCGGACTCAAATGTGTTTATGCCAACGGAGTGGAGATGACCCATGAGGACTTTGGCCTTGGATACGCCGTACGGTTTATGGGGACAGAAGGCACACTCGACGTGAGCCGCAATTTCCTCAACACCGATCCGGAAAACATTGCATCCGTAGAAACCGGCAGCAACGATGTCAGATTGTATCACAGCGACAATCATTATACCGACTGGACCGGGGCCATCAAAAAACGCACCCAGCCGGTAGCCAATTTTGAGATCGGGCACCGTTCGGCCAGCGTTTGCAACATCATCAACATTGCTTACAAGCTCAGGAGAAAACTTGAATGGGATCCCGGCAAGGAAGAATTTATCGGTGATTCCGAAGCCAATGATTTAAGGACCAAACAATACAGGGAACCCTATATTTTGTAATGATCAGTTCAAACTGGAATGAATGACCGCCGGAGAAAAACACTGGACAAGGAAAAACAAAGGCAGTATGACCTGAGGTACCTTGAAATGGCGGAGATCTGGGCAAAGAATTCCTACTGCAAAAGAAGGCAGGTGGGAGCCCTGATCGTCAAGGAAAAAATGATCATATCGGATGGCTATAACGGAACCCCCGCAGGCTTTGAAAACGAATGCGAAGACGGGAATTATTCAACAAAGCCCTACGTTCTGCACGCGGAGGCCAATGCCATCACCAAGGTGGCCATGTCCAACAACAGCAGTGAAGACGCTACTTTGTATGTGACCACCGCTCCCTGCATGGAATGTGCCAAGCTGATCATACAAGCAGGCATCCGGCGTGTGGTCTATTCCAACGATTATTCAAAAAACGAAGGAACATCGTTGTTGAAGCGGGCCGGACTCGAAGTGGTTTTTCTTGATCCGGAAGCAGCAACAAAAGACAACAGAAGCTGAGCGGGAAACGTTTACAGGAAACATGAAGAGAAAAAAGAAAATATCGTTATATATACCCCTTTTGCTGGCATTTTTCCTGGTTCTGGGCATGCTGATCGGCAGCAAATTATCCAATATATCACAGGTAAACCATTTTCAGATATATCCCGGAAAGGATAAGATAACCGCAGTATTGAACTACATACAGCAGGAATATGTGGATCCGGTTTCCAGACCGGAACTGGTTGAAGCCACCATACCGGAGATACTGAAGAACCTGGACCCGCATTCTGTCTATATCCCCGCCAGGCAACTCCGGAAATACAACGAACCCCTTGAAGGCAATTTCAGTGGCATCGGTGTCCAGTTCAACATGCAGAACGATACGGTGGTCATCATATCCACCATCCCCAACGGCCCTTCGGAAAAAACCGGGATCATGGCCGGGGACCGCATCATTGAAGTCAATGACACCAATGTTGCAGGAGTGAACATGAGCAGTGACAGGATCGTCGGCATGCTGAAAGGCAAGAAAGGGACCCGGGTCACCATAGGCATTTACCGCAAAGGAGAGGAAGACATCCTCGATTTTGAGATCACCCGGGACAAGATCCCCCTCACCAGCGTGGATGCATTCTACATGATCAACGATGTCACCGGTTACATGAAGATCAACAAGTTCTCCAGGACCACTTACCAGGAATTCAAAGATGCGGTCAAAAACCTGAAAGGCCAGGGCCTTACAAAACTGATCCTGGACTTGCGCGGAAACGGAGGAGGATATATGGATGCAGCCACCAACATTGCCGATCAATTCCTTCCTGAAGGAAAACTGATCGTATACACAAAGGGACACGCCAAACCACGAACCAATGTCTATGCAACCAGCAAAGGCATCTGTCTTGAGGACAGTCTCGTGGTGCTGATCGACGAATGGTCCGCATCAGCCAGTGAGATCCTGGCCGGCGCCATACAGGACAACGACCGGGGGATTATTATGGGCCGCAGGTCATTCGGCAAGGGGCTTGTCCAGGAACAAACCGTTTTTTCCGACGGATCCGCGCTCCGGCTGACCATTGCCAGATACTATACCCCCACCGGACGCTGCATCCAGAAACCATACGACAACGGGAGCGATGATTATTACCATGATATCCAGACCCGGTTCGAACGGGGGGAACTTTTGGAAGCAGACAGCATCGACCTTGCGGATTCCCTGAAATTCAAAACCCCGGGCGGGCGAATTGTTTATGGCGGGGGTGGGATCATGCCGGATATTTTCATCCCCATTGATACATCAGGGGTAACCCCTTACCTGTCCAGGGTCCGCAACCGGGGACTCATTTACAAATTTGCCTTCCGGTACACCGACGATCACCGCGATGCATTGAGCCGGTTCGAAGACCATACTGATCTCGATCGTTATCTCGACCGCCAGGGGCTGCTTCCCGAATTTGCCGAATTTGCCTCTGCAAACGGTGTTTCAAAAGATTTAAACGGACTTGAAGTTTCGGGAGAGATCATCCTCACCCAGATCAAGGCATACATTGCCAGGAATCTCCTGAACGGAAAAGGGTACTATCCCATCATCCGGGACATCGATATCACCCTGCAGAAAGCCATTGAATACATTTCCGGCAAAACTTCCGTATGACATAAATTTCGTAAATTCTTTCCCATTCAGTATCTTTATATATTGATGAAAAAAATTCTGATTTCTCTGCTTCTGCTTACTGCAACCGGCTCAACGGCTACCGCACAGGAAAAGATCCCCCGGTTAAAACCCCTGACCGCCAAAGTAGGGCTTTACGGGGTGGGACATCACACGTACTGGGACCAGTTCCCGGGTTTGCTGGATGACCTGTACGGGAAAATGGACAAGCTCAAGGCAAAACTGCAGGCAAACCAGGTGGAAGTGGTGGATTTCGGGATCGGTGACAAGGCCGAATCGGCCTATGAAGTATTGCCCGGGATGAAGTCCGCCGACCTGGACATGCTGTTCATCGATATGGTCACCTACGCCACATCCAGCACCATCGCGGTCATATTCAGGGATCTGGATGTCCCCATGGTTATGGTGGCCCTCCAACCCGCAAAAGGGCTGGATTACGACAATGCAACCACCTACGACCAGCTGAGCAATGACGACATATGCAGTGTGCCTGAATTTGCCGCCACGGCGGTCAGGATGGGCCGGGATATTCCCCCGGTGATCATCGGCACCCTGGAAGATGATCCCCAGGCAGATGCCGAACTGAAGAGATACTGCCAGATGGCCAAGGTATTTCATGACCTGCGCAGGGCAAGGATCGGCCTTATGGGGCATGTCCTGGAGAACATGTACGATATGCAATCGGATCCCACCATGTTTACCGCCGCTTTTGGCTGCCATATTGTAATGACCGAGCCGGATGACATATACAAGCATTTCCGGGACATTCCCGGACAGGAGATCGATGCCTACCAGGAAGGTATCCTGAGTTTTTTCGACACCCCGGATCCGAAGTCCGATCCCGTCACCAGAAAACTCACCCCGGAAGATCTCAGGACTGCCGCCAGGGCAGGCATTGCACTGGAAAAATTTGTGCGTGAGAAGGATCTGGACGGACTCGCATATTATTATGAGGCCGGGGAGGGGACGGAAATGCGGAAGCTGATGACCAACCTGATCGTAGGGAATTCCCTGCTTACTTCGGCCGGTTTTCCCATGATCGGCGAAGCCGACCTGAAAACCTGCCTGGCCATGTTCATCATGGACCGCCTGGAGATCGGGGGAAGCCTGGGTGAATTCCATCCCATCGATTTCCGGGAGAATTTTGTGATCATCGGACATGACGGTCCGCACCACATCAACATTGCCGACAAGAAACCCCATATCCGCAGTCTGGTTAAATACCACGGGAAACCCGGATCGGGGGCCAGCGTGGAGTTCAGCATCATGAAAGGGCCCATCACCATGCTGGGCATTACCCACAACCGGCAGGGACAGTTCAAGTTTGTGATCGCCGAAGGGCAATCTGTGGAAGGTCCGGTCACCCCCATCGGCAATACGAATACCCGGGGTTTTTTCAAGCCCGACCTGGAAACATTCCTTCAAAGATGGGTGGCCGAAGGGCCCACCCACCATTTTGCACTGGGAATCGGTCACCAGGCAAAAACCATCAAACAGATCGCCGATTATCTTGACATTGAAGCGGTGATTATTTCCAAAGAATCACCCTGATCTCACCGACAATAACCATCCGAATCATGAACCGTTCAGCAAAAACAACTTCTGATGAGACCAAAAAACCTCTGGCCTGTGCTGGGGATCGGACTCCCCCTGGCATTTGCCGGATCCTGTGCACAGGAAGAAACACCCCCGGAAAGACCCAACATCCTGTTTATGATCACCGACCAGCAGAACCTCCGGGCGGTAGGGGCCCACGGCAATCCGCACCTGGAAACTCCTTCCCTGGATTATCTGGCCAATACGGGGATCTCCTTCTTTAAATCCTGCTGTACATCCCCTGTTTCGGGTCCCAGCCGCAGCAGTCTGGTTACCAGCCGGATGCCGCATGAAACAGGGATGAAATACAACGGACAAACACCCACCACCGACATTCCCAATATGGGTGAATTGTTCAGTTCAAACGGATACCGGACCGTATGGGGCGGGAAATGGCACCTTCCCGAAGCACAGCCACTCCGGGCAAAAAGCAGAAACCGGAACATCCGGGGCTTTGAGGTCTTGCATTACTACGACAGCACCAAAAACTGGCCCGAATGGGGAAGGGGAGCAATCATAGACGAACCCCTGGGCCATGCCGCCGCAGATTTTCTGAGAAGTTATGATGACGACAAACCTTTCCTGCTTTGTGTTTCCTTTGTCAATCCGCATGACATCTGTTATCATCCCAGGAAACCCGGAGAACATCCCAATCCCGGATCTGCTGAAGAACTTCCCCCATTGCCCCACAATCATGAGATCAACGACCTGGAACCGGAATTTTATGATATATGCCGTCAGAGACCATACTATGGTGACGAGCTTTTGATGGCACAGGAATATACAGAGCAGGAATGGAGAGGATACCTGTATCACTATCACCGGTATACCAACATGGTGGACCGGGCGATCGGACTCGTCCTGGAGGGGCTCAAAGAAAGCGGACTGGAAGAAAATACACTGGTGATCTTCACCAGTGACCACGGGGACGGAGCCACTTCCCACGCATGGGCCGCCAAGCTGAGTCTGTACCAGGAATCCGTTGCCGTGCCCCTGATCATCAACTGGAAAGGGGTCATCCCCCACCGGGGTACGAACCGGAAACATGTGGTAAGCGGACTCGATGTGCTGCCCACCTTACTGGATTATGCAGGGATCGGGGTTCAGGAAAAAATGCACGGACTGAGTCTGCGCAAAATCATCGAAAATCCACATACGGAATGGCGTGAATATGCCGTCACAGAACTGGCACCAGATCCCAGGGATGAGTCCTTTGCGGGAAGGATGGTGCGCACCCGGCAATACAAATACAATCTGTTTTCCACCGGAGAAATGAATGAGGAGCTTTTCGACCTGCTGCACGATCCTGGGGAGACCATGAACCTGGCCTGTGAACCTTCCATGCAGGAGATCAAATCCCGGCACAGGAAAATGCTGGAAGAGTGGATTGAGAAAACAGACGACGATTTCATGGTCATTAAAGAATAACTATTCATCAAATTATCAGCATGAAACCCCCATCACCGATCCGGCAGCAGGCCGCCGTTCAGAGAAAAAAGGCCATGAATATATTGGCCAACATAGGTTTTACATATGGGGATTCGCCGGCCCGGACCACGGACAGCCCGCGGGAGGCCGGCAACAAAAAACCATAGCGTTTGAACTGACTTTGTAACGTGCTAAATATTAAATGATTAACGTAAATATATACGGATGAAAAAAATATTTTGGGGCTTGACCCTTGTTTCGTTTATCCTGGTTGCCTGCCGGGAAAAAGGAACCTCTCCCGGTTATCAATCCCTGAGGGACGGATTCGAAAACCCTTCGCTTTCAGCTAAGCCCCGGGCATACTGGGTCTGGCCCAAAGGCAATTTTAACATGAAAACCCTCACTGCCGAATTGGAGGAAGCCCGTGCAAAAGGGATGGGAGGATTTGACATTTTTGATGTCAATGCCGTTGACAACCGGAACATCATCCCTCCGGGGCCTGCTTTTCTCAGCGACGGACAAATGAAAGGCATTGCCCATGCGGTGGAGGAGGCGGGGGTAAACGGACTCGAGATGGGGTTCATTGTGTCCAGCAGCTGGAACGCGGGAGGCCCGTGGATTACACCGGAACACGGTGTAAAGGGATTGTTCAAATCCGAAACCCGTGTGAACGGACCTGCGCACATCAGCATCCCGCTGCCTTTCCCTGAAATTGATGAACGGATCGTCGAACGGGGGAAGAATTTTGGTTACGCTCCCGATGAAAAGGGTTTCCCGCCCTATTACAAGGATATTGCCGTACTGGCTATTCCGGAAGGCGGATCTTCATCAGCAAATGCTCCCCGTATCATTGATCCTGAAAAAATCATCATCCTGAATGAGCACTTCAATGATCAGGGCGTCCTGGAATGGGACGCACCGGAAGGAAAATGGAAAATCGTGCGCTACGTCTGTACAAACACCTACGATCCCCTGAAGATACCCAGTCCGAATTCGAACGGACTGGTGATCGATCATTTCGATCCCGCTGCCACTGAATTTCACATGAATTACTGCATTGACCGGCTCCGTTCAGGCATCCCGGATCTTGAGAATTCGGCCCTCAATTACCTGTACATCGCCAGCTACGAAGTAAATTTCAAACCCATATGGACACCTGCCTTCCTGGAAGAATTCACTTCCAGAAGGAGTTATGACATGACCCGTTACCTGCCCGTTATTTTCGATGCACATCTCGGGGACAGTATCAGGGAAGAGCGGTTCATGCATGATTTCCGCATGACCCTTTCCGATCTGATCATCGACAACCACTACCGGAAAGCCAGGGATATCTGTCATGTAAACGGACTCAAACTGCATTCCGAAGCCGGCGGACCGGGTCCTCCCCTGCACAACTGTCCCTTCGAGGCCCTGAAAGCTCTGGGAAGTCTGGACGTACCCAGGGGTGAGTTCTGGGTGCGACACGTCAGGCGGGATGAAGACGGTATCGACCTCATGCAGCTGGTTAAGGAAATTGCCTGCGCGGCACATATCTATGACCTTCCGGTGGTTGAATGTGAAGCCTTTACCGGACTCTTTCACTGGCAGGAAGGACCGGGAGACCTGAAGCCCCTGGCCGACCGGGCCATGTGCGAAGGCCTGAACCGGTTTGTTTTCCACGTATTCACCCATTCCCCGGAAGAAACCGGAGTCCCCGGGTGGGCATGGACATTCGGCACTCACATCAATACCAAACGGGTATGGTGGCCGAAAGCCGAACCTTTCATGCAATACCTGGCACGGTCCTGTTATATGCTCCAGCAGGGAAATTTTGTGGGAGACGTGCTTTTTTACTACGGTGACAAAGCCCCCAATTTTGTCAGGCCCAAACACATTCATCCGTCCCTGGGATACGGGTACGATTATGACTACATCAATTCCGAAGTGATCCTCGACAAGCTGTATGCAGAAAACGGCAGGCTGGTCCTTCCCGGCGGACAATCATACGCGTTGCTGGTCCTGCCTGCTGAAAACACCATGAACCCGGATGTACTGGAAAAGGTCGGCGAACTGGTCGAAGAAGGAGCCCTGGTTACCGGACCCAGGCCGGAACGGTCATACGGACTGGCCGGTTATGCACAAAAGGATAAAAGGGTACGGGAATTGGCGGAAAAACTCTGGGACAACCCTCAAAAGGGAGTGATCACCGGGAAAAGTCTCCGGGAGATCCTGAACGCCCGGGGAACGGGACCGGATTTTTCATTCGCCGGGGGATCCGATACGGCATACCTGGATTTCATTCACAGAAAGGCAAAACAGGAGGATATTTATTTCCTGTGGAACCGGACCCGGGGCGGGGAACATCTCCGGTGTCATTTCAGGGTGGAAGGGAAAATCCCGGAGCGCTGGGACCCGGTCACCGGAAAGGTCAGTAAAATTCCGGTATTTTCGGAAGATGATACCGGCATCACCATCCCCCTGCATTTCGGGCCGGAGGAATCTTTCTTTATTGTTTTCAGCAATCAGGCCCCGGAAGACCACATCACAGGCATTGAAAGAAACGGACAGGTTCTTTTTCCCGCAACCGGGAGAAAACAGGGAAAACTGGATGATCAACGGTCCCTCCCGTTTGAAATTTCCCCTTCAGGCAAACTGGTATTCACCCGGGAAGGGAAATACCGGCTCATCACTTCTTCAGGGAAACAAAAAGAACTGTTGGCCGGTCCGGTTCCCCAACCGATGGAAATTAGCGGTCCATGGGATCTGAATTTCCCCGGACGTTCCGGGGCCCCGGATGCCATCCGGCTGGACAGCCTGATATCCTGGCCCGAATCAGAAATTCCGGGCGTACGGTATTTTTCCGGAATCGCCAGCTACACCAGAGAATTTGAGCTCCCGGCGGGAGCCGTTCCTGAACAGACGGATATCCTGCTGGACCTTGGCAGGGTGGAAGAAGTGGCCGATGTCCGTCTGAACGGAACCCACGTGGGTATCCTCTGGCACGGATCCTTTTTGGCCGATATCTCGGGACAAATCCGTGAAGGAAAAAATCTTCTGGAAATTGAGGTGGCAAATACCCGGAGGAACCGGATGATCGGGGATGCCTTCCTGCCTCCGGAAGAGCGGATCACCCGTTCGAACATAAACCGGGGGCCGAACTCCTGGGACAGACCCCTGAATGAGCTGTATCCGTTGCCGGCCGGACTCATGGGGCCGGTGCGTTTGATTTTCCGCCGGGTAGCCGCTCCGTATCCCGGCTGACCACCGGTTTTCCAGATGTATCCCCGTCACTGATCCGGTGGCAATCCACCGGTTGAAGACAAGAGGTTCGCCGGCCAGGCATGTGAACAGTATGCGGGTGGCCGGCAACAAAATAGTGTTAAACATCAAATGATTAACCTAAATAAATTGCATATGAAAACTTATTCATTCAACCGTTATAAACTGGTGGCAGGCGGACTCTTCGCCGGAATGGCCCTGAGCGGCTGCGAAAACGCGCAGGATAAGGGCCGGGAAAAGAAAAAGGATTTTCAAAACGTCGTATTCATCATTTCCGATGACCATTCGTACAAAACGCTCGGATGTTACGGCAATGAGATCATCAACACGCCCAACATCGACCGTCTGGCTTCGGAGGGCGTCACCTTTACCAATGGTTACACCAGCGCCCCGATTTGCAGTCCGTCCCGCCAGTCCATCCAGACTTCCAAATATCCGCACGCATCCGGGGTAACCTTATTGTTCACCCCCTTTGTGGATGACGGCAACGTGACCGTTGCCGAGCATTTCAAAAACCATGGCTATGCCACCTGCATGATCGGCAAAACACACTGGAACAACTGGATCTGGGGCAGCTTGTACAAGGACGGCCCCCCGGACCACGGATACGATGTCATCATTGACAAAAACGATTACCGGAAACACCTTGAAGAACATCCTCCCGAGCCGGTTCCCGAAAGCATCATGACCCGCCAGAACTCCAAACCTTCGGAAGGGATCGCCTGGGCCAAGAATGCGGATGCTCTTCCGGTCGGTTATTATGAGAAAGACAGTGAAGGTACTTACTTCTCGAACAAAGCGGTCGAATTCATCAAAGAGAACAAAGACAGGCCATTTTTCCTGTGGGTGGCCTATCATCAGCCACACGCATCTTTTTATTTCCCGGTGGAATATGCCGGCAGGTATAAACCTGAGGACATGCCCCTTCCCCAGGGAAGCCCCGAAGACGACATGTGGGTGCCCGAAATTTTCAGGGATCTGACAGAGGCAGAAAGAAGAGGGATCATCGCCGCCTATTATTCCTGTGTGGAGTACATGGACCACAGCACGGGGATCATCCTGGATGCACTGAAAGAAGAAGGACTGGAAGACAATACCCTCATCGTATATGCCAGCGACCAGGGATACCTGCTGAACGACCACAAACGTTTCGAAAAACATACATTCTGGAAAGAAGCCATCAAGGCCCCCCTGATCATCAAGGGGAAAGGGAAATATGAAGCGGGTAAACGGACCGGAGCACCGGTGGAGTTTATCGACCTGGTCCCCACCTTTGCGGATATCGCCGGCCTCCCGCAACATCCGGACTTTCAGGGGAAAAGCTTTCTTCCCCTGCTGCGCGGAGAAACTTCGGAACACAGGGATGTGGTCTTCGCCGAATACATGGAAGACAACAAGGCCATGGTGGCCACCGAAGAATGGAAATACATTTTCCAGAACTGCAAAAGGGATATGGGCCTGAATTATGAAACGGGAGAGACGCCCATCGGGATTTACCACCGTTTGTACAATCTCAGGGACGATCCCGGGGAGACCACCAACCTTGCCTTTGAGCCGGAGCATCAGGATCTGATCGAAAAGTTCCGGGACATCATGCTGCAACGTTTTATGGAAACCTCTCCCTATGCAGACGAGTGTCCTGCCGAACTGAATAAAACCGGGAAGCTGGTCTGGTTCTGTGAACCGCGGGATGTGGGCGCGGAAGCCGGGGGAGTGCCCCTGAGGGTATTCTATAACGAAAGATTCAGGTCACAGGAATAAGCCAAGCTATTAACATCGCGAAAACAGAACAACAGAAAATGAGATTTTGTTCATCAACCCGTGATCCAATACCTGTTCGAATACAAAAGAACGCGGAAATGGCCCCGGTTTCAAAAAAAAGCATGAGCATCTTTTTCCTGTTTCTGTTCGCTTTGCCCTTCTTTTTCTTTTCCTGCAACCGTTCTTCTGAAGAACAGGAGCGCACAAAAAGCATCCATGAGCTCAGCAGGGAATTCATCGATCCACCGGTTTCCGCCCGGCCCCCCATTCATGGGCCCCGAATCCTCTGATGCCATTGCCCATGCGGTAAATGAAGCCACGCGTCTCGGATTGGAACCCGGACTGGTAACGGCGAGCAGCTGGAACAACGGGGGAAGCTGGGTCAGGCAGGAACACGGGGTCATGGGGATCCTGCACTCCACCACGGAGATCATAGATCTCAGCACAAAGCTCCGGAAAGACGGAACACTGGAGTGTGCATTGCCCGAAGGTCGGTGGAAGATCAACCGCTATGTGTGTACCAATCTGGGTGTTCCCCTGAAAAGGCCGAGCCCGAATTCGGACGGACTCATGTGTGATCATTTCGGCGCGGAAGCCACCGTGGCCCATTTGCAGCATTTCATTGACCGGTTGGGGCCCAGGATTGACCTGGGTAATTCCGCGTTGAAGTACCTGTACAACGACAGCTATGAGATCAGGGGGCCGGTGTGGACCCCGCTGCTCAGGGAAGAATTCATTGCCTGGCGGGGATACGACCCTGTTCCTTTCCTTCCGGTCCTGGACGGGAAAACCGTGATCAACCCGGAAGTCTCTGAACGTTTCAGGTTTGATTTCGACATGACCCTTTCCGACCTGGCCATAGAGAACCACTACCGGAAAGGTGTGGAGTTCTGCGGGGAATACGGACTCGGATACCAGGCCGAAGGGGGAGGGCCCGGCCCTCCCCTGCACCAGGTGCCTGTTGAATCCATCCGGTCCCTGGGATCGCTCACCGTTCCCCGGGGGGAATTCTGGCACAACGATGCGGGGCGCATTGACAACGAAGGATTCAATTCACACTGGTTCGTCAAAGGCATTGCCAGCGCAGCCCATCTGTATGATCAGACCTTTGTGGAAGCCGAATCATTCACCTCCACCATCATCTGGCAGGATGGCTGTTTCGACCTGAAACCGACGGCCGATCAGGCTTTTTGCGAAGGACTGAACCGGATCGTGTTCCACACTTCTCCGCATGTTCCCAGTGAATTCGGAAATGATCCTGCGGCTGGAAGTAAAGGACGGAAAGATGACCCTGCCGCACGGGCAATCATATGAACTGCTGGTCCTTCCGGATCAGGAAGCCATGAACCTGGAAGTACTGAAAAAGATCGAACGGATGGTCAAAGCCGGTGCGGTGGTGACCGGACCCAAACCGGTGCGCACACACGGACTCTATAAATACCAAGAAAAGGACCGTGAGCTCAGGGAACTGGCCGGCCGGCTCTGGGGACAGGCAAACAGCCGGGAGGTGGTGATGAACAAATACGGAAAAGGGCGGATCTACTGGGGGGAATCACAGAAAAACATCCTCAGGCAGAAAGGCATCGGGCCGGATTTTTCCTTTTCAGGAAAAGATGAAAATACTTCCCTGAACTTCATCCACAGAAAAACACCCGTGGCCGATATTTATTTTGTGAGAAACAAAAATGACCGTCCGGAAGAGGTAGAATGCACTTTCAGGGTCTCCGGCATGATCCCCTACCTGTGGGATCCGTTGACCGGTGAGATCACCGAAGCGGTCAGGCCGGGCATGAACAACCTGGTCATTGATGTAGCCAATGTCTGGAATAACCGGTTGGTCGGCGACGGCCGGCTGCCCCGGGATCAGCGGCATACCAAAACACAGGTCACCCGGGGCCCTGCCTCATGGCGCACTCCATGGAAAGATGTCCCGCTGGTTGAATCGGGCCTGATCGGCCCGGTCAGGATCATGTACTGATTTTATTCCGGATACTTACCGGTTTCGAGGAAACAGACTCGTAGGATTTCACAAAATGTCAGGAATGGGTCATTATTTCAAATACATGGGTTTCATATAAGTGTTTTTTTTCTATTTTTAGACCTTTATTTACTCACAACAACCACTATTATGGAGAAATTGGCGGAAAGAGTGCAGCACCCCGGATTGTACCGGTCCCTGCTTGTGCTTGTCCTGTTTTTCTCGGGCATCAGCGCCCTGATCTACCAGGTGATCTGGATCAAGGATTTCGGACTGGTTTTCGGCATTCACGTGTTTTCGATAACCACCGTGCTGACTGCCTTCATGGCCGGACTCGCACTAGGGAGTCTGCTTTTCGGGCGGTGGGTGGACAAATTCAGAAATCCCCTCCACCTGTTTTTCATCCTTGAACTGGGGATCGGCACTTTTGCCGTCCTTTTCCCCGTTCTTTTCAAAGGACTGACACATCTGTACGCCGACATTGCCGTGGGCATGGAATCCTCCAGCCAGTACGCCATTCAACTGGTCCGCTTCGCACTGGCCTTTGTCTTCCTGCTCATCCCCACCACCCTGATGGGCGGCACCCTGCCGGTGATCATCAAGTTCTTTGTCAGAAGTCTGAAAGACCTCGGTTTCAGGGTCAGCAACCTGTATTCGATCAACAACCTCGGGGCGGTGATCGGCGCTTTTCTGGCCGGATTTATCCTGATCAGGGCATTCGGTTCCAGGGCCACACTGTACATCGGCGCGGCCATCAACCTGTTCAATGCACTGGTGGTCTTGTATATCTCCCGCAGAAAAGCCATCAGGCAGTACGTACGCGAAACCTTCGGCAGGGAAGAAACCCCCGCCCGGCAGAAAGAAGAGCCCGTGGCATCCCAATATCCCAGGTTCGTGACCAGACTGGTCCTCTGGGTCTTTGCCATCGAGGGATTCACCACCCTGGCCTATGAGGTGATCTGGAACAGGATCTTCCTGCAGTTCTCATTTGACAAAACCACCTACTTCTATACCACCATCATCATCAGCTTCATTTTCGGGCTTTCCCTGGGAAGCTTCATTGTCAGGAAGCTGATCGACAGGATCAGGGACCTGCTCAGAATGCTGGGTTTTGTGGAAGTGCTGATCGGACTCACATCACTGGCGCTGCTTCTGGTATTCGCCCGCATTGCACCCATACTGGAAGAAAGCAGGACCATGCTGGCTCCCTGGATAGCGACTTCCGGCAAAGAGTACCTCATCTTCTTCCTGCTGCTTTCCATCCCCACCACCCTGACCGGAATGGCCTATCCCATCGTGAGCAAAATATATACCGACAATGTCAAACTGCTGGGCAACCGGATCGGACTGATCGGGTTCCTGGATACGGTGGGGTCCATCCTGGGCTCCTTTGTGGCCGGATTCATACTGATCAATTTCTTCGGGGTGGTGGACTCATTCCTGGCCGTGGTGGCCATCAATGTGATCATCGGTCTGCTGGTCCTTGTGCTGCATCCCCGACTGAACCTGAACTACAAGCTTTTTGCCCCCCTGATCGTTGCCCTGGTCACCGTCCTGCTGATCCGCCAGATCCCCAACAAGCAATACTTTACATGGTGGGAAAAAATCAAATACCAGCAAACCTTCTGGGCCCATCACTTTGAAAAGCTCGTTTTTTATGATGAAGGACCGGCAGGCACGGTCACCGTCCGGCAGTATCCCACCAGTACCGATGCCAGGGGCCTGATGATCAATGGCCACCTTTCTGCTTACACGGAAAAAAAAGATCTGATCGTCAACAGCCTGCTGGGATACCTGCCCTATATGCTGCATCCCGGACCCGAAAATGCAGTGGTGATCGGCATGGGCATGGGGGTGACCACGTACTCGCTGATCCAGCCGGATATCGAAGAGGTGGACATGGCCGAGATATGTGACGGGGTCATCAAAGCAGCGGCCAGCGCTTTCAACAAGTGGAACAAGGATGTTGTCGGGGAGCCCAAACTCAACATCTATGATGAAGACGGCCGCAGCCTGGTCTTCATGACCGAAAAACGCTATGACATCATCACCAGCAACGCCATACACCCAAGACTGAGCAACAACATCTACACGCAGGATTTTTATGAAATCTGCCGGGAAAAGCTTACCGGGGACGGCATAATCTGCCAGTGGATACCCCCCAACTGGATCGCCACCGATGAATACCTCTCCCTGTTGAAGGCCTTTACCAACGTTTTCCCCCATTCCCAGCTCTGGTACCTGAATGAATACAGCACCCTGGTGGTGGGCAGCAAACAGCCCCTGGAGATCGATTATGAACTGATCGAAAAGAAATACAAGCAGGAAAAACTCAGGCGGGATATGGAATACCTGGGACTGAACGAACCTCCCGCACTGGTGGCATACTACATGATGGATGAGCATGAACTGCGGGAATTCTGCAAGGATGCCCCGGTCAATACCGATAACCATCCCATCGTGGAATACAGCCAGCGGGTCAGCATCGCCCCGGACATTTACGTGCTGCAGACCATGGCCGGTAAAAAAACCGATTTCAGGCCCATTATCTCCAAGGCGGGTAAATCACCGGAAGAAACAGAGAAGATCCTGGAACAGATCGAATGGTACAGGGAATACCGGGAACATCTGATCCGGGACATTGTCACCAATGTGAAGAGATATCACGGGGGCAGGATCAAATATTGATCTCCGAGTGATAATCCTGCAGGGATTTTACCTTATAAGCACCGTTCCTGCGTTCCCTGATCCCACGTGTGGCAGCCAAAGCGGCCGAAGTGGTGGTAATGTATGGGATCCCGTATTTGATGGCGCTTTTCCGTATGTATGAATCATCATATTCGCTTTGTTTCCCGGCCGGGGTATTGATGACCAGATTGATGACCCCGTTCTTTATGGCATCCACAATATTCGGCCTCCCTTCATGGACTTTTTTGATGTATTCCGATTCGATGCCTTGTTCCTTGAGGAAGCGGTGCGTCCCTCCGGTGGCCAGTATATTGAATTTCATGTCCTGAAAATTCCTGGCAAATTCAATGATCTTTTTCTTGTCCCGGTCTGCAATGGTGATCAGCACGGTTCCCTCAACCGGTAACCTCACCTGTGTTGCTTCCTGGGACTTGTAAAAAGCCAGCGCATAGGAATCGGCCAGACCCAGAACTTCTCCTGTTGAGCGCATCTCCGGACTGAGCAGGGGATCGACATCCGGGAACATATTGAAAGGAAAAACCGCCTCCTTGACACCAAAATGTTCAAATTTTCTTTCCTTCAAACCAAGACCGGCAAGTTTCTTCCCGAGCAATATCTGTGTTGCCACCCTGGCCATGGAAATATTGCATACCTTGGATACCAGGGGCACGGTACGTGACGCCCTGGGATTTGCTTCCAGTATGTAAACGACATCCTCATATATGGCATACTGAATATTCATCAGTCCGATCACCTTCAGTTCCACGGCTATCCTTCGTGTATATTCTTTGATGATTTCCTGCTGCTCAACTGGAATGATCACCGGAGGGATCACACAGGCAGAATCACCGGAATGAATTCCGGCATATTCAATATGCTGCATCACAACGGGAACAAATACATCCTTTCCGTCAGATATGGCATCGGCTTCGGCCTCAATGGCATCTTCCAGGAATTTGTCGATCAGCAGGGGCCTGTCAGGTGAAACCTCAACGGCTTCTTTGACATATTGTTCCAGCATTCCGGGATCCAGGATGATCTTCATTGCCCGGCCACCCAGCACATAGGAAGGCCTGACCATCAAAGGATACCCTATCCTGTCTGCAATCTCCATGGCTTCCCCGAGTGTACTGGCCATACCTGATTCCGGCTGGGGTATCTCCAGTTTTTTCATGACCCGGCGGAAACGGTCACGGTCTTCCGACAGATCGATCGTGTCCGGCGTGGTGCCCAAAATTTTCACCCCAGCCCGGGCCAGTTCATTGGCAATATTCAGGGGGGTTTGTCCGCCGAACTGAACAATGACCCCTTCCGGCTTTTCCTTGTTGTAAATGCTGAGCACATCCTCCACCGTCAAAGGTTCAAAATAAAGTTTATCGGAAGTATCATAATCCGTGGAAACCGTTTCCGGATTGCAATTGACCATGATGGATTCGTATCCCGCGTCCCTGATGGCAAATGCGGCATGCACGCAGCAATAATCAAATTCAATGCCCTGACCGATCCTGTTAGGACCGCCTCCCAGAACCATGATCTTTTTCCTGTCGCTGACCGTAACCTGATCCGGTGCATTGTAGGTTGAATAATAATAGGCTGCATTCTTCACACCGCTGACCGGTACCACCTCCCACGCCTCTTCCAGCCCGAGCGAAATCCGTTTTTCCCTTACCTGTTTTTCAGGGACATTCAGCAGGGTTGACAAATATTTGTCGGCGAACCCGTCTTTTTTGGCCCGGATGAACATTTCCCCCGGCAATGATTCCCAGGTATGTTTCAGTATCTCCTCTTCCAGGTCTACAAGCTCTTTCATCTGGTTTATGAACCAGGGCTTGATATGGGTCTTTTTGTAAAGCCCCTCAACATCGGCTCCTTTTCTCAGGGCTTCGTACATGATGAATTGCCTTTCGCTGGAAGGATGTTTCAGCAATGCCATCAGTTCATCCAATGATCTCTTGTTGAAATCCCTTGCAAACCCGAGTCCGTACCGCCCGATCTCCAGCGACCGGATCGCTTTCTGCAGGGCTTCCTTATAGGTTTTCCCGATGCTCATCACTTCACCCACTGCCTGCATCTGCGTCCCCAGCTTGTCTTCAAGGTTTTCGAATTTCTCAAAGGCCCAGCGGGCAAACTTGACCACCACATAATCGCCCGAAGGCGTGTATTTTTCCAGTGTCCCGTCACGCCAGTACGGGATCTCATCCATGGTCAGCCCTCCCGCCAGCAGGGAAGATACAAAAGCAATGGGGAATCCCGTGGCCTTGGAAGCCAGGGCAGAGGAACGGGATGTGCGGGGATTGATCTCGATCACCACCACCCTTCCCGTTTCGGGATCATGGGCAAATTGTATGTTCGTGCCCCCGATCACCTCGATGGCTTCTACAATATCATATGAATATTTCTGCAGGCGTTCCTGAAGTTCGGGATCAATGGTCAGCATCGGCGCCGTACAATAGGAATCACCGGTATGCACGCCCATGGCATCCACATTTTCAATGAAACATACCGTGATCATCTGGTTTTTTTCGTCCCTGACCACTTCCAGTTCCAGCTCTTCCCATCCCAGGACGGATTCCTCCACCAGCACCTGGTGAACCATGCTTGCCGACAGTCCCCGGCTGACCACCGTGCGCAATTCTTCAACATTGTAAACCAATCCGCCTCCCGTACCTCCCATGGTATAGGCAGGCCTTATAACCACCGGGTAACCCATTTCCCCGGCTACTTTTTCAGCTGCTTTCAGTGTATTCACCGCCTGACTCCCCGGCATTTCAATGTTCAGCCGGTTCATGGTTTCCTTGAAGGCGGTGCGGTCTTCGCCCCTTTCAATCGCATCCACATTGACCCCGATGATCCTGACACCATAATAATCAAGGACTCCTTTCCTGGCAAGCAATGAAGAAAGGTTCAAACCCGTTTGCCCTCCCAGGTTCGGAAGCAGTGCGTCCGGCCTCTCCTTGCGGATTATCTCGGTCAGGGCATATTCATTCAGGGGCTCGATATAGGTTATATCCGCCATTTCCGGATCGGTCATGATGGTGGCCGGATTTGAATTGACCAGCACAATCCTGTAACCCAGTGACCTCAATGCCTTGCATGCCTGCGTGCCTGAATAATCAAATTCACAGGCCTGACCGATGATGATCGGCCCCGAACCGATGATCAGTACTTTCTCAATATCATTGCGTTTCGCCATTTGAAATTGTTGCTTTAATGTTTACGTCCTTATGCCCGGTATTTTGCCTGATACATTCCCGTACATTTCGCCCTGTTCCTTACCGGATGAATATAGTTTAAATTTACATACAAAATGAACATACAAGGTGCAAAAAAGGATTCGTCTCAAAACGAATTGGAATAGCTTATTAATAGCGGCATTGATTAAAACGGTACTTCAAAATTTTCTGGTGAAAATTTTGGCAGGTACCTTATTTAACCAATACTTTACAATCAAAAAAAAGGCTGCCTCTTATGAGACAGCCCCTTTTTATCCGGTTATATGAAAGTGCTAATACCCCGGATTCTGTTTTACATTCTCGTTATAATCCAACTCATCCAACGGAATGGGGTATACCAGGTTGGTGGGATAGTCGAAACTGAAATCGGTCCTCAGGCTGGAGAAATGATTGTTTCCGGCACCCCAACCGCTCAGGTCGATATACCCGGCAGCATCCCAGCGTTTCAGGTCGAACCACCGGTGTGACTCTTCTCCGCAGAGTTCACGTAACCGCTCATCCATGATGTCCTGCATGTCCACCGTGGCCAGGTCGGCAGGCACCGTGGATTCAGGATCCGTTTCGGGAACCGACTGCCTGGCACGTTCCCTGATATCATTCACCAGTGATGTAGCCGTAGCCGCATCTCCCGTCTGCAACCGGGCTTCCGCTTTAAGCAACAGCACATCGGCGTATCTCAGGATCCTTGGATTGTTCAGTGAACTGGTCACGTCACCCTGGACTTCCCGCTTGACGTACTTAATGAACTGATATCCGTGGGGAGCCCATGCGGATCCTGAATTCGGGCTGTAGATCTCATCGATCCTCGGGTCGCCTGCTTCAAAGGCATTGATCAGCTTGGAGGTGGGCATAAAGGGCGTATGATCCCAGAAGCTCCACACATTGCTGAAGAATCCCCAGTAGGAAGACAAAGGCCCGATGTTCTGAAAATCGTTCCATAACCAGATGTTCTCGAATCCCGAACGGTTGCTGGCCTGGAACTCATACAACGATTCCTCATTGTTTTCGATCAGGGCATCGAAGTTTTCCCCGTAGTGATCGGTCAGGTCAACAGCATTTGATATATTATCAAATGCACTGATGGCCTTGGCATAGTCCGAGCTGGCACTGCTCCCGTAACAGGCGCGGAAACAATAAAGCTTCCCGAGCAGGCCATACGCTGCATCCTTGGTAACACGCCCTTTAAACTTTTCCTCCCAGGAATCCGGGAGCAAAGTCACGGCTTCCTTGAGGTCTGTGATACACTGATCCAGAATCTCAGTCAAAGTGCTGGCGGGGGGCTTGGCCTCTTCAATCGTATAAGGACGGTCGAGCGCCAAAGGAACATTGCCGAACATATTGCCCACGCGGAAATGCCACAATGCACGAAGGAACAAAGCTTCTCCTTTGTGGGTATCGGCCAGACTTGCATCGTCATACAGATCTCTTTTCTCCGGAACTTTTTCCAAAACAATGTTACACCGGGATATCACTCCATAAGAGCCGTTGATATATTCGTTCAGAAGGAAATCCGAAGGCGTAAGTCCGTTAAAGGTCTCATAGGCATATGTTCCGTTCGATGTCAGATCGTCGCCCGGAAGAAGCCACACCCCGTAGATGGGCTGATTGGCATTAAAGTAATACAGGTCTGTCTGTTTTGCATAAATCCCGTAAACCAGCCTTTCCATCTCTGCCTGATTATTGAAATAGTCTGCCTCCGTGGGAGTCAAAGGCCTGAGGTCCAGGTTGGACTCGTCACAGGACACCACAACGATAAAGGCCACTAACGATGCCGCCAGAATGTACTTTAAATATTTAAGATATTTTTTCATATCGATTGTTTTATTGGATTCCACATATTAAAATTAAAAATCAACATTCAGTCCGACCAGGAACGTTTTTGGCGTAGGCCTTTGTTCGCTTTCCGGATCCAGTCCGGGCCAGTCACTGATGGTCAGCAGGTTGTTGCCACCGATCCATATCCGAAGGTTGTTCGATATACCGGTCCAGTCATGAAACTGCTGCGGCAGGCTGTATCCCAGCCTGACCGTGCCCAGCCTCAGGTAATCGCCCTTCACGATCCAGTAATCCGACAAACGGTTGTTACCGGCCGGGTCAGCCCGTACCGCCCTGGGCATGGTGGTGGAAGGATTCTCCGGTGTCCAGCGGTTCAATACTTCCGTCACCTGGCTGTGTCCCAAACTGCTCATGCTCATCCACCCTTTGAGAGGATGGACCTTGTCAATATCACCCACACCCTGGAAGAACACGGAAAAATCAAATCCTTTCCAGTTCATGCTGACGTTAAACCCGTAAAAGTATCCCGGCAAACCGCTGCCGATCATTGCACGGTCGTAGGAGTTGACCACAGTATCGTCCGGATTGGGATTATAGTATTCGTATTCTTCGGTTGGTCCCCCGCGTATATCCTTGAAATACATATCTCCCGGTGACTGGGAGGATACATTCAGATCGGTCAGCTGCGATTGCCATTCATCGACCTCGGCCTGCGTCTGGAAGATACCCCCCCACTTGTAACCGTAAATGAAATTGATCGGGTAACCCACTTCAATCCTGCGGGATGCATCTATGTTCCCGGATTGTATATAACCCATGATGGGGGCATCCTGGAACATTTCCTTTACTTCGTTGTGTACTGTGGTGAGATTACCGCCCACATAATAACGGAAATCTCCGACTGAACCCCGGTAACCAAGTGTGGTTTCAATTCCGCTGTTAACCACCGAAGCAATGTTCACAGCAGGATCCTTGGTCTCGGTCGGCCTGTGGCCCACCCAGTCAAACCCGCCGCTGGCGGGTATCTTGGACTGCTGCAAAATACCGTCGGTCAACTTGTTGTAATATTCTAACGACCATTCCAGCCCGTTGAACATGAATGCATCGAATCCCAGGTTCAGTGTGGTGGTGGTCTCCCACTTCAGATCTTTGTTGGTGAACTTGTCGATTACGACCGTGCCCTGAAAATATCCCATGGCACCAGGATACCGAGCATTCGGGTCACTGCCGAATGACGTTCCGCCACGGTTCCAGGTGGTCGACAGGTGCGGGAAATTCATGGTTTCCTGGTTGCCCAGCTGACCCCAGCCTGCACGCAACTTCAGGTCGTTCATCCATGTAAGTCCCTGCATAAATGGCTCGGCGGTCACACGCCAGGCAGCGGAAAACGACGGGAACCAGCCCCACCGGGTCTCCGGCGCAAATCTGGAAGTACCGTCCCTTCTTACTGTTGCATCTAAATAATATTTGTTTGCATAGTTATAAGAAAGCCGCCCCATATAGCCCTGAAGTGCGTAACGGTCCCGGAATGTCTCAGCACCTAGCCATTCTCTCTCCGGAGCCGTGACCGTCCAGTACAATGGATCGTCAACGGGCACATATTCCGTGCTTCCGCCTATGCCGGTAAAACCATATTGCTGGTCCATGGCATTCAATACCAGGTCAACATTGTGTTCACCGAAACTGCGGTTGTAATTGATGGTGAATTCCTTGATCAAATTATAGTTGGTGGTATGCCTCTGGCCATAGTCACCTTTTGTATCATCAACACCTTCTTCGGCAAGGTCCAGCGGATCACTCGGGGTTATGTTGAACATCTGATAGGTAACATTGCTGAATGATTCATTCTTGTTGAGGTACCAGTCGGCCATCACAGAACCCTTGAACTTTAATCCTTCAATGGGTTCGATTTCCACGTATGCATTCCCGATATGACGCATCAGGTTTCTGGATCTTTCCCTGAAATCCTCAATTGCAATTTGATTCTTGTTGGTTTCCACACCATATTTCAGATCGGCGACAAAGTTGCCGGCAGCATCATAGGAAGTGTCGATAACTGCTGCATAACCTCCGGGGCCATCCGGATCATAGATCGGTTGCCAGGGGGGCATAGAGGCAGCTGTCCCTAATGTAAGTCTGTCGCTGATGCCGGTTCTTGCATCCGTATATCCAAATTTATAATTCAGCCCTGCATGGATCTTCTCAGAGATCCTGGCATCGACATTGGAGGAAAGGGAATACCGTTCCAGGAAATTTTTAACATACACTCCTTCCTGATATGAATATCCCGCCGAAAGAAAATAGGTAATCGCCTCATTTCCGCCGGATACCTGCAAACTGTAGTCCTGGTCAAGGGCATTATCCTGTACTACCTTGTCCTGCCAATAAATGGTCGGCATATCTCCCAGGTAATCCGGGGAAGTAGGATCGAATTCCGAAGGCATGTTGGCCGTCTCTGCCGGATTGTTGACAAAAGCTTCCTTGTAAAGGGCCACATGCTGATCAACGTTCAGCATATCATACCTTGCCGTAAGGTTGGAAACGCCGTAGCGGGCATCCAAACTTACCCGCGGACGTCCGGCCTTCCCTTTCTTTGTTGTGATCAGGATCACCCCGTTTGAAGCCCGCACACCGTAAATGGCAGCGGCCGAAGCATCCTTCAGCACCGAGATCGACGCAATATCGTTGGGATTGATCAGGGTCATGATATTCATCTCTGACCGCAGGTTCCGGTTCACACTTTCCTGTCCTTCATAACCCGATCCGAACTCTGTGATGGGCACCCCGTCGATCACATACAAGGGAGATGCAACTCCCCAGGTATTTACACCCCGGATGCGGATGGTGGGTCTCTTGGTAGGGTCACCACCTTCAGCAGATATATGAACACCGGTCATCCTGCCCTGCATGGCCAGCTCGGGGGACATCCCGATGCTCTCGGTGATTTCCCTGGAATCCACCGTGGAGATCGATGTGGTCACGTCCTTCTTCTGGCGTGTACCGTATCCGATCACCACGATCTCTTCCAGCTCCCTGACCTCTTCCTCCAGTTGAACATTGATCGTAGTCTGTCCGGCCACGGCAACTTCCTCGGTGCCATAACCGACATACGAAAACACAAGCGTAGCGTCCTCGGGAACCGTGATCCGGTAGTTGCCATCCAGGTCGGTGACCGTACCGGAAGTGGTCCCCTTGATCTGCACCGTGGCACCGATCAGCGGATTGCCATTCTCCGCATCGGTCACGGTGCCCGTTACGGTTTGCTGTGCATACACAAAAACGCTACACAACAAACCCACTAAAAAAGTAAACAGTACTTTTTTCGTAACTGTTTAGCTGGTATCCAAAAATAAGGAAAAACCTGGGGTTATCAACATTT
>CAZNPH010000025.1:0-47600 GCA_964574985.1 uncultured Bacteroidaceae bacterium
AATGGAGGGGGAAAAGAATCATTGATTCAACGACTTTATGGACAGACACTAAATAGGAAAGGGAAAAGAAAGAGAACAAGAAAGACAAAGAGAAAAAGAAAGAGAACAAGAAATCATAAATGAAATTTAGGGTGAAAATGAAAATACAAATGACAACCAGAGCAATCATCCTGGGATCTTTACTGTTACCGGTTTTGCTGAGCGCATGTACTCCGGCAGGCAAACAGCCGGAAACCAAAAACCAGGTAATGGAGGAAAAGATCGATTCCATACTCTCGCTGATGACCCTGGAGGAAAAGATCGGCCAGATGCACCAGCTGCACAGGAACCGGACCAATCCCAACAATCCGGTGGTCGAATACGAATATGACATTACCGTTGAGGGAGAGATCAGAAAAGGAAATGTGGGAACTTTGCTCAAGGTGCTGAACCTGGAGGAAAAGATCCGTTTTCAGAAAATGGCCGTGGAAGAAAGCCGGACGGGCATTCCCCTGATCATGGCCAATGACCTGATCCACGGGTATAAGACCATCTTTCCCATTCCATTGGCCCAGGCGGCCAGCTGGGATATGGAAGCCATTGAGAAATCCTGCCGCATGGCCGCAATGGAAGCCACGGCGAGCGGACTCCACTGGACGTTTTCGCCCATGATCGATGTAACCCGCGATCCGAGGTGGGGCAGGATCATGGAAGGCCCGGGAGAAGACCCATACCTGGGGAGCCGTTTTGCAGAGGCCATGGTCAAAGGATACCAGGGCAGAACCTTGTCGGAAACCACGACTGTCGCTTCCTGCCCGAAACACTATGCAGGCTATGGCGGGGTGGAATCAGGAAAGGACTACAATACCAATCCGTTATCGGTCCGCCAGATGAGGGAAATTTACCTGCCCCCTTTCAAAGCGGCTTTCGATGCAGGTGCAGTAAGTACCATGACCGGATTTATTGATTTCAACGGGGTTCCCGTTACTGCGAACAAATTATTGCTGCGGAAGATCCTCAGGGATGAATGGAATTTCGACGGGGTAGTGATATCCGATTATAATTCCATCGAGGAACTGATCATGCATGGTGTGGCGGCGAACCGGAAAGAATCAGCCAGGCAGGCGGTCGAAGCGGGTGTGGATATCGATATGATGAGTTTTTCATACTTACATTTCCTGAAGAATCTTGTGCAGAACGGTCAGGTGGAAGAGAAACTGATTGACGAATCGGTCAGAAGGATCCTCAGATTGAAATATAAACTGGGACTTTTCGATGACCCCTACCGGTATTTTGATGTGAAACGCCGTGACACCACCATGATGCATCCCATGATCCGGAAGCAGGCCAGGGACATGGCCAGGAAGTCGATGGTCTTATTGAAAAACAAAGGGAAATTACTGCCCGTTGACGAAAGTATCAACAGCATTGCACTGATCGGATTCCTGGCGGATGACCAGTACAATATGCTGGGCAGTTGGGCCTGCAGGGGAGAACCAAAAGATGTAATTACCTTAAAAGAAGGACTTGGAAAAAAGCTGGGGGATGATGTAAAGATATATACTGCACAGGGATACAGCTTCGATGATGCTGCCATTGCCCGGGACCGGATGGTCATGGAGGCCATAGCCGCCGCCCGGAAGGCGGAACTGGTCATACTTACCCTGGGAGAACAAAAATGGATGACCGGGGAAGGCAGCGGAAAGGCGAACATCGGGCTTCCCGGCAAACAGCTGGAACTGGCCAAAACCATCATGAAGCTGAACAAACCGGTGGTGGCGGTCATTTTCGGGGGCAGACCCCTGACCATCCGGTGGATCAAAGAACATGTGCCCTCCATACTGATGGCCTGGTGGCCCGGCACGGAAGCAGGAAATGCACTGGCCGATGTCCTGACCGGTGACTGCAATCCATCAGGGAAATTGCCGGTGAGCTTTCCCTACCATGTGGGACAAATCCCCGTTTATCATTCTTATAAAAGTACAGGACGGCCTTATGACGGCCGTTATGGAACCAAATTCCAGGACATCCCCAATGAACCTTTGTTCCCGTTCGGATACGGGTTGAGTTACACAAACTTTGAATTTTCCGGCATTTCCCTGAATAAAGAAGAAATTTCATTTGTCGATACCCTGAAGGTATCGGTTGAGGTCACCAATACCGGGCAGTATGAAGGAGCAGAAGTGGTCCAGGTATATATCAGGGACCTGGTGGCCGAAGTGACCCGGCCGGTAAAAGAACTGAAGGGTTTCAAAAAGATCAGTCTGGAACCCGGACAAACAAAGCGGGTTATCATTCCCCTGACTGTGGAAGACCTGAAGTACTGGAACTGTGATATGGAATTTGTGGCCGGTCAGGGAGAATTCGAGGTTTTTGCCGGCCCTCATTCTGCAAATCTGAAAAAGACCAGTTTCCGCCTGGTTGAATAAGACGGGTGAACTAAAAATAAAACCAATAAATCATGAACAAGCAAAATCCGGCAGTAATATTCTTTTTGAACAGAAAAATTCAGATGGGCATTTTGCCTGTCATCGGTTCTTTTACATTCAGCGCAGGTGCCTCCGACAGCCAGCCGGGAAAACCTGAGGACAAGCCCAACATTGTGATACTTTTTGCCGACGACCTCGGGTATGGCGACCTGGGATGCTTCGGGCATCCCACCATCAATACACCCAATCTCGACCGCATGGCACAGGAAGGTATGAAGATGACCCAGTTCTATGTTGGCGCACCGGTATGCTCACCGAGCCGTGGGGCACTGATAACAGGCCGGTTACCTGTGCGCACGGGACTTTATGGAAACCCTTCAGGGGTATTCTTCCCCAATGATAAAAACGGCATTCCGGAGGAAGAGATCACCATCGCGGAAGCAGTAAAAAAAGCCGGTTATGCCACCGCATGTTACGGGAAATGGCACCTGGGCCACCTGCCTGAATTCCTGCCTGTCAATCATGGCTTTGATGAATATTTCGGGATCCCTTATTCCAATGACATGTATACCAAGTCACCGGGCAGCGACAAATATGATGTGCCTCCCCCCCTGATGGAAGGCACAAAGGTCTTGCGTCACGTATCCATTGAAGACCAGGAGGAACTGACCAGAATGTATACCGAACGGGCGGTGAATTTCATTGAGGAGAACCGGAACCGGCCATTTCTTCTATATGTTCCCTATACATATCCCCATGTTCCCCTGTTTGTATCGGAACGGTTCAGGGGCAGAAGTGCCAGAGGGCTTTACGGAGATGTTGTGGGAAAACTTGACTGGAGTGTGGGGGAGATCATGCAGGCATTGCACAGACACGGGATTGAAGAAAATACCCTGGTCATATTTACCAGCGACAACGGGCCCTGGCTCATGAAGAAGGAGGAAGGGGGATCGGCCGGATTGCTGTATGAAGGCAAGAATACCTGTTATGAAGGGGGAATGCGCGTGCCTGCCATTGCCTGGTGGCCGGGGACCATTGCCCCGGGACAGGTGTCTGTGGCCCTTGCCACCACCATGGACATCATGGCAACGGCAGTGGACCTTGCTGGAATCGATTTGCCCGAGAACCATGTGCTGGACGGCTTCAGTCTGGAACCATTGTTCACAGGGAAGAAAGAAAATGTCAGGGAATATGTACCTTATTACAGAAGGGGAAGCCTGTATGCATACAGAAAAGGCCCCTGGAAAATCCAATTCATCACCTATGATGATCCCTATTCATTGAACCAGCGGGTGGTATATCATCAAAGGCCTATGCTGTTCAACCTGGATGTTGATCCTTCCGAAAAATACAATCTGCATTACGAAAAACCTGAACTGGTCAGGAAGCTGGAAGAAGAAGCTGTAAAATACAAAGAAAGCATTGAAATACATCCCCCACTGATCCGGTAATAACCATTCCGGCGGCAAACCGCCGGTTGATAACAGACGGGGTTCGCCGGCCTGGCACGCGGACAGCATGCGGGTGGCCGGCAACAGAAAGTCACAGACTTTAAACTGATATTGTAACAAGCTTTTAATATGACATTTAACTAAAATATTTTATCATGAATGTTGAAATGAAAATGATGGGAGCTTTGGCGGTTGTTCCCATACTGAACGGTTGCGCTCCCAAAGAAACGGACATCGGACCCGGTGAACTCAAAGACATATCATTTGATTTCCGTCCGAACATATTCTGGTATTCAGTTGAAGACATAAGCTGTTATCTTCCCTGCTACGGGGATTCCACAGTCAGAACCCCGAATATCAGCCGGATGGCAAGGGAAGGCATTGTGTTCGACCGTGCCTTCACCACTGCAGGCGTGTGTGCTCCCAGCCGTTCTTCCATCATCACCGGGATGTACCCCACAAGTATGGGGAACAATGATATGCGTTCCTGGGGTACGGTATTGCCATCCCAGGTAAAATGCTTCACTCAATATTTGCGGGATGAAGGCTATTACTGTACGAACAATTTCAAGGAAGATTATAACTTCGAAACTCCGGAAACCGCCTGGGATGAAAGCAGCATGACCGCCCACTGGAAGAACCGGAAACCCGGACAACCTTTTTTTGCGGTATTCAATGATCACATAACCCATGAATCCCGCATGTGGGCATTAAGGGCACGCCTGTTCCTTACCGATCCCGAAGAAATTCCTTTGCCTCCCTACTATCCGGATGATCCGGTAATCCGGGCTGATGTGGCCCGCAACTATTCAAACATCCGGGATATGGATCTGCATTTTGGATTGTTTCTGTCTGAACTTGAAAATAAGGGCTTGCTGGACAGTACCATCGTGGTTTTCTGGAGTGATCATGGCGGTCCTTTACCCAGAGGGAAAAGGGAATTATACGATTCCGGGACCAGGGTGCCCATGATCATCCGCCTGCCGGGCAAAAAGCATGAAGGCAGCAGGTACAGGGAACTGGTCAGTCTGATGGACCTCGGCCCCACCATGATGTCTCTTCTGGGGCTATCTGTTCCTGAATACATGCAGGCCCGGCCATTCATGGGGCCCGCTGCAAAGGATCCGAGGAAATATATTTTTTCTTCCCGTGACAGAATGGGTGAACACTACGACCTGGTCAGGGCTGTCCGTGACGAACGATACCGGTACATCCAAAATTATCATCCCGAATGGCCGAATTATCCGAACAATTACACCATGCAGATGGGAATGATGCCGAGATTGATCGAGCTGAATGAACAGGGAAACCTGAACCGGGACCAGGCATTGTGGTTCAGGGAGCCCCAGCCTTATGAGGAATTGTATGATACTAAAAATGATCCCCACGAACTGAACAATCTGGCCGGGGATCCTGAATACAAAGAAACACTGGCCCGGTTCCGCACCGAGCACCGGAACTGGGTGTTCCGGACCATGGATGTCGGCACCATTCCTGAATCCGAGATAGACAGGATACAGGAAAGAACGGGGAAGTCCGTATATACCTGGATCAGGGAAAATCCGGACTGTCTGGAACGGACCTGGGAAACTTCACTCTTGTGGCAGAAAGGAGAAATGGCCATCCCGGCGTTGTCTGCTGCTCTTAAGGACACATTTCCCGCTGTGCGGTTCTGGGCCGCCTGGGGCCTTGGGAACCTGGGCGCAAAAGACCGGATCCCGGAACTGAAAAAGTCCATTCTGGATAAAAGCCCCTGGGTCAGAATTGCTGCTGCCCGGGGATTGGCAAAGACGGGGAAAATGGAATATGCCATCCCGGTTTTCCGGAAGGAAATGTTTAACCGGGAAATCCGACTTCAGGTGATGACCATGAATATCCTGAGGGAATTAGGCAAAGAAGCAGCCGTACTTCTGAGGGATATTAAAAGGGCACAGTCCCTGGCAGAATCCAAAATTGTGATCAACTCGGCGTCCTGGGCCGTAAAGGCCATCGAATAAAATTTTTTACAATATGTTCCGATTCAATGCAGATTTTATTTTATTTGGCAGTAAATTGTCTGTCATGGCCTGAAAAGGGATTCGCCACCACAACGAGGCCATGTCATTCCTGTCGTATTTAATGAATTGTTCATATTAAAGGTGTTGCAGCATGAAGATTTCCGGAAGAGGGGTTGCAATTGGTTTGACATCCGTTTTATCTGCAGGTTCTGCCGTCGCAGAGGACAAGGTGCCCGCCGCGTATACGAGTCTACCCCCACCCAACATCCTCTGGATCACCTGGGAAGATGTGGGACCCCATTTTGGCTGTTACGGGGATGGGTATGCAGATTCTCCCAATATCGACCGGCTGGCAGGGGAAGGGATCACTTACACGAATTGTTTCACCCATTCACCGGTTTCCGCACCTTCCCGGACCGGCATCATGACCGGGATGTACCCGGCCGCTTATGGCGGACATCATATGCAGTGCAGGGCGATTCCCGGTGAAGAGGTGCGTTTGTTTCCCCGGTTGCTCAGGGAAGCAGGGTATTATTGCAGCAACGACGGAAAACACCATTACCAGATGGAGCATGACGGGGACATCATCTGGGATGTTTCTGCACCGGGTGCCCGGTGGGGCGGCCGGAGCAATAACCAGCCTTTTTTCTCGGTGATCAATTACGGATCGACCCATGAGGGAAGGACCCGGACCGATGATCCCAGGTGGAGGGAAACCCTTCAAAAAGAACTCGGAGAGAACCGGCATGATCCGGCACTGGCCCCGGTACCGCCGTATCTGCCCGATACCAGGGTGGTTCGTGAATGCATTGCACAATACTACGACAACATAACCCTGACCGACCGGTGGGTGGGGGAACTGATCGGCCGTTTGAAGAATGAAGGGCTCTATGACAACACCGTTATCTTTTTCTGGGGCGACCACGGATGGGGTATACCCCGGGGCAAAAGATGGCCCTATGATGCGGGATTGCACGTCCCCCTGATTGTCAGGATACCGGAAAAATACATTCCCTGGGCAGATCCGGATACAACGGGCCGTTACCGGGCCGGGGCGGTCAACCGGGATATGGTAGCCTTCGTGGACCTGGCACCCACGGTCCTTTCCCTGGCAGGTACGGAGATCCCCTCCCGTATGCACGGAAAGGCTTTCCTGGGCCCCCGCAAGGAAAAGGCACGGCAATTCATTTACGGTGGCCGGGACAGGATGGACGAGACCTATGATTGCATGCGGATTGTACGCAACGAGGATTTTCTGTATGTACGGAATTACATGCCCCATCTTCCATATGCACAAACCGTAAGGACCATGGACCGCCATCCGGTCATGCAGGAATGGAGGAAATTGCACGCAGACGGCGAACTGAATGATGTGCAAAGCCGGTTCTTTGCAGAAAGGAAACCGCCGGAAGAGCTGTACGATGTCAAAAACGATCTGCATCAGGTAAACAACCTGGTGGGGGAAAAGGAATACCAGAAGGTGCTTGAGGAAATGAGAAGAAAGCATGAGGAATGGACGATCGAAACGGGAGATGCCGGACTCATACCCGAGCCGGAGCTGGACCGGATGAAATGGCCCGATGACCAGTGGAACATGACCGGCAAGCCCGAATTCACCATCAGGGAGAGAATGTACTGGACCGGTGCGGTTGAAGTGTCCATGAAATGCATGACCCCGGGTGCATCCATTGCCTGGAGGTATGATTATATGGACCACTGGATGCTTTATAAAGACCCGGTATTGCTCAGGCCCGGCCAGGAACTGCAGGCAAAAGCCAGCCGGCTGGGTTTTCTGACCAGCCAGACAGCAAGCATAAGTCTGAACAACCGCAACCATGTCGTTGCCACTGAACCTTCCAATCACAGGATCATATGGTATGACCGGGTCAGGGAATCCGGCATGATCCACCGGTTGATGGATGTCAAGGCCCTGGATCTTTACGGGGAGGATGCCCTGGACCAGTATTATGATCATCTGAACGATCCCCTGGCCTCCATCAGGTACTGGGCCGTATCCGGGATCAGGGCTTACAGTGAAAACAAAAAAGAAATCGAACGTGCCCGCAGGAAATTCAGGGAACTGGCCAAAGACCCCTCTCCGGTTGTGGCCATCGAAGCCGCTCACGGATTGTGCCAGTGGGGAGATACGGCCACCGGGGTCCCGGTGCTCAGACAGGCCCTGGATCATCCGCAGGAATCCGTCCGGCTGTATGCCGCCAATACGCTGGACAAGATCGGGGAAATGGCCCGGCTGGCTTTGCCCTTTCCGGAGATGCCCGCGGGAACGGCCGGTTATTATTCCCACAGGATATTCCTGAGAATATACAAGCGGCTAGGGATCGACCCCACGGAATTCGACTATGTAACCCCCCGCCAGGCGGATGAGATCCGGGGCCAGATGAATACCATCTACCTTGAAAATCTGTGGAAATATTAAAATGACAAACCAACAAGGAATATTATGAAAACCAACAGACGCGAATTTATCAGAACATCCCTGACGGGATCCCTGCTGGCGGGGTTTGGACTGCTTTCTCTGGCCCAGGAGGGTTGTGGACGGGAAAAGATCCGGTGGGGGCTTCATTCCGGATCTATCAGGGAAATGTTCGATCAGGACTGGAAAGCTGCCCTGGAGTTTGCAGCCGACACCGGCTTTACCAAACTGGAACCCAGGGCAAGGTTTGGCAGTTCTTACAGTGAATTCCTTGATTATTGCAAATCGGTGGGCATCCGTTGCGTTTCCAGCGGAGCGAGCATGAGCCAGTTGCTGGAGGATCCGGATCAGTACATCGAAGAAGCCCTTGCCCTGGAGGAGGATTGTGTGGTGGCTTACTGGCCCTGGATGAGCAGTGCCGAAAACCTGACCGTGAAGGAATGCATGGAAACGGTGGACAATCTCAATGCCATGGGGCGGAAGTGCATGGAGAACGGACTCCGGTTCGCTTTCCACAACCATGACAAGGAATTCCTCCCCATCAGGGAGGACGGACGGCTTCCCTTTGATATCCTGATGGAGGAGACGGAGCCCGGACTGGTGGGTTCGGAGCTTGACCTGTTCTGGGTGGTCCGGGGCAATGCCGACCCGGTCAAGGTGATGGAGAAATATCCGGGACGGATTTACCTGATCCACATCAAGGATATGGCAGACACCGCGGAAAGAGAGACCATCTGCATCGGCCGGGGGACCATGGATTTTCAAACCATGCTGCATACAGCCGTGGATACGACTGTGGATCATTTTATTGTCGAACTGGGCAGGGTTAATCAACCGGCTGAATGCCTACGGGAAAGTTATAATTACCTGTCGACGCTTCCCTTGCAGATCTGAGGAAAAACCACAGGTTTTGCTTCAGGTCAATTTGATAAAGGACACTACGCTTCGGACCTGATTTTACGACAAATTTTTACTGAACCGGTTTTTTGGGGATGGATGCCAGGCAGATCCGGGATGAAAGCTGCCAGTTGCTTTTCCCGCGGCTTCCTTCGTACAGCAGAATATAATGGGTTTCCGTTTCAAAAAGGGCAGGAAACCAGATGGCACCGCCGTCTTCGGTCCCTTTGGCCCCGCACCCGAATATGGGATTGCCCGGATGCCTTTCCCAGTGGATCAGGTCGGTTGACCGTGCCAGCCCGAAATAATCCGGCTGGTCCACCGGATAGGTGCTTCCCCCGTAAAGAAGATAAAACATGCCTTCCTGCCTGAAGATCCTGCCGGTGGTGATGTCCCGCTGGTCCCAGCTGTCTTTTTCCACCCTGAATACCGGCTCATTCTGCACAGGCCTGAAATTGAGTCCGTCCTCCGAAACCAGCAAATGAAAATTGTAGCGCACATCGTCATATATCTGCACCAGCAGGTAGATTCTGTTGTCATGGTATATGACTTCCGGACTTTTACCGTGGGTGATCCATCTGATCTTCTCGAAATGAATCCCGTCATCGCTCTTGGCAAGTCCGATCGAATCGGGATTCTTGTATGAGATCGCCGAGTAGTACATCAGGACCGTACTGTCAATGGCAATGGTGGCAGGATCCAGCACATGCTGGTCATCAAAATCCCCTTTTTTGCCAATGTCCAGAATGAATCTGCCTTCATTCAAAAGGTTGAGATCAATGCCACCGGGTGAAATGGACATGATTTCTGCAACAGAAATCCTTTCATGCAGGTCCTTTTCATCGTTGATCCTGCCGCTTGTTCGATAATACAAGAGATTGCGGTTCCTGTATTTCAGATAATCCGGACTGGCCGTATATGCCTTATCCCAATCATGCTCACCGCCCCGGATGACCGGATTATCCGGATGATGTTTCCATGCCAGGCAGTTCTTCCTGAAATCATCACTGAAAATATCCCAGAATTTTATCTTCATCAATGTGCTTGCTTAAATGTGCCTGTTCCCGGATTTGTTTTGGCTGAAAGATAAAAAAATATCCTCTAACATTGAAAGCGCATTTGTCCAAATGAATTATAAATTGATTGAAGCTCTTATTTTATGATTATCTTTAGGCTTGTTTTTTGGTTTGTAATTGTAATAATACATTCATCAACAAGCTGTGTTATGAAAAATTTTGTTTTCTTTTTGTCTGTTCTGGTCCTTGTATCCTGTGGCCGGAAAAAACAGGGTGAAACATCCGGCGAAGCCCCGGCAGAAACCGGCCAGCCCAACACGCTCACCGAACAGGAAAAATCCGAAGGATGGAAACTGCTCTTTGACGGCCGGTCTGTCGATCAATGGAGGGGCGACAACCGGGAAGAATTTCCCGACACCGGATGGGTGGTCAGGGACGGTGCCATCACGGTCCTGGAAAAATCGGCCGGGGGCAACCTTGTCACCCGGGAAATGTTCGGGGACTTCGACTTGCGGCTTGAATTCAAAATGCATCCCCGGGCCAACAGCGGCATCAAATATTATGTGCTGGAGGACGAATATGCAGAGGGGGCTGCACTCGGACTCGAGTACCAGATCCTGGATGACGAAACGCACCCGGATGCAAAACTGGGAAAAGAAGGGAATCGCACCCTTGCCTCCCTGTATGATATTTTCCCTTCGCGTGAAACGCACCCGAAGCCATTCGGCGAATGGAACCAGGTAAGGATTTACTCGAAGGATAACCATGTGGAACACTGGCTGAACGGGGAAAAGGTGCTGGAATATGAACGGGGAAGCGAGGAGTACAGGAAAGCTATCAGCGAGAGTAAATTCACTAAATTCGGGACATTCGGAGAGTCGGAAAAGGGCCGTATCCTGCTTCAGAACCACGGGCATGAGGTTTCCTTCAGGAATATAAAGATCAGGGAACTCTGATTATCCGGAAAAATCTCAGCTCCGATTTAATCCGTCAGAGAAAAAAATAAAGAAAATAAAATCAATGATGTCAAAACAATCAAGAAGAAAATTCATACGGAATTCACTGGCGGGCGGGGCCGGTGCTTTTATCGGATCCCGTATTCTTATCAACAGCGCTTACGGCCACATCATGGGCTCCAATGATGAGATCGGTGTGGCGGTGGTAGGTGTGCGGGGGCACGGCCGTTCGCACATCAACAACTACAAAAAAATGAACGGGGTCAGGATCGTGGCCCTTTGCGATGTGGACATGAATGTCCTGGAGGAAAGGGCAGGGGAGCTTGAACGGGAAGGCATCCGGGTAAGAAAGTATGCCGATATCCGCCGTTTGCTGGAAGACAAGGATGTGCACGCCATCTCGGTGGCCACACCCAACCACTGGCATGCCCTGGCCACCGTGTGGGGCTGCCAGGCAGGCAAGGATGTTTGTGTGGAAAAACCGGTGACCCATTCTATCTGGGAAGGCCGTAAAATGGTGGAAGCCGCCCGCCGGTACGACCGGGTCGTGCAGGGAGATTTCGACATGCGCTCAAGCGAACATCTCTACGAGGTGGTTGATTACATACGGAAAGGCAACATCGGGAAGATCAAAAGGATCAGGATCACCAATTACAAACGCAGAAGGAGCATCGGGAAAGTGATCGGCCCCCAGCCGGTCCCCCCCGGTTTGGATTACAATCTGTGGAACGGTCCGGCCCCTCTCAGACCGCTGATCAGGAAAAACCTGCATTATGACTGGCACTGGGTATGGGCCACCGGAAACGGGGAGATCGGCAACAACGGTCCGCACCAGTTCGATTACACCCGGTGGATCCTGGGCCGTCAGGAACTGCCCAAAACGGTGATGAGCATGGGCGGGCGCTATGGCTACGTCGACGACGGGGAAACCCCCAACACACAGATCGCCGTCTATGACTACGGCGATGTGTTGTTGATTTATGAATCGAGGGGGCTTTCCCGGAGCAATTATTCGGAGATCATGGACAGCTTTGCAGGATACACGGAAACCGGCCACAGGGTGGTCCATACCTACGACGGTATCAGTCCGAACATGAATGTGGTCATCTTCGGGGAAGACGGGTACATTTACAATAACGTGGTCTATGACAATTCCGGAAATGAAGTGAAGAATTTTCCTTCCCGCCGGCTCTCCAGTCCCCAGCATCATTTCATCCGGGCGGTCCGTAGCCGCGAAAGGGAAGACATCCGGACCGACATCGAAGAGGGCCACCGGTCAACCTGCCTGTGCCACATGGGCAACATTTCCTACATGCTGGGGCACGAAACCAATCCGCGCGTGATCCGGGACCGCTTTGCAGAAGACAGGGAAACCATGCGGGCCTTTGAGCGCTTTCAGGAACACCTGGCTGCCAACGAGGTCAGCATCTGGGAGAAAAATGTGGTCCTGGGCCCGGTTCTGCACTTTGATTCGGATAACGAACAGTTTACCGGTCCGCATGCGGAAATGGCCAACCGTTTCGTCAGGGATATCTACCGGGAACCCTTTGTGATCCCGGAAGAGGTTTAGTCCCTCCGATCATCTTCGAGGTATTTTTTTCAATAGCCGTACGGTCCTCTTCCCGGTCCCCGGTCTGGGCCCGGACCGGGGCAGGCATAAGCGGAAGGGTTGCCGGTTTGGGAGAACCTTCCGCTCATGCATCTGCAGGACAAGGATCATTCAGTACAATATGTGATGAAGTGTTTGGAATTCGGAAACCATTTATTACCTTGTGCATTAACCTGTAATGAACTGTTTCCGTATGAGGAATAAATTTTTTCTACCCGTACTGGCGGTTGTCATGGTTCTGGTTGTTTTCTGCCTGATGGTATGTGACCGGTTCAGTCAGAAGGAGTTTATACGCCAGGAAGAAAGGCATGTGCCTGTCATTGACCGGGCGGACATTGTAGTTGCCGGTGGGGGAATTGCCGGCTGTGCCGCTGCGCTTACCGCGGCAGACCGGGGACTTGAAGTGGTGCTGATCGAGGACCGCGCCTACCTGGGATATGAACTGACCGCACCCATGCGTTACCGTTCGGATCATTACATTTATCTGCCTGATTTTCCGGTTACCGACGGCATTTGCAGGCACCTGAAGAGTACGGATATATACCTGGGCGACTATGTGGATCCGGAAAACCTGAAGGTGGAACTCAACCGTCTGATCCGGAACAATGAACACATCAGGACCTATCTTTTTTCCAAACCCACCCGTGCGATCGTCAGGGAAGGCCGTATCTGCGGCGCAGAGATCGTCAACCAGTCCGGGCGCCAGATCATTCTGGGCCGGATGGTCATCGATGCCACGGCAAACGGCAAGCTGGCCGTTTCGGCAGGGGCGGAGGTCAATATGCCGGCCGGACCGGAAGTGAAGGTCAGGCGGTATCTCCAGATGGTCACCCATGATTATCACCGGACCGGCGGGGTGGATGTTCCTGATTCGATCGGTTTCCCGGAGGTTTTTGTGGACAGTCTGCCCGGACTCACAGCGAAGTTCGTGGAAGCCGTTGCCGTCATACCTGAAAATGAAGAAACCCATGACCGCTTCTCCCGTTTCCAGTCCGCCACCCTGGAAAGGATCATTGCCCTGGCCGGATACCTGCAGGAGCATGTGGAAGGTTTCGATCCCGGGAAACCGGAAGGATTCTTTGACCCGGAAGTATTCCGTTCCTACTATCCGGGCGACGAGGTTTATTTCGAGATGTCCCCGCGGGTGGTTTGCAAAGAACAGGCCATCAAGTCCGAGATCAATGCTTTCAAACGGCTGGATCCGGATGTGTTCAGACCAAACGTACAAGACGGATTGTTAGTCACCGGCCGGACGGTCATGCCGGATTGCCGGTGCGACCTGCAGTCCCTGCTTTATATCGGCGAGCATGCGGCCGGTGTTGCCATGGATTCCCTGCCGGATACCGATCCGGCCAGGATCGCCGACACCACCATTTTTTACAGCGAACCGGAGCCCTCGGGAGAGACGGTACGCGAGTATCTGTACGGAGTGGAAAGAGGCAGGGAATATCCGGCAATATTTCAGGAGGAAGTGAGTCTGCCCGTCACCGGCCATGTGGATGTCCTGGTGGTGGGGGGCGGCACTTCGGGAGCACCTGCTGCCATTACGGCGGCAAGGAAGGGGGCCCGGGTGGCCGTTGTAGAAGTATTGCCGCATTGCGGGGGCATTGCAGTCAACGGGATCCACGGGTATTACTGGGGTCTGCACTATGACAATGACTCCGGCAAATTTGTGCAGCGGTCCGCCCTGCGGCACGAGATCGATATGAAGACCTGTTTCAGGCCGGACAAAGGGGTGTTATTCGATCCCCACAAAAAGAAATCCGTTCTCCAGAAACTCATACAGGATGCAGGGGGTGTCATTTACTACCGGACCTTTGCCTGTGGTACGGTAATGGAAGGAAAGACGGTCCGCGGGGTGGTCATTGAAAATGACCTGGGCCGGCAGGTCCTTCTGGCCGACGCGGTCATTGATGCCACCGGGCATGCCAGCGTGGCCGCCTTCGCGGGGGCTCCCTTTGATATGGGACGGGCCACCGACGGATTCACGGAACCGGTCACCGTAATGATAGATATGACAAACCGGGATCACGGACTGGTCAATCCCGTGCACGTGGGGGACATGACCCGGGTGGTGATGGAATCGGTGAACGAGGTTTCAAAGCTCCGTTATCTGGCCCCTCAGATGGGTGTACGGGAAAGCAGAAGAATCAAGGGTGAATACACCATGAATCCGGAAGACATCATCCACAACCGCCAGTTTGGGGATGTCATATGCAAATACCAGAGCCGTTTTGATCCCCATGACCGCGATGTAGAGAATATGGAGGCCTTTCTTTTTGCCTGGAACCGGATGTTCGGATTGTTCCGCAAGCCCATTGAGGGCGAGATCCCCTACAGATCCCTGATCCCGGTGGACGTGGAGAACGTGCTGGTCACCGGAAGGTCTTTCGCAGCCGATTACAGCAGCCAGTCGATGATCAGGATGCAGGGAGACCTTCAATACATGGGTGAAGCGGCAGGAGCTGCTGCATATATGGCTGCCAGAAAAAACAAAACTTTCCGGGAAATTTCCGTGGAGGACCTGCAAAAGGATATGGTGGATGCCGGGGTGATCACCCCGGAAGATGTCTCTGTGCACCCGCCCCGGGAACTGACAAAAGACCAGTATGAAAAATTCATTGCCGCCCTGGGTACCCAAAACGAAGCAGAAGCCGTCGCACAACTCTTTATGGCAGGGGAGGATGCAGTCCCCCATTTGCTGCCGCTGACGGACCCGGAATTTGAGATCAGGGACCTTCAACCCCCGGAAACGGACAAAGAGCAAATGCCGGGAATCAAACCCGATGAAAAGACGGTGCGTTATGAAGCAGCGCTCCTGCTCGGATTGCAGGGCCGCAGGGAAGCCGTTCCCCTGCTGATGGACTGCATCCGGGAGAAGAACACCCACAGGATCGGATATGAAGCGGATCCTTCTTCATACCATGCTTCCAAACCTTTGTATTATTCTGCGGTGGAGCTGGCCGGCCGGATGCGCGTGCAGGAAGCCCTGCCGCTCCTCAGGGAGCTGATCGTGCATCCCGACCGTTGCCCCCCCGACCTGGCCACCATAACCATACGCGCCATGGAAAGGATCGGGGATCCCTCGGCCATTGAAAGGATAAAACCCTACCTGAAAATTTACGACCAATCGGCCAATGAGGTTTTCAATCCCACCATGCAATGGGGGCTCAGGGTGCAGGCGGCAAGGGCCATGGTAAAGCTCGGCGACAACTCGGGGATCCCCGTGCTGATCTCCTATCTGGATGACGAAAAGGCCCTGTTGCGGGATTACGTGTACGACCTGCTCCTGGAACATACAGGCCGGGACCTGCCCAAAGACAAGGACCGCTGGATGAAATGGTGGGAAAAAAACTAAGGCATGGTTTTCCCCATATAGTTGACCACAACATAGTAAGCTCCCCTGATCCATCCCGTATCATCGGTCAGCCAGGTCTGCATACGGGTGCTTCCGGCCGGAAGCTGCACAAGGATATCCAATGATTCTGCATGGGGATTGACATTCAGGGTGGTATCCACATCGAAAATGCTGAGGTGTGCCGACCGGTAAACAATTGATAATCCGTGAGGTGTGGGCCGGGCCGGTTCCCCGTTCCCGTATTGCCCCCCGGGGACCTGATCGCCTGCCTTTACCGTATCGGACATGATTTTATCCAGTTCCGGGGGCCAGCGGCGCAGACTGATCTCGTACCATCCTTCACGGGCGGTTTTTACCGCCCAGAAACCGTTGCCGATCATGCCCCTCCGGATCATGGTCTGGTTCCAGGGGGGGATCTGGCCGGAATGCCAGTCATGGCAGGTCAGCAAGGCAGGATTTTCCTGGTCCGAACCAAGTATGATCTCATTGAAATCCTCAAAACCCGGGGATATTTTTTTCCACCATGCTTCATATGCCGAACGTAGATATCTCACCGTATCCGGATATTTCCCGGCAAGGTTTACCCGCTGGGCGCCATCAATACTGACATCATACAATTCCGTGCCGTTGATCAGCCGCCATTTTCCCGACATGGTGGCGGACTTGTGCCATTTCAGGGGCACTTCCATGCGCTGGTTGTCGGTGACCATGACCCGCCGGCTCCAAACGGAATTTTCGTCTGGTTTCATCAGGGGGGTAAGATCCCTGCCGTCGAATTCCATTCCTTCCATAATATCCAGATTGCAGAGTTCGGCCAGGGTGGGCAACAGGTCCACAGAGCCGGCAAGCTCGTCAATGTCCTTTCCTCCGCCGATGCCTCCCTCTTTCCATCTGATGAACAGGGGAACCCGGTGACCTCCTTCGTATTCAGAGCCTTTTTTGCCGCGCATTCCCGCATTGAATCCTTTTTCCGGAAAACCCTCATCATCCAGCTCCACGCCACCGGAAGTACCGTTGTCGGTCATGAAGATCATGATCACCTCGTCTCTTATACCCAGTTGTTCGAGCGTCTTTTCAAGGGTGATGAGGTTTTCATCGATGTTGGCGATCATACCGTAAAAATACGGATCGGGAACGGCTTTGTTACCCTTGTAGGGTTCGGCATACTTTTCAGGCACGTGATACGGCCCGTGGGGTGCATTGGTGGACAGGCAGCAGAAAAAAGGACGGTTCCTGTTCTTCCGGATGAACGCAAGCGCACCTTCAAACCAGATATCGGTGCAGTAACCCTGGTATTGCCTGAATTCTCCGTTGTGCCGGTATGTGTCACCGAAATAATCATTGTTCCAGTAATCCGGTGTTTGTCCGATCCCGCCGCCCCCATGGATCAGTACTTCATCGAATCCCCGGTCCTGCGGACGGAAAGGATAATTGTCCCCCAGATGCCACTTGCCGAATATCCCAGTTACGTAGCCGGAATTCTGAAAAGCTTCGGCCATGGTCAGGTAGTCATTGTCCAGCAATGAACGTCCCATGACCGTATGCCAGACGCCCACCCGGTTGCAATGCATGCCGGTCATGATCCCCGCCCGGGTAGGTGCACAGGTGGGACTCGCGTGAAAGTCCGTGAACCGGACGCTTTCTTCATACAGCCGGTCCATGCCCGGAGTCTCTATGATTGAGTTGCCATGGCAGCCGAGGTCTCCGTAGCCCTGATCGTCGGTGATGATCAGGATCACGCCCGGGTTCTCCCGGATTTGCCCGGTTTTTCCGGTTTTGGCCACACAACCGCCCAGTAACGGAACAAACAGAAGCCATGCGCCCATTCCTTTTCCCATTCCGGGCCCGAATCCATTCCTGATTATGGTTCCGGGATCAATATAAAAAGATTGTTTCATGTTTGAGTGTTTATTTTCCTGACCTGCCGATGCGGATCCTGACGTTCCTTTTCCCTTTGGGCATGTCCGCCTTCCATAGTCCGTTCCCGGCATTTTCAAACTCAATATTTTCCGAAACCGGGATTCCGCTTCCGGTCCATATGGCCAGCGGACCGGTTTCCACCAATGTGAATTCGAGCGCCTGTTCATCGCAGCGGATGTTCCGGACAGCAGCCGGGGAAAGGTACTTGTCCGTTCTTCCGATCACCGCCCAGCCGTCTGAGACCGGAAGAAGATGGACCAGCCGGTCAGACAGCCCCTCCAGCCGGAAGGTGTACTCTTCATCCAGGATGCGGGCTTTCCCAAGATACCAGTCATACAACAGGAGCCCTTCCGCCGGTTGTTCCCATGGATCTTCCGCCGGCTGTATCAGAGCCGGGGCATGCGGATAATCCGTTTTTGCGATGCCGCCCTCAAGTAACGTATCCTTATTATACAGATTATATACGGCAATGCTTGCTGCCTTATTGGGCAAGGGGACGATCACCGGATAGGTTTCCGCTTCATTGAGGGGATCAAGGAAAGCCGGGCCGGGAAGAGGAGCCGCGGGAGCCAACGGGCGAAGGAGCTCGCCGTTCTCATAGCAGAGGGGAAGGACAAATTCATCCAGAAAATTGACCGGGTTGTCGGACAGGTAAACCGGGGCCCCGGAAAGTGCCCGGGAGATGGCCATGAGCCTTCCGTAATCATGATCATCCGAGTGGAACATGTCGTGGTCTCCCCATACGGTATGGCTGAGCAAAAGGGAATTCTGGTACGACTGGAAAAGATGGGACCTTCCCCGCTCCGCATCCCCATAGCGGTAATCGATGCTGATGCGGGTAACCGGACTCCACCGGGTGTTGAACAGGCAGACTGAATTGTGAGCCATGCAGTTTATCAGGGCGGTGTCCATATCCCGGACAACCGCTTCTTCAAGTGCCTGGGAACAAAAGTGGGCGGACTGCACCGCATTGGCACATCCGGAATAATTTTCCAGCGCCCCGGCCTGATTGTCGATCTTTACAAAATCAAATCCGTATTGGGCCATCCTGCCTATATAGGCGCTGTAAAATTCCCGGGCGGATTCCGGATTCCTGGAGGGCATCAGAAAATCATCCTTCCCGGGGCAGGGTGGGGAAAGGTGTTCGTTGATCTTTTCACCCAGCCGGTTATTGACGGCTATGCCTTCCCAGTACCCGTTGAAATTCTGCCAGATTCCCATCCAGCGGATGTCCCGGTCATCCTTAAGCGCGATTATGTCTTCCCATTCATGGGGAAACTTGTCATTGGGCCGGAAACTGACCAGTTTTCTTTCACGGTGGTCGATGTGTCCGTCATCAATCAGAACGTAACGGACAGGTACCTTGGAATCCCTGATATTTTTAACTGCTTCCTGTATGATCTCCCCGGTGATCCCTTCCCTGTATTCCTCCCAGCTGCACCATCCAAGGTATCTGAAAATACCGGGATAGGTTTTATTCATCCTGAAATCCGTATGTCCCCCGCTGAGCGGCTCATTCAGGGCTATGTTCCATACATCCCGGCAGGTCTGGTAAAGATCTCCGGAAAAACTCCAGGCGAACAAGGGGACGCCGGCGGTAATCCCGGAGGCTCCCAGGTTTCCGCAGTACAGCCACAAACGGCTGTTTTTGTCAACATACAGCCAGGAAGTGGTCAGGGTGCCGGTCAGGGGCAAGATGGAAAGGTACCTGCCGTCTTCCAGTTCGAGCATCAGAAATGCCCCCTGTCTTGTGGCTTTCATCCCGTAAGGGGTTTCAGGATATCCCGGGGTGAAGGGTTCGTTCAGACTGTCCCGGATGATCCAGGGCAGCCAGCGGTTCGCCCCGTCGGGAAAGTGGAAATCGGCACTGAAATAACAGGCCCTCCTGAAAGGCGGGAGAATGATCTCTTTTTTGATCAATACCCCGTTGGTGTCGGGTATTCCCCGATAGTCCGCGATCTTCCGGATCCCGCTTTCCCCGATCTCCTGCAGGTTGAACACTTCGGTTACCGGCGGGGAACAGCGGAAAACAAGGATCAATGAGACAAGGAGAGCCATTAGCACAAACAGGGTTGAATGGTTTTTTTTCATGGCAGACGGATCGCAATGATGACAAGTGAATATAAGCAAAAATCATCAAAAGGTTTATCTGACTTTCATTTGTCTGCAACTGAATGCCCATATCCCTGCCAGACCGTATAATACGGTCAGGATGAGAATGGCCGTCGGTTCCGGGATAATGTCACCGATAACCGCTTTGAGCGTCCCGAACTTTCTGCTCAGACGGGAAATGAGGAACGGCCATATTCCTGTAAACACAAATCCCCGTTGCAGAATTCTTAAAAAACGCATAATGATGAAAACCTTGAAATACTTACCGGCATTGATCATCATGATCCTGGTCGCAGGATCATGCAAACGCGGCCAGGCACCTGTCCGCACCGTTCAGAATATCAACCGGGACTGGAATTTCATTTTGGAGGACTTGCCCGGGGCATTTGACAGGGATTTTGACGATACGGACTGGAGAACACTGGATATGCCCCATGATTTTCCCGTTGAAGGGAAAAGGATAAAGACAACCCTTCGGGTACGGCAGGAGGCTTTTATCCCGGGGGGATCGATTACCTGGGGAAATCCCCGGGCTGGCCATGCAAGGGATTTAGGAAGCTCCGGCCTGTGCTTTTGGTCATTTTGATTTCATGGAGTTCTCCCACATGCTGATATCAAACAGGAACAACCCGTACCCCGCACCCGCTTCGTCACCTGATTTTCCGATCTGGAAGCACATGGTCTCGCCATCCGTACTGATGACGGATTGTGTGGCCCGGTATCCCTTGTATTCGGTGAAATAAGTCATCCGTGTCTTTTCTCCGCTGCCATCCAGCGGGATCTTGTATATGTCGATCAGGGGCCAGGGTTTTCCACCACTGGGAGCCGATTCGGTGGTTGTATATTTTCCGTCGGGGAAAATTCCTTCCGGTTCATCGTACCAATGGGGGGAATTGGTCAGATTGGTATATTTGCCGGTTTTGAGGTCCAGAAGAATGGCATCTGTATTGACCCCGTTGTTGATCATATAAACACTGACGGTCAGTTTTTCATCATCCGGGGGGACAAAATCCTGGGTTTCCAGGGAGTGCATCTCATAGGGCATGACCTGGCTGTCGAACACAAGTCGCTGGCTGGTCAGGTAAGGTTTGCCTTCCAGGTATCTGACCTCTGCGGTAAAGATCTGTGACTGGCCTTCTTCCAGCATATCCAGACGCTGGTGCCAGGTGAGCGCCCAGGCAATTTTCATTTGGTCCCTGGATACGGCAGGTCCCTCGCTGCACATACGTTCCAGCGGGACGGAGGGACCGCTCAGGTCTTTGGGAAGAACGAAAAACCAGCAGCTGGAGCGGGCTTCGCCCCGGCTTTCCCGACCGGTCAAATCGAAAGGTCTGTCGGGACCGGCAAGCAGAATGTCTCCGTTGGCCAGATATCGGGCACGGGTGTAACCGTAGTGCTTGTAATGATGTGTCATGGGTTTGATGTGCCCGGTGGCGATCTCATATTCATACACATCGCCGAAGGTCCTGGCCACGAAAAGGATCTTTTCCCCGTCATGGGACCATTCGGGACGTTCGCCAAACCATGTGACCTGTTTGATATGGGGTGGGAGGTTTTCGGCCGGATTACCTTCCGGTTTTTCTTTGGTATTTTCCTGCCCCCAAAGAAGGCCACTCGCAGTCATGAGCGCAACGATCAGCGTACAGATTCTTTTCATATTCTGTTGTTTAAAAATAAAAGATTTGATATGAATGAACGGATTCACCGGTTTTTGCCATTTCCGTACAAAATGTAGTAGAATTGTTTTACTATGCCGAAGGCCACCGGGAGATACACCTCATCCCGCCTGTATTTCTCCGTAAGGTACGCGATAGACGGATTGTAATCCTTTTTGAGCATGTCCTTTACCAGTATCCCTTCCATGACCAGTTGCCTGGCCTTGTCTTTTGATATCTGCCCTTCCAGGTTCTTCAGAAGGTTTTCGACAAGGGATTTGCCGGGAACGGATTCCAGGTTTCCCCAGAGATTCACTTTCAGAATCCCGTCCCCTGGAAGATTGTGAAGCTCTTCGGTGCTCAAACTCGAAGTTCCGTGCAGTACAAGGCGTCTTCCCACCCTCCGGCTGATCTCACGCGCCTCTTTGCGGTGATACATGACCGTTCCCTCGGTACGCCGGTGTTCAGTCCCCAGATTGGCCACCAGCAGGTCTGCCCCGGTTTCATGAAAATACCGTTCGGCGGTCTCCGGCTCGGTGATGTTGTCGATAACCTGCGGTTTTTCAGTCCCTGCCTTGTAATTGTATATTTCATCGACCGCTCCTTCGATCACAAAGCGTGACCTGTTGGCGGATACGAACTCCTGCATCATGGAAATGTTGTCATCCATGCCGTAGTGGCTGCAGTCCCACATCACCGATGAGATCATATCTCCGTGCTCCTCAAGGATCCAGTCATCTTTTCCCGGCTGGGCATGGTCCAGATGAACGATGATATCCAGCCTGTGAAAAGGTCCGCCGGCCCTGGACAGGCGTTCAATGTCGGACCGGACGGCCAGCATCCCCTCCCGGAAATCTGACAATCCGGTATAGTTTTTCAATTGCTGACGGTCTTCATAGCTGGCGGTAAAAGCAATGATCAGCGGTAAATTACCGGTAATCCCGGATTCTTTCCTGAATTTTTCGGCACCGAGAAAAACGGCTTCTGTGGTATATACACTTTCCGTGCAGAAACAGGGAAGGCTTTTACCCGTTCGGGCAATCCGTTCAATGATCTCCCTGGCCTGCCCAGCATCTTTGACTACCGGCATGCTTATGGATTATGGTTAATTAAGGCTTTCCGCGAATTTTTCCCGCCGTCGGTTCCGGCCACCGGTTTGTCCGTAGAGTTCCCATTCCCGCTTAAGTTCATTGTACCGTCCGGCCATTCCGGATACAATATCCGGTTTTTCTTCTGCAAGATCATTCGTTTCGGTAGGATCCTCCTCGATGTTGTACAATTCCCAGGATCCGGCATTTTTCCTGACCAATTTCCAGTCCCCTTCCCGGTACATCCGGAACCTTTCCGTGAAACCCGAAACCAGGAACTCCGGCTCTTCCCTTGTCTTGCCACGGAAAATAGGCATCAGTGAACTTCCCGAAAGGGGAATTGAATTTTCTCCTTCAATCCGGTCCGGGTATTTTTGTCCGGTGATCTCCAGCAGGGTGGGAAATATATCCACCAGGTGTGCCTGCTGGCCGGTAATCATGCCCTTGTCGATCACTGCAGGCCAATGGACGATAAAATGGGTGTTGCTTCCCCCTTCGTGGCCGAATTGTTTGAAATACCTGAAAGGCGTATTCCCCACATTGGCCCAGGCAGCGCAAAGGGTCCTGTAAGAAGCGGGGCCTCCGGGAGAATGTTCGAAATCCCGGTTGCTGTCAAAGGGGCAGGAACCGTTGTCGGAAAAAAACATAATGAGTGTATTTTCAAGCAGTCCTTCATTTTCAATCTTATCCATGATCCTTCCGATGTTCCGGTCCATGCGGTCGATCATGGCGGCATACACGGCCATCTCCAGGTCGAGTTTATCTTTTTCATCTTCGGTCAGGGAGTCCCATGGACGGTAGAGTGGGATCTTCTCCCGGATATCCTCATCACCGGAGGGATGCCCCCTGAACTTGTTGACATTGCCGGTGGGCTCGCTAAGCCGGGTATCCTCCGGGAAGAGTCCGTATGCCTTCATCCGTTCAAACCTTGCCTGGCGGACCTTGTCCCATCCTTTCCGGTATGTTCCCCTGTATTTTGCGATGTCTTCGGGACGGGCCTGGAGGGGATAATGTGCCACGTGATAGGGCAGGTACAGGAAGAAGGGTTTTTCTTCCGACAAGGCGCCGTCAACGAACCGCAATGCATAGTCGGTAAGCACGTCGGTTTTAAAAAATGGTTCTTTTTCGTATTCTATCTCACTGATTTCCAGCTCTTTATTCCCCATAACAAAGGGGTTCTGAAAAGTGCTGTCGGGCGGAATATGATATTCATTGATGGCCCAGAAATAGAAGGAACGCTCGAAGCTGTTCCTGAAATAACACCTGTCAGGCACCCATCCGTCAAAATGTTCCTTTCCCGAGGCCAGGGTCGTGTAGCCGGCCTGTTTTATCATCTGTGGCAGAGAAGCGGCCCGGTGGTCCCCGAAGTAGAGTCCGGTTAGCAAACTCGACCGGGTGGGGTTGCATTTGGCCATGTTGTAAAACTGGGTGAAACGGATCCCGTTGTTGCCCAGCCGGTCAAGATTGGGGGTTTCAATCTCCGAACCGTAACATCCTATGTCTGAAAATCCGATGTCGTCACCCACTATGAGAATGATGTTAGGTTTCCCCTTGGGTTTCCCCTTGTCACCGGCACAGCTCTGAAAACCTGATCCGGCCGCGATCCCGGCTGCTATGATCCCGGCACCGGCAAGGCCGGCCGCAGCATGTCCTGACATGCCCTTGAGTTTTTTCCTGTTCAGCATATGCATATTTTTGTTTTTTGTTAGGTATTGCCTTAAAAATAATTAAAATTACGGGGTTTTCTGATCTTTTTCCTTATGAATCTGATCAGGCAGCGAAACTTTTATTCAAATAAGATTGTTTCCGGCACTTCCGGCATTTCACGGATGCAGGCAGAAAAGCGATACCGGAGAACCCTTATATCTTGATCCATCGGCAGAAACCGAAGACCGGGTCGGGGACCTGCTTTCGCGGATGACCCTGAAGGAAAAGATCGCCCAGATGAACCTGTCCCTGGGCCCAATCCTTTTTGAGGAAGCCCGGAATGCCGATGATTCGGCCCGGGTGGACAGCATCCGCACCCTGGTCAGCTCGGGAATGGCCGGATGCTATTACTCGCTCAGGTCGGCCCGGAAGGCCAACGAAGTGCAAAAACTCGCCGAGCAATCCAGGCTGAAAATCCCTGTGCTGATCTCCACGGACGCCATTCACGGTCATGGTTTTTATCCCGGAACCACCATTTTCCCCAGTCCGGTCACCATCGCCAGCACCTGGGACCCGGATCTGGCCGAACAGGCAGCAGCAATCACCGCCCTCGAAATGCGGGCATCCGGCGTCCACTGGACATACTCCCCCAATGTCGATGTAGTCCGGGATCCCAGATGGGGCAGGGCAGGGGAAACATTCGGAGAAGACCCCTTCCTGACCGGGGAAATGGGCCGGGCTTTTATCCGGGGATATGAATACAGCCATCAGTAACCCACCCAAAAGGTTTTGTCATGCCTGAAGCATTATGCTGCCGGGGGAGCCCCCGTGAACGGGATCAATATTGCATCCAGTAAAAAGGACGCCATCCGCCTGGCCATCGGTGCGGGGATCGACATGCACAATTTCGGAGCTGATTTCATTGAGCCCCTTGCCACGCTTGTTGAAGAAGGTGTTTTTACGGAAGAACGGATCGACCGGTCGGTGCGCATTATGCTGGAAGCGAAATTCAGGCTCGGACTTTTTGAAAACCGTTATGTGGACGAGGAGGAAGCGGAGCGTTTCCTGGCAAACGACGAACACAAACAGGCATCACTGGAGGTTGCCAGAAAATCCATCGTGCTGCTCAAGAACGAAAAAGAGCTCCTGCCCCTGGATGATGATCCGGGCAGGATATTCGTCACCGGGCCAAATGCCGACAATTTGTCGGTATACGGGGACTGGGTGCTTGAGCAGCCCCAACGTCCGGTAACAGTCCTTGAGGGAATCCGTTCCGCAGTTCCTCCGGAAGTTGAGGTCGACTATTATGATTGCGGGAACTTCGGATCCCTGGATGAGGGGAATATCGCCATAGCCGCCATCCGTGCCGTGCCGGCAGATGTGGCCATTGTGGCAGTGGGCGGAAACGCCATCCGGTATTTACAGAAAGAGAATACCCTGGGTGAAAGCGAAGACCGCACAAGCATTGACATGCCGGGCATGCAGACAGAATTGCTTCAGGCCATTCATGCCACGGGAACTCCGGTGGTCATGATCCTTTTGGGAGGCAGGCCCCAGGCCATTCCCTGGGAGGCAGAGAACATCCCGGCGATCATCGAGGCCTGGGAGCCGGGAATGATGGCCGGACACGCGGTTGCCGATGTGCTTTTCGGAAAGGTGAACCCGGGCGGCAGATTGCCTTTTACACTCCTGCGGAGTGTGGGGCATATACAGAACTATTACAATCACAAACCGTCACAGTTCTTCAAGACCTACAAATTGTCATCACATGACGTAGTATATCCCTTCGGACACGGACTGAGTTATACTTCGTTTTCTTACGCGGACCTGGTCTATCCGGCGCAGGTTGGCATGAAAGACGGTTCATTCTCCATCTCGGTCAGGGTTTCCAATACCGGTGACCTGCGTGGCGATGAGGTGGTCCAGGTCTATATCAACGACCTGCTGAGCAGCGTGACCCAGCCGGTGAAACGGCTGGTGGCCTTTCAGCGGATCACCCTGGACCCCGGCCAGTCACAAGCCGTAACCATTGACATACCCCTTGAGCGGCTGGAACTGGTCAACCTGGATATGGAAAGGGTGGTGGAGCCGGGGAAATTCCGTCTGATGGTGGGGAGCTCCTCCCGGGACATCCGGCGGGAAGGCATATTCGAAGTAACAGATTGACTGGTTCATCCAAAGTTGAATTCAAAATTTGAAACCGGATCATGTCATAAAAGGTCCGAATAACCAAATATTGTCAGATCCTAAACTTATACCTACTCGATCCGTATCCCGGACGACTTCCTCCCTGCTATCTTCCGGGGATCGATCCCGGGGGAATTGATCACCGTGATGTTTCCGGAGTCGATGATTTTTATCACCGGCTGTTCCTGATTTGTGACAACGGCATCCAGGTGGTCGAAGGTGATGTCCCTGGCATCGTCCAGTACAACCGCCGGCCGGGCGTCATAATTTTCAACCGCAAATCTGACATTGTTTATGGAAATCCCCTCCGCATGGCGGATATACATTCCGTAGGATGGGAGATTGCATCCGTACATCCTGTTGAAAGGATATCCTCCCGCATTTTCCCGGACAACCGTTGTGGTATCGGATTCATCGGGATTGCCTTCCACACTGATGAAGATATCGCTCAGCCTGACATTGGTAACCGGATTTCCCGGATACCCGGTTATGGCGCTACTTATGGGTCCGCTATGGGTTGCAGTCAGATTGCTGATCTGTATGTTGCGGGTGACCCCCGGGGTGGTTTCCGGGATCCCTTCCCAGCGGTCGTGGCGGTTCCCCAGCTTGATAAACAGCGGGGTCTCCACACTGTCCATCACCACGTTGCTGATCAGGATGTCTTCCATAATGCCACCGTCCACATTGAGCAGGTCAATGCCTGACAGGCCCCGCCAGCTTCCGATGGGGTGATGCATTTCCTTTGATCCGGAAGGCCGGATAATGATGTTGCTGATGGTAATGCGTTTGAAGCCACCCAGGGAGCCTGTACCGCATTTAAGCGGTGTGGCATGCGAGCTGAGAATACAGTTGCTGATGACGATGTCCTGACAGGCCCTCAGTCCCTCCGATTTAAGGACCAGCGCATCGTCACTGGCATCGATCCTGCAACCGGTCACGGTGACGTTGTGGCAGCCGTCAATGTCGATCCCGTCATTGTTGAAATTCGAATGGTTAAAAATATCGAGTCCGGTCAGCCTCACATAGTCACAATTGTAGTACCGCTGCATCCAGAAAGCGGAATTCCGCATCTGTATCCCGCTTATCTCAATATTTCTGCATTCTACCATGTGAATACCGTAAGGCCTCATGTAATACCTGATCTCCCGGGGCAGATCATGAAATGCTTCATAATCCCCGCCAGGATAAAACCTGCCTTTGCCGGTAATTGAGATGTTCACGGCATGATACGCGTAAACCAGGGCTTTGCGCGGTTTCAGGTCCTCCCGGGAAAGAATGGGGGGATTGATCAAAGGATATACGCTGGAATCCTTTACTCCCTGCCATACGGCACCCGGGGACAGGTAAATATGAACATTGCTTTTCAGGTAAATGGTGCCTGTCGGCCACACACCGGAGGGAAATACCACCCTGCCTCCCGACCTGCTGCAGGCATCAACAGCCTGCTGGACAGCCAGGGTGTTGTCATGCTCCCCGCCCTCTCTGGCCCCGAACCCGCTGATCACATGATCCTGTGCAGCAACTGATGCCATGAGAGCAAGTTGCAATACTGCCAATGTTGTCAAATGTAAAAATGCTTCATGCTTTGTTCGTTTCATTCGAATATATTTTAGTTAAACATTTAATATTTTTCCTGTCTTTTGTCTTTGTCCGGTCGCTCGCCGCCGGAAAGGTGACGGGGCTCACGGGGAAATATTTTTATCCAGTATTTGATTTAGTTTTTGATTGATGACGGATGATCACAGGTCGTATCCATCCTCATTGAGGTGCAGCCGGTCATCCCGGAAAAGTTCCGCCCTGGGGGTATGGTCTTCAAATTCCAAACAGCCGAAAAACGAAAGTATTCGTACAACAAATCCCGGACGGCCAAAACACTGCAAACAGGATGCCCGAACGGTTAAAGAAACAGACTTTCAATATCCGTATCCGGTTCCTCCAGGTCGAGCTCTTTGATCCATATGTTCCGGAAACGAACATCATAACCTTCGGCCTGCATTTTGATGCCCCCGGGTCTGTCCGTAATTCCTTTTCCGCCGTCATTGCCTCCGTCTATGCCTGAATTGGCCCCGCCCCACACCTGGTTAATGCCTACGTTTGAGTATACCTTGATGCCGTTGAAGTAATTTGTAACCAGTGCTTTTTGAGTCCGTTCACCATCTTCAAACCGGGCTGCCCTGAAAACGATATCATAGGCATTCCATTTACCGACCCCATTGTATGCATAATAAGGAGAGGGCGTTTCATTGATCACCGCAGCCATCCCATGTTTGGTGCTGTCACCGTCCAGTATCTGTATCTCATAGCGGTTTTGGAGGTATACGCCGCTGTTGCCGCCTTCGTTCATGACCAGGAATTCAACATGAAGCCGAAAATCCCGGTATTTCTTTTTGGTCACAATATCTGCGGCCCCGTATTTTCCTCCTGCAGCAGCCGGGTCATCACTGCTGACCACGGTGCCTCCGTCAACCGGATCTTCCACGATCTCCCATTTGATGGGCAGTGAAGCGGAAAGACGAGGCCCCTCCCAGTAAGTCCATTTTTCATCGAGCATCTGGCGGGTGCCGTCGAAAAGCACCCCGGCATCTTCAGGTGGTTCGGCACTAACCCCGGTGTGGGATTTCGTACATCCTGCCAATGACAATGCCAGAAATACCATCAGGCAGATGATGATCATTTTGCTTTGATCCAGCATGGTGTTCTTGTTTTCCATTTTGTCCTGATTTTGGTTCATGTTTGATTTCAGATTGCCGGTGTTTAATTTCCGAATAATTTGTTTCTGATTTCCGCTTATCTGTGTTTGGTTTTCAGTTTGCTTGCCGTCTAATCTCAGATTGATTTTTCGTTTGATTTCAAGTTGCTTTTTTATTTTGTTTGTCCGATATCCCTGGTATTTTCCTGTTTTAGGTTGTAATATTTGCCTTAACTTAGCCTGAAACTTTTATCGTATTATTTCAGTCAAAAGTAAAATTATGATAAAAATTCCACCGAAAGAAAAAATAGGGCTTTTATCCGGCGTTCTTGCTGTTTGTTTTCCGAACCATTCCTGCCATGTTGAAAAGGATCCGGAAAAACCCAATTTTATTCTGATCCTTGCCGATGACCTGGGATGGGCGGATGTGGGTTACAATGGGGCAAGCTTTTATGAAACTCCCAACATAGACCGGCTTGCCGCTGAAGGCATGATCTTCGACAGGTTTTATCCCGGGGCGGCAAATTGTGCTCCTTCCAGGGCCTGCCTTATGACCGGGATGTACACACCAAGACATGATGTCTATATCCCCCAGGGAAAGTCCAGGGGAGGGGATACCAGGAAAATGCGGTGGAAAGTCCCCACGCACGGAGAAGATTCAAGCTTCAACACTTTTCATGTAAGCATCAATACGGTTGCTCCCGAATTCGAATCAATTGCCGAGATGCTGGGCAGGGCCGGGTATATATCGGCCAGACTGGGGAAATGGCATATCGGCGATGACAACCAGGGATTCGACCTGGTCTCCGCGGAAGGAACCTCCGGATACATCACCAACATGAACGGAACAGAGAAGCGTTTCTATGATGATACCACCGTGGCCCGGAAACTGACCGATGCCGCGCTTGATTTTATGGAAAACAATAAGGAAAAGCCTTTCTTCCTCTATCTATCACACTGGGAGGTTCATTTGCCCATGGCCGCCAGGCAGTCCAGGATCGGATATTACAGGGAAAAATTGTTCAAACAAAAGGGGGAAACAGGCCAGGAGAATAACTGTGAACAAGACCACGGATATGATCATGAAAAAAGCCATGAACAATTGGCCGAACCAAGTGAAGGAAAAAGCAATGAAAGCAGTTTCGATCCCGTATATGCCGCAGAGGTTGAACAAATCGACATCAGTGTGGGCAGGGTGATGAACAAGTTGGAAGCACTCGGACTGGAATCCAGTACCATGGTGATATTCAGTTCCGATAACGGGGGTGTTTCCAGGATTACATCCAACAAACCCCTCCGGGCAGGGAAAGGAACGTTTTATGAAGGTGGCATCAGAACCCCGATGTGCATCAGATGGCCACAAGTGGTTGTCCCCGGGTCCAGGACATCCGTTCCGGTTACCGGTGTTGATCTTATGCCCACATTCGCAGAAATAGCATCTGTTCCCGTTCCCGGTTCACAGCCTGTGGACGGGATCTCCATCCTGCCGCTTCTGAAGGAAGATTCCTTTGACAGTGAACGCAAATTATTCTTTCATTTCCCGCTGTATTTGGGGGGAGGAGAAAAGGATCAGGTTCTTCCGGCATATGACGGAACGGAACATTACTGGAGAGCCGTTCCTTTATCGGTAATCATGCATGGGAAGTGGAAACTGATCCGCTATTATGAATATGACAATTTTGAATTGTTTAATCTGGAAGAAGACATTTCAGAAGAGCATGACCTTACGGATACACGTCCCGGGATTGCCCGGCAATTGGTTGAAGAACTCAAGTCATGGACTGAGGAAACAAAAGCCCCGATACCTGAAATTCCCAATCCTCCGGACAATTCCGATATGACGGATCTCAGATAACAACCAGGGTCATAAATGAAATGAAAACAGCAATAAATCCAAACAGAATAATTTTCTTTCATACAATAATACCGGTAATGCTTATGATGGTCAATTTTTCCGGATGCGTACAAAACAATCATTATCAAGAAAAATTCTATTTTCCTCCGGATCAGGGGAAGTGGCAATCCATTACAATACATGAGGCCGGATGGAAAAAGGATTTTCTTGATAATGCACTGGAGTATGCCCGGAATCAAAACTCAAGCGGTGTGCTGATTCTATACCGCGGGAAAAAACTAACTGAAAAATACTGGAAGATAGAAACAGATATTTCAGGGCGGTATAAAGGATATTCGCAGGGCACCACTCCGGAAGGCATGGTCATTGAAGATGTTGCTTCCATACAAAAAAGCATCGTTTCCCTTCTATGCGGGATTGCTCAGGGGAAAGGATTGCTGGATATTTCACGGCCGGTGACACATTATCTGGGAAGCGGTTGGTCCAATGCCGGGCAGGAACATGAACAAAAAATAACTGTCGAACACCTGCTCAGCATGTCAGGCGGATTGGACCACGAGCTTAAATATCAACATCCTCCCGGGAAAAAGTGGCTGTATAATACGGCAGCTTATGCAAAACTGATGGATATTCTTGAAAAGATCAGCGGAAAAAGTATGGACCGACTCACCAAAGACTGGCTGACCGGTCCAATCGGTGCAGAACACAGCCATTGGTTATATCGTAAGGAGCGCCAGAATCCGTACCGTTTTATCTCCACCCTCCGTGACCTGGCCAGGACGGGGCTTCTGATATTGAACGAAGGAAAATGGAAAAGCAATGAAGTAATTGACAATCCGGCATATTTGAATGTAGCCTTCACACCTTCACAAAACATGAACAGGAACTACGGGTATCTGTTCTGGATCAATACCGGCAGAAAGTTCATTTCCTCCGGTCCTGAAAAAATGATCGTAATGTTCGGTGCCCTGAACCGTTACGTGTATATTCTTCCGGAACATGATGTTGTTGCAGTCAGGTTGGGTGATATGCCGGAAAAGAGCTTCAATGAAAAATTCTGGGAATACCTTACGAAAGCCATGCCCTGAGCCATTTTTCTCCCCCTTTCAGAAGGCTCGGCCTATCTCCAGGCAATTTAGAACTATACCACAAACGGTATAAACATTTTTGTCCTTTCCAGGTAATCGATGTATTCCCTTCCGAACTTTTCTTTCATTTCCGCTTCTTCTTCCCTTGCTGTCAAATATGCAAAAACAAGGTTGATCGAAGCAAGTATCAATTGCAACCTGCCCGGATCCTTGAGTAATATACCCGTTCCCAAAAGCATAAGGGAAAGATAAAGCGGATGCCGTATATACCTGTATATCCCGTGCTCAACCAGTTTTGTTGTATTCTCTATGTTTTTCGAGGGTTTGCCTTTTCCGATCAACAAAACGAAACCCGATAATGCAGCTGGAATGGATATAAACAGAAATATCCAGGAAAATAACTGAGGGATGGAAAAGGGATCGTGAAACCAGACAGGGTAATTCAGAACCAACATAAGGAAAATGCTTTCGAAGGAGAAGAACCTGTATATTCCATGGTATCTCTTATGTTTAATCGAGATGTACCATGAGAAAAGCGCGATCAATATGGTACCGGCAGTATCCGTGCAGGATATGGTTAACGCCGTGTTAAAGCCATGTTCATGCAGAATGTCCGGCTGTTCATGCAGAATTTACAGCAATTCATGAAAAAATCCAACCGAATTTCCGATAAATCGACTGATTCATCATATATAAGAAAAATCATGTACCAAGTGCGAAAGAATCAGATATGCGATACAAAAGGATTTTATATCCGATCAGTAAGAATCATGTGTTCAATTATGAATAATCATTCGTCCGATTATGAAGAATAATACATCCGATTATGAAAAATAATATATCTAAATATGAAGAATCATATTTCCAATTATGAAGAATCTTTTTTCAGATGCAATGATAACAATATATACGGATCGCTTTTTTGTCGATGGCTGTTACCGGATCAAGTTGCTCTTTGAAAACGATCAGAATATACTCAGAGACATCAGGAAACTTCCCGACCTGAAATGGAAACCTTCCATGAAATGCTGGCATATACATGACATTGAAAATTATAACCGTTACCTGAACATAGCTTTTTACAGAAAATACATATTTATTGATGTAAACAGCCCCAAAACAAAGACAATCCGCAAGATCCATATACCACCCGATATCATTTTATATCAGGAAGTCAGAGAAGAAGCCAGGATCTATATTAAATTCAAATACAGCAAGGATATCATTCGACTGATTAAAACCCTTGACGGATATCACTGGCACGAAAAGCTAAAACTCTGGTCAATCAGGGATGGGAAAAAAAACCTGGATGATCTGGTTTCGGTTATGTCGGAACATGGTTTTAAAACCATACGCTCATCTTTTTATTGTCCCATGGAGAGGCCCTGCCCCCGCAGCCAAAATCATTATCGAGATCAAAGCAAGAATCAAAATCCAATTTCCGACGTTCCGGAAAGGTTTATCAATCATATGATCCTTACAAACTACAGTGAAAAAACAATCAATACCTACCGCTCACTTGTTGCCCGGTTCCTTCAGAACTGGCAGTCCAACAGAATAAGAAATTTAAGCCACCGTCAAATAAAAGATTTTATTTTCGATACAGTACACAAGAATAACTATTCCCACTCCTTTCAGAATCAATTGATCAATGCCATAAAATTGTATTATAAAGTGATGTTCAACCGGTCATTGACCCAGTGGCAAATTCCGAGACCCAAACAAGAGAAAAAACTCCCAGTTGTCCTGGCTCCCCAAGAAATATCATCCATTATTAATGCCATTAGAAACCAGAAGCATAAACTGATCATCATGACGATATATGACACCGGTATGAGGGTAGGAGAGGTCGTCAATTTAAAGGTTACCGATATTCACTTCAGTCGCAATCTTATCCATATACACGGGGGTAAGGGCAACAAGGACAGAATTGTTCCTTTATCGCAATCCATTGAATCAAATGTAAAAAAGTATCTCGAGGTATATCGTCCGAAAGAATTCCTGTTTGAGGGTAACAGCGGCAAGCATTATTCCCCAAGAAGTGTACAACAAATACTAAAGAGAGCACTGATAAAAGCCGGAATAAATAAGAATGCCACCGTACATTCATTAAGGCATTCATTTGCCACCCACATGCTGGAAAATGGCACCGATTTACGGATCATCCAGGAATTGCTGGGTCACAGCAATCTCAAAACCACTGAAATATATACCCACATAAGCAGCAGAAATGTTCTAAATGTAAAAAGCCTGCTCAATGATATCGATTTGTGAAAAAAAAGTGAAGAGAAAAAAGATTCGAACAAAACAAATTAAAAAAATCCTCAATTGATTTCGCATTATCTCCATCACTGGAATAATATACGAATACAACCTCTCCAGCAATATCAATAAGAAAAAGTCAATTTCTTTTCCATTATTATTCGTATATTATCTTAAATTTCACCACAAACCCGAACTTTGCACTCGCATATAAACAAGTTATGCACAAGGCGACCAAAAAAAATCGCCAGGTACTAAATTGAAAAATAATTTTGTTTTCCCACGCACTGAAAAAAAAGGAAAATGCCAGCCCTGGTAAAAGCAAGAGTGTTCCAGCCCATCCCGCAGGGCATCCCTTCGCTTCCACACACTTGCTTTTGTGGCCTACCCGCCGTTGATTTCATGACTTATTTATTACTTTTGAGACAAAAAATATAAATAAATATGACACTTGCAGAAATATTAAAAGATTCAAACTACAAATTAACACAGTTCAATCTTGTTGAAATATCGAATCTTGAGAAAAAGATTGAGACTAAAACAGACAAAAAAGGAAATGAAATTCCTTATATTCAATGTGCCATAAGAAAAAGGAGTATAAAACTTACACCGGAAGAAGTAATTCGGCAATTATACCTGCAAGTGCTGTCCGATGAATACAATTATCCTGTTGATAGAATGGAGATTGAATATGCTGTTTCATTCGGTCGTGAAAAGAAACGAGCTGACATTGTAATATTCGATAAACAGCAGACAACTTCTCCATACATCATGGTTGAGTTGAAAAAGCCTAAACTTAAAGACGGGAAAGAACAATTAAAATCATATTGTAATGCGACCGGGGCGCCAATTGGTGTATGGACAAACGGGGAATCAATTTCTTATTACCACAGGAAAGACCCGAATTTCTTCGAAGATTTACCTGCTATTCCAAAAGCAAGTGAAAAACTATCCGACATACTTTCCGAAAGATGGTACATCAAGGATTTAATTGAAAAAGACAAACTTGTAACGGAAAGAAAATCATTAAAAGACCTAATCCTTGAAATGGAGGATGAAGTGTTGGCAAATGCCGGAGTAGATGTATTTGAGGAATTATTTAAATTAATTTTTACCAAGCTATATGATGAATTAGAATCTGGAAGAACACAATCAAGGCCATTGGAATTTAGAAACTACGGGGATACAGAGACCGAATTAAAATATAAGATTCAAAACCTCTTTAACAATGCAAAAAGAAAATGGGAGGGCGTATTCACTGATGACGAACGGATAAATTTAACTCCTTCTCACCTTTCAATATGTATATCGTCCCTGCAAGACGTGAAATTATTCAATTCCAATCTTGAAGTCGTTGATGATGCTTTTGAATATCTGATAAACAAGAGTAGCAAAGGAGAAAAAGGGCAATATTTTACACCTCGCTATGTGATAGATATGTGTGTTAAAATGTTAAATCCTCAGGAACAAGAAACCATGATAGACACGGCAGCAGGCAGTTGTGGTTTTCCTGTGCATACCATGTTTCATGTTTGGGAACAAATTATGCAAGACGAAGGATTGAACAAAAGCCATTTATTTACGCTTGAACAAAAACCAAGCCGTTGCGAGGATTATGTAAAAAACAATGTATTTGCCATTGACTTTGATGAAAAATCGGTTCGTGTTGCCCGAACATTAAACCTGATTGCAGGAGATGGCCAATCCAATGTATTACATTTAAACTCTCTTGATTGGGAACGATGGGACGATAGGGTTAAAGATGAAGATTGGCAAGCAACTTATCACGATGGATGGTTTAAATTCATTAAATACCGGGCAAAAAGGAACGAAAACCATGATTTCAATTTTGATGTTCTAATGGCAAATCCGCCATTTGCCGGAGACATTAAAGAAAGCCGGATACTTTCAAAATATGAACTGGGGAAAAAATCAAATGGAAAATATCAATCCAAAGTTGGACGGGATATTCTTTTTATTGAGCGAAACTTAGATTTTTTAAAGCCCGGAGGCAGAATGGCCATTGTTTTGCCACAAGGCAGGTTTAATAACTCATCTGACAAATACATCCGTGACTTTATTGCCGAAAGATGCCGAATTTTAGCTGTTGTAGGATTGCATGGCAATGTTTTTAAACCACATACAGGCACAAAAACAAGTATTTTGTTCGTGCAAAAATGGAATGAAAAGTTGTGCCCTAAAAAAGAAGATTATCCCATCTTTTTTGCCACCATGCAGGAACCAAGCAAAGACAACAGTGGCGATAAAATCTATTTACGGAAAAAAGACTTTGAACAATTTCAGGTACAACCGGAAACACCTGTTCCTGAGCAGCAAGAATTGGATTTGGCAGAAGAACAAAGAGCCTTTTACGTGAAAACTGCCAGGGATTTGGATGAATTTGTTCTTGATGAGCATGACCATTTAGTTGTAAAACATGACCTTTTTAGCCAGCCATTAAAATACGGGCTTAAAACCCTGGAGGGCATTGCAGAGGCTTTTGCCGAATTCGCCAAGAAAGAGGGGCTAAGTTTTTTCGTCTAAGCCCCTTCAATGAAGATAGATATAAGGCTTTATTGGAGGGGCTAGAAGTCTCTGAAGTTTTACTTTCAAAAATTGATAAAATTAAATCTCGATTAGATTCTGAGTTTTATAAAAAGGATTATTTGAAACTTGACAGAAAACTAAAAAAAATAGGAGGAGATACCTTATATAAAACACGCATTAAATTGGACTGTAGTGCATTTTACCCTTCTATTACTAGGTATTATAATTTCAATTATGAAGGTATTCCTTTTTTAAGAGTAAATGAAATCAAAGGAGGTTTAATAAATATTGACTCAGACACTGCTTTTCTTCCAGAACAAATAGTTGAATCCAATACCTCTACAATAAAAAGTGCATATCCAGGTGATATAATTATTGCAAAAGGAGGAAATACTTTAGCTAAAGTTGGTCTCATAACTGAATCTTTTCCCAAATATGCGTTATCTCGTGATTTAATTTTATTAAAAACAAATTCGTTAATAAAATATAATAAATACTTTTTATGGGTATTCTTGCATTCAAAGTTTGGACAACAATTTCTATGGAGAACTGCAAGTCAGACAGGTCAACCACATTTAACTCTTCCCTCAATTGGGGAAATACAAATTCCTTCTTTTTCCAATAAATTTCAAGATGCATTCGAACTATTATATAAAAAATCTTTATTCTTCAAGGGAAAATCTAATTTGACTTATGCAGATGCAGAAAAAAAATTACTGCAAACTTTAGAATTAGAAAATTTCAATCCTGGAAAAGCGAAAGTAAACATTAAAAGCTTTTCTGAGTCTTTTGCTACTTCGGGAAGGCTGGATGCTGAGTATTATCAACCAAAATATGAGCATGTTATTGAGCAAATAAAAAAACATAATCACTCAACAATAAAAGAAGTGGTAAGTATTAAAAAATCTGTTGAACCTGGATCAAGTGCATATTCTGACGAAGGAATTTCTTTCTTGAGGGTTGCTGATTATGACAAATTTGGTATAAAAACCCCTCAAAAGTGCCTTTCAGACAACTATTACCAAGAAAACAAGGAAATATTAGATGAATTAAAACCAAAAACTAATACCATTTTATTTTCAAAAGACGGTAGCGTTGGTACAGCATACAAACTAAGGAAAGATGAGGATTTAATAACATCCGGGGCTATTTTGCATTTGAGAGTAAAAAACGAAAATCAAACTTTACCTGATTATTTAACGTTGGTGTTAAACTCTGAATTAGTCCAAATGCAAGCAGAACGTGATGCAGGTGGTTCAATAATTTTGCATTGGCGGGTTAGTGAAATTGAAAAAGTTGTTGTTCCAATTATCGAAATAGAAAAACAGAAAGAAATTGCCGGATTAATTGAAGAAAGCTTCAGTTTGAAGAAACAATCTGAAGAATTATTGAAATTAGCCAAAACAGCCGTTGAAAAAGCTATTGAGGAGAATGAAGAAAGCGCAATGAATTTTATTAATGAACAGATAAAATAATTAATGAGCAATTCAATTAAAATACGTTTTAAACAACCTCAAATATTTGAGCTGTCAAATTTTCGCGCATTGATTGGCTTAACTGGATTATACTTCATTTTTGCTGATAGTTACAGAATAAAATACCCATTCGACGAATCAAAATTACTTTATATTGGTATGAGCGAGAAAAAAACAAATAGTATGGGTAACAGATTAATTGGGCATTATGAGGGAACAAGTGGCAATCCTGGTTTGATAAATTACAGGAAGGTCGATTCTCTTTATTTTACTTACATTAGCTTTGAGATGGTAAGACAATTTTGGAAATACAGAATTGAAGATTTAGAAAGTTATTTCATACTTGATTTTATTAAAAAATTCGGTGTTTATCCAATTTGTAATAATAAATCCGGGTATAAAATCCTTGAAAAGCATATAGATTCTGAATTTGAAATAAATTGGCACTATTTTAATTAAAATACAACAATATGGCGACAGATAATATTAAAAGCGGTAAAGATGTGCTTGATGAATTTTTTGCTGAAATTTTAAATATTCCGGGCACACATGACAAAACCGTAGAAAAATTAATATTCCTCTATTCTACAGGAAAATTAACGGATACGAATTTACAAAATGCTCTTGATGAAATTATTTCAGAAGAAACTTCCGAAATAGAAAAACAAAATTATGAGAATTAATTCAATTAACATAAAAGGCATCAGGGGTATTAAAAATGACTTACCTCTTATTTTGAATAAAAAATCCATTCTCATTTTTGGTGAGAATGGTTCAGGCAAAAGTTCTATATCTGACGCTATAGAATGGTTTTATTCCGATTCAATTGAACACATATCGAGTGAAGAAATTGAAAAAAGAGGTAAAGGAGCAATCCGTAATAAATTTGTAAACTCAAATGATGATGCTTTCGTTGATATAAAATTCTCAGACAACAAATTAAACTCCATAAAAAGTATAGATGATTCCGCAAAAACTTACAGTTCAAATAATAACGATGATTTTAAACAATATATTACAGAGTCCCAGTCAGAAAGGTTGATATTAAGATACCATGAATTGCTTGAGTTTATTATTGCAACTAAAAAACAGAAATTAGATAAACTCCAAGAAATAATAGGATTTAGTGAAGTTGGCAAAATTCGAGACCTTTTACGTAAAATAGCAGGTAGAATCAAAAAGAGAATAAAATCAGAACAGTTTCAAAATCAAAAAGATGCAAAACAGTCAACAATAATAGATAATTTAAACCAACCTACTTATACAATTTCAGAATTTATTGAAGCTTGTAATGAGCTTATAAAACCACTTGGCCTTGGTAAGGAAATTAAAACTCTTTCAGGTGTAAAACAGGTAATTAAAGAAATTGAGCAGAAACAAGATAACAAAACTGCAAATCTGATTAGCTTTTATAGTAGAATAGCGGAAGGCTTAAAATTAATTAAAGAAAATTTGCCGCAATTGTATCAAGAATATGAGGATTTCTATAATTCTTTCTTTTCAATACAAAAAGAAGCCGAGAAAATAAAGAAACTTAAATTATCAAAATTATTGAATGAAGGGGTTAAAGTTTTAAAAGATGAAATTGTTAAAGAGGATATTTGTCCTCTTTGTCAGCAAACAAAAAAAAGGATAGAATTAATAAACGAATTGAATGAAAGAATAGAAGAATTAGCAGAAATAAATGAGGAAAAAGAAGAATTAGATAAAAAATTATCTCAAGTAGAAAATACACTTCAAAATAATTCAACTAATCTTAAGTCCTTGCTTAATGAAAAATTATTTGGCGAGAAAGAACATTTAGAACTAAAGCAGAATATCCAAAAATTAGAAAATGCCTTTAATAACATTGCAATAGAACTTAAAAAAGAAGTATCACAACCAGAAGAATTAAAAGAGCTGAAATCTATAAAAATATCGAGCAAGGATATTGAAGAATTAATCGAATTTGCTCAAAACCAAGTTAAAGAATTAACAGAAAGTCAAAAGAAAAATATTAAGCTTCAAATATATACAAAACTATTCAGGGCAAACGAAGCCTTTCTGGCATACTTAAAAATTGAAAAGAAAGAAAGTATTTTAACTAAACAGCAAGAAACGTTTGAATTATTATTTGCAGATTTTATTAGAAGACAAGAGGAGGCAATTAATTCTTTTCTTAACCAGTTTTCGGGGGATATTAACGAGTTTTATTGTATTATGAATCCAAATGAGAAAGTACAAAACATCAAGCTCGTTCCTATAAAAGACAGAAATACAGATGACTTGCTTGGTATAACAATTGAATATGATTTCTTTAACACAACTACCACCCAACCCATTGCATATTTGAGCGAAAGCCATTTAAATTGTTTTGGTTTATCATTCTTTTTAGCTTCTGTAAAGGCATTCAATGAAAAAAACTCATTTTTTATTCTTGACGATGTAGTTTCAAGTTATGACCGCTCTCATAGAACCAGATTTGCAAAACTGCTTATAGATAAATTTAATGATGATTACCAGATAATCCTTTTAACTCATGAACAAGAATTTTTTGAACTAATCTCAAGTACCATAAAAAGTAAAGGATGGCTATTACAAGAAATCGGATGGAACAAGGATGATGGCTCATATCTTAAAACTGCTCAAATAGATTATAAATCTCAAATTGAGAATAAAATCAATAATAGGGACAAAGATGAACTTGGTAATCTGATAAGAAAATATTTAGAACGCCAATTAAAGGTAATAGCCAATAACTTAGAAGCTAAAGTAATTTTCAGGTTTAATAATTTAAATGAAAAAAGAATGGCACCGGAATTACTTGATTCACTTCAAAGCACATTGAATAAACACAGCAAAGACTTAAAAGAAAAAGCTGACATCCCCACTTTTAAAGGTATACCGGCATTTATAGCGAATACAACATCTCATGATAATACTTTTCAGGAAAGTATTGAAGATTTAGAAGTTTTCTGGGAGGAAACAGCAAAACTTATTAAACTGTTTTATTGTAATAGTTGCAACAGATACATTTCAGTAAAAAACATTGATAAAGCAAACAAAAAAATAAGTTGTGGTTGTCCAAATTTGACTTATGATTGGAAAGAATAAAAAAAGCCTTACGCACTCCCTCCCTTCGCTGTCAGGCACATTTGCAAGCCCCACAAGGCATACACACAAATCTAAGCTTGCAAAAGAGCCTTCCAGCCCGTCCCGCACCAACCCGATAACCCAACGCTGAAAACAAAATACAATAAAAACACCGTAACTGACTGATAATGAATACGCCCAGTGCATAACATGCTATAAATCCAATAGCCGCCGTGGCTCGGTGGATAGGAACGTAGATGATTGAAAATTTTGTACCTTTATTGGGCGATAGTGGAAGCGGCTACTGTATTTATAGCTTTCCGTTGTAAGCAAGCCTGAAGAACGACCCTGCTCCGAAAAAAGCAGACAGTATTAACGAGCTCCTTGACGAATTGCATAACCCGACTCTTAATCCGACCCAAGTTTAAATTTTTACCCCTCCCGCATTTTAATTTTTTCTGCCATCGCTCATTTGGCACATTGGCAAGCCGCTCAGGCTAAACCACTAACCCAAGCTTGCCAAAGAGCCAAATTTTCCCCACCCACAAGAACGGGAATTCAAAAAAAGATTGTAAATTTGACAAAAATTGTCCAAATTGTATTTTCAAGAAAAATAAGGAAATGACTATTAAGGAATCCTTTGGAGAACATATTAGGAAGTTAAGGGAAGAAAATGGGCTTCCTTTAAGAAAAGTTGCTGCTGTACTGGACATTGATCCATCTACACTTAGCAAGATTGAAAGAGGGGAACGATCTGCAAACAAAGAAATGATTCCCTTTTTAGCAGAACTATTCAAAGAAGATATTGAAACACTGGGTTTGATTCTACTCAGCGATAAAGTAGCATACGATTTAAGGGATGAAGAAAATTCAAATGAAATCCTGAAGGTAGCGGAGGAGAAAATCAAGTATTTAAAAACCAAAAGCCATCAACAAGGCAAAATAGATTTTGATAAGCAATGACCATTCAAGACCTTGTAAATAAATATCATTCCAACAGAGATAATTATCTCAAAGCGACTTTTAACGAGACGCAATTGAGGTCTGATTTTTTGGACCCATTGTTTGAACTTTTAGGATGGGATATCAAAAACAAATCAGGTAAGCCGACCAATGAAAGGGAAGTTCTTTTAGAAGAAGCATTAAAGGCAAACGCCTCTGAAAATTCCAAAAAACCGGATTATACTTTTCGGCTGTTTTCTGAACGCAAATTCTTTCTTGAGGCCAAGAAACCAAGCGTTTCTATTGAGACTAATATTGATAATGCAAAACAGGTAAGACGATATGGATTTACTGCCAAACTGAAAATTTCTGTTCTTTCCAATTTTGAATACTTGTTGATTTATGACTGTTCAGTCAAAGTTGAGAAAGACGACAGCCACAACAAAGCCCTTATAAAAAAATACCACTACACGGAATTTGCAGACAAGTTTAAAGAACTACAATCTCTGCTAGGTAAAAAATCCGTTTACACCGGACAGTTTGATGAAGAATGGAAGAGCATTGAAGAAAAGCTTAGCCTGTTCAGCATCGACCATCTATTCCTGAATCAGATAAATGAATGGAGAAAACAGCTTGGGGCGGAAATATACAGACATGACCCAAAGATTTCAGAGCAGTTGCTCAATGACTATGTACAGAGTTATATCAACCGGATTATTTTTCTCCGGGTGTGTGAGGACAGGGATTTAGAAACCTATCAAACTCTACTCCAGTTTGCCGATCAACAAGATTTCAAAGCCCTTCTGAAAAAATTCGGCCAGGCAGATAAAAAATACAATTCCGGCTTATTTGATCAGTTCTTGTCTGAAAAAATCATTGGCGATATCAGCTCGGTATTTTGGTCAATCATCAAACAGCTTTATTACCCGGAAAGCCCTTACTCTTTTGCTGTTTTTTCATCTGACGTATTGGGCAGCATCTACGAAATCTTTCTTTCTGAAAAACTGGCAATCCAAAACGGAAAGATTGAACTCGTACGCAAACCGGAAAATATTGACAGGGACATTATTACTACCCCTAATTTCATCATCAAATCTATTTTAAATCAGACTGTAGCTCCGTTTTGTGAAGGTAAATCAGATAAGGATATTCTGTCTTCAAAAATGGCGGATGTTGCTTGTGGTTCAGGGGCCTTTCTTTTGGAACTGTTCCAGTTGTTAAGTGACACTTTAGTTGATTTTTACCTCAATAATGACAGTTCAAAGCTTATCCAAACCAATATCAATACCTATAAACTGCCATTCGTATTAAAGCGGGAGCTGCTTTTGAATTGCATATATGGAACAGATAAAGATTACAATGCGGTAGAAGCTGCCAAATTCGGACTACTCCTAAAACTCCTTGAAGGGGAGGACAATAGTTCAATACATTCAAAAAATCCAATTCTTCCTGATTTGAGCAGTAATATCCATTTTGGGAATACATTGATTGCTCCAAAAGATATTAAAGACAAAAAAGCCTCATCCGAGATAAATCCATTTGATTTTGGTAAAGAGCAATATGATGTGATCGTTGGCAACCCTCCGTATATGAAATCGGAAGACATGAAGCAGATAACTCCGCTTGAACTTCCGATATACAAAAAGAAATATACTGCTGCATATAAGCAATTTGATAAGTACTTTGTGTTTATAGAACGAGCGATTGACTTACTCAAAGATAAGGGCTGGTTCGGATATATCGTACCGAGTAAATTTGCCAAGGTAGGCGCAGGTCTAAAACTCAGGGAGTTTTTACAGGATAAAGGATATGTTCATTCAATCATTTCTTTTGGTGCTAACCAGATATTCAGCAGCAAAACAACCTATACCTGTTTGTTGATTCTCCGAAAAGAGAAGCTTTCAACATTTCAATACACCGAAATCAGGAATCTACCTGTATGGAAGGTTAGCGAAAAAGATGACATTGAATACCAAACCATAAAAACAGAAAGCCTGAATAAAGAGGTATGGGTGCTTGTGCCTCCGGAACTTAAACCCACTTTTGATAAAATCAATGACCAAAGTATTTTACTAGAGGACATTGTAGGTCGAGAAGGTATTTTCAACGGTATTCAGACAAGTGCTAACGCCATTTACATTTTTCAGCCCAACAAAGAAGACAAAACCTACTACTATTTTGAGAAAAAGGGTAAAAAATGGAAGATTGAAAAGGCTTTAACGAAACCATACTTTCAAACTTCTTCCGGTGAAGACAACCTGAATACATATCGGCCATTTAAGCCTAATGCACGTGTAATTTATCCCTATACACCTACCAAAACAGGAGTTGACTTGATTTCTCTAAAAGAAATTAAAAAGAATTATCCGGCAGCATATAAATACCTGCTTCATTATAAAAAAGACCTTGCAAATCCTAAAAGGGACATTAAGCCGGAGCCTCAAACAAAAAATGAGTGGCACAGGTACGGCAGGCATCAAAGCTTGGATAAATGCGGACTACCGGAAAAAATCATTGTAGGAGTTCTATCAGTTGGCGACAAATACGCCATAGATTTTCATGGCACATTGATTTCCTCTGGAGGAACAGCAGGTTACTGTGTGGTTGCCTTGCCCCCTGATTCTCCTTACTCTATCTATTATATTCAGGCTTTGCTTAACTCAAAATACCTCGAATGGTACTCCGCTCTTTTAGGGGAGGTTTTTAGAGGTGGGTATATCGCGAGAGGAACCAAAGTTTTAAAACGCTTACCCATACGAAAAATTGACTACACTAATAAAAAGGACAAGGCCTTTCATGATAAGATCGTGAAAATCCAAAAAGAACTGATCCTGAAACAGGAAGAAATAGACCAATATCAAAAAGATAAGCGAACACTTACCCGTTTACAAAGAGAGTTTCGCTTACTGAAGTCCGAGCTAGATGAGCTTTTGAAAAAGCTTTATGACTTAGAAAAAGATGATTCTTTAATCCCTCTAATAAAAGAAATGTATGAAGCTAATTAAACACGCATCAGCAGAGAAACTTAGAGGTGGATTTTACACACCCGAACCCATTACCGCATTCATCTTAAAGTGGGGCATTAATGGCAGTTCGTCCTATGATATTTTAGAACCCAGCTGTGGTGACGGGGTTTTTCTGGAGCAATTAAGAGAGCAAAAGCATAAATTCAATAAGATAACAGCCATTGAATTTGATGAAGCAGAAGCAGAAAAAGCTGATACCGTAGAGATTGAAAATAAAACGGTCATTAATACGGATTTTCACCTCTATTGTAATGAAACGACAGAACGTTTTGATTTTGTAGTTGGTAATCCACCTTACATACGCTATCAATATTTTGATGAGGCACAGCAAAAAGAGGCTGCCAAAATCTTTGAAAATGCTGGACTTAAATACACCAAACTCACCAATGCATGGGTTTCATTTGTGGTCGGTTCAAGCCTACTTTTAAAAGAAAAAGGAAAAATTGGTTTTGTTCTTCCGGCTGAGATACTACAAGTTTCGTATGCACAACAACTCCGGGAGTTCTTGGCTCATTTTTACAACAAAATCAATATCGTTTCCTTCAAAAAGCTGGTGTTTCCTGATATTCAGCAAGAAGTTGTATTACTGCTTTGTGAGAAAAACGGAACGGACAGCCACTTAATAGAACACTTAGAATTGACTGATGCATCTGAACTGGAAACGCTTGATGTAAACAAGCTAAAAAGTCCGCATAAGCAGATTGATTTTAAAAGCAATAAATGGACGTTTTATTTTCTGGAACAGGAAGAGATTGACTTTTTGGAAACTGTCGCCCGGAAAAAGTCCATTCCCCAAATTGCAGACTATGCAAAAGTTGAAGTAGGTATTACCACAGGTGCTAATGATTATTTTACCGTGCCTTTACCTGTAGTTGAAGGGTACAACCTGCAAGAATTCGCAAAACCTATGGTGGGTAGGAGCGTGCAGGTTAACAGTATAATTTTCAACGAAGAAGACTGGAAACGAAATCGTCTGACCAAAGCCCGTGCACACTTACTTATTTTCCCACCAAAAAAAGAGCTAAACGGCCATAAAGGAGCAAATTCCTATATCTCAATGGGTGAATCCATGGGAATTAATAAAGGCTATAAAACAGGTATTCGTGACGATTGGTTTGTTGTGCCTTCTATAAGGCAGTCAGAAGCACTTTTTATCAGGCGAAATAACCTGTACCCAAAATTGATTTTAAATGAAGTAGGTGCTTATACCACTGACACTATGCACCGCGTATTTGTAATGCCAACCACCAATATCAACGCCTTTATAGCGAGTTTCTATAATTCTCTTTCGTTGGCATTTTCCGAGATTTCCGGTCGCTCCTATGGCGGTGGCGTTTTAGAATTAATGCCCAGTGAAGCCGGGAAAATATTGCTTCCGTACTCAAAAGAAAATGAAGCTTTACTCGATCAGATAGATAAAATGATGCGGGCCAAGAAACCAATTGATGAAATTTTGAAAATCACAAATGAGCAAATCCTCAAAAAAGGATACGGCTTTACCAATAAAGAAATAAAACTTGCTGATAGCATCTGGAAAAAGTTATCAGCAAGGAGGTTGAACAGGAATAAATGATTTAAAATGAATCAAGGAACACGTGCAATATTTTTATTAATATATACAGCACTGCTGTTTGTCTTAAACTATGTTGCCTTCGGAACGTGGGTTCCTTCAAGTGGCTCAGAAGGATTATGGTTTTATACGGGTATGGCAAGCATAATCTTGGGCAACCTGCTTGTAACACCCTTCTTCACAAAACCTGTTGATGCAGTTTCTTATTCTGTATTAGCTGGAATGGGGATTTATCTAGTTAACATAGAATTTCACGGAAATAAAAGCACGTAATGTTTTAGACACCACAAGTTGTCATATTTTCTAAAAGCTTGGATTGACAAGGGTTTCCTGGCTTTT
>CAZNPH010000026.1:0-43412 GCA_964574985.1 uncultured Bacteroidaceae bacterium
GAATTATTAAACTTTTGCCAAAAGATACAAGAACATTATTGATAAGATACTAAAGATAAAAGCAATGTTCTTTGAGATTGCCTGTACCTTTCCGGCTCTTTATGCGATGTATGATAATATTCTGTATCAAAAATATTTCTGGCGATGAACTGAATATTAAAATTTGTATAATTTATTACGGATATGGCGCCATGAAAAATTATTGCGGGGTCAATCATTCTGCTATTGGTAGCCGTTATTATTTTTTGATTTTCTCTTTTGCCTATATAATTAGCTCTTATATTGAATCTGATATTTTTCCCCAGGGCATATGTTACATTTGTTCCAGCTGTGTGTTTACTAATTTCATGTACTTGTTTTCCCGACTCATCATAACTATCATTAAAGGTGTAATATAAAATTGTATGCATGCTTTTTGATGAGTATTTTAAAAACAGATCAAGCCCATTCGTGCTGATACCGCCCGTGTTTACCCATCGATAACTATCCATTTCATCTTTTTTAACAATAGCATCTTCAAGCTGGTTTTTATATCCAATAATATCGAGTTTAAGATTTTTTAATAATTTTAAATTAAGGGCAAGTTCCAGAGAGCTCATTCGTTCGGGAAGCAAAGAACTGTTTCCTAAGCCATCGTTATAATCCCAGGGTTTCGGAGCTCTGTAAGCTTCTGCATAAGAAAAGCGTACAATTTGATTTTTTAGTTTATAAATGATTCCACCGCGGGGAGTTAAAACCTGATCGTAGATAGAACTGTGATCAAAACGTATACCTCCCGAGATATGTATGTTTTTAAGAATGGTATATTCCGGCTCAATAAAAAGGCTGGTTAAATAATTCATTTCCATATCTGGATTTTCCGGAGATTCGGGCGATTGATCGGGCGAATCGCTGATCGAAACTGAGTAAGACTCGGCTAGTTGTTCATATTCAAAAATTAAACCGCTTGCTACCGAAAAATTCTTGTTCGAATAGTATAATATATTCTCAATTCCGGTTAAGTTATTGGGACGATAATATCCAATTTGTGCAGTGTCAACAATATACAGAACAGAATTATCTAAAACGGAGGCATCTCTGTTGTATAAGGTTGCTGTCAGAGAAATGTTTTCAAATTGTTTCTGGTATTTTAAGTAGTTGTTTATAAACCGGATATTCCACAAGGTGCCATAATCCCGGTAAATTGTACCCACAGATTTAATATATGTTGCACCCGACGATTGTTTTTGTAAATAATTTGTGCCAAACAAAAAATTACTGGCGCTGATTTTAATATCAAAAGCATAATCCCTTTCGTAGTTATCCATTAAATCGGTCCAGTTGTAATCGCCTGCACTTCCTTTTAAATTAGCTTTTTCGGTATATTTGGCCACTCCCGAAATCCGGATTCCAAGGTTATTTTTTTTATTGGTTTGGGCAATGCTAAAGTCGTTTGATAAGGTATTAAATGAACCTGCCAGTGCATTTATTTCATAACTGTTTTCATCGGTATTTCGGGTTATAAGGTTAATTATTCCGGATGTTGCATTGGTACCATACGCAACAGACCCCGGTCCATAGACAACTTCTATTCTTTCAATATTTGAAAGATTATATTGCCCGCCACCGTAAAAACCGCCCGAATTAAGCTCATTAACCTGTATGCCGTCAATTAAGAGCAATACGAGATTATTTTGATTCGGGATCCCCCTTAGAAAAGAGTATGTATTTATTCCCTGTATATTTCTGAACTGAAAACCTGGTAAATCTGCCAAAACATCCTCCAATGTAAAATAACCTCTTGTTTTAATTTCTTCAGCTGTTACAACATAGATGGTAGAAGGGACCACTTCAACGGATTGTTTTACTTTCGAAGCTGATGTAATTTTAAGTTGCGATAGCTGATCGAAACCATAGTCATATATATCAATACTATCTGTTTGAGCAAATGATAATCTATAACAAAGCAGCAATGTTATTAAGAGAAAAATGTTTTTTACTGTAAACATATCAACTGATTTAAACCCCCAATTGATATTATCGTAAATGAATAATTTGGAATATTATATCAAGTTACGAACATTAAAAAGTAAAATCAAAGAAAATAATCCCATTAACCGTATGTCCTAAAGACCGATGAAGGTATTTGGTCATTTTCTTTACTCCGAAAAAGGGCATTTCAAGGTATTGGAAATATCGGCATGACCCATCAGGCGTTGGATCACTTGCAGGTTTACCCCCTGTTCCAGCAAATGGGTGGCAAAACAATGCCTGGCTTACTTATTCCCTGGAAAGAACAACCGGTAAGGTCCTGGGAACTTTTGGAATGAGAAGATGATCGGCCGCCCCATTCAAGATGATGAACCTTTACAAACAGAAACCTCAGGGCATAATATCCCATCTTAACACTTCCCGGGCCATATCGCCCGCAGGTAAGCATGTGATGAAAATATTCCCGTAGCTCTTTAACTCCGGACCGGGTTGGATCGTTTTTAATAAAATCGCAAAAATCATTGATGTGCCACCAGAAACTCTCAATGGTGCGCTCACTTAAATTGCGTAACTGTGCTTCTTGTAAGAAGTTTTTTTTAAATTTATCATATACTGAAGTTTTTGTTTAACACCTTAAAGGTGAAAACTTTTAGTAGAAAAACCTCCTGGAATCGGCAGTGTAAAAGCTACCGACGACAGGAGGTTTAGTTCAACACATGGTATAGTGCATGCGGGTTTCAGAGGTATGCGAGCGTTTGTTGCTCGTGAAAAAGGTTGGTGTGAACTGATAGGAAATCGCCTCGTAATCCCGCACGACAACATACCATCAAACGTTCATTAAAAAATAATATATCAATCATTAAATTAAACTTAATTATCATGAAAAGAATTAGTTACGTTTTATTTTTTCTAATCCTTACATGTTTTGCATGTGAGAAGGAAGAAGATGATAATCTGCCAGATAATGGTAACGACAAATTAAAAATCATGGACATTGCAGATGCACAAAGCTTATTTATTGCTTCGGCGAATCGTTTTTCAAAAAAATCCGGTGTCATTAATCAGCAGGATGAAGACACTACTGTTTTGTTTAAAATCACGGAAGATGGTTATTTAAGAGAGGTAAAATATTATGATGAAGACAGTACCCGAGTTACAATGAAGGATTTCCCCAGTGGAATATGGGATGTGAACAGCACTTTTTTAATTGTCCAGTTTAGTGATATTTCATCACCTACGTGGGCATATCTGGTGAATAAAAATACGGAAAAGGCATGGCTTTTTGATCAGATTTGCCTGCCGGGAGCTAGCTCTCCATACATTAGTACAGATAATAATGATAATATCTATTTTATTCCTGGTCAAATTGGTATTGCCAAAGTTAATGTCTCCGATCCTGGTCAGCCGGAAGCAAATATTATTCTCAGTGACTTACCTGAAGCAATTGTATGTTTCATAACAGATACAGAGGGAAACATTCTATATGACAATAAAACCATACGTTACACCAATGGCGGACTTTATAATTTACAAAACAATGCATTGGGTTTAGGCGGAATTTATTCTCCGAATCCATTGTGTGTATGGAAAGGATTCGATGATAATTTTTATTATGGCTATAAAACGGATGAAGTTCCCACAGCTGTTTATGACAACAGTAAAATAAATAAAATTACAATCCAGAATAATAGTGCAACCGAACAGGTTTTTATTGATTCCATACTTTTTGAGCATGAATTTGATGGTGGCAGAGAACCCATCATGAAGTTTCCCCAACTAAATAAAATAATGTTCGGGGGACCAGGTGTTTATGAAATTGATTATTCAAAGAAACAGGCAACATCATATGATGCATCCTGTTTTAACTTAAACGGTAATGAAAATCTATTTGTCTGGAACGAGAACACCTATTACATTGCCGGGGAAAATACATCCAATCAACCGGTATTATTAAAGGTAAGTGCAGCAGACCATTCCTGTTCTAACCTAATTCCTGTAAATCAGTACGATATTTTTAAGATGGACATTAGTGGTCAGGGCATAATTACATTTAATGCTTTAAGAATGAGTGACGGGAAAAAGGTGATTGCAAAAGTAAATTCCTCTGGGAATGTTGAAATTATTGATGAATCCATGAACCAGGAAGTAATAAATTTAATAGATGTGAGCAGTTAAATAATTATAAATAGCAATTACAATTTGATAACATATTTAATTTCACTAAAATTTAGTACAATAAAAAACTATAATTCAATAAATCATGAAAAATAATAAACGGCTTCAAAATCAAACCGCTATTGTAACCGGCGCTGAATCGGGTATCGGGAAAGCCATTGCCATAGAATTGGCCGGAGAAGGAGCAAATGTTGTTGTCAATTATATAGCAGATGCAGATGAAGCTCAGAAGGTGGCAGATGCTGCAAGGAACGCAGGCGGCGAAGCCATAAAATTCAAAGCCGACGTAAGTAAGGAAGATCAGGTGAAAAAAATGTTCGGTAAAACCATTGAAGCCTTTGGCCGGCTGGATATTCTGGTGAACAACGCAGGCATACAAATAGACGCCGCTATCGACGGGATGTCGCTTGAAGAGTGGCAGAAGGTAATCGATGTAAACCTCACCGGATATTTTTTATGTTCCCGTGAAGCCATTAAAGAATTTAAAAAGCAGGAAATTGACGAAAATATCTCGGTAGCAGCCGGTAAAATTATATGCATCAGTTCCGTTCACGAGCGCATCCCCTGGAAAGGACATGCCAACTATGCGGCATCCAAAGGCGGAATCAAGCTTCTGATGAAATCAATGGCTGTGGAAGTGGCAGTTCACAAAATCCGGGTCAACAGTATTGGTCCGGGCGCCATAAAAACACCCATCAATAAAGAATCGTGGGACGAACTGGAGCAGTCAATTCCGTACGGAAGAGTTGGCGATCCGGAAGATATTGCCGGAGCTGCCGTTTGGCTTGCTTCCGATGAGTCGGATTATGTAACCGGCACCACCCTGTTTGTCGACGGCGGCATGACTTTATACCCCTGCCTGGCTGTGGGAAATTGATAACTTAAATTCAATTTTCATGATCTATAAAATCAGAGACCTTGGAGTAATCAGCGACAGGCGCAGTGGCGCATTGATAGCTAAAAACGGCGATGTGTGCTGGTACTGTACCGGGCAGTTTGACAGCCCTTCCCTTTTTGCTTCTTTGCTGGACAGCGAAAAAGGGGGTGTATGGACAGTCAATCTGCAAGGCAACTATGAAACGGAAAGACAATACATTGAAAACAGCAGTGTTCTTGAAACGCGTTTTCAGACTAAAAACGATGCATTCACAATAACCGACTGGATGCCGCTGCATGACAACTTCTCAGGCATTTGCAGGCTGTTTTCGCATTCATCGTCATCAAAAAAAAATACCTTAATCCCGGCACCCGGTTACGGACAGGAAGAAGTAAAAATCAGCAAGATAAATGATACCACAGTCAGTATTAACGATAAATATTTTCTGATTATTTCTCACCCGGCAGAGGTGGGAGAAGAAAAAATAATTTTCGAAATTCCTGCAAATGAAGAGGGCTGGGCGGTTCTAACTGATCGGCAAATGAAATTTGAAGGCGACCGGCAATTAAAAAGTTCACTGCAAAAAACCCGGAGAAGCTGGAATGAGTTAAATGCAGGATTTAGTTATGACGGTCCCTACAAAAAAGAGATGCTGGATTCATTAAGGGCCATCAGGCAGGTGACACATGAAGAATCCGGAGGAATTATTGCCGCCCTTACAACATCGTTGCCCGAGGTTCCGGGAGGCGAACGGAATTACGATTACCGTTATGTATGGCTGCGCGATGCCTCCATGATTGTCAGCGCACTTACAAGGGCCAAAACAAACGGCGAAGATGAAAAACGTTTTCTGGATTTTATCTGCTCGGCACGCGGCAATATAAAAGATTATTCCACCACCCCATTTGTTACCGTAACGAAAGAAGCGGCCCCTGCTGAAAGTTATCTTGATTTTTCGGGCTACCTGAACAGCAGGCCCGTGCGTATCGGTAATAATGCAAATGAGCAGTTGCAACTCGATGCCGGAAGCAATATTCTGCTGGCTGCCAAGCTGATATACGGCAATACCCAAACACGCGATCACTGGCAGGTAGTTGCCGAAATTGCCGGCTTCCTGGCTGCAAACTGGCAGCAGGACGATTACGGCATCTGGGAAGAGGATATTGCCCGGCAATTTACATCGAGCAAAGTGATTATGGCAGTAGCGCTGGAATTTATTTCGAAATATTCTCAGGATGAATCCCAAAAGAAACGCTGGCTGGAAGCCGCAAAAACCATCAGGCATTATATCGAAAACAATTGCCTTACCGGTTCCGGGAGTTATGCTGTGTTTGCCGGAAGTGAGGAAGTGGATATTACGGCAACGCTTTTCCCGGAGTGGGATTACTGCCCGGCCGACACCCCGGAAATGATTCAGACCGTAAAAGAACTGGAAAAGCATTTCAGCAAAAACGATTTGGTTTACCGCAACCTGCTGCTTTTCGATGAAAAAAAGGAGGGCACTTTCCTCGCTGCAAATTTCTGGATGGCCCAGTACTGGATTATGCGGAAAGATATTCAGAAAAGTAAAAGATATATCGAAGCCGCACTGAAATACCAAAATGATTTAGGGCTTTTTGCCGAAGAAGCCGACCCGAATTCAGATACCATGCTGGGAAATATACCCCAGAGTTTTGTGCATGCTTCCTGTATCGGGGCCATAATTGATTTTAACAATGCTTTCGGAAAAGATTCAGAAAATTAAAAAAATACAACAATGAAGAATTTTGATGCCATTATTATCGGCTCCGGGCAGGCCGGTACACCACTGGCTTTTAAGCTGGCCACCGACGGAAATAAAGTAGCTTTTATTGAAAAAGATAAGTTTGGCGGAACATGCGTAAATGACGGATGCACCCCAACTAAAGCATACGTAGCAAGCGCCCGCCGTATTTGGGACGCCCGGAACGGCGCTGCTCTGGGAATTGATATTCCTGAAGGCGCATCTGCCGATTTAAAAAAAATAAAAAGCCGCAAAGATGAAATCGTACAGGAATCGGTTGACGGTATAAGTTCCGGCGTGGAAAAGGAAGAAAACATCACTTTTTTTGAAGGTGAAGCAAAGTTTACAGGAGAAAAAGCAGTTTCGGTTAACCGGGAAGAACTTACGGCGCCTGAAATTTATATCAACACCGGGGCCAGGCCCGTTATTCCAGAACCATTTGAGAAGCTGGATTACCTGACCAATGAAACCATACTTCAGCTTGAAGAATTGCCCGGGCACCTGGTAATTGTGGGTGGAAGTTACATTGGGCTGGAGTTTGGACAAATGTTCCGGAGGTTTGGCAGTAAAGTAACCATTATTGAAAAAGCATCTTCCATTATTGGCCGCGAAGACCAGGAAATCAGTGAGAATATTTTGGATTTTCTGAAAGAAGAAGGCATTGAATTTCGTTTGAATGCCAGTTGTATCGGCGGTACGCAAAACGATGACAAGTCGATTACCCTGAAACTGGACTGCAAAGAGGGAAGCCCGGAAGTTACCTGCTCGCACCTGCTGCTTGGCGTGGGACGCAGGCCCAATACCGATTCGCTGAACCTGGAAGCCGGCGGTATAAAAACCAACGACCGCGGATATGTTCAGGTGAACGATCATCTCGAAACCAATGTTGAAGGAGTTTTTGCCCTGGGCGATTGCAACGGAAAGGGCGCTTTTACGCACACTTCGTACAATGATTATGAAATTATTGCCGCCAATAAATTCAGCAACGAAAACCGCAAAGTTTCCGACCGGATTATGGCCTATAACCTGTACATCGATCCGCCTTTGGGGCGTGCCGGAATGACCCGTAAAGCAGCCCTCGAAAAAGGGTATAAAATTCTGGAAGCAAAAATGCCCATGACCCAGGTAGCGAGGTCCAAAGAAAAAGATGAAACCAATGGAATGATGCAGGTTATTGTTAATGCTGAAAATCAGCGGATTCTTGGCGCAGCCATTTTAGGCGTAGGCGGCGATGAAATCATCAGCAGCATTTTGCAGATTATGTATGCAGATGTTCCTTGCACCGTGCTGAAAAATGCGGTCATTTCCCACCCAACTGTTTCGGAGTTGTTACCCACTTTGCTGGAAGGGTTGGAAGAAGTCGTTACGTAACTTTGTTTCTGTAAAATTGGATTTTTGAAAAAGAATTAAGATCATTCCGGTCTGTAAATACTTATTATCATGAACATTAAAACTTGTTGCCTTATTATTCTGATCCTCCTGTTGTTTCCCCAATGCGTGACACCGGGGGAAGAGACCTGGCGGGTGGTTTCACCAGGCGGACAGGTCGGGGTGAGGGTGTTCCTGGACCCGGAGCCGGGTACCCTTCGGTACTGCGTATTCCTGGAGGGCAAAAAAGCCATCGATACCTCCTCCCTGGGAATCGCCCTGAGGGGAGAAGGCCATGATTATACCGGGGGACTGCGTTTCACCGGTTCCCGGGACAGCGCCATCAGTGAAACCTATACCCTGCCGGTGGGTAAGGTCAGCACGTACCGCAACCGGGCCAATGAACTGACCCTGGCCTTTGAGAATGCATCCGGCCATCCCCTGGAACTGGTCATCAGAAGTTATGATGACGGCATGGCCTACCGTTACCGGTTGCACAATGAACGCCGCGATACGGTCAGGGAAGAGATCAATGAATTTGCCCTCGATCCGGCCAGTCTGGGTTGGGTCCACAAGTATACGCCGGAAAGCGAACATTATTATTTCAAAAGGAAGCTGGATACCATGGCCAGACCCGGATACATCCTGCCTGCCCTGTTCGAAACCCCTGCCGGCCAGTGGGTGTTCCTTTCGGATGCAGCCGTGTTCGGCGACTATGCCGCCTGCCGGCTTGAACACAAGGGCAACGGGGTCCTTGCCATGGTGCTTCCCCGGCAGAGGTTCAACCGCGAACCGCAACCCGGAACATGGCAGGAAGTGGTTGCCGGGGAGACCGGAAGGGTCGTTGTTGGGGCCGGACTCACAACGCCGTGGCGGGCTGCGATCCTGGGAGAACAATTGAAAACCCTGGTCCATTCCACCTTGCCGGAGAACCTGAATCCGCCAACGGTGACCGGGGAAACGGACTGGATCGAGCCCGGGGTGGCTGTTTTCCCCTGGTGGGGGGAAAGCGAGGCCAATGACGATCCGGAAACCCTGAAGGATTACATCGACATGGCCGCGGAAATGGAATGGGAGTACCTGGAATTCGACATCGGACTGCTGCGGAACAAGGGGGGGTACGCGGCGGATTTCTGGCGGGAAGTGGATTATATCCCCGATATTGTCAATTATGCTTCATCGAAGGGCATCAGGGTATACGGATGGGATGAACGCAGGAATCTGGACACCCCGGAAAAACGGGCCGGCATTTTCGGGACCTACAGGGACTGGGGCATTGCCGGCATAAAAATGGATTTCATCAACAGCGACCTGCAGGAAGCCATGCAATGGTACCGGGATGCTACCCGGGATGCGGCAAGATACCGGTTGCTGGTCAGCTATCACGGTGCCATCACCCCCAGGGGCGCACGGCGTACCCTGCCCAACATCATGACCTACGAAGCCGTGCGCGGCGCCGAATATTTCAAATGGAGCCGGCCCGAAGGCATCCCCGTGCACAACTGTACCCTGCCTTTTACCCGCAACATCTCCGGCCCCATGGACTACACACCCTGTACTTTCTCCTTCGGGGCCAGGGAAACCACCTATGCCCATGAACTGGCCCTGCCCTTCGTGTTTGAATCCGGATGGACCTGCATGGCCGACAAGCCGGAGGCATACCGGAATTCCCCGGCCAGAGAGATCCTGCAGAAGTTGCATGCCGCCTGGGACGGGATACGGTTCATCGACGGATATCCCGGGGAATTCTGCTGCCTGGCCCGGCGGAAGGGAGCGGACTGGTACGTGGCGGCCATCAACGGGCCCAGGGAAAGGACGGTGGATATCCCCCTGGATTTTATCGGGGAAGGAGAGCACCGGGTGAAGATCTATACCGACGGCGAGGGGGAGAATGCATTTTTGCAGGTCATGCAAAGAGACATCCGGAAAGGCGAAAAACTGACCCTGAAACTCAAAAAGAACGGGGGATTCGTATTTATGGTACCGGGATAGGCCCCGTCTCCATTATTGCATATTCTCCGCCGGTTGATTATTTTTGGGTTCTATTCACTGAAACCAGAACAGAGAAAACATGCGCGTCATATTCCCGGCGGCCATTCTGCTTTTGCTTGTAAATGCCGCATCTCCGCAGGAAACCGGACTTTTCATTCCCATTGAAGTACAGGAAGCATATAAGAAAGGCACCCGCTCCCCGGACGGCCGCCCCGGTCCCGATTACTGGCAGAACCATGCCCGGTACAGGATCTCGGCCGAACTTATTCCGGAGGAACGGACAGTTATCGGCTCCGCGGACATCAAATATCACAATGAGAGTCCGGATACCCTGGACAGACTCCAGTTGAAGCTTTTGCAGGATCTGTACAAGGTGGGGTCCAAAAAGGACCGTGAAGCAGATCCGGCCCACCTTCACCATGGCATGGAGATACTGGAATGCACACTGAACGGACGGCGGTTCTACAAGGATGACAAGCGGGATCCCGATCTCCCCCCTTCTTTCCGGGCCGGTAAATACATGACCATCTTGTATCTGTTTATTCCCGCTGACCCGGTCATGCCGGGAGGGACCGCGGATATACACATTGAATGGAAGTACCGGATGCCTCCCAGGGTCCTGTTGCGTACGGGCCCCTATGATTCCACCTCGTTCTTCGTCGGTTACTGGTTTCCCCAGATGGCGGTCTATGATGACATCACGGGCTGGGACAACCATGCATATTCGGGTATACAGGAAACCTACAACGATTATGCGGATTATGAGGTGGAGATAAAGGTCCCCGGCGAATACCTGGTCTGGGCCACGGGTGAACAGGTCAATGAAGACCAGCTTTTTGAAAAAACATACCTTTCACGGATCCGGAAATCCAGGCAGACGGAGGATACCATAACCATCGTGGGCAGGGAGGACCTGGGCAAAGGTATACTGAAAGGCGAAAAATTATTCAGGACCTGGAAATTCGTTGCCCGGAACGTACCGGATTTTACCTGGGCAGCCAGCGATCATTTTCTCTGGGACGCCACCAGCCTGGAAGTAGAGGCGGGGGAAGAACGCAAGCGGGTCTGGGTGAACTCGGCATACCCCGACAACAGAAAGGATTACTCCGCGGTGGTTGGTTACGCGAAGGAATCGATCCGCTATTTGTCGGAGGAATTCCCGGGCGTGCCTTTTCCCTATCCCAGACTCACTATTTTTCACGGCAAACAAGGAGGCGGAATGGAATTCCCAATGATGGTCAACAATTCCCATATCCTGGATACGGCCCTGATGATGGAGCTTACTTCCCATGAGATCGCCCACACCTATTTCCCCTTTTACGTGATGACCAATGAACGGCTTTACGCGTGGATGGACGAGGGTTGGGTATCCCTGTTCGGACACTCTTTTGTTAAAAAGCTCGGTTACGGGAGCTCCCGTACATTCCTGGACCATACCTCCGGTTACGAAGGGGCCGGGGGACGTATTTACGATGCCCCGCTGGTGGTCCCCAGCATGATGCTGAACCGGTTTTCCCAGACCAATCATTATTACATACGGCCTGTCCAGGCCTCCGCCTTCCTGATGGAGATCATGCAGGAAAAAGGGGTGGGGAACCCCCTTCCTGCATTCATAGAGGCATGGGCGGGAAAGCATCCCGTACCGGCGGATTTCTTCAATATGATGAACGGTCTGGCCGGGGAGAATCTTTCCTGGTTCTGGGAACCCTGGTATTATCAGTACGGTTACCCCGACCTGGGCATCGGGGAGGTCGATTTTGACGGGGAACAATTGGGAATATCCGTGGAAAGGAAGGGCAGACAGCCGGTTCCCGTTGTGCTGACCCTAATCTTTGAGGATGGCACCCAAAAAAAGGTCCGCAGTTCCATACAGACATGGAAAGACGGGCGGGAGAGGCACATCCTGCAGGTGGAGTCCGGGCGCGAACCCGTAAGGATCATGCTGGGCAATGAAGAGATCCCCGACGTCCGCCACGGGGACAACACCTGGCCCCGGAAGTGATTTCCGGAAGTGATTTCCGGAAGTGAGCCCCGGCAGTAATAGCCGGCACACTCTTTCCTTTGCTGCAAATTATTCGTATCTTGTTGCTTATGGAAAAAAACGAGATCACCACCGGGGAACTGGCCGGATGGCTGGAGCAACCGGACTTTGTATTGTTGGATATCAGGCCGGTCGCGGCATACAACGGATGGTCCCTCCGGAATGAGCCCAGGGGCGGTCATATCCGGGGAGCGCGCACCTTCCCCCTGGAATGGACCCGTCACAAGACCTGGAAAGACCTGCTGAAGGATAAAGGCATTGAGCCGGGTCGCCCGGTGGGCGTATACGGGTATGACCGGGAAAGAAGTCTGGAAATGGCCGGGAAACTCCAGGATGCAGGCTTCGGCGAGGTGAAATGTTACCATCATTTTGTTTCCGGATGGTCACCGGACCGGGACCTGCCGGTGGAGCGCCTCAAAAGATACCGCCAGCTTGTATATCCGGAGTGGGTGAAGACTCTGGTATCGGGGAACAATCCGCCGGAATACGAAAACAAGGATAATTTTACCCTGTGCCATGCCCATTATGCCTATCCCCGGGATTATCATGAGGGCCATATACCGGGTGCCATCCCCCTGGATACCGTGGACCTGGAGGACCCGGAAACCTGGAACCGGAGATCTCCCGGGGAACTGGCCGGGGCCATGAGAAAGTACGGCATAAACAGTGAAAGCACGGTAATCCTCTACGGGCGGTTCTCAGAACCCCGGATCGACGATCCGTATCCCGGCAAACGTGCCGGACACCTGGCCGCCATGCGCTGTGCCCTGATCATGCTGTATGCCGGTGTGAAGGACATCAGGATACTCAACGGCGGTTTCGCTGCCTGGAAAGAAGCGGGATATGAGATCACCACCCAGGAATACAAGCACCGTACGCCAGGGGATTTCGGGGTAAAGATCCCTGCCCATCCCGAGCTGCTGGTGGATACCCCGGAAGCCAAAAAGATACTGAAATATGACAGGGGGGAACTGGTGAGCATCCGCAGCATGGATGAATTCACAGGGAAGGTGAGCGGTTACAATTATATTGACAAGGCAGGGCGCATACCGGGGGCAGTATTCGGGAACTGCGGAAGAGATGCCTACCACATGGAGAATTACCGGAACATTGACCACACCATGCGGGAATATCATGAAGTGGCCTCCAACTGGGCGGAGAACGGCATCCTGCCGGAAAAGTACATTGCCTTTTACTGCGGCACCGGCTGGCGGGCCAGCGAGGCATTCTTCAACGCATACTTCATGGGCTGGCCCCGGATATCGGTATATGACGGCGGATGGATGGAGTGGTCAGCCGACCCGGACAATCCTGTGGAAACCGGATGATCCTTTAAAATCAAAACCATATGAAACTGAAAATTTACCTGATTATCCTGCTGGCCGGATTGCTGCCGGCATTTCCGGGCCAAATGCAGGCACAAACCCTGAAGGTGAGCGGCAACGGGCGCTACCTGGTCAGGGAGGACGGCCGGCCTTTCTTCTACCTGGGGGATACCGGCTGGGATCTTTTCAGGCGGCTTGACCGTGAGGAGACGGTCCTTTATTTGACCAACCGGGCAGAAAAAGGGTTCACAGTGATCCAGGCGGTGGTTATGTTCGGAACGGGCGGATTGTCCCGCCCGAATGCTTACGGGGAAACCCCGTTACAGGGGGGAGATCCTGCGAAACCGAACGAGGCCTATTTCGAAAATGTCGATTTCGTGGTCGGCAAGGCCGAAGAACTGGGACTGTTCATAGGCATGCTGCCCACCTGGGGAAATTACTGGGCAGGGGAGGATGCGATTTTCACCCCGGAAAACGCGAAAATCTACGGGGAATTCCTGGGAAAACGCTATGCCGGCAAACCGGTCATCTGGATACTGGGAGGGGATGAGAACATCCGCAACCGGGGGCAGCATGAGATCATCGAAGCCATGGCCATGGGGCTGAAAGAAGGGGACGGCGGCGAACACCTGATCACCTTCCATCCCCGGGGACCGGGATTATCGTCGGATTACCTGCACAATGAGGAATGGCTGGACTTCAACATGAACCAGTCCTCCCACGCGGCCCATGACCATGACAACGGACTTTTCATAGAGCATGATTACGCGCTGACCCCGGTAAAACCAACCCTGGACGGGGAGCCCAGGTATGAGAACATCAACGCGGGCTTCTATTTCAGCGGATTTAACCGGCTGGATATCTTCGATGACTACGACTGCCGTCAGGCGGCATACTGGTCCCTCCTGGCCGGGGCCTGCGGACACGCCTACGGGCACAACTGCATCTTCCAGTTCTGGGATGAGGATGCCGAGCCCCAGTTCGGAGCTTCCGTGCCCTGGCACGAAGCCATGGACCATCCCGGGGCTTTTCAGATGGGCATTCTGAAGGACCTGTTCACTTCCGTGCCCTGGCAAAAACTTGCCCCTGCCCGGAACATCATCCTGAGCGGACCCCGGGAAGGGGGCGCAAAAATACGGGCGGCCCTTGCCCGTGACGGCTCTTTTGCCTTTATTTATTCCCCCAGGGGGGAGCAGTTCACCATTGACAAAAGCTTTCTGAAGCCGGAGAGGGTCAGCGAGTCCTGGTTCGATCCCCGGTACGGGATCACCTACAGGATACACGCCAGCCATACGAAAGGTATACAGACTTATACACCTCCCACCTCGGGACGGGGGAACGACTGGCTGCTGATCCTGCGGGATGTGAAAATGGAAGCCGGGGACCGGTAAGGGCTGGCCGGCAAAGCCGGACAGGTTTCGCCTGTCACCGGTACAAAAAAGGACAGGAACCATGAGGACATGGACAACCCACAGCGGATACAGGATCATTCAGTTGCTGGGCAAACGCTGCAACGTTTTTCTGGTCATAAACGCTGAGGGCCGGTCAATCCTGGTGGACAGCAACCGGAAAAAGAACCGGGATAAGCTGGTATCCGCCCTGAAAGAGGTCCGTGTAAAACGCATCGATCATCTGATCCTCACCCATACTCACTATGACCATGCGGAAAATGCAAATTTCATCAGGCAGCGGTACGGGGCCCGGGTGGTGGTCCACCAATCGGAGGCGGATTTCCTGGAGAAGGGGAACAGTCCGCTTCCCGGGGGCACCACCTGGTACACCAGTTTGCTGATCTTCCTGTTCAGGCGGATCCTTCAGCCTGCCCTGGCCTACGAGCCCTGTAAGGCCGGTATGCGGACCGGGGAGAAACAGGACCTTTCGGGCATGGGCTTCCAGGGTTATATCATGCATACACCCGGGCATTCCAGGGGTTCGATGAGCCTTGTGCTGGATGATGAATACGTGTTTGCCGGTGACGCGGTCATGGGAGTCTATCCCGGTTCCGTGCTTCCCCTGTTCGGTGAGGACATGGAAGGGATGGTCAGGAGCTGGCGAAAATTACTGGAAACAGGATGCGAAATTTTTTTCCCGGCCCACGGCAAACCGGTAAGCAAGGAACTTTTGCAAAAATGCATCTGCGAAGAGATACATGGGTACATTCCGGGTGAAACAGAGAATGATGCAAATAAAAAAAGAAAAGAAAAATGAGAGAAGCGATCATGACAGATCCCGGGAAGATCGAATTCCGGGAAGTGCCCGGACCCGGTCCGGTCAAAGCCGGGGAAGTGAAATTACGTATCCGGCGGATCGGCATATGCGGGAGCGATGTGCATGTATATCACGGGACCCATCCTTTTACTTCCTATCCGGTGGTCCAGGGCCATGAATATTCGGGCATCGTGGAATCCACCGGGGAGAAGGTGACCAAAGTAAAGCCCGGCATGAAAGCCACCGCGCGCCCGCAGCTTGTCTGCGGAACCTGCGGCCCGTGCAGGCAGGGCCGGTACAATGTATGCGAGAACCTGAAAGTGCAGGGTTTCCAGGCCTCCGGATGTGCCCGGGACCTTTTTGTGGTGTCTGAAGACCGGGTGGTGGCCCTGCCCGCTGGCATGAGCTTCGAACAGGGGGCCATGATCGAGCCCGCGGCGGTGGGGGCGCATTCCACCGGCAGAGTGCCCGGCGGACTCCAGGGGAAGAACGTGGTGGTGGCCGGGGCGGGCACCATCGGGAACCTGGTTGCCCAGTTTGTCCTGGCCCGGGGCGCCTCCGGGGTTCTGATCACGGATATCAGCGATTTCCGTTTGGGAATTGCACGCCGTTGCGGGATCAGGGAAACAGCGAATGTCGGGAAAGAAAGTCTGGAGGACGCGGTGAAAAGGGTGTTCGGTAAAGATGGCTTTCAGGCGGGTTTTGAGGCGGCCGGGTCGGAGGCGGCTTTGGGCGGACTCATAGAACAGGTTGAGAAAGGGAGTACGGTGGTGGTGGCCGGCGTATTCGGAGAATTCCCCAAAGTGAACATGCCCTTCGTGGTCGAACATGAGCTGCAGCTCACCGGCACCATGATGTACAGGCATGAGGATTATGAGGTGGCGGCGGAGATGATCTCTTCTGGGAAGATATCCACGGATCCTTTGATCACCGCTCATTTTCCCTTCGGGAAATACCCGGAGGCATACCGCTTCATTGAGGAGAAAAAGGACAAAAGCCTGAAGGTCATGATCGACCTGTAGGCAGTCCGTTTGGATACGGATCATGAAACCGGTTGAAAAACGGCCGTATTATGAATTAAAAAACAACATACTATGAAAAGAAGGAAATTCATTGCCAGAAGTATAATGTCCGGTGCGGCACTTTCCGTTTACCCGTACCTGAAAGGAAGCCGGCTCCGTATTCCCGGTATGGGGGTCATGAATAAACGGGTGCTGGGAAAGACCGGCGAGGAACTGTCCATCATCGGCTTCGGGGGGATCGTGGTCATGCACGTTCCCCAGGAAACCGCCAACAATTATGTGAGCGAGGCCTGGGACCGGGGAGTGAACTATTTTGACGTGGCTCCCTCATACGGCAATGCCGAGGACCGGCTGGGCCCCGCCCTGGAGCCATACCGCAAGGATGCCTTCCTGGCCTGCAAGACCCACAAGTACGACCGGGCGGGTGCGGAAAAGGAACTTCATGAATCCCTGAAGAAACTGAGGACCGATTATTTTGACCTGTACCAGTTGCATGCCCTTTCTTCGATCGATGCCGTGGAACAGGCCTTCGGTCCGGACGGTGCCATGGAGGTTTTCCTGAAGGCGAAAAAGGAGGGCAAGGTCCGTTTTCTCGGATTCTCGGCACATTCACAACAGGCAGCCCTGCTGGCCATTGCCCGGTATGATTTCGACACTGTCCTTTTTCCCCTGAACTTCGTGTGCTGGCACCGGGGGGATTTCGGGCCCGGACTGGTGGAGAAGGCCAGGGAAAAGCACATGGGCATCCTGGCCCTGAAGGCCATGGCCCTGACACGGGTCCCCGAGGGAGAAAAGAAACCTTATGAAAAAATGTGGTATATTCCCATTGAGGACGAAAAGATCTCGGAAATGTCCCTTCGGTACACCCTGTCACTGGGAACAACCTCGGCCATACCCCCGGGGGACGTTCGTTTTTTCAGAAAAGGGATGGCGTTCGGACTGGATTACAGGAATGTGACCCCTGAAGAGACCGAGGAACTGGTAAGGGTCTCCAGGGGAGTTACTCCTCTTTTTACTGCCTGATGCGATGTTCAGACTTGGATGCGTTTTCCGGTGACCTGGTCGAACAGGTGGAGCTTTTCCGGGTCAATGAAGACATTGACGGGTTCGTCCTGACGGAAATGCAGGTCGGGGCGGGTCACCAGAGTCAGGTTCGCTCCCCCGGCATTGATTTCCAGGGTGCCTGATTCGCCAAGGGATTCATACATTTCCACATTCCCCGGTATTTCGCAGAAGTCATCCCGCGGTTCCATGTGGATATAATGGGGGCGGATGCCCAGGTACAACCGGTTGTGGCCGGGCAGGGCGGATGATCCCGGGATGTTTCCGGGAAGGGGTATGCAGATGTTGGTTTTTTCCACGGCGAAACAGTTTTCCCCGTTCCGCCGGGTGATCTTCCCTTCCAGCAGGTTCATGGGGGGCTCACCGATGAATCCGGCCACGAACAGGTCCGCCGGCCGTTCGAAGATATCTTCCTGCGATCCGCACTGGTGGATGATCCCGTCATTCATCACCGCGACGCGGTCGGCCATGGCCATAGCTTCGTTCTGGTCGTGGGTCACGTACATGATGGTGCGGTGCATCAGCTCGTGGATCCTTTTCAGTTCTCCCCGCGTACGCAGCCTCAGGTCCAGGTCCAGGTGGGACAGGGGCTCGTCCATCAGGTACACGTCCGCGTCCCGGATGATGCATCTTCCCAGGGAAACCCTTTGCTGTTGTCCTCCCGACAATTCGGAGGTGCGCCGGTGGAGCACATCCCCCAGGCCCAGGATCCCGGTCACCTTCTCCAGTCTTTTGGCGATCTCCCCCCGTGAGAGTCCGGCCGCCTTCAGCGGAAAAGACAGGTTTTCCCCGATGGACAGGGGTGGATACAGGGCGTAGTTCTCAAAGGCCATCCCGATATTCCGCTCCTGGGGGGGGAGCTCGCTGACCGGACGTTCCCCGATGAAGATCTCCCCGGAAGAAACCTCTTCGAGTCCGGCCACCATCCTCAGCGTGGATGTCTTTCCGCATCCGGACGGTCCCAGCATGACCAGGAATTCCCGGTCCCTGCAGGTCATGAAGACCCTGTCCACGGCCCGGACCCGCTCCCCGGTCTTCCGGTCGGTGTAATCCTTGACGATATTTTCCAGTCTGATCTCTGCCATTGTCTTTGCCGTGTTCCGGTTTTGCACCGTTCAAACCGGTTCATTCATATTGATCTTCTTCCGGATTTTGTATTTCCAGGTTCTTTCCGGTGTCCGGGTCAAAGAACATCATGTGCTCCACGTGGATGTCCGGCCGCACCTTGTCACCGATCCGGTAATCCTTCCGGTCCGAGATGACCCGCAGTTCCTGATCCCCGGTTTTGACCTCCACCAGTGAGCGGGTTTCCATGTTCTCGCAGACATATACCTCGGCCGGGTGCCTGTCGTTTTCCCCGGGGGCTGACAACCCGATGTGCAGGGGCCGGATCCCCGCGGTGACGCGGCGTTTGTCCCCCATCCCGCGGAGCCGTTTCGCGGGGACCTTCAGGGACAGGGACCCGTCCGGTGTGGCCAGGGTTTGCAGGTTGGCGGACTTCCCCCGGTCGGCCAGGGGGATCAGGTTGATCCTGGGATGTCCCAGCATGGATGCCACGAAAGTGTCTGCAGGCTGTTTGTAAATCCTGGCCGGGGTTCCGGCCTGGTGGATCCTTCCGTCGTTCAGTATGAGTATCCGGTCGGCCAGGGAGAGTGCCTCCAGGTAATCATGGGTCACATAGATGACCGTGGTGTTGAACAGTTGACGGAACTTCTTCAGTTCCCGCCGCATGTTGTGGCGCAGCTTTGCATCCAGGTGGGAAATTGGCTCGTCCATCAGCAGGATGTCCGCCCGGCGGGCCAGGGCCCTTCCCAGGGAAACCCGCTGTTTTTGTCCGCCCGACAGTTCGGCGGGCTTGCGGTTCAGCAAATGCCCGATCTCCAGCTGTCCGGCGATGCCGGCGATCCGTTCAAGGGCTTCTTCCCGGCCGATCCTTCCCCGCAGGGGAGAGAGCAGGTTCTCCCTGACGCTCATATGAGGGTACAGGGCATAGGTCTCAAATACCATGGCCACGTTTCGTTTTTCCGGGGGCACCCGGTTCACCGGCACCCCGTCAAAAAAGATCTCTCCCCCGGTCACCTTCTCGAGTCCGGCCACCATCTTCAGAATACTGGTCTTCCCCGCTCCGGAAGGCCCCAGGATGACCAGGAACTCCTTGTCCCTGCACTCGAAGCTCACTCCGTCGACGGCCCTGACGCTCCCGTACGATTTCCCGATATTTTCAAGTCTGATCGATGCCATATCTTTCTTTTAACCCCTTACAGCCCCCATGGTGAGTCCGCGTACCAGGTACTTCTGGATGAACACCGCCATGATCATGGGCGGAAGGATGGTGATCACCGTTGCCGCGGCCATCTGCCCCCAAAGAACGGATTCATAGGAAATGAAACCCAGGGTTCCCACCGTGGTGGGATAGGTTTCGCTGCCTCCAAGCACATATCCGAATATGAAATTGTTCCAGGCGAATATAAAAGCCAGGATGGCCGTGGATGCGAGTCCGGGCTTCACCAGCGGCAGGGCGATCCGGGTAAATACTTTCCACCAGGAATACCCGTCCAGCCGGGCCGCCTGTTCGATGTCCGTTGAAATATCCTCGAAATACCCCCGCATGATCCAGATGATCAGGGGCAGGGTGATCAGCTGGTACACCAGGATGAGTCCGGCATATGTATTGTACAGATGCAATTTCTGAAAAATGACATATATGGGAATGATCACCGCGATTTCAGGTGCGAATCGGAAACTCAGGAAGGTGAAGGCGATGTCTTCCCGTCCGCGGAAGCGGAAACGGGCCAGGGCATAGGCAGCGGGAACCCCCACCGTCAGGGAGAGTCCGACCGCCAGCACACTGATGATGCAGCTGTTCCGGAAGTAGGAGAGAAAACCGGCAGTGGTGGCCCCTTCCTGTCCGGCTGCCTGGAACAGGATCTCCCTGTAGTTGTTAAGGGTGGGGGTGAAAAAGAGTTTGGGTTCGGGGGCGATGATGTCCACCTGACTCTTCAGGGACATGAGCAGGACCCAGAGGATGGGAAACAGGGCAAACACCGAATACGCCAGGAGTCCGGCCCACACCCAGAACCTCACCCTCTTTTTCTTTCTGCCTTTTTTTCTGTTGGTTCTCATTATTCTTTCTTTTCTATCCGCGGACTTTCCGTGCCCGCCTGCACGGTCCGTCTGTCCACCCCGGGACCGGCAAATGTTTTTCCCGAAGCCCTGAGCATGGAACGTTTCCACCATTTGACCAGGTACATGCTGATCAGGAAGATGATCACCCAGAGGATGATCATCCAGGAAAGGGCGCTGCCCATGTTGTACCACCGGAAGGCTTCATAATAGGCGCTGATCTGCATGAACATGGTGGAGTGCGCCCCCTTGGTGGTGGCATAGACCAGGTCGAACATCTTCAGTGAATCGATGATCCTGAACAGCACCACCAGGATGATGAAGGGTTTCAGCATGGGAATGGTCAGTTTCCTGAAGATGAACCAAGATGAAGCGCCGTCCACGCGGGCGGATTCGAACGGTTCCCCGGGCAGGGATTGGAGTCCGGCCAGCAAAATCACAGCGCAGAAAGGGGTATAGATCCAGGCGTCTATCAGTACGATGGACAGGATGGACCAGGTATTGGCCAGCCACGCCAGCGGCTGGGCCCCGGCAAGCTCCAGCAGGTAATTCATTATCCCGTTCTCGGCCATGATGATCTTCCACATCAGGGCGGCCACGATGGGAGGCATCATCAGGGGAATGATCAGTATGAACCGGAAAATCCTGATGCCCCGCGTTTCATGATCCAGCAGCATGGCCACTCCGAGTCCGAGCGGCACTTCCACCAGCAGCACCAGGAAACCGTAGCCGAGGGTCAGGTACAGGCTCCGCCAGAAATCCGCATTCTTCAGCAGGTATATGTAATTCTGCAGTCCGGTGAAGGAAAAATCCGGGGCCACCAGCCGGTAATCGGTCAGACTGTATACAATGGCCAGCACGAAGGGATACAGGATCCCGATGGTGAGGATCAGTGCAGGAAGGATGATGAGATAGGGTGTCTTGCGCATTTTCACTCTGGTTTGCTGCCCGCCCTTTCGATGATCCGGTCGATGTGCCTGGCGGCCCTGTCAAGGGCATCGCCGGCGTCCTTTCCGCTCCATATTTCCTGCAGGGCCCTTGCCCAGCGGTCCCCCATAGCCGGTATGTCGGCATGGGGCGTCCAGCAGATCCGGGCATGTTCCTGCAGGTTTTCCTGTACCACGTTCCGGTAGTTGTCCCAGTCCCGGGTCATTTCGATGACCTGCGGGTTGTTCCAGACGGACTTGCGGGAGGGATTCCAGTTCCCGTTGAGGGAGGCATCCAGCAAGCGCTCCCTGGAAGTGGCCCACTGTATGAAAAGCCAGCTGGCTGCCTTGTGCCGGCTCTTTTGGTTGATGGATAAAGACCATGTCCAGAAGTTGGACACCACCGATCCGCCGGGTCCGGCCGGAGGCAGTGCATACTGAACTTTTCCCGCGATCAGGGATTTGTCCGGATTTTCGTAGCTGTAGGCGAAAATGCCCGCATCGAAATAGGATCCGTACCTTCCCGATTCGAATTGTTCCTTGGCGTCGTACCATTTGTTGTTGGTCCATGCGGCGGGGCCGTTTTCCCGGATGCTCCGGATCCATTTGTCCGTGAATTCGACGGCCCGGGGGGAGTTGATGCGGCAGTTCATCTGCTCATCGAAATCACGGCACCCGTAAGATGCGAATCCGCTCAGATAACCGGTGGTTACCGTGGGCCATGTACCGAGTCCGCGTGCAGTCACCCCCAGGTATTCCGTACCCCCTTCCGTATGGGTAAGCTGATCGATAAAACGGAAATATTCCGGGTAGGTTTCGGGGGTTTCCAGCCCCAGCTTGCCGGCCCAGTCCTTCCGGTAACACAACACGTAGGTCTCCACCTGGACGGGGATGGCCAGCAGGTCCCCCTTGCCGTAGTTCTGCATGCCCGGTTTCTTGTTCCAGCGGTTGGCTTCCATCAGCGAGGGGTAAAAATCCTCCGGGTCATATTCCGGGGAGGTCAGGGAGGGGTTGCCCAGGTATGGATCCAGGGTTTCTATCCATCCCGCCCGGTGGTACGACCATGCGGTCAGGGGTCCGGTCATGAACACATCCACCGATCCCGATCCCGAGGAAAGTTCGATGATCAGCTTGTCCCGGAACTCTTCTTCGGACAATATACTGTATTCCACCCGGATACCGGTCAGTTGTGTAAATTCCTCCAGCCGGGGCAGCAGTGACTGGGTGAAGGGGTGTTTGTTCAGGTGGAGGCTGATGGTTTGCCCGGCAGCCATTTTCCAGTCAAAGGGTCCGGTCCCGGCCGACGGGTCATACGCTTTTTTTTTTCCTCCCGGACCGCACCCGGTCATCAACAGTATCATCAATATTATGGTTGCCGGTTTCAAGGGCAACCTTTTTGATTCGCTCCGAGGTATTCGTCTAACAGCCACTGGTTTTAATTGAATGTCAAATGATTTATTAAATTATTCCACAACCGGATCCATCCCGTCCCAGTCCGGATTCGGCCGGAGCATCATTTTGGCATCGTTCGTGGTCCGCCATTCCTCCAGCTTGTTCCACAGCCGTTCGACCACCTCCGGATGGTCTCCGGCAATGTCATGCTGTTCGCCGATGTCTTCCGAGAGATCGTACAGTTCTCTGGCCCCGGTCTCAAAGTCATGCACCAGCTTGTATTTTCCTTCCCGGATGACACTGCCCGGATTGCCCCCCTGGTTGGAATAGTGGGGGTAATGCCAGAACAGGGCCCGGTCAGGCCACTGCCCGGTTTCCAGGCAGGAGCGTATGTCGATCCCGTCTGTCAGACCGTATTCGCCTGCATCCACACCTGCATAGGAAAGCAGGGTAGGAAAAACGTCGATGCTGGACACAGGGGTTTCCACCGTGCGGGAAGAGGGTTCCATGCCCGGGGCCAGCAGGATGAAAGGTTCCCGGATACCTCCTTCGTACAGCCATCCCTTGCCCGCCCGCAGGGGCAGGTTGCAGGTGGGCGATCCCTCCGACGTTGCCAGTCCGCCGTTATCCGAAGTAAACAGGATCACCGTGTTTTCATACATACCCATTTCCTTCAGTTTGTCAATGACCTTTCCGATGTTCTCGTCCAGACTCCACACCATGGAAGCGTAGACCGGACTTCCCTGGACGATCCGCTCCCGGTAACGGTTTTCGCCTTCCCTGGCTGAAGCGTATTTCATCCATTCCTTGTCGTATATGAATTCCTCTTTTTCGTCCAGTCCCATTTCCTGTCTTTTTTTTTCGAAGCGCCGGATGATCTCATCCTTGCCCTGCTGGGGATTGTGCACCAGGTAAAAAGGGAGGTATACAAAAAAGGGTTTTCCGGCCGCGGTATCCAGGAAGGTGACCGTTTCTTCGGCCAGCCGGTCGGGCAGGTATTCACCTTCTGGCCCGTCTTCCAGGCGGGGATTGCAGTAGGGTGCGAAGTACCCCCCGCAGCCGTGGGCATTCCTTTTGGGGGCGCCCCGGCTGTTCCCACCTTTGTTGATGTCGAATCCCTGGTGCCGGGGCCAGTATTTCTCTTCCTGGCCCAGGTGCCATTTTCCGGCAAAGAAGGTCCGGTACCCCTTCGATTTCAGCACTTCGGCGATGGTTGTTTCCTCCAGGTCCATTTCCGTCTCTGTATCCGGGGCGATCCACCGGTCCTTGGCCACCCCGTTGGCATATGTCGAACGTCCCGGAATCCAGTCCGTCACCCCCGTTTTCACCTGGTGCTTCCCGGTCATCAGCGAAGAGCGGGTGGGGGAGCAAACCGGACAGGTGGCATATCCGTCTGTAAAGCGCAGTCCCTCAACGGCCAGTTGATCAAGGTTGGGGGTTTCATAAAAGGAGCTGCCGTAACAGCCAAGGTCGGTATATCCAAGGTCATCGGCTACGATGAGCACGATGTTGGGTTGTTTTTCCGGCGCTTCGCCGCACCTGGTGAACAGGCAGATTGCGGCTGCCGGGGCCGTGAACTTCAGAAGGGCCGGCCTGGTAAAGACGGGGTGTTTCTTTTTCATTACACAGGGATTTTAAAGATGAACCCCTGAATATACAAAATCTGTGACAAAATCATGATCCGGTCAGACCCAATTCATCGTCCTGCACGATGAATTCAGTGCCGTCCCCTGTTTTCAGCATGCCCTTGAACAGGGTCGCTGTTTGTCTTCTGTAGATCCCGATGCCCGACAGCATTGTCCCCAGGGTCGATGAGAACAATCCGGGTACAAACCCGATGTAATATGCCCCCGGGACTACCTCTGCATGGAATTTCCCCGGCATCATCATGGTCGGCCCCATCAGGGTCACCTTGTCGCCCGGACCCACTTCCAGGCTGGATGCGAATTCTTCGCCGATCAGTATTTCACCCCGGCTGCCCGGGATGCTCCCCCGTACCAGGATCAGCAGTTCAGCTGCTTGCATGGGCGGTATCACAGATCTCTCCGACCGTTACCCGCCGGACACCGTATTCCCGGAAAAGTTCCCGGACAACCACCTGCCGGGTTCTTTTTTTGTGCGTTTTTTATGCGGTTTTTAATGCCTTGTTTTATGGCGTTTGACGGTGTCTTACAGCGTTTATTACGTAGTGGGTGTCCCGTAGGGTGTTGTCCATTCCTCTTCCCGGGTCAGTTTCAGCCCTTTCAGGGAAAGCTCGTAGAATTCTTCTTCGGTCAGGGGTTGTACCGAGGTGATGGTTTCCCAGGCCTTTTCAAACTGGTCAGGCCCGTCGAATCCGATCACCGCCGAAGCCACGCCGGGGAGTGAAATGGTGTAACGGATGGTGTCGGCGTAGTGTTTTTCGGGCATCCGGTATCCCCGGATGTTGGGTGCGGTCCAGTATTCCCCTCCCAGCACCTTCATGGCCACCAGTCCGGTGTTCTCTTCCCGGGCCCGGGCCCAGACCTTGCTCTCGAAGTCATACACATGCCGGGCAATGAAATTGACCGCGTTCATCAGCACGTCGATCTCCCCGGTATCCAGCGCCTTGTGGAATCTGGCCGGGTATACGTGTCCGGATGCCCCGATATACCGGATCACCCCCTTTTCCTTTGCTTCCCTGAGGGCGCCGAGGGCCCCCTTTTCACCAAGCACCTTGTCGATGTCGGGAAACCGGTCCTCCCGCCCCAGGTTGTGTATGTGCACCAGGTCAATATGATCGGTTTTCATCCGCTTCAGGCTCTGCCGGAGCAAACGCCAGGTCCCCTCATAGGAAGGTTCCTCGGTCTTGGTCACCAGAAAGAAACGGTCCCTGTATTTTTTCATGGGTTCCCCCATTTTTTCCTCCGAATCCCCGTAATTGGGTGCGGTGTCCACGTAGTTGACTTTTTTGTCCACCGCCCGCTCGAACAGTTCGTCCACATCTTTTTGGGTGACGTAATTTCTCCGGATGGAAGCCCCGCCGATCCCCAGCAGGGAAACTTTTTCCCCGGTGCGTCCCAGCACCCGGTAGGGCATTTCACCGGGTTTGTGCGGGGGCGGTATGCTTGCGGCCAGCGAACCCATCCCCGCGAGTCCGCCTGCCATCATTGAATTTCTTATGAATTTCCTTCTGTCCATAGAGATGATTTTTTTTAAGTCCGTTTATTTTTCTGCATGTTCCGAGATGAAGTTGGCGATGTTGCCGGGATCCCGTGAAGGATTCACCTGGCTGTCCCTGTACAGCAGCTTTCCCTCCGGACCGATGACGAATGTGTGCCGGGAGGTGGTGACCGTACGGGTCAGGTTCAGGAAATTGCCTTCCACCTTTTTTTTGATGGTTCCTCCGTCCCTGACGGGAACGCCGAAAATTCCGGCAATCTCCCCTTCCGGGTCCGACAGCAATGTAAAATTCAGATTGTGGTGTTCCCTGAAGCTGGCCAGACCGGAGGTCTTGTCGCCGCTGATGCCCACCACTTTGGTGTTGAGTTCGCGCAGCCGGTCCATGTTGTCCCGGTAGCTGCATGCCTGGGCGGTACATCCGCCGGTGAAAGCGGCCGGATAGAAATACACCACCAGGTAATTGCCCTGCAGGTGGTCGGCAAGGTTCCATTCGGATCCGGTATGGTCAATGGCGGTGAAACCGGGGACCTTTTTCCCGATCTCCGGCTGTCCGCCTCCCGCCATGGAGCCGTTGATCAGGACGGGATCGCCTGTCAATGCAGACAGGAATAAAAGAACGATCAATGTTTTCATAATGGCTTGTTTACCGGATAACACCGGAAAAGCCATTTTGTTTATTTTTTCACGGGGATGTTCACCATAAAGCGGCTGCCCCTGCCTTTTTCACTTTCCGCCCGGATGCTCCCCCCGTGCTTTTCGGCGAATTCCTTACACAACAGGAGTCCGAGTCCGCTACCCTTCTCCTCGGCGGTCCCTCCGGAAGAAACCGTCCGGATTTCGTCAAACAGCTTTTCCAGGGTTTCCCTGTCCATGCCCTCTCCGTTGTCCTCGACGATGATGGTGGCATGGTCCTTTCCGGTTTCTTCCCATACCCGGATCTCCCCGCCCTCTGCAGTAAACTTGATGGCATTGGAGACCAGGTTCCTTACGATGGTCCGGATCATGTTCTGATCGGCATATACGCAAATCCCTTCCGGAATTCCGGAAATTACACGGATGTTCTTGAATTGCGCCAGGAAACGGGCATCGTTTATACTTTCCCGGACGATGGCCGTCAGGTCGGTTTTTTTGGGATTGAATCCCAGGGTGTCGGAGCGTACCCATTGAAGGAGGTTCTCCAGCAGGTTGTAAGTGTTCTTTCCGGCCGCATAAATCTGGCCGGAGTATTTCTGTATCTTTTCCCGGTCCATTTCTCCGGCCACTTTCTGAAGCAGTTCGGTAAAACCCATGATGACATTGAAGGGGTTCCTGAGATCATGGGCGATGATGGACAGCATCCGGTCCCTGGTGGCGTTGATCTCCTCAAGGGCTTCCCGGTTGCGGGTATTGACCATGGCAAGGGTTACATATTCGGCAAAACTGGTGGCCAGACGGGCATCCTCATCCGTAAACCCCCCGTCCTTCTCCGCGAGTCCGAGCAACCCGATCGCCTTCCCTTCATGGACCAGCGGAGCGAACATGACATTGTTCAGGGGGGTGTGCCCCTCCGGCATGAACCGGTTGTGTTCACTCTCCCGGTAACGGTTGTCGTACACGGTCTCCTTCTTGTCATAGGCAACCTTGCGCAATCCCCTGACAGGCATGGGCAGACTCTCATCCACATCACATGGGAGTCCGCCTGACTCCAGGAACAACAGCTCGTTTTCCGTCCCGTCCCCGGTCAGCAACGCCACATATCCGGCCCTGGCGCCGATCAGTTTCGCACAATGGTTGAATATCTTTTTAGCGGTCTCCGTGAAATTTTTGTTTTCCAGGACCAGCTTTGTTCCTTCCAGGAGGGAGGTGATGGTTTCGTTCTGCCGGGTCAGTTTCCGGATGACTTTCTCATGTTCTTCCTGCATCCTTCTGAATTCTTCCCGGCTCTCTCCTTTGTTTTCATCTTTTGGTGGGTCGGTCATAGGTGTAGGATTGTTATTTTAAATCAAAGTTAACAATATCTTTTGCCAATGTAAATACCGATTTTTGAATCTGTAATTTTTTTGGATGACCGGGACATTTTTATATGCAAATGACTATTTTTAGACGAAACACACAAAATAACCGGAACATCTGACCAAAAACCAAAATAACATGATGAATCGCAGAGAACTTTTTAAAGTGGCCGGTGCGGCTGGAGCGGCTGCCTTTCTGGTCCCCGTGGCCGGCTGCCGGGAATCTGGCGGCACCCCTTCAAAATTCAGGTATTGCCTGAATACCAGTACCATCAGCGGGCAGGCGCCCGGACTCAAGGGGTATATTGACATTGCCGCGGAGACAGGCTATGACGGTGTCGAGCTGTGGGTAAGGGATGTCAGGGCCTGGCTGGAGGAAGGGAACAGTGCACCGGAACTGAAGCGGTACATCGAAGACAGGGGTCTGACCGTGGAAAATGCCATCGGTTTTGCTCCCTGGCTGTCGCCGGGCGGGGAAGGACGGGAAAAGGGTTTCCGGATGATGCGGGAGGACATGGAGGTGATGGCTTCCGTCGGATGCCTGCGGATCGCTGCGCCCCCGGCCGGACTCACCGGGGAGGTGCCCCTGGACCTTTTCGGGGCGGGCAGGCGTTACCGGGACCTGGTCGCCCTGGGCCGGGAAACCGGGGTCATGCCTCAGCTTGAGTTCTGGGGTGCTTCCCCCGTGCTCTTCCACCTGGCACAGGCGCTGATGATCATCGCCGTGGCCGGCGACCCGGACGCGATGATCCTCCCTGACGTGTATCATCTTTTCCGGGGGGGGGCGAATTTCGAAACGCTGAACATCCTCCGGGGGGACGTGATCCGGATGATCCACATGAACGATTATGTGGCCGGGATCCCCCGCACCCAACAAAAGGATGCCGACCGGGTGTACCCCGGGGACGGGGTGGCGCCCATGCAGGACATCATGGCCTCCCTTTCCGCCATGGGGGGAACCAAGGTGCTGTCGGTCGAGCTGTTCAACCGGACCTACTGGGAGCAGGATCCCGCGGAGGTGGCCGCTACCGCCCTCCGGAAAATGAAAGACCTGCCCGTGGGGTAAGAAACCAAACATCATGCACCCTGATGGTTTTGACTTAACAATAATGTCAAAGAGTCGTGTCCCTTACCTCATGCTGGGGTGCGGACTTTTTACTGCCGTGGCCGCCCTCATGCCGGCCTGCCGGCCCGGAGGACAGCCGGAAGGACCGGGAACGGAAAAACAGGAATCCCGGAATCCCAACATCGTGATCATCCTGGCCGATGACATGGGCTACGGGGATGTGGGTGCTTACAATTCAGGATCGAGGATCCCCACACCAAACCTGGACCGGATGGCCTCCCGGGGCATGATGTTTACCGATGCCCATTCCAATTCGGCAGTGTGCACGCCCACCCGGTACGGATTGCTGACCGGGAGGTATTGTTTCCGTACCCCGTTCAAAAGCGGAGTGTTGGGTGGATTTTCCCCCTCCCTGATCGAACCCGGACGGATGACCCTGGGCACTTTTTTACAGCAGCAGGGGTATCACACGGCCTGCATCGGAAAATGGCACCTGGGCGTCGACTGGAAAAAGAAAGACAAAGACAGGCCCCTCTGGGAAGGCCCCTGGTATATGCCCACCGGAAGCGAAAATGTGGATTACACAGCCCCTGTTCATGGAGGTCCGGCCGATCATGGATTCGATTACAGCTATATTTGTCCGGCCGCCCTGAGCTTTCCATATTGCTACATCAGGAACCGGCACGTGGTCAATCCCGAAATGGAATATACCGGTCCGGTCAACCGGGGAAGGGGCGTTCACTGGCGCAGGGGACATGCATCGGTGGATTTCGTATTGAAGGAGGTGATGCCTGAACTGACCCGCAAAGCGGTGGACTATATTGTACGCAGGAATCGGCAAGCCCCGGATTCCGCATTTTTTCTGTATTTTGCCATGACCGCTCCCCATATGCCCTGGCTGCCCACGGAAGACTTCAGGGGTTCATCGGAAGCCGGACTTTATGGGGATTTCTGTGTACAGGTGGATCATTCCGCCGGCCGGATCCTCAATACCCTGGACAGTCTGGATATCGGGGGCAACACCCTGGTTGTATTCACCAGTGACAACGGGGCACGCTGGAACCGGGACGACATCAGCAAATACGGACACCGGGCCAATTACATCTACAGGGGTATGAAGTCCATGCTCTGGGAAGGAGGGCACCGGGTGCCTTTCATTGTCCGCTGGCCGGAGCGGGTGGAGGCAGGATCCCGCTCGGAGCGGATGGTCAATATGACCGATTTTCTGGTCACCCTGGCCGGTCTTTTTGACCGGCAGCTTCCCTGGAATTCGGGAGAGGACAGCTACAGCTTTCTGTCCGCCCTGACCGGCGAAGCGTCCGCCCTTCCCCCGAGAGACCACCTGATCAACCGTTCCTTCAAGGGGAAGACCGCCATCCGGAAAGGGGACTGGAAGCTGATCATGCACAACGGCCACGGGGGCATTTTCGTGCCCGATCCGCCTATTACCCGGGAAAAATGGCAATTGTACAACCTGAAGGACGATCCCCGGGAAACCAGGGACTTGTACGGGGAATTCCCTGCCAGGGCTGATTCCCTGCACGATCTGTTCCGGATGTATGATGAAGAAGGCAGAAGCCGGAGGCCTTCAACAAAAGATCATGGTTTCTGAACCAATAACATAACGTGCTGGAATTTTCAATGTTTAACTTAAACATTCTCTTATGGAGAAGATAAACATAATAAAAACCTTTGTTGCCGCCGGTTTGCTGTTTTCGCTGGCTGCCTGCAACCGGGAACAAACTGAAATCACAGCGGACTGGTTTCCTTTTCAGCCTGCCAACACCATGGAACCCGGCGTTGTGGGCATGAAAGACTGGCTGGATCCCCCGGCCGGGAAACACGGTTTTCTGACCATGGAGGGGGATGACTTTGTTTTCGGGGACGGGACCAGGATCAGATTCTGGGGAACCAACCATGGCAACCGCAACTGCGGACCTGAAAAAGAAGAGGCGGAAAACCGGGCGGAATGGTATGCCCGGATGGGGATCAACGCGGTACGGCTGCACAAGTTCACCTATCAGGGAAATTCCGGTTTCGGGCATCCCGGAAATTCTTCCAGGCTCACCGAAGAAGGCTGGGACCGGCTGGACTATTATATGTCCCGGTTGAAAAAGCAGGGGATCTACTACAGCTGGTCACCCGTCTTTAGTCATCACCTGGTGCCGGGAGACAGCAGCCGGGTGGTTGCCTGGGATGAGATCCGGGATCACCGGGAAAACAGAACAAACGGTCTGATCAATTTTGCCGGAGATCTTCAACAGGTGCTGATCGACCTGCATATCCACATGCTCGAACACAGGAACCCCTATACGGGACTGCGCTACGCCGACGATCCCGCACTGGTTTCCGTCGAGCTGCAGAACGAAGACAATATTTTCTGGGTATTTGACAATATGGTGGAAGCCTGTCCGACCTATAAAAAGATGTTCTGCAGGCAATTCTCGGAATGGCTGCTGGATAAATACGGCTCCCATGAAGCCATGGTCAGGGCATGGGGCGGTGAACAGACCCTGGATGTTTACCCGGATCACATGACCGGTGAGCATCTGGACAAGAAAAATATCTATCCCGTGGCCTTTTTCGGACATTATGCGGAAAGCGAGATGAACGACCCCGTGAAATCAAAAAGGCTTCTGGACAATGCAAGGTTCCTGTATGAAGTGCAGGAGGATTATTACAACCGGTTCGTGGAGTCCGTCCGCAAAACCGGATACAAGGGTCCGCTTGTGGGAAGCTGCTGGCAGGCAGGGTACGGGGTGATCCATTATTACAATCTGCACACCGATTACCAGGTGGGGATCATTGACCGCCACAATTATTTTGGTTCCCGGCCGCACAGCATCAGAACCGACACTTTCCCCAATGCCTCCATGTTCAACCATCCCGGTTCGGGACTGATCAGCAGCGGGCTCATGCCGGTCACCGGAAGGCCTTTTGTGCTTTCCGAGTGGATGGTGAAAATGCCCACCGAGTGGATCGCCGACGGTCCGGCCATCATTGGCGTCTATGGCCTGGGGCTCCAGAACTGGGGCGGTTCTTACCATTTTGCCTCCCGGGGATACGGATTCTCCGAAACAATGGAGGACCCCAACATCTACAATACAAACAACATTACCCAGATGGGACTGTTCCCGGCCCTTGCCCGGATGATCCACCGCAACGATGTACGGGAAGGGGAGATGATGCCCAAGCGGTTCGTCCATATACCTTCGCTTGCCGAAGGCCGCATAGGCTTTGAGGAAAAGGTGAAGCAAAGGGGCGATATCAAGGAACTGGGGGGTGATGTGCCTATCGATGCACTGGTGAAGGGAAAGCTGCGGATTGAGTTCACCGGACAGTTCACACCCACCGAAAAAGATGCATATCAGTCCGTCCTGAAGGAGAACCCGGTCGTTTCCAACACGGGCCAGCTCAAATGGTACCGTGACGGGGGCGGATCCTTTACATTGGAGAGCGAGGGGACGGTCGCCGTTTGCGGTTTCGCAGAAGGACGCACATTCAGGCTGGGCGATTTCGGGATCGAAATGGAATCACCATATGCCATGCTGTTCATGACCGCTGCCGAAGAAAACAAAACATTGAAAGGCAGCAGGTCGATCATCATTACCACCCTGGCCAGGGCGAGAAACACAGGGATGGAGATGGAAATCGACGGCGATCAGGGTGTGGTGCTCAGTGTCGGCGGACCCCCGCTTCTGATCGAACCCGTGAAAGCCACCATCGAGTTCGGCAGCGACAGACCGTTCAGCGTCCATGTGCTGGACCATGACGGCTGCATGACCATCAGGCAGGTCCCCGTTTCCGGGAAGAAATTCCGGCTGGACGGCTCAGAAACCAAAGCCTTCTGGTATGCAATACAAACGGAATGATGAAAAATATTATTTTTTCAGGGCTTCGGTGATCTTGTCGGCCAGTTCTTCCTTCATGTTGTAGAAGGTGATGTCCGCTTTTGCGCCTTTGCCTTCGATAAAATCCCTGGGGATGTTCACCACGATGTGGCCGTCCTGCTCGGATATCTCCGAACTGAAAGACTCGATGGACTGGTCGAAATATTTTTTGATTCCGTCCATGGTGGCCAGTATGTTGGGATCCTGGATATCGTTGTATTTTTTTCCTTCGTACGTGATCTCAAGATTTGAATCGCTCATGGCTTTCAGGTTATAATGAGTATATCCGCTTATTCGCCATAATAATAGCAAAATAATGTCAGGGCATCAAATTAAGACGGGTATTCTTTGAAATGATTATGCTACTTTTCATTAAGTTTGGGTTTGAAATAAATGATTATGAAGAAAACAGTTGCTGACCCTGCACCGGGCGCTGTTTTGCCCGGTATTGTAGCATTGGGTGCCGCCATGCTCATTTCCGGCTGTTCGCCGGAGGAAATGCAAACCGGGGAGGGCCCCGATCTTTCCCGGCTGGGGCTGGATTTCCGGCCCAACATCCTCTGGCTGACCTGTGAGGACATCGATCCCATCCTGTCCTGTTACGGGGATCCGGTGATCAACACCCCCAACATCGACCGGCTGGCGGAGGAGGGCGTATTGTTTACCAATGCATATTCGGTGGCCGGGGTCTGTGCCCCCAGCCGCTGCGCTATCATTACCGGCATGTACCCCACCAGCACAGGCGGGATCCATATGCGCACCCAGTACATGAACCGGTCCCTGTCGGAAGAGCTGGGTCTGCCCGCGGGCGGCTATTCCATTGTCCCCCCGCCGGAAGTGAAATGTTTCAGCGAGTACCTGCGGGTGGCGGGGTATTACTGCTCCAACAACGTGAAGACCGATTACCAGTTCGAGGCCCCGCACAGCGCCTGGGACGACTGCAGCAAAAAGGCCTGTTACCGGGCCCGGGAACCTGGGCAGCCCTTCTTTTCAGTGATCAATTTCCTGACCACTCACGAATCCCGCGTGAAGAGCAACCGGTTCGACCGCCCCCTGCTGTATGACTGGGAGCGGGTGCCTGTGCCTCCCTGCCACCCTGATCATCCGGTGGTCAGGAAGGATTATGCCCGGAAGTACAGCAACATCACCATTATGGATGCGGAGATCGGGTATATGCTTGATGAGCTGGAGGGGGACGGACTCCTGGACAGCACCGTCATCTTCTTTTACAGCGACCATGGCGGACCCCTGCCCCGGGAGAAAAGGGACCTGTACGATGCCGGCATCCATGTACCCCTGGTGATCCGGTTGCCCGGCAAGCGGTACGCGGGCACCCGGGTGGATGATCTGGTCAGCTTCGTGGATTTCGCCCCCACCGTGCTGTCCATTGCCGGCATCGGTATCCCCGGACATATGCAGGGGCAGGCCTTCATGGGCAGGCAAAAAGCCGGGCAGCCCCGGAAGTATATATACGCTGCCAAGGACCGGATGGCCCGGTATTATGACATGATACGGGTGGTCAGGGGCAAACGATTCAAGTACTTCAGGAACTATTATCCGGAAAAGCCCTATGTGCAGAAGATCGGATACATGGCGGGTATCCCCATGGTCAGGGTGCTGGAGGAATATGACCGGCAGGACAGGTTCAACCGGCAGCAGGCCCTTTGGTGGCACGACAGCAAGGATGCAGAAGAGCTGTTCGACACCCGGAACGACCCCTATGAATTCAACAATCTGGCCGGCGATCCCCGGTACCGGGAGATACTGGAGGAAATGCGAAAGGCACTGGCGGATTATCAGAAGAAGTACGGGGACCGGGGTTTTGTGCCCGAGACCGAAATGCTGGAAGAGATGTGGGGTGGGGATACCCAACCGGTCACCGCGGATGTGGATTTCCGTGCGGAAAACGGGAAGGTCAGCATGAGCTGCAGCACCCCGGGAAGCTCCATTATATACAAATTCCATCCGCCCGGAAAGGATCCCGCCTCCCGGGAGGAAACCGGGCAGATCAATCTGAGTTCCGGATTTTCCGACCTGACCCGCTGGCAACTCTACACGGGTCCGGTCACCGTCCCTGAAGGCATGGTGGTCCGCGCCAGGGCAGAGCGGATAGGATACCTGGACAGCGAAGCCGGAACCTTTGCAAATCCGTAAAACGCAAACCCAATAAATCACAATGATCATGAAAATAAAAAGCAAGGTACTGATTCCGGCGGCGGGGATCCCGGTGGCCGGACTCCTGATGGCGGGGTGTGGCCGCACCGGTGAAGAAAAGCCAAAGGAACAACCCAACATCCTGCTGATCATGTCAGACGACATGGGCTGGTCGGACATCGGCTGTTACGGCGGGGAGACCAACACCCCCAACCTGGACCGGCTGGCGGAGAACGGACTCCGGTTCACCCAGTTTTACAACACCGCCCGGTGCTGCCCCACCAGGGCCTCGCTGATGACCGGACTCTATCCGCACCAGGCGGGCCTGGGCTGGATGACCCACGATCATGAACTGCCCGGTTACCAGGGTGAGATCCACGACAGTTGCGTGACCATTGCCGAAGTACTGGGAACCGCCGGATACAGCACCTACATGTCGGGCAAGTGGCATATCTCCATGCATGTCAGGCCGGATGAGCCCAAATACAACTGGCCCCTGCAGCGCGGGTACGACAGGTTCTTCGGCACCATCATCGGGGCGGGAAGCTTTTTTGACCCCTGGACCCTGACCAGCGGCAACACGCCCGTTGTGCCCGGAGAGGATTTTTACTATACCGATGCCATCAGCGATACGGCGGCAAGGTTTATCCGGGAACATGAGGGGGAGGATCCCTTTTTCCTGTACGTGGCCTACACGGCTGCCCACTGGCCCATGCACGCTTTGCCCGAAGATATAGAGAACCAGAAGGGCAAGTATAACCGGGGGTGGGATGAGATCCGGGAGGCCCGTTACACCCGCCTGAAGCAAATGGGGCTGATCAGGGATAACTGGGGGCTGTCCCCCCGGGACCCGGAGGTCCCCGCGTGGGAAGACGAGGAGATGAAGGAATGGCAGATCAGCCTGATGGAAGTGTATGCGGCCATGACCGCGAACATGGACCACGGGATCGGACGCATCATGCAGGCCCTGGAGGAGAAAAAGCAGATGGAAAATACGCTCATCTTCTTCCTCCAGGACAACGGCGGTTGTGCCGAGTCCGGTTTCATCAGCCATCCCGTATCGCCGCCCCTGGATGAAGAGTTCCCCCTGCAACCCATGGATCCGGATGAACTGCAGACCCAAATGGTCCCCGAATATACCCGGGATGGTCGTAAGGTCCGGACCGGAAGGGGTCTCATGCCCGGACCGGCCGACACGTACCTGGCCTACGGAAGGCCCTGGGCCAATGCCAGCAACACCCCTTTCAGGATGTACAAGCACTGGGTGCATGAGGGCGGGATCGCCACCCCCCTGATCGTGCACTGGCCGGCAGGGTTCACCGCCCGGGGGGAGCTGAGGGATCAACCCGGACACGTGATCGACATCATGGCCACCTGCGTGGACGTGAGTGAAGCCGTTTATCCCCCGGAATTCAACGGCAGAAAGATCGTCCCCCTGGAAGGGAAGAGTCTGGCCCCCACCTTTGCCAACCGGCCCGTTGAGCGGGAAGCCATCTTCTGGGAGCATGAAGGCAACCGGGCCATCCGGGTGGGGGACTGGAAACTGGTGGCCAGGGCCCGCCGCAACAGGCACATCGGCGAACAGGACAAGGATGCCTGGGAGCTGTACAACCTGAAGGAAGATCGCAGCGAACTCAATGACCTTTCCGGTGAATACCCGGAAAAGACCGGAGAAATGAAGCAGTTGTGGGAGCGGTACGCCGAAAGGGTGCATGCCCTTCCATGGCCATGGGAGGAAGAGGAGGAATAGGCCTATTCCACCGGCCAGAATTTCGAGGGGGTGTGCTGGTTTTTCATGTACTGGCGGAATACATCGCTGATCCGGGGATGTTCGGCGGCGACATCATGCTGCTCGGAAATATCCTCTTCCAGGTTATACAGCTCGATCTCCCGGTCCTTGAATCTGACCGCTTTCCATTTGCCCATCCGGGCCGCCTGTTTGAATCCCCCTGAGTGGAATTCCCAGTAAAGAAGCCGGCCGGTTTGTTGCATTTCCTCTCCCTTCAGCACGGGCAGGAAGCTGATCCCGTCGATATCCGTGTGGATCTTTTCCCCGGCGATCTCCGCCACCGTGGGCATGATGTCGGCAAAATACCCGGTGAAATCACTGACCGATCCGGGCCGGGTTACCCCCGGGTACCTGACGACCAGGGGCACCCGGATGCCTCCTTCATACACGCTGCGCTTTTTTCCCCTGAAGGGCCCCATCGAGTTGAACCGTTTCCACCTTCTGGCCGCGCCGTTGTCGGAGCAAAAGAATACCACCGTCCGTTCCGCAATCCCCAGTTCTTCCAGCAGGTCGGTCATCCGCCCGATGTCCCGGTCCAGCAGGGTGATCATGGCCGCATACACTTTCTCGTCCCCGGTCCATCCCTCCATGTTCCCGTAGATCCCCCGGGAAGGGATAACGTAATCATCGTGGGGCAGGGTATAGGCCATGAACAGGAAGAAAGTATTGTCCCGGTTCTTCTCAATGAACTCCAGTCCGAAATCCGTCATCAGATGATGCGAGTAAGTCTGCCGTTTCCCATCCAGGTTCCCTTCCAGCACCACCGAATCGGTATTGTGCCAGAGATATTCCGGGTAGTAGTTGTGGGCGAAGTTCTGGTTCAGGTAGCCGAACCACTCGTCGAAACCCTGTTTGTTGGGAATGCCCGTGGTGCGGGGTTCCCCCAGCCCCCATTTGCCGGTGACCCCGGTCACGTAGCCGGCGTCTTTGCACATTTCCGCAATGGTATGGTCATCCGGTTTCAGGGGCACCCGGTTGAAAGGGTAGGGCTTGCCCACCACCGGGGAACCGTTCGCCCGCACGGTGGTGTGCCCGGTGTGTTGCCCGGTCATCAGCACGCTGCGGGCGGGTGCGCATACCGGGGAACCCGAATAGAATTGGGTAAAACGCATCCCCTGCCGGGCCAGCTTGTCGATGTTGGGGGTCTGTATGATCTCCTGGCCGTAGCACCCCGCGTCGTAATACCCCATGTCATCGGCAAGGATGAAAATGACATTGGGTTTTTCGGCGGCTTCTTCTTCCTCCCCGCCCCGGCAGGAGAACATCAGCAGGGGCAGGTTGCAGAAAAGGATGGCATGTCTGATATCCATATTTGAAAAAATTTGATTGAACACTGTATCCGGAGAATTGTTATAAAGTTATCCATAAAAATGGATTTATTTCGTTATTTTTACGGGGTTTTCAAACAAAGTAACATCATAATCAAATCATGGATCGCAAAAATACGGTGAACTGGAAACGATGGCTGATGACGCTTTTGCGGGTGGCTATCGGATGGCATTTTCTTTATGAGGGAATGGTCAAGGCATTTGCCGCGGACTGGAGCGCCTATGCCTACCTGGCCAACTCCAACGGTCCGCTGGCCGGACTCTACCACTCGATGGCCGCATCCCCCGGGATGCTGCAGGTGGTGGATTTTCTGAATGTATACGGACTCATACTGATCGGGCTTGCCCTGTTTGTGGGTTTTCTGGTCCGTTACGCCGGCATTGCCGGAATCCTGCTCCTGGCATTGTATTATCTGGCTTATCCGCCTTTCGGGGCTTCCCTGATGTGGAGCGGGGATGAGCACCTGTACATCGTGAGCCGCCAGTTTATTGAGGCGGCCGCCCTGGCCTACCTGATCATAAGCAGGGATAAGGGCTACGGGATCGATGCCCTGAAGCTCCTGTTCAAAAACAAAAAACCCTCCGCCCAGGGCGACCAGGAGATCGCCGAGCCGGCCAATGCCCGGAGGGAGATGCTGAAGAACCTGGCTGCCCTGCCGGTGCTGGGTGTCATGGGATGGGGTGCGTTCAGGGCCAACCGCAAGTACGAGGTGGATGTCATGTCAGGGGCCACCCTGCAGATGAACAAAACATCCCTCCGCGACCTGGCCGGGGAACTGCCCAAGGGCATGCTTCACAAGCACAAGGTCAGCCGGCTGGTGATGGGCGGCAACCTGATCGGCGGCTGGGCCCATGCCCGCGACCTGCTGTACGCCCCCGACCTGTTCAAGGCCTACAACACGGAAACCAAGATCTACGAAACCCTGTCCCTGGGTGAAAAAGCCGGGATCAACGCCATCAGCGTGGCCCATTCATCGGTTCCCCTGATGATGAAATACAAGCGGATGACCGGAAGCGACATCCAGATCATCTCCCAGGTGAGCGCCGACATGGAGAAAAAGAATTACTACGACCAGATCAACGAGGCCATCGACTTGGGCGTGGACATCGTCCAGATCCTGGGGAACCTGACCGACTGGCTGGTGCGCGACCACAATGAGCAGGTCATACAGGATATGCTGGATGAGATCAGAAGGCAGGGGTACACGGCCGGACTCGCGGCGCATACGGTTGATTCCTTCATCTCCCTGAAGGAGAAAGGGATCATCCCCGATTACTATATGAAGACCATGCACCACGACAATTACTGGAGCGCGCACCCCATTGAGAACCGCGTTCCCTTCGAGGTGGACACCGGTAAGAGTCCGGACCACAACCGCTTCCACGACAACCTGTTCTGCCTGTTCCCCGAGCGCACGGTCAAGTTCGTCAGGGAGGCAGAGGTGCCCGTGATGGGATTCAAGACCCTGGCCGCCGGCGCCATTCACCCCAGTGACGGGTTCAACTGGGCGTTCACCAACGGGGCGGACTTCATCTGTGTGGGGATGTTCGACTTCCAGATCGTGGAAGACGTGAACATCGCCATCGATACACTGAACAACCTGAAGGGACGAAAAAGGAAGTGGTACGGCTAAACTTCCGCGGGCGGATTTTTGAGCTTGCGGATCATGCCGGGCGGATCGTCTGCCGAGAAAACGGTATTGCCCACCACGAAAACATTGACCCCGGCATCGATCAGTTTCCGTATGTTGTGGAGTCCGACCCCCCCGTCCACCTGGATCAGGGCCGGTGAACCGGTTTCCCGGATCAGCGCTTTCAGTTCCCTGATCTTCCCGTAGGAACTTTCAATGAATGCTTGTCCGCCGAACCCCGGATTGACCGTCATGTTCAGCACCAGGTCCGCGTAAGGCAGGATCTCCCTGAGCAGCATCACCGGGGTGGACGGATTGACCGATATCCCTGCCCCGGCCCCCAGGGAACGGATCTGCTCCATGGTCCTGTGCAGGTGGGTGGTGGCTTCGTAATGCACCGTCAGGTAATCCGCTCCCGACTCGATGTAGCGTTCGATGTACTGTTCGGCATTGGAGATCATCAGGTGCACGTCCAGGGGCTTGCGGGCCCTTTTTTTGATCTGGCTGATGATGTGGAACCCGAAGGTCAGGTTGGGCACGAAATGCCCGTCCATCACATCAATATGTATCCAGTCCGCCACACTGCCGTTCACCATGTCGATCTCCTTTCCCAGCCGCAGAAAATCGGATGTCAGTATGGAGGGTGCGATGAGGTGTTCCATCCGGTGGTTTTTTTGTTCCAATGCAAAAGTACAAATTCTGCGCTAAATCCTTTCCCCGGGATAATCTTCCAGATACCTGAATTTTTCCGTAAGCCTTCCCTTGTCGAGGATCATCGCCCCTTTGATGATCCCGCGGGGATCATCGTCCAGCAGCGCGGGCATCACCTCTTTGAGCAGCATCTTCCCGAAATCCACGGAGGCGTCCCGGGGCAGCCCGCCGGGCAGGTTGTCCACGGCCATCACCGTGACCGCCCCTTCCCGGAAGGCACCGGTTTCCTTTCCCGTGACGGGATCATACCCGTAGAAAGGATCCGCGATCTCCGATGCCCTGACAGTCGAAGGTATGGGTCCGTTTACATCACAGGAAACATCTGCGATCATCTTGATGTCAAAATCATCCTCCAGCATGTCCTCCCGGGCAAAGAAAGCGGGGGAGGCCGGATCCCAGTAATGACAGGCAATGTACAGGTCCGTTCGCCTCGCGTACGGAAGGAAGGCGGATTCGTATGCCTCCGGGTGGCTGAAGAAATGCCGGAGGGAGAACATGCTCCCGTCCTTCCGCCGGGCATAATGCCAGGGATCGGTCTGCGCGTATACGGGTCCGCCGAAATCCATGTGCAGATAATCATCCGGGTTCACCCGCATGATCCCCGCCCGGTCAAGCACCTCCATGGCTCCCGAGGCCACCCGCCCGCCTCCGGTGATCAGGATTTGCACCGGGTGCAGGTCAACCTTGTCCAGCTCCCCAAACAGCTCCCGGGAATCGTAACATGCATGGGCCGGGCGCAGTTCGTACCGCCCTGACAGTTTTCCGTACCCCAGCAGGGCATTGAAGGCGCCTGCCACCCCCGCCCAGCGGCCGAAGGTCACCAGCCGGTTGCCCTTTTTCCCGGTCAGGTATTCATAATCCACCAGGGTGATGCCCCGCCGGGCCGTTTCCTTCAGCAGCAGCCGGTTCTGCGGTTGCTTCTTGGCCGTGTGGGAAAAAAACAGGTAGGTCTTTTCCGGGATCAGCCGGTCAATATTCACTTCCTTTACCCCCATCAGGATGTCACAGCCTGACATATCTTCAGTCAGTTTACACCCCGCGGCGGAATACTCCCTGTCAGAAAAGCAGCGGAGGGGGGAGGGGCATACACAAACGGAAGCGGACCGGTATTCCGACAGTAACTTTCCGCACTGGTCCGGAGACAAAGGGACCCGCCGGTCGGGCGGGTCCCTGGTTTCACGCAGTATGCCGATCCGTGTCATTATTCCCTGTCCAGGTATTTTTTCCTTCTTTCGATGAAATGCAGGTAGGTAAAGGCCAGGGCCAGCACCAGGGTAAGGATGATCACATAGCGCAGCGTATTGGACCCGGCCACCATCGCATCGGCGTATCTCTCCAGCTCCACATCATATATCTTTCCCAGGGTGGGTTGTGCGATGGCTCCCCCCAGGAATCCGATCCCCCCCATGATGGCGAGTCCGAGCGCCCCCGAAGTGGGTACCTTCTCGGCCACCACACCCAGCATGTTGGGCCAGAAATAGGCGATCCCGGCGGCAAACACGGTGGCCGCGCCGAATACCCAGTATCCGTGGGAGATGCTCAGCAGGTACAGCCCGACGGCCGCCACCACTGAAGAAAGAAGCAGTACCCCGGTCCCCGACAAGCGATGGATCACGGGTCCGGCCATCAGCCGGGCAAGGGCCATGATCAGCGACACCCACACCAGGATCAGTATGCCCGGTGCCTCCACGCTCTCGAGCAGGGCCGCGATCCACTGGTTGGTCCCCAGCTCCACCGCGGCGGTCAGGACCATGGCCAGCGCCATGAACACGAAGAAGGGAGAAACGCAGGCCTTCAGCATTTCCTTGTATGTGTGTCCGGCCGTAACCCTTTCCGTCTCCGGGAATTTCTGGTTCAGGAACAACGCCCCGTAGATCAGGGTGGGCAGCAGCATCACGCCCGTCTGTGCCCGCCATCCGTATCCGATCTTGTTCATAAAAAACACCAGGAGTCCGCCGATCACGATCCCCGCCGGGAACCACATGTGAAAGCGGTTCAGCTTGACCGTTTTGTCCTGCGGATAGAGGGCGGTGATCAGCGGATTGCAGGCCGCCTCCACACTCCCGTTGGCCAGTCCGATAAACATGGTGGAAATGAACAGTGCCCAGAATCCCCCCGCTACCATAGTCAGTACGAGTCCGGCCACATGACAAATCCAGGCAATGAAAATGACCCTTCCGATCCCCAGCACATCCACCAGGGGGCCGAAGATCACCATGGCCACAGTGAATCCCCAGAAAGCCGTCCCCACGATCCATCCCACCTGGGCCCCGGTGAGGTTGAATTCCTCCATCCAGGGAACAATAAAACCGCCACGGGTCCCGAAAGACAGGGCCGTGACCACCAGCGCAAGGCAGCTGGCATTGAAAAGCAAGGATTTCTTGATGTTTTCCATGAGCTTGAAATGTTTTGATTAGTATCTTATCAATAATGTTCTTGTATCTTTTGGCAAAAGTTTAATAATTCA
>CAZNPH010000027.1:0-38477 GCA_964574985.1 uncultured Bacteroidaceae bacterium
ATCTCCGTTGTAACTAATTATAAATCAACAAACAAAGGGATTTTGGAAAAATAGCTTTTTTTTATAATGTTCTTACCGTTTGGTGCAGCCGCACGAGTTTTTGCAACAGAAAAGCAGCCTGATCCAGGGGCAACATGCTTGGCCCGTCCGATTTTGCGGAAGACGGATCGGGATGAATTTCAAGGAACAGACCGTCTGCTCCCGCGGCAACACCGGCTTTGGAAAGGGTTCCGATCAATTCGGGTTGCCCGCCGCTGACCCCTTCCGGCAAATTGGGACGTTGTAATGCATGTGTAACATCAAGGACGACAGGAAAGCCCATGCTTTTCATCTCCACCAGTCCCCTGAAATCCACAACCAGGTCCTGATAACCGAACATGGTCCCGCGATCGGTAAGCATGATCCTCCGGTTCCCAGACTGTTGAACTTTTCCTGCCGCAAATTTCATCATTCCGGGAGCCATAAACTGTCCTTTCTTGATGTTGATGCATTTTCCTGTTTCAGCGGCAGCAACCAGAATATCCGTTTGCCTGCTCAGAAAAGCGGGGATCTGTAAAATCTCCACATACTCCGCAGCCATGGCTGCTTCCCCTGCGGAATGAATATCGGTTATAACCGGTATGTCAAAGATTTCCCCTGTTTTTCTTAAAATGGAAAGTGCCCTGGCATCTCCGATGCCGCTGAAAGAATCGGACCGGGAACGGTTGGCTTTCCGGTACGATGACTTGAAGATATAGGGAAGGTGCAGATCATCGGATATTTTCACCAGTTTTTCGGCGGTTCTCAAACAAACTTCTTCATTTTCCACCACGCACGGACCGGCAATCAGAAAGAAATTGCCTGATTCGGGATGTTTCAGTTTTTCCAGTTCAAAGGGCAACATATCGAAAGGTTTTTGTTTTCGGATCATTTTAGTAACCGTATCTTTTTCCCCACCAGGCCTTTAGTCTGTCACGAATTTCTTTTTCCCGCCGGTTGCTGCCGGGATCATATAATTTTCGTCCGGTAATTTTTTCAGGAAAATATTCTTCTTCAACGAAATTCCCGGGATGGTCATGTGCATATTGATAATCCTTTCCATATTTCAGGTTTTTCATCAATTGTGTAGGAGCGTTCCTTAACCACAAAGGCACACCAAGGTCTCCTGTTTTCCTGACCAGATCCTGGGCCTGGTTAACGGCCATGTATGCAGAATTACTTTTCGGGCTGGTAGCCAGATAAATGGTGGTTTCTGACAAAACGATCCGCCCTTCGGGCATCCCGATGGCGTGAACGGACTGAAAACAGTTGTTGGCAAGCAGCAGGGCGTTGGGATTGGCCAGTCCGATGTCTTCCGCAGCCAAAATGATCAGCCTCCGGGCAATAAAAAGCGGGTCTTCGCCGCCCTCGACCATCCTGGCCAGCCAGTAGACCGCCGCATTGGGATCACTTCCCCTGACCGATTTGATGAAAGCGGAAATGATGTCGTAATGCTGTTCCCCGCCTTTGTCATACAGTGCCATGTTTTTCTGTATCCTGCTCCGCACGATCTCATTATCAATCACCACGGGGGATTGATCCTCATAGGAATCACTCACTGCCAGCTCGATCACATTCAGCAGTTTCCTTGCATCTCCTCCGGAATATTGCAGCAGGGCGTCATCTTCTTTGATCTCAATATTCATTGTTTTCAGATACGGATCCTTGTTCAGGGCATTTTCCGTCAGCTTCAACAGGTCTTCCCTGTCAAACGGATCCATGGTATATACCTGGCAACGGGACAACAGAGGGGAAATCACTTCAAATGAAGGATTTTCCGTAGTGGCCCCGATCAGGGTGACGATCCCCTTTTCCACGGCTCCCAGAAGGGAATCCTGCTGGGATTTGCTGAACCTGTGTATTTCATCAATGAACAGAATGGGCGGAGGGCGGTCAAAGAACCTTTGTTTTTCTGCTTTCTGAATGGTTTCCCTGACATCCTTCACCCCCGAATTGATGGCGCTCAGACTGTAAAAAGGGCGATCCAGTTCATTGGCAATAATCCGGGCAAGAGTTGTTTTCCCCACTCCGGGTGGCCCCCATAGAATGAAGGAGGAAAGGTTTCCTGAACCGATCATTTTTCGGATGACCTTTCCCTTGCCGACCAGATGGGTCTGACCGATAAAATCATCAAGACGGACAGGTCGCATCCTGTCTGCCAGTGGCTGATTGGGCATTCTGTACTGATTTATCCGGAAATAAAATTATCAATTGCATTGAATATATCAACCTTTTTCCGGTTTTTTCGTACAATTACCGGATTTACCCAGAATATGCTATATTCGTAATCATAAAACCCAAATGAATCCATGATGAAAATACTGAACAGGAAAATTGCCCTGGGCATAACCGGAATTATGCTTGGTTCCATCGGTGCACATGCACAGATCAGGGACTTCGGAAGTTTCATGGCCGGAGGGGTCAGCGATGCACAATCCCTTATGGAAGCATACATATCACCTTACGCCAATGCCTTTGGTGCCAGTCTGAACGGTGGCTGGTACAACACGGCCAGGGTGCACAAACCGGGCGGTTTTGACCTGACATTTTCCGCAAACCTCAGTTTCGTCCCCACCGGGGACAAAACCTACGATCTGTCGGAACTCGGACTGAGTCAGGATGCCTCATTCGACCCTGCGAACAGCATTGCCCAGACAGTGGCCGGATCCAGGGATGAGGGACCTGCCCTGAGTTATTCCCGGGAATACGGAGGCAATGATTATACGGTTGCTTCCTTCAATACACCGGCAGGTACGGGACTGGGTTTTGTGGGGGCACCGACCCTTCAGCTCGGACTCGGTCTGGTCAAGGAAACCGAGATCATCGGCCGGTATATGCCCACGCTCACCTTTGGGAAGGACAAATCCAGCTCACTCGGATTGTGGGGGATCGGGATCAAACACAGCATCAAACAATGGATCCCCGCCCTGAAGCGGATCCCGGTATTTCACCTCTCCGCGATGGGCGGTTATACCCAAATGAATTTCGGAACCGATATGAACATCGTGCCTGAAATGATCGGGGCCATTGACCAGACCACGGGCGCCGTAAGCTTTGAGGAACAGTCCTTTGAGCTTGCCATGAAAAGCTTCAATGCCAACATTCTGGTTTCAGCCAATCTTCCCGTGGTTTGTTTCTATGGTGGAGTCGGACTGAGCAGTACGAAGACCACCCTTGACCTGACGGGATATTACCCTGTGCCCACTGTTGATCCCGGCACCCTCGAGGGGGTGGTGACCGATGAGAGTGCCGTGCAGGATCCTTTTGACCTGGAGATCACCAACAAGAACGGAACAACCACCAGCCCGAGGCTCAATGCAGGGATCCGTTTCAAGTTTGCTGTGATCACCCTGCACTTCGATTATACATACGCCAGTTATTCGGTGGCTTCGGCCGGACTCGGGATCAGTTTCCGGTAATAAAGGGGATTCTCGTACAACGTTTTCTGTTTGCTTTTCGTTTCATTATTTGAAAGGATTCATTTTTGGCTCACTGCCATGAGAATATGAATATATGAACATGGATCCGTTCAAACAGGAACTGAAGGATGATCGCCGCACGGTTTCTTTATACAGGAGCATACTCAGAAGTGCAAAACAGAATCTGGACACCCGGGAAGTCAGATTGCTGAGAAGAGCCCTGAATATGGCTCTGGATGCATGCAGCCGGGGCAGTCTGAAACTGGGGGAACTTTCCATATATCATGCACTGGGCGTGGCCCTGATCGTTACCCGGGAGATCGGACTCGGACTGAATTCCATCATCGGCTCCCTGCTTTTTGATTTTGTTGAAGACAGGAAGATCGATCCTGCGGACATCCGTGAAATTTTCGGGGAAAAAGTTGAGAGGCTGGTAAACGGACTCACAAAAATCTCCGGAATCGACACCAACAAGTCTGTCCGGCACGCCGAAGAACTTAGGAATCTCTTACTGACCATATCAAGCGATATCCGGGTTATCCTGGTGAAACTGGCGGACCGACTGTATATCCTCCGGAACCTGCCCGGGGCTGAGCCGGACGAAAGGATCAGGATCACTTCGGAAACCTCCTTTCTGTATGCACCCCTGGCACACCGGCTGGGCCTTTACGCCATGAAGTCGGAAATGGAAGATCTGGTCATGAAATATAACCGGCCTGACAATTACCGGTATGTGGTAAAAAGGCTCCGGGAAACCAAGGCCAGCAGAGACCGTTTCTCACGGGATTTTATCCGTCCGGTCAGGGAAAAACTTGAGGGGGCCAAACTCCGGTTTGACATCAAGAGCCGCACAAAGTCTGTTTACTCCATCTGGTCCAAGATGGAGAGCCAGCAGATCGGTTTCGATGAAGTATATGACCTGTTTGCCATCCGGATCATATTGCACTGTCCGCCTGAAAAAGAAAAGGAGGTATGCTGGAGGGCCTATTCACTGGTGACCGATATTTACCAGCCCAATCCGAACCGCTTGCGCGACTGGATATCTGTCCCCAAATCCAATGGTTATGAATCCCTGCATACCACGGTGGTTGTACCGGGAGGAAAGTGGGTGGAAATACAGATCAGGACAGACAGAATGAATGAAATCGCGGAAAAGGGTCTGGCCGCCCACTGGAAGTACAAAGAAGGAAAGCCCAGCGGTGACCTGGACATATGGATCCGTAAGGTGCGGGATATCCTTCAGCAACCGGAATCCAACGCGGTCGATTTCATTGACAACTTCAAACTGAGTCTGTATAACAAAGAAATCTTCGTATTTACACCCAAAGGAGACCTTAAAAAATTGCCCAACGGTGCAACCGTACTTGATTTTGCCTTTGATATCCATACCGGTATCGGAGCAAAATGCACAGGTGCACGGGTAAACGGGAAAAACGTGCCCATCAGGCACCGGCTCCAGAACGGGGACCGGGTGGAGGTCATCACGGCAAAAAATCAAAAACCCAGGCGTGACTGGCTCAATTTTGTGGTCACATCCAGGGGCAAGTCAAAGATCAGGCAGGCATTACGGGAATTCAGGCTTATCGAGGCCGGGCGTGGGAAAGAGATCCTGAAAAGACGATTCAAGAACTGGAAGATCGGTTTCAATGAACACGACATGAACGAAATTGCCGAACATTTTAACCTGAAAATGGCCACGGACCTTTATTACCATGTGGCCACAGAAAAAATCGATGTTCTGCAGATCAAGGAGTTCATTGCCGGCAAGGAAAAACAGACCAGAGAACAAAAACCCGCCGGGATCGAGGAGGACAACATCAACAGGATCCTTTCCGCGAAAACCGGTAAGGCCGGCGATATCCTGGTGATCGACAACAAACTACTGAACGTTGATTACAAAATGGCCAGGTGCTGCAATCCCATCTATGGTGATGATATTTTCGGTTTTGTAACCGTCGGGTCAGGGATCACCATTCACAGGGTATCCTGCCCGAATGCCTCCCAGCTCATTTCAAAGTATGGATACAGGGTGGTAAGGGCAAAATGGTCAGATTCCGGTGCCGATATTTATTTTCCGGCTACATTGCATATCACGGGTGTCGATGAAATGAGCATCGTGAGCGAAATCTCCGATGTGGTCTCCAGGGACATGAATTCCAACCTGCGATCCATTGACATTGACTCCCAGGACGGGATGTTCGAAGGCAATTTCACCCTTTTCGTTCGGGACACCAAACACCTGAAGTCCCTGATTCAGAGAATTTCCAGGATCAAAGGGATAAGCGATGTAAAAAGGCTGGACTCGTCCCGGAAAATGTAATCCGGCCCCGGCAAAGCATCATTCCCGGTATCTCGGATCGTCACGTACCGGGAGTCTGGCCATTTTTTCCACAACCAGGCCGGGGAAACCGTATTCCTCATCGATCCTGCCCAGCAGCAGATAGATCCCATACCCCTTAAAAGGATAATTCCTGAGCGAAGCGGGAAAATGAACGGTATCGAAAAAATCACCCCATGCATCCAGAAAAGTGCCGAAATGCATCCATTCATGTTGAATGGTCTTTACATTCTTGATACAAACCAGGTTGCCGGTCATCCTGACACGTTTCCCTTTGTACCGGATCATTTCGCGGACTTTGATCTCGCCGCGGAAAGAAGTTTTCAGGAGATCAAAAGGAGAAAGGGTGACAGGAAATCCCAGAAATTCAATTTCATCATAGGCATGTTCGATCCGGCCCTGTTTCAGTTCCGGCAATACAAATTTCCTGCCGGCGACAGGAAATAAATCTCCGGTCAGATGATCCCCCGCATTTTCCCCGGACATCATATGAACCTCCCAGAGCAGTGTCTTTTTGCTTTTGCCGGTAAACCGGAAGGCCCCGGTCCTGATCAGGATGATGACCTGCTCGAGTCCGGCCGGTACCCGCCTGACAAAATTTTCCAGCGACCTGAATTCCCCGTTCCGTTCCCGTTCACCTGGAATGGCATTGCCAATCCGGCTTTCGAGTCCGTTTACATGCACGAAACCGAGATAAATGTCCCGGCCGCGTATACCGGTCATATAGTCGCTTTTATTCACACAGGGCAGGTGAATGACAGCGCCCTGTTTGCGCACTTCGTTAATATATACCCATGTACGGTAAAAACCTCCGAAGTTGTTAATGACCGCCACCATGAATTCAAGGGGATAATGCGCCTTCAGAAAAAGACTCTGAAAACTTTCAACGGCATAGGAAGCAGAATGCGCTTTGGAGAAAGAATAACCGGAAAAGGATTCGATCTGCCGCCATACCTCTTTGATGATTTCTTCCGGGTATCCGCGCTCCCTGCAGTTGCTGAAAAATTTGCCGGCAATCCGTTCAAGTTCGGAACCGGACCGGAATTTTCCGCTCATTGCCCGGCGCAGCACATCGGCATCTGCCAGGTCAAGCCCCGCAAAGTGGTGACATATCCTGATCACGTCTTCCTGATAAACCATGACGCCATAGGTTTCTCCCAATTGTTCCTTCATAACCGGATGAATGTATTCAAAACCACCGGGATTATGGAAGCGCCGGATGTATTCACGCATCATGCCCGATCTTGCCACGCCGGGGCGAATGATGGAGCTGGCTGCCACCAGGTCCGGGTAATGACTGCAATGCAATTTTCTGAGCAAACCCCGCATGGCCGGACTTTCAATATAAAAACAGCCGGTGGTTGATGCATTCCGTAACTGCCGGAGTGTATCCGGGTCCTGTTTGAATTTATGAATATCATGTATATCCACCCGGTGTCCCTTGTTCTTCAGGACAATATCCACACTTTCCCTGATGTGGCCTATGCCCCGCTGACTCAGAATATCCAGTTTTTCAAAACCGATGCTTTCGGCAACATACATATCCCACTGGGTGGTGGGGAAACCCCTGGGCGGCATATCAAGTGCGGTATAGGCCGTAACGGGTTCTTCGGAGATCAATACACCGCCGGCATGAATGCTTCTTCCATTGGGAAAATCCATGATCCTGTGTCCTGTCCGGAATATTTGTCCGGTGATCCGGTCAAGGTTCGCCCGGTCGCCGGGGGTTCGCACAAGCACGTCGACCTCTTCTTTGGGCAGACCATACACTTTTCCCAACTCGCGGAAAATGGAACGGTCCCTGAAGGTGGTGATCGTTCCGAGTAATGCAGTATGCTTTGTCCCGTACCTCCTGAAAATATACCCGATTACTTCATCACGCTCTTTCCAGGAATAGTCGATATCAAAATCAGGTGGAGTGGTTCGCCTGGGATTGATGAACCTTTCAAAATACAGATTCAGTTCGATCGGATCCACATCGGTTATTTTCAGGCAATAGGCCACCACTGAATTGGCACCGCTTCCCCGTCCCACATGATAGAAACCCCGGTTCAGGGAATAACGGATGATATCCCATGCGATCAGAAAATATGAACAAAAACCCAGTTTGTCAATAATCTCAAGCTCATGCCTGACACGCCGTTCAGCTTCTGTATTGTGTTTTCCGTACCGGTAGGTGAGTCCGTCCAGCGCCAGTTTTTCCAGCAGCATTTTATCGTCATACCGGCTTCCGGTAAAGGTTTTTTTGTTTTTCGGTTCTTCAAAATCAAAGCCGATGCTGCATTCATCAGCCATTTTTTCGGTATTGTCAATGATTTCCGGATACTGCCCGAAAATCTTCCTGAGTTCTCCGGGGGTTTTCATGATCTCGTCCTCCCCGGCCAGGTCCCCCGGCTCCAACCGGCTAAGAAGTACATTGCGGTCAATGGCCCTGAGATGCCGGTGAACCATCCGTTCCTCCTTCCCGGCAAAAGTGACCGGGTGCAATATCACGGTTCTTGAAAAAACATTTTTGTTTCCCGGAGAGACCAGGCGGTGAACCTGCCCGGGACCGATGCCTGTGAACTCATTGTCAAGAAGCCGGCTGCTGTTTTTTGTCCCGAAAGGATAAACGGTGTATGCATGATCAAAAGGCGGTGCATTGTCCGGCAACGGCGTTTTGTTTCTTTTGCTGGCAGAAAGAAATTCGTTCAGTTCCCTGAATCCTTTATTGTTCAATGCAATACAGGTATATAAATGTTTTCCGTTCTCACAAAAATCAATCCCTGCAACCGGCCTGATGTCTTTTTGCCGGCAGGAACGCACAAAGTCCATGACGCCCGTGGTGTTGTTGATATCGGTCAGTGCAAGCGTGCCAACGCCTTTTTTAACGGCTTCCCCGGTGAGCTTCTCAATGGACATGGTGCCATAGCGCAAACTGTAATATGAATGTGCGTTTTGATACATACTGCAATACCAGTGTTCCCGGGGAATTTATCTTTTCAGCCCCTGATAATATTCGAACTTTCCGACCCGCCATTGCCTTTTGCTGCTGCTAAGGCCTTCCTCCGTTTTCTGTTTTTCAGCAGGAACCTCATCATCCGGATCCCTTGCATCCCGGCAAATGCCAACACCGGGGGTACTTGTTGCCCGGCGGACGGATTTTCTTCCGTACCGGTCCCTGAGCTTGTCGATGGCAAGATAAAATCCTGCCATCTCAGGTGTGTCCTCAAACATGTTCAACTGCCGGACACCCTGTATCAGGGAACCGAACCTTACACCAATGAGCCGGATCAACATCCGCCTCCGGTAAAGCCTGTCAAACAGTTCCTTCGCAACCGGAATGAGCACGTGGTCAAAAGCGGTATAGGGGATACGCTTCTGCAGGGTATGGGTATCATAATTGGAGTATCGTATTTTTACCGTTACACAGGAGGTCAGTTTCTGATTCTTCCTGAGCTGGCAGGCCAGCTTTTCGATCATGGAGATCAGAACTTCTTTCATCCCGGACACATCAATGCTGTCCCTGTCAAAGGTCCTTTCCGTACTGAATGATTTTCTTTGTGAACAGGGAGATACCGGGGCGGGATCAATTCCGTTCGCCTTTTTCCAGATATCAATGCCATTCCTGCCCAGCACTTTTTCAATCATTTCCACGGGAATCTCCCGCAGGGTTCCTATGGTCCCGATGCCCATGGAGCGCAGAAGACAGAATGTCTTCCTGCCGATCATGGGGATCTTGCGGACGGACAGGGGAGAAAGAAAAGGAATGACATATTGTTTCTCCACCTGCAGTTCTCCTCCGGGTTTGGCTTCACCGGTTGCGATCCTGGATACGGTCTTGTTCACCGACAGGCCAAAGGAAACGGGCAGGCCCGTATGCCTGATGATGTTCTTCCTGAGTGCGGATGTCCACCGGAAACAACCGAAAAATCTGTCCATGCCCGTAATGTCTATATAGTGTTCATCAATCGAGGCCTTTTCGTATACGGGTGCCTGTTCCGCAATGACCCCGGTAACCATATCAGAATACCGGCTGTACAATTCAATATCTCCCCTGATGACCACGGCATCTTCGCACAAAGACCTGGCCAGCTTCATGGGCATTGCGGAACGGACCCCTGATTTTCTCGCTTCATAGCTGCAGGAAGCCACCACACCCCGGTCAGAGCCCCCCCCGATAATGACCGGTTTGCCTGCCAGATCAGCATTGCGCAATCTTTCAACCGACACAAAAAACGTATCCATATCCAGGTGTACTATGCTTTTATTTCCCGTGTCCATGAATTATTTTTTACTGAAAATATTTGCTTCTTACCGGGAAGCATTGTATATTTGATTAGTTTTTAATCAAATTTAACGATTAAAATATAATCAATTTTGAAAATAAATAAAACAATTTCCATAAAAAAATTCCTGTGATCTCATGTACTTCAGCCAAAACATCCGGTTGCTCAGAAAAAGGCGCAAACGTACCCAGGACGATGTGGCCCATGCGCTGAACATGAAACGTTCCACCCTCAGCGGCTACGAAAATCAAATCGCCGAACCAAACCTCAGTGCATTGATGGCTTTTTCAAAATATTTTGGTGTGGCCATTGACACCCTGGTTAAAGTGGAACTGGAAAAACTTTCAGAAAGCCAGTTGTCACAACTGGAAAAAGGCCGTAATGTTTACGTGACGGGATCCAAACTCCGCGTGCTGGCCACCACCGTGGACCGGGACAATGATGAAAACATAGAACTTGTTCCCGAAAAAGCCAAAGCAGGCTACAGCAGGGGATTCGCCGATCCGGAATTTGTGCGCAGGCTTCCCGTGTTCCGGTTGCCTTTTCTGTCAGGAAACAGAAAATACAGAACTTTTCATCTGAACGGGGATTCCATGCTTCCAATTCCTGACAAATCCTGGGTAACCGGAGAATTCGTCCAGAACTGGCATGACATCATCAGCGGGGAAGCATACATTATTCTTACCCTGGACGAAGGCATTGTCTTCAAGATCGTGGACAATCTTCTCCGCAAGGAACACAAGCTGGTCCTTTATTCCCTGAATCCGGTATATGAACCCTATGATGTGCATGCAAACCAGATAAAGGAAATCTGGAAATTCGTCCATTACATCAGTTCAGAGATCCCGGAACCGGTGATTCCCCGTGAAGAATTGTTCCGGACGGTGGCCGGCCTCAAACATGACGTGGATGTGCTGAAAAAAAGAGTCCTTCGCAGAACAGAGCTGTAAACCATCCAGGCGGCAGGGCTTTTCAAAAAAAAAACAAAAACCGTTATTATCTGATACTGAAATTGTATATTAGCTGACTAAAATTTATCCTTTTATCTCAAAAATAAACCTATGTCATCGTCAGCTAGTACCAAAAGAAAGTGGCTGGTTATATCCATTGCAACCATTGCCGCCACCGGAGGATTGTTGTTCGGTTTTGATACCGGTGTGATATCCGGTGCCCAGAATTTCCTTCAGGATAAACAGGGTTGGGGGGTAGACGATTCCCAGCTCGAATGGATCACCACCGCCGTCCTGGTCGGTGCTGTACTGGGGGCCGCGTTCAGCGGAAGGATATCTGATCTTCTCGGCCGGAAGAAAGTCATTCTGACCACCGCGGTTATATTTGCCTTCGGTGCCATTCTCACCGGTGCGGCTCCCTCTCCGAATGTCCTGGTCATTGGCCGTATGGTTGTCGGTATTGCCATCGGGGTGGCCTCATTTTCCGTACCTCTGTACATTTCGGAGATATCACCCACCAGAAGCCGGGGTGCGCTGGTCTCCATGAACCAGCTTATGATCACCATCGGGATCCTGCTGTCATACATCTCGGATTATCTCATAGCCAACGATGCTGATCCCTTCTCCTGGAGATGGATGTTCTATATGGGCTTTTTCCCCGCACTGATACTGTTTTTCGGAATGATCTTCCTGCCCGAGACACCCAGGTGGCTGATGGGCAAGGGAAGGGAAGAAGAAGGACGGAAAGTGCTTAAAAAAGTGGAAGATCCCGACCTGGTGGAAACGGCCATCAAGCGGATCAAAGATGACATTGCCAAGGAAGAAAAGGCCGCAAGCTTTTCGGATATTTTCCGCCCGTGGCTAAAAACAGCGCTGTTCATCGGTATCGGTATCATGTTCGTCCAGCAATTTACCGGGATCAATACCATCATCTATTATTCGCCCAAAATATTCAAGATGGCCGGGATCGAAAGCAACACCCTGACCATCCTGCCTGCCATCATCGTGGGCGTGGTCAACGTGGTCTTTACCGTGGTTTCCATTATGCTCCTGGACAAGCTGGGAAGAAGGCCCCTGTATTTTATCGGACTCACCGGGATGGTTGTTGCCCTGGCAGGGATCGGACTTTCATTCTTTTTTGAAAGTTCTCTCGGAGATTCCCTCAAATACTTCACGGTCGGCAGCATGTTGCTTTACATTGCTTTCTTTGCAGTCAGTCTGGGCCCTCTGGGCTGGCTGATCATCTCCGAAATATACCCGCTGCGTGTAAGGGGAGTGGGTATGAGTATAGGGTCCGTGGCTTGCTGGCTCTTCAACGGTTTGGTTGCCTTTACCTTCCTGAAACTGGTCAACGCCCTTTCTCCTTCCGGTGCTTTCTGGCTTTATGCGGTGATCGGTATCATCGGGATAATATGGGGGAACAGGTACATTCCCGAAACCAAAGGCATCTCCCTGGAAGAGATCGAAGACCACTGGCGTCAGGGGAAATCTCCCAGGGAACTGAAGTAAACCAAAGCAACAAAACCATCGTTATGGCCCAGGGGATCAGATCACGTTCTAAAAGCAATATTCTTGTTTTCAACATTTCCGTTCTTGTACTGATCATGATTGCCGTATTTTTCCTGGTGGTGAAAAGAAGTGACCAGGCAAGGGAAACCGTTCCGCTTTATAATGAGAAAGACTTATCAGGCTGGGAATTTCAGCTGAAAGACCCCGCTGTGAGTCCGGTTACCGTATTTACATCAGAAGAAGGGATGATCCGTATCTCCGGAGATCCCTTTGGTTATATGCGAACCATGGCCGAATACAGCAATTATGAACTGAACCTCGAATGGAGATGGCCGAAAGAAGCCGGAAACAGCGGGGTGTTTGTCCATGTTTCCGGGGAAAACAAAATATGGCCCAAATGCATTGAGTGCCAGCTGCATGCAGGTGATGCCGGAGATTTCATTATGATGGGGGGAACCACCATTGCTGAAATGACAGACCCTTCGGAAATCAGGGTACCCAAATACAGGGAATCTTCCGAAAACCCCGTGGGACAATGGAACCAATACAGGATCCTTTGCAAGCCCGATTCCATCATTCTCTATGTTAACGGGATTCTTCAGAATATAGGAACCCGGCCCGGCATCTCATCCGGAAGCATCGGCCTGCAGAGCGAAGGTGCACCCATTGAGTTCAGAAACCTGCAGCTCAAGGAACTGGAAGATTGATTCTTCTATGGAATATCAATAACAACCTTTCCTTCCGTCCGGTAAGCTTCGCAATACCTGTGGGCATCAGCGATCTTTTCCAGGGGGAAGATCCTGTCAATTTTGATTTTGATCTTGTTCTCAGCAATCAGGGAAGCGAGATATTCCAGATCGGATCTGCGGGATTGCATCAACAGGGTCTTTACACGCTTTCCGCCTGTGAACCACGATAATAATTTATGGATTATCAATTTGGGACGGGGAAGGGTGGTGATATAGACCCCCTTTTTTTTCAGTTTGTTTTTGCAGGATAAAAAGCTTTCCACCCCGGCCACATCAAAAATGATATCGTACAGGTCAGGCATCTGTTTAAAATCATGTTTGGTATAATCAAGGTAATACGCCGGATCCAGTTCTTTGATGAAACCCTCATGCCGGTGACTGGATACGGCGGTAACTTCTCCGCCCAACAGGGAAGCCAACTGTACCGCAAAATGCCCGACGCCTCCTGCAGCGCCGATGATCAGCACTTTCATGCCTTTGCCTGTATGTCCCTTGTCCCTTAGTGCCTGCAGGGCAGTGATGCCGGCAAGGGGAACCGCGGAGGCTTCATGAAAAGAGATGTTGTCCGGTTTCAGGGCCAGTGTGTCTTCGCCTGTCACCGCATATTCGGCATACGCCCCTCCAAAAGTATGGTCTGTCCTGGCAAAGACCTTGTCTCCGGATTTGTATGAACCGACCGATGAACCAGTTTTAACAATCACGCCTGCAATATCATACCCGGGAATGATGGGAAATTTTTTCCTGAGATACAGTCTGTGATCCCCACGCCTCATCTTCCAGTCAATGGGATTGACAGATGACGCATGAACCCTGACCAGTACCTGATGATCGCCGGGTTCAGGCACGGGGATATCCTCCAGCCGGAATACGCCGGCATCACCGTATTCTCTGATTGCTGCCGCCTTCATTTGTAAATATTTTAGTTATATATTAGATTATAAGTCTGTTACAGGGCCGGCGAGCCCCCATTTGTCTGCAAACGGCGGCTTGCCGCCGGATCGGTGATGGGGGTTTCAGGACCAGACACCGGGAATGATTTGTCCGCAAAATTTGCACTTTCCATCCGTGACATTGTTTTCCAGGATGCGGAATCCTCTCCGGTCGATCAGCTTCTTATGGCATGAAGGACAATACGTACTTTCCGCCCCGGTTCCGGGCACATTCCCGATGTATACGAATTGCACACCTTCCTCCAGGGCAATATCCCTGGCCCGCTCCAGGGTGGAAAGGGGAGTGGCAGGAAGTTTGGTTAGTTTGTACATGGGCTGGAAACGGCTGAAATGGAGGGGGCAGCTGCCGAGATCATTATCGACAAGCCATTTGCACATGTCCCGGATCATATCAAAATCATCTGTCCATTCCGGAACCACCAGATTGGTAATTTCAAGCCATATTTTCTCCTCTTTCAGTATTTTCAGGGTATTGAGCACCGGTTCGAGTTTGCCGGCATTCAATTTCAAATAGATTGAATCCCTGAATGATTTCAGATCAATGTTCGCAGCATCAATGTATTTGCACATATGCCTCAATGGCTCTTCATTGATGTACCCGGCCGAAACAATAACATTTTTGATCCCTTTTTCCCGGGCAAGTTTTGCAGTATCTACCGTATATTCATAGAAAGTAATCGGTTCCGAATATGTATAGGCAATGGACTTGCAGTTAAAACTGAGGCACTGGTCCACCACTGCCGGGGGCATGAGGTCATGATTCCTGGTTTCTCTCGGGCTGGCCTGGGAAATGGTCCAGTTCTGACAATTCATACAGGCCAGATTGCAACCCGCGGTGGCAATTGAAAAAGCCCTGCTGGTGGGAAGGAAATGATACAGAGGTTTTTTTTCGATGGGATCCACATGAACGGCACAAGGATTTCCATAAGCAATGGTATAAAGCTTTCCGTCTTTGTTGACCCTGTTCCGGCAATCACTGAGTTCATCCAGTTTCAGGGTACATTCATTGGGGCAAATCTGACAAAGAACGCCCCTGGGTGTCTTTTCATAGAAATACGCCTCTTTGCTCCATTTCCACAGACCGCTGTCCCGGACTGCCTTTCCTCCCGATGTCAACTGCTGAAATCCTGAAACGGGGTTGCTTCTGCAAAACAACCCACCCAGACCTATCAGACCGTACCGTATAAATTCCCTTTTGCTTATTTTTCTCATGTCTGTTTTTCTTAGAACGGGATAACTGACGCTGTTGTATTCATCCTCCTGCTTTTATAAAACGTGATCATACCGAACAGTATATTCAGGCCGGCAATTACCAGGGAACTGTTCCTTACGCCCACCTGGGGGATCAGTATGACGGAAACCAGCAGGGCGCCCGAAGCCGAGCCGATCAGATCGATGCTGTACACCCTGGAGGACACGATCCCCGCTTCGACCTGCTGCAACCGGGAAGCCAGGGAGAACAGAATCCCGGTGGCAACTGCAATGACCAGGGTCAGCAGTATAAAAACGGCATACAGAAGGTGCCCGGGCAGCAGGGCCTCATTCAAACCACTCATTATCCAGGGCAGCAGGAGGCAATACAGTCCTATCAGAAGCTGCATGATCCCGAACCTCCTGAATGAAATGCGCCTGATCATCTTTTTCCGCATCCCCGCACCCAGTGCCATTCCCCCCATGAACACCGCTATAATGATCCCGGCCATATGATACATGTATCCGTATATGATCTGAAAGGTAAAAAGCAGTATGACCTCAACGGAAGATGCCGCGAATCCTCCTCCGAACATCCCCAGATTCACGAAATGGGTCCGGGACAAAAGAATGAACAGGAGCATCAGAAGCACCAATCCTGGAACCAGAAACCGGGTTTTGAAAAAACTAACGTTGTAAGCTATCTGGAGGAAATACCCGAGTGGCTGGAAATCCCTGTTGATGCCCGCACCGGCAGCCAGATTTTCCCTGATAAACCGGTTCCTGTCCTTCAGCAGCTGATCATCCAGGTAATATTCATTGACATACATGGTTTCGATCCCTCTTTCATGCACCAGTCTGACCACCTCCAGAGATAAAGGCTTATCCGATGCAATGAAATGGTTTTTTCCTCCAGGAACGATTCTGACGTGGGAAAACACCTTTTGCAACGTATTGAACAGTACAGCATTCAGTTTTGAGGCCTCTTCGCTGACATAATTGGTTGTTGCCGGCAGTCCGATACCGATCACTCCGCCATCCTGCATGGAAGCTTTTGCTTCCCGGAAAAATTCAAGGGTGAAATAACGGTTGATCCGGGCCGATTCGGGCGGGGGCTTGTTGACAAGGATCACGTCATAAAGTTCCCGGCTCTCCTGCATATATCTCCTGGCATCCTGGTTGTATACACAGACATCTCTGCTTTCCCGGAAATCCGTATATTTTTTGCCTATCTGAATGATCCATGGGTTCAGTTCAACATAATCAATCCGGTCGACCGGGTATTTCCTGATCTCATCCATGATCCCGGTGATCCCTCCCGAAATCAGCAACACCTTGCGCGGATAGTCATGCTGCAACATGGCATAATGTACGGTTTCTTCATCGGCAACCGGTGTTTCGGTGGTAAAAAGAAGGTTGTTGTTCTCAAAGAAGTTAATCTGTTCAGCCTGTCTGGTTACCAGCAGATTGCCCCATGGAGTTTCTTTGTTGTACAGGATCTCCTGGTTCATATGCAGCATTTGTTTGACCCGCAGATCCGGTTTGAACACGAAGATCAGAACGATCAGGATCATGGCCGCGGGTACGGTCCAGTTGTAAAGGCAGCGGAGGCTGAAGCGTCCTGAAAAGAACATACCGGCGGCCAGATTGAACAGGATCAGCACGGCCAGACTCTGGAATGACTTCAGGAAATAAACCAGCACAAAACTGAATACCAATCCGCCGGCCAGACTGCCAAGGGATTCGAAAGCATAGACACGGTCTGTCATGCCTGCCTTGTACACCCTGGAAAGAACCCTGGAAAAAAGGGTAAACAATACACCGTCAAGCAGGCAAAACGGAAACAGGAGTCCGAACGACGTATACATGATTTCCGGAATGCTGGCCATGGTACCCGGTTCAAAAGCATAACGCCTGACCACGTAAACCATATACAGGATCAATACTGTAATGCAGGCAAGGACCAACAGGAAATTGAAGAAAAAAGGAATCCTGTCCGGGATCTTACGGAAAAATTTTCCCAGATACGCTCCCAGTCCGGTTAAAACCATCCAGTTTCCCAGAACGATGCCTACCACCAGTTCGGATCCGTAAAAAATCCCCAGAAATTCACGTAAGAGAATGACTTGTGTCAGGATCCCGGTAAACCCCATGCAAAAAACCTGGAGCCGGTCATTCGGATGTAATTTTGTTGTTCTGCTAACTTGTTCCGGGGCCGGCCTCTGAGGTTCACTTTCAACAGGAACGGGTCCTTTCCCGCGTTTTGGTTGTAATATTTTCTTATAATAGGTCCAGTGCCAGGTAAAATGGAATATGGCTACCATGGTCATGCCAATGCCAAAATCAACATGCCAGACCAGCAATTCGCGTATGGCCGGAACCTGCAGTTTGAAGTTCACCTGAACAGCAAGAACAAGACCCGATATGGCGGTGGTCAGAAATACAACGAGGAGTGTGGTATTCCAGATTTTCCGGTGGGTAAGTATCCGGATGACGGACATCCGGGCGGCCAGCCAGGTAAGCATGTACAATGCCAATGCAACTGTAATTATGGGAATGAGTGCATAGGGGGTGCTCATGGATACAGACCTGCTTTTCAGAATTCTTTTTCGCTGAAAACCAACGCTTCATAAGTAAAAATCTCCGCATTTTTCCAGCCGTCGGCTCCAATGCCTGCCTTTTGCGCGGCACAATGGCTCAACAGTTCCTCACGATCCCATCCCGTTTCCCGGGCAACCTGGGGCAAAAAAGTACCTGAGCGGATGCCTTTTTTGATATAGATCCCATGTTTTCCGGGAATAATTTCATCAATGTCTTCGATTTTATCGAGGGGGGTAAGCACCGATATTTCAATGTTGATTGAATCAATTTCCCCTTTCTCTACCGGTCGGAACCGGGGATCCTTACAGGCAGCGGAAACGGCCATTTCCTGTACAATCCTGTACAAGGGTTGGTCGGGATTGAACCTTCCGATGCAGCCCCGGAGAGAACCCTTTTTGTGAATGGTTACGAATGCTCCGGCAGCCCTGCACATATCCGGGGAAAATGAACCCCCTGGTTCCTCCGGCAGGGTGCCGTTTTTCAGATATTCTTCAATGGTTCTGCGGGCGAGGGCGAGAAGCTGTTTTTTCTCCCCTTCGCTCAGGTGAAATGTGTTTTTCTGTTTTTCCATCTTTTCAGATCCTTTGACAACGCAAGCGGACCAGTAACCCACAACCCTTGAATCGTTACCGATCCCTGAATCCCCTGAATTCTGATATTCGACGGGGACAACCCGGAGGTCCTCCTTGTCCTCCATCATATGAAGCAGAGTGAGCACCGGTGTCCAGCCGCATATCGGAGTCTCTAAGTTAGGAATATTTTTTTCCCTGTGGTTTTGAATGGTTTCCATAAAAACACCCGGTGACCTGCTGGTGATTGCCTGCATGGTCATGCTGTCAACCCTGCAGGCATCACGGGAGGAAGGATAATGGGAGAAATCGGTGCTGATGATGAACAGGTTCCGTTCATTGAAAAAAGGATTCAGTGCCCGGGCTATGTCCCTGCAAACATCAGCTGACCGGGTACCGAAAACCACAGGGACAATGGTACATTCTTCCTGCATGATGGTTTGCAGGAACGGCAACTGGACCTCAAGACAGTGCTCAAACAAATGCGCTTCTCTCTGAAAACTGAATACACGATGTTCCCTGATAAGCCGGTTGGCCAGGTCAATGTCCACCCTGACAAGTCCGAGGGGCGTCCGGTAATGCCCCCTGTTGTATATGGAAGCACCTGCAAAGGAAACACGGTGACCCGGCCCCAGGATAAATATATGGTCATATTTTTTATACGGATCGATCTGACTGAAAGCATAGGCGGCAACCGTCCCGGAATAGGGATAACCTGCGTGCGGGGAAATGATGGCCAGGACTTTATTGGCATTGACCCGTGCAGAAGTGCCGGTGAATAACTGATCCAGCATACTCCGCAGGTTCTCCGGATCTGCCGGGTAAAACTGCCCCGAATAAACGGGCATCCGGTTCACCGTTTCCCGGCCTGCCTGGGCTAAGCAGCGATTGACCGGAAACATACATATGATTACCAGGTTGATGGCAATAATATGGTGTAAAAAACGTCTCATTTTTTGAAAGTTGAAGAACAAAAAAACCGGTTCTATGTTATACAAACGAAGTTAATTGAAATTCATGCGAAAAAAAATCCAAATCATATCATTCTTGTTTTTGCCCTTGCTGATCATGTCCTGTAACGTTTCCGGGCAAAACGAGATAAAAAAGAACCATCCGATGGACAAAAACAAAAACAGGGATGCGGCAACTTTCGGAGGCGGCTGTTTTTGGTGCACAGAAGCCGTTTTTGAAAAACTTGACGGCGTATATTCTGTGGTTTCCGGTTATTCGGGAGGCCATGCCGAAAACCCCTCATATGAAGAAGTTTGTTCTGGCACCACCGGTCATGCCGAAGTGGTCCGGGTAGAGTATGATCCGGGGGTCATTACCTACCGGGAACTGCTCGAAGTTTTCTTTTCCGTTCATGATCCCACCACACTGAACAGGCAGGGAAATGACACCGGCACACAATACCGTTCAGAAATATTTTACCACAACGACCAACAGCAACAGATCGCAAGGGAATTCAAGCAGGAATTGCAGTCCTCCGGCAAATTTTCAACCCCGGTGGTCACCGGGATCAGTCCGCTTAAAAATTTTTATGAAGCCGAAGCATATCACCAGGACTATTTCGAAAAAAAACCGAATAAAGCATACTGCAGGATGGTTATTGAGCCTAAGCTCAGGAAATTTGAGAATTTATTCGGCACGAAGCTCAAAGAATGATAAGCATCCGCTCTGCTAAAAAAGGGAAGGTTCCCATTTTTCGACCGCGGGATGGGAATCCGATCGCAACACAGCCATAAAGGCCAGCAATGTTTTCCGGGCATCGCCGACCGGCAGGTAAAATGCATCCCAGTTCTCGCTGTCTTCACCGTCATGATTCGGGATCACATGGTCAAAATGGATCGCTTCCTTCATTTCAGCATACGCACTGCCGGCTCTTCTTTCAATATTCTGCAAGTCACTCAGGGACAATTCCTTTTTTTGCCGGCGTGTTCTGCGCAATAGCTTTCTTTGCATCATATCTTTCACCACCTGCTGTAAAAATGATTCGCCCTGTGTGTGGATGAATTCACGGACCTCTTCTTTGGACAGGGGAGAGATGAATACGCTGATCTTTTCGATTTGCCTGAGTTTTTGATGCTCGAGAAGTACTTTTCCGATGAAGGGGTTCCCTTCGAAAAAAACAGGACTTTTCTTCAGATCCGTCACCAGTTCTTTAACATGCAGGGCCTGGAGATCCCCCCTTACGTCCATAACCACAAAATCAGGATTGTTATCCAACTTCCCGATCCGGTGACGTGACCTGAAATGATAGTCCGCTCCGTCCGTTTCGCCAGGCCTGGGTTCCCGGCTGTTATACAAAACCAGGTTTTTCATTCCTTTTTTCACCTCAGGATAAAGCCGGGATATTGCTTTGTCCAGCGGACTTTTCCCGATGCATGACGGACCGGATAATATGACCATTTTGTTTTTCAAGCGAATTAATATTTAGCACTTTATAATATCAGCTCAAATGCTTTGATCTTTTGTTGCCGGCCTCCCGCCTTATCGGTGATGTGGGTTTCACGGCAATGGATTGACGGTTCGGCACCTTGTTATACAAGGGTTTTGGATATAATAAACAGCTTGCATGGCATAATTCATTTTTATTTGCTTCTTTTGTAAAATGATTTTTGCGCATTTCAAAAATACATAAAAACAATGGACCAAAACAGGGTATACATATTTGATACGACATTGCGTGACGGGGAACAGGTACCGGGATGCCAGCTAAATACCATTGAGAAAATTGAAATAGCAAAGGGACTTGAATCCCTGGGGGTGGATATTATCGAAGCGGGATTCCCCATCTCCAGTCCGGGCGATTTCAAATCGGTTGTGGAAATATCCAGGAATATCTCCAGGTCGGTGATATGCGGACTCACCCGGGCGGTCAAAAAGGACATAGATGTTGCAGCTGATGCACTGAAACACGCAAAAAGGCCCAGGATCCACACCGGAATCGGCACTTCGGAATATCACATCAAATACAAACTGAATTCAACCCGTGAAAAGATCATTGAAAGGGCTGCCGATGCAGTCAAATATGCAAAAAAATACGTTGAGGATGTGGAATTCTACGCCGAAGATGCCGGAAGGACCGACAATGATTATCTGGCCAGGGTAGTGGAAGCAGTGATTAAAGCGGGGGCCACAGTGGTCAACATACCCGATACAACCGGGTATACGCTGCCCGATGAATTCGGAGGCAAGATCAGGTATCTCAAAGAGCATGTGCCCAATATCGATCAGGCCATTATTTCCGTTCATTGCCACAATGATCTCGGAATGGCTACCGCCAACAGCATGAGCGGACTGATCAACGGTGCGCGTCAGGTGGAAGTGACAGTCAACGGGATCGGGGAACGCGCGGGCAATACCTCCCTGGAAGAAATTGCCATGATCATTTACAGCCGGAAAAACCTGGACCTGTATACCAACATCCGGTCAAAAGGGTTATACAAGATCAGCCGGACCGTTTCCACCCTGATGAGAATGCCCGTACAGCCAAACAAGGCCATTGTCGGACGAAATGCATTTGCCCATTCTTCCGGAATCCACCAGGATGGCATCCTGAAGAGGAGGGAAAACTATGAGATCATCAATCCCCATACGGTTGGGATCACCGAATCTTCCATTTTTCTGACGGCAAGAAGCGGAAGGGCCGCGCTGAAGCACAGGATCGAAAAACTGGGCTTTTCATTCGGCAAACAAAAACTGGACAAGCTGTACCAGCAGTTCCTTGAGTATGCAGACAACCGGAAAGCGGTCAATGATGAGGATTTGCTTATACTCATCGGGGACGAAAGAAGAGAAGACCGCTCCATCAGGTTGAAAAGCCTTCAGGTCCTCTGTGGAAAAGGGACCCGGCCGGTGGCCAACGTCCGTTTGCAGATCCGGAACGATGAATTCATGGAGACGGCTACAGGGAACGGTCCGATCGATGCATCCTTCACAGCGGTAAACAAAATCCTCAAAAAACGGGTAAGACTTGAAGAATTCCTGATCCAGGCGATCACACGGGGCAAGGATGATGTTGGCAAGGTACATATACAGATCCACTACAAGGGTGTGATGTATTACGGTTTTTCCGCCAATACGGACATTGTTACCGCATCCCTCGAAGCATACCTGGATGCACTTTCACAAATCGTTTAATCCGGAACGGAAATGGGCCAGACCTTATTTGACAAAATATGGGATCAGCATGTTATTGAGAGAATTCCGGAAGGACCGGATGTACTTTTCATTGACCGGCACTTCATCCATGAAGTTACCAGTCCGCAAGCCTTTGACGGACTCGCCAACCGGAATGTCCCGGTGATGATGCCCGAACGGGTTACGGCCACTGCCGACCACAACGTGCCCACCATTGACCAGCATCTTCCCATCCGGGATGAATTGTCACGGATCCAGGTGGACCAGTTGACTGAAAACTGCCGTAAGTACGGGATCAGGTTGTACGGATTGGGGCATCCTTTTCACGGCATTGTACATATTATCGGACCTGAACTCGGACTCACGCTGCCCGGCCAGACCATTGTTTGCGGCGACAGCCATACAGCCACCCATGGCGCACTGGGAACCATTGCCTTCGGCATCGGCACCAGTGAAGTGGAAATGGTTCTTGCCACCCAGTGCCTGCTTCAATACAGGCCAAAAAAGATGAGGATCAATATTGACGGAGATCTTGCGGAAGGCGTGGTCTCCAAAGATGTGATCCTGCATATCATTGCCGGACTCACCACAAGCGGCGGTACAGGATTTTTTGTTGAATATGCCGGAACAACCGTACGGAACATGTCCATGGAAGCCAGGATGACCATCTGCAATATGAGCATTGAAATGGGGGCCAGGGGCGGACTCATAGTGCCGGACGAAACCACCTTCGAATACGTCCGCGGACGCAGGTTCAGCCCCCGCGGAAAAGATTTTGAAAAAGCGGTTGAATCCTGGAGAAAACTGAAGAGTGATGCAAATCCGGCATTCGACCGGGAACATTCCTTCCGGGCGGAAGAAATCGAACCCATGATTACATACGGTACCAATCCGGGCATGGGAATGAAGATCAACGATCCGGTCCCCGAACCGGCGGATGAAACCGGGGAAAAGGCCTTGAAATACATGGACCTTGTTCCCGGACAAAAACTGGTGGGCAAAAGCATCAATTATGTCTTTATGGGAAGCTGCACCAACGGACGCATTGAAGATTTCAGGGAAGCAGCCCGGCTGATCCGGGGAAAGAAAAAAGCTCCCAACGTAAAGGCATATCTGGTGCCGGGCTCGGTGCATGTACAAAAACAACTGGCCGAAGAAGGGCTTGCCGCAACATATGAAGAAGCCGGTTTTGAAGTCCGCCAACCGGGTTGTTCAGCCTGCCTGGGCATGAACGATGACAAAGTTCCTCCGGAAGAATATTGTGTTTCCACATCCAACAGGAATTTTGAGGGCAGGCAGGGGCCACGGGCCAGGACCCTTCTTGCGAGTCCGCTTACCGCTGTAGCCACAGCTTGTGCCGGAAAAATAACCGATCCGCGAACACTGATCTGAAAAATGGAAAAATTCACCACCCTGACATCCACCTGTGTACCCCTGAAGGTAGATGACATCGATACCGATCGGATCATCCCCTCAAGATTTCTGAAAGCTACCACCCGCGAGGGTTTCGGTGAAAATCTTTTCAGGGACTGGAGATACCATGAAGACGGTACACCCGGAAAGGATTTCCCGCTGAATGACAAACGGTACAGGGGAGCGATCCTGCTTGCAGGCAGGAATTTTGGATGTGGTTCATCCAGGGAGCACGCTGCATGGGCATTGTATGACTATGGCTTCAGGGCGATCGTTTCCAGCGATTTTGCGGACATATTCCGGAACAACGCCCTCAACAATGGCCTGCTGCCGGTAAAGGTTTCTTCCGGATTCATGGAGAAACTGTTTGAAATGGTGGAAAGTGATCCGGGTTCAACCGCAACCATTGATCTCCGGAACCAGATAATACAGGCAGATAAAATAAAGCAGAGTGAAAGGTTTGAGATCAATCCGTATAAAAAGCAATGCCTGATCAGGGGATTTGATGATATAGATTACCTGTTGAACATCAGGGAAAAAATTCTGGATTATGCAAAAAAAAGGAAAAAACAGGCATTTTAACATTGCCGTGCTTCCGGGTGACGGCATTGGACCCGAAATAACCAAAGAGGCGATCAAAGTGCTGGAAAAAGCAGGGGAGAAATTCGGCTTTTCCCTGAAAATGAAGGAAGGATTGATAGGTGCAGCAGGCATACGGAAAAAAAACAACCCCTGCCCTCCGGAAACCATTCATACATGCAGAACGTCGGACGCAATCCTGCTCGGAGCCGTCGGGGATCCGGAATTTGACAATAATCCATCCGCCCCGGTCAGGCCTGAACAGGGATTGCTCAGAATACGAAAGGAACTCGGCCTGTTCGCCAATATACGGCCGGTCAGGACTTACACGTCCCTGCTGAAGCAGTCCCCGCTCAAGGATCATATCGCGGCAGGGACTGATTTCATAGTATACAGGGAACTTACCGGAGGCATATATTTCGGCGAAAAGGGGACCAGTGAAGACGGAAGCGTTTCATTTGACCGGTCGGAATACTCCCGCGATGAAATACTGAACATCAGCCGTCTCGCCTTTTCAGCCGCCGAAAAAAGAAACAAAAAACTGACCCTGGTTGACAAAGCCAATGTGCTGGAAACTTCCAGGCTCTGGCGGAAGGTCGTCATGGAGGAATCCACCCGTCACCCCCTGGTGGATGTCAATTATCTATATGTTGACAATGCAGCCATGCAGATCATCCTGAACCCGTCTTCCTTTGATGTGGTGCTTACCGAGAATATGTTCGGAGATATCCTGACCGATGAAGCTTCGGTGATCGCCGGTTCAATCGGCATCCTTCCCTCTGCTTCCGTTGGATTTGACAATGCACTTTTTGAGCCCATTCACGGTTCATATCCCCAGGCAGCCGGAAAAAACCTGGCCAATCCCATGGCCACCATTCTGTCTGTGGCCATGATGCTGGACCACCTGAATCTTCCGGAAGCCGGCGAATGTATCAGGAATGCAGTGGATGCGGCACTGAAAAACGGAAAAGCCACTGCAGACATCAACCGGAAGAATCCTTTGTCCACAACAGCAGTGGGGGATTATATCCGTTCAGTAATGTAATCCCGCCCAGACCACGAATGTTGACCGGGACGGCACCATCATTCCGTCCCGCGAAAACAAGAAGCAATAATCTTTCAGGACATGCTTTTTTTGATTCGATGAACCAGCCGGTTGATATTCTCCCGGGTTTCCTCGTCAAAGTCACTGACCTTAAGACCTGTCTTTTGTACATGCAGCATAAATTCGGAAGCCATGATGGGCCGTGACAGATCGTTTTCGCGTATGAACTGGGAATTGGTTTCCGGAATTCCGATCCTTTGGTGCAGAATGTGCTTCTTGAAATCCAGTGTGGAAAAAATGTCTTCGATGTTATTGATGTTTTCCACCAGGATCATTTTTTCCCCGGCTCTGGCATCATCATTCATGAACAGTTTGGTTTTGAGATCATTGTATACCATCCTGCTTTTCTGATCCCCATCCAGCAGAATGACAAATTCGATCTTCCATCCCAGCAGAAGGTTCACCAGGGCAGGGATGTTGGTTACGTCGGTGGCAGGCAGCAGATTGATCTCCCGGGAAAAATCGGTCATCTTCAGTAAAGTGCTGAGATAATAGTAGGTCGCGATGTCTTTTATGACCAGATTGTCCTCTTTTTTGATAAAATCCTGGTCCGTTATCCTGGATCCCATCAGTGTATATATTGGCGAAAGGGTATCTGCAGAAGCGGCATTCAGGGATCCTGCATCAAAGATAAGGGTCTCGCTCCGGTCGTCTTCCATATCCGATCTTTGCACGGCAAGCAACCGGTATAATTTGTCCAGGTTGATCAAATGAGGCGAATGGGTGGAATATACGATCTGTATCTCTTCCTTGATGTCTTCAAAAACTTTCAGCACGTCTTCCTGAGCCCTTGCATGGAGACTGAGTCCGGGCTCATCTATCAGAAACACCCTGGACTTATCCTTATTCTGAATGGCGCTTGCCTTGAGTTCAAGGTAAAAAGACAGGAACCATCTGACCCCCCGGCTTCTTTGTTTGGGATATAAACGCTCCTGCTGGTCTTTGATCCAGAATTCAATATAGGGTTTGCCTTTTTTTTCGGGATGATTCTCATCATAATGTTCAAGCTCAAAATTGATCCTGATCTTGTTGTGCTGGCCAAGGTTCTGACGCCAGTAATCCTGAAAATTCAAGGTGATTTCTCCGTTGAGTTTTTCAATTTTTTGCTTGAGGATGCGGTTGATCTGCTGGCTGAAAAAACGGGCATCCAAACCGGCAATGAGCAGGAAATTCCGGGCTGCTTTATATCCTTCCACGGCCGTGTTGTGTTCCAGGACATCTTCAAGGTCTATCTTGTTGGGCAACAGGCTGCTGAAATCCTCAAAGAGCTCAAAGGTGGGAATATGCCTGAAAAAGATCTCCGCCAGTTCAACCTGGCTGTAATACTTGTTCATTTCTTCCAACTCCTTTGAAGCATGGTCCCCGGCTTCTTCCGGTTCTTTATCCCTGAACACTGCTTCAGCCACCAGGATGTGGTACAGAAATTCATCATCCAGGCGGTCAAATTTCCGTTTTTGCTCAAGGTATTGGCGATTGGCATGATCAAGCCTGTCGCTGACCGGTTTTCTGTTCTTCACAGCCAACAGGCTGTCATTATATGCCTGAATATCCGTAAGCTCGTTGAAAAGCTTCTGCAGGTTATCTGACTGAGCTTTCCATGATTTCTGAATTTCAAGACAATTTCCGGCAATCCGGGTCTTTTCGGAAAGACTGGAATATTTTTTCAGCCAGTTCTCATAGGATTTAACTTTTTTGTCGACTTTGTCACTGACCCGCTCAAATTCCGATTCCGCCAGTTCCAGCATGCTTTTGTGTTCCTGTTTGGATGATCTTTTAAAGTTCTTCCGTGCCCTGGCAAGCTTTTTTTCCAGTTTGGCAGATTCCTTAATGGCTGTGTTTTTTTCCCGTTCGGCCTTTTCCATATCAGATCGTGCCTTTTCCAGGGAGTCCAGGATTTTATGGCAGTCCTCTATGGTGCGATCCTGCAATGCTTTTAGCTGTCTGCTCTTTTCAGCAAAAAATTCAATGATCTCATCGTCCCCGAAAGTCACATAGGAAGTTTTGTCTTCATTCCATGACCGGGTAAGGGTTATGGCGTCCTTCTTCCCGATCAGTTTTGATAACTCAGAGGGAATGGATTTCTCACTGAAGATTTCGGCGATTTTTTTCATTCCCACTGAAAAAGAGCAGGAAACTTCCGGCATGCTGAGATCACTCCTCAGAACATCGTCATCGATCTCCCCGTTGTAAAAGCTGTACAGGGCTTCCAGAATGGAAGTCTTGCCTGACTCGTTCTGTCCGATCAGGGCAGTAATGTTATCGGAAGCAAGCTGGTTCCAGCCCGTGTCCACAATTGACCTGTAATTCTTTATCCTGAATGATGTAAATCTCATTTTGTATTAAATCCTGATTCCTATAACCAGAATATCATCCACCTGGTCAACGTTTCCCATCCATTTCACCAGGCAGTCCTCTATCCTTTCCCTCTGGTCCCGCATGGAAAAACGGTGTGTATCCACAAGCAATTTTTTAAACGGTTTATATTTGATTTTCTTTCCGAAGGGCCCGCCGAACTGATCCGGAAAACCGTCAGAAAAAAGATAGATTGAATCTCCCGGGTAAATATCAAATTCATGGTTGCAGAACGGTCTTTCCTCAATGGCATCAATCCCGATGGGCATCCTGTCTCCCTTGAATTCCTTCAGTTTCCCGTTCCTGATCAAATACAGGGGATTGTTGGCTCCTGAAAAACATAGCCGCATGCCTTCAAGATTGATCACACAAAGGGAAATGTCCATGCCGTCTTTGTGCCTGGAATGCTCACCGGTCTGGTGCATGGCCTTCATGACTTTTTCACGCAGTTTATTCAGGATGACCCCCGCCCGGAAAATCCCCGTGCCCATGATTTCATTCAAAAATGAAATGCCCAGTATGCTCATAAAAGCGCCGGGGACACCGTGCCCGGTGCAGTCAGCAGCAACTACCACCACAAAGGGGTCTTTCCGGAAAAGGTAATAAAAATCACCACTGACAATATCCCTTGGCCTGAACAAAACAAATCCTTCCGAAAAGGTGCTGCTGAACAGGTCGGTGTCAGGAAGCAACGCGGACTGTATAGAACCTGCGTAACGCAGACTTTCTTCCAGTTCCTTTTTCTGCCGGCTGATTTCCCCGGCTTTACGCTCAATTTTCTGCTTCAGATCTCTTTCTATGATCATAATCTCAGAAAATCCGTTCCGTATGGATATCTCTGGGGACGGGACAGCATGCCATTGGCCCGGTCATCATTCTCAAACCTTTCCAGTTCCGGGTCCCAATACAATTTCCGGTTAAATTTCATGGCAATATGGCTGATCAGGCATGCGGAACAGGACCGGTGGGCCACCTCGGCCGGTGCAATGGGTTGCCTGCGGCTTCTGACGCAATCCAGCCAGTTCCCGTGTTGATCATTGCTTTCATACAAATGGACCTCATCCTCTCCGGTTTCAGAGGAAAGGATCGACGGATCGCTTGCATCCAGTGCTTTGCTGTTCTGTTCCTGTGAAAAAGGGTCCGAAGCGGTTACCGAATAAGCACCCCGGGTCACAAAGATCCAGCCCTCACTGCCCTCGAACCTGACTCCGTTGGGCAGTTTATTGGTCACCATCATGGTCACCCCGTTTTCATATTTCGCATGTACCCGGAAATCCATATGCACATCCCACAATCCCGATTCCGGGAACCCGGCTTCAGCTTCCACCTCTGCGGGACCCGAATATTCCGTACCCATTCCCCAGTGGGCAATATCCAGATGGTGGGCGCCCCAACCGGTGATCATACCTGCTCCGAACTGTTCGCATCTCAGCCAGCCGGGCCGGGAATAATCTTCCTGGGGGTGCACTCTCTTTTCCGTGTAATACAAGTAAGGGGTCTGACCCAGCCACATGTCATAATGCAGATTATCAGGAACCGGCATTTCGGGTTCTTGCTCCCCTGAGGGATCTCCCGGCAATCCTATGCGTATGGTATGCAAATCGCCGATCCGTCCGTTCCTGACCAGTTCACATGCTTTTTTGAACTGGGGCATAGACCGTTGCTGGCTTCCGATCTGAAAGACCCTTCCGGTCCGGTGTACAATATTGCTCATCAGCCTTCCTTCCATTATTGTCAGTGAAGCCGGCTTCTGAAGATATATGTCCTTGCCGGACATGGCGGCTTCAATGGCGGGCTGGGCATGCCAGTGATCGGGTGTGGAAATGAGCACGGCATCGATGCAGGGGTCACTGACCAGGTCCCGGTAGTGTTCGTGCATTTTTACATCAACATATTTCCTGTTCCCTTTGTGCTCCCCGTACCAGTCTTCCACAAACGTTTTTCCCTCTTTCATCCTTTTCGTATCAACATCACACACGGCCTTCAGGATGACATCATCATATTTCATGGTTTCGGGCAGGTCATGGCTTCTCGCGATCCGGCCGCAACCGATCTGCCCGATATGGATCTTGTTACCCGGCCTGTTCCTGCCGAACAGCACATGTCCGGGAACCAGTGCGGGGACGGCAAAGGCACCTGCCATTCCTGCAACAGATCTTTTGATAAAGGTTCTTCTGTGTAATCTGGACTTTGCTGTTTTGCTCATGATGTTTCAATGATTTATTGGGTTCATAAACCCGGTTTCCTTATTGTTCCCTGCCGGCTGCCCACAGGATACCGCAAAGAATATGTTTCATGAACACGGGATCGGAATAATGTTCCGATTTGTGACCCAGTGCGGTATAAAATTCCCTTCCCCCGTCATATTCATGGATCCATGCCAGAGGAAATTGATCTCCGAAAATCACTCCGGGAAAATCCTTCTGCAATGTATCCGTGACCGTATTCAGATCAGCGGCCAGCAGCACATGGATGTCGGGATTCAGATGATCGCTGTAATAACACTCATCATCGTACCATTCCCAGACCGGCTCCAGGAAGGATGTGGAAATGTGTTCCCGGTCAATCACCACCACATCGAAATCCTGCTGGTGTGCATGGCGAACGAATCTGCCCCCGACCATGGCAATAAACCAGGGCCAGTCCCTTTCGGTGGCATTGGCCGAATGTATGCCCACGAAGCCTCCTCCCGAACGGATGTATTCCTGCAGGGCCGCTTCCTGTTCAGGTGTATCGAAGACATCGTTGTTGGTATTGGAAAAAACCAAAACATCATACCGGCTGAGGTTTTCCGGGGTGAAATCGGAGGGATCTTCGGAAGCATCGGCGGTCATGTTGTTCCCGGCAGCCAGTTTTTTCAATGCTTCCACACTGGCCGGGATGTTATCATGGACATAACCTTCCCCGTTTTTAGTGTAAATCAATATATGCAATGGTTTTCTTCCGGAACAAGACATGATCAGGATCAAGATCAGGACAAAGACCATCCCTGTCATGGATTTAGGAAATCTAAAATGCTTTAACATCTTTTCAATATTGGTTAAATATTTAATTATCTTCTAATTATCTTTTATTACCTGCATGGGAAATGCAAAATCGTTCCATAGCTTTTCCGCCATTCCTTTATCCATTCCATGATCAAATACAACCATCCGGTATTTCAGTACATAGGCCTTTCCCGGCAGAATTCTCCATGGTTTTTCACGGATGGGGGTGAATTCAAAAAACACGTTTCCCTCGCCGTCATGGGAACCGGATGGCCAGACCCGCATCGGCTCGGGATGGTCCCGGTTGGAAGGGTGGCTCATGAACAATATGCCTGCCCTCGTTCCGTCGCTCATTTCACCCTGAACAATGCACCATCTTGCACTGGTTGCATCGGCCTCGTCCCTGGCAAAACCTTCCGAAGTCAATACGGTTGAATTGTCCCTGCCCCATTGTCTGGTGGCCCGGAACCCGATGCCACCGCCGTACCGGTATTGTTCGAACAAAACCGGCTCATCTTCCGCACAGCTCAAAATGCAGTTCATGTCCCACATATACGTTTCCTTTCCGTGAATCTCAGCATCCCATACCCTGACATCCCACGTTTCATTCAGGGCGATTTTCGCTTTGCCCGAAGTAAAATCAACATGTTCGTGACGGACCGAAAAACCGGTATACACAGGACCCCTGACCCTTTTGATGAAACCGCCGAAACGCACAGTCCCTTCCCCCTTGCCCAGATTCCAGAAGTCAACATGACGTCCCTCAAACACCGCATTTGTCCATGGATTCCATATCCCGTAATGATGATAATGGTCAGAAGGCTGAATCCGGGTCAGAATATGGCCGGCGGGGCTATACAGGGGATGTATGAAGCATGAACGGGAAAAAAGGGGATCAATACCCTGAGGAGCGGGAAACAAACCATACCTGTATTCAAGCAAAGGTTTTCCTTCACTTTCGAGAACCAGTTTTTCGCTGCCAAAAGTGTAATCCATTTTCTCCGTTTTTCCTGACTCGCCGGATTCTGCCTGTATGGAATATAATGCAAAATGCCTTCTCATGCCTGCCCGGGTATTTCCTTCAGGAATGAACCATATCCTGTCCCTGACACCGGTTTCGAACTGGCAGGGCACATGCTCTTTTCCGTTTTCCTGTAGCTCAAACATGGAAAATTCAGTTTCGTTCGGATGATAGGATAGCCCTGAAAGATCCAACATGACAGGTGATTCCGGATGATCCTCTGACCCGGGGGCAAGAACGATACGGGTGATTAATTGTTCCTGTGCCGGAGCATGCGGGCACAATATTGAACAAATAGCAAAGGTAAGGAATACCAACTTGTTTATTTTAAGACCCGTAAATTTCATTAATGGCTTGAATGAATGCATGAATGTTTTCAGAGTTGACCCCGGGAGGCATCCCGCCTCCGCAGGACCATATGACCCTTTCCTTTTCATCAATGGTGTTCGCTGACTCCAGGACAGCTGTCCTGACCACCCCGGGGTCGCCCTGTGCAAGCACATCCCTCGGCGGGATGTTTCCCATCAGTATCATGTCCCTGCCGGCTTTTTCCCTCATTTCTCCCAGGGTATGCTGAAAACCGAAATTGTAAATATGGATCCCGGCCTCATGCAGATAGGGGGCACAAGTAAGTCCGTGCGCATCATTATGGAAAAAATTGACACGGGATGAAAAACTGGAATAGACCCTGTCAAAATAAGGCAAAAAATAATCCCTGATCTGCTGTTCATCTATGAAACCCACCAGATCATCGAGGATCATAATTCCTTCGATCCCGGAAAAGCAGGATTTCTGATATTTGAGCCAATCCACGATAAAATCCGTAATCAGCGCAAGCAGCCGGTGAATCCTGTCCGGTTCCATGATCATGCCGGTCATCAGTTCGGTGGTTCCCATCAGAAAAGAAGCAATATTCAGCGGCCCCCTCGAAACAGCAAATTTGATCCCGTGTCCGGCCCGGCTTATCGCCATTTCATGATGCTGAAGACGCTTGATTATAAAGGGCAGTAGTCCGTTTTTCCTCACATCGGGCAATTTCAGGGCATCAATCTGCTGATTCTCTTGAATGACCCTGTGCGCAAAGGGCAGGTCGTTCTCCTTCCATTCCAGTCCGGCCCCGAAAGCCGACGGTTCGGTACACATACCGTATTCCGACCAGAAACCCGGAAAAAACAGGACATCCGGAAATGATTCCACGGCCTTCAGGTTGGCCTCAATCCAGTGTTTGCCGGATGTAAAATAATCCATGGTGCTTATCCCGTTCCATCCCGGCAGCCAGGGACTGTCTATAATAAAACCTGCCAAGGGGCCGCCTGACTCCCTTCCATCCACCATCCCTGTCAGATGATTCCATTGTTTTCCGGTCATAACAGCAACATTTGGGTGATAAACTTAAAAATACAAATTATCATTTGAAATCGTAACAAACCGGGCATTTTAAAAATATATGACTTTTTCCACCTGATTATTTTCCAGATAACGATGAATGATCTGCTGGGCATCCCGGGTGTCTTCCCTGTACTGAATACAATCCAGCAGATCCTCTGTCCGGACACAGGAAAGGGATGTTTCCAGAAATCCAAATCCCCTATACTGCCCGTTCTCCAGTCTGAATACAGATCTTTCATGCTCATTTCTCCCGGTGTCGATGATCAGGCAATTGGATTGATCCGGTTCAAGCATCCCGGTAACCATGGCTACGCGTTTATTGTATACGGATGGCGATTCTTTTCCGATACAGGCCCCGTTGCATTGCCTGATTGAATAATGAAAGCATGCGCCGGTGGTTTGGTAAAGACCGCAAAGCTTTTGGCACAGCCAGTGGCTGGCAACCATTTTGTTCAGAAATCCCAGCGCTTCCTTCCTGCTTGTGAAACAGGTGTGCGGCTTTTTACGGGGTTGATCCGCAAGTTTATGGACCATCAGATTCTTATACCCTTTATCGTCTGTAAAACTGTATAATCCGTATTGAAATAACGTTCTTTTTTGTGAACGGTTGTACCTTGGCTTGTTTTTCCTGATTTCATCGGATTCAAGCAACAAAGCGACCAGTTCGCTGCCGGTTGTCAGATAACCGATGTCAACGATCTCCGTTTTCATCTCAATGGCCCGTTTGGAACCGTTGTTGCTCAAATGTCCCAGGATCCTCCTACGCATGTTCCTGCTCTTGCCGATATAAATCAGTTCTTTGTGCTCATCAAAAAAATAATATACACCGGTCTTTTCAGGGACATGGCTGAGCCTCTCTGTTTTGAACGCCGGGTGAAGGTTTCTCAGATTGATGCCGGCAGATTTCATAATCAATCCGCAACCATCCTTGCGCTCAGCCCTGCCAATCAATATCTCCAGCAACCTGACCGTTGCCAGTCCGTCTCCTGCAGCCCGGTGCCTTCCGTCAATCCGGATGTTCAGGCCCCGGCAGAGCTTGCCCAGACTGTATGAGGGATGACCCGGAAGGATCTTTCTGCATAACTGAAGTGTACAGAGGTTTTCGCGGTTATAATGATATCCGAGGCTTTTGAATTCCGATCGTATGAACCGGTAATCAAAACTGACATTGTGGGCCACAAAGATCTTGTTTTCCGTTATCCGGACAATTTTTTTTGCGATTTCATAGAATCTGGGGGCACCGGCCACCATTTCGTTGCTGATACCGGTCAGGGCAGTAATGTTTGCCGGAATGGCCCTTTCGGGATTGACCAGACTCACGAATTCATCCACGATGTTTTTTCCATCATATATGAAGATGGCAATTTCGGTGATTTTATCCCGGACCGGACTGATTCCGGTGGTTTCTATGTCGACGATCGCGTACATTACCGCGGATCATCCTTTTTGCACTGCTTCATACATGGCCAATACATTTTCCACGGGAGTATCGGGTTGAATATTGTGCGCAGGTGCAAGAATGCATCCCCCGCCTTTACCCAGTATCCCGCCAATCCTCCTGACCTCGTCACGGGTCTTTTCCGGTGTCCCGTACGGCAGCAATTCCTGGACATCGATGGCTCCGAAAAAGGTCAGGTCCTCTCCGTATTCCGATTTGAGGTATTCCGGATCCATCCCCGCGGCTTTCGGTTGAAGGGGATTCAGTATGTCCAGTCCGATCTCCACAAAATCACCAATGATGGGCACGATGGATCCGCAACTATGCCAGGCGATCCGGATCTGTTCATTAACCTTCCTGAATTCATCGAACATTTTTTTTATTCTGGGTTTGAAAAACGCCCGCCACAAGTCCGGATCCATGATCATGCCGTGCTGGGTCCCGAAATCGTCCCCGCACCAAATGACATCGGCACCGAGTCTGATCAGTTCTTTTCCTGTCTCCACATTGATCTCCATGATCTTGTCCATCAATGGTTCGACATATGCCGCACCGTTGAGCATATCCGTCAGCAGCTTCTCGAGTCCGGTCAGATACCATGCAGTTTCAAATATGCTTGTTTCCAGATCCGCTACAATGGCATAATTCTCCCTGTATTTTCTCACAGATTTTATGGCTTCGCGGAAACGCCCTTTGGCATGAATACCCGGAAAAGGGTATTCTTCAATGTGAGCAGCTGTTTCTGCATGGGACAGGGGATAGGAATGGAATTCATTATATAAAGGCGCAGGAATGAATTTCATGCCCCATTCATTGGTCAGGATACCGTCACTGCCGGCTGTGGTGGGTCTGTCGTCAGGAGCTTGCGCGGCAATGCCCACACAATCATTGCCCAGTTCAAGAAGTAAACGGGGATGGGAAATTCGCGTGGACAACAGGGAATCCACCGGTTCCTCATATGGCATTCCCAGGTGGGCCGATAATTTCCGGGCCATTTGCGGAGTCAAATTGGCAAAAACCGGAATGCGGTCAGGCTCCCGGTGGGAAATGGCTTTCAATACACGTTCGCGGGAGTTCATTTTTCTATAAATATAAACATTATTCATCAACCCTGTTTTCCCGGATACTCTGTATATTTATGCAATTTAAGGTTGCAATACCCGTTATTTATTCGTATATTAATAAGTTTCAATTACTCTTGTAAATCAAGACATTATGATATCCACCGACCATATAATCCTGAGCGGTAGATCACAACGACTGTTGAAAATTCTGTTGAAAGAGAATCCGGTACTGGACCATATACTGCAGAATGCATATTCTCCTGATGCCGCCATTGGCGAAATCCGGGAATGGCTCCTGCATGAATTCGCCAAAAAAAAGACCGCCCTGTCGTTTTACCGGAATAAAGAACCTTTACGGAAAGATTTTGAAAAGCTGGAATGGCAGGATTACGGCATCATCCGTCTGCTGGATTATCTTGATCATCATGGGGAAATATATCCCGATCCCAACCTGCGGGGTCAGGAAATCGCCAGTGAACCTTTCAGAATATTATGGCTTGCCGTGAAAAATGGCACGGGAGGAGGCAAACCGGAATTTTATACGGATATGATCCATTTGTTCCGGCAGGCATCCGGGAAAAATATTCCTGAAATCCCCGGTAAAAAAAACGTACTGCAATGGATGGACAGGCATCCGTCCGGACTTGATCCCCGGATCATTGAGATCAGGAAAGCCAACCGGGACCGAATCCTGAAAGTAATCATCAATAAAATCAACTCGGGTGAGCTGACAAGCAACCGCTTCTTTTTCAAGGAAAATATGAACCGGGGTGAACAGTTCAAACTGGCCCTTGAATGGTGGAACGATCATCGTTTTCACCTGCGGTTTGCCGTCAGGTCACCGGATATGCTGAATGAATTGCTCAATCATTCCCTGGACGCAGATACCATGAAAATCCTGAAGGATGCCGAGCAGGCAGGCATTCCTTTCTTCGTGAATCCCTACTATCTGTCCCTGCTGAATGTCGAACAACCGGAATTTGCCACGGGCTGTGACCTGGCCATCCGTCAGTATGTCATATACAGCCGTCAGCTCATTGAAGAATTCGGACACATTTCCGCCTGGGAGATGGAAGATGTTGTGGAGCCGGGTAAACCAAACGCGGCAGGATGGATCCTGCCTACGGCCCATAATATCCACAGAAGATATCCGGACGTGGCCATCCTCATCCCTGATTCGATGGGCAGGGCGTGTGGCGGACTCTGTGCTTCCTGCCAGCGCATGTATGATTTTCAGAACGGCCATTTGAATTTCAATCTGAAGAAACTCCTGCCAAATGAAAAATGGGAAGACAAACAAGCAAGATTGCTGGACTATTTTGAACAGGATTCACAGCTCAGGGATATCCTGATCACCGGAGGGGATGCCCTGATGAGTTCAGACAAAACTTTAGAAAACCTGCTGGAAGCGGTTTGTGAAATGGCCGCCAGAAAAAAGACGCGCAACAGAAACCGGGAAAAAACCGGCAAGCTGGCAGAGATCGTCCGGGTCAGGTTGGGGACAAGACTCCCGGTATATCTTCCCCACCGGATTACACCCGGGCTGGTAAATATACTGAAGTATTTCAAGGAAAAAGCGAACAAGGCCGGCATCAGGCAGCTGGTTATCCAAACCCATTTTGAATCCCCCATGGAAATCACTCCCCTGGCCAAAAAAGCCATTCAACGGCTTCAGTCTGCCGGATGGGTCGTTACCAACCAGCTGGTTTTTACTTCAGCGGCTTCAAGAAGGGGACATACCGCCAAACTGCGGCAGGTCCTCAACCGGATCGGGGTGCTTCCGTATTATACCTTCACCGTCAAGGGATATATGGAAAACTACAGCAATTTTACACCCAATGCAAGGTCTGTCCAGGAACAAATGGAAGAAAAGAAGGCCGGAGCACTTACCCCGGAACACTATAAAAAGCTGCAGGAAATATATGATGAACCGGAAAATATTGTCGATACCCTCAGGGAATTTTCCGGTCAGCAAGGACTTCCCTTTCTTGCCACTGACAGGAACGTGCTGAATCTTCCGGGAGTAGGCAAAAGCATGTCTTTCCGGGTAATCGGGATAACCCATGATGGCCGCCGGATCCTCCGTTTTGATCATGACCGCAGCCGCGCCCACAGTCCGGTCATCCACCGGATGGGGAAAGTCATAATCATAGAATCCAAACCCATAGATACATATATCAGGCAACTTGAAGAAATGGGTGAAGATCGGGAGGAATACAATGGCGTTTTCGGATACAGTGCCGGTCAAACCGAACCCAGGATGCCCATCTATGAATATCCTGACTATGCATTCGAAGTAACCCCTGAATTGACCAATTTCGAAGAAGCTATCACCACTGCCTGAATCGCGGTCCGTTGACCGGTTTTTTTCTATGACCGCCAAATTCGGTTGCTCAAGTTAGTTCGTTGTTGTTAACAAGCAAC
>CAZNPH010000028.1:0-37199 GCA_964574985.1 uncultured Bacteroidaceae bacterium
AAATTGTACATTGCTGATTGCGAAAAAATGTACATTGTTATTTACCGATTACATCCCGCCGGATCGAGGAGGGTTACTCCATGAATTATATCTATGCTTATAAGATGGGAGGTATTTTCCAGACCCAGGCCGAAGTCGATGAATGGCAGTCCCAATACACCGATGCCAATGTATCTGCACAGGCACCGGGCGATATGTATTTCGAAGATGTACGCGGCAACCCCACAGAAGAATACGAGTTCTATAATCCGAATCCTGATGACAGTCTGGTCAACTCCTATGACCGTGTATATGTCGGTAAAACCATACCGGGTTTTTATTACGGATTCAATTTCAACCTGAACTGGAAAGGATTCGATCTTTCCGTATTTTTCCAGGGTATTGGTGATGTCGACAAGACCCATCCTCTGATGAATTATATGAATATGAGCGGACTGGGTGGCAATCAGGTTACCGGGGTGCTGGACCGCTGGACACCGGAGAATCCGTCCACCACCATGCCCAGGGCAGTCCGCAATGACCCGGCCATGAACAACCGGATGTCCGACTTCTGGGTGGTGAAGGGTGATTATCTGAGACTGGGCTCGGTCAGACTGGGATACAGTCTGCCCCAGCAGTTCCATGACTGGACGGGTATTTCCAGGAACCTGAGGGTATGGGTTGGCGGCAACAATCTGCTGACCATCAGCGACTGGCCCGGACTGGATCCGGAGAATGAGCTATTTCCCACCCCCAGAACATACCTGGTCGGACTGAATGTGGAATTTTAATCGTGGAATCCAAAATACAATCGACATGAAAAAATACATCAAATATCTGAAATACATTCTGGCTGGATCATTGACGGCATTTATCGTGGTGGTGGCCTGTGACGAATCAAACCTTGACCTAAGGCCCAATTCACCGACTGAAGCGGATTATTATGTCAATGAAGATCAGATAACCAGACTCGTGTTCGGGGTTTACGCCAAGCAGACGGACCTGTATTATTTCAACAACAATACACCGATCCATCCGGTCTGGCTGTTGCCCGGCGATGATCTGACCACGAACGGCACCTATGCGTATGAAACATTCGCCGGACTCCAGCCGGCGGATTATCTTCTGAATGAATATGTGAACGGTGCCTATGGCATCATATCCCGCTGCAATATTGTACTGGAGAAGGTCGTAAACAATGAGGATGTTTACGAGACGCCTGCACTGGCGGATGCACACAGGGGCGAGGCCTTGTTCCTTCGCGCACTGTACCATTTCAATCTGGCCAACCTGTTCGGTCCTGTTCCTATGGCCCTTGAACGGTACCGGTCAATTGAGGATGAGAATTACAAACCCAACAGCACGGTTATGGAGATCTTCGATCAGTGCATCGCGGACCTCGAGGAAGCGGCGACCCTGCTGCCGGATTCATGGGAAGAGAAATACGTTGGACGCGTTACGGCGGATGGGGCGTATGGCCTGCTGGGGAAGGTTTATTGCTACCGTGCCTGCCACGGAAGCAATGCCAGTGCTGATTATGCCAGTGCCATTACTGCCTTTGGGAATATTTCAAATGAAACCCGGCTGACAGATCATTACGGATCAAATTTTGACACCTGGGATGAGAACAATGAGGAATCATTGTTTGAATTTCAGGCCAGTCAGCGCCCGGGGAACATGGAGTGCATATGGCTTTGGAACGATTTCACCACCATCGGCCCCATGTCTGCTTTCTGGGGGTTTTTCTCCAACAGTCCTTTCTTCTATGATCATACGCCGTTTATGCCTACCACGAAGCTGATGAATTCCTATGAAGCCGGTGATCCGAGGATCGATGAGGTATTCACTGCCACTTCTGTTTCTGCTTTTCAGCCCCACGGATTTGAATTCATCAAATATACCAAGAGGGAAAAGCAGGGACAGTTTACTACATCACTGAACAATCCGAGGATCCTCAGGCTGGGCGATTGCATATTGCTGGAAGCGGAAGCCCGGTTGCAGACGGGAGATGCGGCTACGGCTACATCACTGGTGAATGATATCAGGGAACGTGCCAGGCAGTCGGTTCCCGAAACGGATCCTGAATCCACGGTGCCTGCCGACCTGGCCACGGTGGACATGCAGGACATCATGGATGAACGGTTGCGTGAACTCTGCGGCGAGGAGTTTCACAGGTGGGGAGACCTGAAGCGCTGGGATGCCGCAGGGTATATAGACCTGAGCGGATGGGGTGCGGGCGATAATCATTTTTCCAGCCTGCGTTCGGATTTTAATTTCACATATCCCACGAATCTGGTTTTTCCGATACCGCTGGAAGAACTGGATTACAATGAAAAGGTTGTGCAGAATCCCGGATACTAAGCAGTGGTTTGGTGGTTTTATTGTTCAGGAACATGGGGTTGCCTTCCGGGGTGGCCCCTGTTTCTTTTCATGGTTATCCTTTGATCTTGTTTTGGTGCCGGCCGGTTGTTAATTTTGTATTTTTATATTTGGTTTACTGCCCGGCGATACGCTCCGGCTGAAAATGAATAAAAATGAAATTTTTCACTCTTCTGAAAAACATTCTTTCTTTTGGAATCATTATCCTCCTTTTCAGGGGATGTTCCTCTCCCGGAACACCCGGAGTTTACGGGGAAGGTCCGCAGTTCAATTCCTTTGACTCACTGATAGAAAGGTTTTACCATCCTCCTGCTTCATTCCGGCCGGTTATTGATTGGGGCTGGAATTGCAGGGTTACCAGGGACAAGATTGATTTTCAGCTGGAGGAATTTCACAGACAGCATTATGGAGGTATTTTTCACCATCCCCATCCGGGCCTGATCACCGAATATTTGTCGGATGAGTATTTTGAGATGGTGGATTATACCGTGCAGAGGGCCGGTGAGCTTGGGATGAGTGTCTGGCTGTCGGATGAATTTTACAGTCAGAGCGGGTCTGCAGGGGGCCATGTTCAGGCGGAGATGCCCGGGTCCTATAACCGGGGCAAGGGATTGCGCCTGATCAGGAAGGAGCGGATCGAACCGGGGGATACAAGCTGGATATTTATCGGCCTTGAAAAGCAGGAGACAGGTTTTCGGGACATCACGGATGTGATCGAACACAAAGCAGGACAGACCGGAGATTATTACCTGTTCAAAAAGACGTTCAATGAGGCGAAAAACAAAGTCTGGGGCTACCCCTATCCTGATCTGCTGGTACCCGGTGTAACCGAAAAATTCATTTCGGTTACCATGACCGGTTACGAAAATGCGGTGGGCGAAGCATTCGGCGAGGACTTGCGCGGCGTATACATGGATGAGCCCCATATCGATCCCCAGACAGGTCCCCGGGATATCCGATGGACGCCCACCTTGTTCGAAGACTTTCAGGAAATGTGGGGGTATGATCTGAGATCCCGTCTTCCTTTTTTATTGGAGGATCAGGGCAATTACAGGAGAGTCCGGCACAGTTACCACCAGTTGCTGAGCATTCTTTTTACGGAAAGATGGTGCAGGCCCTGGCTTGATTTTACGGAAAAGAAGAACCTGCTATGGGTGGGACACTACTACGAGCACGAGTGGCCCCGGCTCAGGAAAACAGGCGGGGACAATATGTATCTGCATGTCTGGAACCATATACCCGGTGTTGATTACCTGGGTGGCCAGTATGGCGATATATTGCCGGGCAGGCAACTGGGAAGCATTGCCGGTCAGTTCAACAAAACCAGGGCGCAATGCCAGTCATACCCGGCTTCGGGCTGGAGCATTGATTTCGAAGAGATAAAACGGCTGGGGGACTGGGAATATGTCCTGGGGGCCAATTTCATGAACCAGTTTTCTGCTTTCATGACCCTGCGGGGCGCGCGCAAAAGGGAATGGCCTTTGTCCTTTTCCTGGCACAATCCCTGGTGGCCCTGTTATCACAAGCTTATTGATTATTTCGGCAGACTGTCTGTTTTATTGTCCTCGGGTGAAAAGGTAAACCGCATACTGGTCATGGAACCCACCACTACGGTCTGGATGTACTTCAGTCCTTCGGGGGATAAGGATCACCGGGGCACCTCCGCGAAAGTGGACCGGATCGGGGACAGGTTCCGGAAATTTCTTGATTACCTGGAGGCCCGCCAGGTGGAGTATGACCTGGGAAGTGAAATGGTGCTGAGGGATTTTGGCGGGGTGGAAGGAAACACGTTGAAGATCGGCAGGCAGAAATATGACCTGGTGATCCTTGGTCCGGGCATGGAGAATGTGAATGAGTCCACTGCAGATAATCTGGAAGAATATCTCCGGAACGGGGGGGACGTGGTCTCTTTCGGTTCATTGCCCAGGTACAGCAACGGCAGGGCCACCGACCGGTTTGAACAATTATGTTCCGGGCATGAAGGTCAATGGAAGCAATTTGCTGACTGGGACAACCAGGAATTCCCCGGTTTGGTCACAGGAGAGGACCTGAGGGTGATTTTGCCGGATCCGCTGCCGGAGAAACTATACCATCACCGCCGTGTTTTCAGTGACGGTCAGCTGATCTTCTGGGAAAATTTCAATGAAGACAGCAAAGTGAGCATGGACTTCCTGATGAAGGGGAAATCGGTTTCCCTGCTGGATGCCGTGGATGGTTTTGTATATGAATATCCTGCAGAAAAAGAAGGCGTATATATGAAAATCCGCCTGTATCTGCTTCCCGGACAGAGCAAATTGTTTTTTCTGCATGAAAAGCGTGAGAGTCCGGGCAAACCCTGGCCTGCATATCAATCCTGGGAACCTCTGGAGGCCGGACCGGTTACGGAAATGAATCGTGAAGAGCCCAATGTTCTGGTGCTCGATTACTGTGACCTTCAGCTCGGGGGCAAAAAATACGAAAGTATTTATTATATCGATGCCGCCGGCCTGATCTTTAAAGAACACGGATTCGAAGTATCCAGGATCGATCACAATCCCTGGAACTTCACCATTCAATATAAGACCACTATCCTTGACATGGCGGATTTTGCCAAAGGTACGGGTTTCGAGGCCGGATTTTTCTTCAGGACACGACCGGATTATATTCCGGGTGATCTCCGACTGGCCGTTGAATATGGCCATTTGTATACGGTTTTGGTCAACGGCCATGAGGTGAAGCCGTTGGAAGACCAATGGTGGCTGGACCGGTCGCTGAACGTGTATGATATTTCAGAAGCCGTGAAAGCGGGCACCAACCGGGTTCTTTTGAAGCTTCATCCCATGCACATTCACGCGGAACTGGAACGTGTCTTTGTTCTGGGCGATTTTGCCCTGGAGCCCGCGGAAAAAGGGTTCGTGATGATACCGCCCCGGGAAATGCAGCCGGGTTCGTGGCGCAAACAGGGCATGCCCTTTTATTTTTCCGGGGTTTCCTATGCCAGGGAGTTCCGGCTGGAAGAGAAGAAAGGCTCTTACAAAGTCAGGCTGGATCAATGGAACGGCACGGTTGCCGCAGTCATGGTCAACGGCAGGGAAGCCGGCATTATCGGATGGAAACCCTATGAACTCGATATTACCGGTCACCTGAAAAGGGGTTCCAACCGGGTGGAGGTAAAGGTATGCGGCAGTCTGAAAAACCTTCTGGGTCCGCATTACTTTGCCGGAAACCTGAGCATGGTCACCCCGTGGAGCTTCAATGAAGCTCCCGTAAGCCAGCCACCGGGAGATGCCTATGAGCTGCTGGATTACGGATTGTTCAATGATTTGCAGATTCTGGCAACGGATCGTCAGCCTGCAGGTGAACGGCAATAAGTTGTAAAAGGTTTGAATCACATATTTAACTGAAATATTATGAAATCCTCGATTTGTTATTTTGCTGTGCTTCTTCTGTTATGTTCTTGCCAACCCGAAAGGAAAGCAGGAATGCCCATGGCAGAAGAAAATCCTGAAAATGCCCTGATCCATGACTGGGCTTCCAAAAAAGTGTACGACTCATTGCTCGTCAACGACATGGAGAGTCCGGCCGGATGGTCTGCCACCGGTGACGCGAAGATCAGCTTTACCAGTGAAAGGTCCGTTGACGGGGAACGTTCCCTCCGTCTGGAAGCATCCTTCAAGGACACCATCTGGATTGCAGAAAATGCCAGGAGGAACGGGACCTACAACGGACTGAACCGTTACAACACATCGGCGGTCCTTGATTTTGAGGAGCCCGTGGACTGGTCGGACTATAACCGTTTGTCGCTTTGGGTATATGTACATCCCGGATCAGAGGGTGTGGAAAATTATTTCTCCGTCAGCTTCAATTGCGATGACCTGCCTGAACCGGAACTGCTGACCCCCAACGCCGTCAATTATGTTCATTCCCTGAAAGCCGGGCAATGGAACCGCGTGCTCTGGGAAATTCCGGAATTGCCCCGCCACAGGGTAACCGGCTTTTCCGTCACGTATGTGGGCATCGGGCACGGATTCGGGAAAATGGGGACCGCGAGGTTCGACATTGACCGTCTTTCTGTAGAGCGGGTGGACGTGGAAAAATATGAGGGATGGGAAGTCCTTCCGGGAAAAATCTCATACTGCCACACGGGGTATGCCCCGGAAGACCGGAAAACAGCCATGGCCTGCAATCAGGACATTCAGGATTTCCAATTGATCGATGAAAACGGGAATGTCGTTCTGTCCAAACCCGTACATCATGAAAAAAACGACCGGGGAAGCTATCAGTTATTCGATTTTACCGAATTGAGAAAGGAAGGCACTTACCGCATAAGGGCCGGTGCAATCACCACCGGGCCATTCAGGATTTCCCAAAATGTATGGAGACCGCCCATGGAAAAAGCCGTGAATTTCTTTTATACCGAGCGGTGCGGATTTCACGTGCCGGGCCTCCACGATGTCTGCCATCAGGACTGGCAGGGAACTTACAACGGGGAAACCAAAGTGATCAACGGGGGCTGGCACGACGCGGGTGACATGTCCCAGGGAGCACGCCACGCGGGGGTGGCCATATACGGGATGCTGGAACTGGCAGGCCGGCTGGCTGCCAGGGGCAATGATCCCGGACTCCTGGCCCTGGTTGCCGACGAGGCCAAATGGGGATTGAAATGGTTGCTGAAGACCCGTTTTTCAGAGGGACACCGGATATACTGGAGCTTTATGCGTGTATTTACAGACAACGAGACCGGAACGGTCGATGATGTGATCGTGCCTGCCCGCAACATCCCCTGGATCAATTTTATGAGCGCCGCGGCCGAAGCTTATGCGTACCGGATATTCCGGGAAACAGACCCGGAATTTGCCCGGGCCTGCCTGGATACGGCTAAAAAAGACTGGAACGCGGCCATGATGGCTTTGCCCGACGGCTGGGAAAAAGAAGAACATGCTTCCGCTTTTTCCCGGGTAACCCATCCGCTTAATTTCGCTTCCTGGGGTGCCGTCTCTTCTTTGCACCTTTACAGGATCACCGGTGATGCCGGTTATTCGGAGAAAGCAGCCGTATTCGGCCGGATGGTCCTCAATCATCAGGAAACATCTTTTGTGGAAGGTATCCCCGTTACGGGATATTTTTATGAGAACCCCGAAGAAAAGACATTCGATCATTTTTCACCCTATGCCGCATTCAGGTTATCCCCCGTGGTTGCCCTCGCGGAATTGTGTAAAACCCTGCCGGATCATGAGGACTGGATCAAATGGTACGGGGCGGTTACATTGCATTCTGAATATTTCCTGAAAAGGGGGACAGCATATTCCAGCCCCTACAATCTGCTGCCTGTATCCCTGTACACTGAAAGTGAAATACAGGGCGATGTTCCCGGACTCGGATTCGAGGAAACCCGGGCCGATGAGCAGACAAGACAACTGCTCCTGCAACAGATCCGGGAAGGGGTGCGCCTGTCGGAAGATCATTACCTCAGGCGGTTTATGATACAGACAGGCAATATGAGCAACGGCAGCACTTCCATCCGCCTTTCCAGGGCGGTTGAACTGGCCCTTGCCTACAGCCTGAGGAATGACCTTGCCGGGGAACGGCTGGTGACCCGCCAGATCGAGTGGATACTGGGAGCCAATCCATTCTCACAAAGCCTGATGTACGGGGAAGGATATGATTATGCCCCTCACTTTTCCGTGTCCCTGGGCAACATCGTGGGATCCCTTCCCATCGGTATTGAATCCATGTCGGAAGACAAACCCCAATGGTACACCACCAACAATGTGGCTGCCAAGGAAGTATGGGTGGTGACCGTGGGCAGGTTCCTTTGGAATATGGCCTACACCGGGACGCCGGCACTGCTGAATGGGAAAGTCATGGCCGGCGGCATTGATGAGATCAACATGATTAACCGGACCACCGGTGAGACACGCCAGGCAAAAGTCAGGGAAGACAGCAGTTTTTCCTCTCTCCTGCCATCCGGCAAATACAGCATACAATACGGTGAGGGCCACCAGGACCTGACCCTCCTGAAAGGATGTGAATACACGGTCCGTTGCGATCCGGAAAATTATCTGTCATTCAACGCTGAAACCAGCACCGCTTTTCAGGAAAAGAACCGGGTCCGTGTCATGATCAAGGCAGAAGGCAAAGGAACACATACGTTCAGGATACTGGTCTATAATGGCCGGCCCGGCCAGAAGGAGCAGAAAGTTGAATTATCCGGCAACAACCCGGAAAAATTGTACTGGGATCTGCAAATAAAAGATACCGGCAAACCCTGGGTGGCGGTTTTTATTCCCGATGGTGACCCGGACCGGAAACTTGAACTGACGGGAACAATACCCGCACGTGCCGGAACCAGGGATCACGTCAGAGGGCTGATCATGACCGGGCACCATCATCCGGGACATCCCTGGGAGGAAACCACGCCGGTGATCCGGCAGGCCCTTGAGAAAGACAGCCGGATCCGGGTGGATGTTTCCACTGACGTTGAAGACCTGAAACGGATCGATCCTGGTGATTATGATTTTTTGGTTCTCAATTACTGCAACTGGAAAAGGCCGGACGGACTGAGCGATGAATCCAAAAAGGCTTTCGTGGCATACCTGAAAGCCGGAGGGGGATTGCTGATCATTCATTTTGCCAACGGAGCCTTCCATTTCTCCCTCCCGGAGGCCGGTGAATCGGATTGGCCCGAATTCCGGAAGATATGCAGGCGTGTATGGGATCACAACGGTGGCAGTGCACACGACCGGTATGGCGAATTCACCGTCCATATTGAAGATAAAAACCATTTCATTACCCGGGAACTGAAAGATTTCACTACCATGGACGAGCTTTATTACAACCAGGCGGGTGATGAAACCGTTGATCCGCTCATCACAGCCCGTTCAAAGCAAACAGGAAAGAAAGAGCCGCTGGCATGGGTATACCGGTATGGCAGTGGCAGGATCTTTCAGACCCTTCTTGGCCATGACGCGGCTTCTCTTTCCGCGCCCGAAGTGCAGGAAATGTTGAGACGCGCAGCAGTATGGTGCTCTGAGCCCTGATCCGCAGAATATTTTTGTTAAAAATAAAAACTGAAAAAAATGAAAAATTCATCTATGGTATTGCTTGCGGTGGCTATTTTCCTGATATCTGCCGCTTCCTTTGATTCCGGAAGAAAAGAAAACAAGGCGATCCTTGATACCCGGAACATGACCCAGGTGGGAATTATTGTGGAGGATATTGAGGAAGCAAAGAAAATGTGGGCCGGATTGTTTGGTCTGCCTGTGCCCAAAACCGTGGTTGCCGAAGGACATGAATCAAGACCTACGCTGTACAAAGGCAAACACTCTTCTGCAAAAGCAAAACTGGCTTTTATATGGATTGATAATCTGGCCATTGAACTGATCGAGCCCATGGGGGGCAAAAGTACCTGGCAGGAACACCTGGACAAGTATGGTAATAGCGTGCATCATATTGCGTTCAAGATCGAGGGCATAGATCATGTCATCGGTGAATTCGAAGATTATGGTATCCCGTTGATCCAGACCGGGGGATTTGAAGGCGGCGCTTATGCCTATATGGATGCATCGGAACATATGGGAGCGATCATCGAACTGCTGGTAAGTTATTAGAAGGTTAAATTGTTCTTGAAACTAATCAGCCGGCATATGATAAAACGCAGGGAATTTCTCAATAAAAGTTTGATGGGCGCAACCGGACTGATGGCTTCTTCAGGAATTTTACGGGCAGGAAAGTCCGGTCCCCTGGTATTTTCACGGTTGAATGACGGATCATCGATTCGTCTCCTGAAGGACCATGTATTTAAGCCGCTGGAAAAAGTATCTGTGCAAACGGATAAGCAGGGAACAATGGTCGTTCTGGATGCAGGAGGGAGGGAATATTTCCGGACCGGCAGATCGAGGGATCAATTCCCGGCCTCAGGTTCCCTGGGTCACCATTTGATATTACTGCTGAATGAAAAGGAACAGATCATTGATCTGGCTTCTTTTCAACTGGATTGCCATACCATGATCGAGGATTCGACCGGGAAATATAAAACATTCCTGAATAAGCTTTTTTATACCTTAACCCGGGATTATTTCAATGGTCGCGAGGGCGTAAAGCTGTGGAATAATAAGATTTACCGGTCATGGGGCCTGACACCGCGGAGTCATGCATACGGACTGAAGGGAATGAAATATTTTTATCCCCATGTGAAAGAATGGATGGATGCTTTCGCCAGCAGCCAGAGAGAGGACGGTATGATTTTCGACTATTTTGAATACCGTGATCGCGTACATCACATGGAATTGCGTTTCCCTCCGGACTTTTACGAAGTGGTAGAGGACGGGAAATACATTTTTGCCCGCCAGCCGGTAATGAACGATGTTGAGCATACATTTATACACGGAGTTTACAACACATGGAAATGCACCGGTGACCATGAATGGATGAAAGGGAAGCTGGATCATTGTATCAGGGCAGTGAAATTCGCTACTTCATCCCCATATACATGGTCAGATAAATACCGGCTTATCAAACGGACTTTCACCATTGATACCTGGGATTACCAATCCGGTTATGATGCTGCTTTTTTCGGTGGGGATATATTTATGGCGGAACCCGGCATCAGTGAATACGGTATCATGTTCGGCGACAATACAGGCATGGCTGTTTCATGCTACAATCTGGGCGAAATGCTGGATTTTGCCGGAAGAAGCGGTGAATCCCGCCAAATGAAAGACCTGGCAGACGAACTCCTGGAACGTTTGGGAAAAATTTCCTGGAACGGGGAATACTATACCATGTTTGTTCCCGAGAACCCTCATTTCAAAAGGGATTTTGACATCGATCCCGATCAGGTAATCTCCCTGTCCAACGCCTTCAGTCTGAACAGGCGAATTGATCATGAAAAGTCCGTTTCCATCATCAAAACCTATCAACGGCTCAGAGAAAAAACAAAAAAATTCGCACCGGCCGAATGGTATTGTATCTACCCTCCTTTTACAAAGGGTTTTGAAACGGAACCCTGGTATTACGTGAATGGCAGTGTTTCATCCATGGTGGCCGGTGAGCTGGCCCACGGGGCATTCGAACATGGTTTTGAAGCATACGGGGCCGGTATCATTGAGCGGGTAATAAAATTATCAAAAAACCATGATAAAATTCCCGGGGCCTGGAGGGGAAAAATCCCTGAAATACCCCAAAGAAAATTTTTCCCGGTTGACTTCAGAAGCAAGGCCAATATAAGTTTGCACGAAATTCCAATGGAACTGGCGGATGCAGACCAAACCCTGAGGGGCAGGAAAGAATTCATGCATATTCCCTTTCAGTTCGCGGATCCTTCCGGAGGTCATAAAAAATCCCTTGTTCTGTTGTCGGAAGAACATTCATCGGTGAATGTTGAGCTGAACAGAAAAGCCGCTTCGGTGTATTTCCTTCACACCATGTCCGGGGGGGATATTGCAGGAACAGCATGCATGCATTTTGCCGACGGGGCCCGTTACAGACAGTATATCAAAAGAGGCGAACACATCGATACATACAGGGATCCGGAGGGGCCGGACAAAGAGACCCGGCATGATACCCAATGGCGGGTGGCCTTTGCCCGGAAAAATAAAAAGGGATTGCCCACAGGCATGGTCGTTTATGGAATGAACAACCCCCATCCGGAGAAAACCATCCGGTCACTTGAACTGGAAGCCGGATTGGAGGGTGCCGGCTGGCTGGTGGCCGGACTCACACTGTGTGATCATGAAGTGTTCTTCATGCCCTCCGGTTTATCAGGCGGCATTCCTGATCCGTGGGCCTGCGGTTCGATGGCTTACGCACTGATGGAGGGATTGGCAGGGATCTATGACCAAGGGGCCAATTACAGCAAAATAAAAATTGTGCCCCGATGGATATCCGCCGGTGAAAAACAGGTGGACGTTACAGCCAAATATGAAGCCGGAGGTGGTTATGTTTCCTGTCAATACAGGCATGAAGAAGACGAGATCCGGATATCACTGGCTTCCTGTGCGGAAGAAAGACTAATAAAGATATTTCTTCCCCCGGGGAGGGAACCTGAATCGGTCATAGTGAACGATGAGGTCGTTGATTTCCATATGGAAACAATCGAAAATTCCGTATACGCCGTTTTTCATCTGAGAGGCATTAACGTCCACCGGATGGTCATAAAAATGTAACCATGAATAAAAATGATCCCACCAGAAGATCATTCATGAAAGCTGCGCTGACGGGAATTGCAGGGGCTTTTGTATCCGAAAAACTGTTTGGTTCCGGGTTTCTCCCGACAACCGTTCAGGAACAAATGAAAAAGTCCGGGATCGTCAGAAGAAAACTGGGCAATACGGGCATGGAGTTGCCGGTGGTCAGCATGGGGGCCATATGGTCGCTCAATCCCAACCTGGTAAAGGCTGCAATGGTAGCGGGGGTCGAGCATTTTGACACGGCCCATGGCTATCAAAAGGGCGGAAACGAAGAGATGCTGGGAAAGGTGCTGAAGGATTACCCCCGCGATTCCTATACCATAGGCACAAAGTTGGGATCGGAAGACCCGGAAAAATTCATGGGAAAGTTGGATATCAGTCTGAAACGGCTCAATACAGACCATGTGGATATACTGTATACCCACGGCGCTTCTTCCCGGGAGGATGTGTTGTCCGGACCGGTTATGAATAATCTGCAACAGGCAAAAAAGCTGGGCAAGACCAGGCATATCGGATTGTCCACCCACAGCAACGAACCGGAAGTGATCAGGGCTGCCATTGAAAGCGGTGTATATGAAGTCATAATGCCTGCGTACAACTTCAGGCAGGACCACCGGGATGAGATGGCGGAATGGATCAAAAAAGCTTCTGTGGCCGGAATCGGTATTGTGGGTATGAAAGCCATGGCGGGTGGGAAACCGGGCAAGGATGCCGACCGGAAAATGCACTTCCGGGCTGCCCTGAAATGGGTATTGCAGAATCCCCATGTGCATACGGCCATTACGGGTATCCGGACTTTCGAAGAGATGCATGAGAATATGGCGGTAATGAATGACCTCCGGCTCAACCGGGAGGAAAAAGAATTCCTGCATTCCGCTTCGCTTGAAAAGGGGATGTATTGTGACGGATGCCGGCAATGTGTGCAGTCCTGCCGGAAAAACCTTTCCATCCCCGGTATGATGCGGGCATACATGTATGCATACGGGTACGGTGAAATGAAAATGGCCAAAGATGAACTGGCTGCCCTGGATATACGGGACAATCCCTGCAACGATTGTTCAGTCTGCACGGCAGAATGCAAAAAAGGATTCGATGTGCCTGAAAAGCTTGCTGACATTTGCAGGCTGATCAGGGTGCCTGATGATTTTCTTGTCTGAAGATTTCTTATCTTTCACCGCGCTTATCAAAAAATCATGTGCTCATGCCTGGCAAGTCTGCTCACCCCCGTCCCGGCCTGATCATTACCCTGATCATCATACTGGCCGCCCTGTCAGCCGGTTACTTGTATTTCAGTCATTACCGGCATGTGAGGCAAGCCAGAAGGATCCTGTATACCGCCGGCACAGAACATGGACTGATCGTGCATCTGGGGAATGTGAAAGGCAAGCTCCTTTCCGCCCTTTACGCCGATACCGGTTTCAGGGTACATGGCCTGTTCATTGACCGGGAAACGATGCAGGAAGTGAGGGATTATATTCGCAAGAAAGATATGGGTGACGAAGTGACTGTAAAATACCTGGAAGGTATGCATCTTCCCTATCCTGATGACAGGGTTGACCTGTTGGTGGCTACCGGGCCTGTTGATTTTCCCGTGGAGGAAATGATGCGTGTGCTGAATCCCGGTGGTGTGGCATTGCTCAAAAAGAAGGAAGGATGGGAGAAAAGAACCGGATCCCCGATGCCTGTGCCCGGTGAAGGAAGTTTTTTTGAAGCGGAAGTAAAAGAATCCGGTGATTCGGTTAAGGCCGCACGGATGAACCGGGTCGCATCCACCGTATTGCGGCCTGTCTATCCTTACCTGGCAAAATTTATTGCAGATACTTTTGAACTGGGGGAAAAAAAGGGAACAGGGATCGATATCGGGGGAGGTTCCGGAGACCTGGTTTTTGAATTGTGCAGGCATACCCCCGGGATTTACTGGGTCAACGCCGACATCAATCCTTATTTTCTTCCGTATGTCTGCCGGAAGGCCCGGAAAATGAGCTGCATGTCACAGGTCGGGAGCATACAGGCCGATGCCATGGACCTGCCTTTCAGGGAAAATTATGCAGATGTGGTGGTTTCCAGGGATTGCTTTCAGTCCTGGCCGGATCTGAAAAAAGGCTTTGCGGAGATCGTCAGGGTACTGAAACCCGGCGGAAAAGCTTTCATCGGCCGTGGTTTCCCTCCCAATATGCCTCCGGACACATACCGTTCAATCATGGAAAGTCAGGGGCGGGAGATCGCTTCCTCCTACCGCCTGCAGCATTATACCGGACCTTTTCAGCAGATCATGGAAGAGCTGGATGTTATAAAGTACAAGATCCTTGTCCCCTATGAAGATTCTGAATCGCGATACGGAATATGGATCGTTTTTACCAAATAATGAAAGCGAATCCGAAGGCAGACTGACCCGGTATCCCGATTGTTTTATACGCTTGATTTGAATACGACCTCCCATCCGACCGGCTCTTTCCTTCCCGTAAAACTGACTTCCAGTATGTTGCCCGGCCGGGTGGTGGCGGTTACATTTTCTGCATTGATCCGGGACTCGTCGAATGTATAATTCTCCGGGACATGGATGTACAGTGTATAGGTATCGCCCGGTACCGTTTCGGAAATTCCCGAGAGGGATTTTTCATTTTCTTTCCAGTACATTTCCTGAATGCTGTAAGCAGCGGTCAGGTGCCGGGAGGTGGCCACCAGTTGCGGATCTTCGGCAACTTTTCTGATGATCAGGGTTTTTGTGCCGTGTGCGGGGACTTCTTCACGGATGGTTTCACTGAATGTTCCCAGGAGTCTGTGATCCCAGAAGTCGAAGACGAGATAGGTCCCGCTTTCAAGGCCCAGGTCCTGCTGAAGGTCAAGTTTCTTTTCCATTTTTTCATCCTCCCAGTTAAACAGGGCAACCACATCGTATATGCCGGTTTCAGAATTTACCTTGAGGTCGAGCGCACGGGGATATTCCGAGGGTTCGGCACAACAAACGGGTTCGGTCCTGAAAGGATACAGATCCATGGCTTTTATGGGCATGGCAGGCATGGTCTTCCGGTAAAGATCGAGTTTGTCATCCGGCAAGGCCTTTACCTTGTCGGGATACCGTTCGGCCCATCCGATGAAATCTTCGCTGTGAAGGAATTTCTGCAGCCTTTTCTTTGAAAATTCAGCGATGAAATCACCGATAATATATGCCTGGCCAGTAAGGGAAATGGAGCTTACGATGGTTTTGCCTTCATCCATGGTCAGCGGGTCCCTGACCATCACATTGTCAGGATCGCACCACCAGGTGATCCCGTTGAGGAAATTGACCCCGAAAAGCGGCTTGAAATAGTATTGCATCCCTTCCGACCACTCGAAATACCCTTCACCTTCCCAGGTGGCGTAATCATCATGGCCTGTCCGGTCTCCGTCCCAGATACCGAAACCGATTCCGATTTCTTTCATGGCGCATCCCACTACATAAGTGGTATCACCCAAAACGTCCTTGACCACTTCCTGTAAATTCCTGTATGCTATGCGGCTGTCCATGTCAGGATTATAGGCATTTTCCCTGTTCTCCTCATAATAGCTCATCCACTGGCCCCATCCGGCACTTTTGAGGTAATCAAGGCCCCAGTCTTCAACCAGGGTCCTGAAGGTGCATTTAATGTGTTTCTCAATGACCTCGGGATTAGTGACATCAAGTCTTTTCTGATCGGGGGAACAGCAGGCCCGGGTCAGCTCCCCCTCCTGGTTGCGGAGAAAGAAATCCTCCGGATATTTGTCAGCACATTCCGGATTGGCATAATTCGCACCGTATGCATTTACATGAAGACCGGGTTTTAATCCTTTGTCTTTGATGTATTGGAAAAGCCATTTGCCGCCCCTTGGGAAATCCTCCTTGTTCCAGTTGAGAATACTGGACTGTTCTCCTATGGTGAAGCACACGTCAAGCTGTACATATTCGAGGCCGTAAGGTTTCAGCTTTTCGGCACAGGCGTCGGTCTCTGCCACCATGTCTTCCTCATCAGGGGCCACATAGTAATTGTACCAGCTGCACCAGCCTGTTGGGGCTGTTTTGAAATTACCGGGATTGGGTTTATAAACCGGTTTGAAATCTGTTTTCTGATAATCTGCGAGTCCGATCACCTCCGTGTAATAATCCGGAATAATGGAGAATTCATTGCCTTCAGTCACGGGAATTTCCACATCCATCAATATGTTGTCTTCCCGGTTTCGCTTCAGGGAGCTTTCCTTTGGGAAGCGGATCATGATATCGGTTTGCATATCAAACAGGTTATATATATTGGTGGCGGATACAAAACCCATCTGTGTGTACATGATCCCGTTGTCCTGACTTTGGACCCGTGCAGGGATCCTCATTTCACCGGCAGGAGCATTGCCTGTGATCAAACCTTTTTCATCTGAACACGCAACATCGATCGCCGAAGGGGTGATATTGAACTCCCAGTTGGTCGGTTCGGGGTTTTGCGTGGCGATCACCAGTTTCCCGTCCTCTTTCGTGATATTCCAGCCGGATAGCGGGGTGACTTCGTTTCCGGTCCTCAGGTTGAGGCGAACCTGTTCGGCAATGGTTTCCAGACCTTTCTTCCGGATGCTGAGTGTGCTGGTTGCGGGATCGGCCGTAATGACCCATCCTTCCTGTTCATGCCGGGTTGCTTTTTTGCATCCGGCCATGACCAGTACAAGGAGGGAGAGAGACAGGATGATGTTGAGTGAGTGTTTCATAATGTTTGCTTATTAAGCATTTTGTTGAGCAATAAAGGTAATAAATACCGGGTTTAAATCATAGCAATACCGGCTGTTGGTTGTCCGGAGAAATCTTTATCTTTAAACAGGTTACGTTATTTCACAAATTCATAATTTTTTGTTATGGATCGTAAAATACTATTTGCAGTATTTTCTGTATTGTTTGTGCTGCTCTCACCATGCTCTTCCCGTGCCGTCGTATTTGACCGGAATGATCCTGCTCATGTATTGTCACTGAACGGAGACTGGCAGTTTCAATGGCTGGAGAATGCGGAAGGCGGCATACCGGAGAATTTTTATCATCCGGATTTCAATGCCGCCGGCTGGGATGTGATCACTGTCCCCTCCAACTGGGAAATGAAAGGCTATGAGCTGCCGCATTACTTTACCAACCGTTCGGATGCAAAGGGTTTGTACCGCAAGACCTTCCGGCTGCCCGGATCATGGCACGACAAACAGGTATTCATAGTATTCGAAGGGGTATCCTTCGGTTTCGATTTTTATGTCAACGGACAACATGCAGGTTCTTTTGAAAGTGCATTTCAGCGTTACGAACAGGACATAACCGACCGGCTCAACCGGGAAGGGAAGAATCTTCTGGCATTGGCCGTGTGCAAGGATCACCAGCAGGTGGCCTTTGACTGCAATGATGCCTGGTCTCTTTCCGGTATTTACCGGGATGTATATCTGGTGGCCGTCCCCAGGACCTTTATCAGCGATTACTCGGTCACCAGTCATTTGCAAAATGATCTGGGCAGTGCCGTCCTGGATGTCAAGACCATGATCCGGGTGGTGGGGCAAAGAAACGGCAAAACCCGTGAGCTTATACTGAAAGCCGGTGTTGTTGACCCGGATGGACAACAGGTTTTCAGCAGCAGTTTCCCGGTGCCCTGGATCGATTATGAATATCATCCGGGTCCGGTCAGCTTTCGGGTGGAGATCGGTGATCCGGACTTGTGGAATGCAGAACAACCCCATTTGTATGAGCTGAAGCTTCAACTGATGTCCGGTGGGGAGTCCTTGCACCAGGTTACCGGAAGAATAGGCATCCGGGAAGTACATGTTGAAGATAATGTGCTGAACATCAATGGTAAAGCTGTCAAATTAAAAGGGGTTTGCCGTCATGAAATACATCCTGAAGTTGGCAGGGCTTTGCGAGAAAAGCACTGGCGGCAGGATCTTGAGCTGATGAAGCGGGGCAATATCAATGCCATCAGGACCGCTCACTATCCGCCCCACCCGGTATTCCTGGATCTGTGCGATGAGTATGGTTTCTACGTGGTTTGTGAAGTGCCTTTCGGTTTTGGTGAGGATTTGCTTTTCAACCCGAAATACCTGGGTCATTTACTGGGGAGGGCCGGCCGGACCGTTGACCGGGACAAGAACCACCCCAGTGTGGTCATCTGGAGTGTGGGCAATGAAAATCCGCTTACGGAAAATGTGATCAAAACCGCTGAATATGTAAAAATGCTGGACCCGTCCCGGCCTATTTTATTTCCCCACAACAATTTTGGCGGAAAACGAATTGGTCATTTGACAGGTCTGCCGGAATTTGTTGATATATATGCCACACATTATCCCGATGATGAAAAAATGGAGAAGATGGCAAAAGAAAACACCTTCCGGCGCCCGCTGCTTACCACGGAATTTAATCACTCACTGGATGAGGCCTGCGGTGCGCTTGCAGATAAATGGAAGGTCATTGAAAAATATGACTGCTGGGCCGGCGGTATGATCTGGCTCTGGGCCGACCAGGGGATATTCAGGAATGTAAATGGCCGTAAAGTGTATAATTCCTATAAAAGCATACATGTATTGCAGGGGAAACCCACGGCCATTTCAGCCGACCGCTGGCTGAACAAGGATACGGTCATAGACAGTCACGGACAATACGGAACCGACGGGATCGTATTTGCCGACCGGGTCCCCCAGACCGATTACTGGCTGACCCGGAAAATATATTCTCCGGTGTACATCGGCCGGGATGAATTGGAGGTGAAACCCGGCCGCCAGCAAATTGATCTGGAAATATTGAACAAGTACGATTTTACCAATCTGGACCGGCTGGAGATCCACTGGCAGCTGAAAGAGAATAATTCCGTCCTGCAGCAGGGTGATGCCCGGGCAGAGGCGGAACCTGGCAAAAGTGCCCTGCTGAGGATCCCGTTGGATGTACCGGAGACCATTAAGGAAAAGTTTTGCTTTTTGGTAATTGAGATCCGGGATTACAACGGCAGGACCGTCTATGAACACAACGTGGAGCTGACGGGCGGGGAAAGACAAATATGGCCTGCTTTGTCATCTGAAATAAAACCATTGGATGTGTCCCGCGAAATGCCATCTCCTGTGGCATTTGGCTCTTTCAGTCTGGTGAAACGGCCGGATGGTTTGTTTGACATAAAACGGGGTGGAAAGACTTTTGCCACCGGCCCGTGTTTACATACAGGCCGGCCGTTGACCATGGCCGAACAAAGAATGTACGGAAGAGAGGACAAGACAGTCTGGCCGTGCCGGGCCGGAATGCAACTGATCCGCACGGCATACCGGGCAGACCAGGACCGGACCATTCAGTTGAACTATACATACGCATACCCGGAAAATGAATCAAATATAATTAAACTGAAAGTTTTGATGAGTCCGGACCGGGAAGGCGGGATCCTCTGTAATTATACCATTGACACCAAACGGGCAGAGGGGTATTTCAATGAACTGGGTGTTTCATTCAGGGTCAATCCTGAATTCCATACGGCCCGTTGGGTGGGCATGGGACCGTATGAAACCTATCCTGAAAAAACGGAATTGTCTGAACGGGGATGGTATGAGATGGATTCGGCCCATATTCACTTTGACGGCAACCGGCACCGGACAGATATGGTGTTTTTGTCAGGGTCATCCGGAAACGGGTTGATGATGGGGGGAGAAAAGGCCCAAATTGCGTGGCGCAGGGAGGAGGGTGTGATCCGCCTCAGTCATAATTTGGTGGTAGCCGGACTGGGAACGAAGTTTAAAATGCCGAAAACAACCTGGCAGGCAGGAGATATTGGCATCCGGAAAGGGAAATTCATCCTGATCCCGGTCATTGAAAAGGAAATCCATCCCGGGTTAAATATGTTCCTTGAATAATCATACACCGGGATTTATTTAACAATGGCTCCGGAACATAGTGCTATTTCCTTAACACTTCGAACCAGGCTTCATCATAGCTGAAGGCGGTGAAGATGCCCAGTCCGTTCTCAACATTGCTCAGGGGTTCGGTCAGGTTCCTGGAGTCCTGTTCCCTGTGCTCATACAGGTCGGCGTATTCACGGTTAACATGATAGACGCGGACCCGGTGGGTTCCGTACTGGCGGACCGACATGAATAGCCGGATGATGTATCTGTCGGTAATGAAAGGCCTGGAAAGGAACCTGAACCGCGGCCTGAATCCGCTCCCTCCGGATCCGAGCTCAATGTCCCCGGGATTTTCCTCCATGTTCTCCACCAGCACATAGTAATAATCGCCTTCCGGATTGGCCCATGTAACCTCAATGTCGGTCATGGGCATCTGCCTCATTTCGAAGGGGGAGAGATCCGGGTCGATCTCCAGCCGGGTGGGGGAGAGTTGCAGGCTGTCCGGTTTGGGCGGAACGGTGGTTTCGGCGGTGATCTCTTCATTTTCGTACTCAGCACGGATGCTGTAGCGGTTCCCGCTGACGATATGCAAACCGGTGTCGGGGCAATGGTAATAGCCGGCGGAATCTGACGGGATGAGCGGGAATTCCCTGCCGTTCCATGAGATGCTGACCGAGGCATCTGAAACCATGGGGAAGATGGTATCATCCACTGTGAAGGGAGCGGACTGTGAAATGCGGATGTCGCGGACAGATTCGTTCTCATAGAGATATCCGTTCAACACCAGTTCCTCCTGCACGGTCCCGGTGATCTCTTCCTGTTCGCAGCCGGCAAGGGTGATGATCAGCAGTGCCATGCCCGTTATTTCCGGAATATATCTTTTCATCGTGCTCATCATTAAAAATTTATCCTGAAGCTGATATTGGGCGTGATGCCCAGCAGGGTGACATCGGTTACCGTGATCCGGTCCTCTTCGATGTCGAATTCCTTGTACCAGACATTGTTCCGGTTGTACAGGTTGAATATGGACAGACTTACGGTTTGTTCTGTTTTTTGCCCTTTCCAGTTGTAGGATGCCGATATGTCCAGCCTGTGATAATCCGGCAACCGGTAGGCATTCTTGTCACTCACGTGGATATAATTGAAGGTGCTGCCGTCCAGCAGCTTCAGTTCATAAACGTTTTCCGGAGAAGTGTAGGGCTTGCCGGTGGCGTAGATGAATGCTGCCGACAGGTCCCAGTGGCCTATGCGGCGGGAGTAAACGGACTTCAGTTCGTGGGTCTGGTCATGCAGGGCATGGAAGGATTTCCCGTAATTGAGATCCGGAAAGGTATGTTTCACTTCGCTGAGTGTATAAGCGATCCAGCCCGTATTCAAACCGTATTTTTTCTGCACGAGCATTTCGATTCCGTCGGCATGCCCGTTTCCTTCAAAAAAATATTCTTCCTGCCGGCTTCTTCGCCTGCCTCCCGGCAAGCCGGTAAACCTCATGGAATACTCGGTGAGTCCGTTCAACTCCTTATGGAAAGCCTCCACATCAAAATACCAGTTGCCTTTTCCGTAACCGGCGCCGGCAATATAATGGACCGAGGATTGTACGGGGATCCCCTCATCATCCGACAGCAACCAGAAATCCTTGCTTCCCTGCAGAACATCTTCACGAACGATGCGGGCATGGAACTGGTTGTACATGCCCCATGCCGTCTTGAGCTTCAAATTTTCCAGCGGTTCCCAGATCATGGACAACCTGGGTTCGGGATAGAATTTACCGGTGATGCCGAACCAGGAGACCCTTATGCCCCCGTTGAGGATCAGTTTTTCGCCGATGCGAAACCGGTCCCTGGCATAAACGGCCAACTGGAGTCCGTTGTGTTTCCGGTCCACCGGAATAAGCGTGTCGTTGAGCTGCAACAGGTAACGGATATCGTTCCAGGTGCCTTCAAACCCGAAACCGAACGTATGGTTTTCCGGGGCATTCCAGGTGTTCCGGATCCTGAAACTGAAGTCCCGGACATTATTATCCTCGATGAGGTTATCCCTTGCCCTCACCGTGCTGCTCTCTCCGGGATCGATATTTGTACCCCGGTCCCTGTAACTGTAGTAGTTGGAGTAGGAAAGGAATGCTTTGGAGCGGAAAGAACAATTCCATTCCCTGGTCCATTGTCCGCTGACCCCGGTATTCCCCCAGTGGGCGATATCGGTAATTCCTGCATCCTCTCCGGCTCCCCCGCTGAAATTGAAAGGCATTTGCAGGTCCCGGGAATTGTCCAGTTTGTCCTGCCCGTTGTAAAAGCTCAATGCGAATGTATTGAGGGAATCGGGTTTCCAGGTGAGTTTGGAATTCAAATCATAGAAATGGAATACGGGTTGATGGGTGATCTGCATTTGGCGGCTGAAGGCTCTGCCTCCCTGCAAACCGGTTTCATTATCTTCGTTGTACAGATTGAATATCTTGTTGTAGAGTCCGGTCCGTATCAGATCGGTATACGAACGCCGGGCGGCCAGCTGGAAGGAAAGCCGGTCCCTGAGCAGGGGAACTTCCAGGAAAGCGTTGGCGCTGAGCAGACTGAGCGAGCCGCCTCCGTGCACTTCCCGGAGGTCTGCCGGTTTCCCGGTGATCTCCATCACGCTGGAAGTCCGCCCCCCGTATTCCGCCGGAAAACCGCCCTTGATCAGTTCAATGTCGTCTATGGTGTTAGAGTTGAAGGCGCTGAAAAAACCGTAAAAATGATCCACGTGGTATATGGTCATCCCGTCGAACAGGATCAGGTTCTGGTCCGGCGTCCCCCCCCGCACATAGAGTCCGGCCGAAGTCTCATTGGTCGCACTCACCCCCGGCAGCAACTGGAATGACCGCAGAACATCCACTTCCCCAAGGTTGGGGAGTTTGGCGATCAGTTCAGGGGAAATCCTGGCGGTGCTGATCTTGTTTTCGGGCACCCGCACGATCCTTTCCTTTTCAACAGCCACGGTAACTTCCTGGATGTATTGAATGGCTTCGCTGAGTTTGATGGTCAGGGCCCCCTGTATCTTTAAGGAGTCAAGGCGGACCTTCCGGGCCTGGTAACCCAAATGGGAAATGACAAGGGTGGAGGTGTCCGATGGAACGCTGATCACAAAATACCCCAGGTCATCGGTAACCGTCCCTTTCCCGGTGCTCCGGACCACAACCGTGGAGAAGGGGATGCCCTGAAGTCCCTCTTCGCCCAGTATCCTTCCGTATACTTCAATGGATCCGGTTTCCTGAGCAACCGCCGGCAGGGAAAACACCAATGGGAGTACGGCCACCCAACCATTCAATACAATACTCATGAACGCCGGAAACAATTTTTTCAACTATGCATTTTTTAATCCGGCTTTCTCACGGAACATCTGTTCTGTTTTTCTCAGCCAGCCGGATCTTTTTGATCTTGAATTTGGTGGGCGTACTCAGGGCCTGCCGCTGTTCCATCATGGCCCGCGTTTGTCCGGGGGACATCCTGCGTCCGGCAGTTCCGGGCCTTGCATCCGGCATGCCCGGCCGGGTGGTGCCGCCCGGAGCGCCCCCCGGACTTCTCTGGATGCCGCCGGGCCTGCCCTGCACGGCACCTGGTCTTTCACGGACTCCCTGTTCACCCATCATCTGCTGCGGATCAAAATATCCGGTTTCCAGTTCGATGTTGAAACCGGATTTGCTGTCCGTTTCCAGGGGTATCTTATCGAAAGGAATGACAACCGTCTCATGCAGGTACCCAAGCGAATCATAGTTCATCCAGCCGTGGATTTCCATGGGGTTGGTGGATGGGATCAGGATCATGTCAGCCGTATCGGTGTAATTCCGGAGTCCGATCAACCGGTATCTTTTGACAAGGTCACGTTTGACCGCATCGAAATTGTTCAGCATCATCCCCCTGGTGTTTTGTCCGCCATATTCCTTCCGCATTTCCAGGATGGGATCGGCTCCATCCGGCAAGGGTCCGTCCGGCCGGGTCCTCCGGCCGGATATTCTGTATGGATACATGATACCGGTTTTTTTTGCGGATTTTGTGCCCGGATCGATCCACAGTGTCATCCCGAACAGGAGCATCTTTTTTTGCTCATAGGCCCCGGGGACCACCAGGTTGATGTAGAGATAATCCTCATTGTTTGAAAACAGATAGAAAATATTGTCTTCCGAATGATAACCGGCGAGCGTCAGGTCATACATGCTTTCATCGTGCCATCTGCATTGGATGTTCTTGCTCTGGGCGACTGCGCTCACGGGGATCAGCCCCGTCAGTAAGGCCACCAAAAAGATATTTCGTCTCATCATGTCATGTTTTATTTTCGCTGTTCTTGATTTCATGGTTCTTCCTGCCGGTTTATGGTTTCATTTCCTCTCTCATCTGCATCATGCGGTGCCTGATGTCACGTCCGGGATCTTCTTCGATCCCGTTGAACTGTCTCAGGTTGTAGACAAAACTCAACATGAAATATCTCTGCATAACATTGTTTTCCACGTCTTCCACATAGATGTCCGCCACCTGCCGGTCGATGCTCTGGCCCTGGTTCAGTATGTCAAACAATCCGAGCTTGATCTCACCCAACTGGTTCCTGAATATCTTTTTCCCGATGGCGGCGGACCATATCCAGTTGTTCTGGTCATAGTTTTCCGAGAGCCCTTCAGTGTACCGGTTGGTCAGCTCTGATTCCAGCAGGTATCCTCTGTTGGGGGTGACTCCTTTGAACCGGAGCCGGGTGTGCTGACTGAAATAATTGTTGTCCTGGCCGGTGTTGAAGGTGTTGGTGATGATGTTGTATCCCGATCGGCTGGACAGGGTAAAATCGACAAATTCGCTTACATTGCTGCTGATGACCAGTCCGGCCGTAAATGAATTGTTCAGGCTGTAGTTCAGGATCCCGTTGTACAGTCCGGGACGTCTGGAATAATTATACCCCAGATTGAAATTCAGATTGGACCGGAGTGCATTGACCGGCACTCCGCAGGTGACGAAAGACCGTATGTTCCGGTAACCGTCCAGGTTAACCGGACGGGTGACCTGTGTTCCTTTCTGTACGGTATATCCGTTCTCGAGCACGGTATCCCGGGCCGCCATGAAGGTGCTGTTCCCGATGTACCGGCTGGTGATATTCCCGTTGAGCATGGCGAAGAATACCCTGGAGGTTCCCGGGTTGACAGACGATAAGCGGATAAAGGCACTATGGGTGTAGGTTTGTTCCAGGTCTGCATTTCCTGTCTGCAACTGGACCGGATTGCTGTTGTCCACCACTTCCTGAAGCTGGGACACGGAAGGCGGATTGGTCAGGGTGCGGTATATGACTTTGATGTTTTTTTCCCGGGAGGGTCCGTAACGGAAAATGGAACTGACCAGGATGTTCCGGTAGGTTTTGTCCATTTCGTATTCGGAAGGGAAAACCTGGTTGTTCCGAAGGTGGGCGGATTGCAGGTGGACCCGGCCTACAAAGAAAAAATCGTTTTTCCGGAACATGTAGCCGGTACCCGCCCGGTGTGTAATGTAGTAATTGCTGAAATTGTTGGAAAGCAACGTATCCAGCCGGGTATAATCCTGTTCGGGCAGGTAATAATCGTAGGTTTCTTTTTCCGAATCGTCCTGCTGCCAGGAAACCATATAGTTGAGCTGCAGCATCCCGTTCTGTCCGGCCGGCTCTGTGTACATCAGGTTTCCGGCAAGGGACCAGCCTTCGGTCAGCAGAACGGCATTCTGGTCGAGTTCATCGGTGTACAGGGGCTCAGTCAGGTATTCGGTCATTGAATTCAGCAGGCGTTCCCCGCTTTGACGGTTGTATCCGGTGATAAAACCTGTTGCCAGGGTTCTTCTTTCCTTATTGAACCGGTGCCTGTAAATAAGCAGATTGGAAAAATTGGTGGCCTGCAGGTCGGAACTGCTCACATTGTCTATCCTGTTCAGTAATTGCCGGCCATCGGCTGTTTCACCGTAGAAGGATGAAGTCCCGTCGTTTTGCTGCAGGGTAAGCCGGGGCTGGAACAGTACCGCATTGCTCGGGTCTATGTTGTATTCCATGCGCAGGTTGAAGCGATGGTTCAGGTTCCTGCTTTCCGAATCGCTGGCCTCCCTGTATACCTGTCCCGAATCGGACCCCACTGTATACAGGCGGTTTATCTCTTCAAGGGCATGGTTGTCGGAGAAATTGAAGAAATAGCTTCCGGTGACATCCATTTTTTCTCCCCAGAGATCCGAATAGTTCAGTCCGACCGAGTGCGTGGTGGAAATACCCGGCTGCGTACCCACCATGAATTCACTGACATCACCGGCACGTCCGCCCCGCATTCCTCCGGCAAAAACGCCGCCTTCCATCCGGCCCCCGGCCATGGGTCCGCCTCCCATCATGCCTCCGCCCGGCCTGCCACTGCCGCCCCCGGGTCTTCCGCCCGGGCCTCCTGTCATCCCTCTGCCCCGGCTGCCCGTTCCGCTACCCGATGCGATCACGCCCAGCAGGTCTTCGGTGGAGAAATTCTGCTGGTTGATGTTGTTGGACTGGGCCACCAGGGTGATCCTTCTCGTTCCTTTGAAAAAGTTGATGTTTCCGCCGCCCAGGTATTTTATCCGGTCCTCAGTTCCCCCGTTTTCCCCTGTAACGATATCATCTTCATATCCCGCACCGGCGGAGAATTTGCCGAAAACGCCGTTGCTCATGCTTGCCCGGGTGATGATGTTCATGGCTTTCTGGGTAACCCCGTCACTGAATCCGGTGAATTCCGCCTGCTCGCTTTCCTTGTCGAAGATCTGTATCTTGTCAATGACTTCTGCAGGCAATGTCCTCAGGGCGGCCGTGGGGTCATTACGGAAAAATGGCCGTCCGTCCACCAGCACTTGTTGCACATCTTCGCCCATGGCCTGCACCCTGCCGTCTTCCACGACCACGCCGGGAAGCTTGCCCACCAAGTCTTCAGCGGTGGCATCCGGGGTGGTGGTAAATGCTTCGGCATTGAACTGGGTGGTGTCCTTTTTCTGTTCGGCCATGGGGATGTTGCCTTTTACGCGGACTTCCTCAATGTCTGCTGAAGCTGATATGAGTCTGACCGTGCCCATTTCCACGCCGCTGTCTTCTACCTGCACCTTTCCGGAGAAACGTTTGTATCCCAGATGGGAAAGGTTCAGGGTGTAGGTGCCCGGACTCACACGGTCCAGGGAAAATCTGCCCGTTCCGTCTGAAATGGTTGCCCGGACCATTTCATCCTCCCCTTTGAGAAGGTATACATGGGCACCCATCAGGGGCTGTCCGGTTTCCATGTCCTGTACAGATCCGCTGATGCTGTATGTCTGCGATAACAGAGGGATGGTGAATAATAACAGGATACCGGTCATGCAAAATCTCTGAAAACTTTTCATGCGAACATATTTAAGTTAATCATTTAAATTTCAACATGTTATAATGTCAGCTCTAATACTTTGATTTTTTGTTGCCGGCCACCCGCAGGCTGTCCACCTGCCTGGCCGGCGAACCCCCTTTTGTCTCCGAACGGCGGCTTGCTGCCAGATCGGTGATGGGGGTTTCACGCTGCAAGGCAGTAAATTGATCGTTTGCACAATTTGTTTTTAGACTGCGTGCTTCCTGAAAGGTTTAATGCGTGGTAAGGGAAAAATACGATTGTTGAAAAGGCCATCAGGAGGATGGTGGAAGACCTGTGATATTTACCTATCTTTAAAAACCCTTAACAGGTTGGGAAATAAAATTATGTTGATATGAAATATATATCACTACTTGCGTTGCTTGCCATTTTTGCAAGCGGTTTTTCCCAGGAAAGGGACAGTTTGTTTTATTACACCCTGGAGGGGGTAACCATTACTTCCACCCGGAACAAGAAATTACTGGAGAAAACCCCGGAGATCATGCAAGTGATCACCTCCCGTGAGATCGGGACCATGAATGCCGGCTCCACCGGTGAAATACTGGAGTACCTGACCGGGGTGAATGTGGAAAGCGGCACGGGAAGCGGCTTCCCTCAGAGGAGCGTGATCAGTCTGGACGGGTTCCCTGCCAAGTACAGTCTGGTCATGGTCGACGGCATACGCCTGCTGACCGAGCACATTCACAGCGGGCAGAACATTGACATGATCCCTCCGGAAAATATCGAAAGGATCGAGATAATCAAAGGTACCGCTTCTTCCCAGTACGGAAGCGATGCCATGGGCGGGATCATCAACATCATCACCAAAAAGCCCTCGGACAGGACGGAGTCTTCCCTGAACCTTACGGGGGCCAGTTATGAAACATACAATACCACCCTGTCGGTCCGCACACCGGTGAATGAAAAGCTCAGTGTTTCGATTTCCGAGAATTACAGGCAATCGGCGGGAGTTCCCCTGATAGACCCGAGTCACAGGATCGGCAACATGGGGTATACCAAATTTACTTCCATGAACACCATCGACTGGCAATTCAGTGATCGCTCCTCGCTGCGGGCCAATATGTTTTATGTGCAGAACAGTATGGAATTCCGCAATGATGATGTGTATGGCAAAATGTTCATGCCTTCGCTGGATTTCAGGCATGCCTTCAATGAAAAGCTGGATGTGGTCACCCGGTTGAAATATACCCATTGGGAAGCCGAACAGAGCAATGAAAAAAACCGGTTGCTGAATCCCGAGGTTTTCTTCGGATGGGATGTTGCCTCCGACCACAAACTGACCATGGGCGGGGAATACAGGCATATGAACTTTACCAGAAGCGCCGTGTCGGAGCATGACCAGCATGCTTTCGGTTTATTCCTGCAGGATGAGATCGAACTGGACAGGTTGTCACTGCTTGCCGCCCTGCGGTATGACCGGGTGGAACAGATCGATCCGGTGATCTCACCCAAGGTATCCGTGATGTACCGTGTTTTTGACAGGATGCGGATCAGGGCATCACTGGGCAGGGGATTCCATGCACCCACCGTTCAGGAGCTTTATGAAAAAGGATACGGTCACGGGGGCAGGGCCTACCGGTTCGGGAACCCGGATCTGCAACCCGAATACAGCATGACCACCACCGCAAGCATCGAATATGCTCCGGTAAGGAATTTACAGTTATTCGCGTATGGTTATTACAACACCATCCGCAACATGATCACCCCGGTGTACAAAGGGGTCTGGGAGGAGAATCCGGACACCAGCACGGTCATTGACAAGTGGGTGCGCACCAATATCCATGAAGCGGAGATATATGGATTCGAGGTCGCCTTCAGGTACAGGATGGGAAGTCACCTTGTGATCGAAAGCGGATACAACCACATTGAAAACAAAAACAAATCCACCGGCGGTCAGTTGCCTTATTATCCGGGCTGGTCGTTTTATTCGAAACTGACCGGCCATTATAACCTGTGGCCGGAACACCGTTCCTCGTTTTTTGTCAGTTTCAAGGCAACCATGGACCGCAGTGTATGGAACTGGAAACCGGCCGATCCGGCGGACTATGACAATCAGGAGGGGCTCACCACGGCGCTGAAAGATTATCAGTTGCTGAACGCCGGCGTGAATCTGGGGATCAGCAGGCATCTGGATCTGAATCTGGGCGTTGACAATATCCTGGGCCAGGACATCGAACGTCTGGATGACCTTCTGACCATAATCGACGGGGAACCTGTTTGCAGGATTGGCTGCCTGATCAGGTTTTAAAGGGTTAAATGGTACTATTCGATCAAAAAGTGGTATTCCTGGAAACAGATCATGCAGGGACCACTTTTATGATTAGGTTGATGACCGGTGCTGTATTTTTGTCCGAAGGGATGTGGAAATTTATTTGCGGACAGACTTTGCCATGTGGCTGGGCAGTCTGTTCCTGCTGATCAAGGGAGCGGGCAAATGGTCACCGGACCTGTTATTTTATTTGAGAGAAAGGAAAGTTGACTGAACTGAATACATTTGTTTTGAAAGCATCCGGCAAAAAAATCCGGCTGGGCATCGAATTCGTTTTGCTTTTTTTCGGCATTCCCACATTCCTGTATTTTGATTCCACCCTGATACACCCCGGAACCTTGCTGGTCCCTGTTTTTCTCTTACTCCTGATATATTTCCGGAGAAAGAAAAGCATTGCTTTGAGGGACTTTATCCGGTTGAATCTATCCGGCAAATTGATACGGAACAATGTGTTGGTTGTTTTGTTTGCAGGATTTTTCCTGTCCGTACTGGTTATGTTGACTGAACCGGAGGAGTTGTTTAACCTTCCCCGGGGGAATCTGCTGGTATGGCTTGCAATGTGTATTTTTTATCCTGTTTTTTCTGCCTATATCCAGGAAGTGGTCTTCAGGTTGTTCCTGTTTGAGCGATACGGGTCCTTGTTCAGGAAGAGGTTGTATATAATCCTGGCCAGCGGAATCTCTTTCAGCTTTGTCCACATTGTCTACTACAGTCCGATTTCCATGATCCTGACATTGATTGCCGGTTTGTATCTTGCCTGGATCTATGAGAAAACAAAAAGTGTCCTTTTTACTGCTATTTTGCACGGGGCATTCGGAATGCTGGTTTTCACGGTCGGACTGGGTCATCATTTCTGGCTTGATATGTATAAGTGGTTATAGATTTTATCAATGAAAAAAACATTATGGTTGGGCTTATTTGTTTTGCTGATCACCGGTTGCCGGTGGCACGGGCAGGACATGCAGGATTATTTTGTGGCAGGGGTTTCAGAACCCGTGATCTGCCTGAACGGGATCTGAAAATTTTTGGGAGCCGGAAGGATCCGGGGCAGACTGGCGGCCGAAGATGACAGACTGAACCTTTTTGTGAATGGCCGGCTGGATTATGTGAACCTGAGCCGGGGTAATTATCAACGGAATATCAGGTTGAAGGAAAATTACCGGTTCAGGGTGCAAATTGCAATTGACATTGTTATCTTAACATCCGGCATTGCTTTTTTCCCTGTTGTATTTAATAGCCGCCCGGATACTGTAATGCCTTTATCAGAGTGAAGGAAGAATAAAAAAAGGACAGCTACGTCTACGTTGACAAGAAAAGTGTTGACAGGAATGGAAAGAGTTCTTTGACAATATCAGACAGAAAGAAAGGCCAACGCGCATGAGGTTTTTATTTGATTTTCGCCAGCGCACAGCAAGCACAGTGCGCCTCGAAGTAAGAGGACATATATACGTTCTTTGACATGCTTTCAATGAGATGGTGGGAGACCCACCGGAGGCGGCTTACAGGAGCAGCCTTCAAACCGCTTTATGGTGCTTTAGCCAAAGCTTTGCAAAAGAGCTTGCTTTTCCTATTCACAGACTATGCAATAATTTCGAATTTTTGTATAGAGTTCAAGAATATCTAAATCTTTCTATGATATTCCTATATTTGTATACTGACTTGAATCTTGAAAATATGACCAAACTGGGTTTATATCTTATTAAAAAATCTGTAAACAAAGCTGCCGTTTCGCGAAGGACAGATATTAGTACTTCGCGATTGAGTGAATTGACACTTAACGACAAAACCAAATTGAGAGCGGACGAACTCTATTTGATTGCATTGGCTATTGATGTGGATCCTTGTGAGATATTGAAAGAAGTTTGTGGGCATCTGGAATTAGCAGAATAATTATTCCAATGAAGATATGGTTAAGAAAAAAATAAAAAATAATGGAATAAAAAACTGGCCAAAAGATGACCGGCCAAGAGAAAAGCTTCTACGATATGGAGAACAATCGTTGAGCAACACGGAATTATTAGCGATTCTCATAAGAACCGGCATTCCAAACAAGGGAGCATTTGATATTTCCCGTGAATTGCTACAAAAATTTGAAACATTGCGATCAATCAACGCAATCGAAATTTCGGAACTACGGAAAATAAACGGATTAAGTAACGCCAAAATTTGTCAGATAAAAGCAGCTATCGAACTTGGAAAGCGCTTAATGAGCGAGGAGAAATCATTACAAGGCACGATTAAATCTTCCATACAACTGGCAGAAGTATTAACGCCTTTGATGCGAGACCTGACCAAAGAAGCCTTTAAAATGGTATTGCTAAATAAGCGTAATCAGGTTTCAAATATTATTGACGTTGCTCAGGGGACTATTGACCGTGTTTCCCCTTCTGTACGGGAAATATTGCAAATAGCACTGAGCAATCATGCTCCTGCTATTTTATTAGCACATAACCACCCTTCCGGTGATGTAACGCCCAGCGAACAAGATAAAATCTTGACACGAGACTTGATCATTGCGGCAAGTTCAATGGAACTGTGTGTGTTTGACCATGTCATTATTGGAGAAAACAGCTATTACAGCTTTGCAGATGAAGGGCTGATTGAAAAATACGAAATGCAAACAGTAAATAATTTTGAACTGTAAAAACATGACGAAGATATCTCAAAAACACCGTGATCGAATCATAGAAATCCTTTCCAACGGATCAGAACTGCCTCTTGATTATAAGAATGTGCTGTTCCCCCCGGAGAAGAAGGAATATGAATTGGTCTATGAAGGAAAAGAGCGGGAAGAAGATATTATTGCCGATACCATGGCTGTTCCTTTACAGCCGATCAAAACTTTTGGAGAAAACAGAAAAGACTGGACGAACAAATTGATATTTGGTGATAACCTGCAAGCCATGAAAGCATTACTGGATGACCCTAATGTCAAAGGTAAAGTAAAGATGATATATATTGATCCTCCTTTCGCCACAAAACATGATTTCAAAGGCAGTCAAGATCAGAAGGCCTATCAGGATAAAATAGCAGGAGCAAGATTTGTCGAATTTATACGGAAAAGACTAATTCTATTCCGGGAATTATTGGATGATCAAGGCTCTATATATGTACACCTTGATCAAAGAAAAGGGCATTATATTAAAGCTATTATGGATGAAGTCTTCGGAGAAAATAATTTCCTAAATGATATTTCTTGGTGTTACAAGGAGCGCGAAATGTCAAAGACCCAGTGGAATGAAAAGCACGATCATATCTTATTTTATCGAAAGAAAAGTGGCCAAACCTTCAACTGGCAAAGTGTTACAATGGAATATTCTGAAGGTTCAAAGAAAAAATATTCTTTGAAGGACGAGAATGGCAGATTATTCCAAATAAGGGGAAAAGGCGGTGATTACACTGGTAAGCAACAATTACCACTTGAAGTTGAGAAAAAGCATCCGGAATTAGTCTACAGAGATTACTGGGATGAAAAGGTGGGAGTTTTAGCAAGAGATTGGTGGGCAGATATTCCTTTTGTAAATAGAGCTGGCGCTGAACGAACAAATTATCCAACACAAAAACCGGAAGGTTTGCTTGAAAGAATCATTAATGCTTCCTCCAACAAAGGGGATATTGTATTTGATGCTTTTGCTGGATCCGGCACTACACTTGCTGTTGCAGAAAAATTAGGTAGAAAGTGGATTGGTATAGATTGTGGCAAACTAGCCATCTATACAATTCAGAAACGACTGCTCAACCTTAAAAGAGAGATCGGCAATACGGGAAAAACACTGAAGACAAAAGCATTTACTGTATATAATGCCGGACTATATGATTTTTCAAAACTCAAGAAATTACTATGGAAAGACTGGCGGTTATTTGCCTTGCATTTATTTAATTGCAGGGATAAAAAACATACGGTTAGCGGTGTTGAATTAGATGGATCCAAGGGCAATTCAGATGTTTTGGTTTTCAATTATCAGCAACAAGGAGGTGTTGCATTGGATTATGGGTTTATTGATGATTTGCATTCCATGCTTGGCAACAAAACAAGCAAGGAGTTTTTTATTATTGCTCCTGCTGCCAGCGTTACATTTCTTGAAAACTACATAGACAAAGGAGACATCCGGTATTACATTCTGAGAATCCCCTATTCCATCATCAATGAACTACACACACGGGAATTTGAAGCGATACAACAACCGATTGATGAGAGCCAGGTGAATGAAACCGTAGATGCTGTGGGATTTGATTTTATCCGTCCTCCAAAGGTGGAGTGTGATTACAAGAAAAAGAAAGATGCTGCAATAATCAAGATCAATAAATTCAAAAGTGAAGCCATGCTTAAGGGAGCCAGTCAATTGGCAAGCCGGGAATCACTCTCTTTTGTGATGGTTGATTTTGATTATGATGACAAAGAGCAAGTATTTGATCTTGACAAAACAATTTATGCCAGCGAGATAGAAATGAACAACTGGGAAATTCACTTGCCACTAAAATCAATTAAGGATAAAATGATGGTCATTTACCTTGACATCTATGGCAACGAATACCGGGAAATAAAAACGAAAGCAGATTTTAAATAAATGCAGGAACAAAAGCAAATAGTTAATCACGATCTGATATTAGAGGTCAGCAAAAACGTTGACCCTTTCAAATTGGATTTAAACCAATTTGAACCTTTTCTTGACGTATTATGCGGAGAAAGGGAGTATCAGAAAGATGCCATCCGTTTAACCTTACGGTATTTTTTGGGTGGACAATATGAGAACCTGAAGGATTTAGCGAAAGAGAACTTTGACAATAATGAGAAGTTGCGGGATTTCTATGGCTCGGATAAAGAATTGGAAAAAAGGTTGCAGATTCCTGACAAACTTTCCTGTTCTATTGACCTTGCAACAGGTACGGGAAAAAGTTGGGTTATTTACGGAGTAGCCAGGATTATGTTGGCATTAGGGGCGGTTGATTACGTGCTGGTAAATTGCCCGTCAACTACCATTGAAACCGGCCTAATGGATAAGTTCAAATTATTTTCAGGTGATGAAGTGCTGAGGGATTTGCTTCCAAAGGATTCGGTAATTAAAAATCCGCACATCATCAATGCTACGGAAAGCATTACAAAAGGCGCTATTTGTGTTGAGAATTGCCACGCCCTTTACGAGCATGTAAAATCCTCCATCCGGGAGAGTCTGGCAGGTAAGGGAGGTCGCACCCTGGTAATCAATGACGAAACACACCATGTTTATAATCAAACGGGCAAAGAGTTTAAGAAGTGGAAAGATTTTCTGATAGATGAGGAATTTGATTTCAAGTACATTTTAGGTCTTTCGGGAACCTGCTATGTAGAGAATGAATATTTTACAGATGTCATTTCCCGATACTCTTTGAAGCAATCTATTGAAGAAGGATTTGTAAAAAGTATTGAGTACGTTGCTGAAGATTCTTCAGGTGGATGGGATGAAAAATTTCAAAAGCTTTACGATAACCACATCATCCATAAAACACAAAGTTATCGTTTACTCAAACCGTTAACCATTATTGTATCCAAAGACATCCGTACTTGTAATGATTTGACCAAGACCTTAATTGATTCTTTAGCAGAAGAGGAAGGAATTTCAAAAGAGGATACAGCTCAAAAAGTACTGGAAGTAACATCTTCCCCGAAACACAAAGAAAATGTGCGGAAACTGGCTTATGTAGATAATAAAGATTCACCGGTTGAATGGATCACTTCTGTAAGTATGCTTACCGAAGGATGGGATGTAAAAAACGTGTTTCAGATCGTACCTCATGAAGAACGGGCATTCAACAGTAAATTATTGATCTCCCAGGTGCTTGGAAGAGGGTTGAGAATTCCAGAAGCTTACGAAGGACAAAGGCCTGTTGTTACCGTGTTCAATCATGCCAACTGGTCAGGAAGAATAAAACACCTTGTGGATGAAGTATTAGAAATTGAAAATCGTATTTATTCCTATCCTGTAGTTAAAAAAACAGACTATAATTTTGACTTGCATAACATTAATTACAACAAGCTCACAGAGACAGAAAAGTTCAAGCAGGAAAAAGAATATGAGTTCAAAAAGGGATTCATAACTCTGATTAGGCAGTCTCCGGCCTTAGAGCGTTCAACTACTTATGAAAGAGCTGTCTCAGGTGACAGTCGAGAAAAGAAAACCCTGGTGAAGTATAAGATGTTTACTGTGAGTGAAATCGTTGAACAATTACAGAACCGCTTTAAGTCCATTGACATGGAAACGGAAGATTCGGAAAACCCAACCAATTACGCTGAAAAATATAATACTGAATGGCTAACCAAACTTATCAAAAACTCGCTGAAAAGAATTGACGAGAAAGATGATGTTGTAAGCGATGAAAACCGGCAAAAAATCTATCAGGCATTTGGGGTTATTCACCGTCCTTCAGCAAAGGTGGTCAGGTATAAAATGTCTCCGAAAGCACTTGAAACCTTTAACACAAAGGAAAGACATAAAAACAGTATTGGACTTTCCTCCATCAAGAAAGCAGACGCTACGGTATTTTGGGACGACAATTCATTTAAACTTTGTGAAGAAAACGAGAAAAATTTTATTCAGGAGTTATTGGATGATGAAGATAATCTTCCCGGGGCGGCACAACAAAAGATTGAAAACACCTACAACTTTAAAACACCGCTTGGAGTTGCCATCACCGATCATAAACCGGAAAGAGGCTTTGTAAGAGCCATTGTAAAAGAAGAAAATGCAAAGACCATTGATTCATGGATCAAATCAACCGATCAGGAATTCTATAAAATAGAATATGCATGGAAAAAGGGCGAACATCCGAAAAGAGGCCGCTTTAACCCTGACTTTTTTGTTAAGATTGGCAATGTCATCATTGTGGCTGAAATAAAAGGAGATGAAGAAATCGCTAATCCATCTGACGAGAATAAGGCGAAATGGAAAGCAGCCAAGCAACATTTTAAAATACTCAATGAGCAACAAAAAGAAATGGAGTATCATTTCAATTTCCTGACGCCGGAAGATTACGATTATTATTTTGACAGCATCAGAAAAAAGAAATATCAGTTTACGTCAAAATTGGATGCGGAACTTGAAAAAAATGGAATCGGAAAGTAAATGATCTCTGCTCAACACATATCTCAGCAACATTACAATCCTAACCTGGACAAGCCAGAACCAAAAAGGAATAAAGTTATAACTTGCCTTCA
>CAZNPH010000029.1:0-31913 GCA_964574985.1 uncultured Bacteroidaceae bacterium
CCGATCGTAAACCATTATAGATTAATGCGTTTACCGAATTTGGCGGTCATAGAAAAAAACAGAATAAAGACAATCATGAAAAAACCGTTGTTCATTTTTGCCGCCGTATTTATTTCATGGAATATGTACACAGGATAATCCTGAGTGGAACGAATATGTAAAAACCATTTGGGACTGGGATTCATGGTGGACCAATGTCGCCCTCCGGCTGGTGATGAACATGATGGCTTCGAATAATCCTGCAAACTTCCGGACATTATATGTATTTAAGTTCCGGTTTTGTTTCGCCCGGATATTAATGGCAGTCTCCACCGGCAGATTTGGAGTAAGGCCCCTGCCAATAAAGGCACTCCCTCCGGGCTTTAATACGCGGTGGATTTCTGAAAAGCCTTTTTCAATATCCTTCAAGAAATGAAAAGAACCTCTTGATACGATCACATCGGCATAATTGTCTTTGAAAGGCAGTTCCTGAACATTTGCGCAGAGTATGCCAACCTGGCCAGATGGAGATATACAGGTTTTAGGGTGGTGATGGCTGCCCTGTTCATGCGTATTGCAGCAATCGAATCATTTGCACTGGTGTTATGTGTATGATCCGGAATACAAGATCCGGTTTACCGGATTTTCCGATACACTTTACAATTTTGAATACGGGCCCTTTTACGGACAAATTTCGGAGTACTCAATACAAAAAAATACCTGCTGCCACATGATGCTGGTGAATCTGAAATCAGGCCCGGAGACCTGTGATCTGGTTCCTTCAAAAAACCGCTGGGACCTTTTGTTTACACAGTACGGGACCATCATTTTTACCAATGAAGGTGTGCCGACCTCGTACTATGTAAGGGGAGTCCTTCTGAATCCGGCCGGCACAGCGGCTTATCCTGAATCCGTTGATCCCTGGGAAGAAATTTCCCGGGAAACCGTATCCGAAGAAAACCTGTCCGCTGTGCAGGATGAGATCGGTTACCGGTGGAAGGATGTGGAGGTTGATGTTCAGTCCGGCACGGCCATCTATTATGTCAGAACGGATACTTCCTGGATCATCCGTGATACGGAAGGTTTTTTCTACAAATTCCGTTTTACGGGATTTTACTCCAAACAAGGCGAAAAAGGATGCCCCACTTTTGAATTTCTTGCTTTATAGAATTAAATCCAAAACACCCATAGATCATGTCAAAAGCAATATTCCTGATAATTTTGGGTATCTTTCTGGTTTCATGGAAACCCGGTGATCAAAAAATGAAAACATTTGAATTGGTACAGATCGGTGAAGTGATAAGGGAAGATGGGCATACATACATAGATATTGAAGAAAAATACCGTGATGCTTTGTTGGGAATGGATCAATTCTCCGAAATTACGGTGATCTACTGGTTTGACCGGAATGACAACGCCGAGGGCAGGTCAGTGCTCCAGGTGCATCCCCGGGGCAATCCCGTCAACCCAGTCAGAGGTGTATTTACCACACATTCGCCGGCCAGGCCCAATTTGCTGGGGATCAGCAGATGCAAGATCCTTTCTGTGAGCGGTTGCCGGATCGGGATTGAGTATATCGATGCATGGGATCATTCCCCGGTTGTTGATATCAAAAATTAAATGGCTGCAACAAAAATCGAATGGTCTGTTCATTCCTGGAATCCGGTTACCGGATGTACCAAAATATCCTCCGGATGCAAATTTTGCTATGCAGAGGGGATTGCCCGCAGATTGCAGGAAACAGGCCAGGAAAAATACCGAAACGGATTTGCGCTGACCTTACATTCCGGGTGCCTGAAAGAGCCCTATGTCTGGAAAAAGCCCAGAATGATATTCATGTGCTCCATGGGCGACCTTTTTCACAAAGATGTTCCGGTTTCATTCATACAAAAAGTTTTCAATGTGGTAAGGGATAATCCTCATCATGTCTTTCAGGTACTGACCAAAAGATCCGGATTGTTGATGAATTATGACCGGGAACGGCATTTATCCTGGCCGCATAATCTGTGGATGGGGGTGACCGTAGAGGACCGGCATGCATTGTACCGCATCGGTAATCTCAGAAATACCGGGGCAAGGGTAAAATTCCTGTCATGTGAACCCCTGCTGGGGCCTTTGCACGAAATGGATCTGGAGGGAATTGACTGGGTCATTGTTGGTGGTGAGAGCGGACTTACCCCCAGGCCGGTGAAGAAGGAATGGGTGACCGGCATCAGGGACCAGTGCAAACGCTCAGGAGTTGCTTTTTATTTTAAGCAGTGGGGAGGTACTGACAAAAAGAAAAACGGGCGTGTGCTGGAAGGAAAAATTCATGAGGAGGTTCCCGCCCCGGTACCTCCGTTCACTGTATAGGAAACAATGAAGAACTTTCGGTCCCTCACCACCCGTACCCGTTCATATAATTTTTCAAAAAAGACTATATCCAACAGCAGCCGGGTGTATCACGTTTATCCGCCGGAAACCAAAGTTGATTGGAAAAAGAATGAATTCAACAACCTTTACAATGCTTATTACGGCGGAATAAGTAATATCGGCGACTTCAACATGGTTTGGGAGCGGATCGTAAAGTCCGGGGACACGGTCAAGGTCCATGCCGGGGTATACAAAGCAAGTTTGAAACATTACACGGACCGAACGGCTCTGGTTCCCGACGGAACCTACTGGTTAACGGCAAAGGGCACCGGGAAAAGACCCATTGTGATCATGTCTGCAGGCGACGGCGAAGTGGTTTTTGACGGTTCCGGCACGTGCCTCATCACGGTCCGCGGAATCATAAATTAACTTCCTGGCAAATGACAGGCGATTTCTGAATGCGGAAGGCCGGCAATAAAAAGACAAGGCCTTTAAACTGATATTGTAACAAGCTTATAATTTGATGTTCAAGTAAAATATTTTCGCATGAAACGCACATCTCCGATCGATCAGGCGGCAAGCCGCCGTTCGGAGACAATATGTTTAATTTAATCTATGACTCATGAAGCCACCAAACCTTCTTCGAATTTACGGCGCGGCTATGTTAGCGCTGTTATTGTTCACACTGCAGTTCTGTACATCCGGCCGGAGGGGATCGCCGGATTTGCTTTATGACCTGGGGACCGGACTCGAATCGAGGTCCATTTCATTTGAGAACCCTGACGGCAAGCCGGGACAAGGCGGACAGGAAGCAAGCGGACTGGGTGTCGGGCGGAAAGGTTTCCCTGCAAAGAGCATTGTTCCCGGGGAAATCGTGGTCCTCTGTGATATTGCAGGTCCCGGAACCATCCGGCACATATGGATGACCGGCGGATTCAAGGACAAAACAAAGGCACTCCGCAGCATGATGGTGCGGGCATACTGGGAGAACCAGGAGCATCCTTCCATTGAATGCCCCCTGGGCGATTTTATGGGTTCCGCCCACGCGAAAATCAATTCGTATCAGTCCGCCGTGCATTCGGCGGGAATCAATGCCGCTTTGAATATCTGGCTTCCCATGCCCTTCAATGATCATGCAAGAATGACACTGACCAACGAAGGGGAGGAAAACATCACCCTGTTCTACCAGATCGATTATACCATCGGTGACCAACACCCTGATCATCTTGGCCGGCTCCATGTATGCTTTGTCAGGGAAAATCCGACCACCCTGAAGGAGGATTTTGAGCTCCTGCCCAAAAGAAGCGGACAAGGGAGATATATCGGCACCGTGCTGGGAATCCGGACGCTCGAAGGCAACTGGTGGGGTGAAGGGGAAATCAAGGTCTATATGGACGGGGATACAACTTTTCCCACCATATGCGGAACGGGCAGTGAAGACTATGTCTGCCTTTCCTATGGCATGCAGCAGACCCCTTTTATGTATCACGGATGCAGTCTGAACCGGGATGGCTTCGTTTCCATGTACCGCTGGCACCTGCCTGATCCCATCTACTGGAAAGAGGAATGCCGCATCACCATTCAGCAGATCGGATGGAGCCGGGAGCATCTCGAGGAAACAGGCGAAGCCCTGTATGAAAGGCAGGACGACTGGTGCAGCGCCACCTTCTGGTATGAGTCCGTGCCCAGCGACCCGCTGCCGGACCTGCCTCCGGTGGAACAACGGGTGGCGGACCTGTAAAGCCTGATGAGGCGGTCAATTTGTTAAACAGGCACTGATTCTGTGACTGCCCGGTGGGTTTTTAAATAATTCCGGATCCGGTTCGGTGTGCTCATATTTTATCGGATGCTTTTTGGCGATACTTATCTGTAAAACCAATATTTCTTATATCATGTTCATACCCCTGTCGGTTGCTTTCAAAGTGCTTATGCCGGGTTTGCCTTCCATGAACCTGTGGGCGGTGGTATTTCTGATTTTTTGCCGTGTTCATCGTGGTGGTCAGTCTGCTGGAATCAGGCCCCGTTGTACCGTACCGGAAGCAGCCGGCAAAACAGAAGAGATCATGATGATCTGAAAAATGCAAGAAATTATTCGCGCAGATTTCAGTTTTTATCTGAATATACATTAATTTCGCAAATCCATACTGAAATCGAATTGTCATGCTTACAGTTCATAAGATCGGGGGTACTTCCATGTCCAGGTTCGGGGATGTGGTGGAGAATATCATCATCGGGCAGGCCCCCGGGGGTAACTATTACAACCGTGTGTTCGTGGTGTCGGCATACAGCAATGTGACCAACTGGCTGCTGGAGCATAAGAAGACGGGGGAGCCGGGGGTATACGACCTGTTTGTCCGGAATGCAGGATATGAAAAAGCCCTGGATGAGCTGCTGAAGAAACTGATCGCCATCAACCGCACCTTTGCAGATATCGGCCTTGACCAGGAGATAGCCGACGGTTTCATCACGCAACGTGCCGGGCAATCCAGAAATTACCTGAACAGCCTTTCTGAAGTGCTGGCATCGGGCTATGTGGAAAAATCCAACATTCTGCTGGCTGCCCGGGAGATCCTTGCCTCCATCGGCGAAGCACATTCTGCATTCAACTCGGTGAACATCCTGAATCACCGGGGGGTCAGCGCACAATTCGTGGATCTATGCGGTTTCAATGATCCTGAGTACCTCACCATTGACCAGCGGATCCACAAGGCATTCCGCAACATGGACTTTTCTTCCGTGATCCCGGTGGTTACCGGATACACGAAAGGAACGGAAGGGATCATGCGGGAATTTGACCGGGGATACTCGGAAGTGACCTTCAGCAAGATTTCCGTTGAGATCAAGGCGGACGAAGCGGTCATTCACAAGGAGTATCATTTGTCCAGTGCCGATCCGCTCATTGTGGGCGTGGGAAACTCCCATCCGGTGGGCCAGACCAACTACAATGTGGCCGACCAGCTTGCGGATATCGGCATGGAGGCCATTCATCCCAAAGCTTCCAAACCACTGGAACTGGCAGGGATTAACATACGTATCAAGAACACCTTCGATACGGAACATCCCGGTACGGTGATTTCAAGGGATTACCGGGGAACGGATCCCAGGGTGGAGATTATTTCCGGTACGGACAAGGTGGTGGCCATTGAGGTGCACGATCCGCTGATGGTCGGACAGGTGGGTTTCGACCTGAGGTTCATGCAGATCCTTCAGAGGTACAAAATCAGTTATATTCTGAAGGCAACAAATGCAAACAGCATCACCATCGCCATCTGGGAAAAGGATTGCAGCAGGGAGCTGGTCAAAGAGCTGAAAGAAACCTATTATGAGATCACCGAAAAGAAAATGGCACTGATTTGTGCCCTGGGCACAAACATCGCCCGGCCGGGGGTGCTGGCCAATGCCACACAGGCACTGTTTGAGGAGAAAATCAATATTGAAGCCGTCTCCCAGTCGCTGAAACAGGCGAACATGCAGTTTATCATCAACCGGAAGAACTACAAAAAGGCGATCATTGTGCTGAACAAAGCCCTGACGGGTTAGTGAAGGGGTTCATTTACCGCTCCAGGCGTTTGAATTCTTCCCCGAAACCGTTTTTTCTCTTGAAAGGTTCACTGACATCAGGTGATACCAGTTTACCGTAACGGTGCGGCCGGCGGTAGGCATTTCCCCAATAGGTCCGGTTGCGGTACTCCCGCTCTTTTTTCATGTCCACGGTGGCAATATATACCCCCTCATACTCACCGGTGGTAAGGATCCCGGAACCGTTGGCCGAATAAGCGCATGAATGGCCGTTGAATCCTTTTTCACCTCCTTTCGCATAACTGGTCATGGCGGTTACCACAGCATTCTCCCAGGCCCGGGTCCTGAACTGTTCCAAACGCTTCGATTCGAGTGTGCATGCATTGGGTGTCAGTATGATCTCAGCTCCTTTCAGCATAAGGATCCTGGCGCTTTCGGGAAACTCCCGGTCGTAACAGATCATGATCCCGATCTTCACCGTTCCGGTGCGGGTGTCCAGATCTCCCACGCAGAAATCCGTTCCCGGCATAACCGCGGTTTCCATGGGAAAAGGGTCCACCGTATGGACTTTGGAATAGGTCATCACCATATTGCCGTGCCGGTCGATCAGGGAAGCCGAATTTTTGGGCAGTCCCCCTGTTTTTTCCAGATAGGTGATGACAATGGCCATTTCCAGTTCCCTGGCCAGTTCCCGGAAGTGGTTGACAAATTCCCCGTCCCTGCTTATGGCCCGTGATTTCCATTTTTCCATGGCCCCTTCCTTGTCGAAGTCGACGGACTGGTAACCGATGTTCACCATTTCAGGGAAAAGGGCGATGTCTGCTCCGTAGATATTTGCTTTCCGGCAGACCTCTTCACCTTTTTTCAAATTCCATTGCTGGTCGGCATGCGCGGGTATCTGGAGCAGGGCAATACGAAGCAGGGAGTCTTTTTCCTGAACCGGTCCGGCAGATTGTGCCGTAATGTTTGCCGTGGCCAGGGTCAGGGTCAGGGTCAGGATCAAAGCCGGTATCAGTATCCGGTTCAGTTTCAGGCTCGGTTCCAGGATCAGATCCGGAATCAGACCCGGGGTCAGTTTTTGAGTCAGCCCCGGGTACAGACCCGGAATCAGCCCCGTCAAAGGCAGGTAACTCTTTATCATAACGATTGTTTTTGTGGTAATTGATATGATCATCCAATTTATAAAATGATCCTTGATTTTGGTTTAAATGGCAGTTGTTTTATGAAATGAAATTAATGAATGACCACATTTTTTTTGTATTTTGCCTGCAACTGCAATTAAAGGTTTCATATAAACCGTTATCTAATGGACAGAAGAGATTTTTTGAAAGGAACCAGTCTGTCTGCCGCCGGACTGGGCATGTTTCCGTTTCAATATGCAAATCCTTTTTCATTCCGTTCACCTACGGATCCCCCTTTTTCGGGCATTCAGATCGCCGCCCACAGTTTTTATGACGAGGGGATGGAACCCTGCCTGGACCTCCTCCAGGAAACCGGTGCCATCAATACGCTTTTGGTGTCTTTTCATTCCTATTACGGGGCCATCGGACGTCCCAGTCACCTGATGGGGGACCACGGGTTTCCCAAACCCGACAATACCAAACGGAACCTGCGCCGGAACTGGGTGGAACACCACGAAAAGTTTTATTCAGGCACTTCCCTTCGTCACATCGAACCGGAGAAGGAGGAAACTTATTCGGGAAAGGACATTATGCATGACCTGCTGCCCGCAGCGCACGAACGGGGCATGAAGGTGTATGAACGACTTTATGAACCCCAGGGTTTGCGGCACGGCGAGCAGGTGGAGCAGCTGGTCAGGAATTTCGGGTCGGCACTGGAGATTAATTTTGAAGGAGAAATCAATCCGGCTCCCTGCCTGAACCATCCCGGATACAGGAACTGGCTTACCGGCACGGTAAGGGACCTGTTCAGCACATACGACCTGGACGGCATTCAATTCGGAGCTGAGCGGTGCGGCCCCCTGGGGTACATGCTGCACTGGGATGTCAAACCGACGGCATGTTTCTGCAGATATTGCCGTCAACAAATGGAAGGCCTCAATATCGATCCGGAGCGGTTGCGGAAAGGTTTTTCTGAACTGTATGGTTATTTACGGGAGCTGCGGTCTGCGGATGCTCCTCCTCCGGGCGGTGCCTGGCACATATTCCTTCGCCATCTGATGCAATACCCAGAAATAATGTCCTGGTCCTGGCAATGGCACCGGACCCAGAATGAGGTGCATCAACTGGTTCACGATGCCATCAAGGAGATCAATCCGCAGGCCCGGGTGGGAAGGCATGTGTCCTGTGTGGAAACGGCCATGGACATGTTCTACCGGGCCGGAGCGCCTTTTGAAGAGATGACGGCGAATTGTGATTTTATTAAAGTCATCCTGTATCACGAGATCAACGGTCCGCGATTGGCGGGGCGGTACCTGAATGCTCTGGGTGATACCATTTACAAAGGAATTCCCCATGAACTAATCCTGCAGATGTTCTATGCCCTCTACGGACACGATGCATCAAAAAATCCGGATTTAAAAGATCTTGAACGACTGGGACTGTCGCCTGATTTTGTATTTTCCGAAACCCGGCGGGTGGTAGCCGAAACCAAAGGCGGCGGATGGGGAACCGAACCCTGGCACAGCAGGCCGGAAACCATATATGAAGCGGTGATCAAGGCATTCGAAGCCGGCGCCAGAGGGGTGGTTGCTTCCAGGGAATATGAGGAAATGACACTGCCCAGTCTGAAAGCATACGGGGACGGCGTCAGGGAGATGAGTGCATAGATAACGTCCCGCGGTATGCAGACAGCATGCGGGTGGCGGGCAACAAACTTATAATTTTGTGTTTAACTAAATTTATTACTCGTGGAAAAATCCAGAAGAGATTTCATCAGGAATGCAGCCATGGGTGCGGCCGGACTTACAGTTGGCCCCATGGTTTCCTCCCGGGCCATGGCAGTATCTTCCCGGGATAAACCTTTCGTGGGTATTCAGCTGGGAACCCACAGTCTGCTTGACGACGGCATCGAATGGGTGCTGGACCACATGAAAGAAACCGGGAATATCAATACGCTGATCACATACAGCCATTCCTATTATGGCGCCTTTCAACGGCCCGATGCGGTGCTGGCCGATCACGGAAAGGGCATTCACAGTTACAAGGGGCGGAATCTGCCCAGGGTATGGGTAAGGCACCATGATGAATATTTCAAACATACCCTGCTGAAGCATCAGGAGCCGGATCCGGATTTCGAGTTTTACGGCCGGGATGTGTTCAGGGAAATGCGCAAGCCCTTGGATGAAAGGGGGATGAAGGTGTATGTGCGATTGTTCGAACCACGGGCCAGGGACGGGGTCGGAAGGATCAAAAACTATGAAAAGGTACTGACGGTGGACATTGACGGTGAGCGGGGCGAATGGCCCTGCTGGAACAATCCGGACTACCGGGAATGGATCTATGCCACCCTGGGGGATGTATACAACAATTACCGGATCGACGGCCTCCAGTACGGCGCCGAAAGGGTGGGGCCCCTGTCCACTTTGTTGTTCAGGGGGAACAAGCCGAATTGTTTCTGCAAGTACTGTGTGGAAAAAAATGTTATGCAGGGTGTCGACCCGGAAAGGGCCAAAGAAGGATTCAGGGAGCTGGAAGAACTCATGCGGAAGTCAGCGGACCAGGGCATTCCCGTGGACGGACTCCTGATTTCTGTGATGCGGACCGTGTTCAGGTACCCCGAATTGATCACCTGGGAAAACAATTTCGTGGGAGGCGGGGAAGAGATCAACCGGGGTATATATGAAACCATTAAGCGGATCGATCCGGGCATTGAGGTCGGACGGCACGTGGACCATCAGCAAACCAGCTGGGATCCCATTTACCGGGCCATGGTTCCCTATTCGAAAATGGCCGTTTACAACGATTTCATCAAGCCGTGTTTGTACCACGACATTTTGCCCGTCCGTCTGCGCCACTGGTACATCGGACGCATCAACAACCTGGTGGGAGGGGATTTTTCGGAAGAAACCCTGCTGGATGTGTTTTATTCCATGATGCGTTATCCGGATGAGGCCCGGATACCGCTGGACGAAATGGAGAACAGCGGCATGCCCCCGGAATATGTTTACAAGGAAACCAAACGTTGTGTGAAGGGTGTGGACGGAAAAGCCAAAACCTACGTGGGGGTGGGTTTTGATGTCCCCTGGCATCTGCCCGAAGGCGGAATGGAACCCCGGCCTTCTGACCCCGGGGCGGTATATGAATCGACCCTGAAGGCCCTGGAAGCCGGGGCGGACGGGGTGGTCGCATCGCGCGATTATGATGAACTGCAGAACAGAAACCTGTCAGCTTTCGGCAGGGCTGTGGAGGAACATTTCGGGAAAAGCCGGCTGTAATGAAATCCGCGAAAAACAAAAAACAATTAGTATGAATGTAAAACAATTAAAATCCGAAAAATGAAAAAATCAGTTTGTTTGGCATGGGCCTTTATGGTGTTGCCCCTTTTGATCATGGCACAGCCCCGGGGGCAGGTAATGGATAATTTATCCATCGACAGCAGGGTGATCGGGCAGGAAGTTGACTATGCCGTGTATCTGCCACCGGATTATGAATCTTCACAGCGGAGTTATCCGGTCCTTTATTTGTTGCACGGATCAGGCGGTGACCACACATCCTGGGTGCAGGCAGGGGAAGTGGCCTTTATCGCCGACAAAGCCATCCTGGAGGGGAAAGCCACCCCCCTGATCATTGTGATGCCCAGCTCGAAAGGTGGCAAAAGCGGTTTTTTCAATGGTTACAAAGGAGAATGGCCGTATGAGGATTTCTTTTTCCAGGAGTTCATCCCGTTTATTGAAGATCAGTACCGCATCAGAAAAAGCAAGCGCTACCGGGCCATTAGCGGTTTGTCGATGGGGGGGCGCAGCTCGTTCGCCTATGGAATACACCATCCGGATATATTCTCTTCGGTCTGCCCTCTGAGTCCGGGCTCCGGCCCCATCGATCCGGAAGATGCAAGGGATTTTTACGGTCCGCGCGGACTCAGTGAGGCCGGTGATGAGGAAATGCAGGAGTATGACCGGACCCACAGCATCCTGCGCCTGCTGGATCAGATCCCGGTAGACCAGAAGGATGCAGTACGCTGGTATCTGGACTGCGGGGATGATGACGGACTGAGCATGAAGAATTGCCTGATGCACATTTCCATGATCGAAAATGAGATACCGCATGAATTCAGGATGCGGGATGGCAGGCATGGCTGGCAATACTGGCGGGAATCCCTGCCCGAAGTGCTTGAATTCATTTCTGCCAGGTTCCGCTGACCGGCTCCCTGTACCTGAGTGGATATTACTGAATTGTATTATTTTTGACCTGGATTTGTAAAAAAAAAATGATAAGATGAAAAGGTTCAATCGAAGGAATTTTCTTAAAACATCGCTGATCACCGGGATGGGTGCTGCCTGTTATCATTCGGTAAACGCCTTTGCTCCTTTGGCGAAGCCGGCTGTTCATTCCACCCGGGTATCGCTTACATCCGGCGATGACCGTGCCGATATGGCTTTCCGTGCCCTTCAGCCTTTCTCTGAAGAGATCAAAAGGGCCATTGGCAACAAGCGTGTAGTGATCAAGCCCAACGTAGTGCTGATTTACGTTCCGCTGGCCTGTACCCATGTCGACACCCTGGAAGGCATACTGGAATTTCTCAAATCCATCAACAAGCTGGACAATGTAATGATCGCAGAGTCAAGCGCCAGTGCGCCGACCCTGGAAGGATTCGATAATTACGGGTATTTCAGATTGCTTACAAGGTATCCGGTAAAGCTGGTGGACCTGGACCAGGAACCTTATGAACGGATGTATGTTATTCATCAAAAAGAATTGCAGCCAACCCCCGTGCGGGTATCCCGGCTGATCCTGGATCCGGATTCTTATGTTATTTCTTCGGCCCGGATGAAAACCCATATCGGGGTGGTGGCCACCTTGACCCTGAAGAATATTGTATTTGGCGCCCCCGTCAAAGATCCGGGTTTTACCCTGTATCAGGAAGATATACGCTTTTCTTCGGAGGCGGTTAAGTCCAGGCCCGGAACCGAAAGTGACAAAAGGACCGTTCACGGAGGCGGTTGTCACGCTGTGAATTACAATATGTATTCCCTGGCCGGGCAATTGCACCCTGACCTCGGACTGATCGATGGTTATGAGGGAATGGAGGGGAATGGCCCCACACAGGGAACTCCTGTGGATCACCGGGTTTGCGTAGTGAGTCCGGACTGGCTGGCGGCCGACCGTGTGGGTGTTGAACTGATGGGCATAGACTTTTCCCGGATTGGCTACCTGAATTATTGTGCCCGAACCGGAATGGGGAACGCGGATTTAAACAGGATCGAAATTGTGGGGGAAAATCTCGCTGATCATATGAAAACCTACAAGCTTGCAGACAATATCGAGGACCAGATGAACTGGAAGAAAGCGTTGTGAACAGTAAAACAATTCTTATTATATTAAGCCAACAAATAAATATTTAACCTAAAGTATTATTCTATGAAAACCAGGATTTTTTCTTCTATTAAAATATTTGTGTTCTCCGGCTTTATGCTGTGGATCTTTGTTTTCAGTTCCTGCACGGCCGGCAGAAAGCAGGCAGGTTATTCCATTGAGAAGCAGGACGGCCAATGGGTGTTGTTGCAGGACGGAGATCCTTTGTATATCAAGGGAGCTGTTTATTTAAAAAGAGACACGGGCAGGGCGGTATTCCACAAGATCAAAAAATACGGGGGCAATTCGGTGCGCCTGTGGAGAAATTTTGCAGTGAATCTGGACAGTGCACAGCAGAACGGCCTGACCGCTTTGATCACCCTTCCCCTGAAAGGGGAACGCAACGGCATGGACTGGGATGACAGCGTTCAGGTGGCGAAGGAAAAAACACGCATCCTTAAGATCGTTGAAGAACACAGGGACCACCCCGCGGTTATGTTCTGGGCTATTGGAAATGAACTGGACTATATCCCTCCGGGAATACCCTACAACAGAAAATTATGGGATGTGATCAATGACCTGGCCGGCCGGATCCATGAAATGGATCCTGATCATCCGGTCATGACGGTGGTGGGAAGCGGGAGATTTGAACAAAAGGTGCAGGAAATTGCCAGGCAGTGCCCGAATCTTGATCTGCTGGGGATCAATTCTTACAGCAACATCGGGGAAATTACCCCGCTGGCCCGCAAATTGTGGCCGAAACCATATGTGATTACCGAGTGGGGACCGAACGGGCACTGGCAAATGCCCCATACTGAATGGAATGCGGCCATTGAGCCGAATAGTACCGAAAAGGCGGAATATTACAAAAACCGTTACACGAAGATCATTCAGGCCGATACAACACACTGCCTGGGGTCTTATGTGTTTTTCTGGGGGACGGTACAGGAGATAACCCGGACCTGGTGGAGCATGTTTGACAGAAGCGGTCGTGAATCACAGGGTGTGCAGGTGATGCGGGTTTTGTGGGGCGGCTCCGAACCCGCGAACCATGCTCCCCGGATTGATTCCCTGATCATGGAGGGGAAGACAGCCCTTGAGAATGTTTACCTGCGCCCCGCGGAAGTGAATCATGCCCAGGTGGTTTATCATGAACCGGTCTATCATGCACATGTGGTATGCCATGATCCGGATCAGGATGAACTGGAATTTCAGTGGGACATCCGGCCCGAGGTAGAACCGGCTCCATATGCAGGGATCGGTGAAATACCCCCGGAACCCATCAAAGGCCTGATCCTGACCCAAAACCGGGAAAAGGTTACATTCCATGCACCTGAAGAACCCGGGGCCTGCAGGTTATATCTGAAGATACTGGACCATCACGGCCACTTTGCCGTGGCCAACTTTCCGTTTTATGTTTCCGGGGACCGTTAACCCTTGTTCATTAACGTGTATTCAGATGGACGCTAAAAGATCAACATGAAACATCTGATCATAATTGTTCTGATGCTTGCCGGATGTGGCCAGGCAGGCTTCTCCCAGGAAACCGTTCATTTGTGGCCCGGTGAAGTCCCGGGTGAAACCAAAGAAAAAGCGGAGGCCGTTTCTTCAAAAGACGATAAGGGGAATATTACCCGTGTTGATGAAGTAACCGATCCTTTGTTTACCGTTCACCGTCCGGCAGCTGAAAATCACAAAGGAGCAGGTGTTATTGTTTGTCCGGGAGGAGGATATCATATCCTTGCCATGAAAAAGGAGGGCTATGAGGTCGCAGAATGGTTGAATGGTCTTGGGTACACCGCTTTTGTGCTGCAATACCGCGTACCGCAGAAAAAGGAAGGCGCTTTGATGGATATCCAGCGTGCCATCAGGTTGATTCGTTCCAATGCAGCATCCTATGGCATCGGACATTTCCGGCTTGGCGTCCTGGGGTTTTCTGCAGGCGGGAGTCTGGCCGCGAGGACTTCAACCCTGTATGACAAGCAGACCTATGATCCTGTCGGGGACGATCGTTGGTGGTCGGCACGGCCCGATTTTACCGTTTTGATCTATCCCGCGTACCTTGACCAGGGAAAGGATAACAGTCTGACACCTGAGCTGGAAGTCGATGAAAACACACCTCCAATGTTTCTGTTTGCAGCGGCAAACGACAAACATGCCACCAGTTCAATGGTTATGGCCCGGGCATTACGAAATGCACGGGTGCCGGCTGAACTGCATATTTATCCTTCTGGCGGACACGGGTACGGACTCCGGGCGGGCAATCCTGCCGCGGAAACCTGGCCGGTGCTGGCTGAAAAATGGCTGGAGCGGTTTGTAAAGAAAAATGTGGATTCTGAAACAGACAACCAGGTATTGCTCATGTATTACGGCATCAGGGAGGGATTTGACGTTGAGGTATATCAGCGTGCTTACGAAATACTTTCCGTAAAAAGAGATGCTTCGTTTGCCGGTTTGTCAGAAAACGAAGCTTTTCAATCGCTTTGTGAAAGAAAGGGGATAAAAATACTGGGCGGACCCGTGCTGGGGAATATATCCACGGAGGGTGCCAGTATATGGACGCGCACAGTCAAACCTGCTGAGGTAATGATAAAGGTTTTTCATGACCGGGAGGTGAAAATATTCGGCCCTGAAAGATCATCTGTTGACCACGGACTCGCAACGTTCTTGACTGTTACCGGACTGGATCCCGGAACTACTTATCCTTATGAATTGTGGGTTGACGGAGAAAAAGCAAGTATCCCGGAGAACGCTTCGATTGAAACCCTGCCCGATGCTTCCGGAAAGACAGAAACACGCATTGTTTTCGGTTCCTGTTTCCACCGTTGGGGGCTTGGCAATCGAAAACAGGTCAATGCCATTCTCAGGCGCGATCCGGATGCCATGCTGTTGCTGGGCGACATAGCCGTGCAGGACCGGAATGATCACCTGGGAATGCACCGGGCCGACTACCTGGCCCGTGATTTCTATGCAGCATGGTCAAAACTTGCCGCATCTGTCCCAATTTACGCCACCTGGGACGATCATGATTATTTCGACAACGACAAGGCGGGCATTCCCGAAGGATATACCAAAGAGGACAAGGAATCGGTACGGGAAATATTTAAAAATGCGTGGAATAATCCTGCTTATGGTTTTGGGGAGCAGGGAAAAGGAATTTTCTTCCGCACCCGCATTGGTCCGGCCGATGTTATTCAGCTTGATGAACGGTACTTTCGCACCGGGAAAGAAGGCTCCTTTCTGGGAGAAAAACAGATGAAATGGCTGAAAGAACAATTGCCGGATTGCAGGGGCCCGTTCATTATCCTGGGATGCGGTACCATGTGGAGTGATTTTGTTTCAAACGGGAAAGATTCATGGGGAAGGTATGATCCCGGGGGCAGGGAAAGCATTTTCCGCCTGATCGAAGAAAACAACATCAGGGGAGTATTGCTCATTTCGGGGGACAGGCACGGAGCAAGAGGATTTCATATTGTAAGACCTTCTGGTTTCTCCTTTTATGAATTCGAAACCGGCAGCCTGGGCGGACGGTCAGGGCCCCCGGCCCGAAAGGAAGAATGGGACACCCAGCTGTTTGGCGTGACCGGAAGATACGCCTTCGGAGAGTTTACCTTCAAAACAGGGATTGCTGATCCGGAAGTTATCTTCAGGCTTATTGACGAGAACGGACTGGAAATATATGCCATCACCCTGAAACAAAGTCAACTTACGCCCGGAGATAGATAAAGCTTACTGCATTTTGCATGATATTGGAGGATGCAAATCGGGTCATCATAATCCGGGAGGCGGCTACTGAATGATAAGCATGATCAGCAGATTGTTATTGGCATTGCTGTTGTCCGTATTGGTTAACGGACAGCTGTTGTCCCATTCGGGCAAACCAAAATACCATCTTGTTGTTGATACCGACGGAGGCATTGACGACATGCGTTCTTTGTCCATGCTTCTGGCCGGCAATGATATACGGGTTCTGGCCATTACCTGTTCCCAGGGGACATTGTTGCCAGGCACCGTATGTATGAAAGTCCGCTCCCTGCTGTCATCATTCCATCACCAGGGGATACCGGTTGGGACCGGAGAAAAAACAGGCGCTGACCTGCCGGGACTGGCAGATTTTGCCGAAAAGTTGCCATGGGGAGAGCATGTCGGCACCCCGGATCCGGATTGCGGCATGCATGCTGTGGATCTTTTAAACAAAACCATCGAAAATTATCCGGAGAAGATTATCCTGATTGCCCTGGGAACCCTGAAAACATATGCCGGTTGGCTGAAAGCAAATACTGGTGCCGCCGGCAAGATCCGGCGGATCATATGGTACAACAGTCATGAAATCAGGGGAGGCTTTAACTACAAGGGTTCGCCGGAAAGTTATGAATACATCAGGAAGTGCGGTATCCCGCTTGAAGTTGTGGCCAGCGATGATCATGAATTATCTGCCGGAATGGATTATCTGAACCACATCCGGGATGCCGGTTCCAGATATGCAAAGCAGATAGAGCGGGTATATGCCCGGAGGCCGGCTGTTGAAAACGGATGTGACAGTCATTTTACCCTGGGGGGCGATCTGGTGCCTTTGTACCTTACCATACCCATTCTGTTTGACATTGAAACCGAAAACAGCATAAAATTTGCCTCGGTAAGCCGGGCGGTCCCGGCGGATTTTGTTTATGAAATGACCGGCAGACTCCTGGTTTCCGCAACCAGGGCCAATAACCGTGTATTCAGGGATTTTCCCGTGGACACCACTTTGTACAAGCCCGCATATGCAAACATACTGCGTGAAACCGTGGAGAAATTCGGATTGATCGAATGGAAAGCGGTCAGTATGACCAATGAAATACACGGTCATACAGGGATCTATTCAATCATCGGCGCGAAAATGGGGGTCAGGGCAATGGAATACTTCAATGTCGGGGTGAATAATCTGGAGGTAACGACTTTTGCCGGGAGCGATCCTCCCCTGAGCTGTTTTAACGACGGCGTACAAATCAGTACCGGAGCAACCATCGGACAGGGCCTGATCATCGTTTCCGACAGTATTTCAGAAATACCCTCAGCCATATTCGGGTTCAATTTTCAGCGGGTCAGAATTTCGCTTAAAACCAATATTGCCGAACAAATGCAGGATGAAATAAAATACGGGGTAAAGAATTACGGCCTGCTTACCGATTCATATTGGCTTTATATCGAAAACCTGGCCATACAATACTGGGCCGGTTACGACAGGCAGCAAATATTTGTGACCGAAAAGTTATGAACCGGCGGCAAGACCGGCCGGCATCCCTATTGCCCGGTTACATAGAAGGGGATATTGGCAGTTGCTATGTTCCCTTGTCCGTCATATATGTAAACAAATACGCGGTAGTTGATCCCTTCATCACCAGGCACCTCGAAACGGATCCTGCCGTTTTCGGCATTCTGAATAAATCCTTCCACGGGATCCGGCTTCGCTTCGCCCTGTCCGGCATAGGCGCCAAACTCGGTGGGTTCGGGCAGAAGTTCCCATTCAAACCTCAAATCATCGTTGTCGGGATCGCCGGCAACCGCCCGGGCATTGTTGATGCTGCCGGGAGCCACCGCAACATCATCCAATGCATCCTTACCATTGATGGTCAGTGACTGGATGCGGGGTGCGCGGTTGTCAGGCCAATTGCCCGTCCACATATAATGCATGACTTCAACCGCCTGGGTTTCCTTTTCATTGCAGAACATATTGAACCATGTGTGTGTCCTTTCCTGGCGGTTGCTGGTCCACAGGAAAACATATGAACCGACGCACCGGGGATCAGCCAAAACGACTTCCTCATATTTTTTCCTGTAAAGTGCGGCCTTTTCCGTGCTGGTTTCCTCGATCACCACGCCCCATTTCGTTCTGGGCACTTCCCACCAGCCTGAAACGCCCCATTCGGTCACTGCGTAAGGTTTGTCCCAGCCGTGCTCTTCCAGCCATCCGGGAATCTCCAGCATGACCCCGTAAGTATTGATCCCCAGCAGATCCAGGTTGGGGCACATTTCCCTGATGGTCCCTATTTTCTTTTCAAATCTTCCGCAACCCACAACAGTCATTGCCGGATGGTTCGGATCGACTTCCCTGATCATGCCGGCAATTTCGTTCACCGCATCCCAGACCTTGACATTGTAATCCGGATTGCCGGGGACATGGTCCAGTTCATTCCCGATGGCCCACATTAAAAGCGCCGGGTGGTCTTTGTTTTCTTTCACAATTTCCCTGATCCTGTTGAACTGGACCCTGACCGCTTCCTCATCATCATAATCAAAACCGTTCCTCTCCGGCTGTACCGGAAGATTTGCCAGCACGGTCAATCCCAGTGAATCGGCCTGATCAAGATATCCTGGCCTCCACCGTACCGAATTGCCCCCGTATCCGGCAAGCTTGTCCAGGTACGTCCATCCCACGGCCCCTTTGATAAAGTATGGTTCTCCTCCCCTGTATAATTGAAATCCCCCGTCTTTTTCCCTTATCTCCACCTTGACGGGGCCGCTTTCCCTGGTGCCCGTTTCGCCGGATTTTTTGCCTGTACAGGCAGTGATGATCAGCAAAGCGATGAGAATTGGAATGGTTCTTGTTTTCATGGAATTGGATTTAGATGTTTCCTGATAAAAGTAATAAATTTTGATTTCAATATCTGCAGGGGATTTTTATTTTTCAACGATGATGATCACATCCCACGGTTGAAGAAGCACCTGGTCCCCGTTGCGCACCCTCCCGCCTGAAAAAACATTATTTTCTTTGGCGGAGGGTCGGCAAAGCCGCTGTGGAACAGCATGTACAGGTGACCCTCCTGTTCAACATAATCCCTGAGCCATTTGAGCTCCTCATCGGTGGCAATATAAAAAGGAGGGACCACCACCATCCTGTAACGGCCGATGTTTGCCGGACCTCACGGAATGCCCTGTTGGGTTCAAGATCATGGGACAATACACCTTTCCAGTATATTTCACCGGCATTGTGGATGGAATGCCACGGCCAGTACAAAACCGAGCGGGCACCACAGGCAATGTGGGAGACCATCCTTTCATCTGTGCCTGGGTTTACATGACCAGGTACTGTTTATCCTGAAGTGAACGGGCATAATCACCGGTCAGGGATATCACTTCGCCGCGGAAAAGATCTCCCCAGGGATGATAGATATCGATCCCGGCAATGTCCAGGGGTTTCTCAGCCTGGTGGTGGTTGACACGGGGATTGGGGCCGGAGCTCTGCTGGTTCCTCCAGAACCCGGATCAGCCAGCCGTTCGCAGGGTATGTATTCATGATAATAAGCCACACTGTACAGGAATTCATCTGGAAGCTGGGCCCGGAGCGCCGGCAGGCAAAACAGGAAAAACAGAAAGCCGATAAAGAGTTTTTTTTTCATATATGGTAACGGGTTGGTTGGTTATTTTACAATGAACTGTAACGATACAGATGCATCTTAAATAGAGTACAAAAATATCTGAAATAACGGATCCGGATATTCCCTGTGGTTACATTGATCCTGGAAATCATTTCACCATCCTGATTTTACACAGAAGACAGATGACAAATTTATTTCTGAGAGGAAATTTCTTGTGATGAAGGTTCCTTCTGCCGTGGTCCAGGGGGATCATGATTTTCTGATTAATCCTGTGTATAAGGACTTTCACAAAGTCAGGATTCTGCATGTGGAACCCTTCTGCTTTGATGAAAGACTCTTTTGAAATAGTCCCTGACACATTGGATGTTTAAGGTATTTCTTTAATACAATAAAAATTCCCAAATTTGATTCGTTTAATACAGGAAACCCTTCAAATGAAAAGATTGAAAAACATTCATCCAGGGGAAATTCTACATGAGGAATTTCTTAAACCCATGGGCATCTCTTCGTACAGGCTTTCCAAAGATACCTTTATACCTCAGACAAGGGTAAGTGAAATATTAAAGGGAAACAGAAGGGTCACCGCTGATACGGCACTGCGTCTTTCCAAATTTTTTGGAACAAGTGCAAAATTCTGGTTGGGGTTGCAGGTTGATTATGATCTTGAAGAAGAAAAAACACGCAAAAAGAAAGAGTTGCGTAAAATAAAAAAAACTGAAACCAATACTGCCTGAGATGTCAAATAATGTGCCATGAACAGGTAAATAAAGTTTAAAAAAATGAAAACAAAATACGCATTTGGAAAGACCGGTGTGATAACCGTTATGCTCATACTTTTAATGATTTTTTCATGCACCGGGGAACGTTATTCCCGGGAAGCCGGAAGGATCATCGAAGAAACCGGCGTGCCGGGCGGACTGATCGTTCACCTGGGATGTGAAGACGGAAAGCTCACCGCTGCATTGCTTGTTAGTGACCGGTATGTGGTGCACGGACTCGCGAAGGATGATGAATCATTGCAGAAGGCAAGGGATCACATTCAAAAACAGGGTCTGTACGGAGTTGTCACAGTGGATCGCTGGGACGGTGAGCGGCTGCCTTACACGGACAATCTGGTGAATTTGTTCATTGCTGAAGATACAGGCAAGCTGTCAATGGATGAGGTGATGCGGGTGTTGTGTCCGGACGGTATCGCATATATCCGGGAAAACGGTCAATGGCAGAAGACAAGAAAACCCAAACCGGAAAACACGGATGACTGGACACATTTTCTTCACGGCCCCTCGAACAATGCCGTTGCACAGGACACGAAAATAGCGCCTTCCAGCTACCTCCAGTGGAGCTGCAAGCCCCTGTTTGCAAGAAGCCATGAGCTCATTCCCAGCATCGCCGCCCTGGTCAGCGCACAGGGAAAGATCTTTTACATCATTGACGAAGCGCCCCTGGGGGTGAAAGATCCCCGCATCCTTTCCCGGTGGACGCTTATTGCCCGGGATGCATACAACGGGATTGTACTGTGGAAGCGGTCCGTCACCGGGAACACTTCCGTTGAATACAGGGCGTCATTGAACAGAAGTGACTGGACGGGCTATAAGGGTATCCCTCCGGAACCGGGATCCGGGGATGTTCCCGTGGTTTCAACGGGCTGTCTTGTAGCCGCCGGCGACCGGGTTTTTGTAACCCTGGGAAAGAATTCGGATGTGAGCGTGCTGGATGCATCCACCGGAAAGGTAATCCGGGAGCTGCCCGGTACCCGGAGGACAAAAAAAATATTGTACAACCGGGGGATACTGGTTCTTCACCGGAAGTCCGGGCAGGCCGGCTCCGGGGATATCGTCCAGGGGGTCGATCCTGCCTCGGGCGACATATTGTGGAAGACCGTAGATCACCGGGTCAACTCCAATTCACTTGCCTCTCAGGGAAACCGGGTGTTTTTCAATGATGCCCGGGGGATTGCTGCCATCGACCTGAAAAACGGACAAAAGCTTTGGTATAACCAGTTGAAGGAATCGAAAGGTATCATGCCGGGCAACTCAGGCACACTGGTGGCTGCCGGTGGCACGGTTCTTTTCCGCAAAAACAACAACCTGGTTGCCCTTTCTGCTGAAGACGGGCAACTGTTGTGGGAACGTTCGGATGTAAGGGGTAGTGAGCAGCATTTGTTTGTCATCCGGGGGATGGTCTGGACCGGGTTGCCTGAGTTTTTAAACCGGTCCGGGGAGGAAAATATACCTCTGAGTCCGTCCCGGGCCCCTTTTGATCATATCTGGCGTGCCGGTGGAGGAAATGTCGGCCTGGAACCCCTGATACGGAATACCGAGGTTAAGATGGAAGGATATGACCTGAAGACTGGAAGAACTGAAAAGACCATCCGGATCAGAAACCTGATATCTCCCGGCCATCATTACCGCTGTTATCCGGCCAAAGCCACCAGCCGTTATCTTTTGTGGAACAAAAGAGGGGTGGAGTTTATGGATCTGACAGGGGACGATCACATGCGGTTCGACTGGTTGCGGGGAATGTGCTGGCTCGGGTTTATGCCGGCCAACGGAATGATCTATATGCCGCCGCATCAATGCTTCTGCTATCCCGCGGCAAAAGTCAACGGCTTCAATGCCCTGGCTCCGCAGGTTGACCCGGAACGCTGGACATCAGAAAGCGAAAGCCATCCTTTGCAGAAGGGTCCTGCATACGGTTTGACGCTTAAAGAGACGGTATCTTCCCGTGACCAATGGCCCGTGTACCGCCATGATGCAAGACGCAGCGGAAGCATATCCGGTGTGGTGCCTGAAGGTCTCTCCGTAAAGTGGGAAACCACCCTGGGCGGAAAGCTGACCCAGCCGGTGGTTGCCGGTGGCAGGATGTATATCTCACAAATCAACTCGCACCGGGTTTTTTGCCTGGATGCACAAACAGGTAATGTTGAATGGTCTTTTACAGCCGGTGGAAGGGTAGACTCGCCGCCCGCCTGTTACCGTGGATTGCTGATCTTCGGGTCGGCCGACGGATGGGTATACTGCCTGGATGCAGCCGATGGCCGTCTGGTATGGCGTTTCAGGGGTGCCCCGCAGGACAGGCTGATCATTTCGGAAGGAAAACCGGAATCTGTCTGGCCGGTCCACGGGAGTGTCCTGATCAAAGACGGGGTGGTCTATTTTGCTGCCGGACGGTCTTCCCATCTGGACGGGGGCATGTACTTATACGGACTCGATCCGGAAACCGGTGAAATACTGTATGAGAATCACGTGGAAACACCTCATCCCAAAATACCCGAGGAACACGGCCGCCCGTTTGATGTGGAGGGAATGCGTTCGGGCGTGCTGGTCAGCGAAGGAGATTATATTTATCTGCGGCGTGAAAGATTCACCAAAACCCTGGAACAACAGAAGATAAAGAATAACACCGAGCTCGGTGACCGGCATGTGGGCCTGCACCTGTTCTCCAATACGAGTCTGCTCGATGATTCACACTGGGACCGGGGTTACTGGATGTATTCATCCCGTTGGCCCGGATATTATTTTGCCGTCAGGGCACCCAAAAGCGGGTCCATCCTGGTGTTCAACGATTCACTGACCTTTGCCAACAAACATTATGACCGGGAATCGGACCATAGTCCGCTCCACGTTTCCGGACAAGGCAACCTGTTGTATGCCGACCGCAATGACACGGAACCCATTCTGGTGGGGGAGGAAGGAGCACCGGAACCGGTCCAGTGGCTTCCCGCACCGTCGGAATCCCTGGCCAACGATGAATTCTGTTCCTATCACCATCCCGCGGTCAACTATGAAAAGGGGCCCGGACTGTCACGGCCGCAGCCGCCCCTGTGGGCCCGGCGGATGTCCATCCGGACCAGGGCCATGGTGCTTGCCGACACCCTCCTGTTTTTGGCCGGACCCGCAGATGCCATTTATCCCGACGATCCCCTGGCTACATTCGAGGGAAGAAACGGCGCTTATATGCATGTGGTTTCCACATCGGGGGAAAAGCTTGCCACCTACAAACTGGATGTTCCTCCAGTGTTTGACGGACTCATCGCTGCGGAGAACAAACTCTTTATGTCCACCCTTGACGGAAGAGTGCAGTGTTTCGGTGAATGAAGGATGCTGCAATAAAGGAAAATCAAATAAGCCGTATCTTTAAAACATGATTTTATCTGCTGAAAAAAGAAAAAAGATCAGTGAATATTTCGAAGACAAACCGGTTGGACTCGAATATGTACAGATGAAAATTGATATTGAAAAAATTCTGAATAAATCTGTTGATCTGGTAACTGATAAATCGCTCTCTAAATACATTAAGCCTGTTGTCAACAAGGAAAAGGTTTTGATTTATGAAAAAAGCAAGCAGAGATAAAGCAAGACTGTATCATATTTTGGAGGCTATCCACTTCAGTTTTGCCAGCTTGATACCCTGCCAGTCGGACAGGTCGCTGATGTAGTATTGCCCCCGGTGGAGGATGATCTCCGGGGCTTTGACGGGGAGTTCGGTGATTAGTTTTGAGTCCTCGTTGACACCGAAATGATAGGGATCCTTTGAGCGGTATACATAGGTTTTGAAGGTTATGGAAGATGCCCTGAACAGGTAGTAGTACCCGTCTTTTTTCAGGACGAACGGACTCTCGGCACTGACCGGCCCGTTCCCGGCCCTGCCTCCCGAGGAAACAATGGTATAATCAGACCAGTCCTTCAGGTTCCGGGATGTCCTCAAAATGATAAACCCGTATTTCCACCCGTCCTTTGCCACGGTGGATATGGTCGAATAGGCGTACCAGGTATTTTCTTCCCGGAGTACCGTAACATCCCTGCCCCCTTCCCTGTACAGGACATTGTTGTTGTCTTTGATGATCTTCCGGGTATAATGCTTGCCGTCTGTTGAAGTCATCAGCCGGATCCCGTTGCTGTTGTAAAAGCAGAGGTATTTATCGCCCGTTTTCATGAAGTACGGTGCCTGCATGGTTTCATGCGGGGTTGCTTGCTCCCCGAAGGAGGGATTGGCCCGGGCCACCACCCCGAGCGGTTCCCAGGGGCCTTTTTCCAGGGATTTGCCTTCCCATCCGTACAGGAGCCGCCCCACTCCTGTACCCCGCATGCATGCCCAGAGCTGCCATGTGCCGTCTTCTGCCCGGATGAATCCGTGGTCTACAATGTGCTGCCTTTCGGGATCGGGTCCCTGCAGTTCCCCGAGGTCGGGCATTTCGCAGATCCTCCACCAGTCGCCGGCAATGACCGGTTTTTGTACTGTATGATTTTCTGCGGTTCCCATTCCTGTTTCATCCTCATCCGTGCCTGTTTCCTTATCTTTCTTTTCCGTTCCGAATCTTTCCATGACTTCCCAGAAATCATTCATAACCGCTTCCACATCGTAATTCCTGAAAAACACCACCGAATCCGTGGCTCCTTCTTCCACGGTCCACTCTCCGCCGGCCAATCTGGGGCCGTATTGTACCGTCCTTTCCGCCCAGGAAGGATCCTTGACCGTGGCCACGGCGGCCATATCAAACAGGGAACGGGTTTCCTGAACATGCTCCCAGAGATCGATCAGGTAGTTGCCCAGCAGTTCGAATTCCCCTCCGTGACGGCCGGTGACGGGTTCCACGTCCGGACCCAAATCCTTCAGATGATTAATGATCGCACTCCGTGTGGTCTTAACATCCATGGTGCCTCCGCTGACCGTGCAGATCCACATTTCCACACCGCTTTCGATCACCGGATTCACCGCCGATGTATCGTTTACCATATTGTATTCCCCCGGACCGGGCCAGTTGGATCCCAGCCACACCACTTTCACCCTGTCCGCGATGGCGGGCTCTTTTTCAATGGCCAGGGCAATGTTGGTCAGTTTGCCCACCGGCAGCAACAGGAGTTTTTCCCCTGGCGGGGTGGCCAGGGCCTGTTCAATAATGAAATCAACCGCCCGGTGGCCGTCGTGCGCGGACTCGTCCAGGTGTTCTTTGATCTCCCGGTATGTTCCGCTGGCGCCGCTGATCACCGGGAATTCTCCTACGGCACCGCACAGGTGGACGATCCTTTCGGCTTCGCGGGTGTGATTTTCAACCGGACCCCCGTTGCGTGTGCGGTTGGTGGTAATCCCCTCAATATGGAAAAGATCATCATTGCCGATCAGGTAAGCGATGGCGTGCTGGTCATCCAGCTCATTGTTGGCATCGGTGTCGAAAATGACACGGGTTTTCTGATTTCCCGAACATGCAGCCAGGAAGATCAACAGGAAAAAGAAACTGGTTTTTTTCATCGTTTTTTGTGGTTTATCCCATAAATTTAAGGATTATTCCATGATGAAAACAAAAACTTCTCATTTCATTAACATTTGATCTGAACATACAGGATTGAAAGAAGGCCAGGTGTGATCAATGAAAACGATCAACTAAAACCATGATCATCGGCGCCCACCCCGACGACGCGGAAAAAGCCGGGGGGCTGGCGGCTCTGTATATTGAAAACGGCCATGAGGTGCAGCTTGTTTCGGTCACCAACGGGGACAAGGGGCACCAGACCCTCGGCGGGGCGGCGCTGGCCAGAAGAAGGATGCAGGAAGCCGCCTGTTCCGGCTCGGTGATCGGGGCCGAATACATCGTTATGAACAACCGGGACGGTGAACTGGTCCCCGGGGTACCTGCCATGACTTCCAATCCGGTGGTGTTTTACCTTTCGGGCGGCACGGACCCGGAGGTGGTTATCGGCATCGATGAGGTGCTGGAGAAAAAAGCAGGGATGTATCACTGCCACGAGTCCCAGATGTACGAATGGCTTCCCTGGGTCGGACATTACGATGAACAGGTCCCGGAGGGGGAAGAAGACAGAAAACAATGGCTGATGGACCGGCTTGCACCCATGTGGGCAAATACAGCCGACCGTTACCGGGATGCCCTGGCCAGGAATTCCGCGCCGGACTCAAAAAAGTCGGGGTTCATTTCCACGAAGAAATTTTTCACGCCGCCTGTTCCGGCTGCTCTGAAAAATTCTTCCCAGTCCACAATTCCCTGTCCGAGGGGAACCTGTGTTTCCATGTCTTCCGCATAATCGGACAGATGTGTGGAAATAAAACGTCCGGGGTATTCCCGGAAGAAATCGGCAGCTTCATATCCGATATTGACCACAGCCACCTGGAACTGCATTTTTACCAGTTCGGGATCGAACTGATCAAGCAAAACCTCGTAGATCAGTTGGCCGTCCCGCTTCTGGAATTCCATGTGGTGGTTGTGGAATCCCATCTGCAGCCCTTCTGCTTTGGTTTTTTCACCGATTTCATTGAGCTCGTCGGCCGCCTTGCGGTAATCATCCAGTGACGCATCCTTGGGCAGCCAGAAGCTGGCCAGGATCATCTGTTTAATGCCCAGTCCGTGTGCCCATTCGATCCGGTTATCCAGATGATCGCGCAATTCACCCAGGTTGAAATGCGAACTGGTGCATTTCAGTCCGGTGGCATCAATCACTTTTTTCATCTCTTCTCCACTCATGTCATTCAGTACGTCGAAACCCGCGTTTGAATATCCCAGGGGCGAACACATTTCCACTTCGGCATATCCCATTCCGGCCATCTTTTCCAGGGTTCCCGGGAAGTCGTTTAAAAGCTCCTCCCTGATGGTCCATACCTGGAAGCCGAAATCTCCGGGGCCGGCTCCTTTCCTTCCGCAGGCGGTTAATGGGAACTGGCTGAACAGCGCAGCGGCTCCGGCAGCCATGCCGGCTTTTTTCATAAATTCTCTTCGTGTGGTCATTCGAATATATTTAAGTTAAACATCGTATTATTGGTTTGTTACAATGTCAGTTCAAACGATTTGTTTTTTTGTTGCCGGACTCCCGCATGCTGTCCGCATGCCTGGCCGGCAAACCCCCATATGTATCCGAACGGCGGCCTGCCGCCGGAACGGTGACGGGGGGTTCAGATTTCTTCCGGACTCCATCCCTTTCTGTATTCACGCTTCAAATATTTGTTTGCTTCCGGCGCATTGGTGATTTTCCGGCTGTCCCCGTCATACATCAGTGTTTTACCCGACCTCAGTGCGGCGGCATACAGATTCACGGCTTCGGTGATGCCCCAGGCATAGCGGAAACTGCCCTCCACCTGTTCATTGTTCTTAATGCCGTCAACAAACTGGCGGAGTCCGGATGCCCTCTCCCGTGGCTCGTCAACAGTCAGATCCCGTGCCAGGTTCATGTCCCCGGAAAGGACGTATGGGTCGGAAAGTCTGAACGACGAAGACATAATTTTTCCCTTGTCGCCGACGAACATCATTCCCTCGGCGGGTAAGGCCTTGTTTTGTGCGTAGAATTCTTCAGGGACCGGAGGACGCATTCCACCGTCGTGCCAGATAAGATCCACTGCCGGACGGTTGCCTTTTTCAGGGAATTTGAACCTCACCGAACCGGCAAACGGGAAGGAAAAATCATTCCGGATCTTATAGGCAGATGCATCATCGTGAAGATCGCAGACATGGCTCAGGTTGGGTTCGATGATGGTTGGCTTCTCCAGTTCCAGTCCCCTGAAAACGGTCCACAGACTGTAGTGTCCCATGTCGGCCATGGCGCCGCCGCCGAAGTCGTACCAGCCACGGAATACCATGTTGGTATAATGGGGGTGGTACGGGCGTTCGGCTTCCGGACCCAGCCACAGATCCCAGTCAAATCCTTTGGGAAGGGGCGGTTTTTCTGAGGGGATTTTCGCATATTGCGGCCATACCGGGCGGTTTGACCAGTTGTGGATTTCCCGGAGTTTTCCGATGACCCCGCCATTGATCCAGGCAAGGACCTGTTCCATCGATCCGTTGCTGTCCCATGCGATCAGATGGGTGATCACATCCGATTTACCGGACATTTCAATGACTTTCAACCCTTCTTCCAGACGGTTTGAAACGGGTTTGTGCATGGTCATGTGGATGCCCCGTTTCATGGCGGCAATGGCCGTTACCCCGTGCACATGGTCAGTGGATATGATCTTTACGGCATCGATCCCCTTTTCTTTTTCGAGCATTTCACGGAAATCGGCATAAGCGGCGCATTTGTAGTTGCCTCCGGGCCGGAATTTTGCATAATAGGCATCGACGATCTCCTTCCCGTTGTCAAGTCCGCCGGGGATCTTGTTGTCCCCCCCGGGTTTCCAGCTGGGATTGCCGATAGCTTTCCGCAAACGTTTCAGCAGTGAGTCAGGCCCCCAGTCGTAATATCCGATGGCATATTTCTGCGGATCGCAAACGGCAATGACCTGCACTTCCGGAACCTCGAGGAGTCCGGGCAGCAAACTCAATCCCTGGGTCCCCGTTCCGATGAAAGCAAAGTTTATCTTGTCACTGGGAGCAATATGTTTGCTGCCACCCAGCACATGGGACGGAACAATGGTGAGTCCGGCCACCGCCGAGGCAGCCGTGCCGATGAATTCACGGCGGCTCTTTTTTGAATTTTGATTCGAATCTGATTTCATGGTTCTTTATTTTAATTTGGAAAATGATATCAGCGGTACGTCAGCCAGGCAGTGGCATGGCAGTCTCTGTCGGCCGTAAACCGGATCCACCGTGACTGAAACCATCCTGGAAACACATATATTGACGTTTGCCCCGGATACACGGTCAGTTCCGTGTAGGTCATCCAGGGTCCGTGTCCGACGGGCTCGGCTTCCATGGTAAAAGTGACCGGCTTGTCCGAATCATGGGACAGCGCCAGGCTTCTCCGGTCATAAAAACCGATCAAATACGGATCAGAGGGTATGCCTGCGCTTACTCCGGTGTCTTTCCAGGGTCCCCCCTGCCCGGCGGGCTTTCCCAGTTTCCAGAGGTCGTCAATGACCCCGGCCCATATTGCGGCTTTGCCGTCAGCGGACCTGATGATGTGTCCGTATTCTTCACCAGGTTCCTTGTTCAGGACAGATTGGTATTCCGGGGAATGACCTGGTCCTCCGGGATATTCATTTCCTTTGGTCATTTCATTTTGAATCCCGGTCATGATCAGGAGTCCGCGATACGATGCATAATCGTGTATGCGGAAATTGTGTGATGCCACCGGACGGATCCTGGCATAACCGTCCGCATTTTCTGCAGGCAGCTCGTAAAAGGTTCCGCAGCAACTGAACAGATCCCGTTCGGTGGCCACTTCCCTGCAGATCCTCAGCAGTCCCCTGTTTGTGAGTCCGGTAAATCTCTCATCTCCCAGTGGCAGCCGCCAGCGGCGTCCGCGTCCGTCAATCACCAGCACCGATGCTTTGTCTATGGTTATCACACCCTCCGGGATGGCCATTTTCTCCCGGATAAAGTCCGCGGTTCCCGGGTTCTCTTTGGGCACCAGCTTCATGCTGCTGTCCAGTTCGTAATAGCCGGTTTCCCGGAATCCATCATCCGTTGAGGTCCCCGCCAGAACACCCAGGGCTTTGCGGTTGTCACCCAACCCCCACAGGAGTCCGCTTACCGCCTGTTCCTTACCAATCCTGGCAAGTCCGGCAAACATCCTGTCCGGGTCAGTACCCCTGTTTTCCTCGTCCGCATATGAAAAATGCACGGTGGCCGTGGCCGGATGAACGGTCAACACCCGGATCCATTCGGCTTTTTCAGCGGGGTCGAAAGGCGCTGTGAGCGCTTCGCCCGCTTCCAGGGTGAGCGTTTTCAGTTTGCTCCAGTTGCCGTCCCCTGCCCGGTCCAGTTCCATAACGAAACCGGCCGGCTCATTACCCTCATTGTATATCCACACCGAACGTTTGTCCCATCCGGCAAACAAAAAAGGTTCGGAATACCGGCCTGCCGGTATTTTTTCAGAGATCCAGACTGCGCCTCCGGCGGTGCAGGGGCCCAGTTGATCCGGTGTTTCCGGGGAGGTGAACCATATGTTGGAGTTGGATTGCCCCGGCCCCCGGATATCCCCTTTTGCCCTTCTCTTGTTCAGGAACTCCTTCCTGGCCGAGTCATCGCAGCCGAATACCAGCCGTCCGTTCCATCGGGCAAAGTCCCCGGTGACCTTCAGATAGGCCGATCGCGGCCGGATCCCGGCCGTGTTTGAGGATGTAAATGTGCCGGGAAAGCGCCAGAACATGCCGTGCATGGTCATCAAATAATCGGGGCGGCGTGGAGTGCCCACGTCCCTGATCCGCGGCCACTCAGTATTCCAGCCATGTGCCCCGTCATAGCTGTGGCTGGCTATGGGAAGCCGGTAAAAGTCCCACCGGCCCCGGTCGCGCGCACCCACCAGCAGGGACCTGTGGTCCCAGCCCGTCACCCAGACGGGATCGGTTTCAGGGCGTCCGTTCCCGGTGAGTCCGCCCGGACCGGTGACCTCCACGAACTGGTTGCGCCGGATCACTGTCCAGTCCTTCCCGTCCCATTCGCACAAAGACCCTGCACGGATGTCGAATTTTCCCAATGCCTCCGGGGTATCTTCCCCGTTGTTCGCATACACCATCACTCCCTGGCCCGAATAAAGGCCCTTTCCATGAGAGCCCGGCAAAAGGGGTCCGTATTGCCCGGTTTTCCCTTCTTTTTCCAGGGTATTCCCGTCCCTGTACAGCATGTTCACCTCCAGGCTGTGCACATCGACTTCATAGAGGCCTTCTTCCATGGTGGCGTAATAGATAATGTTTGCCGGGTCGGTCAGGTGCCGTGCGTTGCCGGTATGGCGGCCGGGCATTACATCATAGGGTATGGCCCTGACATTCCGTTCCCTGTCGATGGCATACGGGCCGATGAAAAGCTGGCCGCTTTCCCTGTGGATCATCCGGTTGGCCGGCGTCCCTCCGATGCTTTCTTCCCTGGTGATCCGCTTCAGCGAGGGAGTGATCTCGTAAAGCTTGTCCGAAGAACCGAAAGGCAGATGCGGCCCGTAAGTGACCACCCAGAGCCGGTTTGCCCAGGGAACCACGGCGCCCGTGCCGCATTCTCCCTGTTCGTTGTAGTATGCCAGATGGGGATAAATCCCGCTGATGGGTTGCGGGTACTCCGGGGTGGTTTCTACGGTACAGTCCGCCACAACCATTGCCAGGACTGCCATGATGAAGAATCCGGGTTTTACGGGAAAATGTTTTGGTCTTTTTGTGGGGCACATGGACAGGTATGTCATGACCGGTTTGTTTCAGAATAAACTTACATAAAATCGATTGATTATACACAAGCAAATAAAAATCAAGGCCACTGCTTTATATTTGTATTCCGAGCTCTTGGCTCAATTGAATTATGTTAAACTTAAATAATTAGTGTCTGTCCATAAAGTCGTTGAATCAATGATTCTTTTCCCCCTCCATT
>CAZNPH010000030.1:0-29193 GCA_964574985.1 uncultured Bacteroidaceae bacterium
ATGTATATTACAGAATATGAATCTTTTACAATTGTCCATTTTCAACTTGGGTTAAATGAAAAAAAGAAACATTTCCTGTTTCCTTATATAGCTTATCCAGGAAAGATTCTGAATTCTAAAGATTTTCGATCTCGCTGATTCTTTTGGGGATGGGCTTTCCGAGTACTTTGCGGCCGGTGGATATCACCAGTACATCGTCTTCGATCCGGATCCCCCCGAAATCACGGTAGGTTTCAATTTTTTCATAATTGATAAAATCCCTGAATTTATCTTCGCTTTTCCAGAGATCGATCAGGGCGGGAATGAAATAGAGTCCGGGTTCAACCGTGAGCAGATACCCTTCCCTGAGGCGTTTGCCCAGCCGGAGGCTGGATGTGCCGAACCGGTCGCTTCTTTTGACCTCATCGTCATAACCCACATGATCCTCCCCGAGGCCTTCCATATCATGGACATCCAGTCCGAGCATATGACCGAGTCCGTGCGGAAAAAACAAGGCATGGGCCCCTTCCCTGACCGCCTCTCCGGCATCTCCCTTCATCAGACCCAGCGATTTGAGTCCGTTTACCATAATCCCCGCCGCCTGCAAATGCAGGTCCCGGTATGCTACACCGGGGCGGACTGCATCAATGGAATCAAGGTTGGCCTGGAGGACAATGTCGTAAATATCTTTCTGCCTGCTGTCGAATTTCCTTCCTACGGGAACGGTACGGGTAATGTCGCTGGGGTAATGCAGGGAAGATTCAGCACCCGCATCGGTCAGCAACAGTTTTCCCGGTTCAAGGATATTGCTGTGGTCATGGTTGTGCAATATCTCCCCGCGGGTGCTCAGGATGATGGGGAAAGGAACAGGATTCCCGCAGGTCAGGGCAATTCCCTCGATCTCCGCCGCGATTTCCCGTTCATATTTCCCCTTTTCGGCCATTTTCATCATGGTGGTGTGCATCCGGTACGCAATTTCCAGGGCATTTTCCGTTTCCCGGATCTCATGTTCATCCTTGACCGACCGCAGGGATACCACCGCCCTGATCAGCTCCAATGATACCATATCAATCACCTGCTCACGGGGAACATCAAGCCAACGGGAAAGATCCATCCCGGTCTCCGCCCGGTAAGGCGGGAGAATATGCACCTGCCGGCCCTTGCTTATGGCATCTTCAACGGAACGTGCAATTTCCCCTGAGGGCCAAACATTGGAAACTCCTGCATCAGAAGCCATCTCCTTCAGAGGGACCTGCGCACCCATCCAGATGATATCATCAATACCCGGGTCATTCCCGTAAATGATTTCCCGGCCCGTATCGAAATCGATCACCGCAGCCAGTCCCGGGAGGTCCAGGCCGAAGAAATACAAAAAATTGCTGTCCTGCCTGAAACGGTAGGGATTGGCCGGATAGTTCATCGGACTTTCATGGTTGCCCGGGAATATGGCAAGTCCGTTCGGCATAATCTCTTTCAAACGGTTTCTTCTTCCCGTATACACATGTCCGGGGAACATTTCGGGTTTGTTTTTCATCGCTTCTTTGAATGAATGTTTGAATTATGAAAGGGTGCGGTTCCTGTACAAAGGAAAAAAAAATCTCCTGAATGGCCCAGGAATAAAGCACAAAACAAAAATGTGAAAACAGACGGCAAAATATATACGAACGGGCTTGTTTAATTGCAGCTTTTTCATATCTTCGCAATTCACGGCCAGGTTATTAACACTCCTTAAACATTTTATCAACAGATGCCCTACAGACGACTACCCAACACAGACAATGCCCGGTTGAAAGCACTTCACTGCGCAAATGAAAAAGGAAAGGAGATCCCTCCTTTCAAACTGGCTTTTTCCCAATGTACCTTGCAGAAGGTACAATCGTTCCTGCCCCGCTTTGAAAACTCTCTCAACAAGCATAAGAACACATATGCCAGGCAGGTATCCAGAAACAAGGAATATCAGGAACTGGTGAAAAAGTCGAGATTGTATATCTCACATTTCATCCAGGTGGTGAACATGTCCATCCTTCGCGGAGAACATTCCCCGGGGATCAGGGAATACTACAATCTGAACGGTTACGGAAACAAACTGCCTCCCCTGAACAGTGAAGAAGAGATCATCCAATGGGGCAGGAACCTGATCGAAGGAGAATCCGAAAGGAAAATGGAAGGCCGGAGTCCGGTTACCAACCCCACCATCGCCGTGGTCAAGGTCCGCTACGAAAAATTCCTGGAGGCCTGCAAGAACCAGAAAATGCTTCAGAACGCCACCAACCGCTGCCTGAACGAACTGGCCGCCATGCGTCCGGAAGCCAATGAGATCATCCTGAATGTCTGGAACGAAGTGGAAGAATCCTTCAGGGACCTTCCCGAAGGACTGAGGCGGGAAAAGGCCAGGGAATACGGACTCAATTATGTTTTCAGGAAGAACGAAAACCCCGAACAGGACTTTTTTGACAGATCCCGGCGGGGGATCAGCTGATCACCTGTTTTTACCTTTCCTGCAGATCATGTACAACAACAAAGCGGTCCCGGCAATGCTTACCGCCGACCAGTAAATTGTACTGCTGTCCGCCCCGAATGCATCCAGGTCATACCCAATCTCACCCCGGTTGTACATATAATAGTAAATCACCGCTGCCCCGTTGTTGGCAAAATGGGCAATTACAGGCAGCCAGACGGTTCCCGACCAGACCAGCAGATAGCCGAACATAATGCCCATCAGCAATCTCGGAACAAAACCATAAAACTGGAAATGCATAAAACTGAAAAGAAATGCGGCTGCGATGATTCCCAGATGGAGGCTGCGGAACCATTCCGCGAACAATCGCTGGAACAGTCCGCGGAATATCAGTTCCTCCCCGACAGCAGGAAGAATGGCGATCATCAGCAAATTGACCGATAATCCGCCTATGTCCCGGGCCTGCAGGAACCGTTCCAGCAATTCCCGGGCCGCCTCTTCGGATTTTCTCATCCGTTCTTCCAGTCCCGAAAGCGCGTCGGGCAGGTCCATCCCGGCATTCCAGGCAGCAAGCAGATTCAGGGCAGGCAATGCAACCAGCATCAAAACAATGGCTGCAAAAGCTGTATAGAGCCCGGGGTTTTTATCCAACAACAAATAATCCCCCGGCCGGCTGCTGAAAACCCATGCACAAAAAATTGCCGGCACGATGAAGAGACTTACTGTCTGTACGATTTGAAGATATTTAAGAAGTCCGGTGTACCGGGTATCCTGACCGGATGAAAATGCTTCCAGCATGGCAGACAGGTCCATGCCGAATATGGGTCTGGCCAGGATCAGGGCCAGGATCAGGAACAGCAGAAAAGACCCGACCATGACAAATCCCGTAAAAAGAAGTTTGACGACAGGATGGGCCTCCCTGAAATACATGTTTGCCATCTGATAGGAATTGAACTATTTTTGATCCAAAAATAAGCATTTTCAATTGGCTGCAATAGGAAACACGGAATTGCCTGACCGGACCCTGCTGCTGGCACCCATGGAAGACATCACCGATCCTTCTTTCCGGTTCATCTGCAAACAGTGCGGGGCAGACCTTGTATTCACCGAATTCATTCCGGCAGACGGACTCATCAGGAAAGGCGCCAGAAGTCTGCAAAAACTCGACATATATGATTTCGACCGGCCCGTGGGGATCCAGCTTTACGGACACCGGTCTGCTCCCATTCTCGAAGCCGTGGATATGGCTGAAAAAACCAAACCGGAGTTCATTGACCTGAATTTTGGCTGCCCGGTGAAAAAAATCGCCCGCAGGGGCGCCGGGGCAGGAATGTTGCGGAATGTACCGCTCATGGTAAACATAACCCGGGATGTGGTCAGAAAATGCAGGCTGCCCGTAACGGTTAAAACACGGTTGGGATGGGACGAACAGAACAAGAACATTCTGGATGTTGCCCTGCGCCTGCAGGATGCGGGAATATCCGCCATCACCATCCACGGAAGGACGGGAAAACAGTTGTATAAAGGGCGGGCGGACTGGACCCTGATCGGTGAGGTTAAAAATCATCCCCGCATGAAGATCCCCGTATTCGGCAACGGCGACGTCGACAGTCCGGTCAAAGCCATGGAAATGTTCAACCGGTACGGGGTGGACGGGGTCATGATCGGCCGGTCGGCCATCGGGAACCCCTGGTTATTCAAGGAGATCCGGCACCATCTTGAGTCCGGGAACCTGCTTTCTTCTCCATCCATTGATGAGAAGGTCAACATGGCGAAGCTTCATTTCTCAAAATCCTTTCAATACAAGGGAGTTCCCAGGGGCATCCTGGAAATGAGGCGGCATTTTTCGCAATATTTCAAGGGATTGCCCAACTTCAGGGACATCCGGCTGCGATTGCTTACCAGCAGGGATCCAGGGGAGATCAACCGCATCCTGGAAGAAATCAGGGATAAATACGGAACCGGTCATTGACTTACCTTGTACTTTGCATTGATCCCTCGTGTATCGGGGTAATCCATTGTATAATGCAATCCCCGGCTTTCTTTCCGGTCCTGGGCCATCTTGATGATCAGATATCCGGTATTGATCATGTTCCTCAATTCACAAAGTTTTTTGGAAAGCGTGGATTTTCTGTATAATTCCTCGGTTTCCCTGTAGATGATCTCCAGCCGGTCCATTGCACGTTTCAACCGCAGGTCAGACCGTACGATCCCTACATAATTGCTCATGATCTGCTGCAGTTCTTTATAACTCTGGGTTACCAGGACCATCTCCTCAGGATGGGAAGTGCCTCCGTAGTCCCATCGTGGAACATTCTCCTGGAATGTAGTATTTTCAAGGGCATGTATGGCCGACCGCGCAGCCCGGTCGGCAAATACAATGGCTTCGATCAGGGAGTTGGATGCCAGCCGGTTGGCTCCGTGCAAACCGGTGCTGGAAGTTTCCCCCACGGCATACAGGTGATTGATCCATGTCCTTCCGTTTTCATCTACCTTTATGCCTCCGCAAATATAATGGGCCGCCGGAACGACGGGGATCTTGTCCCGGGTGATGTCGATGCCCAGACTCTTACACTTTTGGTAGATATTGGGGAAGCTTTTTTTCAGGGACTCCGGATCCAGGTGTGTGCAATCCAGGTAAATGTATTCGTCCCCGGCTATTTTCATTTCATTGTCAATGGCACGGGCAACAATGTCGCGTGGGGCAAGATTTCCCCTCCGGTCATATTTGTTCATGAATTCCTCTCCCTGTATATTCTGCAATTTGGCACCGTATCCCCGCAGGGCCTCGGTGATCAGGAAAGAAGGGCGCTCCCCCGGATTGTACAGTGAGGTGGGATGGAATTGCACGAATTCCATATTTTCAATAAGCCCCTTGGTACGGTAAACCATGGCAATCCCGTCGCCGGTTGCCACCGGGGGATTGGTGGTTGTCTGGTAAAGATTGCCTATGCCCCCCGTGGCCATCAGTGTGTTTTTGGCCAGTACGGTCAGGACCTTCCGGCTGTCCATATCAAATACATAGGCACCGAAACAATCGATGTCGTCCTGATATCTTTTGATCAGTTTTCCGAGATGGTGTTGTGTGATCAGGTCGACGGCAAAGTGGTATTCCAGGATCTCAATATTTCGATGCTGCCTTACCCGTTGGCTCAGAACCCGCTGGATCTCATATCCTGTATTGTCTTTATGGTGAAGGATTCTTTTTTCCGAATGACCTCCTTCCCTGGCCAGATCATATTCCCCGCGGGTGTTCTTGTCGAATTTCGCTCCCCACCGGATGAGTTCCCCGACCTGGCCGGGTGCTTCCCTGACCACCATTCTGACGATCTTTTCGTCACACAGTCCGTCCCCGGCGATCAACGTATCCCGTATGTGTTTTTTATAGGTATCCGGCTTATAGGTCACGGCAGCAATGCCTCCTTGTGCATACCGGGTATTGGCTTCCTCCAGCGCATCCTTGGTGACCAGGCAGACCCTTCCGTGGTCAGCCGCCTTAAGCGCGAAACTGAGTCCGCCCAACCCCGACCCGATGACCAGAAAATCAACTTTCTTTGTCATGATCCTGCTATAACAATATACAAATATAACACTTGCGCCCGGCAATTCACCATGTAAACCGTTCAATTGCCAGATGGTTATGAAAACCCGGGAATTTGCTTTACTTTTGTCGGATTATTGATAATAACATTTGTTTTCATGTCCCAGGAAGATTTATTTAAAAAGATCATTGCCCACGCCCGGGAATACGGATTCATTTTTCCTTCAAGCGAGATTTATGACGGACTCAGTGCGGTGTATGATTACGGGCACAACGGGGCTGAACTGAAGAACAACATCCGGAAATACTGGTGGGATTCCATGGTACTGTTCCATGAGAATGTAGTCGGACTCGATTCGGCGATATTCATGCATCCCACCACATGGAAAGCCTCCGGACATGTGGATGCTTTCAATGACCCCCTGATCGACAACAGGGACTCCAGGAAAAGATACCGGGCCGACTCACTGATCGAAGAATATCTTGAGAAGCTGGAAATGAAAATCAGCAAAGAGGTTCAGAAGGCCTCAAAAAGGTTTGGTGATTCATTCGATAAAAACAAGTTGGCCACCCATCCCCGCGTGCTTAAAATCCGTGAGGAGCATGAACGGATCCATAAAAGGTTCGTCAGGGCCATGAACGATGAGAACCTGGACGAGCTGAGGAACATCATTGTGGATTGTGAAATCGCCGATCCGGTTTCCGGGACCAGGAACTGGACAGATGTCCGCCAGTTCAACCTGATGTTCGAAACCAAACTGGGATCGGTCACCAGGGAAGCCAGCAAAATATACCTCCGCCCGGAAACCGCACAGGGCATATTCGTAAATTACCTGAACGTCCAGAAATCGGGCAGAATGAAACTGCCTTTCGGCATTGCACAGGTGGGCAAGGCATTCCGGAACGAAATCGTGGCCAGGCAATTTATTCTGCGGATGAGGGAATTCGAACAGATGGAAATGGAATATTTCATCCGGCCGGGTGAAGAATCCGGATGGTTCGAATACTGGAAGGACGTCCGGATGAAATGGCACAAGGCACTCGGACTGGGCGAAAACAAGTACAGGTTCCATGACCACGAAAAGCTTGCACATTATGCCCGGGCGGCCACCGATATCGAATTTGAATTTCCCATGGGCTTCAGGGAAGTGGAAGGGATCCATTCCAGGACCGATTTTGACCTGTCCAAACACCAGGAATTCTCGGGCAGGAAAATACAATACTATGACCAGGAACTGAAAAAGCGTTATGTGCCCTATGTAATTGAGACGTCGATCGGACTCGACCGGATGTTTTTTTCCGTCCTTTCAGCCGCCTACCATGAAGAGACGGTCAACCAGAACGGTGAGGAACTGGGAGAAAGGGTTGTGCTGAGGATCCCTCCTGCCCTCGCCCCCGTCAAAGTGGCCGTACTTCCGCTGGTCAGAAAGGACAATTTGCCGGAGGCAGCAAGAAAAATCATGGATACGCTGAAATTCGACCACAACTGCCAGTACGAAGAAAAGGATTCCATCGGAAGAAGGTACCGCCGCCAGGATGCCATCGGCACGCCCTTCTGCATAACCGTTGACCACCGGACCCTGAAAGACGATACGGTCACACTGCGATACAGGGACAGCATGGGGCAGGACAGGATCAAAACCGGGGAAATACAGGCCATTGTTGCAGAAAAGGTGAACATGCGAAAGCTCTTAACCCGTATTCACTGAAAAGCCGATTCACTTGAAAAAGGTATTGATCATCACCTATTACTGGCCACCTGCGGGCGGACCCGGTGTGCAGCGATGGCTGAAATTCGTGAAATACCTTCGGGAATTCCAGTGGGAACCGGTTGTCTATGCCCCCCGGAAAACAGATATACTTGTACAGGATCCTACCCTGGAACGGGATATCCCCGAAAACCTGGAAGTTATCAGAAGGCCGATATGGGAACCTTACCGTTTGTATCATAAAATGCTGGGAAAACCGGAGAAAGAGGTAGTCGGACTCGGCGGGTTTACTTCGGAAACCGGCGGGGGCGGATTCCTGCAAAAGCTTTCTGTATTCATCAGGGGGAATTTCTTTATTCCCGACGCCCGGAAATTCTGGATAAGACCATCCTGCCGGTTCCTGAAAAAATACCTTGCAGGAAATCCGGTGGATCTGATGGTTACCAACGGACCGCCACACAGCCTGCATCTGACCGGCCTCCGGTTGAAAAGATCATTGAATATACCCTGGATCGCAGACTTCAGGGATCCCTGGACCAGGATCTATTATTTCGACCAGTTGAAACTCACCCGGTGGGTGGAAAAAAAACACCGCAAACTTGAAAAGGAAGTGCTCAGTTCGGCGGACTGTATCACCACGGTCGGGAATACCATCAAAAAGGAGTTTGAGGAACTCGGGGCTTCCAGGGCAAAGGTGATCACCAACGGGTACGACCCGGAAGACACGGATGATGTCATGCCCGAACCCACCGGCAAATTCACCATCACCCATACCGGGAACATCAGTTCCTCAAAAAATCCGGATATTTTCTGGAAGGCGGTCAGCGAACTCCTGAATGAACATGCCGGTTTGCGTGACCGGCTCCGGATCGTGCTGACCGGGACTCTCGATCATTCGGTCACAAAATCCATCCGGCAATACAAACTGGAGGATTATGTCCGGTCCACCGGATACCTGGCACATCCCGAAATCATCAAATATCAGAAATCGGCTTCCGTGCTTCTGCTGGTCATCAGTGATTCTCCCAGTGCCAAAGGAGTTCTGACGGGTAAACTTTTTGAATACCTGGCCGCGGGACGCCCCATTCTGGCCATTGCCCCTGAAGACAGTGATCTGGCAGAGATCATCGGGGAGACCGGGAGCGGACGCACAACCGGTTTCGATGATGTCCGTCAACTGAAGGCCAATATCCTGCATTACTTTGATGCATATCTCCACGGCCGTCTCAGGACCGAACCAAAAAACATCCAACGATTCTCAAGAAAGAACCTGACGGCAGAGATGGTGAAGGTTTTTGAGGAAACAACCGGGGAAACAAACGCTTAAGATCCCGGCTTCAACAGATCATGACGGATCTTTCCCGTTTTGGTCCTCGGGATTTCAGGGATGTATTCAACAATTGCAGGAATTTTATATTGCTCCAGCTTCCCCCGCAGAAATCCGGCCAGATCCTCTTTTCCGGGAGGACGCTTTCCTTCGGCCACCACAAGAAAAGCTTTGATCACAAAATCGGTAATTCCCCCGGGGTCAGTAACGGCCAAACAGGCAGCTCCGGAAATATTTTCATGCTCCAGTATGGCCTCTTCCACTTCGGAAGGAGCAACCTTCTTCCCGCTCACGTTCATGATGTCGTCTTTTCTGCCGGTCAAATATATGTAACCATCCGCATCGCGGTACCCGAAATCTCCCGTTCTCAGCCAGTCGCCGGCAAAGGTCAGCCGGGTCCTTCCGGGGTCGTTCCAGTAGGCATTCATCAGCACCTTCCCTTTCACCAGTATCTCACCGGTCTCATTGACAGCACATTCGCTTCCGTCTTCCTTTACGATCATGATCCGGATGTTGGGAGCAGGTTTTCCCAGTGATTCCATTTTTCCTGAGGATTCACGGAACTCAATGAATATATTGGCGGCGGCTTCCGTCAGTCCGTAATGCATGCACAGCCGGGTCCGGGGCAATAATCCGGTCAGTTTCTGTTTGTCGGTCAGGGGCATGGGAGAACTCCCGAATTCCATATATTTCAGTTGATCCTTGTATTCCCCGATCTTTTCCCCGGTAAGTCTGAGCAAAACCCGGAGTCCGGCCGGCACCATACTGATCCCCGTGGCATTCCACCGTTCCAATCCGCCAAAGATCTGATCAGGAAAAAGGAACCCATCCACCAGCACGGCAGATGCACCCAGCATCATGGCAACACGCAATCTTCGCAATCCGAAGGCATGATGCAAGGGAAGGGTTATGATCTCACAGTCTTCCGGGCCATTTCCGATAAAAGCATTGGTGTTTTCCGCACCTGCAAAAATACTCCTGTGGGTCAGCACCACACCCTTGGGTTTCCCGGTGGTGCCTGTGGTGAACAAAATATCGGCAATATCCTCCGGGAAAGGCATCAGAATATCCAGTTTGGAGCGGGGTTTGCCATCCAAACGTTTATTCCGGCATATTCTGGTTTTCCGGCAGGTAAAATCAAAGGGCAGAAAGGCCAGCGCGGGTCTGACCTGGTCAAGGATGTATTCAAGGTTTTGCTTTCTGATCCCCGGATCAACCGGCACGGCAATGGCATTGATCAGATGGGCAGCCAGATACCCGGTAACAAAATCGGTACCTCTGGTTGCTCCCAGAACGATCCTGTCCCCGGTCCTGATCCCCTGATCAACCATCATCCTTGCAGCCGCAAATACTTTTCCTGCCAGATCCCCGTAGGATACTGCATGCTCATTATGGATCAGGGCAATTTTGTCAGGATGGCTTTCTGCATTTCTGATGAAAATATCTACAATGGTTTTTTTCATTTTTATTGGGTCTTTGACCGGTGGTTTTGTTTTTTCTTTTGTTGAAGAATTCTTTTTATGTCCCCTACCGACCGGATTCCGATAATTTCATCCGGTTCGAAATGTATTTGGAATGCCTCCTCGATCCCGGCAATGATGTTCACATGGCCGAGAGAATCCCAGGCCTCGATATCACCCGGGCCGGTCTCGTCTCCGATATTTACCCCGGATTCCAGGGAAAGGCTTGAGCGGATAAGTTCTTCCACGGTATCAGCCATACATACTATTCTTCCGTTTTATTCCTGATAAAATCTTTTCCCGGCAGTATCCGGTTCCCGATTACGCTGTAATTATCCTGAACGTTCCGGGTCACCACAGCCCCTATGGAAATAAAAACGTCATTTCCGATATGTATCTTGTTCAGTATGGTTGCATTCGGACCCACCCAGACATCATCGCCCATGTGCACGGATCCGGAAATGAGCGCTCCGCCGGTGATGATGCAGTTTTTTCCAATCACCACGTTGTGTGCGATATGAACCGATTTGGATATTTTGGTTCCCTTTCCGATCCGTGTCGATCCCAGTCCGCCCCGGTCTACGCTGGAACGGGCCCCGATCTCCACATGGTCTTCGATCACCACATTTCCCACATGGGGGAATCTTTCCCATGCCCCCTCCCTGTTCCGTGAAAGCCCGAAACCTTCGGAACCGATCACACACCCAACTTCAATGACTACATTCTTTCCGATCTCCACCTCATCATGAATAAAGCATTGTCCGTATATCAGCGTCCCCCGGTCAATGCGGCATTTTCCCACATAACACAAGGGGCCGATATAGGTTTCCTTGTCTATTTCTGCTTCCGGATGGATCACGGCGGAAGGATCGATCCCAAAAACCGGCTTGGAAACAAAAAGTTCCCGGGCGATCCGGGTAAATGCATTTTTGGGATTTCCAACCACAATGAAGCATTTTTCTTTTTTCATGGCTTCACTGATTTTGATTGAATGGTCACAAATGACCATCCCCGCGCGTGTGTTTTCAACCAACTGTTGTTTGTCCTTTTGTCCGGGATTGCACCACACAAGGGAATCCACACCGGCATCTTCAATACTTTTCAGGTTGGTAAAAAAACGGTTGCCGGCTTTTCCTATGATTTTGACGTTCTGTTCAATGATGCGTTTCAGGTCATCTACGGTATACTGATACATGGCCGTTCCTCCTGGTTGCAATGAATACTATTATATGATCCAGCGTATCACCCCGAATGACTCGGCATATGCCGCGTTGATCTGTACACCCCGGGTCTTGGCCAGACTGTATATGAAATCCTTTTTTGCATAGTATTTGGTTTTCTGGGAATTGTATGCATCCAGGGCATATATCTTATTTTCGATATGGGATTTCCCCAGTCTTATGAAGCACTGGTTGTCAAAAGAAATATTATTCCAGGGGATCTCGTAGGACAGGATGGAGGAGTGTTTAAATGCCCTCAGTCCTTCCATGGCCACTGTGTGATGGTCCTGATGCAGATCACCCGGCGAAGGCATGAAAACCAGGTCCGGCTTGATCTGGTCCCGCAGCTTGACCAGCTCTTCCAGGATATCCTGCCGGTAATAATTGAGCTTCCGCACGGTAAAACCGTAAACGATCAGGTTTTCCGGTTTGATCTTCAGCCGTTTGGTGGCTTCTTTCACCTCGATCTCCAGGATATTGGCCGGCATTCCGGCAGGAACCGACTCCTTTGCCGTGGAAAACGCCACATAATATACATTTTCTCCCTGCTCAATGAATTTGGAAATGCTTCCTCCACATCCGAATTCACCGTCATCCGTATGGGGAGCAAGTATCAGGATATTCCCAAACATGGCAAAATGTTTTTATAATAAAAACCTAAAAGTAATCCATCGGGGCAAACAAAACAAAAATATTGGATTCTGCCTGCTTGCCCATATTGAAAATAATTGCATATATTCGAAAAAATAAACCGCTCCGGAATGAGATTTCCTGATATGAAATTCCAGCTGAAAAGCCTTTACCCTCATTTGTTTGCCATATTTGTCTTCCTGGTGATATCCTATGCCTATTTTTATCCCGTACTGGAAGGGAAACGGTTGCTGCAGACGGATGTCAGCCAGTTCCGGGGCATGTCGAAAGAAATCATGGACCACCGGGAACAAACGGGTGAAGATCCGCTCTGGACCAACAGCATGTTCGGGGGAATGCCGGCTTACCTGATCTCGGTAAGACACAAAACCAATTTATTCCGTCCCATCGACAACCTGTTAAAAGTAGGAACCCGTCCCGCCAGTTATCTTTTTTTGTTTCTGATCGGATTTTATATTGCCTTGTTGTTGTTCGGAGTCGGCCCCTGGCTGGCCATCCCCGGCGCCATTGCCTTTTCTTTTTCTTCTTTCTGGTTTGCCCTGATCGGGGCGGGACACAATACGCAAGTGGTTACACTGGCTTATATGCCCCCGGTGATCGCGGGCATTTATCATGCATACAGGAAAAACATGCTGACCGGAAGTGCTGTGGCGGGTTTTTTCCTGGCGCTTCAGATTTCCGCCGGACATTACCAGATGATCTATTATGCCATGATCCTGGTTCTGATCCTTGCCGTGGTGTTCTTTATACATTTTCTGAAGGTAAAAAGACTCAGGCATTTCTTTTTGACCTCTTCCCTGCTTATCCTGGCAGCCATTCCCGCAGTGGGTGTCAATGCCAGCAAATTATGGCTTACCCTGGAATACAGCAAATATTCCACCCGCGGGGAGTCTGAACTCACCCATGACGAAGAAACCAAAACAAGCGGACTGGACAAGGATTATGCCACCAGCTGGAGCTACGGGGTAACTGAAACATTCACCCTGCTGATCCCCAATTTCAAGGGGGGGAAAGCCTATGGCGCCCTGGATACCGATTCGGAAACATATAAAGTTCTGAAGCAAAATAATGTGGAGAACCCCAGGCGGATCATCCGGCAATTGCCGCTGTATCACGGGCCACAGCCCTGGACCGATGCCCCGGTATACATTGGTGCGGTGGTGCTGTTTTTGTTCTTCATGGCAGTATTTCTGCTCAGGGGACCGGTCAAATGGTGGTTGCTCACCGCTACCATCCTTTGTATTCCCCTTGCATGGGGAAGGCACTTTCCGCCTCTGACGGAATTTATGCTGGATCATTTCCCCCTGTACAACAAATTCAGGAATGTTTCATGGATCCTGGTGATCGCCGAATTTACCATTCCGGTTACGGCTTTCCTGGGCCTCAGGAAGCTCTTTACCGGTCAGACCGGCCGTGAGGAGTTCATGAAGGCATTTCAGTACGCACTGTTCATTACCGGCGGGATCGCCCTGCTGTTTACCCTGATGCCAGGCTTGTTCAACGATTTTACCGCACCTGCCGACAGCCGTTTGAACTGGCCCGATTTCCTGATGAGCGCTTTGCGGGAAGACAGGAAGAGCCTGGTGCGGTCAGATGCCTTCCGCTCATTGTTGTTTGTCGGATTTACCGCAACCCTGATCTATTTCCATTATCAGAAAAAAATCAGGGAACCCCTTGCCATTGCTTTGCTGGCCGGACTCATTCTGCTGGACATGTGGGTGGTGGATAAACGCTACCTCGACAATTCCGGGTTCATTCCCAAAAGAAAGGCAGAAGTCCCCTTTACACCGGGCAAGGCCGACAAGGTCATCCTGCAGGACCCCGATCCCAGTTTCAGGGTTTTAAACCTGTCGGTCAGTACATTCAATGATGCCAGCACTTCCTATTTCCATAAATCCGTTGGCGGGTACCACGGGGCAAAAATGAAGAGATACCAGGAACTTATTGAATTCCATATTTCCCGCGAAATGAACAGCATTGTTCAGGAACTCAGGAACCAACCCAGCCAGGGATCCATGGAACAGGTGCTGGCCAAACAGCATGTACTCAACATGCTGAATACCCGTTATATCATTTACAATCAGGGCTCGGCACCCCTTTACAACAATCATGCAAACGGAAATGCATGGTTTGTTCATGATGTCATCATGGTGGATAATGCCGACCAGGAGATCGCGGCCCTGGACCGTTTCGATCCCGCCCATGCGGCCACTGTCGACCAACGGTTCGAAAAATACCTGGAAGATATCTCTTTAGATTATGATTCTGCTGCTTCCATTGTTCTGACCCACTATGAACCCAACCAGTTGATCTATGAATCGGAGGCCGACAGTCCCCGGTTGGCGGTCTTTTCCGAGATCTATTATCCGGAAGGCTGGAAAGCATATATCAATGGACAGCCACAACCACATTTCAGGGCGGACTATGTATTGCGGGCCATGGTGGTCCCGGCGGGAAACAACACCATCGGGTTCCGGTTCGAACCCTCATCATACAAGGCCGGAATGAAAATATCCCTGGTAAGCTCGGTTTTGCTTCTGTTGTTCACGGCTTTCTCCGTATTCATGGGGAACCGGAAAAAACTATCCGAACAACAAAAGGACGAATACGGACCATAGAAAGGCAAAACCGGATCATTTCCGCTTCCAGTTGGAAGGATTCTTCCATTTCAGCCAGAAACCCCGGATCCGGTCAAGCTCGACCTTTTCATAAAAACCCAGGAAGTACAGGAAAAAGGGGAATGACAGGAATATAAGCAACTTCAGTACCAAACGGATCGCGAGTGGGATATCCCCGATCAAAATGGCTGCGGCCATAATGCATGCTGCAGTCAGGATCATCAACAATATTTTTTTCAGTTCATACGGAATGTAGTAATGCTTTTGTGCATACCGGTAAATTACGGTAAAGAAGATCATTTCAGAGATCATGGTGGCCAGGGCTGCCCCGTTCGCATAGAAAAGCGGGATCAAAAGAATATTCAGGATCACTTTTATTATGGCCATGAAGATCATGATGATCGCGATTATCCTGGTGCGTTTCGCGATGGCGAGACCCATATTGGTCACCCCCCTCAACCCGAAAAAGATCAAGCCAAAAGAAACGATGGGGACAATGGAATACGCTTTCCAATAATCCGGATTGACCGACAGGACTTTGATGATCTCCCTGCCGAATACCACCAGCCCTGTAATACAGAAAACCAGAACAAATGCAAAATATTTCAGGATCTTCGAGTAAAACCTGCGGTTGTGTTCCCGGTTCAATGCCTTGTAAACGACCGCCGGCAATGCCATTTTAAAAGCGTCAATAATAATGAGCTTTACAATATTGGCGATTTTATAACCCAGTGAATACAACCCCACCATTTTCAGCGCATCCGTTTTCACGAGGTAATTCAATGCGTACCGGTCCACGGTCGAAAAAATAACGGAGGAAACCGACCCGATCATCAGAGGCAGTGAATACCGGAACATGTCTTTCACGATCCCGATTTCAAGTCTGAACCGGATATTCCCTGCCATATATCCTGATATCAGGACAAAATAAATACAATAACCGGCCAATTGCCCCTCAAAGATCCCTGCAATACCCCGGTCATAATAACCTACCAGCATTATGGTCAGAACCAGGGTAACGACCAGCTTAACAAGGTTGACCACAACATAAAATACCGATCGTTCCTGCATCCTCATCAGGGCAATGGGAAATGAATTCATGATCTGAAAAACACACACACCGAGCATGAGCCGGATCACATAAACATGGTCTGCCTTACTGAACAAAAGAACAGACAGATTCTCAGAAAAAGAAAACAGGAAAACGAAAGTAATTGCATTGATGCCCAGCAGTGATACCAATGCAGTAAACAATATGGATTTTTGCTTTCCCGGATGGTCATAAAACCATCTTTGATAGGCAGCATACAAACGAAACTGAAGTATTTGCACCAGGAAAAGGGTACTTACCTCCAGCATACCCAGTGTCCCATACTCGGAAACAGACAGGCGATCGGTATATAAAGGCAGTAAAATCAAACCAACCAGCTTGGTGGAGAGATTTCCAAGACTGTAAACCGCTGTTTGTTTTACCGCATTTTTAATGTTCGGGAGCATTGAATGCCGTTTTTCTTCTCCAGAATTATTCACTGACCAGACCCCGGTAGATCTTCATCAGATTATCTTTTTTATTGCTGAAATTAAATTCCCTGTGGATGACCTTCTTTTCCTCTTCCCATGAAGGTTCAGGTTTATGCCGCAGGTAATGATCGATTTTTTCAGATATACTTTCCGGATCTTTTTCGTCCACAAAATCCAAACCGAAATTATATTTTTCCCTCAGGATCCGGTACGGACTGATATTACTGACCACCAAATTGGTATTCGCCAGTATGGTTTCAAAGACAGTCCGGCTCAATTGGTCCTTTGACGGAATGGACAAGGAAAGGTCGGAAACCTCGACAAGGGCCTTGATATCGGTCATGCTCATTATTTTTTGGGAAATAACCACCCTGTCTTCCAGACCGCGTTCCCTGATCATCTTTTCCAGTTTATCCCCGACTTCGGTATTCTTTCTCAAATAATGCAAAATCAAAAAATATTTTTCTTCTGAGCGGATGTGTGCCAGACTTTTGATAAGATTGATCTGATTATTGGAATATGCAAATCCCTTGATATATGAAATGATATAAGCATCCCCGGGTATCCCGAACCTCTTACGGATCTCTGTCCTTGCTTTATTACCGGGCTGAATAAACGCTTCTTTCTCAATTCCCTGAAGGATCGTCCGGATCTTCCCGCGATAACGTGGAAACGACCGCTTCAATGCATCTTCCATTACATGCCAGTTTGCCCATATAAGACTTGCTTTCCTGAAAAGGAGCAACATGACCATCCGGTGTTTTAATTTCCTTCTGAAGAGATGATTGAAATCATTCCCCCAGACATTGAAAACCAGTTTGGCTTTTAATCTTGCCCACAAGAAAGTTATCACCGGATAGGTAAAATAACATCCGTGTACATGAACCACATCGGGATCCAGCAGGCGCAATTGTTTGCTGACCCGGTTCAGATAACGCAGGCGTTGATACCATCCAAACTTCAGAAATTCAGCCTTCTCTTTGAAAAGGATGATCCGGTGGGTTCCGGGGAATCGATCATAAAAAGTTGTCTTGATATGTTCATCGCAGTCCTGAATCAGAAAAAAAAACTCCATTCCTTCCGCCGGATGACCAAAAAGTTCAAACCACTTTCTGTTGTTGGGAGATTCAAAATTGCCACTGCTGAAAATAAACAGCAATTTCAGTGGTTTTTTGTGCAATTCAGACATCGGTTGTGCTTCCAAATTTGTTCAGGGTATTCTGATATTCGCTCCATCTGCCGATATCCAGCCAGGATTCCTCGGTAACCGGGAAAACCCCGATTTTTCTGTCCTCTTTTCTGATCCTGTTAATAAGAGTGGTTATATCAAGGTATCTGTTATCCGGGATTTCTTCCAGTGCCGAATGTTCGAGAATATACATTCCTGTATTGACCTTCAAGGTAATGCCCTGTTTTTCGACAATATCCTCGAGGATTCCATTGCTTCCGGTTTTCAAAATCCCGTATGGGACCGGATAATGTTTGATTGCAGCCACAATGGTGATCTCATTATGATTGTTTTTGTGGTATTCGTAGATATCCCTGTAATCCTGCTCAATAATTATATCACAATTGGTCACGAAAACAGGGCACCGAACCGACTCTCTGACCAGATACAGACTCCCGGCTGTGCCCAGCGGTTCCTTTTCCTGAATATATTCAAAGGAAATCCCCGGATAGTGAAGGCCCTTCACATATTGTCTGATCAGTTCATGTTTGTAATTGACCGACAGGTAGAACCTGTCAACCCCGGTTTCGGCAAAACGGTCGACAATATGTTCCAGGATTGTCTTCTCCCCAAGGGGCAGCAATGCTTTCGGAATAATATTGGTGATCGGTTTCATGCGGGTTCCCTTGCCTCCGGCCATGATCACCACCGGTAATGGAATTTTTTTCTTTCCCTGTAACCTGTCATAATCAATAATATCTTCCCAGAAGATGATTTCCACAACATTCTGATCCCGGTCAATGACAGGCATAAATTCCGTTCTGTATTTCATCATTGTTTGCCTGATGGTTCCGATGCCATCCTCTTTCCGGGCATATCTGACTTTATTTTCTGGCCTGAGTATCCTGCTTACCGGTTCCGACAGTTCTTTGCCGCGGATAATGGCACGCTGAATATCGCCGATACTGACCAAACTGTAATACTTATTGCCTTTTAAAACGATCAGCAGCTTCGTGCCGTTTTCATCCATTTTTTTCATGGAAGACAAAATGGATTTCTGATGATCGATACTCAAATCCTTCAGGGATTTTGATTTTACCATGATCCTGCGATTTAAATTTCCAGAAATCTTTCGAATTCGGTTCCCCTCAGTTCATCATATATCTCATTGATTATGGATTCATCGAGTTCTCCCTTCCAGTCATTCATTTTCTTCTTCCCTTTGTATACGCTGTAAAGGTCTTCCTGGTGAAAGGACCTGGATTCACGGATGAATTCGAGTGTTTGTTTTGCCATTTTCAATCCGCAGAAAGAAAACAATTCGCGCGTGATTTCCCCGGTTTTCGCAAAAAGATCCTCATATCTGACGTAGGTGAATTTTTCAGGAAACCTTTCCTTCATGACCATAAACATCATGGTTAACTCCTTCCAGCGGTGAAAGCCATAATATTCTTCCGGTCTGAAATTGCTCCTGTCCTGGGCAAAACGCCAGTTTTTTCTGAAATCATGTTCCGGAAGGAACTCCCTGGGGGCTTTTCTCCATGAATTTAATGTTCCACAGGGATTTCTGACAATACCGATGACTTTGATATTGTCTAAGGATTCAAGAAAAACCGGGATCAGATAATGGTACCTGACCATCTTGATCAGCAGAAAAGGGGGATTGTCAAGTTTTTCTTTGAAATCTTTGTGGATCCCTTTCTGTTTTTGTTTTGTCCGGTTAAGAAATTCGTCATTCCGGTTATAGACTTCTTCGAAAAAATCCCTTATTTCCGGAACTCCGGACCGGACAGTGATCCTGTCCTTGAATGAATCGGAAAAAAGGGGCTGGTATTTGTACCTGACCAGCGGGGAGCTGTCAAATATCTGTCCCAACCATGTTGTACCTGATCTTGGTGTACCGTGTACGGATATCACATTTTTATACATCAACCATTTTTTTGGTCCGGTTCTAACCTGTATTTAAGAAAATAATCCCGGTCCGGGTCCCCTCCTTCCTGTCTCCATATTCCGGTAAGTTTGTCGTATTGTTCACGGTTGTATATTTTCCCCCCGATATAAAAATCTTTTGTATAAGAGGAGAATTTTGACTTAAAACGGAAAAGTGAATCCTTCTCATCTCCCGAATTTCCGCCGCCCAGCATAAAATAACTATATTTTCCCTGCATCTTCCGGATTACTTCCCGGAAAATATATGCATTTCCGTTCAGATGATAAAAACCGGGCCTGGTCGCCCCGAGATGATAGTATACAATATCTTCCGAAACCAAAAGAATGATCGCGTTGATCAGTTTATCATGATAATGAATTCCATAGCATTGCGTAAACGCCAGGGCGGTCAGTTTCTCAAAGTATTCCCTCGAAAAGTAATAGAATTCTGCGGCACTCCTTTTTTTCATTGTCTCTGAATACAGCTCCCTGAATTTATCAATATTCGATTCTGTTTTTTCCAGTTCAGCAAATTCAAGATTGTGTTCCGCGGCCTTGCGAATATTTCTTCTCAGACTCGGTTTAAAGTCTGCCTGTATATCCTGAAGATCCCTCCTGAGCGGAACAAAGACGTTTTTGCGGTCATTCTGCAGAAAATCAAAGAAATACTCATGATCGGTGCAAAGCGCACTGAAAGGATTGAAACGGAAGAATTCCGCAACAATACCGTTTTCAAGACAATGCGCTTCATATTCCCTCAATGCTTCGCGGATGAATTTCCTGTCCCTGCAATTCGCCACCGGTCCGCCGTAACCATAGGGAGTTTCCAGATCATAAACGGAATTATCAAGCTTTTTCTTCCCTACCTTACTGACCGGCCTTTTGATCGACACATTCCGGAACAACCTGCCATTTTTTCTGTAGGCAAAATCAAACAATTCAGCTTCTCCAGATAAATATAATCCGGCATATTCTTTCCGGTGATATACATCATCTGTTAATTGAATATCCGTTGATTTCATAATACCGGGCTACTGGGCAAATTCGCGAGCCGTTCTGCCAAATATTCGGCATTTTCAAGGCGATCATGCAAGCAATCCCTGTACATCTCCAGATGATTCATCAATCTCCAGACAGGGCGGGTCATGATGCCTCGTGCATTGGTTTCTTTCAGGAATTTATCCCTGAATTCACGGCTTTTACAAATTATGGTATTCAACCAATAATTTGATTTCGCATTTTCCGGCTCATTGAAAAAAATTTCTTCCCTGTCAGCAAAAAAATCCCGGTATTTTCCGGCAAGGGCTCTTTTCATTTGCAGGAACCGCTCCAGGTTCTCAAGCTGTGCACAACCCAACGCCGCGTTTATATTGGGCATGCGGTAATTATAGCCTATGTGGTCGTGCACCATTTCCCAGGGATGGTTTACTTTGGCTTGCGTGGTCAGGTGTTTGATATGTTTTCCCAGTTCTTCATCATTTGATAAAATCATCCCGCCCCCCCCCGTGGTAATTGTCTTGTTTCCGTTAAAACTTAATATTCCAAGTCTTCCAAAAGTACCGGTATGCTGGCCTTTATAAAAACTGCCTGTGCTTTCCGCCGCATCTTCCACAACGGGTATGTTGCATACATTGCAAATTTCAACGATTTCATCTATACGGCAGGGGTGCCCGAAGGTGTGCATGGGGAGACAGGCAGAAATACGCCGGCCTGAATATTTATTGATGGTTACAGTATTATCCGTTGAATTGCTGAATTCCTGGATTGTCGACTCATCAAGCCAGGTTTTCAATGCTCCCGGCGAAAGCCCCATGGTATCCATATCCACGTCAAGAAATACAGGTTCTGCCCTGCAATGTTCGATGGCATTCGCAGTAGCAACAAAAGTAAGGGGTTGCGTAATCACTTCGGTTCCAGGATCGACGCCCACCTGCAACAGCGCTAAATACAAGGCACTGGTGCCATTGACACAACTCACCGCTTTTTTTGCCCCGGTATATTTTGCTATTTCTTCCTCAAACCTGTCAACAAACTTCCCGGCTGAAGATACGAAAGTACTGTCTATGCATTCTTCCATGTATTTTTTCTCATTTCCGGCAAAAACAGGTGCATGGAGTGGAATGTGGTCAGAGGGTTCATTGTATACCTCACGAATAAACCGGACTATTTTGCTAAATGTTTTTTCCACAAATGGTCATAGATTATCTCATACATTGTAAATACCCGTTTTATACTTTTGAAGATTTTCAGGTTTACCAAACCAGTCAATGGTTTCTTTTAATCCTCTTTCCAAAGTATATTTTGGTTTCCAGTCAGTTAAAGATGTTATAAGTGCATTATCACCCCTCAGGCGGAAGACTTCAGATTTTTCGGGACGTAACCGTTTTTCATCAATGATTGCTTTGGCATCACTGTGCATATGCTTTCCTATGATATCAAGGACATCTGCAATGGAAATTTCACTGTTGGATGCAATATTTATTTCTTTCCCGATTGTATCATCGCATCCGGCAATCCCCAGAAAACCCTGTGTTATGTCTTTTACATAATTGAAATCCCGTGTTGGGCGCAAATCTCCCAATTTAATTTCTTTTGCGCCTGACGCAATCTGAATGATAATGGACGGTATAATTGCCCTGGCCGATTGCCGGGGGCCATACGTGTTAAAGGGCCTGACTGTTGTAACGGGCAGATTAAAGGCATTATAAAAGCTCATGGCGATGGCATCTGCTCCGATTTTTGTGGCAGAATAAGGCGATTGAGGCTGCCTGGGATGTTTTTCGTCAATGGGTGTGTATTCAGCGGTGCCATATACTTCAGATGTAGAGGTATTAATTACCCTTATTCCCCCTGATTCTTTTGCTGCCTGGCAAATATTCAGTGTCCCCGTAATATTGGTTTCCACATAACTTTCCGGAGCGATATACGAATATGGAATAGCGATAAGCGCGGCGAGATGAAAGACCATATCCGTGTCAGCTACCAAATCCTTACAAAAATGCGGATCACGAATATCTCCGGTAACAACATGAAGATTATCATATTCAGTTAAATCATCCAACCAGCCCCAATTATTGAATGAATTGTAATGTGCGAGGGCTTTGACCCTATAACCTTTCTCAAGCAATAATTCTGTAAGATGTGATCCGATAAAACCGTCTGCGCCCGTAATTAACACTCTTTTCATTATTAGAAATTAATTATTGATCCGGTTAGAACAATACAGCTAATGTAACATTGAGATCCGAAATGAATCAGAGTAGAACAAACAACCAAAAAAGGAAGAATCCCCAAAAATCCCGAAAACAAACTTATTGATTTTTTTTATCATGTTGATGATTTTAACCGATTATTTATCAAAGAATTGTAAAACCACCAACCTCCGAACCACCGAACGGATCGCAGTAAAAATTCTTTTCTCCGGCCATTCCGGAACTGGTCGCACATGCCGGGTTGTCAGCGATCCCTGCCGTATACCTGAAGCAAACGCGCGGCATCAACCTCCCAGTTGTACTTTTTCTCTACCCAGGACCTGCCCCTGCCTTCGAATTGTTTTCTGAATTCTTTGTCTTCGATAAATTTCTGAAGTTTTGATGCAAAATCCTCCGGCGAATCGTTTTTGTAAACGACTCCTGAACCGGTTTCCTCAATAATACTCCGCAGGGGCGTACAATCGGAAACGATCACCGGCTTATTCGAATACATATACTGGAAGAGTTTGTGGGGAATGGTGGTTTCGAAATGCTCGATCCTAATAAAGGGTAAAACCGGGAAATCACACTTCTGCAGATGCTCATAGATCTTTTCAAGTTTTACCCAACCGAAAAAACGGACCTGTTCGCTGACATTCAACGCGCTTGCAAGTTGTTTGAGCTGACCGAGATACTTGCCGGCGCCCAAAACCCAGAACCTGATTTCAGGATATTTTCCCCTGAGCAGTGCCAATCCTTTGATCACAATATGAATCCCCCTGAACCAGGCAAGAGTTCCACCATAAAACAAAGTGATATACCGGGGATCCGGATTATCCTGAATTAAATGGAAATGTTTCGTGTTCAATGTATTTGAGACAATGTGAATTTTATCCGGTTCAATCCTCATTCTTTCCAGTCTTTCCCTGGCTTCCCTGCAAACCACAACAATATTGTCCACTTTGTTCAGGTATTTTTTCTCGTATTTCCTCCACCGGGAATTGGATGAAAGGATCCTTCCCATGAAGGTTTTGGTATGACCGGAAGCTGCCAGCAGCGCCGGCCAGTTTTCATGAAGATCTGCCGTCAGGGTAATTTTGTGCTTCCGGCTGAATTCGTAACCGACCTTGACAAGCGGGAGATCATGTACATGAATGGCATCATACTTTTCCATGGCAAAAAGATCTTTCAGGTATGATCTCCAGAAATTGAAATAGAACGGCAGTTTTAACGCCCCAACACTTGATTTGTATCTGATCCCGGATATATATTTTCTGAAAACAACCGCATTTTCCAGCTCTTCCCTGAACAAACTGTTATTATCAGTACTGGTTTTCCGGGTGTAGGATGCAATATGGATTTCATGTCCCGCTTCCGCCAGCGATTCTGTTTCATTCTCCACCCGTATATCGGGAGGGTAATCGCATTCCAGGAGCATCAGTATTTTCATAGAAAACCAGGTACTTAATAACGATTGAGCCACTTATAGCGTCTGGCATTGTCTCCCAGCTTCAGGGCGATCATTACTTCATGAGAACCGTAGCTGTATCTCCTGAGGTTTGATAAAGTATAATCGAATGCATAACCGAAATACAATTGATTGAACCTGACCCCGGCAAATGCGATCAATGTACCGTCGGTCCTGACCGAGGTACCCACCCAGTAATCATCCCTGAAAAAAACCTTGAAACTGGCATCGGCCTGGATAACCTTGTGTTCGGTTGCCTTTATCAGAAAAGAGGGCTCCAGTGAATATTCCCGGCCGATGAAAAATTCATATCCGCCCGTTGCAAAATAATGCCTGTGCATTCTGTATTCAGACATGCTCCGGTTTCCCAGCTTCAAATAGGATTGGAAAAGCTGATTGACCGATACACCCACGTGGTACTGATTGCCCATCAGAAAAACGCCAAAATTGGCATCCGGGATATACAGTACATTTTTCAGCCCTGCATTGATCAAAGGATCACCCGAATCATGCAGGACGATTTCATCTTCATTGACCTTGAACTGAAATCCCGTTCCCGACAAACCAAATGAAAGCTGATTGTCCTTGAAGAAAATATGGTATGCATAGGTCATCTGTATTCCTGTGCGTTCTACCAGTCCGTTCCTGTCGTAATAAAAATACCCTCCGAGTCCGACTCTTCCCTTTCTGCTGGGTATCAGTCGCTTGCGGGAAACCTTCCTGCTTTTGATCACATAGCTTTTCCTCAACAATCTTGACTGCACACTGAAGGATCTTGTCTGGGGGGCATCTGTAAATCCAAGCCATTGTTCCCTGGCGGTCAGATTGAAACTCGTGTATCCGTCGCTTCCGGCCATGGCGGGATTCACCAGGAATCCGCTGAGCATATACTGGCTGTACAGGGGCAATTGTTGTCCGTTTGCGGGTACAGAGGTCAGCAGCAATATCACCGGCAAAATCGACAAAAGCCAAAGCCGGATGATCTTGAGGTTCATTCCTTTTACCATATGTCTCAACAAATCGATCATACTTTTATCCTTCAATCATTCTATTGTCTGCAAACTTCCTGATCATCTGATAATGGTTACATTCCCTGTCAATGGCCTGGAACCGTTGTTCAGATTGATGATATAATGATAACTGTCAACCGGCAGATCATCACCCCTGTACCTGCCTTTCCAGGGATTGCTGTATCCTTTGTCGGACCTGAAAACCCTTTGCCCCCAACGGTCATATACCTCAATGATCACCCCGGGATAGTATTCGAGTCCGTCTATCTCCCACGTATCATTGAATCCATCATGATTCGGCGTAAATGCATTGGGGATAAATATACAATTTTCCTCGTCAACGTTCAGCACAATGGTATCATGAAACATACAATTGTTTTCATCGATGATCTCGATCGCATAAGGCCCCATCCCGAGATCGTATAATTGGGGTTCATTGTCGGGCAGGGGCACATTGGCGTCGAGATAGGTCCAGAAGATCTGGTAGGGACGGGTTCCTCCGTCAATTTCCACGGAAATTATCCCGTCATAGGAATCGGGGCATCTTGGATTGGCCTTATCCACCGATATCTGGATGGAATCCGGCTGTGGCACATAAACAAAGGTGTCCAGCCGGCAATTGTTGGCATCCGTAATATTGAGTACCTGATTCCCTGCAGGCAGCATCTGGGCGGTATAATCCCTGGTCCCGTTTTCCCATACAACCTCGTATGAAGGCGTCCCCCCTGAAATATTGACCGTTACTTCCCCGTCACCATAACCGTAACAAGATACCTGTTCCACATTAAATATGGGCAACAGCCTGTTGGGCTGTGTAACCCTGACATTGCCTGTGGCCTCACAGCCCTTGCTGTCGGTGATCAGTACACGGTAATACCCTGCAGGAACATCCACGATACTGTCCGTATAGCCCGTGGTGACCCTGTAGGATTGTACCGGGAGTCCGGGAACATATGACTCACCGCTTTTTCTGAACCAATCGAATATGAACGGGCCCCTGCCTCCTTCCACACCTACTTTGAATGAACCGTCAGAATTTCCATAACAGGATACCATGCTTCCGGAGTAAAGAAGGGTATCCAGCATATTCATTTTCAACGGATCCGGTTCTTCAACATCAATCGAATCATAATGTACGCACCCGTTGGAATCAGTAATCCTTATCGTATAGGTACCGACCGGAAGATCCCGTGTGATGGTATCCCGGTCACGGGTCGGTATCCAGAAATAGGAATACGGACTGATGCCCCCGGATACATCTACCCAGGCCATGCCGTCGTCACTTGCGTTACAACTGATATTTTCCACATCCATCCCGGTAATAATCGGTTCGGGATCATCCAGAGTAATATCCCAGCTTTTTACGCACCCGTTTTCATCGGTTACGGATACCTTATACGTACCTGCCGACAGATCGTTCTGATTTTCAAGCGTTGTTTCAATACCTGAACCGTCCGTTGTCGACCATTCGTAAGTATAATCACCCACACCACCTGAAGGATTCAGGGTGATGGAGCCGTCCTGACCGTCATAACAGGATACCTCATAACCCGAATGCAGGGGGATCACCGGACCGATGCTCAACGAATCCGGCTGATCAAGCGCTATGGTCCAGCTGGCCGAACAATTGATCTCATCCGTAACCATAACCTGATATTCTCCGGCTGCAAGGCCCTCCTGGTCTTCTTCCTCCGGAGCCAGTCCGGACCCGTCTGTTGTACTCCATTCATAATCATAGCTGCCCCATCCTCCGGACACCGATACATCGATGCTCCCGTCAGAGCCGCCATAACAGGAAACATTGTATCCCAGATTATCTGAAAGTACCGTTTCGGTGAGTACAAGCTGCGGCGGTTCCGTTAATTCATAACCGGCTTCCCTGTAGCATCCGAAAGGATCTTCCAGATGCACCTGATATGTCCCGGCAGTCAATCCTGACTGGTCTTCTTCATTCGCAACAATCCCTGATCCTCCGGTCGTGTTCCATGAATACTGATAATTACCGTGTCCTCCGGTAACATCAATATCAATGGAACCATCGCTCAAACCATAACAACTGATGTTGTAATTACCTCCGGGATACTCATGAATATCCGGTACAATGGCTATGGTGTCCGGTTGGGTGATGTTGAATATCTCTTCTTTTTTACACCCCGCCGAATCGGTCACCTCAATGGTATAATCCCCTGCATAAAGGTTATATATATTTTTCGTGGAATCAATGAATCCATCCGGACCTGTCCACAGGTATTCATAATAGGCCGGACTCCCTTGTCCGTTTACATTTAAACGGATATCACCGTTGTTTTCACCATTGCATCGGATGTTGTAGTCCCCGAAAGCAGTAAGGGTGGGACTGATCTGTATGGGTTGAGGCTCCGGAATGAGAATGACCCTGGAACCCTGACAATTGTTGGTATCTGCATAATCCAGATAGTAAATCCCTGCATAACGGTTATAGATATTCTGAGTGGAATCTATGAAACCCTCAGGTCCTCTCCATAAGAAGGTATATCCCGGTGTGCCGCCAAACATATCAAGCTCGATGGCTCCGCCACGCCCGCCGTTGCATCCTACGCGGGCAATGGAATCCAATGCCTGGATTGGGTCAGGTTGTTCCAACTCAATAGTATCATACACGATACATCCGATGGCATCGGTGACGGTTACCCGGTATGTTCCGGCAGTAAGTCCTTCCTGATCCTGTATATTGGTTATCAAACCCGTTCCATCGATGGTTTCCCACAAATAGCTATAGTCATCGGTAATATATCCTCCCTGCACAAACAGATCAATGTTGCCGTCGGACAAACCGTTACACCGGATATTCCAGCCGCCGATGACTGTATCGCCGGTCAGTTCACTGATCAGTTCGGGTGCGATATATACCCTCACTGTGGTATCGATCCCCCGGTCACAGTCGAATCCCGGACGTGCATCGTCAATCCTCGGTTTGAACGTATATTCGATCAGTTGCAGCTGCGTCGGATGGCTGTTGGTAATAATATCGCTGAAATTGCTGGACCCGTCATAATTCAGCGGGTAAGGCCCGTCCGGAGATACTCCGGACACCTCTGCCACTACATAGCTGGTCACCAGGTCATAATACATGGTTCCGCTTGTCGAAACATTCGGAGTGGTGATGGTAAAGGGAACTTCCGATGAATTGCAGTATATAGTATCTGGGATTGATACTTCAATTCCCGGCGTCGGGTTCAGGTATATGGTAATGGTGGTATCAATCCCGTCGGAGCAATATTCACCCGGATCATCCCCGCGCGGATTCCTGAACCTTGGTATGAAATGATAAGTCACCGTCTGCAGATTGAATGTATTGTTCACCAGCCGGTCATTGAAATTTGCCAGCGGATAATGCCCGTTGGGGGTGACCCCGCTTACATCTCCGGTATATGAAGTTTCAACATAATAGTATTTTTCGCCCAGCACCGCTCCGTTCAGTGTAGTCAGACTGAATTCAACCACCGTACTGTCACAAACCACCGTATCCGGAACGGACACATTGATTCCCGGCGTCGGGTTCACATAGATGGTGATCGTCGTGTCGTTCGCACTGCCATGTTCACAGTAAGCCAGCCCGGTCCGCGGATCCTTGATCACAGGATGGAACGTGTAGGTGACCGTCTGTACCTGGTTGGTCGGGTTGATCAATGTATCGATGAAATCATCTCCCGATACATAGGAATACTCATCTGGCGCCCGGACTCCCTGTACACCCCCGGGATTCATGACCGTCAACTGATAACGCTTATCCCCGATAACCGGCCCGTTGTCACTGCTCAAATCAAAGGTGACCTCCGTGCTGTCACAGACTATCGTGTCAGGGGTTATTACCAAACTCAGATCAGGGGTCGGGTTCACATGAATGCGGATCGTCGTGTCGTTCGCACTGCCATGTTCACAGTAAGCCAGCCCGGTCCGCGGA
>CAZNPH010000030.1:29293-30027 GCA_964574985.1 uncultured Bacteroidaceae bacterium
TGTCACAGACTATCGTGTCAGGGGTTATTACCAAACTCAGATCAGGGGTCGGGTTAAGATAAATTACGATTGTTGTATCAATACCGTCGGAGCAATATTCATCTGGATCATCCCCGCGCGGATTCCTGAACCTTGGTATGAAATGATAAGTCACCGTCTGTAAGTCTGATGTATTATTGATTAGTTGATCACTAAAATCTGCCAATGGATAATGTCCATTATCTTTAACTCCATCGACATCTCCTGTATAAGATGTTTCAAGATAATAATATTTATCACCCAATACTGTACCGTTAAGTGAGGTGAAACTAAAATCTATTACAGTACTGTCACAAACAACAGTGTCTGTAACTGACACGTTCATCTCAGGCCTGGGATTAACATATATTGTAATTTCAGATACAACTCCATCATAACAATCAATTCCGTTTTCTGCATTTTCAATAAATGGAGTTAAGGTATAGGTGACAGACTGCAATGTGTTGGTTGTATTCACCAAGTTTTCATTTAGGTCTCCCAGATCGTATGTGCCATTAGATCTTATACCTGTAATACCTCCGGTTGATGAAGTTGTTAAATTATATCTGATTGTACCTGTAACAGTATTCGGTGTTGAAACTTCAATCGTAACTCCTTCATTATAACATACAATGGTATCTGGATAGGCTTCAATTGTAACACGGGGCCGCGGGTTCACGTAGACGGTGATCGTCGTGTCTACACCATTGCCACAT
>CAZNPH010000031.1:0-23903 GCA_964574985.1 uncultured Bacteroidaceae bacterium
ATAATATCAATAGTTTTAAGGCTATTTTGAGGATTAATTTAAAGGGAACTTCAGACTAAACATGCGGTGCTCATCTTTAACCTTTAAAAAGGATACGGGAACGGATACCGAGAGTATTCCGTAGATTTCTTTGTTCCGGGCAAGCCTGATGGTGAAAGCGCCGCCTCCACCGCCATATTTGGCGGAAAGCGGGCAATCCGGACATTCTTCCGGTGGATATTTGGTGACGGCGATTCCGTTTTTCCTGAAAGCTTTCTTTGCACAGGCTGTCCATTTTCCTTCCTTCATCCGTTTGATCATTGCGGTAAAATCATTATCCAAACCGGCCTGGGCAGAGGTGAGGTATTTCCCGTGTTCATCGGCAAGGGCAATCCATGCACTGAAATAACCACGTGTTTCCACCAATATATCACAGGATTTCCGGATAAGGTAATCCCGGCTTTTGGTTCTGATGATTAACTGGTTAATAGCATGTATTGAACGCAGCACCAGGTTGAGATGATTTATTTTCTCCTCAGCCTTTTTCCGCTCGGTGATGTCCCAAACAGTTGATATCATTAATTTATTGCCTGGAATTGGTATATTCCTTGCACAAATGAAAAACGTATCCTCTCCTTTGCGGGTAATTGGTATATCTTCCCAATACATCCGATCGGGGTCGCCGCTGGCACAATCATCCAATACCTTTTTCTTGATATCTTCTCTGAATTCTTTATCCTCGTATACAGCTTCCCAAAACGTATCCGGGTCGGCAAGCGCTTCCTTAGTTGTCCGGTAATTTTTTGGGAAATTATCATTCATATAACTAAACTCCACGGCGGGATCAACCGAGTTCGCAGCTATACCTATAGGAAGATGATCTAAAACTGTCCTGATAAATTCCTCATTCTCGCGCAATGCCTCCTCAGCCTTCTTGCGCTCGGTGATGTCCATACAGTTTGCAATATAATACAACAGCTCGTTACCGTGTATCACCGGAATAGACGTGAACTCCACCCAGAGGGGAACGCCGCTTTTTGTCTGAAATTGCTCTTCAAGCCCTTTGGTACTTTTTTTCATGGCAGTCTTCAGATCACCCAGGATTGCGTTCTGTTTTGCCGGGGACCAGAAGGGATAAGGCGCTTTCTTGCCGACCAGTTCGTCCGAAGAGAAACCGGTCAGTTTTTCCAGTGCCGGATTGACATAATCAATGGATGAGTCCGGTTTTATTCCGATGATCGGATTGGGTGATTTATCCAATATCAATGAATAAAGATCATGGATTCGTCTCAACTCATCTCCGGTTTTTTCTCTTTCCTTTTCGGTTTCAATGCTTTGGAGCGCATATGACAGGTCGCCTGTCAGTTCATTGAACAATTGATGTTTTTCCTTGTCATCGGACATGTTCTTCGGACCAGAAATGGTGATGGTCCCGAAGACCGTTCCTTTATGTGACAGTATGTTTACCAGTGCCGCCCTTTCCTTGTATTTTGATGACAACGGGCAATTTTTACATGTTTGATAAACATCTTCAATCACCAGGGAACCCTGTTCTTTTAGCGCCTTTTTCTGACAGTAAACCTTTTTCCCTTCCTTCAACAACTTTTTAACGGAAGAGAATTCTTTACCCACACCTTTAGCGGAAACAGCTTTTAATTCTTCTTTTTCATCAAAAAGAGCAATCCATGCATTCAAATAGCCCCGGGATTCGGTGAGGAGTTTGCACGCACTGGTAATTAGCTTTTCCGGATCTTTCTCTTTGACGATAAGCTGGTTTACGTTACGGATGGCCCGCAGGACATTATTAATATGTTCCAACCGGTCTTCTTTATACCTGGATGTGATAGCATCACTCAAAATCCGGGTCATTTCATTGATCAATTTCCGTTCTTCCTTCAAAAACGGGCCTTCATCCAGTTCCGGGCGCTCTTCCAGATAATAAACCTCAATCGCGCCTCTCCGCTCCTCATTAGCAATGATGGGGGCTGATTGTTTCCATTTGGTCTCCCTGAATGATCCGGAAATATATTCCTTTCCATCAAAAATCACCTTTCCCCTGGTGATTTCAGGGTATTGCCAGGCCGGGGGGATCAAGGCGGCCACATCATGGAATATTTCGTCCAGAGTGTCTCTTTTACAAATGGACTCAGATATTTCATACAGACAATTGAGTTCTTTTCCCCGTTCTTTAAAGTCATCCGTCATGGTTTTGAGATTCACCAAAAAGTCAGTTAATTCATTTTTTTCAGCCGGGATGTGAATGCTTTCCGAATAATCGCCCTGTGCATATTTTTGCAGAATGGGATTAAGCTCCTTTAGTTGTCTGAAGACGGGATTTTGATGTGGTTCTGTTTTGCCTTTTCCCATAGGATCAGAATTTATATTCAAGAAAACGCGATTTTTTAAACTGAGAATTTTAAAACAAGATAAAATAGATAAAATATGATTGGCAGATAACGTGTTTATTACAATACTATGATATAATTGCCTGATAAACAATTATTTTATTAGTAATTTGCTAACATAATCGCCGGGAGGTTTTTGTTGATGTTGATTCATGATTATGTCAATTGCCTGAAAATCAATTCATTCAGCTCATCCGGGTTAATGGGTTTGGAAATGTAGTCGTTACAGCCGGCCCGGCCGGTCAAATAAATCATTCCGCCCCGGCTGCAGTTTGATGGCCTTCCCCAGCCAGATGAATTCCCCGGTCATTTTCCCGGGCAGGATGATCTCGCCTTCAACCTCTTTGTTTTTCCCGAATGTGAGATCGATCAGAATGTTCCCGTGTATGGTGGGATAGGTGGCATGGATGAATTCCAGTTGCCCGGGCTGGGGCGCGATGCGGACCGTCTTGAATCCCGGGGTGGCCGGACCAATCCCGGCGACTACCCTGAAATAATAATGTACGGGATGGGCGGTCCACGGATGGACCTCGGAACGGGGGTGCTGTTCGATGCGTTTTTCGGGTGTGGCCGACATGCCCATTTCCACAAGCTCTTTCCAGGGCCCCAATGCACGGGTGAAATTTCCCACCCCGGTTTTTGCCATGGCCTCGAACAGATAGAAGTAAAAGAAAAGGTTTGCTTTGCTGTCGAATCCCGTCTCTTCATCCAGTATTTTGTCCATCAGTATCCTTTCTTCGGATTCGGTATGCGCCCCGGCCAGGACGGCCATGATGCCGGCCCGCTGGTCATAGAAGGTCTTTTCGGGATCGTCGGCATATATCCCTTTTTCAGGATCAAAACAAAGACTGCGGACGATTTCGGCATACTTGCGGGACTGAGCCCGGTAGTATCCGGCTTTTTCCCGGTATCCGAGCCATTCCAGTATGCCGGCGGCATTGTTCAGTGTATATGCATAACCCAGGGTCAGGATGGCTGAATTGCCGTTTCTGTTCACAGGGGAATTGCCCCCTTTGGGCAGGTACCAGTCAATGAACATGGGATATTCCGAATCACCGACCAGTCCGTTTTCATTGATCAGGGATTCATAATAATCGAACACTTCCTGGATCTCTCCCAGACAGGATCCGATCAGTTCCCTTTCCCCTGCGGTCATCATGAGGTCGTGCAGCATGTCGATCCAGATGAGCGAGTAGGTGGGGTGGACGAATGTGGCCTTGAGCGGGTAGCAACTGGTGATGTTCCCGTCGGGCAGGCGGGAATTGTTGAACTGTTCCATCGCGCTGCGGAAATAGGTCAGGTCGCCGGTCAGGGAGGTCCATGCCTTCAGGTGGGGGCGCAGGTCTCCCACGTATTGCATCTGTTCATAGTAGGCATCGCTGAGCAGGTTGTCCTGGGCACATATCTCCAGTCCGTGCCGGCAAATGTCCCATACCTCCCGGTAAACCGGATCCCTGGTATTGAATTCGGCCGTGACCGGAATGGGGCTGGCAGAGAACATGTTGTAGAAATCATCGATCTTCAGGGCTTCTTCCCTGGTTTCGATGTCCAGCCGGACAAAGCGGAAGGTGCGGAACCACATGGGCTTGAAGATCCGGTTTTCTCCCCCGTCCATGACATATACATCGCTGATGCCCCTGATGACCTTGCCTTCGGTCACATCGCGGTTCCCTTTGTGGTTGTTTTCGTCATACAGGGCTTCCGAATACCGGACCCGGATGCAGGCACCTTTGCCGCCGGAAAGGTGCAGTTCCGGGTATCCAAGGGTCACGTATCCCCGGTCGATGAGCAGGGTTCGGTCCGAATTGGGCGGGATGACCAGGGGCCTGTCACCGAAGTTAAAGTCCCGGGCAAAATTTTCCGGTTTTGTACGGATAATGTCCCCGGGGGGTTCTTTTTCGCTGGTCTGTATGGAAGTGGTGCGCGGCTGCATGAGCCAGCCGTGTCCGCCCCCGCTTGTATTCGGACGTTCAATAAGATATACTTCCGGGTTTTTCCACCCGCTGTCGTCGAAATCCGCCTCTTTCCATCCCCAGGGGTAATCTGTCGCCACCACCGAATCCATGGGGTTGGATGCATAGAATCCGCCCACGATCTCACCGCCGAAGATCCAGTCCACGGATTTTTCATGCATCCCCCGGTTATGGAACACTTTCCAGGAACTCCCGAAGTCCGTGCTGAGAAAAGCTTCTTTTTCCGAATGTCCCTGCAGCATAAAACCGGTTTTCAGGGAAATGATCCCGTAACTCCGGTCCGTGCCCCAGTTCATCACTTCCACCGCTACCACGTTTTTCCCTTCTTTGAGAAAGGAGGCCAGGTCAACCGTTTCGTACCGCCAGTGCCGGATGTCGGCAAGCTGGGGTCCGTAGCAGACTTCCCTGCCGTTGACATGCAGCCGGTAACGGTTGTCCCCGCTGACGTGGACAATGAATTGGTCAGGCCTTTCCTGCAATTCAAAAGTATTCCTGAAATGGATCAGGTTGTGTGCGTTGTTGTCAATGTCCGGATGGGTGATCCACCGACATTCCCAGCTTTCCGGATACTGGGGAAGCCCGTGGCCGGGGTACTGGGCATCCAGGGCGCTGATGTTGCATAAAAACGCAATGCAAATGAGAGGCGGAAAAATTTTCATTATTTTTGGTTTAATCGGTAAATTGCATAAAGATCATGCAGTTCAATAAAAGTAAAGATATTTTTTCAGGAATACGGAGATTTTCCCTGCTGATTGATTTGTCAGCCTGCAGACTTCTTTCCGAGACAGACCACCCTGCCATCTGTTGTACTGATATAAATTTGACTGCCTGCTGCCGACATTCCGTCGAACACAGGTGCCGAAGGCAGTTTGTATCCGGAGAGTTTTTCACCGGTTGACAAAGAAATGACCCATAAATACATGCCTTTTTCACCTTTGAATGAGGAAAGCGGATCATCCGGATCGATCACATCCGGCGGTCCGGCTATGAAAAGGGCATTGCCGGCCAGGACCATCGAGCGGACACGTACGGGTATCCAGCGTTTCCACAAAGCGGGCAGGGGACGGGTGAATCCGGGCCCTTTTTCGTAATCCAGGGCAGGATCGGTAATTTCCAGTCCGGTAAAGCCCTGCCAGTGAAAATCGGCCCAGGTCTTTTTCACTTCCGGCAGCCATTTGACCGGTTCGGGTTTGCCGGCAGCATCCACCAGCACGGGTTCGGTGCTGTTTTTATCCGCATAGAGCAGGTAACCTTTGCCGGGCCGGGAAAAAGGAGAGTGGAGATTGCGTTCGGTGAAGCATTTGAAGGCATAGGTGCATGAATCGTTGAAGGACAGTATCTGTCCTGATTTCGGTGCGTTCAATCCCATATAAAAGCCCGGCCAGCGTTCCGAATACATCCAGAAAGTGCGGTCCCACCATGAATCATCCAACAGTCCGGAAGCAGAAGTGGAAAACAGATGAAGCCCGGTGTTTTTATCCCCCAGTTGAGTGATGCCGGGTGTTTCCTGTTTTTGAAGCTTTTTGTTGAATTTCACATTCTTCATATAGATATATCCGTCCTGGCTTACCAGCACATCGGATAGCGAGCCCTCCATGTCAAACGGCCTTCCCGGTTCACCACCGGGTATTTCCGGAAAGGGTCCTTCCATCCGGTATTCATATTGTTTTTCACCGCTGGCCGGATCAATGCCGTAAAGGAATATCCCCCCATCCAGGAAGGATGAGCGGCCCGCGGCAAAATAGGCGACGCCGTCAACGATAAGAACGCTTCCATGAACAGGCCAGGGGGATTCAAGCTGATTGAAGGCAACAATGCGCCGTTCGGAGGGAGCTGCCCTGAATTTCCATATCAGTTCCCCGTTATCTGCCCTCAGGCAGTAGACCCATCCGTCATGGGCACCGAAAAGTATGCGGCCCTGATAAAAACCTGGCGGGGAATCGATCCTTCCCCCGGCGGTAAAGGACCACAGTAACTTGCCATCTTCACTGCTGATGCAGGAAATGCAATGCTGGTCAATCTGAGCCACAAAAAGTTTCCCGTCTGTGATGACCGGCTGGGTCAGTTTTCCACCCAGTTTCTTTTCCCAACGTTCCCCGAGATTTAAGGGCAACTGCCCGGCTGTCGCTCCGCTGCGTTTATGGTCATGCCTGAAAGTCGGCCATTCATTTTCTTCCGGAGATGACGTTCGGCCGGCAGCAAAGCCATATGCGGGACCTTTCCTGAGAATACTCCCTGTCATTTTTTGTTCCGCCTCCTGAGAGGGTGCCGACAAAGCGTTGAATCCGTTCAGTTTAGAGCTGGGGTAGCAAAAGCACTGATGGGGAGGAGCATACAACAGTCCGTTGGCAGGCACCAGTCCGAGGTCGCAGGCACCGCGGACCCAGTTGTGCCGCATGTGGTCATCCCCCTTGATGTCCATGAACTCAACACCCCGTTTGTCCCACATCAGGTAGTTGTCTGTGGCCTTGGGCGGATAACAGCGGTAATGATGCCCCGGACTGAACAGGTTCCGTACCTGTATCCTTTTTTTCACTTCACCGGTCCATGGATCGTATCCTGTCATCCTGGCAAATGTCTGTAAGGTATCCTTAAGCGGGACAGCCAGCCAGTCATTTGTACGGTATTTTTGTCTGGGTTGTCCGTACCAGACAAGTTCATTGGCAATAAAAAGATTGTTCCCTGCCAGGGGAGGACCGGTCCACATTTCCTCACCCGTTTCCGCACGGAGCGCTTTCAGTATTCCGGGTGACCACCCGCCTCTTTCCGGAGAGAGTATGAATACCCCATCCTGATAAGCCACCAGTTTTCGTGCTTTCATTCCGCATTCCCACTTTTTCTCTCCGCCGGAAAGATCCAGCGTCTTCACCTTTCCGGGAACGGCGTAATGGACTCTGCCTTCATTCACCGCCAGCGTCAAAGGGATCAACCTTTTTTCGGATTGTTCCCACAATATTTCGCCGGTATTTGTATTGATCGCCACAATGGATTCGGGAGAAGAAAATGAGGCAGAATCTCCCCTGTACCGGTTGATGATCCGGATAACAAGCGTATGGTCAATGCAAACAATTTCTTCTGTTCCTTCGGTGTCCCGGAGGGTCTTTATCTTTTCGCCGGTGGCCGCATCGAGTACCGATACAGGGGCATGATAGCCAAGGGTGATGTAAACCTTTTCTCCTGCAGCCACCAATCTGCGATGCAGTATATTGGGGAAACTGTACCTGAAATTCCGCCCGACCATATCGATCCACTCCTCTCCTTCCAGACCCTCTTTATTCCATTGCTTCCAGCCCCAATTCGGGATTTCCCTTTCCCAAAGGGTAACTCCGCTGAAACCATCCCTTGAGATCAGTGACCAGGTGGCCGGCAGACGGGAATCCTTGATGCCCGGGGGGCCTGTATCCAGAATATAAAAAATGCGTCCGCCGGAGGAGACCAGTTCCATTACACTGCTCTCCAGTTCATGACTCCGGCAGTAAAGGGGATACCCTTTCCATTGCAGGTGCCGGGGAGGGGCTACTTTTGTATCATGGGACACCGCGTTGTTATTGGGGCCATGAAAATGGTGGGTCCATTCATCGATGTCATCCGGCCAGGGATTTTTGTATTGTTCCCAATTGCCGTTTTTCATGATAAAGGCTGTGCCCCCGGGAGCCAGAACCCGCCTTATTTCATTTTCACTCATGCCGTTGTGATCCCGCACCACCAGCAAATTGACCAGATCATCCGTGTGGGGAAGTTTATTTCCATTCCATTGCTCCGCGGTAATTTTCCCATACAGACCTTTCCTGCGGATAAAATCACGGGCTTTATCTGCCTTCTTGCTTCCGGCGGTTAGTCCGTGCACCAGAAACCGGTCATTGGGATGCAGTCCCACCAGATCCCTTCCCTTTTCAAAACCTGCATAAACGGCCAGGCCTCCCTCAATACCGGATCTTTCCAACAGCCGTGATGTTTCCTCCCGGTGACAGTCTGTCAACAATAAACTTACCAGACCCGGAAGTAAGAAAAGAACAACCGGCTTTCTGATCTTTCGAATAAAGAAATTAAGAAAATTCATATTCTAACTGTTTAATCATTTGATGGTTAAATTCCCCGATGCTCTGCATCGGAAACTCGGGTCCAGGGTTCTGCCCTGGGGTTTAATACCATTTATTAATTCGAAATTAAATGATTCAGGAGATGCCGATTACAGGGTCAGCTCGAAATGATGCCGTCCGGGACCCGACCTGAATATTGCCCGCTCTTCCGGACGTTCCGGTTCCGCTGCCGGCCTGCGTACCGGGACCTCAGAGCCCGATCCTGCAACCCGTTTGGCCTGCGGGGGAAGGACTACATCCGCTTCGGAGCTTTCGGGCACATCCACCGAAACGTATATGCTGCCTTGTCTTTTTTCCCAGCTCACGGCTACCTCACCCTGCGGGGTGGGGATACTTCCGCTTGCCCGGGGCAGCAAAAGAACCCGGGGCCTGATCTCCATTTCCCGGAACCGCGGTGCGGTGGGATTGATCCCCAGAAGCTCCGTGGAAATGACATACGCGGGTCCGCATGCCGCGCTCTGGGCCATTGAACGCCAGCGTGAGATCCATTGGCTTCGCCTGACCGACATCCTGTGTGACCATTCCTCGGGCAATGTATCGTAACCTCTACGGTACAGACGGCTATAACGCTGTTTCATCAGTTCCAGACCTTTTTCTTCGTAACCGCTGCGGAAAAGCGCCTTCAGGAGAAACATCATGAAACCCGTTTCACTCTGCACCCGGTTCTTTTTGTACCGGAAGAGCTGCCCGGCGATACGGTCGCCGCGGCCGTTTTTACCGAGACCGTTTATCAGCGCCAGGCAGTTGGTATGTTCGGAGAAAACCGTGGTGTTTTGTTTCCCGCCGGAGATGCTGTCAACGTACAGTTCCTCATCCCCGTTCCAGAAATTGTCATAGATATAATTCCTGATCCTTCCGGCATTTCGGGTGTATTTATCCGCATCATTGTCTTTGCCCAGGAAACGCGAAATTCGGGATACTTCCGTAAGCACCATGGCCAGATAGAGACTTTGGGGCGCGACTTCCCCGTTGTTGTTGTCCAGATCGGCCCAGTCGAGAAACTGCCAGCCCTGCGGATCTTCGAAAACGCCGTTTTCGTTCAGCAATCCAAACACATATTCCAACAGGGAATTGAATAAGGGATAAATCCGGTTTCGGATGAATGCGTCATCGGTGCAATGGTAAAAATATTCACAAAGGGCATACGCCTGCTGCACCGGGTGAAACAGAATATCCGGAGTGTCCTCTTTCACCGGCTGATATACATCGACAACATAGCGCAGATACCGGCGGTCTTCCAGCTGTGCGGTAAACAGTTTGATAAAGTTTTTCAGGAACGGCCCGTCGCCAAAAACCGGCAAACCGGAATTAATATAGGCCACCCCGCAGTCCCCGGTGTACAACCCCCTTTCCCTGAGCTGGTTGTCCACGCAGTTGTCGTGCATGCAGAGGGGAAGGGTACGTGCCGTGGCTTTCCATGTCCAGTCGATGACCGGGTCGGAGCAGCTGAAGCTGCCCTTTTGGGGAAGCGGCACGCGTGTCCTGATCACACCAAAACGGTGCAGTTTCAGCGGTCCGTTTAAATCGCGGAAGGTGAGCTGAACATACCTGAATTGCTGGTAATGAAAACTTTCCCAGACCTGCCGGCCTTTCTTCATTGTATATCTTCCGGCATGGGCCAGATCGAATCCGCTGCCTTCCGAACCGGGATCGCTGGCATAAACACGCGGCTCTACCTGTCCGTCCACCAGTTCCTGTGTCCAGGCAACATCAACCAAGCCATAGTTAACATTGGCAGCAGAACTTCCGAACATTTGTCTGCCCGGCATGAAATCAAGTTCCGGCGGTTCTGCCGGTTCTAGATCCAGGAGAAAATGGCCGTTCATCATTTCACCGAAATCGATCAGGATGGTCACATCCCGGATCTCGGGTGTCCCGTTCCGCTCATCCAGGAAACGGTAATAGTCCGCCCGGTCGTAATAGACATGTCCGTTTTCAATGATAACGGGTTCTTTCCCGTCGCGCATCAAAAATTCAGGATCACTGACTTTTCCTCCCCGCATGGTTTGGATGTGCTCGTACCCCATTTTCTGGCCGATGTCGCGGCTGAGTACCCGGCCGAGATCACTCACTTCGCCGATGGCAAGAATTCCGGAAGGAAGAATAAAATCCCGGTTAACCGGTGGCACATAGCTTGCTTCCAGTTTTGCATGCGGACGCTTTTCAGGGGGGAATTTTGCAAACGCCTCAGGCGCCGGATCGTCGCCCGGCACCTGCCAGTTGCTGTCGTCGTAATCGGGCAGCTTCCAGTTACCCGGCTCATTTCGTGCGTCGTATACTTCTGCCTGTGAGAAAAGCGATGAGCGCACTGCCCGTGATGCCCATGCTTCACCCGGCAATATTTTCCAGGATTTGCCGGTCCCCGGATAGCTGTTGCCGTTAATATCCAACTGGCAGATCAGCGCCATCCGGTCGGCAGCAGGAATCCTGTTTTTACCCCGGTAGGATCCGGCACCACGGTGCCGGTGGATGAAAACAAAATAGCGGTTCTGGTATACCTCGATGGCGACCACATTGCTTCCGGCAGTGAGCAATCCCGATATCTCAAAGCTCCGGTAGGCCATGATGATCTGGGTATCCCGGGGCGGACCGGAATCGATAAACTGCCCGTTGATCCATAGCCGGTAATACAGGTCGGCCGAAATGTGGATCACGGCTTTTTCCGGTACTTCCTCAAGCTCAAAGGTTTTCCTGGCCAGGAAGTATGTGTGCGGGTCGGTGGAATTGTCCGGCAGGGATATCCATCGGGCTTTCTGCCAGTTGCAAGGCTCAGCCGAAAGCCACCGTGCCCGTTGGTCCTGAAGATGGTCAGTATAGTCATCTCCCCGGCCGATGTTCAGTTTGGCCCGTGTCCTTCCCGGGATCATTCCGGCCCGGGATACTGTTTTTATTTGCCCGGCATCGCCGGCGCCCAGCTTCAGTCCGCCCGAAGCAATTGCGGCCGATCCGATGGATGCCTTTTTTAAAAAGTCCCTTCTGGATTTGCTCATTATGTTTGGTCCTTTTGCCAAATATAATGATTTTCCGGTTAAATTAACCCCATCAGGGTCCCGTGCGGGAGTGTGTGTCTTTGTAATACTCCGGCATTCATTGTATATTTCGGCACGAAGATGTTGAACAATCATTGAGAAACGGTTTTGCAGCCATGAAGAAAAACAGAAATAAAAAATGGAAAGTGTTCCTGAAAAACGGACCGGCCCTTTTTCCTGCATCTTTCTTATTACGCGGTGCATACTCCCGTTCAGGCAAAGGACAGTCTCTTCAGGCATTATCTCTATGGTCAGCATGATGACGTACGTAAGGCACGTTACGCGGCCATGAAGCATAGCGTGGATCTGTCTGCCGGAAAGGTGGTGCGCACACTTGAAGAAGAAGGGCTGATGAAAAATACTTTGATCATTTTTACTTCGGACAACGGGGGATTGCAGGGTGTGGCCGACAATGCACCCCTGCGTGGCGGGAAAAGGAATTATTACGAAGGAGGGATCCGTGTGCCCTTCATTGCCCGGTGGGACGGAAAGATCGAGCCGGGGGGTGTTTCCGGACAGAAAATTGCCAGTATGGATATATTCCCCACCATCTGTGGGATTTCAGGCATCGGGACAGACACCCTGGTGGTCGACGGTACGGACATAAGTCCGGTATTGTTTAAGCAGGAGAAGCTTGCCCGGGATACCCTTTTCTGGCATTTCCCGCACTATGGAGGGAGCAGGCCCCGGATAAAACCCAACAGCACGGTCATGGCCGGGGACTGGAAACTGATCCGGTATTACGAGGATGAACATTTTGAACTGTTCAACCTGGCTGAGGATATGGCCGAACAGAACGATCTTTCGGAAAGCATGCCGGAAAAAGTAAAAGAACTGGACCGGGTCCTGGCGGACTGGCTGCAATCTTCCGGGGCGTTGCTGCCGGAGGAAAACCCGTATTACAAGGCAGAATAGTCCCTGGCCGGAATAGATAATCAATACACGAACATATGCTCAGGATCCTTTTCGGGATATTCATATTGATGCACGGATTCGTTCATCTGATCGGGTTTGTCAAGGAATGGAACATCGGCCGGGTGACCCGGCTTAGCGGGAAAACGCTGCTTCCTCTTTCTCCCGTCATATCCAGGGTGGCCGGCGTGCTCTGGCTGATCGCCGCGCTGGGCTTCGCGTTGTCTGCCTGCGGCTGGTTATTCCGGAAGGAATGGTGGTGGGCGGTTGCCTTTTGTTGTGTCATTTTATCACAGCTGCTGATCATTATTTACTGGAAGGATGCCGGGAAAGGGACCATTGTGAACGCCATTTTGCTGGTTATGGCCGTGGCGGGTTTTGCAGAATGGTCATTCGACAAAAAGGTGAACGGTGAGATACGGGCTTTCATCGAACGTGGCGGGTCTGGGCAAAATATCACGGTGCCAGGGGATGTGTCCGGGTCCGTTCCCCCGGTTATAGTCCGCTGGCTGGAACGTGCCGGTGTGACCGGAAAAGAGATGCCCGGAGAAGTGGCGCTTTCCCAGGAAGGGGAAATGAGGATCAGGCCGGAAGGGCCCTGGATGGATGTGACCGCCTGCCAGTACTTTACCATCCGCAAGCCCGGCTTTATCTGGAAGGCAAATGTCAGGGGATCGCCCCTGATCCGTTTCAGCGGCCGTGACCGTTACGCGGACGGCAGGGGGGACATGCTGATCAGACTGTATTCCCTGATCACGGTGGCCGATGCATCCGGACCCGAAACAGACCAGGGGACTTTGGTCAGGTACCTGTCAGAGATCATCTGGTTTCCCCATGCGGCTTTGCAGGATTACATCAGCTGGGAGCAGACAGGCCCGCTGTCTGCCCGGGCCACCATGAGCCATGGAGGCATTACTGCTTCCGGACTCTTCCGGTTCAGTGAACAGGGAGATCCGGTCAGTTTTGAAGCGGAACGCTATTATGAACGGCAGGGGGAATATTCATTGGAGACCTGGTTCATCCGCATGGATGAGCACCGCGAAATGGACGGGGTCAGGATCCCTGTTCGCGCAGAAGTGACCTGGAAACCGGAGTCCGGCGATTTTACCTGGTACAGGCCGGAGATCACCGGCCTCAGGTATTTCTCAAAAACGCTTCCACCCGGTCCCTTGAATGAAATGAGGGGACCGTATCCGGAAGAGTAACCGACAGTGCGCCCGCTGTTATTCCTCTTCGTACTGGATCACTTCTACCGGGCATTCTTCAGCAGCTTCTTTGATGCAACCTTCATTCTCGCCAAAATCCGCACCCTCTTTTACGGATGCTTCGTCTGCATCTCCCAGCTCGAAAACTTCCGGGCATAATTCTTCGCACAGGGCACATGCCGTGCAACCTTCTTCGATCCATACTTTTTTAATGGCCATAATGATGATCTCCTTTTAGATGATTAGAAAATTTAATTCTGCAAATATGCATGATTTTATAATATGATGCCAAATTATGATCTGAAATTTGAACGATTGAATTTTACGTTATAACCCGTGCCCCAGATAAAATTCTGGATCATTTTTTTATGGGTTTCCTTCCCGAACATCAGCAGGGAGACGATGTCAGCCGGATTGCTGTTCACCAGGATGATATCGGCCGTTTCGGCGGCCACGTTCGGTACCCGAGCCCACGGCGATTCCCACATCGGCCCGGGCGAGTGCTGGAGCGTCATTGATCCCGTCGCCGGTCATGGCCACGAATTCACCCTGTTTCTGAAATTCCTTAATTTTTTCCAGTTTCTGATCAGGGAGGATCTCCGCGAAATACGCATCCAGGTTGAGGCGTTCGCTGACTGCCCCGGCGACTTTTTCATTGTCCCCGGTCATTATGCCGGGCTGCCTTTTTTTCAGTTCCCCGGCGAGTCCGTTTAAAAACGGCCAGCCCCCGTAGAAATAAATGAACGAAGACAATATCATGATCATGAGTATGGCCGTGCTCTTGCCCGGATCGATGATCATGTTCATGTCCGTGGCCTTGCTCATGATGCTCAGGGGAATGCTGTTGATGCATACAAGAATGTGCCAGAATAACCGGCGATGCCATGATTAAATACAAAAAGCTGTTTGTCAGCGGGTTGCCTGAAAATGATACAATGGCCTTCAATACAGATGTGGACATTATGCCACACGCGAGGAATTTGAACAACCATCCCGGCCAGGACAGACCACATTGTTTAACAAACAAACGCCATGCAATGTTCTGTTTCAGAAAGTATTTATGTAAATTGGGGCAAAACACGGTATCTGCCGGATATTCCGGCACATGCATTGATCGTTTCAGGGATATGATCGTGGTTGTATCCGGATTGCCGGGAACAGGCAAGTCTTATTTTTCCGGGCGTTTGGCCGGAAAGACCGGGGCCGTGCACCTGAATACCGACGTGATCAGGGAAAAGATGCACAAACAGGGGAAGTACGACTCCGTGACCAATCAACAGGTATATGACCGGCTGGAAAAGGAAATGGCCGAAAAGGTAAGTATGGGGAACGACGTTGTCATAGACGGAACGTTCAGGAAAAGATCCCACAGGGAACAATTCAGGAAACGGGCCGGTGAAGAAGGGGTCCCCGTATTTTTCATTGAAATGCAGGCCGGAGATCAAACCGTCAGGGAACGTCTCAGAAAAAGCCGTGAGCACAGCGAAGCGGATTACCGGGTGTACCTGAAGCTGAAATCCCGTTTCGACCCGTACGCGGAACAGCGTCTGGTGCTCCGCTCTGACAGGTTGAGTACGGATGAAATGATCGGAAAAGCTAAAAAGTATATATATGAAGAAGGAACAGGTACAATCAATGATGGATAATTGCGGACTTCCGGACGGCTGCCGCAACATGGATTTCAGGGAAACCCATATCTCATGGGTGGTGATGACCGAACATTATGCCTTCAAGATCAAGCGGCCGGTCAGATATTCCTTTCTGGATTTTTCATCTCCGGAGAAAAGGGAGATCTACTGCAGGCTGGAATTGAAGCTGAACCGGCGCCTTGCCCCGGAAATGTACCTGGATGTGATCCCGATCACCGGTCACATGGTGGATCCGAATGTACACAACGGGGAGAATGTGATTGATCATGCCGTGAAGATGAAGCGCATGGACAACAACCGGGAAATGGACATGATGTTGAAGAACAAAGCGGTCGGGAAAAGCGATATTGAAAAACTGGCGGTCAGGATCGCCCGTTTCCACAGCAATGCCCAGGTGGTCAAAAATGCTTTCGATACACTGGGTTTCCAGGAAGAATACGCCGATATCATGAAACAGGAGGATTTTGTTTCCGAGGCGCTGGGAGAAGAATGGGCAGGCAAGATCAAACAATGTGTAAACAAATCAAGGGATTACCTGAATGCCGGCAGGAGTTTTTTCAATGAACGGATCATATCCGGCTTCCGGAAAGACTGCCACGGGGACCTGAACGCCCGGAACATTTTTCTCTACGATGACCCGGTGATCTTCGACTGCATTGAGTTCAACAAGGATTTCCGGCAGATAGACGTACTGAACGACATCGCCTTCCTGTGCGTGGACCTGGATTTTTTCGGAGCGGAAGAGCTCAGTGAGTTTTTTTACAAAAAATATCTGGAAGCCGGTGGGATGGAAGATGAAGATGAAACCCGGAGGTTGTTCGTCTACTACAAAAGTTACCGGGCCAATGTACGGGCCAAGGTGACCATGATCAGTGCGGCTCAGCAAAAGAAAGGCCCCAAAAGGAAGCAGCTGGCCGGCATCAGAAAGTACATCGGCCTGATGGCCGGATACAGCGAGTCTTTTTAGCCGGCATCCCCGGCCAGGACCCTGCAGTTCCATGGCGGGATCCTGTCCACCAGAAATTCCAGTCCGTCCCCGGTTTTGCGGACTGAAACACGCCGTTCGCCTGTTGCATCCGTCATCCTGACCTTCCGGGCCGACGACCTGATTCTGACCGGCAGGTTGGTGATCTCATCCAGGGAATTGTTGAACAGCAGGAGCAGGAAACGGTCCCTGTCCGGGTTCATCCTGATCATGGGCAGGACCCGAACTGTGGCACCGATCTTTACCGGCATCCGGTTTCTGCTGATCCAGTCCATCACCTCCATGATCTGATTTCTTTTTCCTTCGCGGCCATGATCGTTCCACGGGAAATAGCTGGAAACCGCCACCCGTCCTCCCGCTTCGTTCTCACAGATGCTCAGGCAGCAGCCCCTGTCATCGCCGGCCATGGTGTGCAGTTTTGACAACTGCTGCACCCGGTCGTTCAGAGGGACCAGTGTAGTGCCGCTTCCCCATGCACCCGCCCTCCTTCCGTTACCGGACTCCGGTCCGTTCACCGGATGTCCGGTCAGCACCTCCACACCGGTATGTCTTTCCGGATTGTGACGAACGCCGGTCAGTTCGCCCAGCCCTTTTTTCCACACCACATCCAGCGCTTCCCCATCCATATATACACCGGCCGACAACAGATCGCGGAGTTCTTTCCGGCTGAATCCCTCTGCGAATTTCCCTGAAAGCAGGGTGCCTGTGTTGTCAGACGGACTGAAAGTGAAGGGGACTCCCAGGGCGGCCAGTTCGTTGGGCTGGTGAACATTGTAATTTTCATGAAACCAGCCATCCGGACCCGTTTCCTGCTTCAGGAACAGATCGGGATGATCGGCCGGCCAGAATCCGTGCAGGGGGAGTCCCCCGGCGAGCTGACACACTTTTTCCCAGAGTGGCCTGTGGGAAGCGATGGCCCGGAACGTACGTTTTTTTTCTTCCCATTCCCCCGCATAGATTACATTGTACGCGATCCCGTTGCATCCGGCCATCAAAGACAGGAGAGATTCGTTCAGTTCGGTCTGAACGGACTTATCCAGGGTGGTGTATGTCCAGTTTTCCAGCTCGTACTGGATATTGGTGGTGATGGCAGGATAATCCCTGACCTGCCTTCCCGCGTCCATGATCTTGTCAATGATTTGCTTGGGCTGCCCTTCGTGGTAATACCCGTGACCGGGCCTGGCCCTGGTGGCCTGCATGGTGCGCATCCATGAAGGGAAATCGTAGGCATATGTGCTCAGGTCATAGCCGACGGTCATAAAACCGGTTGCGATCCTGGGATTTACAAGGTCGATCGTTTTCCTGATGTCCAGGGCCAGCTCGTCCAGTGTATTGTTGGTGAACCGGATCCATTGCTCGCGCAGGGCTTGGTTTTTCGGGTTATTCAGCTTTTTTACCAATGTTTCGCGGCCACCGGTTTCCCCGAAGCGTTCCAGGCAGTGGTCACAGAAACAGGAATACCGGATCCCCGCTTTTCCGTAATTTCGGTAGTCATCGTCGATCCAGATGAAATCGGGATTTGTTTCCGCGTATATCCTGATCTTTTCAAGAAAATATTCCCGGAAATTCCGGTCGTCAGGACAGGGGCAGAATTCTGCTTTTTCCCCGTCATGTCCGGTCATCCGGCGGTACGGAAAAGTATAGCCTCCGTCGAAATTGCGCACGCCAAGATCATCATAGATGTTGATGCCCACCGCCGGTATTCCGGCCCGGTGAAAATCCGAGATCCGCTCCCGCAGGATAAGTGCCTTCTCCCTGACCCGGTCAGGGGGCAACAGGGTCCGGTGGTTCAGGGACTCGTCAAACATGGCGATCTCGTTGACGGCCTCCTTGAACTGCAGCAGTCCGTTTTCGATTTCCTTAAATGGCTTTTCCCAGAGTCCGGGATGCAGGCGCCATGCCAGGGTGAGCTTTGTCCCTTCAGCAGCTCCGGGTTTGTTCAAAGCCCCCCTGCATTGATAAAGCCATGCCCCGGCAGACAAAAGTCCGAGCATTTTCAGATGTTCTCTTCGGTTCATGAGTGGTTGTTTTTTGACTTGATGCCAGTCAGTCACCCGCGATGAACAATATGCCCCAGGGTGCAATATGTTCCACTGTGAAAGTTATGCCGTTTTCCGTTGGCCGGAAAGGGAGCTTTCGTTCGCGGCCGGGAAGGACCTGCCGGATCCTTCTGCACGCGGTCCGCACGGTTACCGGCAGTTCCCGGATGTCATCAAATGAATTGTTGAACAGGGAAAGGATGAAGCCGGTTTTTTCCGGATTCATCCGGATCATGGGCATGAGCCGGCAGGGCCGGTCTGTCCTGACCGGCATCCTGCGGTTGCTGAGATGGTCCATGAGCCGGGTGAGCTGGCGGACCTTGGCCAGCATGCCCACATGGCCCCAGGGATGGTAGGATGAAACGGCCACACGCCCTCCCAGCCGGTTCTCCAGCAGGGACAGGCAGCATCCTTTCCGCCGGCCGGAAGACATGTGGTGAAGGTGGCTGATCTCCCGGACCTGTTCGTTTTCAGGGATAAGAAAATCTCCCCGGGACCATCCGGTGGCCCTGCGCATGGTGCCTTCCAGTCCTTCATTGAGGGCATCTCCGGCAAACCGCTCAAAGGCAATGATGCTTTCTCCCGCTGCCCTGACCCCGGCCAGGTGTCCCAGCCCCCTTTCATGGAGAACGGACAAAGCGGCGGTGTCCATGTACACGGGTCCGGACAGGAATTCTTCCAGTGTCCGGTTGTCAAAGGATGCGGTGATCCGCCCCGGAAGCAATATCCCGCAGGATTGTTCCCTGTCAGGGGTAAAAGGGATGCCCGTTTCCGCAAGTTCGTTGGGTCTCTGTATATTAAATTCATTGCCTTCCCGGAACCATCCTTCCGGGCCGGGTGTGATGTTTTCCATCAGCTGCGGATTATCCGCCGGCCAGAAACCCTGCAGGGATGTTCCCCCCGACCATCTGTTTATATTTTCCATCAACATGCGATGGGCGGTCAGATTTTTCAGTACCGGCTCATATTCTTCCAGGTTCGCGTTTTCCCGTTCATAGAAAATATTGAAGGCAATTCCGTTGCATCCGGCCATCAGGGAAAGCATGGATTCCGCCAGCAGGGTGGACCGGGATTTGTTCAGGGTGATGTACGGCCAGTTTTCCAGCTCGTATTCGATCTTTTTGACCTGTCCGGGATAGTCCCGTACCTGGCGGGCCACATCCATGATCTTTCCGGTGACCAGCCGCGGCCGGCGGTCATGGTAATATCCGTGTCCGGGTCTGCCCATGCTGGCACCGAATGCCTTCATCCAGCGTCCGAAGTCATTGCGGGCATACGTGCTCCTGCTGTACCCGATGGTCATCAGTCCGGTTGCGATGGACGGATCTACTTCTGCAACCGTTTGTTTCAGTTCCGCGGCAAGGCTTTCAAGTGTCCGGCTGCAGAATTCCGTCCATGCCTTCCTGAGCGGTTCACCGTCCGTCCCGTTCAACCGGTCCACCAAATCCTGACGCCCATTTTCCCAGCCGAATTTTTCCAGGCATACGGGACAGAAACAGGGATAGGTCACCCCGTGGGACACCATCCTGAAATCGTCATCCATCCATATGAAGTCCGGTCCCGCCGAAGCCATCAGTGCATATCTTTGTTTCAGGTAATCCCTGAAAGCGGGGTCGTTGGGGCAGGGGCAGAGCGATTCCCGGCCGTCATGTCCGGTCATGGGCCGGTAAGGCATTTCCCAGATACCCGGCCGGTTCCCGTGCCCCAGGTTGTTCAGCACATTGATGCCCACCGAAGAAATGCCCAGCTCCCTGAAATCACGGATCCTCCTCGACAGGAGTCCGGTCATTTTCTCCACGTAATCCAGCGGTGCGCAGGGTGCGGAGGGCAGGGTCTCGTCAAACAGGGCCAGCTCATCAACGGCGCCCGGGTATTTTTTCAGGAATTTGGCCGTGGCGTTGAAATTTTCACTGGTTTCAAACAATCCCGGATGCAGCCGGTAAGCCAGGATGAGCTTTTCGCAGGCAGAGGATTCCCCCGGGGATTTCCCCAACGGTTCTTTCAGGCGTCCCCCGCAGCGGCCGAGAAAGGCTCCCGCCGAAGCCAGGGTAAGTATCCGTATGTGTTCCCTGCGGTTCATTATTCTTTGATCAGGCCGATTTCATAGAGCAGTCCCTCATACATTTTCTCCGCTTTGACCTCAAAACCCTTTTTCATCAGTTCCGCACCGGAGGCCCTGAGAACCCAGGTGCCTTCCGGTGCTTTTCTTACCGCGTACATTGCATCCCGCAGGAGCTCTTTGACGAACACCCTGCGCGTATCTTCAAGGGCACCCTGGCGGAAAACCCCGATGATGCCGCCCTGCCGGGTTTTGAAGTTGATGCGCATCCATCCGTCCCAGGCCCCTTCCCGGGGTTCCCCGAATCCTGGAAGGTCCTGCCGGTAGGACATGTAATCGTAGGTGTCCTGCATCTCCTGCATCCAGTCCGACCACCTTCTGATCAACACCTGTTTTTCCGGATCCACTGCCCTGGGATCCCCCAGCACAATGGGCAGGGTGCCGATCAGGGATTTCAGGCTGAACAGGAATTCCGGGTCGTCCATCATCTGGTTCCCGATGACCAGTGAGCTTGCCGGGACCGCGGGAGTGCGCCACCAGGCCATATGCCGGACACGCAGGGCGCCCGTGGGGGAGGGTGTCTCGAAATTGGCCAGCCAGTTCCCTTCGGCATGCCTGGCGATGGCATAATCCATCAACTGGAGTCTGCCGGCCGTTTCGAATGTACAGTCGATGAACAGCTCCGGTGCCTCCCGGTGGAGTTCATCAAAAAGTTCGAGCAGGCGTTCGTAAATAACGATAAAGGATTCCTCATGGTCCTTATGGTACGGATGATCTTTGGCGTAGCATCCGGAGATTGCCGGATCGTTCACATATGCACTGGTGACCACGGAAAAGTCCAGCTTGGTGTAGGCCAGTCCGTTCCTCTCCACCAGGGACAGTATCCTGTCCCGGATGTATTCTTTCCATCCGGTTCCGTAACAGCTTGAATAGAAATTTGAATTTTCCGCAACGAAATGCAGGTTGCCGGGTTCCTGGTCCGGATTTTTCACGAACCATTCGGGATGCTTCTGAAAAACTTCCGCATCCTCCGTGGCCGCCCCGATGCTGATCCACAGTCCGGGTTTCATCCCCAGGGACCGGATGTAATCGAATGTCGGTTTGAGTCCGCCTGCAAACTTCTCCCCGTCCACCTGCCAGTCCCCGTAGTTGTTGCCCCATGCTTCCTTCGAAGTGGATCCCCCTTTGTTCACCTGCCATCCGTCATCGATGATGAATTCCTTGATTCCGCAGCGGGCGGCGGCACGGGCCAGGTCCCTGACCAGGGAATCGCTGACGAAGGTGCGGAAAGGATTCCATGTATTGTATACGAAGGTGGGCTTTTTGCCGATCTCCACGATCCTCGGTTTCATATGCAGGGTCACAAACCGGTTCACGTCCCCGTTGATCACATCATATCCGTTCCTGGTCCCTGCATAGGGGCAGATGAATGTTTTGGGGGCGGTCCAGGATTCCCCGGGCTCCAGCCATTTCCTGAAAGGGTAATCCTGCCCCACGTGGGTGAGTCCGGTCTCCGCGTTCATATCCCCGGTATGATACGCGGTTCTTTTGAGGATGCCCGGCGCCTCATTTCCCAGGGCCAGTCCGCGCATCTCACGGAACTGGTGCAGCACCACCACCGGGTCATCCCAGTTCCCGGTGTATGTACCCAGATGCTTCATCCGCCCGTAGTTGTGGAGAACCTGGGTATGGGTCGGATTCAGACCGGTCTGCAGGTCTTCGGTGTTCAGTGACTCAATTCTGACTTCTTCGTTCCCTGTATTGGTGAAACAGATCCACTTTCGGATAACCGGAAGGCGGGGATACATCACGTAATTGATCTCAATCCGGATGCCATCATGATCTCCTTTCCCCTGCAAAACCATTGTAGCCCCTTTGGCCGGTTCCGGGATTACGGCCGGCCGGCATGAAACCACGGTCCATCCGGAATACCCGTCCACCGTTTTTCCGTTCAGCAGAAAGGAAAAATCCCTGCTTCTCCGGAGCTGGTTTTTGCCGTTCTCCTGCAATGCAAGATAATTGCAAAAGATGCTGTCATGGCTGAGGGTGAGCACCCGTTTTACGGATCCGTTGTCCAGGGTCAGTTTCCCATTTCCCCATGTAAAATAGTTCCCCGGGGGATCAGTCTGTGTTGTTGCAGGCCTGCCGGCCAGTGTGAAAAACAGCAGCCATAACGCAGTGAATAATGTTCTCATGGAAATGTTATCTTGAAGATGAAGGATGTCCCAGGGGGAGTATGACCAGGGGCTCTTCGTCCGGGGGAAGCTGCAGCACATCGCTGACCGCTTCGTCTTCGAAAGCGCCCACCATGCAGGTGCCCAGGCCCAGGGCTTCCGCCTGGAGATATACATTTTCCGCCGAAAAACCCACTTCCATGGGGACATAGCGTTTCCTGCCCCGTTCCCCGTATTTGGTGGTGGTGCGGCGAAATACGGCGGTATAAACCAGGCCTGCCGGGGCATCCCCGATCATCTCCTGGCTGAGTGCGGCAGCGGACAGTGCCTGCCGCATGTCATTTTTCACCACCCTTTTGATCTTGTGGCCGGTGGGGATGTACTTGTATACCCCGGGTGTCAGTTCTTCAACATTCCCGGCGACCAGGTAGACCTCCAGGGGGTAAAGGGCGCCTGCCGAAGGGGCCGTTTTGAATCCGCCCCGCAGAAAAGCCGGGTCATCCTGTGGTTGGGTGATCCCGTAGGCAGCCCAAAGGATCTGGGAAACTTCCCGGAGGGTCAGGGCCTGTTCCGTGAAGGTGCGTCTCGACCGTCTTTCTCTCATGGCCTGTTCCACCGGGACATTGCTCTCATACCGGGGCTGTGGCAATTGAATCTCGTTGTTTTCCATACCGCTTCCTTTTAGATGGTTTTTGTCGGGCATTGCGTTTGTCCGTTCCAACGGTCCTTTGTTGAATTGAACTTCCGGGTTAAAACCGGGCGCCAGCATAACTGCACCGGCCAGCAAAAAAGCCGTTGTGATTACAATCAGGGATGCTTTGATCATTTTTGAGGATTTTCGTGTTTAAAAACAAATGTAAGAAAAATCGGTCAATGTTGTTCCGCATGCTGCCCGGCCAGGATCAGTGCTCCGGTGGCCACCACATCCTCCCCGGGTTTTGCAAGGCGCATGTGCCCGGATTCGGACTCGCCCGATGAACTGCGAGGCTGGTACGGGTAAACTCGCCCCGGATCAAAGGGATCGATCAGTTCGATTTTGCCGGGGTGTTTCCAGTTCCACCTATCAGGATGGCCTGTTCGAAGGTTGCCGGTGATTCGCCGGTGAGATCGGGTACATGCCCTGTGAGGGTCACGGCGCCCTTCCGGATGTGCTGAAAGAGAAGATTGAAAAAAACGTGAGAAAGGAAACATGGGTGGGGGGTCCGGCCGAATTCAAATGGTACGGGAGTGATGATATGTACGGTGCTTTCGGGACCATCCTGAATAAATCGGACAGGGTCATGAAAAGCTTCTTGGAGGATTTTCTTATTTAATTTCCCAGGCTTTTTGTGTAACTTCGCATAAACCTAACCTGGACAAGCCAGAACCAAAAAGGAATAAAGTTATAACTTGCC
>CAZNPH010000032.1:0-14969 GCA_964574985.1 uncultured Bacteroidaceae bacterium
CCAGGGTGAGACGAATAGCCATTGACGAATTTGCAGTAGCAAAGGGCCATGAGTACATGACAGTTGTATTGGATTTGGACACCACAAGGGTGTTGTATGTCGGGGCTGGCCGGAGTCAAGATAGTCTTCGCAAATTCTGTAGAAGTGTCAAAAAAAAGAATATAAATATTGAGGCTGTTGCCATGGATATGTGGCCGGCATATATTTCGTCTGTTATGGAAAATTGTCCCGTTGCAGATATTGTTTATGACCGGTTTCATATTGTCAAAATGTTGAATTCCAAGTTGGACGAGATACGCAGGGATCTTTATCGAGAAGAGAAAGAACTCAATAAACGTGATGTGTTAAAAGGTACCCGCTGGTTGTTGCTCAGAAACAATGATAATCTGACAGAAAGAGCAAAATACCGGCTTGAAGAAGCATTGAAGATCAATCAACCCCTGGCTTCAGCATACTACCTGAAAGAAGAGCTTAAACTTTTATGGATGCAGGTGTCACTGGAAAAGGCTTTGATATTCCTTGAATCATGGGTGTCAAAAGCATATGAAACAGGCCTTGCCAAACTCAGAGAATTTGCCAACACTCTAATGGCCCATAGAACTGGGATAATAAACTGGTATAAGCATTACATATCAACAGGACCACTGGAAGGTTTGAATAATAAAATCAAGGTGCTGAAAAGAAAAGCATATGGGTACAGGGATCATGAATTTTTCAAGCTTAAAATTTATGCCCTACACCTGTCCAGGTAAGAATTATTATGATGAACCTTAACAAATAACCTGTAAGCCCCGGTTTGAAGATATATATCGCTGATGCTTGTCTTGCCATCCAAAGACAGGGAGTCGATCCGGGGAGCATGCTTGGGGGGTTCAGAACCACTCCACATGATCCGCATTACTTCCACAGTCTGTGATTCAAGACCTTTTTTTATCAAACATGCTGAACCAGGTGTGGGTCTTCTCCTGTCGCTGTCCCCATAAAAAAACATATGATCCCAGGCAATGAGCCTCATCATCCTGAATTACCTTTTCGTACCGGTATTGATAACATTCGGCCTTCTGGGAGCTGGTTTGCTCAACGGGTGCATTCCATCCAGTGCGGGGCATTCCATTATGTGATGTAGGTCCCTATTCGGTAATTACATATGGTTTTGGCCAGATCTGACGCGCCAACATACAAAATTCTGCAATATCATGATATGAATTAATACCCAGAAGGTCAAGATTCGGGCATTGCCTGTAAATTTCCCTGCTTTCATGCTTAAAGCCTCCGCTTGATATTATGGTCATCACAGGATGGGCAGGATCAATCTTGTGTATCTGCACTGCCAGTTCATCGATAACATCCCATAATTTCCTGTTATAGGATCTGCCGGGTACTATTTCCAATTCATTCCCCAAAGACCATAACATAAGAGCCGGATGGTTTTTGTACTTCCTTACCGTATCCATGATACGTTCCTTTTCCCGGGCCACCCGGATGCTGTCATCCCAGTCCATACCATGCCGTTCTCCTTTTAAGGGAAGGGTCATTAAAACGGTTAAATCATTTTGCTGCGCACTATTTAGTTTCTCCGCAAAATTCCTCCAAATGCGCAGCGAATTTCCACCATAGGCATTCAGTCTATCCATATAACTTCTTCCGCTTACAGATGCGGCTCCTTTTATATAAAAAGGATCACCATCCTGCAACAGCATCCATTGACCATCCTTTATCTGAATTGAATAACTGATCGGACCTTTATCAGCCGGATGATCAGTCGAGCAGGCAGCAAAGAAAAATATCGCCGGCAAAAAACCAAAGAATATAAATGCTTTGTGAATCAGGTGAATTTTTGTTTTCATAATTTTAATTTAGAGGCTGTGACTAATCTTACTTTCCGGACCCCGGAATGGGATATTCTTTGTAGAACTTCAACATTCTGATAACCTCAGACCACATCTTTGACCGGACAAATTCTTTCATTTGCTCATCCATCAACTCGCCCATCCCCTGCAACAATCCTTTATTGCTCATCTTTTCAAGGTGTTCAATGCAAGCTTGAAGATATTCGTACAAAGACATTCCCATCCTTGATTCAACGATGTTTTTATTGACCAGCGTCTGTTTCTGCATGAAAAACCAACAATCGAAAATATCGCGGTTGGCGGTTGCATTTCTATCCAGCAAAGCACAAAGCTTGTGAGCGAACATGTCTTCCTGAACCCTTACCTTCATATTGATCCCCAGCAGATTTTTTATTTCATAACGATCTGCCGGACTTTCTCATAAACTATATCTTCCTTTTCGACATTCAGCAGATTGAAATCCAGATCAACTGAAAAACGTGGAAGGTCATATAAAAACATCAGGTCGCTGCCTCCTTTGAATCCCATGTAATTTGCCAGTTCAATATCGCTATAAATATTCTTCAGGATCTGGACCAGAAAAAACTTATGCCGTTTTATGTCAACCATTTACAGCACTTTTTCAACCTTATCAGATAATGATTTCGAATGATATACAGATAGAAGTCTTTTTACAGTTTCCCTGTTCAATGGATTCAGATTGTCGAAATGATATTCTTTGCTCAGATACAGCAAATCAAAAAACGCCCTTTCAGCCGGAAAACGGTCCGGTTGTCCCTGTAGACAGATAATACAATATCCTGATTTGCTTTTTGTGAACTATAAATTACATTAATTCGTATGTCCGGTTCACGGATTATTCCTGCCGTTCCACCTTCAGGTAGTAGGCACTGCAAAGGGGTTCGCCTTCTGCGTTATTGAACCAGGTCCGGAGAACCTGTTTGCCTTCCGTGAGATCGACCGTGAAGCTGACGGATTTTGTTCCCGGGGGTGCCGGTTTGGTTTCATCCACATCCCCGATTGTAAGCCGGGCTTCCCGTATGGGTACTGCTTTTCCTTTGCCCTGGGGGCCTTCAAGCGCAGCATCCAGGGCGGTGCCGGCTTCCGGCGGCCATCGCCATAAAGTGAAAGTGTAGTCACCTGCCTGCTTCACGATCACATTCCACCACCCGATCCGGTCACCTGCCGAAAGATTGCCGAAGTTATCGGCATAGGAGCCCAGCCAGTCGGATGAATACAGCATCATGGGATTGGCCTGATCCGTTCCGATATCAATGTACCGCACCTTCTGAAACTGCGAATAGGTGTCATCCCACCATTTTTCGTAAAATTCCTGCATTTCCCCGGCAATATCAGGATACCGGTCAATGAGATTCTCCTGCTGACCGGGATCAAGGTCGATGCGGTAGAGCTCATCCCCCCTGACCAGTCTCCATTTCTTCCACATTACCGTTGCATCGTATTTTTCAAGGTCCGACGGCCCATACTGCACAACCAGCATGCGCGCAGAATCAGGAAAAACCGCTTTCTTGTCCCTGAGCAGAAAATCCAGGCTGACCCCGTCAAACTCAGTTTCTGCAGGAACCTTCAATCCGCATATATCCACCAAGGTCGGCAACAGGTCCTGGCATTGGGTAAGGTGACCGATGTCCCGTCCGCCACCAATCCCGCCAGCAGGCCAGCGGATAAACAAAGGAACGCGATGCCCGCCTTCGTATATGCTTCTTTTTTTCCCCCGCATCCCGGCGTTGAAAACTTTATCCCCCGAGGAGGTACCGTTATCTGTCATGAAAATAAGCAGTGTATTTTCGCGCAGGCCTGTTTTTTTCAGAAACTGTTCCAGCCGGCCCACATTTTCATCCAGGTTGGCGATCATGCCGTAAAATTTCGCCGGGCCTTTGCCCTCATACGGACTGGCATATTCTTCTGCAACCCAGTGGGGAACGTGGGGAACGTTGGTTGGCAGATAACAGAAAAACTTCTCCCCTTCCTGATGCTTTTCTTTCATCCATTGCATCGCCTCCCTGAACCAGACATCCGTACAGTAGCCGTCATACTTTTCGTATGTGCCGTTGTGAAAGTATGTATCGTCAAAATAATCGTTGCCGAAATAATCCGGAATTGAGGTAATGCCCCAGGCACCGTGACGTATCACTTTCCGGAAACCCTCATCCATAGGACGGTGGGGATAGCTGTCACCCAGGTGCCATTTGCCGAAAAGACCGGTCTGATAACCCGAACCGGAGAATATTTTCGCCATGGTGGGTAGACCTCGGCGCATCATGGAACGTCCAATGCATACGAAGGACGCCCCGTTGTCCATGGCATCCCGGCCCGTCATGAGCTGGCCGCGGGTCGGGGTGCACATGGGGGCCACGTGAAAGTCCGTAAAACGCACACTCTCAGAGTACAATTTGTCGAGATTCGGTGTTTGCAGGACCGGATTCCCGTGACAGGACAGATCTCCGTAACCCTGGTCATCGGTCATTATCAAAATGACATTCATGTCAGGTCCTTCGCCCGGCTCTTTTCCGGATTCACCGGCACAACCTGTCAGCAAGGAAGCTGTCATGAGTTTAATGAACGAACTTGTTTTGATCATGATGAGACGTACTTTTTGAATTATTGTCTGTTCAATCCTGATGCAGTGTTTCGGGCCGTATCTGTTCAGAAATGGCCATGGCAATATTCGTATTGGTTTCCAGCTTTCTTCCGGGATTTTCCGTGATCCCTTCAGTGGTGGTTACGTCAAAACCGATCAAACCGGCAAGTTCAATCATCTCGTCTTTGTAATCACCGCAAAATGCCACCTGATGACCCCCGAATTTCCCGAATTTTCTCCAGGGACTTCCTTCTGATTCGGGACCTTTTTCAATGGGGAACATGAAGCAATTTTCATGATCGTCTACATTGACCACCAGTTTGTCCCTGCACATGGTTTCTTCAAAATCCTGGTAATAATAATCGCCATCAACGATCTTGCCGGTAAAAACCGCCAATTCCTTTTCAAACACATTCAGCTTGGCAAGGGTAACCGTTTCCCCTACCGGCCAATGGCCCCAGTTGGCCACAAAAGGGGATGCCGGGTGTTCATGTTGTACCACCGTGGCATTGGGATTGCCGTAAACGTGGGACCTGATGACATAAGGCAACCGGTCGTTCCCGTGCGGATTAACCGGGATATAGCAATGACCGAGGATAATCACATCCTCAGGGTGCTTGAAGCCGGTTTTCAGTTCAAACATCTTGTAACTTAAGCCGTCTCCAATGAATCCCGGCCTTCCTGAAATATATGTACCCATCATCTGGGTCACCAGGGGCTCTACCAGCCCTTCACAGCAAGTGGGATTTCCGTCCAGATATGACTGCATTTCAGCCAGTGGCGGCATGCAAAGGGTGGAATCAATTACTCTCCAGCTTCTCAATGACCATGCGTTGGCACTGTATTTCTTCAACAGCTCTTTCACGGCCAGATACATTCTGGCTACCTGAATAATATCTTCCCTTTCTACTTCATAGACTGCCTCCGCTTCTTTGATCCATTGACCAGCCATTTCTTCTGCATCATCTTCTGCAACAGTCCGCATGCCTTTGATCAGCTCCGAAGGCGAAATAATTTGCAGATCAATGCCCAGATATTTCTTCAAAGTATCGGCATAGGTTCTGTTATACAGTCCGGTATCATAAGTATCCCAATAGTTCCCGAAGCTCCAGGTGCCGTTGATTTCATCAACATACTGGATAAGCAAAATCTTCGGCGGTTCTTTGGGGATTTCAATACCTTCCTGTTTTTGGCCGGAAGGCTCTGTTGTTTGTTGCTTTTCCCGGGCACATGATATAAATACGGTGTTCAATGCAATGAAGATGAAGATGATCCCGAAAACCGGATTTTTGAATTTCAGAATAAGCATTTGAACCTCTCTTTCTTATTATATGATTATGAATACACGAACCATGAAAATGAAAAACAAATTACTGATTTTTAAGATAATTCGAAAGTTTGGCGGGTACAATTTCCCGGTCACTCCACAGCGGCCGCTTCATCGTGGAATAAACAGTACGGGCATGATGAAGGGTCAACCCCGGTTGATCCCTTCATACAATTTCAACAGGGTCTTTAACAGGTTTGTGCCATCGGCAGCGGTTACCCTTGGTTTTTCATTGCCCTGTACACATTCAATAAAATGAAGCATCTGGTTGTCAAAGCTCTTTTCAAACGGTTCCTGTATATCCAGCCTGGTCCAGACCCCGGGCCTGGCCAGGGATGATCCCGGCAGTTCGGTATAGAATCGCAGATAGGAAGTGGGGCAGATATGGTATTCCACCATCCCTTTATCCCCGGAAACCATCAGCATTTGTTCGCAGCCTTCGGGCCAGTCTTTTTCGTAACCGGGGAGTTTGCACCCGTAGCTTACTGCCACCTGGGCGATCACCCCTGAAGGATACCGGATAACAGCGGCTGCGGTGTCTTCGCCTTCCATCTCCTCCCGTGCCAGATGCGAGGTAAAGCCTTTTACATCCTGAACATTCCCCAGGATGGCATTCAACCGGTAAATCATGTGGCCCGCACAATCCAACCATGCACCTCCGCCGGTCTTTTCAAGGCTTTTCCTGAAATCCCAGGGTTTCAAATCCAGCCATTGATATGACCTGGCAGAGCCCATAAGCGGTTTGCCGATCCATCCTTCGCTGACGAAACTCACTACCAGATCCATTGCAGGATGAAAAAGTCCGTTATGCCCCACAAGAACCGGTACTCCAGCCTCCTCCACCAGTCCGGCAATCTCTTCCGCTTCTTCAAGGGCGGCGGCTATGGGTTTTTCAAGCAATACCGGCAATTCCCTTGCAAGGCATTTGCGCATGACTTCCAGGTGAATGTCATGCGGCAGCAATACCACAACCGCATCCAGATCAACCGTCTCCAGCATGTCATCCATGGAGATGAATCCCTGAACGCCCCACTCCTTCTCCCGGGAAGCCACCGCTTCTTCCCTGATATCGCAAAAAGCGGTCAGCCGGGCCTTATCCCTGCATTTTTGCAGGGCGTCAAAATGAACGCCGGCCACACGCCCTGCGCCGATAAAACCAATATTCAGTTTATTCAATGTTTGCTTTTTTGCATTTTGATGTCATCGGCCAGCCATTCTGCAAGGCAATCCAGGTACCTGTTCCCCCTTCCGGCATCTGCAAACCGCTGATCGCCGAGCACGCCGTTTTCAGAAATGGTATGGATGCCTTTTTTCATCATGGCTTCGGATATTTCATCGAGTGGTCTCGGGTCACCGGATGCCAGTTTGTCTTTCCTGAGCATATCCGGGCGCATTGATGCCAGCATGGATGCTTCAAATTCACCGGCATGTGAACCCGAAACTTCCGGCTCAATGCCTTCCTTCAGCGGATAGGCATCCCAGGTTTCGGCCACATATTTTTCAACATCCAGTGTATAGGTCACCACGCAGCCTGGCCAGCGGCTGTGCAAAGCAGGCAGGCACTCACTGGCCACGGCCCAGTCACCGCCATGGCCGAACCAGAAATAAACAAAGGAAAAACCGCTGCGGGCCAGACTCCCGGCAATATCCTCCAGCAGCATCATCAGGGTTTTCTTACGTACCGATATTGTGCCCGGGAAATGTGTATGTTCGGGAGAGTAACCGAAGGACACCGCCGGGGCCACCAGGGTTTTGCCAAGCAGGGAAGCCGCCCGTAACGCGGTCTCTTCCCCGTGCCAGGCATCTACGGCCTGCGGCAAACCCGGGCCATGCTGCTCTGTGGAACCAAGGGGTACAATGATGTCGGTCCATCCTGCCCGGAGCAGTTCATCGATCTCCTGCCAGGTAAGTTCCTGGAGTTTAATTGATCTGGGGGTCATCTATCAAAACTTTTTATCTGAAGCATTGTCTTTTATCACAATAAACTTAAGGAAAAATCAGATAAAATGCAGCCACAATTACCAAAAGCACCAGACCAAATATGGCCACCAGGGGGGAACTGCTCATGTCCATATCCTTCTTCACCAGAAGTACCCTGGGCTCCTTGAGGGGTTTCATGAGGGTTATTGCCCCCATCAACATGACCAGGATCACCAATGTGATCAGCATCCTGTGGAGATAAGGAACATCGCCCATCTGCCACTGCAGTAATCCGTAAACGGGGGCACTGGAAAGCAGAGCCGCAACGGCCGCTGCAGGGGGAGCCCTTTTTACGGCAAATCCAAAAACAAAAACAGTGAGGATACCGGGCGAGATGTATCCCTGAAACTCCTGAATAAATGCAAACACGCTTTCTTTCAGCAAATCGCTCAGGGAAACGGAACAGGCAATCAGTATGATCAGCAGGGTGGTCAGGCGACCCATCAGGACCAGGTTGGCCTCACTGGCATTTTTTTTCAGGTAACGCTTCCAGATGTCCATGGTAAAAATGGTGGAACCGGCATTGACCATCGCCGCCACGCTGCTTATCACCGCCCCTGCCAGCGCAGCAAAGATCAGTCCGCGCAACCCCGCAGGCACCAGCTCCCGGATAATGGTGGGATAAGCCTGGTCAATACGGTCAATACCGGTACCGTACAGCTGATGGGCAACGACGCCGGGAAATACAACGGCAAAAGGAACCAGCAACCACAATGCACCTGCGAAAATGATCCCCAGCTGTGCCTGTTTCAGCGACCTGGCGCCCAGTGACCGCTGTACGATAAACTGGTTGAATCCGGAATAGTACAGAATGGGGATCCATATGCCCCCGATGAGAACGGTCCAGGGCAGCTCCGGGTGTTCCCCGGGAAGGATCAGGTGCATTTTGTCAGCATTGACCTGAAGGAAATTTGACAATCCCCCGCAGGCCTTCAGGCCTATGTAAGCCGTAATTGATCCCCCGATCAGCAGAACCGTCCCCTGAAAAAGGTCTGCCCACACCGCAGCCAGCAATCCGCCCCACAACACATAAGCCAGGGCAAAACCGGCTATGATGTATACCGCGGTGGAAAGCCTGAGACCAAAGATGGTTTCCATTGCCGTTCCCCCTGAATAGAGGACTGCAGCGGTGGTAACCATTGCATAAATGAAGATCATCAGGACAGACATGATCACCCTCGCGGTTGCATTGTACCGGTATTCCAGATATTCCGGCATGGTGTAAATACCGGTCCGCAGGAGTCTGGGCAGAAACAGCAGGGCGATCAGGACCACCGCGGCAGAACTCAGGAGTTGCCATGAACTTACGGCAAATCCTATATTACCGGCTGCCTGGCCGGCCATACCTACAAATTGTTCTGTGGAAAGGTTGGCTGCAACGATGGAAATCCCGATCAGCCACCAGGGAAGGGAGCGCCTGCCCAGAAAATAACCGGCACTGTCTTTTTTCCCCCGGCTTTTCCAGAAGGCAAAGCCCAGCACCAAAATGTAAAACGTAAAAAATATGGCGATATCGATCGGTGAGAAATCCAGCATGAATTTAGCCTGGTTTATATGACCTGCAGATCAGGGACGTACCCTGACCATCACCACACCGTGAGGGCGGACCATACTTGTATACGAACCGGTAAACCTTCCCATATCCTTCTTTTTCCAGAGGTCGCGGACTTTCAAAGTCAGGCTTTCGGGCAATCCCACTTCCCTCCAGGTGAAGCCGATTTCTTCGTTTCTTTCAGAACGGTTGAACATGAGCACGGCCCGGGAACCGTCATGCAATTCTTTGCTCCACACCTCAAAATCACCGTCATCCCGCATCTTTTTACCCTGACGGCCCAGCACATCCTGATTGACGGCGATCACTTCCCGGTTGGTGATTATCTCAAGCACTTCATCGGATATGGCCCTGATATCGTTCCCCAGCATCAGGGGAGCGGCAAGGATGCTCCACAGGCTGAAATGGGCCACATTCTCATCATAAGTGAGTTCACCGTTGCCCACTTCAAGCATATCCGGATCATTCCAGTGACCGGGTCCTGCATAACATTCCAGGCCTACCTGTTGATCCAGGATTTTGGTGAAACCAATGAAATTTTCTATTTGCCTGCCCTTGGAAATGCCCATTTCCCCGCAATCCCAGCATGGGCGGATATCAAAGGTGGTACGCCACAGGTTGCCGCCGATTTCAGGAGCCCAGGTCCAGGGCTGATTGGTCCCCCATTCACATATGCTGAACACAATGGGACGGCCTGCCTTTACCAGCGCATCCTTCATCAGTGCATAACTGTCCGGCGCACTTTGATCCCCGGTATAGCACCAATCGTATTTGAGATAATCGACCCCCCAGCCGGCATAGGTTCGTGAATCCTGGTATTCATATCCCCTGCTGCCCGGGAAACCTCCGCAGGTTTTGTATCCGGCATCCGAATAAATCCCGAATTTCAGTCCTTTGGAGTGGACGTAATCCGCCAGGGCCCTGATCCCGGAAGGAAATTTTTCCGGATTCACCACGATATTCCCTTCTTCATCCCGGTCTATCTGCCAGCCGTCATCGATTACCACGTATTCGTAGCCGGCTTCCTTCAGTCCTTTTTCTATGAACAAATCGGCAATATCCCTGACCAGTTCCTCATTGATGTCCAATCTGAACGTGTTCCAGCTGTTCCATCCCATGGGCGGCGTAAGGGCCAGACGGTCAAAGCCGGATTGAGCATATCCCGTTGACAACAGGGAAGCATAAAGCAGAAGGACAAGAATTGTCTTTTTCATGAATATAATTGTTCTAAACGTTTATGAATCCGCTACTTTTCATATTCTATTACTCCGTAATAAATACTTGCCAGCACATGAACACCGCCAAAGATAGCATTTTTGGCATGACACATCAGCAATGATGTGTTTCTTTTTGCCTGTTCTGCTCAATCCCGGCGCAGGGAATGAGAAATGGAGAGGTTGATGGAAAGGTCCCTGTTCAGCATAAAACGGGTTCCCGGCTTTTTGCCCTCCCGGTTCAGGACCTGGAGAAGCCACCGGGCATCGGAAGCGGATACATGGTTCAGCCGGAAATTCCTGATCTGCATGGGGACCATTTTCATGGAGGTCAATGTACCGTCAGATGGGTCTATGACCGGAAAATACATAAGGGTGAGGTCATCCCGGTATTGCTCATAGCCACTGATCCCTTCATAGTCGTTGATGAAATCCCCGGCTCCGTATATGATCAGCTTGTCATGATACACCTCTATCCCTCTCGGATGATGGGATGAATGGCCGTGCACGATGTCCACACCCGCCCGGTCGATCAGACGGTATGCAAAATCGCGCTGCCGGACGGGAATGTCATACCCCCAGTTGCCTCCCCAGTGTACGGTAAATACCACGATATCACCGGGGCGTCTGACGGACTGAACCTGCTCCCGGATCATATCCGCAGACTCATCATCCAGTGAGGGCAACAGGTTGACCCCCGGCCGGCCGGGAGTTGCTGCCCATTCCTGCTGCACTCCGCTGGTAATCATACCATAGGCAAAAACCAGGACCCTGCCTGATCCCGTTTCCAGCAGGGCCGGGGCGCGGGCTTCTTCCAGGTCCCTGCCAGCACCGGCAAAGGTGATGCCTGCTTCTTTCAAAGTCTTCAGGGTTTCAAGCAGGCCCTCCTGCTCCCAGTCCAGGATGTGGTTGTTGGCCAGGGAACAGAAGTCGATCCCGGCCGTGGTAAGTACTTTTATATTCCCGGGATGCATTCGGTAGTTGATCCCTTTTCCCGGCCAGGGTTCTTCATGGTCTGTGATGCTTGTTTCCAGATTGATGATCTTGAAATCAGGATGCATTTCTTGCCAGACTTCCAACGCATCTCCCCAAATGTATGACCAGGAAACCGGCTGGTCAATGGGACCGTTCGCCGATTCTGCAAGACGCACATAATCCCGGGCATCTCTCACATACGATTCATATATCCGCGGATTAACAGGATGGGGCAATACCTGGTCGATGCCCCTTCCGGTCATTACATCGCCGCAAAGAAACAGGGTTATTCCGGAAGAGGATTGTTGCTTTTCTTCCATACTGGTTTTATTTATTTCCTGGTCACCATCAAATGCAAACAGGAAAAATAAGACGGCCACGCGGGTCAGAAACGTTCCGGGCATCATGGTCATTTCATGACAAAGTACAAACTTTTTCATAACTTTGCAATGCTCTGGAATTCAATTAAAAAGATTATTCCCGTCCCCATATGCGTTCAACGGCCGTTCAGAAATATCTTACCCTTCAGTTGGTGGTGATCATCCTGTCCTGTATGGAGGTAAAGGCGGGGGATACCATTTATATTGTCCAGGAATTCTGGCATACTGGCATTGTTTTCCGGATCCGTTCGGTTCCCCCGGAAACATTCCCCGAGATACGAAATTACAGCAGGTCGGAATATATCGACATCAGCTGGGGAGACGAACGGTATTACCAGATCCCCGGACACAGTGTATTACTGGCGGCAAGGGCGGTCCTCTTCCCCACCCCGGCAGTGATCAAACTGATGGATTTCAGCAGGCCCGTTGAAAAATTCTACGGAAAAGCAACCGTAATGCAGATCATCATGGACAGTACCCGGTTCAGTGCATTGTGCCGTTTCATATCGGAAAGTTTCGTGAGGGATGAACAACAGGATATCATACCCAGCACGGTTTACGGAAAATCGGACCGTTTCTTCATGGCCAAAAGAAAATACCACCTGTTCCGCACCTGCAACACCTGGGTTGCGCTGGCACTGAAAAGATCCGGATTCGATGTCAGTACTTTCCTGGTGCTCAATGCCGCACAAATGTTCAACCGGATCGAAAAAATACCCCGGTCCGAATATCTGCAAAAAAACGGGAATTGACCCGGACAGGGGCAAATCCGTATGGAAACAAATCCGGACAGGGAAAAATCCGGACGCAACCTCCGGCCTGATATTTGCATCTTGTAATCAGGAATCAGAAAATTCCGAAACAGTAAAAAATCAAAAACCAGAATCATGAAGTGTCTTAAATCCATACTTCCGGCCGCGGTTTTCCTGACGGCCATCATATATCCGTCCTGTGAGAAATTCGGTTCGCCGGACAAGGATCATTCCGGTGAACCTGCCAAAATAGACCTGACCGGTATTTCGGAAGAGATCCTGGAAGCGGACAAAGCATTCGGATTCGAGCTGTTCCGTCAGGTATACGGCCAGAGTGAAGTAAACAACATCATGATCTCGCCCCTGAGTGTTTCCTATGCCCTGGGCATGACATACAACGGGGCCGACAGCACTACCCTTCAGGCATTTGAGGATGTGCTGCATTTTGACGGACTCACCACGGAGGAGATCAATGAAAGCTACAGGGACCTGATGGATCAGCTGGTCACCCTTGACGACAACGTAGAATTTTCCATTGCCAACAGTATCTGGTACCGGCTGGGATTTGAAGTACTGGCAGAATTCATTGCCACCAACCGGGAATATTTCGATGCCGGAGTACAGGAGACCGATTTTTCGGACCCTGCCACACTTGAACTGATCAATCAGTGGATCGAGGACAAGACCAACGGAAAGATCAGGGACATGCTGGATTATATTCCTGCAGACGCGGTGATGTACCTGATCAACGCGATTTACTTCAATGCCGCCTGGAAATATCAATTCGAGAAGGAAGATACCTACGAAGGGGACTTTACCCTTCCGGACGGATCCGAACACCGGGCCGATTTCATGGTGGTAAGCGGTGATTTTGCATATACTTCGAATGAAGACTTTGCCGCGGTTGAGCTCCCGTACGGGAACAGCACGTTCAGTATGGTGGTGATGTTGCCCAATACAGGAAATACGGTTTCGGATCTGGTGGAGAAGCTGGATGCCGGCCAGTGGGATTCATGGTTTGAAAATCCCCTGCTCAGAGGTGTCCGGGTCGAAATGCCCAAATTCAAGTATGAATTCAAGGGCATGCTGAACGATCCCCTGATCAACCTCGGACTGGGAGTCGCTTTCCAGCCCGGTGAAGCGGATTTTTCCGGTATAAACCCCGAAAAGGGCAGGGAACTTTTCATATCCAGGGTGATCCACCAGACTTTCATCGATGTGCAGGAGGAAGGGACCGAAGCAGCCGCTGCCACCATCGTGGAGATCAGTGTGACCAGCAACGGCGGAGGCGGCGGACCCATTATGTTCAGAGTTGACCGGCCCTTCCTGTATGTCATCAAGGAAAACTCCACCGGGGCCATTGTCTTCACAGGAACGGTGGGGAAACCCGAGTATTCGTAAAATCCGGTATGGGACAAACGGGGCCACGGTCTGTGATCATACAAATTCAGTGATTCCTGATCCGGCTGTCATCAGGGATATTGCCACCGGCAGCAAGGGAAACGTCCGGATAGGAACCGGCGACGGAATTTACATCCGGCAACCGCAACCATACAAGAAGAAACCGTCTCAGAAAACGGGGCGGTTCTTCTTTAATAAGGGAATTGATTAAATAAGGGACCTCTTAAATTCTTATTCTTTAATGACCTTCAATATGAATGTTTTCTTTTGTGCCTGAATGGCCATGATATAAAAACCTTTTTCAATACCCGATAAATCGATGATCTCAACAGGTTTCATGTCTTTCCGTATGATAAGAGTCTTACCCGAAAGAGAAATTATCCGGATCATATCGATCTGATGCTTTCCGGATTCCAGGGTAATTCTGTCATTGGTTGGATTTGGATATACCCTGATACCCGCATCAGACAACTGTCCAATTTCCGTTGTTGTAATAAGCAAAATAGCCACTTCACTGGTATCTGCACCACATGCCCCGGTTACAATGCAGTCATAGTTTCCTGTATCCGCAGTCACGATAGAGGCAATTGTGTACGTACTATCTGTGCCGGCAATGTTTCCCTGGTCTTTTCTCCATTGATAAACAATATTCACTCCCCTTGCCAAAACGCTAAATTCAGCTGTCTCACCCGGAGATGCATTTACATCAGCAGGATGCTGAATGATTACTGTGGCAGGATGCACATTGATCTGCGCGTTGCCTGAACTGACATTACCACACCCGCCGGAAACATTGCAATAATAGGTGCCGGTATTCAACGTGTCTGATGATATAGCCAGACTCGATGAGGTCTCACCCTCAATGGATGTTGCATCCTTGCACCACTGGTAGCTCAACGTGCCGGCACCCGTCGCGGATACGTTCAGCGCAACATC
>CAZNPH010000032.1:15069-23073 GCA_964574985.1 uncultured Bacteroidaceae bacterium
CCCCTCACAAACCGTGGTGGAAGCCGCGGGCTGAGCGGTGATCACCGTGGCTGACTGAACAGTGAGATATGCCGGGGCGCTTATGGTGCTGTCATCAGGATTGCTGACAATGCAACGATAACCATACCCGTCCATATCTGTTGTTACGACAGTCAGATGAAGAACCGGGGTGATTGCGTTGCTGTATACCCCCCCATCGGTGATGTTTATAAATCCTTCTCCTTCCTGGTCATCCACTTGCCATTGATAGCCAATCCTGCCATAGCCTGATGCCTCAATTGAAAATGTATCATCGGTACCTTCACAGGTTGTTGTGTTTTGGGGCTGATTATTAATGGATGGAGGCGGACTCGTATTCTCATAGGAAACGATCCGGTCGTCCTGTGAAGATGCGGAGAGTACTTCCAAATCTCCGTCACCATCCAGATCGGCTGCAAATACGCCATAGGCTCCGACAGCAGTTGTTGATATTTCATGGGAAGTGAATTGCCCGACCCCGTCATTTTCGTACCATGCAATTGTATTGTCTCCATAACTGGCAGAAAGCACATCGGCATCTCCGTCACCGTCAACATCGGCAGCAAATACACTTCTTGCTTTATTGGCCGTATCGGAAATTAAATATTCTGTAAAGTTCTCGCTTCCGTCATTTTCGTACCATGCAATCTTATCATCATTATACGAAGCGGAAAGAACATCCATATAACCGTCTCCGTTCACATCGGCGGCATATACACATTGTGCCTGATCGGCCGAAGTTGAAATTGGGTGTTCTGTAAAGTTTTCGCTTCCGTCATTTTCATACCACGCGATTTTGTCATCATAGGCTGATGCAGACAGTACATCAATATCGCCATCTTCGTCCAAATCAACTGCATGACTGCTGAGAACACCATTTGCCGAAGTTGTAATGATGTGACCGCTGAAGTTTCCGCCGCCTGTATTTTCGTACCAGAGCACCTGGTCATCATCGAAAAATGCGGTTGATATATCCATGTCTCCGTCCCCGTCCATATCCACAGGGCAAACGCTGCGCACATTATCCGCTGTGTCAGCGATGGTATGAGGCGTAAAATTCTGATCACCGTCATTCTCATACCAAGCAAGGACATTGTCGCCGAAAGAAGCAGACAATACATCCATATTACCGTCTCCGTTCATGTCGGCGGCACTAACATCGAATGCATAATCAGCCGAAACGGAAATTTCCCGGAGGGTAAAATTGCCTTCACCTTCATTCTCAAACCACAGGATCCTATCATCATTACTTGAAGCTGATAAAACATCATTGTCGCCGTCACCGTCCATATCCGCAGCATATACATGATAAGCGCCATCGGCAAATGTACTGATATCATCGGAAACAAAATCGCATGCAGCAGATTCACTTTCAACAACAAATTGCATAGTATAGTCACTGCCCAGGGCAATGTGATTGATTCCCTGAATACCTGTGGTAATGATCGCTGTCACCTTTTCTCCCGGCATAAAATCAGATGAAGGATCAAAGACAATTGTCTCCGAACCTCCACCGGACAATTCCCCATCGATCTTCCCACTGAAATTACCGTACACGATGAAGGTATTTCCATCAACAGTACTGCCGTCAACCGGGGCACTGAATTTTACTTCAATATTGCAGTCAACGGCGACGCTCTGTTGATTCGGAGACGGACTGGAGGATGTCACCGTGTCGGGAAAAACGTTTTCATACCAGGTGATCCGGTCGTCATAACAGGATGCAGAAAGGACATCCAGGTCGCCGTCACCGTCCATGTCAGCTGTAAATACAGACCTGGCAGATTCGGCCGTATCTGTAATGGTGTAAACTGTAAATTCTTCATTACCGTCGTTCCGGTGCCAACTGATTTTGTGACTCAAGCTGGAAGATGTAACAAGATCCATATTTCCGTCCACATCCAGGTCACATACATAAATTCCGGAAACATCCAGTAAGGAGGAAGAGATATCGTGGGCTGTAAACTGCTTGTTTCCGTCATTTTCGAACCAGGTCATTGAATTGCTGTTTTCGTAACAGGCGATAACATCTTGATTGCCATCCTTATTTAGGTCTGCTACATGGACCTGTATGGCATTTCGTCCGGTGGTCGAGATTTCATGCGGTATAAAGTCTGCCTTGCCGTCGTTTTCATACCAGGCAATTTCAGGATCAAAATGATCGAAGGTACAGGAAACCACATCCATGTCCCCGTCATTGTCCATATCCGCTGCATATACGCCATTTGCCCAATCGGCGGTGTCGGATATGATGTGCTCGCTGAAATTTACATTACCGTCGTTTTTATACCAGGCAATTTTATCATCATTCTGGGATGCGGATAGCACATCCATATATCCGTCCCCGTCGACATCAGCTGCATAAACACAAGAGGCATAATCGGCTGATGTTGAAATAATATGTTCCGTAAAGTTTTCAGAACCGTCATTTTCATACCAGGCAATTTTATCATCTCTTACGGAGGCAGAAAGTATATCCATGTCACCGTCCCGGTCCAGGTCTGCTGCATGGACCCATGCAGCTTCATTCGCATCGTAAGAAACTCCGTGTTCGGTAAAACTGTTTGATCCATCATTTTCATACCAGGCAATTTTGTCATCGTTTTCCGATGCCGAAAGCACATCCACATCTCCGTCACCATCCATATCCGCAGCAAAAACATTATTTGCTCCGTTGGCTGAATGACTGATCTCATGAGAAATAAATTTTGCACCGGAGGCCTCTCCGGCAACCGTAAACTGCCATGTATAGGATGTTTCCATGGAAGTTCCCGTTACATTCTGAATGTCTGATAAAAGCGTCACGGTAACATGTTCACCCGGCAGAAAACTACCGGAGGGATCAAATGTAACGGTACTGGTTCCTCCTCCCGAAATGGTCCCTGAAATCTTGCCGCTGAACATCCCGGTAACCTTGAAAGTAGAAGCATTCACGGTCTCCCCGTCGACAGCTTCACTGAATGTAACCACAATGTCGTTTCCCGGATCAACATATTGTTCATTTTGCCCGGGATTGGCAGATACAACATATGGCGGGTCAAAATTCTCATACCAGGCGATCCGACCCTGGCTTTCGGAGGCAGAAATTACATCCAGGTCTCCATCTCCGTCCATATCGGCAGCAAAAACAGAATTTGCCCCACTGGTTGTATCCGATATTATATGTTTCCTGAACTGTTCATCCCCGTCGTTTTCATACCAAGCCAACACCTGGTCATGATAAGCAGCAGCAAGAATATCCAGATCCTCATCTCCGTCCATGTCACAGGTATGAACGCAATACGCCCCGTCAGCCTCTGTATCGATCTCGTGTATTGTAAAGGATTGATTCCCGTCATTTTCATGCCACAGGATCCTGTCACCTGTCTGCGAAGCCGATAATACATCCACATCTCCGTCTTCATCGAGATCTGCCGCATAAACACTGACTGCATATTCCACAACGGCCGAGATGTTGTAAGCATGAAATAATCCGCTCCCGTCATTTTCATACCATACAACCTTGTTGTCGTTCTGGGAGGCCGAAAGCATATCCATGTCGCCATCACTGTCCAGATCAACTGGATATATGCATTTCGGGCCATCCACTGTAGTATCTGTCACCAATACTTCTGTAAAATTTTCGCTCCCGTCGTTTTTATACCAGGCGATTTTATCATCATTCCAGGATGCTGAGAGTACATCCATATCCCCGTCGCCGTCAATATCTGCAGAAAATACATCGCAGGCATTGTCTGCGGAGGAAGAAATGACGTGTTCAGTAAAACTCTCTGAGCCATTGTTTTCATACCAGGCAATCTTGTCATCATTCTCCGAAGCCGAAATCACGTCCATATCCCCGTCCAGATCCATGTCTGCTGCATGTACAGCACTGGCACCCAATGCCGATGTGGATATGGAATATCCGGCAAAATTGCCGGCTCCGTCATTCTCATACCAGGTGATCTCATTATTGCTCCGGGATGAGGATAGTACATCGATATCCCCGTCACCATCCACATCCGAAGCAAACACACTGCTGGCCATATCTACGTCGGAACTGATAATATTCGGAGCAAATACATTCCTGACCGGGCTGCTTTTTACAACAAATTGCCAGGTATAATCATCCCCCAGCCCGAGTCCGTCTAAACTCTCAAGGTTTGTTGTAAGGGTCACGGTCACCCGTTCACCGGATTTAAAAACGGCATCCGGAGAAAAGACAATACTGCTTGTTCCACCCCCGGAATAACTCCCTGGAATCAGTCCGGTTGCACTCCCGGTCACCACAAAAGAAGCGGCATCGATGGAACTGTTGTCCATAGCTGTGCTGAAATTCACCGTGATGTCATCATCCGCATCCACATGCAATTGGTTTTGGCCAGGACTATGAGAAAGAATGGCCGGTCGGTAATCGTTTTTATACCAGGGAATATTATCATCAACGGTTGATTCGGTAATGATGTCCAGATCACCGTCTCCGTCCATATCTACAGCATGAATACTTTGCACTGCGGTTGCTTCAGATGTTATTGTATGACTGGTAAAGTTTTCTGTGCCGTCATTTTCATACCAGGCGACTTTTTTATCCGAACGGGATGTGGAAAGCACGTCCATATTCCCGTCACCGTTCAAATCGGCAGCATGAACACAACTGGCAATATTGGCCGAAGTGGAAATAGTATCTTCGATAAAATTTTGAGTTCCGTCATTCCGATACCAAGATATTTTATCATCGCTATCTGAAGCCGAAAGTACGTCCATGTGGCCGTCGCCGTCAATATCTGCGGCATAAACCGATGATGCCCCGTCAGAAAGAATTGAAATTTCATGCTCCGTAAAGTTTTGACTGCCATCATTTTCATACCAGGCAATCTTGTCATCCGAAGAAGAAGCAGAAAGTACATCCATATCTCCGTCACCATCCACATCCGAAGCATGTACACATTGTGCATCCTCCGCCGAAGAAGAAATGACATGTGGAGTAAAATTTTCGCTTCCGTCATTCTCATACCAGACGATCTTGTCATTTTCATCCAGTGCGGAAAGTACATCCATGTCACTATCACTGTCGACATCTGCCGAAAAAATGTACCTGACACCGTCTTCTGCATCCGCTATGTCATGAGAAGAAAAGTTTTGACTACCATCATTTTCATACCAGGCTATTTTTTTTGAAACAAAAGAATCAAATACAATGATCATATCCATATCCCCATCTCCATTCAGGTCACTTCCCCGGATCATTTGCACACCCATAGCGCTGGCAATATCATGCTGTTCCAAACTGTCGGTACCAGTATTTTCGTACCATTGTATTTTACCATTGCTGTAGCACGAGGAAAAAACATCCATGTCCCCGTCACCATCCACATCGGCCGGGTACACACTGTAGGCAGGATCGGACGCCGTATATATATATTTGTCAATGAAACCAGCTCCCGAAACTCCGGAACGGATAGTAAATTGCCAGGCATAATCATTCTTAATGATTTCATCGGTAATTGTCACAGTAATCACTTCACCCGGTTGATATTCGATCGACGGTGTAAATATCCATTCATCCTGTCCGTTGCTTGAAAAATTTCCGGGAATCTGGCCGCTGGCACTGCCGTCCACATTGAAGGAATGTTTATCAGGTTTCTCGCTGTCTGACAGAGGCAAAGTAAATTTAACCGTGATGACTGTATCCGTGGGGACATTTTGCCGGTTTTGAGACGGTTCATGGGACAAAATGGAAGGAAAATCCATTTGTTCAAACCATCTGATCTGACTGCAATTATCGGCAGCAGAGACGATATCCAGATCATCATCCCCATCAATATCTGCAGCAAAAACCCCATAGGAAATTCCCGAAAGGTCAAATTCATGATCGGTGAAATTTTCAGAACCATCGTTCTCATACCAGGAACATTTAGCATCGTCTCCACTAGCTGTTGATGACAATACGTCTATGTCCCCGTCCCCATCTATATCGGCCGCATAAACGCAAGCTGCGTGATCCGCAGTATCGGATATTGAATGTTCAGTAAAGCTTTCACTTCCGTCATTTTCATACCAGGCAATCTTATCATCACGAAAAGAAGCAGACATTACATCCATATCATCATCTCCGTCGACGTCCGCAGCAAATAACCATTGTGCTCCGTCTGCAGATGTTGATATACTATGTTCCGTAAAACTTTCGGATCCGTCATTTTCATACCAGGCAATTTTGTCGTCGCCTATAGATGCTGACAATACATCCATATCTCCGTCATCATCCACATCAACCGCATAAACATAACTCGCAGCGTCAGCAGATGTTGATATGGAATGTTCTGTAAAGCTTTCACTTCCGTCATTTTCATACCAGGCAATCATATCATCAGAATCCGATGCGGAAAGCAGATCCATCTCACCATCCCCGTTTACATCCGCTACATAAACGCATTCTACTCCGTTTGCCGTTGTGGACAATTTGTTTTCTGTAAAATTTTCACCTCCGTCATTTTCATACCAGGCAATTTTGTTGTCCGTCGATGAAACAGAGAGTAAATCCACCTCACCATCCCCATTTATGTCTGCAGCCGTAACCATTTTGGCTCCATCTGCAGTATCCGAAACAATATGCTCCGTAAAACTTCCGGTCCCGTTATTTTCATGCCAGGCAATTTCATCATCCGACCAAGAAGCCCTGAGTACATCCATGTCTCCATCATTGTCCACATCGACAACATATATGTTTCTTGAACCGCTCGCTGATATACTGAAATTTTCATCGGTAAAACTACCTGTACTCCTTTCGCTTTCAACATTAAAATGCCAGGTGTAATCCTCGCTCAAAGGGTTTGAACCGGATGCAGTACGGATATCTGTGGTCAGTGTTACGGTGACGACTTCCCCGGGCTGAAAATCAGAACCGGGAGTAAAAACAATTTCAGAAAGACCAGTGATTGTATAAAGCCCTGTGATCTTACCGGTCAGATTGCCATCCACATTGAATGAATGATCGCCTATGGTCCCAAAATCTACAGATGAACTGAAATTTACCGTAATGGTAGTGTCCGCAGCAACTTTTTGCTGATTTTGATCAGGATAATGTGAAGTAACTGTGAGTTGAGCTTGATTTCTTTGTGCCCCCACCAAAAAAAGGAACATAAGAATCCATTGGGAATTTTTTGAGAACAAGTTTTTCATGACGTGGGAAAATAAAAAAGGTGATTGCTAAGAAGAATGTATCAGATTTGTTGATTTCTGAAGAAAAGTATTTCCCACTGGTCTTTGAAAACTTTTGTAATATCATAACTCCCGTATTGATGATTCACCTTACGAGAAATCGCTTGTGGATCATTGCATTTATAAAAGAATGAATCACAAGATTGAAAGTGAAAACCATAAACATTTACTAAAATACCTTAAAAATAGGTAAGTCAAATATTAACTCTGTTAATTCAAAATTATTAAATATTTATCGATTTGAAAAATATTAACCGGGAATATTGGAAGCTTTTCTTTTCGGCCGGTATGAATACCTACGGTCCGGATCATAGTCCGAAAGCGTAATAATATGTTCCCGGATAATCTTCGTATACCCCTTCGACCATCACACCGCCTTTCCTGCCTTCAACCAATTCCACAAACTCCTCAACTGTGCTAACCGGCTTACCGTTCACCCGGGTGATGATGAATCCTTCGCGCACATTGGTCTGCTGACTCAGTTTGCCTCCCCGCAGGCCGGTGATTTTGACGCCTCCGTCAATACCAAGCTTCCTGGCAGTTTTTTTATCAATTTCCTCAAGCTCTATGCCCAGAACGTTCAGAATATCTTCCTCTCCGCGCTCAACGATCCTGGCTTCACCCTCCCGGTTGCGGAGGGTAACCTCAAATCCCATTTCTTTTCCGGAGCGGTTGACTTTCAGTTCAACCCGGTCACCGGGGCGATGGCGTCCGATGATCTCCAGCAATTCTCCCCTATGACCGCCAAATTCGGTAAACGCATTAATCTATAATGGTTTACGATCGGGC
>CAZNPH010000033.1:0-17479 GCA_964574985.1 uncultured Bacteroidaceae bacterium
ATCTCCGTTGTAACTAATTATAAATCAACAAACAAAGGGATTTTGGAAAAATAGCAAAAAAGGCATTAATTTATTTCGCACATGAAGAAAAAGTATTGCCTGCTAACCAATGATGTTGAAATAACATCCATCTGGCAGAATATCCTGAGGGAAGAAACTGGATTGAAGGTGTACAGGGAAGGTATGCCCATGCTACTTGAACTTTATAAAAAATATGAAATAAAGACTACATTTTTTTTTACGGGATATATAGCAAAACTAATTCCGGATGTTGTGAAAATGATTATTCCATATAGTCATGAAGTGGGAAGCCATGGTATGTCCCATTTACCTGAAAATAGTTTTGACATCATGCCTTTTAAAAAACAAAAGGAACATTTGATTGAATCCAAAAAAATACTTGAAGACATTTCCGGGAGTCCTGTTGTCTCATTCCGGGCTCCAGCCTTGCGGGTGAATCGAAACACTTCAGTTGCACTGAATGAATCCGGTTATTTGATTGACAGTTCGATTGCATCACAGCGTTTCGATTTTTTCATGAGCTTTGGTGGCAGGAACAAAATGAAGTGGTTGTTTGCACCAAGATTACCTTACCGGACATCGAAAATTTCATTGTTTAAAAAGGGTATCGGGAATATTATTGAAATTCCGCTGTCTGCTGCTTTTTTTCCATATGTAGGTACTACCATGCGGATCTTTCCCGGATGCACTTCATTTTTACGCAGAATGATCGATATGGAGACACAAAATACTGGGAAACCCGTCGTTTTTAACATTCATCCAAATGAAATGATTGATGAATCTGAAGAAATCAGGAAAATAGGCAGAAGATCAAATAACTTTTTCATTTATTTTATCAAAGATTATCTGCGAAGTAATCTAAAGAAAAAAAATTTGGGTATAAAGGCCTTTCATCTTTATGAACAACAGATTGCGTTTTTCAAGAAACGGAATTACCAGTTTACTTCTCTTAAAGAATACTGTGAAAAGGAATTGATCAGACTATGAGAATTTTTTTTCTGACTATGGATGATCCTGTCCAAACGATTCCGTTTTTGAAAAAAGTGATTCGGAAACGAAAAGAACAGGTCATAGGCGTGGCCGTGGTTAGGGGTGACCGCCTGACCATTGGGAAAAAGAGATCAAAGGTGGTTTATCTTTTATCTCTTCTTTTAATCATGGGAATTGTTCCTTTTATTTCTGCCTCTTTTAAAGAGATATGGTTCAAGTTGAATAAATGGTTCTCCCGAAAGACAGACGTAATTAAGTGTCCGTCTATCCTGACTTTTGCAGGAGAAATGGGAATTGAAAATACATTCAATATTAACAATCCAAATTCTGTTTCATTTCTGGAAGAATTAAGGAAGCTGAGGCCTGACATTATCATCAATCAAAGCCAGTATATTCTGAAAAATGATATTTTGGACATACCCAGGATCGGAACTATTAACCGGCACAATGCATTGCTGCCAAAAAACAGGGGAAGGTTAACACCATTCTGGGTTCTGTATAATGGAGAAAAAAAAACTGGTGTGAGTATTCATTTTGTAGAAGAAAGACTGGATTCGGGAGACATTATTATACAAAAGAAAATTCCGGTATCAGACAGGGAAACTTTTAATTCGCTGGTTAAGAAGAACTACGAAATTGCACCAGGGGCTATGCTGGAAGCATTAGCAAAACTTGAAGCAGGTAATAAAGATTTCATTAAAAACGATGATGAAAAAGCTACCTATAATACCATTCCGACATTGAAACAAGCTTTTTTTTTCAGGATAATGATAATCCGGCGGAACTTCCGTCATTTAATGAAATAATTTCTTGTAATCTTTGTGATTTCCTGACTAAATTATCTTTATTAAGCATTACTTAAAATGTTATGGAACAATGGTATGCCATATATACGAGGCCGAGGTTTGAAAAGCGGGTGCACGGGGAGTTGACGGAAAAGGGGGTGCATGTGTACCTGCCCCTGCAGAAGGTGCTGAAGCAGTGGAGTGACCGCAGGAAATGGGTGCAGGAGCCGTTGTTCCGCTCCTACCTGTTTGTGAGGATCGATTACAGGAATTACCTTACCGTTCTGAAAACGGACGGGGTGGTGAAGTTCATCAAGTTCGAAGGCAGGCCGGTGGTGGTTCCTGAGGTGCAGATCCTGGCGGTCCGGAAGTTCATCGAATCGGGGGAGCTGATGGCCGGAGACCTGTCGCAGTACACGGTGGGCAGCCGGGTGGAGGTGGCCAGCGGATCCCTGAAGGGATTGTCAGGGACGCTGGTGGATTTTGAAGGGAAGACCCGGGTGCGGGTGCAGATCGAGGGGATCCCCCAGTCATTGCATCTGCGGATACCTGTTGGTTATCTGAAGAAAATATCCCTGAGCTGATCGACATAGTCGAGCTTTTCCCAGGCGAAGAATTCGACTTCTTTCATGCGCCGGTTCTCGATCGTGCTGTTGCTGTTCCGGATCAGTTCCACTTCCTTCTTGAAGTAATTCCTTCCCATGTGGCCGTATGCAGCGGTGGGCAGGTAAATGGGGTACTTGAGCCCAAGCCGGTTGATGATGGCCCAGGGCCTCAGGTCGAAAACATCCTGGATCTTTCCGGCGATCTCGCTGTCAGAAAGCCCTGTCTTTGATTTGCCGTAGGTGTTCACATTGAGCCCCACCGGTTTGGCCACCCCGATGGCATAGGCCACCTGAACCAGTATCTCGCCGGAGACCCCGGCGGCCACCATGTTCTTGGCGATGTGCCGGGCGGCATAGGCGGCCGACCGGTCCACCTTGGAAGCATCTTTTCCGGAGAAGGATCCTCCGCCATGGGCCCCCTTTCCGCCGTATGTGTCCACGATGATCTTCCGCCCGGTGAGCCCGGTGTCCCCGTGGGGCCCGCCGATCACAAACTTGCCCGTGGGGTTCACGTGCAGGATGTAATCACCGGTGAATATTCCCCTTGCTTTTTCAGAGAGCCGTTCCCTTGTCCGGGGGATCAGGATGTTCTCCACATCTTTCCGGATTTGCTTCAGCATTTTTTTGTCGTCATGATCAAAGGGATCGTGCTGGGTGGAGATCACGATGGTATGGACCCTGGATGCCAGTCCGCTGTCATCGTATTCGATGGTGACCTGGGATTTGGAATCGGGGCGGAGATAGGTCATTTTTTCACCTTCCCGGCGAATGGCTGCCAGTTCCTGCAGAAGCACGTGGGAAAGTACGGTGGACAGGGGCATGTAATCTGCGGTCTCCCTGACGGCATACCCGAACATCATGCCCTGGTCCCCCGCCCCCTGTTCTTCTTCCTTTTCCCTGACCACGCCCTGGCGTATGTCGGCGGACTGTTCGTGGATGGTGGAGATCACCCCGCAGGAGCCTGCATCGAACATGTATTCAGGCTTTGTATAGCCGATGCCCCTGATCACTTCCCGGGCCACCTGCTGTACGTCCACATAAGTGCTGGTGTTGACCTCGCCGCTCAGGACCACCAGTCCGGTGGTGACCAGTGTTTCCAGGGCGACTTTGGATTCGGGGTCCCTGCGCAGGAATTCATCCAGCAGCGCATCGGAGATCTGGTCGGCGATCTTGTCGGGATGACCTTCGGAAACCGATTCCGAGGTGAACAAATGGTTCATAACGGTATTTGAGGTATTTGAATAAAAGAACCTACGAAATAAATGCTTTTTGTCAGATTATGCAAAATTTTCCCTTTTGCAAACATTTTATATCTTTGGGCGTTTCATTTTTTTTAAAATTGCCAGATGTATAAGGAGTCCAATTCACGCAGCCTTATAAAGACCATTTCCTGGCGGGCGCTGGCCACCATCACCACCGCCGTCCTGGTGCTGATATTTACCGGACGCTGGGGGATCGCCCTGGCCATCGGGGGGATCGAGGTGGTGGTCAAGATCATCCTGTATTTTTTCCACGAACGTTTGTGGAACCGGATCAGCTACGGGAAGAAGCAGAAAAAACCTTCGGTGCTCTGGTTCACCGGTCTGCCCGGGGCGGGCAAGAGCACAGTTTCGGAAGCCGTGTATGAAAAGATGCTGCTGAAAGGATACAAGGTGGAGCACCTGGACGGGGATGCGGTCAGGAACATCTTTCCCCGGACCGGCTTCAGCAAGGAGGAACGTGACCGGCACATCCGCAGGGTGGGTTTCCTGGCCAGCCGTCTGGAAAAGAACGGGGTGTATGTGATCGCTTCCTTTATTTCCCCATACCGCGAATCACGGGAGTTTGTCAGGAGTCTTTGCGACAATTTTCAGGAAGTTTATATTTCAACCCCTGTCGAGGTTTGTGAGCAGCGCGACCCCAAGGGGCTCTACAAAAAGGTCCGTGCGGGGGAAATTTCGAATTTCACCGGCGTGGACGATCCCTACGAGGTGCCTGAAAATCCCGCATTGTCCATTGATACTTCCAGGGTTCCTGTTGACGAGGCGGTCACACAGGTCATGAGGCTGCTTTGATCATTGTTTGCCCGTGATTTCCCGGAAAACATCCTCGAGCCGTTTTTCTTCTTTCTGCATGGAAAGGACCTTGATCCCCTTTTGAACGGCAAGCTCGAAGATCAGCGGACGGTTGTCGGTCCCCGGCAGGCCGCGGATCAGCCAGAGGTTGCCTCCGGTGGGCACCGCCTCCCTGACCTGTTCGATTTCCAGAAGCTGCTCTTTGGTGACCTGTCCGTCAAATTCCACCACGATGGTCTGGGGCCCGGGTTCGCCTCTGGAGGTGATCTGGCGGGTCAGTTCGTCGGCCACGATCCTGCCCTGGTGGATGATGACCACCCGGTCGCAGATGGCTTCCACCTCCTGCATGATGTGGGTGGACAGCATGACGGTCTTTTCCTTGCCCAGCTCGGAGATCAGCTCCCGGATCTCCACGATCTGGTTGGGATCGAGTCCGCTTGTGGGCTCATCCAGGATGAGGATCTCCGGGTCGTGCACCAGCGCCTGGGCGAGTCCGACCCGCTGCCGGAACCCTTTGGAGAGATGTCCGATCTTTTTGTGCTGCCCGGGGGAGAGTCCGGTCTTTTCAATGATGTCCTTCACGGCTTTCCCGGCTTTCCTGCCCATTCCGTAAAGCCGGGCCACATGGCCGAGGTATTCCCGCACGTACATGTCGGTGTACAGGGGATTGGTTTCCGGCAGGTAGCCGGTGATCCTGCGCACCTGAAGGGTCTCCTCCGCCACATCGAGTCCGTTTACACTCACCTCTCCCGAAGTGGGGGGGATGTACCCGGTGATGATCCGCATCAGGGTGGATTTCCCCGCACCGTTGGGCCCGATGAAACCGGCGATCTCCCCGTTGCGCACCTCGAAACTGACATCGTCCAGGGCAACCTGTTCACCGAACCTGCGGGTTATGTCCCGTATCGAAATGGACATCTTATATTATCCTTCTTTCATTAAATCACAAATATATATAAAAGCATATACATAAAAATTCCGGCTTCTCACCGCTTTGACAAAAGATTTTCTTTTTATGGCGATTTGAAGTAATTTTGAATTATCGTCTGCGTTTGATATGATGTTATGGCCATTCAGGAAACAAAACAAAACCTGCTGGTTACCTGGGACTATACCGGGGTTTCAGAATACGCCCTCCGGCATGCCATCCGCATTGCCAAAAATGTGGAGGCGGATATTGAGCTGATCCACGTGATCGAAACCGCCGAAGCCAAAAAAAATCTGACCGTCCATGAAAATCAGCTGAAGGAAGCCATGCTGCAGATGGAAGAAAAGTATGATTATCCGCTTGGCTTCAAACTGCTGGTGGGGAGCATCTTTACGGCCATTTCCAAGTATGCCTCGGATTCCGGTGCGGAAATGGCCCTGATGGGCACCCACGGCATGAAGGGCATGCAAAAGGTTATGGGGAGCTGGGCTCTTCGTGTGATCGTGGGTTCCAGCATCCCTTTCATCATTGTCCAGGAAAAGCCGGAGAACAATGAACGGATCAGGAGCATTGTTTTCCCTATCGATTTCAGATCGGAGAACAAGGAAAAGCTCCAGTGGGCGATCTACATGGGCAAATATTTCAATTCAAAGGTCTACCTGTTCAAGGCACCGGTGACGGACAAATCGCTGGTAAAAAAGACCAATGTCAACCTGAACTTCGCCATCCGCTTCCTGATCCAGAACAACATGGATTACGAGATACATACCGGGAAAAGATCCTCGAAATTTGCCAGGGAGACCATTGCATTTGCGCAGAAGAGGAAGGCAGACATGATCCTGATCACCACCACCAGGAACATTACTTTCGCCAACTACGTGCTGGGAGTCCGGGAACAGTACATTATTTCCAACAGTTCGAAGATACCGGTCATGTGTGTCAACCCACGGGCCACGTTCGCCCAGGTGGGCCAGTTCATGTACGGAAGCACCTGAGGGGGCCGGCGCTTACTCGCACTTCAGGACATTGTTTATCTTGTAGAAGGCGGCGTCCTGGAAGGGGCCCCTGGCGGATTTTTTGTATGCATCACAGGCCTTTTCGTATTCCACCAGTCCGGTATAGGCCTTCCCCTTTTCAAAATACAGTGCGGCTTCCTTGATCTCGTCACCGGGGCCGCTGTCCAGTCCTTCCTGTGCCATTTCCAGCGCCTGGTTGTATTCAAGCTGCTTGTTGTATATCTTGGCCATCTGGAGGTAGGCATCCGGATTGCCGGGTTTGTATTCGAGGGATTGCTGCAAAAGGGATATGGCCTCATCATGTTCTTCTGCCTTTTTTGAGACCTCTCCCTGGAACAGGAGGTAATCCCCGGCGGTATTCCGCGCCCTTTCCGCCGTGCGGTCGTCGCCGGACTCCCTTCCGGTTTCGATGGCTTTTTTCATGGACTGCAGCATGGCATCGTTGTTCCCCAACTGCTTGCAGGCAAGGCCTTTCCCGAAATATGCCCTGGCATAGCCGGGGTCGTGGCGGGTGGCCATGTTGAAATTTTCCACGGCTTTCTGGTAATCCTGCTGTTTGAAATATGCATTGCCCAGGGCATTGTACAACTGGGGGATGATCTTTTCGGCTTTGGCCCTGATCTCTTCATGGCCGTATTTTTCGGAAGCCTCGATGGCGTCCTCGAATTTTTTCACCGCTCCCTGAATGTCTTTGGCCTTGTAAAGATCCAGTCCGATCCGGTAATGCAGCGGGGGGATCTGGCTTTCCGCCCTGGCTTTCATCTCTTCGCCTTCTTCGCCGAGCTGTTCGGCCAGGTCGATGGATTTATTGAAATGGTCAATGGCTGCCTCGAATTCACCGGAATTGACTTTTTCCGCCCCGGCATTGAATGCTTCCACCACCTGTGTCAGGGTGATCTCCTGTGCATTCAGTGAAAAAGCCATGGCAATGAACATCCCCGCAAACAGGGCTTTCAGGGTTCTTATACTTGATGCCGTCATGATGTTTGTTTTTAAGTTTAGACCTACGAAGGTCAAATATAAAAAAAATTCCCGGAAGCATGTATTCTGCCTGTTCAGTATTGAATACCCGGTGTGTGAAAACGTACGGTTCGGCAAGAAGAACCGAAGGTGGAGGAACGGATGCCCGGCGGCCCCATGTGGGCGAACTGATCCCCCTTTATCTTGCCGTCAGCTTGCTTACCCCCCAGGTGGCCAGGAAGGCCAGCACAAAGCCCGGAATAAGCTCGTAGAGGAGTCCGCTCAGCACCGGAACGCTTTTCCATATGAACACGGTCAGGGTGCCGGTCAGCAATCCGGCCACCACGCCCTGCCGGGTGGTTTTTTTCCAGAACAGGGCCAGGATGGATGTGGGGCCGATCGCCGCTCCGAGTCCGGCCCACGCGAACAGCACGAACCAGAACACCAGATCCTCCACCCATATGCCCATCAGGATGGCCAGCCCCACCAGCACGGTCACCACCACCCGGCTCAGCAGGGTCAGTTTTTTCTGTGAAATGTCGTCGGCCCGGTGCAGGATGCGGTCGTAGATGTCCCTGACCAGACTGGAGGCGGCCACCAGAAGCTGGGAATCGGCCGTGGACATGATGGCCGCGAATATGCTTGCCAGCAGGAGTCCGACCAGCACCGGATGCAGCAGTTTGTTGGCCAGTACGATGTAAATGTTCTCGGGATCGGCGTCGGGCAGCATTTCCGCCTGAGGGAAACAGGCCCTTCCCACCAGTCCGATATACAGTGCCCCGGCGGCCATGATGATGTTCCAGACAGTGCCCACCACCGCGGTCCACCGGAACTGCCCCGGGTCGCGGATGGACATGTAGCGGATGATGATGTGCGGGTTCCCCGGCGATCCGAGTCCGATCCCCGCGAACCCCACGAATGCGCCCAGACTCAAAGCGAAGGGGTCGAGAAATCCTTCCCCGGCCGTGGACAGCTCGCGGGAAACCACCTCCCATCCGCCCCTGTTTATGATCCCCAGGGCGGGCAGTCCCACCAGGGCGATGATCATTACCATGGCCTGGAGCACGTCGGTCAGACTCACCGCCAGGAAGCCGCCCAGGATGGTATACAGCAGCACGATCAGGGCGGTGATGACCAGTCCGGTCGTCTGGGGGATGCCGAAGTTGGCGAAGAAGGCCTTGCCACCGGCCACGAACTGTGCCGAGACATAGGTGATCATGAAGATCAGGAAGATGCACACGATCAGGATCCGCAGGGACCCTGTCCGGTCGTTGAACCGCGCCGCGTAGAAATCCGGCAGGGTTATGCAGTCATGCTTCTCGCTGAATTTCCTGATCCGGGGGGCATAGTACAGGAACAGGAAGAACTCCACCACGATGTACCCGGCAACGGCCCAGACCGCGGAAAACCCGGTGGCGTAAGCCATGCCTGAAACCCCCAGCAGCAGCCATGCGCTCCGTGCAGAGACCACCGCCGACAGGGCCACCACTAAACGGCTCATCTGCCGGCCCCCGATAAAAAATTCCCCGATCCCCCGGGAGGAAAAACGTGTGGAATAGACGCCGATGAGAATAACAATGAGAAAATATCCGGCAAAGGGAATGACGACCAGGGGATCCATGCGAAATAACCTTGTTTATGAGCCACTAATATATAAAAATTGCAACCTCCTAACGAAAAATGTTAATTTTGTAGCTCGTTCATCAATTTGCATTTTTATGAAAGAAATGAAGCGGACACCGGTCAGCAAGCTGCTTGAATCCGGGCAGGCCGGACAGGAGGTTTTCATACAGGGATGGGTGCGGACCAAAAGGGGGAGCAAGAAGGTGGCCTTCGTCCATGTCAACGACGGGTCGTGCATGCAGAGCATGCAGGTGGTGGCAGAAATGTCCCGGTTCGAACCGGAGCTGATGGACCGGGTCACCACCGGGGCATGCATCTGGGTCAAAGGCAAGCTGGTTCCCTCCATGGGCAGGGGGCAGAAGGTGGAGGTGCAGTCCGCGGAGATCGGGTTGTACGGGGCGAGCGATCCGGAAACCTACCCACTGCAGAAGAAAGGGCATTCCATGGAGTTTCTCCGGGAGATCGCCCACCTGCGGCCGCGGACCAACACCTTTGGTGCGGTGTTCAGGATCCGTCACCACCTTTCCTATGCCATCCACAAGTATTTCAATGACCACGGCTTCTATTACCTGCATACGCCCATCATCACGGGGTCGGACTGTGAAGGGGCGGGGGAGATGTTCCGGGTCACCACCCTGGATTTGAAGGACACGCCCCTCAGAGAGGACGGGACGGTGGATTTCGCCAGGGATTTTTTCGGCAGGGAGACCAATCTCACCGTATCGGGCCAGTTGGAGGGCGAGCTGGGGGCCATGGCCCTGACAGCCGTTTATACCTTCGGGCCCACCTTCCGGGCGGAAAATTCCAATACCCCCAGGCACCTGGCCGAGTTCTGGATGATCGAGCCGGAAGTGGCCTTTTATGACATACACGACAACATGGACCTGGCCGAGGATTTTCTCAGGTACCTGATGAATTACATCATGGAGCATTGCATCCATGACCTGGAATTCCTGCAGAAAATGTACGACAGGGAACTGATCAGCCGGCTGCGTTTCATCCTGGATAAGCCGTTCAAAAGGATCACCTATACGGAAGCGGCAGAGATCCTGGAGAAATCGGGTCGCGCTTTCGAGTACCCGGTGGGCTGGGGGCATGACCTGCAAACCGAACATGAGCGCTACCTGGTGGAGCAGTATTTTAAAAAGCCGGTGTGCATCACCGATTACCCCAGGGACATCAAGCCCTTCTATATGAAGCAGAACGATGACGGAAGGACGGTACGCGGACTCGATGTGTTGTTTCCCAGGATCGGGGAGATCATCGGGGGGTCGCAGCGCGAGGAGGAGCATGACAAGCTGGTCGGCCGGATCCGGGAACTGGGGTTGCCGGAGGAGGACCTGTGGTGGTACATCGAGACCCGGAAGTTCGGGACTGCCCCGCACAGCGGGTTCGGACTCGGTTTTGAGCGGCTGGTGCAATTTGCCACGGGGATGGCCAACATACGCGATGTGATTCCCTTTCCCAGGACACCGGGAAAAGCGGAATTTTAAAAATAATTGTCCTAACTTTGGGAAGGAGTTAAAAATACAAGGATGTTAAAACAGAAGCTTCAGCAGAAATTATTGCAGAAACTTTCTCCGCAGCAGATCCAGATGATCAAGCTGCTGGAGGTGCCTACCCTGCAGCTGGAGCAAAGGATCAAGAAGGAGATGGAGGACAATCCCGTGCTGGAAGAGGGCAATGAGGACCAGATAGGGGATACCGCCGAAGAGAGTCAGGAAGACGGACCGGATGAGGGCACGGAAGAGGAGTCCGGCCAGGAGGATGAATTCAGTCTGGAGGACTACATCGACGAAGAGGATGAGATCCCCGGCTACAAGCTGAACACAGACAATTATTCACGGGACCAGAAGAGGGAGGAGATCCCCTTTTCGGTGGGCTCCTCCTTTCATGAGCATTTGCAGACCCAGCTCGGCTTGCGCAGTCTGACCGGGAAGCAGGAAATGCTGGCCGGGTACATCCTGGGGAACATTGACGACGACGGGTACCTGCGCAGGAGGCTGGATGCCATTGCCGATGACCTGGCCTTTACACAGAACATCAAAACCTCCGAAGAGGAACTGATCGAAATCCTGCGGATCATCCAGGATTTTGACCCCGTGGGGGTGGGGGCAAGGGACCTGCAGGAATGCCTGCTGCTGCAGATCGAGGCCCGGGACATGGACAACCCCGGTGTGGCCCTGGCCCGGAAGATCCTCAAACATCACTTTGCCGAGTTCACCAGGAAACACTATGACAAGATCATTGCCCGGCTGAACATCACCGAGCAACAGCTCAAGTCCGCCATCAACGAGATCCTGAAACTGAACCCCAAGCCCGGCAGCGCTTACAGCGATCCCCGGAACAAGAACATTCAGCAGATCGTGCCCGATTTTATCCTGGAGAACAACGACGGGGAGTTCCAGCTCAGTCTGAACGCCCGGAACGTCCCCGATCTGAGGATCAACCAGACATACAGCAACATGCTGAAGGATTACCATGCCAACCGGAAGAACCAGAGTAAACAGCAGAAAGAAGCCCTCAGTTTTGTCAAGCAGAAGCTCGATTCGGCCAAATGGTTCATCGATGCCATCCGGCAGCGTCAGAACACCCTGATGATGACCATGCAGGCCATCGTGAACTTTCAGCATGATTACTTCATGGAAGGGGATGAGAAAAAGATGCGCCCCATGATCCTGAAGGATATCGCGGAGATAACCGGACTGGACATTTCCACCATATCCCGGGTGGCCAATTCCAAGTATGTGCAGACCCATTTCGGGATCTACCCGCTGAAATATTTCTTTTCCGAGGGCATGCAGACCGAATCGGGCGAGGAGGTATCCACCCGTGAGATCAAAAAGATCCTCCAGGAGTGCATCGAAAAGGAAGACAAAAAGAAACCCCTGACCGATGAGAAACTGACCGATATCCTCAGGGAGAAAAAGTACAACATCGCCCGCCGGACGGTGGCCAAGTACCGGGAACAGCTCGGCATCCCCGTCGCCCGGCTCAGGAAAGAACTGTAACCTTCTGATCTCACCTGCATGGAAAAAAAGATCGCCAGGATCGGCTCATTCCTCCTGCACCCCCTGCTGATGCCCAGTCTGGGCCTTTTGTTCATTTTCAATTCCGGGACCTACATGTCTTTTATGGCCTTTCAGGTCAAAAAACTGATCTTTCTGATCGTGGCCGCGGGAACCCTGCTGATCCCCCTGGCCTTCATCCCCCTGCTGATGTACCAGCGGGCGGCTTTTGACATCCGCATGACCGGGAAAAAAGAACGGATGATCCCCCTGTTCATCACCACCGTGCTGTATGGTTTCTGCTACCTGCTGATCCGGCGGGTGCCCATCCCCGCTTCGGTCCATGCCTTTGTCCTGGGATGTGCCTTTTCGGTGGCCCTGGTATCGGTGATTTCCGTGAAATGGAAGATCAGCGCCCACATGGCCGGGGCGGGAGGGGTAACCGGACTCCTACTGTATCTTTCCTTTGTCCATCATGTGAACCTTTTGCTGTACCTGATTTTGGCGGTGGTCATTTCGGGGGTGGCCGGATATTCCAGGCTGCGTCTGGAAGAGCATGACGAAGCCCAGGTGTATGTTGGGTACCTGACCGGACTCGCAACGGTGGGGGTATCCATGCTGGTTTACTGAACCAACCGATCGCACAACCTCGAAATATACTTGATTCTGTCCTGATTTGACAGGGATTCAATTCTTTCAATGGAAATTTTTTCATTCAGGTTTTCCGAAAGATTGTCAAATCCGGCAAGATGCTTTATTTCGGCAAAGCCCAATTCATCATCATTTTCTGATTTCAGCAATTCAACTTTCCCTGGTTTAAAACTGAACTTCGGCCCTTTTGTGTTCAGAACCTTGAGCAATTCATCAGCAAAAACCTTGTCATTATTGTTGTATATTGTGATGTGTGGCTGGAATTGTTTATAATCTTTCTTATTCCAGATTGTTTTTAGGAAGTCTGCATTCTTGCATTTCAGATATACTGTATTGCAATCATTATTCAAAAAGGCACTTGAACCTTCAATTTCAATTATATTATCCCGGATCATTGACGTCCACCTTTCCAGGTCAACAGAATTGGGTTTTTTGCCTTCGTAGGGACCACGTAATGTAATATGTGCCCTGTGTTTTTGATTAGGATCAGCAAGAAGACGGATGCCTTCAATCAGGTTATTGAACCTCTTGTCGGTAAGATATATGACACAAAAATATCTCATGCTATATAAGAATGAAATTTAAGAATTTTTTGTCACATTTGCTTAACAGGATATCATTTATCAGACTACCGAATTTTCTTGATCTTTTAAAAGCTTCATCCCGGTTATTCTTTTCCATTATCCATTTAAGGTTAGTTTCTTTCTTATTTCCGGTTTTATATAAAAACCAGTTGTAAACAAGCCTGCCAGCGCACAAACAGCACATTTGCAATTCGCACACGCTGATTTACAACGAAAAATTGCAAAAGAGCTATTTTTTCCGACTCGAAAGAAACCACTTGACATTTACAATCAGATTATATATATTTGTCATTAACTGACAAGTCAAAATAAACAAGTCAAATGATTGCAAGTTTTGGAGAGTATTTACGACAACTTAGGACTCAAAAAGGATTCACTTTAACGCAACTTGCGGCACAACTTAATCTGGATTCAGCAAATTTGAGTAAAATAGAAAATGGTAAAAGAGATTTTGATGAGAAAAGATTGAAACAGTTATCTGAAGTATTGTCTGTAGATTTTGATTTGCTTAAATCTGAATACTATAGTGATTTAATTGCACGAAAAATATATGACTCAAAATGCACTAGCGATACTTTAGTACTTGCTGAAAAAAAAGTTGAATATTTAATAAATAAAAACTCAAGACAAGGAAAATTAAAGCTGTAGGATATGTGTTTAATAAATGAATTAGATATTTTGAATGAAGAACTTCTTCTTGAAAAATACTCAACACCGAGTATTGAAAAGAGAGAAGAGTTATATCAAAAATATAAAGCAAAATTGGAGATTAACAAATCTTTGAACAGGTCTTTAATTTCCTTCCAATCAAATAAGACAGAACCTTTATACAGATGGTTTAAATATAAAGAGGGTTTTTCTTCCGAATTTGTAGCAAAAATGCTGGAACAATTTGGCAATCCTAGTTCTGGTCAAACCGTCTTGGATCCCTTTGCTGGAATTGGAACAACAATAACAACCTCAATAAAATTAGGTTTTAATGCTATTGGGATAGAGCTCCTTTCACCAGGTGTTTTAGCAACAGAAGCTAGGATTGCCGCTACAAAATTGGATAAAAATAAGTTTAAACAAGTTCTCAAAGAGATAGAGCAGATTGAGTTTGAGAATAGAGATATTTCTAAAGAATATTTCTTTCAACATATAACTATTACTAGAGGCGCATTTTCTGAAGAAACTGAATATGCAATTGCAAATATTAATAAATATATAAATGAAAATTGTGACAATGTCGAAATTAAGTCACTTCTTAAATTTGCTGTTAGTTCAATCTTAGAAGAAGTATCATATACGAGAAAGGATGGACAATATCTTCGCTGGGATTATAGGTCTCCAAGACAATTAAAATCACAATTCAATAAAGGTAAAATCCACAGTTTCAAAGCAAGAATTATTGAAAAGCTAAACATAATTCTTAAGGATATTGATAAAGTTAAGCAAAATCAATATTTAAATAATCATAGAATAATTCGAGGAAGTAGTCTCACCGAGTTGCATAAAATACATGATAATAGTGTTGATATTATTATTACTTCACCACCTTATTGTAATAGATATGATTATACCCGTACATATGCTTTGGAGCTAGCTTTTGATGGTATAAATGATGGGGAAATTAAAAAATTAAGACAGACACTTTTATCAGCTACAGTTGAAAATAAAAGCAAATTTTTTGAATTGAAGAAATTCTATACCTCTATTGGTAAAGAAGAAACATTTCAAAAAATCGTAGAATCGTATCAGAATGAGTATGCATTAAAAGAAGTAATTTTAAGTCTAAATTATCATAAAAAAGAACTAAATAATAAGAACATTCCAGATATGGTCCGGAATTATTTCTTTGAAATGAATTTCATAATACAGGAGTTGTCAAGAGTCTTAAAAACTGGCGGTAAAGTAATAATGGTAAATGACAACGTTCGATATAATGGAGATGAAATACCTGTTGACCTAATCTTGTCAGAATTTGCAGAAGATGCTGGATTAAAAACAGAAAACATATGGGTACTTGAAAGGGGAAAAGGTAATAGTAGCCAACAAATGGGAACTCACGGGAGGAAGGAACTTAGAAAATGTATTTATGTATGGTCGAAATAAAGATATATGGATAGTTATTCGGATAATTTAAGAAAGGTAAAATCACTATTAATCGTTACCTCTTTACAAAAGCGAGCAGATTTAAAAGTTTATGAAGCATTAAACAAGTTGGAGATTAAGCTTCAATGGGATTCACTCTCAACCTTGATGATTGAAGAAGATGCTTGGGATTATGTTACGAATCAAAAAAAGTACGATCCAAAGCTTGTGTTTTGTCATCCTGAGGTAATAAAGGCCCTTACAATATCAAGTCTGTATTATCGAGGATTAACAGGTCTCTCCATCAAAGCTGCAAAAGAGTATATTGGTTCCATTGAAAATCTTGAGAAGGGAAATATTCGTGCACGAATAGATGATGAAAAAGCCTTAAGAATGGCTCAAGTTTACAACACCTTTATTTGTTCGATAATCAAAGGTTCAACCGACTGGACACTTGAAAACGGTAAAAGAACTATAATTGCAACTCTTGGTATTACACTGGATGGGATTATGCGAAACAAGGTTGGAGCTATTGCTGAAGAACGAGTTAGAACATTAGTTTATGAATGGTTAAATAATAAAGAACTGATTATTCAAAGTGAAACAAATGATTCTGAACTTGATGAATTACCTATACAAAGTAAACTAAAAGAAAACATTATTATGAGGTATTCATCAGAACCCGATATATCGTTTTCTAAAATTACTGGTGATTCCGAAGAATTGCTAGCAGTAATTGAAATAAAAGGAGGGATAGACCCTGCCGGAGCATTAGAAAGGTATGGTGCAGCAACTAAATCTTTCCAACATTCTTTAAAGGAAAGTAATCGCTGCAAGAACTTTTTTTTATCTGCAGTTTATACACCAGAATTACAGAACAGAATTCAAGATGATAGACTGGTTGAGAAGTACTATGATATTATAGAAATACTTGAGAAACCATCAATACGAGATGATTTTTTCAATGAATTATTTCATTATTGTTTACGTCTCATATAACAGCCATACACATTGGCAAATCGCACATAGCTGATGCGCAAACCTAAACTTGCCAAAGAGTATGTCTTGAACAAACGAGGACATGAACGGCCAGCTTACAATAAATAGGACTCTGAGCGGTCTGCAAGACCCAGCGAGGAGTCGGTGTTGAACTACACCCGCCGGGCCACAAGCTATGTACTTATTGACGGTTTCAGATGATCTTTAATGAAACAAACCAGGCGTTCTTTGAAGTATTGGAGGTTTTTGTGTTTTTGAGTATCTGTTACCTGGAAAATTTTAACACGAGACGGGCTGCTTTTGTTTCTTTTTGATGGTTACCGGACATACCATTCCCGGTTGCGGGGCAATCGCAATTTTGATTGGTTCTCATATATGTGTCTTTATTTGTTTTAGAAGAAAACCAACCGGAGAACGGATCCTGGGCAGTTCCCTTACCGCCACCATACGTTCGGTTTTGCACACCGGGCATTGGCAGGGGTTCACGCCTGTGAGCCGCTCGAATCGTTGCAGGTTTGTCTCCGGAGGTTGTTCGCGTTTTATCAGGGTATCGATGCCGGATTTTTCTTCCGGTGCAAATTGTAATCCAAGCCTGCTTCTGGCAGTGTGATTATAAATACCATATCGCCTGATTTTCACAAACCGAACTGGTAAAATATGCATGGTGAAACGGTGCAGGAACTCAATTCCATCCAGAGTAACGGGTTTTTTCACAGCACGCTCCCGGTAATCTTTAGCAATGAATGTCACTTTGCCGCCGGCAATGTTCAAAATACGCTGTTTTGTAATAGCTACCCGGTGCGTATACTGCCCCAGGTATTTAACCACGCGGTCTGCACCGGCCAGCACAGGTTCACAATACACAACCCACCTTGTGTTGTAAGCCTGCTGCACCTTGTCGTTGAACATTGATAATTGGTTTTGCTTTCGCAGGGCGCGCTTCAGGCTGTCGAGAAACTTTCCCTTAAAGGCATCGCTCAGTTGATGGACCGGATACAGGTAGTTCCACGAATTACCTATATGCTTCCATTGTCCATCCAGTGTGTATCCGGCAGCCGGAACAATGCAGTGGACATGTGGGTGCAGTGAGAGGTTTTGTCCCCAGGTGTTATCCCGACGTCGGGATAACACCTGTTATTCCGACTTTTTTATTATTCCGATTTTGACTTAAATTTTTTTAGA
>CAZNPH010000034.1:0-568 GCA_964574985.1 uncultured Bacteroidaceae bacterium
TCTCCGTTGTAACTAATTATAAATCAACAAACAAAGGGATTTTGGAAAAATAGAAAACAATCCTGAATGTTTTGGAAACCGGCCAGGCTTTTCCGTTACCGGCATTGATAAAAACGGAGCTTCAAAACTTGGCAGGCGCCTTATTTAATCAATGCCGGGCGAACAATAAAAAGGACTGCCCCGTTTGAGACAGCCCTTTTTATTTGGTTTGTTCCCGGTATTTAACGTACGATCATCTTCAGCATATGTTGTTTGCTGCCTGCAGAAATCTTCCCGATGTACAATCCTTTCTGGAGTCCGTTTGCGTCGAACTTCAGGGTATGTACACCCTGAACCATCCTGCCCTTATACAGGGTTCTGACCAGTTTTCCGGTCATGTCGAACACTTCTGCCCGCACATCACAGGTTTCGCTGATGCTGAGTTCAATGTTCGTGGTCCCGGTAAACGGATTTGGATAGTTGCGTACCATGTTGTAAGCCTGGTGATCATCGATTTTGCCCACACCGGTCGAATACCAGTAAGAAGCCGTCAGCACGGGAGATGCCGCCTCCGGCAGGAAGTTCCTGT
>CAZNPH010000034.1:668-16524 GCA_964574985.1 uncultured Bacteroidaceae bacterium
CCCACTCGGCCCATCCTGCCGTCCAGTCATTGGTGGCATCGAAGGCACCGATGTAATCAACATGGTCAAAGAAAGGATTGTCAATGGAAGGTCCTTCCACCACAACCGGCTCAATGTACCAGTAAGAAGCCGTCAGCACGGGAGATGCCGCCTCCGGCAGGAAGTTCCTGTTGCTGTAGTTGAACGGATCGGTGATCTTTACATCCGCATTGTCTTCAATGGTATCGTTGCTCCTGGTAGCATCCATGAACCAGTCACGTACAGCATCCACTCCGTCCGTTACACCGGTCTTGAAGAAGTCACCCCGTACACCGGCGATCCAGGTGTGCTGAACAGTCAGTGAATCATGCCGGGCCGCTTCAAATCCGCGCTCGGACTCCAGACGAAGTCCGTTCCCGAACCCGAGGAATATCGAGTTGTATACCTGAAGCCTGGAGTTCCTCCTGATCCGCATGGACGATCCGGCGGCATGCTTGTCCAGCAAGGTGGCCGGATCCGTTGCGCTGGCAGCAGGACCGAAAGCACTGATGTTGCTGAATATGGCACTGGTATACGGCTGGTTGTCGCTGCCGTCCCCGTCGTTGTCCGATTCGAAACCATTGGCCGTATCGGTATCCACGATGTCCTTGTCCCTGGCGATCACACCGTACTGTACCATGCCGCTGAAGCCATGGTCGGTGTCGAAGTTGTCGTCCTCGGTGGCCAGACAAATCAGGTGCCTGGCATTGACCGTCCCGCCGAACCATTCGTAGGCATCGTCACCCGAGTAGGATACCTGGATATAGTCGATCTCCGTGGAGTCCCCTACAGAACACAAGGTGAGTCCGTTTACCTCCTTGCCCGTGGCCACTTCGTAGCCCGGGAACTCGATGCGGACATACTTCAGCTTGCCGGAGTTGTCATGGGGATCGCTGCCGCCATAGGTGGATTCGATTCCGCCTTCGGCAATGCCTTCCCCTCCGGGGATGTTGTTGGGCGCCTCACCACAGATCACCAGTCCGCCCCAGTCGCTGTTTGACCGCAGGCCTTCACCCTGCATGGAAGTAAATACAATGGGATCACTGGCCGTACCCACGGCCATGATCTTGCCGCCTTTCTCAATGACCAGGGCACTCTTGCTGGTCCCCCTGATAACGGTCCCTTCTTCGATGGTCAGGGTCGCACCATTGTCAACATATACCCAGCCGTCGAGCTTAATATTGCCTGACCAGGTCTCGTCGGATGAAATGTGTGTCCCCGTGGCCCTGGAAAACTCACCGTTTCCTTTGGTGGCGGTGGTCGCGGGATAAGTCGCGTTCACCGGATCCCACTCGGCCCATCCTGCCGTCCAGTCATTGGTGGCATCGAAGGCACCGATGTAGTCTACCCGGTCAAAAAATGAATTGTCTATTGAATGCTGGGCAGCCAAAGGCAAGCCTATCAACAGAACAGTAAAAAAGAATAGAAGTTTTTTCATAACACTATGATGATTTTAGGTTATAATTCGGGATCAAATTTACAGATCAGGGACAGGCCTGTGATTTCCTGAAATTTATTTTATCATTAAGTTAACCGGTAGTTGGTGTTAAATTAATTTTAATCAATCCAGTTTGACGGAGAGTCCGAAAGAAATCCTGCGGTTGGGTGTGTATCGGTATGTTTCTGCTTCCACGTTTTCATTGTCGCCATAATATTGTACCAGTCTGACCGGTTCATTGAGAATGTCCTTGAAACCGAAACGCAACTCATATCTTTTTCCAAAAACCTTGCTGAGGGTAAGATCAAGGGAGTTTCTCGGCAATTCCCATGTATGGGGATTTTCAGGAGTGCCGGCATATGCGATCCGTTCGCCGATGATGTTGTAGCCGAGATTGAACATCAATCCTTTTTCCCTGTTGTTGTAGAACAATCCCAGGTTGACAATGTAAGGGGACTGTCCCTGCATGATGCGTTCCTTTTCTCTGGCAAAACCTTTTTCCGTATTGATCCGGCTTCTGATGATGGAGGTATTGAATACAATGGTCAGATTCTTGAGGAAATCCAAAAATGAAACTCCTTCCAGTTCCACCAGGGTTTTTCTGATGTCCAGCTCCATACCCCTGGAAGTTGCTTCCTCCGTATTGAAGGGCCGGTAGTCATAACCGGTACCGGAGGGGATCAGGAACAACTCGATCGGATCTTTAAAGGATTTGTAGAAAAAGGCCAGCGAAACCATTTCCCCGTAATTGGGATACCACTCATAGCGCATATCATAATTGTCTACATAGGCATTTCTCAGAGCCGAATTCCCGTGAACGATCAGGTTCAGATCAAAATCCTCAAAGTCGGTAATGGACATTTCCCTGAATTCGGGGCGGTTGACCGTTTTGCCGTAGGAAAACCTGATCAGGTGCTTTTCATTGATGTTGTATGTAATGTTGACCGAAGGAAATACCGACAGGGTGTCCCGGGTAATATCCAGGGTATCGTTTCCCGGAATCGGCTTATAGAAATCGGTCAGCAAACGGTCATAATCCTCGAACCGTGCACCTCCGTACAAGGTCAGTTTTTTGAGCACGGGAATCTTCATGGCGGCATATCCTGCCAGCAAACGGTTGTCTGCCGTGTAACTGTCCTTGATCTTGGATCCGTCCGCGTATGCAAGTCCGGCTTGCCGTACATTGTCGTAATCAAAATAAAAATTCTCTTTCACCAGAACATCTTCTGCAGGCTGGAAAAAATCAAAGGGTGTTAAACGCCTCGGCGTGATCGCACCAAGGAGTCTCAGATCGAAATCCCTGTATTTATATTCATAGAACATTCCTGCCTTGGCCGTCCACGGCCCCCCGTTTGCAAATGGTGAAAAATTGTGTTCGATATCGATCCTGGAATTCATGATCCGCTCAAACAAATTGATGTACAGGCGACCCCCGTTTTTCACATTGGTCGGATGATTCTGCAGTTCCAGATAATATTCTTCAGTTGTTTGATCCTTTACAAAATAAAGCCGTCTGTCATCCGGACGGTTGTTCCGGGTGAAGGAATATCCCAGCAACCAGTTCACTTTGGTCCTGTCTTTATTCAGGGTATGATGCCCGGCCAGCTGACCGGAATAAATCAGCCGGTTGATGAACTTCAGGTTGCTGGCTTTGATGGTTTCCACATCGTAGTAATCGTCTCCCGTACGAAGCGCAGTTGAAGATTCGCCAATGTTGTTCAGGAAATTGTTGAATATAATCTTCTGATTCTTGCCGTAAATAAAATTCCAGTTGTGGATCAGTCCCACATTGACATTCCGGGCCGATTGCCTGTCAAGAAAGTCAAAATCCATCAGCATGGTATCCCTGGCAGCATCATAGAGGTGATATTCCTTTCTGGCCACTTCGGTGTATTTGTTCCTGTGCTTGTATCCGACAGATGAAATGTTGCCGACGGACACCTTTCCGAGCAGAAATCTTCTTTGCAGGGTAACCGATGCGTTCTGGTCCAGGAAAGGGGTCATGGCTTCCGGCTGCCAGATGGTATTGAAGGACCTGGAAATTTCCGTTATTTCTTTCGTTTTGGTATAATATTCCTCCAGGTCCGGCCATACATAAAGCTCATTCATTTCATTGGTGGAAGGGAGTGCATCAGGCATGCTCCGTGTCCCGTCGTCCAGTCCGAGCCAGTCCAGCTTGCCCCCTTCATACCTATGGTAATCGCTGTTGAAACTGGCATTTTCGCTGTACTGCATTCCGCAGGATACCTTGAGGTTATTCTGATCGGCGTTGCTTTTGGTTTGTACATCAATGGCAGCACCGGCGAAATCGGCGGGCAGTTCGGGGGCCGGACTCTTATAGATCATAATGTTGCCGATCATCCCGCTGGGTATGGCATTGAAGGAAAAAGCCCTTTTGTCGGCCTCAAAACTGGGAGCCGTTGCTCCGTTCAGCAAAACGGAATTGTACCGTTCGATCAGACCCCTGACAATGACAAACCTGCCGTCGGTAATGGTCACGCCGGGTACCCGCCTGATGACTTCCGCCGCATCCGAATCCTGCGTTTTCGAGATCTGCCGGGAACTGATGCCACTAACGATAAGGTCACTGGCTTTCACGGATGAGATCACGGACATTTCCGTATCCGTCCTGCGGCGACGGACGATGGCCACTTCCTGAACATCAATGGTGGCAGGCTGCAGTTTAATATTCAGTTCCGTCTCCCGGTCCTTTTTGATCTCAACGGTCTGTAACTGTTTATCATAGGATACATATGAGATCATAATATTGTAATTGCCCGGTTCTATACTGGACAGGGCGAAGTTCCCGTCAAGATCGGTGATGGTCCCCCGGGTGGTCCCCTGGATCAGAACACTTGCCCCGATCAGTGTTTCCCCGGTTTCAGCATCTTTTATGGTCCCTTTCAGGATCCCTGTCTGCGCGGAAACCTGAAACGAACTGAACATAAACAATGAGAAAAACAACGATGCGAATTCCAACAGCCATTTCTTTCTCATAGAGAATTATAACCATTTACAATTCAAGGACAAACCCGTGACAAATTTAGGTATGAAGGAATGACAATTGACCTGTGTGGATATTATTTTAATCTTACTTTTGGTACCGTGAATATTTCCTTATTGTTAAGGAATTAATTCATTGTTAACCAGATTTCAGGGACCTGCAATCCTTTAATAATCAAATTATCCGGAATATGATCCTGATTCTGTTCAGAGCCGCTCCGCCACCAGTCCGGAGGCCTCTCTTAACGTAAGTGCGGAATTTACCTTGAGTACCGATCGGTCGATGATCTTTTTTCCCTCTTCCGCGTTGGTCCCCTGCAGGCGGACAATCACAGGAGTCCTGATCCCGCCCACAGCCCGGTAAGCATCCACCACTCCCCGTGCCACCCGGTCACAACGCACAATGCCTCCGAAAATATTGATCAATATGATTTTCACATTGGGATCCTTCAGAATGATCCTGAAACCGGCTTCCACGGCTTTGGCATTGGCTGTACCCCCAACATCCAGGAAATTGGCCGGGTTGCCCCCCGACAGCATGATCATATCCATAGTCGCCATGGCGAGTCCGGCCCCATTCACCATACACCCCACATTCCCGTCGAGCTTAATGAAATTGAGTCCGTGCCTGCCCGCTTCCACCTCAGAAGGTTCTTCCTCCGAAACATCGCGCAATTCTTTATAATCCGGGTGCCGGAAAAGTGCATTGTCATCCAGGATCATCTTGGTATCGGCAGCCAGAATCATGTTGTCGGATGTTTTGAACAACGGGTTGATCTCAATCAGCGAGGCATCCGATCCCATGTATGCATTATACAAATTCATGACAAAACCGGTCATTCTCCTGAAAGCATCGCCTTTTAAACCGAGTCTGAAAGCAATGCGCCTGGCCTGAAACGGCAGGAGTCCGCTCCCCGGATCAACCACTTCCCTGAAAATCAACTCCGGATTTTGTTTTGCAACCGCCTCGATCTCCACGCCACCTTCCGTTGAATATATGATGACATTGCGGGCAAGTGAACGGTCAGGCAATATCGAAATATAGAATTCACTGGTTTCGTTCTCCCCGGGATAATAAATGCTCTGCTCCACCAGTACTTTTCCTACTTTTTTGCCTCCGGGTCCGGTTTGGGGAGTTACCAGCTTCATGCCGATGATCTCCCGTGCATGTTTCCCGGCCTCTCCCGGGGAACCGGCAATGCGTATCCCCCCTCCTTTCCCTCTTCCTCCTGCATGGATCTGGGCCTTAACCGCCCATTCGGTGCAACCGGTAGTTTCCCTGACCTCTTCTGCAATTTTTTTCGCTTCCCGGGGTGTGTTTGCTACTTCTCCCGATGGTACTGCAACACCATAATCCCTGAGCAGGGATTTTGCCTGATATTCATGTATGTTCACGAGTTTAAATTTGTTGCCGGATGACAGCGAAATTATTTATTTTTTTTTAACTTCCGCAGGTTTGAACCCTGTTTTACATGTCACCGGGGAAAAGAATACGCAAGCTTAAAAATGCCGAACTGGGCAGAATCGGACCCGAGGAATACCGGAAGGCCCCGAAAAGCCCCATTGTGGTGATGCTTGACAATGTGCGCAGCCTCAACAATACAGGTTCGGTATTCCGTACGGCGGATGCATTCCGCATTGAATCCATACTGCTTTGCGGGATCACGGGAACCCCGCCCCACCGTGAGATACAGAAAACCGCCCTGGGATCTACCGATTCCGTGCCCTGGCTGTATTTTAAACATACCGAAGATGCCGTACATAAAATGCAGGATGAAGATTACCGGGTGGTCTCCATAGAACAGACAGTGGAAAGCATACCCCTGCACCGTTTTTCTGCTGACAGGGACTCAAAATATGCACTGGTTTTTGGCCATGAGATCCGCGGGGTTGATCAGAAGATCGTAGACATGAGTGATCTTTGCATAGATATTCCCCAATTTGGCATCAAACACTCCTTCAATATTTCGGTGAGTGCCGGCATCGTCCTCTGGGAATTTCACCGCCAACTGAAAAACTTCAGATAAAAAAGTGACGCCCCGAAAGGGCGTTTTTTTGTAACCAAAAAAAGCCGCCTCAAAAAGGCGGCTTTTTTTATGATGAATGACTATGGTTTATTGCACGATTGATTTGAATGCGTCTTCCTGTAAATATTCAAAGAATTCCACATCTTGTGCGGCGCGGTCTTTGAGGTCACTGTCCTTGGCAACTGCTGTCCTCAGACTGTTGTACATCAGCTCGGTATCCCCGTCCCTTGCACCGACCACAGCCTTCAGATAATAAACCATTGCATCGTCTTCCTCAATATCGTTCAGGATATTTTCAGCAGGTCCGTAATTGCCGTTCAGCAACTGGGCAAGCGCCGTGTTGAATGTGGTGGTATTGCCAAGATAGTTCTGGGCCGATTCATAATCTCCCTGCATGATCTTGATGATCCCGAGGTTGTAATTGACCGCATCACCTGCACCCATTGCAGAAGTGAAGAGGTCTTCGGCTTCCCCAACATTCCCTTTCTTCAGTGCAATCACACCCAGGTTGTTTTTCACAATATCGTGGTCTTTCATTTCCCTTGCGGCTTCAAAAGACTCCTGGGCTTCATCGATATCGCCCATTTGCAATTGGACATATCCGATATTGTTGATGGCCCTCAGACAGTTCGGATATTTTTTATATGCCTCCTGATACATCCTGAGTTTCCCTCTCAGATCCCTGGTAAGCGCTGCAGCATAAAGCATTTCTTCAAGATTCAGGGTGTCCGGATCGGACTGCGCCAGTTCCAGGATCTCTTCATCGGAATAACCGATCTTATCAACGTTGACCGCCATTTTTGACCTTCTCAGTTCGGGAAGAATGCCTTCTTTCAGCACTTCAAAAGTTTCCGAAAGATTCCTGATCTCCCTTTCCCTGACCACCGGGTCGGAATACATGGAAAGTACCCTGAGAATAAGTTCTTTGTCCGGGATATCCGATTTCTGGACCAGCTCCTTGAATCCTTCCCAGTCCTCGGCCGTTGCCATCATGCTGAAGAATTCCGTTTCGTCGGAAGGTTCAATGGCCGCATTTCTCATTTCCCGCTCAATGTACCTTTCAGCCGAACCCTGGCGATTACTGGAAAGTTCGTCATTGAAATCCAGGGGGCCGTCCGGGGAAGCATAGGCAGAAATGTCAATGCCTTTTACTTCCATTCTCTCTTCACTGCTGGCTTTTTTCATATAATCATTCAGGGCCTGGATGTCTTCTTTTCTCAATTCCGAATTCCTTACATTGTAACGGTTGATGATATAATGAATGTCGGCTTCGGTCTTTTCAGGAATGATCCTTTTGAATTTGTCGGGCATCATGATTGCCCTGGGATCTTTTTCCACCAGCGTGGGAGTGGCCACAATGCCGTCCGCTATTTTGACAGGCGGGATCTCCACGCTGTTATCGCCGGCAGAAGCAACTGCTTTGACATACAGTTCCGACCTGAGCATTTCATCTTTGTATTCCACTTCGTCAGAATAACTGATACTGCCACCCTCTGTATAGGAGATCACTTTATAGTTGTCTTCAACAGCTTCTCCCTGAACGGTTTCAGACTCAAATTCAATCTGCCCGCCATCAAACTGCAAATAAGGAGTGGCGGTCAGGGTTGCCTTTTTATGGAAGTATTTTGCCGGATAACTTACATCGATCTGCACAGGCACCTTGCCTGCATGGGTCTCGAGAATTTCCGGTGTCACTTTGTATTTTACGAGGGAAGCATTGTCCCTCATTTTTGTTATGCCTCCGCAACTGCTGAGCACAACAGCCAAAGCGATGAAGGATGCCAAATTGTTCAGTCTTTTCATAATAGCTGGGTTATGGGTTAAATTTTTACCGTTTTTCTATGACGACATACAAACTTAATAATGTTTTTTTATTTATGAAAACTTTGATCCAAGTATTTATGTCAAATGGAATCTTTCCAAACCATTCATACAAGGGAAATTCAGCATCTTTTCCTTCAGCAGCCGGTATTTATCAGGATCCCCGGTAAGATCTTCCCGGCCGGCCTCTACAATCAGTATTGATCTGTTTTTCAATGCATTAATATATTTTATGTATGACATCTCCAGCCGTTCCAGGTATTCCGCTGTGATGTTGCTTTCATAAGCCCTGCCACGTTTCCTGATATTTTCCATCAGATATTCCGGGGCCCGCTTCAAATATACGAAAAGTCCGGGTACAGGGTTCAGACCGGCTTCTCCGGTTAATTTTCCTTCCAGGGATGTTTTTCCCGATCCGATGTTGCCTTCAATGACAATGAACCGCGGAATGTTCCCCTGTTCTGTCACCTGACTTTTTGATTTTGAGGACGTGGAAGCAGGATTTTCCTGGAAAGTTTGAGTTTTCCGGATTTTTCATCGATACCGATCAGCTTCACCTCGATATCCTCACCCTCCTTCAGTTCCTCTTCAACCGATCCGATCCTCCTCCAGGCGATCTCCGATATGTGCAGCAGGCCTTCTTTTCCGGGCAGAATCTCCACGAAAGCGCCGAATGAAACGATTGATTTCACTTTGCCCGTATAGACTTTCCCCACCTCAGGAACTGCCACGATGGCATTTATCTTTTGCACGGCCGCATCGATGGAAGCTTTGTCTGTGGCAAAAATATCCACCACACCTTTTTCTTCGATCTCCTCAATTACGATGGTGGTGTCAGTGGTATTCTGGATCTCCTGCACGATCTTCCCTCCAGGTCCGATCAATGCGCCAATGGTCTCTTTGGGAATGGTAAGCTGAATGATCCTCGGGACATGCGGCTTGAAATCCGCCCGCGGCTCGCTGATGGCCTGCAACATCCGGGTAAGGATGAATATTCTCCCGGTGCGTGCCTGATTAAGTGCCCTTGCCAGTATCTCATAGGAGAGCCCTTTCATCTTGATATCCATCTGTGTGGCGGTGATCCCGTGCTCCGTACCGGCCACCTTGAAATCCATATCCCCCAGATGGTCCTCATCCCCGAGGATATCCGAAAGGATCACATATTTACCTGTTTCCGGATCCGTGACCAGCCCCATGGCGATCCCCGAAACCGGCCCTTTCAGTTTGATCCCGCAATCCATCAGGGCCAGTGTTCCTGCACATACGGTGGCCATGGAAGAAGAACCGTTTGATTCAAGGATATCCGAAACCACCCTGACCGCATACGGATTGTCCTGGTCGGGAGGCATCATCTTTTTCAGTGCCCGCAGGGCCAGATTTCCGTGTCCGATCTCCCGCCGGCTGATCCCCCTGACCGGCCGGGCATCACCTGTGGAAAAAGGCGGGAAATTGTAATGCAGCACAAATTTGTCCTTTCCCTGGATCAGCACCTCGTCAATGATCTTTTCATCCAGTTTGGTACCCAGGGTAACGGTGGTCAGGGATTGGGTTTCTCCCCGGGTAAACATGGCTGAGCCATGCGCACCGGGTAGTATATCAACTTCACATTCTATGGGCCTGATTTCATCGGATTTTCTTCCGTCGACCCTTCTGCCCTCTTTCAGCAGCAGATCCCTGAGGGCCTGCTTTTCTGCCTCATGAAAGTACCGGCTGAACATTTTCTCCATGGAAGTTTCCATTTCTCCGTTCAGTTCTTCTTTCAGACCGGTTTTCAACTCTTGTACGGCATCACTTCTTTCCTTTTTGGGAAGGGCCGATTTTCCGATCTCATAGATCTTCCTGTATGCTTTTTCATGGATTTCCTTTTTGAATGCCTCGTCATTTTCTTCATGGGCATATCCGCGTTTTTCCGTTTTCCCTGTCTCTCGGGCAAGTTCTTTCTGGATCCGGCACTGCTTCCTGATCTCTTCATGGGCATATTTGATGGCTTCGATCATATCGTTTTCAGAAACTTCATCCATTTCCCCTTCCACCATCAGTACATTTTCTTCTGAAGCCCCCACCATGATATCAAGATCGGCTTCCCTGATCTCATCAAATGTGGGATTGATCTTGAACCGGCCGTCAATCCTGGCTACCCTGACCTCGGATACGGGTCCGCCAAAGGGAATATCCGATACGGAAAGTGCGGCAGACGCCGCCAGTCCGGCCAGTGAATCGGGCATGATGTCATTCTCTGCTGATACCAGAAAAATATTGACGAAGGTGTCTGAATGATAATCCTCGGGGAACAAAGGCCGCAGAACCCTGTCCACAAGTCTGCATACCAGCACCTCATAATCACCCGGCCGGGTTTCCCTTTTCATAAATCCCCCGGGGATACGCCCGGCCGAGGCAAATTTTTCCTTATATTCCACCGAAAGAGGCATAAAATCAACGTCTTCCCTGGCTTCCCGGGCGGAAACCACGGCGGCAAGCAGCATGGTCTTCCCCATCTGCACAACTACCGATCCGTCAGCCTGCCTGGCCATTTTTCCAGTCTGGATGCTGATCTTCCTGCCATCATCCAGGTCAATGGTTTTTTCTACAATATTGAACATATCTAAAACTGTTAATCACACGTATGTATCCGGAAACAATTTCCGGCATAAAAAAAAGGCAACTGCAGAATTGCCCTTTATTTACGCAAATTCAAATTTTTGATGATCTTACGATACCTTTCAATGTCCCTGTCTTTCAGATAATTCAATAATCTTCTCCTTTTTCCGACCAGCCTGATGAGGGCACGTTGCGTACTGAAGTCCTTTTTGTTCTTTTTCAGATGTTCGGTGAGATGGTCAATCCTGTAGGAAAACAAAGCGATCTGTCCTTCTGCAGATCCGGTATCGTCAGGCGATTTGCCAAATTTCTCAAATAATTCTTTCTTCTTTTCTGCCGTTAAGTACATTCTAACCTTTGGTTTACATATATTTTTCAGCAATTAAGAATTGCAAAAATATTCAATTTTTTTTATATAACAATATGCATAAGGATTTTATTTTGCATCCTGTACCTCATGGGAAAGGATATAATTCAGTTTTACGATCTGCTCTTTTTTACCCAGCACAAACAATTTATCCTTTTTGGTCAGTTTGATCTCCGGGGAAGGATTGATCAGGTAGGAACGGTCTTCACTCCGCATTCCGATGATGTTGGCACCCGATTCGTTCCGTATATCGATTTCACGGATGGATTTCCCGTCAAAACAAGTGGCCAGGTTGCTGCAGCTGATCTCTACCAGGGCCACCTGATCGGGATCCTGCAGCATGACGTACTCAAAAAACTCCACCACATCCGGCTGGATGACCAGTTTTGCCATCCTCTGTCCTCCCAGCCGGTCGGGCATGATCACATTGGTTGCACCCGCCCTTTTCAGCTTGTGGTCAGCATGCTCGTCGGAAGCCCGGCTGATGATGACCATTGAAGGATTGATCTCCCTGGCGGTAAGGACCACATACAGATTGTCGGCGTCAACCGGCAATGTAGTGATCAGGGCTCTGGCTTTTCCGATCCCGGCCTGTTTCAGGATTTCATCCCGGGTGGCATCGCCCTCGATGTAAAGGATGTCATTGGACTCCCGCAGGGATTCGACCAGATCCGGATCACTCTCGACTACAATAAAATGGATGCCATGCATCAGGAGTTCCCGGGCCGTTTGTTTCCCGTTCCGGCCATATCCGCATATGATCACATGGCCCTGAAGTTTATTTATTTCCCTGATCACTTTGGTATCCCTGAAATAGTTCCTTAAAACGCCGTCAATGACATACCGGGTGAAGGTGGTGACCACGAAAACAAATATACCAAAACTGATGACAATTAAAAAATTGGTGAACCACATACCGGTGAAGGAGAGCGGGCGGACTTCCCCGAATCCCACGGTCGCTATGGTTATAATTGCCATATAAACCGCTTCGGATAAGCTGAAACCCTCAATGATCATGTAACCCGCGGCACCGATCAGGATTACCGCCAGCAAGAGGCAAAGTGCGAAATAGGCTGCCTTTTTTGAGATCCCTTTCATGGAAGAACCTGCTGATGATTTGATGCCCGATCCGGCAAGATAAACATTTTTTCAATGTACAATAATTATTGTTCAAATGGATCACTCCCTGCGTTATAAAAGCATTGTCTGCAGATATGCCCATTTCTTCCCACCGGGCGGTTATCCGGTTCTTTTCTCCGGGGATGCGTTTCAGCAATGAAAAGGCCTTATCTGCAAAATCCGGATCTCTCTTCTGCCTGCCGTAAAAATAGCGGAAAGGGACCACTCCGTTGATCACCAGCAGGTTTGCAAAAGTCCGGCCGGCCCTTTTGCGGCCATACGCTGATGGTGTGTTGAACATATAATGCCGGTCCCAGTAGGGAGAAGCCGGCAATCTGAATGATTCCGACAATTCCCGGGCACCGGCCTTTCCGGCCATCAATCCGTAAAAACTTTCAAATTCCGCAAAAAGGAATGCCATCTGTGCCAGGCGGATGGTGGGAAAATTGTTCGGCCTCAGATGAAAGAACCTCCACAGATGCCGCCCGAGGGATTCCAACCGGTATTCTTTCATGAAGGAATGATATTGTTTTCTCAGACGCCGGAAGTGAGCATCCCCTCTTTCCCCGGACAGGAATCCGGCCTGCCCGAAGACCAGCGATTCTGCTTCCAGGGGCCGGTGGCGTACCTGAAGCAGGGCCGGATAAGGTATGTTTCTGGACATCAGGTCAAAGGGCAACTTGTTGACCCGGGTTCCGAAGCTTCTGACCAGTTGCCTGAAAGCAATTTCCGGCCAGTGGTTCCCGGTTTCCCGGACATCCCTTTCCATCCCCGCGGTCTTGCTTTCAAGCCTTTCCCTCACCAGGGTTTCCATCCATGTCCGGATCCCGCTTACTCCCCCGCCGGCAAGACAATCCCTGCAGGGCAAATCCAGGCTCTCCTCCCCGGGCAACCGGTATCCCGGACGGACACCGTGGCGAAACCTGATCTGAACGGTGGGTATGGGTTGACCGTCCGGACGGCAAACGACGGCATCCTTCACCAGCACCACGTGAAGGATCACCGCATCATAGGCCTTGTCATGATGATGCTTGTGCCTGAACCAGTCGGAGGCCTGCCGGTGCACCTCCACATTCCCCGCCCAGCAGATCCCTTCCATCTCGATCATGGCATTGAAAAAATCAGGCCCCGCATCCAGGTTCGGATCACCGGGGTGCAAAACCTTCACCCCCACACCCGGTTCAATTTCAAGCGGCTGCTCATACAGGCGGTTCAACCACACATATTGCAGGAATTCCTCTTCCATGATCCCCGGGATTGCATATACAATTATGTATATGTCCCGGTACGCCAAATCTCAGCTGCCGGATCTCAGCCATTTCATCAAGATGAAAAAAACTAACGTTTTTCTATTGCTGTTTCTGGGGAAGTATTGTCCTGCAATTAATACAGAAAGGAATTTTTGAAAAAACAAAATTAATTCCTTAATTTTAATTTAAGGTAGGATATTCAAGTTCCGGCTTCCAGTTTCATCCGAATATATTTATATTAACAACTTAATTTTTAGCACTTTATGATGATAGTTCAAACATTATGGTTTTTTGTTGCCGGCCACCCGCAGGCTGTCCACGTGCCGGGCCGGCGAACCCCCGTTTCTAAAAACGATGTTGGTCAATATATTCATTGTCTTTTGTCTTCAACCGGTAGCTTGGCTGCCGGATTGTTGATGGGGGTTTCATTTACCTGAATTATCTCAATTTTTCACATTTCTCAGGTTTTTCACATTTCTCATCAAAACGTAATTCCTTGTTTCATGAATTATCAAGCCAGTTTTTCAAGATGAAAAAGCAACCGTGATCATTTAACATCTTTTAATAATTGCCAAAATGTTCAGGCGAAGATTCGGCAGAAGCAGGTTTACCTGAGGTAAGAAATTGCTTGCTAAAAATCCTAATTTTTCATACGGTTCTTTTATCATATAAATTTATTGATTATGAAAAAGTTATCTTTATTAATATTGTTTATTTTATTATATATTCTTGCTTTTGGACAACAGTCTATTACAATCCTTGATCCAAAGGGTAATAAGGAAATTACTGCATTGATTTATGAATATGATTCAGAAGAAACAAGTGAGGGAGATTCAATTGCGCAATATTGGATTGATAGTACAGGGGTAAGTGTAAAAAAAGTCGGTTACGCGGATAATCGATATAATTGCCACGGATATGCGTGGCATATGTCTGAAAACAAAGGGGATACTGTTAATATTCAATATGAGAGGTTTGGTGCTTCGAATCTTGAAAAATATTGGTCAAATCCTAATCAAAGTTATAAGAGTTGTTCATCTTCAGATGCATCGAAGATTTTTTATGAAAATACGAATGGGAAGCATCATTCTGCGAAAGCGACTAATCATGAAGATACGGTTATATCAAAATGGGGTAATGGAGGATTATATAAGCATGAAAAAAAAGACTGTCCATATTATTTTGGCACAAATGAAACTGAACTTAAATATTATAAACTTAATCCAAAGATTATAGGTTCAACATCAAATCTATACATTAACGATAACAGGCAATTTACGCATGATATTGATAGTCTTGATGTAGGTTGTGCCTGGAGTAAGAATTCGGTATTAGATACGGTAAGTGGACAAAAGAGCGATACATTCACAGTAAAAGGGAAATATTGCGGGCAGGCAGATATTGATCTTGAGGTTGAAACACCTTCAGAGTCTGTTGTAAATGCTGTTCAAAAAAATTTTTCTGTTGAATTGAACACAAGCGAAGTTGAGATCTCTGGTGACGACCTGGTATGTTATCCTGCGTATTCGACATATTCTCTTAGTAGTTCTTTAAATCATTTGGATCGTACGTGGAGTCACTCAGTTAATATGGAAACAACTTCATCTTCCACGGATATTACTTACACAGTAAGAGCATTATCCGGAGATACATGTGGTCCGGGGGAAATTCAAGTGGAGATCGGAAACGGATGTAATCATGAAGAAGAAAAAGATGTTAAGGTATACAGGCCCTGTGAAAATGATGTCGATATCACCAGCTCAGGTGGAGGATGTATGTACCCTGATTCATATTATTATGTTACTGCAAGCTTTCCCGGTGGCTATCAACTTACAGATTATGATTGGTATATCACGGGAGGAACAATTTTATCAGGGCAGGGCACCACTCAGATATATATTCGAACGGCAAAATCATGGTATAGCGGTACCTGGGTAGGTGTCAAGCCATATAATTCCTGTTGTGAAACCGGGCTTTACATGTACAACAGATTATGGTATCCCTGTGGGCGAGGCTTTATGATGATCCCCAATCCGGCAGATGAAAGTGTTGAAATAAAACTAAACGATGAAATGGTGAAAGATCTCAAAGGGGTAACACTGGTAGTTCGCAGTAGCTACGGAACAACGATGTACAATAAAAATCTTACATCTACGGCAACCATGATATCAACTTCTGACTGGGACGGGGGGATTTACTTTGTAGAACTGTGGTC
>CAZNPH010000035.1:0-15796 GCA_964574985.1 uncultured Bacteroidaceae bacterium
ATGTTGATAACCCCAGGTTTTTCCTTATTTTTGGATACCAGCTAAACAGTTACAATGGTTATATATATTGGCATACGGTTTGAACAAAAATTTAATGATACCAGTCGTTCCCATGATTACAGATACAGTAAAATACAATAAACGAAATATACGTTCCAGGCTTCCGAAACCATTGGAAATGCTTTTCTTTTTTATTATGGTTGCCCTGATCGGTTTCTTTTGCTGCCTGGTGCAATCAAGGGGGGATACCCCACAGCATGAAGAATCAGTTCATGCCCTTCAAGTTGACCATGAATTCCGGGCCCTGTGTGATTAAGGACGCTTTAGTTTTTACGGAAAACTGCCCGGTGAAAAATGAACAGGGCCAGGGCAGTAATGATCCCCAGGGCCATCAATAGCAATCCGAATTTCTGGGGATAATAATTCAGCCAGAGATAGTGGGTTAGTTCACGGGCATCCATACCCATCAGCTCGCAGGCGCGGTTCAGGAAATCGGTCCGGGTAAAGGCATCCGATACCGGCGGGATGTCCAGCCCCCATTTGGCAATCTCTTCCCTGAGCAGCAGGTATTTGTCCGACATGGTTTCATACAGTCTTCCCGACAGGATCCCGGCCAGGAAATTCCCCAGGGCAATGGGCAAAAAATTTGTACCCATATAAAGGGCTGATTTGTCATCTGGAGCGATCCGTCCGATGTATTCGAGGATTTTCGGCGAGAAAAGCATTTCTCCGACGGCGAAAATCAGAATGGCAAAAATCACGAACCATCCGCTGGTGGTCAGCATGGTCATCATGATTCCGGTCCCGTTGATCAGGACACCCGCTATGACTCCGTAGATTAGCTTGAAACGCATACTCAGGGAGGAAACCGCGATCTGGAAGATCACAATGTAGAGTGCGGAAAGGGTGATCATTTTTTCGGCCGGGATGATCCCTTCCGGCGAGCCGGTCAGGCGGGCCAGTGCCGGCCAAATCTTATACAGTGTGTCATATATGCCTCCCGTATCGATCCACTGGTCGATAAATACGGGAAGACTGTAGAAGAACTGCCAGTAAACGGTCCATGCTCCCACGATGATCAGCAGGAATATCATCAACCGGGCATCCTTCAGGGCAGTCCGGATATTCATAAAGGCCTGGCGCATTGACTGCCCGAAAGTAGTCCGTACACTCCCGGTCTCCGGCTCCCGGTAAAATAACAATACGATCAGCAGGTTGATCAGGATGGCAGCCGAGGACATGATGAACACGTACTGCCACCGGATCTCACGGAGCTCTGAAGCCACCAGCGGCCCTATGAGTCCGCCTACATTGACAATCATGTAGAAAAATCCGAATCCGATCGATGAGGTTTTTTCAGTGGTGGTGCGGGCAATGGTGGCCGAAATGACCGGTTTAAACAGGGCGGCCCCGATGGCCACATAGAAAAAAGTGACGAACACGGCCGGGTATCCGGTTACCGTCCCCATCAGGTAATATCCTGAGGACAGGATGACGAAAGCAGTGACCAGCACTTTTTTGTAACTGATGCGGTCGGCAATGGAGCCGGTAATGATGGGGAGGAAATACAGGATCGCGTTGACCGTTCCCATCAGGAATCCTTTCTGCATCTGGGTAAAGCCGAGTGCCCCGGTGTCACGGGAACCGGTCAGGTAGAGGGCCAGCAGGTTGAACACCCCGTAATACCCCCAGCGTTCGAACAGTTCAAGCGCATTCGCGGCCCAGTAGGTACGGGGAAGATCCCTGGCAATTTCTCTGACTCGCCCCATCATATGGAAAATTTCTGAAAAAATTTTCCAATATTAAGAAATTCTTACCGGTTAGAAAAAAAATCCTCCGTTTCGTCCGGTCAGTTCGGCGGTTCTCCCCGTTTTTCATAAAAATAGGAGATTTTGGCAGGCACATTGTCAAAAGTATAGATCTCTTTGTCATGGTTCTCTTCATAATAGCTTACCAGGGCAAAGTCCCCGGCGCACATGGTGGCATGCCAGAACAACAGGCTTCCGAATGCCCAGATGATGTAACCGTCAAAAAAGTATATGCCCCCGATACACAACAGTCCGATCACCGTAAAAGGAGTAAATGCCAGCCATTTGAAACCCTTCCTGTCTACCACATGGTGGTCGGCGGAAACAAAAAAGGCAAACTGGCGAATATTGGCTCCCGCATGGATCTTCCTTGCCCCCATAAACCAGTATACGAGTCCGTGCAACCCCTCATGCACAGGAATGACCAGGGTAAAGGAAGCCAGGAATCCGTACAATCCGTTCAACAGGATCTTCCCGGTATGCAGATCCGGCTCCAGAATGCCCCGGATGGTGCCCAGGGCCATGATGATCAGTGTTCCCAGCAGGAAGGCAAAAAAGAAGGTGGTGGTCCGGTTGCGTTTTCTGAGGTATTTTCCGGCAAAACCGAGAATATCGTTGTGACTTAATTCATCCAGCAATACAAATGAAGGATCTCTCCGGATCTGCTCAGGGGTATATCGCATCTTGGAAAATTATTTTGAAGGATCGGCCAGTTGCCCGGCAAACAGAATGGCGCCCGTATGGTTTTCCCTGATCAGGTAAACAAAGGGATGGTCGGCCCTGAATTCCACCGGCTCGCCGGGAAGTGCGCTTTTAAGGGCCATGACCACTGCCGTGGCGGCTGCTGCCTCGGTCCCCTTTTCATTGACATCCACATAGGCCTTGTGAAGCACCTCGTCGATGAGCAAATCGTTCTCTCCGGTCATCAACGAAAAATCCGCGTCGGTCTCAAATGCCGTTTTCATGCCCATGTCCTTCAGGACCTTTTTGAGGCTGAAGGAGGAGGTGTTGCTGAATTTGGGCAGGAACACCCGGACATATTCGGTTTGCATGCTGTCTATCCACCGGTCCAGTTTTTCATGATCAATATCCCCGGTCAGATCCGGGAGTCCGTTCACCTGCCCGGGCAGCAGGATATACATGGATGCACCGCCCCCCTTGTAGGGGAGTCCGATCATCTGCAGTTCCTGGTTTTCCATATAAGGCAGGTGCATGCTCTTGTGCATGAAATCCGCCATCACTTCCCGGTTGCCGGGAAGTTTGAAGGGGGCTTCACGGGTGGTTTTTTCACTGAAGGATTCTTTCCAGTTCCCGTTGAAATAAATGGCGTTTGTCAGCACCAGCCGGGTCAGTTCGGTCAGAACACCCTGACCGATCAGGTTCCTGATCTTTTCATCGGTCTTGTCCTCCACCCAGCGGTTGATATCCTGCCTGGCTCTTTCCCTTGCGGCGGGATCCTTGAAATTCTTTTGTTTGACCGGGGCCTGATGATATTTTCTAACCGTTTCCAGGAATTCTTTCCTGAACTCATAATCATCCTGTGCCCACAAAGCATTGGCGATGTTCAGGCGGATGCCTTCTTTGCCATCGCGGGCCGGCAAACTATCCATAAATGCCTTGTAATGCTCATGGAATGATTCCGTATTGGGAGGAAAATGAAGCAATTCCTGCATCTCCTTTTCAGTGGTGCCGTCTGCACCGGCATAGGTCATGGCCAGCGCCGAAGAGATGCTGTATGGCGAAAAGAACAGGTTTTCCCCGTCTTTTTGCACTTCCCTGAATAGCTCCAGGGCAAACCGGTTGTTGGAAGAGGCAAGTGCAGCCGGTTCACCGGCATGGGCTCCCGCGGCCGGTTCAGGGGCCCCGCTTTTGTTTATTTTCCTGTGTGAACCGCAGGACACGGCCAGCAGGGTGGCAACTGTGAGGACAAATATCCTTTTATTCATTTCCTTGTGAATTAATATTTCTGAACAGAGATCAATTTTCATACCATTTGAAACGGAAACAGGAGATCAGTCCATAAAATAACAATAATCCGTGATAAACACCAATTCAATCTTTGCTGATCGTTGTGAACGGATCCATACATGCAGCAGTTCGATTACCGGATAGCCATCGGGATGGCCGAACGGGCAGACCCTGAAGGGTAGGATCCCGGCAGGCTGAAGTATGGTTTTGACGGGAACCGGAAAAATGTGGTCCCCGTGGATTATGTATTCATTGCACTCTATGTTTCGGACTGGTCGGTCGCGGTTGAATGACCGGCCAATAATTTCTATCTTTGTCCCCTTCATTACCGGTCGGGATCATATGGGAAAAAGGAAAGTGGCCTCCATGCTGCAGGTCGGTGACAAGGTCATCAGCATGGATGTGCTGGAGCGGATGTTTGTATGCGACCTGGATGCCTGCAAAGGCCAGTGTTGCGTGCAGGGTGAATCAGGGGCACCCCTGGAAGATGAAGAGGTGGCCCTGCTCGAAAAACACTATGTCCGGCTCAAACCCTTTCTTAGGAAGGAAGGGATCCGGGCCATTGAAAAACAGGGTGCCTGGGTGATGGACAAGGAAGAGGACAAGGTTACCCCGCTGGTGGAAGGCATGGAATGTGCCTACGCGATCTTCAGGGACGGGATCGCCCGTTGCGGCATTGAACATGCATATGAGAAAAAGGCGATCCCTTTCCGCAAACCCATTTCCTGCCACCTGTACCCGGTCCGGATCACCCGGTATGAGAATTTCGAGGCAGTGAACCATGACAGCAACAAACTTTGCAAGTCCGCGGAGATACTGGGCAGGAAAAAAGGCACACCCGCGTATATGTTTTTAAAGGAAGCCCTGGAGCGGAAATACGGAAAGCCGTTTTTCAGAAAACTGGACCGGGCGGCCCGGGAACTCAGGGAAAAAGGAGACATTCAATAACAAAAAGCGATATGGACATTCAAAAATACATTGAAGAACACAGGGACCGGTTCCTTGAGGAGCTGTTCGGACTGATCCGGATCCCGTCGGTCAGCAGCGAGGAATCGGCCGGACCTGAGATGCTGCGGGCTGCCGAATATGTGCGCAAAACGCTGATCAATGCAGGGGCCGGGCGGGCAGAGATCATGGAGGCCAAAGGCTGGCCGGTGATCTACGGAGAAAAAATGGTGGATCCCGCCCTTCCCACGGTCCTGGTTTACGGCCATTATGACGTTCAGTCGACGGAGCCCCTTGAAGAATGGAAATCCAAACCTTTTGAACCGGAGATCCGGGACGGAAAGATCTATGCCCGGGGTGCGGACGATGACAAGGGTCAGCTGTTCATGCATTTCAAGGCATTCGAATACATGAACAGGACGGGTTCCCTGCCCTGCAACGTAAAGTTCATGATCGAGGGGGAAGAAGAAGTGGGTTCTGCCAGCCTCGATGATTTTTGCAGTACAAACCGGGAGTTGCTGAAATGCGATGTCATTCTGGTATCGGATACCACCATGATCGCTGCCGATATTCCGAGCATTACCATGGGGTTGCGCGGACTCAGTTACTTTGAGGTGGAAGTGAAGGGGCCTGACAGGGATCTGCATTCGGGATTGTACGGGGGAGCGGTGGGAAATCCCGCCAACATACTGTGCAAGATGATCGGTTCGCTGACCGGTCCGGAGAACCTGGTGACCATTCCGGGCTTTTATGACGATGTGCTCGAACTGAGCCAGGCGGAAAGGAAGGAGATGGCCCGGGCCCCTTTCGAACTGAAGGCGTACCGGGAAGACATCGGGATCCGGTCGGTTATGGGCGAGGAGGGTTATTCCACCCCGGAGCGTACGGGCATCAGGCCAAGCCTTGATGTCAACGGAATGTGGGGCGGATTCACCGGTGAGGGGGCCAAGACCATCCTGCCGGCCAGGGCAAGTGCCAAGATCTCCATGCGGCTGGTGCCCAATCAGAAGTCACCCCGCATCAATAAGCTTTTCGAGAAGCATTTCAAATCCATCGCTCCCGGATGCGTGGATGTGAAAGTCAGGCCCCTGTATGGCGGAGAAGGTTATGTTTCCCCCATCGATACCCCCGAGTACCGGGCGGCTTCCGCAGCCATGGAAACCACTTTCGGCAAAAAGCCCGTTCCCACCCGCAGCGGGGGCAGCATCCCCGTCATTGCCAGTTTTGAAGAGATACTGGGTGTGAAGTCGGTTTTGATGGGGTTCGGACTCGAATCGGACGCCATCCATTCCCCCAATGAAAATTATCCTTTATTTAATTTTTTCAAGGGGATCGAGACAATCCCGTATTTTTACAGGAATTTTGCAGAAATGAAATTTGCCCCCCCTGAAAAACAAGGGGCATATTAATGAAAAACGTATATATTTGTCCCCTGAACCAAATTCTTCAAAATGGCTATACTAAGATTCCAGGCACTCAATGAAGTCATCAGGAGGAGGCCACTGCCGGTGGAATATCCTTCCAATAGAATTTCCGATTATTTCGGACAAGATGTTTTTGACAAGCAGAAAATGCAGAAGTTTCTTTCCCGGGAGGCCTATATGAGCGTGCAGAATTCCATCTCAAAAGGGAAACGGATCGACCGCAAAATGGCGGATGAAGTGGCAGCAGGAATGAAGGCCTGGGCCATGGAAATGGGGGCAACCCATTACACACACTGGTTCCATCCCCTGACTGACGGCACTGCTGAGAAACACGATGCCTTCATCGAACATTCAGACAGCGGGATTGTGATCGAAAGCTTTTCCGGCAAAATGCTGGTTCAGCAGGAACCCGATGCATCCAGCTTTCCCAGCGGAGGACTGAGGAACACATTCGAGGCCAGGGGGTATACGGCCTGGGATCCGACATCACCTGCCTTTATCATCGGCAACACCCTCAGCATTCCCACCATTTTCGTATCCTATACGGGGGAAGCCCTGGATCATAAAACCCCCCTTCTGAAATCTTTGCAGGCCCTGGACGAAGCTGCCTCTGAGGTTTGCCTGTATTTCGACCGGAGCGTGGAAAACGTGATCTGCAACCTGGGCTGGGAACAGGAGTATTTCCTGATCGATGATGCCCTGTTCAATGCCAGGCCCGACCTGATGCTTACCGGAAGGACCCTTATGGGGCATGCATCGGCAAAGGACCAGCAGCTGGAGGACCATTATTTCGGATACATTCCGGAAAGGGTTTCCGCCTTTATGCGGGATTTTGAAATCGAAGCCTACAAGCTTGGGGTTCCGGTCAAAACAAGGCACAATGAAGTGGCTCCCAATCAGTTCGAATGTGCTCCCATATTTGAGGAAGCCAATCTGGCCGTAGACCATAACCTGCTGCTGATGTCCCTGATGAAAAAAGTGGCCAGGAAGCATAATTTCAGGGTCCTTTTCCATGAAAAGCCCTTTGCCCAGATCAACGGATCGGGCAAGCATACCAACTGGTCCCTGGCCACCAACCACGGCGTCAACCTGTTGTCCCCCGGCAGAACCCCCAGAACCAATCTGCAGTTCCTCACTTTCCTGATCAATACCCTCAAGGCCGTTCATGAGCATGCCGATCTGCTGCGGGCAAGCATTTCAAGTGCGGGAAATGCACACCGGCTCGGGGCCAACGAAGCTCCACCGGCCATCATGTCGGTGTTTCTCGGGAAGGAAATTTCCAACATGCTCAATCTGCTCGAAAAAAATGTGCCGGATGACAGAATGACCCCCGATGAAAAAACCGAGCTGAAGCTCAGCGTGGGCAAGATACCGCAGATACTGCTGGATAATACGGACCGCAACCGGACTTCACCCTTTGCCTTTACGGGTAACCGGTTTGAATTCAGGGCAGTTGGTTCGGGGGCCAATGTGGCCTCGGCCATGATCGCCTTGAATACTGCCGTGGCCCGGCAGCTGGTCCGGTTCAGGAAGGAAGTGGATGCCATTATGAATAAGAAGGTCAAAAAGGATGAAGCCATCTTCCAGGTGCTCAGGAAGTACATAACGGATTCCAAACCGATCCGCTTTGAAGGCAACAATTACTCCAAAGAATGGGAAAAGGAGGCAAAGGGGCGCGGACTAAGCAATATACGGAGCGTCCCCCGGGCAATGGATGCCTATCTTTCCAAAGAGTCGGCGGAACTTTTCACCAGCATGAACGTGCTTGATGAGCGGGAATTACAGGGAAGAACCGAAGTACAGATGGAAACATACATCAAGAAGATACAGATAGAAGCCCGTGTGCTCGGGGATCTGGCCATCAACCATATCGTGCCCGTTGCCATCAAGTACCAGAGTTCCCTGCTGGAGAATGTGATGGGAATGAAAAAGCTGCTGAATGAACAGGAATTTAAACAATTGACCGAAGCAAGGATTGAAAGGATCAAGGAGATATCTGTCAATATTTCCAGCATCAAGGCCAGGGTCAGGGAAATGATCGAAGAGCGGAAAGTTGCCAACAGGATTGCGGATATCAGGGAAAGGGCAAAGTTGTATGATGAGAAGGTTCGTCCCTACCTGGACGATATCCGGAAACACATCGATCAGCTGGAGCTGATCGTCGACAACGATCTGTGGCCCCTGCCCAAGTACCGGGAGCTGCTGTTTGCCAGGTAGCCGGATATTTTTTTGCATTTGCATAATCCCGGAAGGGATGAAACGTTATATGATCATGAGGCGTTTTTTATATATCATGATACCCCTTGTTCTACTGTCGGTCTTGCCTGCCGGAGCACAGAAAAGGGACAGGGCATTCAAGGCAGATGCGGCCTATGATGCGGGTGAATATTACGAAGCCATCGATCTGTACAAGGATGCCTACAATAAGGTGAGTGACCATGCCCGGAAAGCGGAGATCATTTTCCGGGTAGCCGAATGCTACCGGATCACCAACCAAAACAGGAGAGCGGAATTGTGGTACCGCAAGGCCATTTTCCAGGAATACCCCGATCCGTTGATATATCTCCGTTATGCCGATATGCTCAAAATGGACGGAGACTTTGAGGATGCCCTGGAACAATACAAAAAATACAAGGAACTTGTTCCCGACGATCCCAGGGGCCAGAACGGCATCATTTCCTGTGAGCTGTCGGTGGAATGGATGGAGAACCCCACCGGATACAAGGTCGGGAACATGCGGTACATAAATTCCAGGGACAAGGATTACAGTCCGTTCTACGCCCGGGACGATTACCAGCTGGTATATTTTACCTCTTCCCGGGAAGAATCCAACGGGAATGATATTCACGGGGCCACCGGCGAGAATTTCGCCGACATTTTCGAGTCAAGGCAGGACCGGAAAGGGAAATGGAGTGTACCGGTCCCCCTGAACGACAACATCAATACGGAATTTGAAGACGGAACCCCTGTGGTGAACCAGGACTACAATACATTGTATTTTACCCGCTGCAAGGTAAACAAAAACCGGAATTTCGGATGTCAGATATACACGGCCCGGAGGAACGGAGAAGACTGGGGGAAGCCCGATCCGGTAAACATTGCACCGGACAGCATCATTGTGGCCCATCCTGCCATTTCTCCGGATGACAAGACCCTGTATTTCGTATCCAATATGCAAGGGGGATACGGCGGCAAGGATTTGTGGAAGGTTACACGGAGCAGTGCGAGCGGCGAATGGGGAGAACCGGAGAACCTGGGACCCGGGATCAACACCCTGGGAGATGAACTGTTTCCCTTCGTTCATGCTGACGGTACCCTGTATTTTTCTTCCGACGGAAGGATCGGGCTGGGCGGACTCGACATTTACAAGGCCGTCATGGATGAGAATGAACGCTGGAAGATCGGGAACATGCGTTATCCCATCAATTCCACCGCCGATGATTTCGGGATCGTCTTCGAAAAAGATATGGAGCGCGGCTTCTTCAGTTCATCCCGAAAGGGAAGAGGCAATGACGATATCTATTCCTTCGTGCTTCCTCCGCTGAAATTCAGCATCCAGGGCTCGGTACGTGACGAAAAGACCGATGAGGTACTGACCGGGGCCAGGGTCAAGTGCATCGGCAGCGACGGGGTTACCCTGGAAACCAACACCGAAGATAGAGGTTCATTCAAGTTCATGCTCAAGCCCTCCACCGATTATGTTTTCGTGGCTTCCAGGGACGGTTACCTGAACGGCAAGGAAAGGGAAACCACCAAGGGGCTGGATGAAAGCAGGGATTTCAACACGGTGATATACCTTTCATCCATTGACGAACCCATCGAACTTTCCAACAGCAATGTTTTCTACGATTTTGCCAAATGGGACCTGCGTCCCGAAGCCATGGTTTCCCTGGACGACCTGGTGGAAACCCTCAACGACAACCCCCATGTGACCATCGAGCTGATGTCCCACACCGATTCCAGGGGCACCGACGAGGACAACATCGTACTTTCCCAGAAGCGCGCCCAGTCGGTGGTGGATTACCTGATCAGCAAGGGGATCGATCCGGAAAGGCTGCAAGCCAAAGGATACGGTGAATCCCGGCCCAAGGAGGTTACGGAAGAGATGCACAAACAGTATCCCTTCCTCCATGAAGGGGTGATACTTACCGAGGATTACATCAGCCGCCTGGCCAATGAGGAACAAAGGGAGATCGCGCACCAGTTCAACCGGCGGACAGAGTTCCAGGTGCTGACCATCGATTATAATCCGGAGGAAGATTGATCAGATCTTTCTGATCAAAGGATGACGGTAGTTCACAAAACAAAGGGCAGTCAGGGCGGTTCCGTGTTTTTTCCCGGGAACAAAAGATTCGGTGATGATCCGTGTTTCCCCCATTTTGTAATGCTGGTAACCGTGGGTATGCAGTTCGTGCAGACTTTCTTTCAGCAATGATTCCATTTCCCCGACAGCATAATTCCCTCCCAACTCCGCTACGAGTCCGCACACCCGCTGATCTCCCTCCGGCTCATGCAGCCACCCGGTAATGAGTCCGGCCGTCACCCTTTCCCCTTTTTTGCCGTGTGCAACGGCCATGATGCATTCCATCACCGCTCCCATGGTCATATGCTCCGGCGGGGGGACCTCCCTGGCAGTTGCAGGCAGGACCGAAGTATAAACCATCAGGTTCTTCATGCTGATCCCTGCATCGTGCAAGGCCAGGTGAAAGGAACCCGCATGCACGGACAGGTCGCTCTCCCCGGTACCCCTGGCAATAAAATAATCCCCGGGAATCCGGTTTCCGGCCAGTATATGTTCTACTGCCTGCTGATCCATTGTTTTTTCTTTCCGGATGCAAATTTATTCAATTATTCCGTTGCACTGAAATCATTCAGGCAACATGTCAATTGTATACGAAACCTGCTTTATTCGGACTGGTATTCAACCGTTCTCCATATATGTTTTTCTTCTTTCGCCGGGTTAAAATCAGGATTAGGCACCGGAAGCTGTGCATCGGTGTCTTTCCGCCATTTGTAAAGCATATCCCTGAGGGCATCGGCTTTTTCCGGCAATTTTTTGGCAAGGTTCCTGGTTTCTCCGATGTTCTCAGCAAGATTGTATAATTCAATATGATCGTCTTCGAAAAATTCTATCAGTTTCCAGTCACCTGCACGAACCGAACTGAACGGTCCGCTTGCCTGTCCGGGATGATAATGAGGATAATGCCAGTACAACGCTTTCCGGGGAAGACTTGCATCCGGATTTTTGAACAGCGGCATCAAATCCTTACCGTCTATGATTCCCTGGTATTCAATGCCAGCGGCACTGACGAAGGTCGGCAATAAATCGATGGTGCTTACCGGTTCACTGCAAGCCTTGCCGGCGGGTGTTACGCCGGGCCAGCGCACGATCCAGGGCTCGCGTACACCACCTTCATAACATGCGCCTTTTCCGCGGCGTAACGGCCGGTTATCGGTTACATCGATATACTCGCCGTAATCATGAGTGAGTCCGCCGTTATCACTGGTAAATACCAGCAATGTCTTTTCTGTCAATCCGAGCTGCTCCAGCTCTTCCATAATGCGTCCCACATTCTGGTCAAAATTATGGATCATTGCCGCATATCCCGGGTTGAGGCGATCCAGTCGGTCAGATGCAGACGGGCCGGGTATTTCCCGGTGACAATAGATGCTCGTGTGGGTGAGCATACGGGGCAAGCAGCATAAGCATTCGTGAATTTTATTCCCTGCATTGACAGCCGGTCGATATTTGGTGTTTCATGGGTGTCGCTGCCGTAACAGGCAGGTGCGGTCCAGCCCATGTCGTCGGCCAGCAGCAGAACAATGTTGGGTTGATCGGTTTGGGGAAGCGCCCCGGATGATACGATTATACGCATCATTAACAAGTTTATCAGTTTAATATGTTTCATCCCTAATGAATTTTTGTCGCCGGCCAGCCAAATGCTGTCCGGATGAAAAAAATTAAGATAACAACTATAAATCAAAATAAGGGTATTAATTGTTAAATTTGTTGCACAGATCTGATAACAATGACGGATAAATCCAGGTACGGCCGCAGAGGGGTGTCGTCTTCCAAGCAGGATGTGCACAAAGCCATTGAGAAGCTGGACAGGGGGCTGTTCCCCGGTGCTTTCTGCAAACTGGTTCCGGATTATCTTACAGGAGATCCCGGATACTGCCTGGCCATGCATGCCGACGGAGCGGGAACCAAATCATCCCTGGCATATGCGTACTGGAAGGAGACCGGGGATCTGTCGGTCTGGAAGGGCATTGCCAGGGACGCCGTGGTAATGAACCTCGATGACCTGATCTGTGTAGGGGCCACGGACAACATCCTGTTGTCTTCCGTCATCGGGAGGAACAAAAACAAAGTGCCGGGTGAAGTGGTGGAAGCCGTCGTGGAAGGGACGCGGGAATTCATTGAAAAAATGCAGGGCTACGGGATCAATATGGTATTGACCGGCGGGGAAACGGCCGATGTGGGTGATCTGGTCCGTACGGTCATTGTGGATTGTACGGCGGTCTGCCGTATGAAAAGAAGCGATGTGCTGGTAAACAGGATCAGGCCCGGGGATGTGGTGATCGGACTCGCATCATGGGGGCAGGCGGAATATGAAGATTCATACAACGGGGGCATGGGAAGCAACGGGCTCGCTTCGGCCCGGCATGACATTTTTTCGGCGGAGGTCGGCAAAAAATACCCGGAAAGTTATGATCCTGCGGTCCCGAAAGAACTTGTATATACAGGAAGCTACGGATTGACCCGGAAGGTGCCCGGATTGCCAGTGGATGCCGGCAGGCTGGTTCTGTCCCCGACCCGGACCTATGCCCCGGTCATCCGGGAGATTTTGCGGACTGTGCGCGGGGACATTCACGGGATGATCCATTGCACGGGGGGCGGACAGACCAAGGTTTTGAATTTCGTCCGGAATGTCCATGTGATCAAGGATTCCCTTTTCGATCCCCCGCCGCTTTTCCGGATGATCAGGGAGGAGTCCGGCCAGTCCTGGGAGGAAATGTACCGGGTATTCAACATGGGCCACCGGATGGAGCTGTATGCCGGTCCGGATGCAGCCGAAAAGATCATACAGATCTCATCAGGCTACAAGGTGGATGCAAAGGTCGTCGGACACTGTGAAAGCCATAACGGGGAAAAACTGACCATCGTAAATCCACAAGGCAGTTATATCTATCCGTGAACGGGCAATCTTCAAGGGATCGTCCCCGTTTTTTTCGTACCTTTGCATTCTGATTTTTAGGGAGGAATACGGCCATGGCAGAAAATATGATCCTGGAAAAACTGGAAGGTGTTAAATTACGGTTCAATGAGGTGACCCGGCTCATCAGCGATCCGGAAATCATTTCGGATATGAAGCGCTATGTGGAGCTGAACAAGGAGTACAAGGACCTGGAGCCCGTCATCAGGGCATATGACCGGTACAGGAACCTGATGGACAATATTGCCTCGGCCAAAAAGATGCTGGAATCTGAAAAGGATGAGGAACTGAGGGAAATGGCCAAGGCAGAGCTGGAGGAAATGAACGCGGGGACCGGCCCCCTGGAGGAAGAGATCCGCTATTTGCTGTTGCCATCCGATCCCAAGGATCCAAAAAACGCCATCCTGGAGATCCGGGCAGGGACCGGTGGGGACGAAGCCAGTATTTTCGCCGGGGATCTTTACCGGATGTATCTCAAATATTGTGAATCCAGAAAATGGAAAGTGGAAACCAGCAGCTTCACAGAAGGCACTGTGGGCGGATTCAAGGAGATCATTCTGCATGTGAAGGGTGAAGGCGTGTACGGATTGCTGAAGTATGAATCGGGCGTTCACCGGGTTCAGCGTGTTCCCCAGACCGAAACCCAGGGCAGGGTGCATACCTCGGCGGCCACGGTGGCCGTGTTGCCCGAAGCAGAAGAATTTGACATTGACCTGAAGCAGGAGGACATCAGGAAGGACACATTTTGTTCCTCCGGACCCGGGGGGCAGTCGGTCAACACCACCTATTCGGCTATCAGGCTGACCCATATACCCACCGGCATCGTGGTGACCTGCCAGGACGAGAAATCCCAGCTGAAGAACCTGGACAAGGCCATGACCGAGCTGCGGACACGGATATACAACCTGGAGTATGAGAAGTACCTGGACGAAATATCGTCCAAACGGAAAACCATGGTTTCCACGGGAGACCGCTCAGCCAAGATCAGGACCTACAATTTCCCCCAGGGAAGGGTCACCGACCACAGGATCAACCTGACCATGTACAATCTGCAGTCAGTTATGAACGGGGAGCTCCAGGAGATCATTGACAAGCTTCAGATGGCAGAGAATGCAGAAAGGCTGAAAGCAGAAAACCTTGCTTAATACACAAATGACCGTCAATTCTGCCTCATGAACAAAGAAGAATTATTTGGGAACATCCAAAAGAAAAAGAGCTATCTCTGTATCGGACTGGATACGGATATGAACAAGCTTCCTAAGATCATCCTGGATACCGGGTACCCGGTTTACGAGTTCAACAAAAGGATCATCGATTTTACCAGTGAATATGCCGTTGCCTATAAACCCAACCTGGCATTCTATGAAACGCTTGGTGCGGCGGGATGGATCAGTCTGGAACTGACCGTTACGCATATCCGCAGGAATTATCCCGACATACTGGTCATTGCCGATGCCAAGCGTTCCGATATAGGCAATTCTTCAAAGATGTACGCTAAAGCTTTCTTCGAACGGCTTGATGTGGATGCGGTGACTGTCAATCCATACATGGGAGAGGATTCGGTCAGGCCCTTCCTGGAACACGGGGGGAAATGGGCCGTGGTGCTCGGACTCACATCGAATCCCGGGTCGGAGGATCTGCAGATGGCCAGGGAAAAAGACAGCGGTGAGCCCGTTTTCGCATACATGATGAAAAAAACCAGGGCATGGGGAACTGCTGACAACATGATGTACGTGGTGGGTGCCACCCGCCCGGACCTGTTCAAAAAAGTCCGGGAGATCTGTCCGGACCATTTCCTGCTCGTACCTGGCATAGGAGCCCAGGGAGGCAGTCTGCACCAGGTCTCGGAACAGCTGATGAACAAACAATGCGGGATCATTGTCAATGTCAGCCGGTCGGTCATCTACGCCAGTGTGACCAACCAGTTCGCAGAAGAAGCCAGGGAAAAAGCCATGGAGATACAGGCGTCGATGGAGAAGCTTCTCACCGGAAAAAAACTCATCTGAAAATACCAGGCTGAGATCCGATAGCTGAGATTTGGCGTACCGGGACATATACATAATTGTATATGCAACCCCGGGGATCATGGATGAGGAATTCCTGTCCCAGGATATGCCGGTATCCAGTTATTCATCCATAACACAACGAACCGATATTCCAACAGTCTTGTTACCCAACAAAAAATTTTTCCATAACGTACCATTAAAGGTGTTCAACTCAAATGTATATGAACTACTCCAGTAACCTTCAGTAGAACAACGAAAGCAACCCCGATAACCCTTTTTTCCAAGATAATGGATCCAGCGATAACCACCAGGTAATCCGGTAAATCCGCTGGAGTTTGTAGCACCCTCATTCGGACTCAACCAGTGAACTGTACCGCTTTCTTTCATCTTGCCTCCGGCCACATTCTGACCACCAAGAAAAGATCTGA
>CAZNPH010000036.1:0-10362 GCA_964574985.1 uncultured Bacteroidaceae bacterium
TTTTTTGTACATCCCTATTTGCCAATTTTTGTACATTGTAAGTTACTGCTTACACGGGATGGATCAAGCGTCCAGTACTGATCCACCTTGGCCAGTCCAACGGTGGGAGTGCCCCGGAACAACTTCTTCACCTCATTGTGCACCGTGGTAAGGTTACCGCTGACATAATACCTGAAATCGCCTACCGATCCCCGGTACCCCAGCATGGTCTCGATCCCGCTGTTGACCACCTGCCCGATATTGGCCGGAGGGTCCTTGGTCTCGGCCGGCCGGTGGCCCACCCAGTCATATCCCATGCTGGCAGGGATCTTGGACTGCTGAAGGATACCGTCGGTCAGTTTGTTGTAATACTCGAATGACCATTCGAGTCCGTTCAAAATGAAAGCATCGAATCCGATGTTCAGGGTGGTGGTGGTTTCCCATTGCAGGTCGGCATTGGGGAAATTCTCGATCACCGATGTGCTGTAAAAGTATCCCATGCCCGGCACCAGCTTGGCATCGGGATCATACCCGAAAGATGCGGCACCGGTACTGACCGTGTTTGACAGGTGGGAAAAGGCCATGGTTTCCTGGTTGCCCAGCTGGCCCCAGCCGGCACGCAGCTTCAGGTCGTTCATCCAGGTCAGCCCCTGCATGAACGGTTCGGCACTGACACGCCATGCAGCAGAGAACGAGGGGAACCAGCCCCAGCGGTTCTCGGGGGCAAACCTCGAGGTGCCGTCCCTCCTTAAAGTGGCATCCAGATAGTACCTGTTGGCATAATTGTATGACAACCTGCCCATATATCCCTGCAAAGCCCAACGCCTTTCAAAGGTCGAGCCGTCTACCCAGTCCACCGCGGGAGCACCGACAGACCAGTAAAGGGGGTCTTCACTGGTAGTATATTCCGTACCTGCACCCAAAACATGATAACCATATTGCTGGTCCATGGCATTCAAAACCAGGTCCACGTTGTGTTCCCCGAAACTGCGGTTGTAATTGATGGTGAATTCCTTGACCAGGTTGTAATTGGTATGTTCGTTCAATTTATACTCCCCATATGTATCATCGACCAGGTCTTCACACAGGCTGAGGGGATCATACTTGGGATTTGATCTGAACATGACAAAATCAGCATTATCAAATTCTTCACGGGTATTTTCATAAAGATCGATCATCACCGAACCTTTCACTTTCAGGCCCTTGACGATCTCCGCCTCCACATACCCGTTCCCGGTATGACGCATCAGTGTTCGCTCATCCAAAGTCAAATCCTTAATGGCATACGGGTTTCCACCGGTTGAAACACCCCAGAGCATGTCATAACTCCAGGTGCCTGTTGCATCATAGGACGTATCACCGATCGCTGTCTGATACCCCATGTGTTCTTCGGGGGCATCCGGATCATAGATCGGCTGCCAGGGAGGATTGAATGCCACATCCGTGATCGGGTGCTTGCCGCTTTCTTTCAGTTCCGAATAGGCAAACTTGTAATTGAACCCGGCATGTATCCTTTCGGAAATGGTTGCATCCACATTTGAAGAAAGGGAATACCGTTCCAGCCAGTTGTGAATGGTTGAACCTTCCTTGTATGAATAACCGGCGGACAGGAAGTAGGTAACCGCTTCATTTCCGCCGGATACCTGCAGACTGTAGTCCTGGTACGGGGCATTCCTGTTCAGCAGGGGATCCTGCCAGTCAACCGTGGGGAGATCCCCCAGGTATTCAGCAGACGCCGGATCAAATTCCGGGGGCATGTTGGCCGTTTCAGCCGGGTTGTTGGCAAATGCTTCCTGGTAAAGATCCACGTACTGGTCAACGTTCAGCACATCATAGGTTCGGGTCATGTTTGAAACCCCGTAACGGGCATCGAAATTAATCCTGGGACGTCCTGCTTTACCTCTCTTGGTGGTGATCAGGATCACCCCGTTGGCTGCACGAACGCCGTAAATGGCGGCGGCCGAAGCGTCCTTCAGCACCGAGATGGACTCGATGTCGTTGGGATTGATCAGGGTCATGACATTGATATCCGACCGGCGGGAACGGTTGGCACTTTCCATTCCTTCATATCCCGACCCGAATTCGGTCATGGGGATTCCGTCGATCACATATAACGGCGATGAAACCCCCCATGTATTCATACCCCTGATCTGTATCTCGGGCCTGTGTGTCGGATCACCGCCGGGAGAAGTCACATGAACGCCGGTCATCCTGCCCTGCATGGCCAGTTCGGGTGAAGCCCCGATGCTCTCGTTGATCTGTTTGGAATCCACCGTGGAAATCGAAGTGGTCACGTCCTTTCTTTCACGTGTACCGTACCCGATCACCACGATCTCTTCCAGCTCGCGGACTTCTTCTTCAAGCTGAATATTGATGGTGGTTTGTCCGGCAACAGGAATTTCCTGATCGCTGTAACCGACATACGAGAACACAAGTGTAGCATCCTCCGGAACCGTGATCCGGTAATTGCCGTCCAGGCCGGTGACCGTGCCTGAAGTGGTCCCCTTGATCTGCACGGTGGCGCCGATCAGGGGATTGCCGTTGGATGCGTCGGTCACTGTCCCGGTAACCGTAGGTGGCTGCTCGGCTGCAGAATTCAACAATGGGGCCATATCAGCCGGTGACAGGATGATTTGCTTGTCCATTACATAATATTTCACATTCTCTCCATTGAACAAATTATCCAGTATCTTATTGATCTTCATGTCTTTATAATCAACAGAAACCTGTTTTGACACATCCACCAGCTTGTGGTTATACAGGAAGAAGAAATCAGATTTGTCCTCAATATCCTGCAAAACCTGGTCGACTGAAGCCAGTTGATGTTTCAGTGTCAACTTGGTTTCCTGTGCATAGGAACCGGAAGCCATCAGTTGGATCACTGTACAAAAACTAAGAATGATGATTAGTTTCATAATAAGCAGTGGCTTTTTGATCCATTTTGCTTTATAATGAATCGGTTTTTTCATAATTTCGTCTTGTTTTAGGATTAGTACTGTGCTGCCGGGTTATTCCGCACAATGAACCGGCAGCGGGAATTTTGCGGGGCTCCGGCCCCGCTTTTTTTGGCCGTAAGCCAATGTTGTCTCTTAATGTGGCCTGGTTACGGGTAGCCGGAAGGGTGTCTTTTCATAGTTAATTGGTTTGGTTAGTAAATAGAAAAAATCAAAATTTAGGTTTTTTGGTACCGATGACCACTTCTTTCCTGGCAAATGTATTCTCGTCAATCTTCTTTCTGCTTTTTATCCGATATTCAATGGGAGCGGTCATGGTCAGCAATTCCATCACCTGTTCCAGTGTTTCGTCTGTGAACGTGGCCGTATAGCTGTATCCTCTCAGGATATCGTCCTTTAATGTAACGTCAACGTTGTACCACCGTCCAAGCCGGCGGGCCACTTCTCCCATGGAATCATTCCGGAAGATCAGTCTACCTGCGACCCAGGCAGTATGTTTGTTGATTTCCACCTGTGCTTCCAGGGATGATATCCTGGTAGTAATGACCGGTTTTTCTTCTTCCGGTTCATCCATAACCTGTGTACTCCTCTTCTTTTTATCGTAAACAACATGCTGGTCCGGCTCCAGAACGGCCAGTGTAATTTCGCGGCCATTGGTTCTTTGCAGCAACTGTGCATTCCCGGACAGGAGAGTCGTTTCAATCCTGTCGTCTTCAGCATATGCCTTGACATTAAATGCAGTCCCCAAAGCCTTTACATATATATTCTCTATTTCTTCCGTCTGAACATAAAATGGTTCTTCCGGATTCTTAACCACCTCAAAATATCCCTCACCAACAAGGATCACTTCACGCTTTCCGCCTGAAAAAGCCAATGGGAATTCAACGGAGCTGCCCGCGTTCAGCCAGACCACCGAGCTGTCGGGCAGCAATACCTGTTTTCGTGTCCCGTAAACGGTCACGATTTCCTGGATGGGTGTGAAATCAGCAACGTGGGGCTGCCTGACATACAAATAGGAGGCAAAAACAATAACCAGAGGCAGGAGAACAGCCGCACCCCGGGCATAAACCCTTCCTATTTTCCTCTGTGGACTTTCGTCCGAGATTCTTCTGCTGACCTTTCCGGAAGCTTTCCCGGTGTCTATCTGCAGAACATGTGAATAGTCATCCCATGTCTGCCAGGTTTTCTCATATTCCCTGTAAATCTTTTCATTGCCCGGATCCATTGATCTCCATTCCCCTACCAGTTGCACATCTTCATCGGATGCCTTGTTCAGGAATATCCGCACAATCCGTTCTTCAACGTCTGAAAATTTTTCCATAATCTTTTGTTAAGACGATCTGGGACACATTTACCCCTATAAATAATTTTTTCAAACAGCTATTCAGAACTGATATAAATAATACTGTATACCGGTATTCTATAAATAGTCTTTCAGCACTTCCCTGAAAATTTTCAGGGCTTTCGATATCTGGTTCTCAACGGTTTTGACAGAAATGCCCAGTTTGGCGGCGATCTCTTTATTCGTATTGTTCCGGATACGGCTCAGCACAAACACTTTTCTGCATTCCCGGGGAAGTTTGTCTATGGTATCTTTGATGATCTCGCGCAATTCCTGCTCTATGAACAGATCATAATTCTCTGTTTTTTTTGGCTGATCTTTTTCCGACTGAATATACTTTCCAACTACTTTCCGATGTTTCAGATGGTCAAGGCATTTGTTTCGCACCGAACTGAACAGAAAATCGCGCACGGAAGTATGGATATGGATATGCTCCCTTTCAGACCACAGCTTGAAAAAAACATCCTGAACGAGTTCTTCTGCAACCTCCTGTTTCCCGACATAACGCATGGCAAAAACAACCAGACCGGAATAGTAATAGCGGAACAGCACATTGAAGGCATCCTTATTCCCCTGTTCTATCAGGGAAAACAAAAATCTGTCATGTATATTTTTAGAGTTATCCAATGCTTGTTATCTTCCGTATATGCGGATATGCTTTAAATATAATTAAATGATGTATACCCCGCCAAAATAAAATGCATCGCCGGCAGAATGGCAAGACCAGTATGATCTATATGGCAATCCTTTTCCCCAGTCTGAATGACTCCAGGGCGGCGGTCATGATCCGGTGGCTCAGATTGGTTTCTCCGGGTGCTCCGCAGGGGAAAGGATGCTCTTTTTTGTCCTGCCTGAATTCGTACATGAACGCACCCGTCATCTGCAGCAGGGCATCTGAAAAACTGGTCTCGAAGATCCCACCGGTAATGGTGGGCAGAAAGGATTCCGAACCGATGTCCGTCCGGGTCCAGCCCTGCTCCCTGCCCGTGGTTTCCAGGGTATGGAAGGCTTTGGGCTCATGGGTGGAAAACCTCGCCGATCCTTTTGTGCCGTATACCTCTATGAACCAGGTATTGGTGGCGCCGGGGGCCATGCGCTTGGTCTCGAAGACCATGGAAAAAGGTTCCCCGGTGGTTGGGTCCTTTCCCATGCAGGTTACCGCAGCGTTGTCCCAGGTATCGCAGGGAACCATTTTGCCCGACCGGTCGGGCCTTTGCCTGGCAATGTTCTGCAGGTCGGCAATAACCGTTTCCGGGATCCAGTGTTTGCGCAGGGGGATGAAATGGATATGAAATCCCAGGTCGCCCATGCATCCGTATTCCCCGTTGAATTCAACCTTCCTTTTCCAGTTGACGGGTTTGTTCAGGTCCATGTCGCTGGAATGGTGAAATCCGCAACGGACCTCCATGAGCCGGCCGTACTTTTTCTCATTGATCCATCCGATCATCCGTTTGCCACCCGGGTAATAGGCAAAGTGAGAGCTGCAGCGGACAACCAGCTCCGGATGCTCTTCAATGGCTTTCAGTATGTTCCGGTTTGCCCTGAGATCGATCCCGAAGGGTTTTTCCCCCAGCAGATGCTTATCCGCCCTGATCGTGTTGATGTAGTATTCTTCATGCAGGTTGTGTGGCACGGCACAGTATATGGCATCGATCCGGTCGCTGGAAAGCAGGTCCCTGTAATCACCGGTCACCACCTCGATCCCTTCGAAATTGTCTGTGAACCACTTCCTGTTCTCCGGGTTGCCCTTGTTGCAGATGCCCCTGATCACCGGTACGGGTCCGTCATCGATCAGGTAGGACCAGCGGGAACAGGCACCGGCAAACTCTTTCCCCATCAGCCCGAGGCCGATGATTCCAAAACGGATTTGCGGACGTTCCATATGCTGCTGGTTTGAATTAATCCGCAGCAAATTACCAATAATTCTTCAAAAATTCGAGATCATATAAAAGATCATCCGTGGCCAGGTTATATTTTTTAAGTTAGATCCCGGTGAAATGGAGTTGCCTGAAAAGTATATCTCCAAAAGACTTGTCCCCTATGGTGACGGAGAGAACCGAAAAGATCGCTTTTTGTCGATTTACCGTGTGCTGGAGAATACTCCCCTGGATGCGCTGAAGAAACCTTTATCTGGTCACCTATGATGGCAAAGTGATCCCTGTTTCCAAATTCTTATGAGGAAGGGGATCCGGACGAGGTTCACCTGTACCGGCAATTTATCCCGACAACCACCAGGGTAGCCAGCAAACTGACACCAATTCATTAAATTTTATCTTATCTTTCGGTCTGACAATTAAAAGTTTTCACAAGTTTTTACCCATTGCGAACGTCCCTAATTCCTGATTTTAAATGTATACTTACCCGCTCCCACTTCAAATATTAAATACTGATTATTACTCTCTATAAACCTGATATTTTTGTTTTTTCCCTCTTGCTTTAACAAAAGCAGAACATCTCCTTCATACACTTCGGGTTTTGCCTGATGATGCAGTCTCGGCAGGTATATCCTGGCGCTGGTATTGGCCGGTATTTCCACCTCCATCATAATATCATCGCCCAGTTTCCACCATTCACTGCCTATTTTCCCACGCATGGAATGATAATACCCTTCAGCATAAGTAAGACCATTGATAATAGCCGGCCGTATAATGATATCACTAAAAGCCAATGAGTTTTCCGCTTGCTGGATACCCAGGACAGAGTGATAAAACCATTCGCTGACCGAACCCAGCATAGGATGGTTTTGTGAATGATTTGGAATGACGCCCCAGTTTTCCCACAAAGTAGTGGCACCATTATCAATCATGTAACCGTAACCAGGATAGTCTTTTTGATTGATCATCATGTAATTTACCCAATCAAGATTCTGGTCGCTCAGGTAGTTCAGCATCATTTTTGTAGAAAAAATACCGGTAGCCAAATGACCATTATGTTTAGTCATTATTTCATCCTGTAACACTGCCAAAGCCTTTTTTTGCAAATTATCCGGAAGTAAATCATAATACAAAGCAAAAACTTGCGCGGATTGTGTATGGGTATAAACCTGTCCGTTCCCGGGATCCACAAATTTTTCAATAAACGCCGCTTTGATTTTTTCTGATAAATCTGTATAAAATTCCTGGTCCTGCTTTTTGTTAAGCAAACCAGCCATTCTGGCCAGGATTTTCACATGATGATAATAAAAGGCAGTACTGGAAACCGGTGTGGGCTTCCGGTCTATGCATTTATGGTCACCGATACCCACCATAATGATATGGTCAGGTATGTTGCGACGATAAAAATCAACCAACTCCTTGAGTGACTGGTATTGTTCTTTTACCAGCTCCAGGTTGCCATAATATTGGTAAATCCTATCCAATAAAAAAGGATGAGCCAGGGTCCAGCCTACCGGTCCGCTCTCCTCAGTTACGCCTCTCGCATTGACACCAATATTCGGGGCACATTCGGTCATAGCTCCATCAGGTAGTGCATCCCGGGCAAAATCACGCACAGCTTTTGTATAAAAATTGGCCATGTCGTAGTTGTAAATGTATGCTTCTGCGACTCCAACCATATCGCCCCCGTAGCCATATTTCTCCCGGGCAGGACAGTCAGATTCTATGCTAAATACATTACTCAGCATGGTCCATTCTGTAATATCCTGAATTTGGTTGAAAAGCGGATTGGAACATTTGAATGCACTCCTGCCGGGCAGGTCTGAATTAAGTCGCAACCCCTGCAAATCGTTTAGTGATGGCTTACAGGGTAAACCTGTAATTTCCACATAGCGAAAACCATGAAAGGTAAATTCAGGCTCAAAAATTTCCACTCCTTCTCCTTTGCAAATATAGCGATCCTCCTGCCATGCCACTTCAGGGGCACCTGGCCCTCCCTGTCCATATTTTATTTGTGCTGCTGCAGTGGACCGGATATCAATATTGCCATCTTCAAGCACCATTTCAGCATAACGAAATTTAATTTCTGTGCCTTCAGGAGCACTGGCTTTGAAACGAATGACTCCGGCAAAATTTTGCCCCAAATCCATTACGTAAATCCCCTTTTCCGGTTCATTGATGGTGACTGGTCTTAAAGTTTTCGTGGATTTAACAGGTGGAATAAATTGCCATTTCAATTCGCCGGCAGGAGGCTCTGCCTGAACTGCATTTTTCCAATTTCGGTCATCGAATTCAGCCATTTTCCAACCCAACTGTTCCAGGCGTGCATCGTACCATTCACCCAGGTAAATATTATTTTTTACAATGGGGCCGGCAGCTGTTTTCCAACTTGTATTGCTTAGTATGTAATCCGTTGCACCATCCTCATGTTCCAGCTTCAATTGAGCTATCAATTTTGGCTTACCAATGGTAAGCACCTCTCTCAGGTTATGACCGAACATACGCATGGGCAAAGGATTGTACCAGCCATTGCCCAACATTACACCCAGTACATTTTTGCCTTGCCGTACCATTTCGGTCACATCATAAGCTGCATAGTATACAGTTTTCGCATATTGAGTCCAACCAGGATCAAGCCGGTGGTCACCAATTTTTTCCCCATTTAAATAAGCTTCGTAATAACCCAACCCGCTGATGTAAAGCCGGGCTTTTTTCACCTTTTTATTTTGATGAAATTGCTTCCTGAACAGTGGTACCGGTATCCGGTCGTAGAAATCTTCAGGCTTTTCGGGTGGCTCCCGGTGATCGCTAATCCATTGTCCCCGCCATTCTTCAGGTGATAATATACCGGTTTCGAACCAGGTTGATTCACTAAAATCAGAAGCTTCATCCCCTGCATTCCATGTTTTTACAGCCCAATGATAGCGAGTCATTGATTGTAACGGGCTTCCCTGATACAGCACCTGGATGGTTTGATTGGAAGCTGCTTTTTTGCTATCCCACAAGTCCCCTTTTTCCTGCCGGAGTAATTCAGGGGAAGAACTTACCAGTATGCGGTAAGCGGATTGAATTGCCCCCCGGGAAAGATCGCCTACTTCCCATGAAAATCCCGGATTTGGATTGTCGACTCCCATGGGCTTTGAATTATAATCCACTTTTAGATTTTGCGGTGGATTGATATTCGCAGCCGTAATAATGGGCAGGGAGATAAAAATGATTATTAGCTGGTTTTTGATTATCATCATATTTTTCAGATTTTCAAATCAACAGTTGCGACTTTAAAAGTTAACGTGAATTCCCGGATTTCCGGACGTTTCATATGCTATGCCGGCTTGAATTAATCCGCGACAAATTACCAATAATTCTTCAGAAGATCGAAATCATATAAAAGATCAAAAGCATTATCGAAAAACAACAGCGAAGAGCAACGAAAAATGAGGTCAATAAAAAATGCGGTTATTTTTATCATACGTTATAAGGTCTTTTTGAAAAACCGGATCATTTCTTCCATTGGCTTTTCGGGATCATGAAGCCGGAAACCGTGGCCACCGGTCTCGTAATATCTGATCTCCGCATCAATGCCAGATTGTTTCATTACATCATACATATCCCGGGACTGCTGCCACGGAACAACCGGATCATCCTTGCAGTGCAAAAACAACACAGGGGGTTCATTATCATACACACCCGCGTATGCAACAGCCGCTTGTATACGAACTGAAAACTGCTGAAAACGGTCTTCATCACCCGGGAACTCCTCCACCCCGCCGGTCACTGCCAGCAATACCGCAAGCGTGGCTCCGGCAGAACGGCCCATGGCCCCGATCCTGTCCGGATCAATATTGTAATTTTTACTGATTTTCCGGATATACCGTACCGCTGTTCTGGTATCGGCAATGGTGGATTGGTATTCATGATCCGGACGGCCACGGTAATCGATCATGGCCGCTGCAAATCCATGCCCGGCCAGGTAAACGGCAAACGGACGGAACCTGCCCCTTTCCTGAGCCCTGAATCCCCCGCCCTGGATAACGATCACACAGGGAACCGGCCGGCGGGATGTTTCGGGAAGAAAAAGATCCATTTTGAGTATCTCATCCTTTCTTGAATAAACAAGCCCCTCATAAGCTTCTATCCCCGGTTCCTGTTTTTCTTTGGCTTATCTTCGACAGTTGCAATTTGTATCTATTTGAATAAAAACACAATATGGGCA
>CAZNPH010000037.1:0-8505 GCA_964574985.1 uncultured Bacteroidaceae bacterium
CATAGAAGCGAATATTTAAAAATCATTTCAGGGAGTACCCTGGTAAATAGTTACCTTTTTTCATAGAATGATGGTTTGGTTAATAAAATGGTTATCATTGGTTAACACACAAATCTAATAACTTCTAACCTATTTTCCAAAATAATGTAAAAAATCAAAGATCCTGAAATTAAACCTTTCCCTCTCATTTTCATCCAATGAATGTCTGACAACACAGACATCATCAAAAAACAGGAATCATGAAAAGATCAATAAAAATTGTCATCATGGTGTTAATGGCCGGACTGATGTTTGGCGGGATGAATGCATACGGGCAAAGGCCGGACAATTGGGGACCGGGTCCGGGCGGTGGTGCCGGTTATGGTTATGGGCGCGGCCGGTGCTTCGGACCCGGTTATCAGGCCGGATTGGGCTGGAGATGTACACTTAACAACCTTAGCGATGAACAGCGGGAAAAGATCAGTGACCTGAGGATTGAACATTATAAAGCTGTCTCTCCCCTTTCCAGCCAGGTAAGGATCAACCGGGCCCGGATTGATGCGCTGATGAAAGAGGACGAGCCCGATATGAACAATATCCAAAACCTGATCGAAGAAAACGGCAAGATCCTGACCGATATCAGGAGCAGTCATGCCAAACACCGGGCGGAAATCAGGAAACTGCTCACCGATGAGCAAAAAATTATATTTGACCGGTGGGCCGGCAACGACCGGGGGTTTTTCAAACGCGTCAGAAACATAAGGCCCGGAAGGGGGTGGGGCGAAAGGGGCTACGGCCGGTGGTATTCAGGGCCCGGAAGAGGCTACGGATGGTGGCATTCAGGGCCCGACCCGGATGAGCCGGAGGATCAGCCGTAAACCTTGCTGAGAAATTCAAGCATTCCGTTCAGTGCCTCGGACTGCTCCTCGATGAATCCCATATGGCCGGAATTTTTGAGGAGCAGTTTGTGTATTGCCGGATTCATCCGGAACATTTTTTCAGACACTTCCACCGGAATGAACTCATCCTTTAATCCGGCCATCACCATCACGGGTATTTTGGATTTTTTGAGTATTTCCGTACGGTCAGGCCTTTCCATCATACCCCTGAGGGCTGCTGTGATGCCCCTGTCCGGCATGAGCATGGCCTCATTGGTGATAACAGAAATGGTTTCTGCGTATTTTTCCCGGTTTTCCGGTGCAAAAGTCATTGGAGCATGGCCTTTTACGATTTGATCCTTTTTGCCTTCCCGGACAAGCCGGATGGCACGTTCCCGGTTCTTCTCCTTTTCCTCAGTATCCGCAAAAGGGGATGAATTGACCAGTGCGAAACCCTTCAACGATTCAGGATATCGTTCCGCAAAAGCCAGAGTCACATAGCCTCCCATGGAATGCCCTGCCAGTACATAATTTCCCGGCACTGCATGATCCAACACCCTGTGTACTGCTCCGGCCATCAGGTCCATGGAATGGGTCTCTCCGGCAATGCCTGAATTGCCATGGCCCATAAGATCGATGCAAATGATCCTGTAGTGCCTGGACAGTTGATCGGCAAATCCGTCCCATACATGTATATTCTCCAGGTATCCATGCAGCAGAACCACTACATTACCGCTTCCTTTTACCGTGTACCGTACACGCGTATTTCTGAAATCCAGGAATTTTTCCATACTTTGATTATTTATTACGGTTCATTATTTTTTCAATCTCCCCCGGCTCAATGGGAATGCTTTCCGTGAGGTTTACAGGTCCGCCCCGGTTGACCATGATATCTTCTTCAAGGCGTATGCCGGTTTGTTCATCCGGCAGATAAATGCCCGGCTCACAGGTCAGGACCATTCCCTCACATAGAAGTACATGCTTATCACCCGCATCATGCACATCGAGCCCCAAAAAATGCGAAGTTCCGTGCATATAATATTTTTTATACAATGGGGCTTCGGGGTCCTGATTTTTCAGATCCTTTTCGGAATACAACCCCAGCCGCACATGCTCCTCTTCCCAGTACCGGCATACTTGCTCATGGATCTTCGCGATGGTGGTGCCGGGTGTAAACAGTGCAACGGCTTTTTTCAGCACCCGTAGGGTCGACTGATACAATTCAAGCTGCCTTCCGGTAAATTTCCCGCTTACGGGAAGGGTCCGGCTGACATCGGCTGCATAATTTTCACATTCCGCCCCGAAATCCATCAGCAGCAATTCACCATCCCTGCAAACGCCTTTGTTTTTTGTATAATGCAAATAACAGGCATTCTTTCCGGAGGCAATGACGGGCAGAAACGCATACCCCGCCCCCTGCTTCCTGAAGGCATAGGTCAGTTCCGCTTCAACCTCATATTCATTCACCCCGGGGGCGAGCATGGAAAGAACCCGCTCAAAGCCCGATCTGGTAACCGCACAGCTTTTCCGGATCATTTCAATCTCCGGTTCCTGCTTGACCACACGAAGGTCCCTGATCAGAGGTGACAGCCGGCGGTATTGATGCAGTGGATATCGTTCCCTGACCCGGTCAATGAATCTGTGCTGGCGAAGTTTCAGTTCTTCATTGAGTTTCGGATATTCATTCATGTTGAAATGTACTTCATCGCTGCTCAGGATCAGCTCCCGGAAAGCAGGATCGAATTCTTCCGTCCACGTTACCTGCTCAACGCCTGAAATATCCCGGGCCTCTTGCCTGCTGAGTTTTTTCCCTTCCCAAATTTCGGTTTTCTGATCAGCCTTCCTAATAAAAAGGATTTCCCGCTTTTTCTGCTCAGCAAAACCGGGGGCCATGACCAGCAAGGTCTCCTCCTGTTCAATGCCGGTAAAATAATACAGGTCGGAGCTTTGCCTGTACGGAAAATATTGATCGCCGTTTCTGGGCATGAGATCATTGGAAATGATCACCGCCAGCGCATTTTTTCCGATTTTGCCGGCAAGCTTTTTCCGGTTCCCGGTATAAAAATCCCTGTTGGCTCCGGATTTATTCATTTGTTTTGTGCAACATGTTCTCCAATCGATGCAAGCCCTTATTTTGCAAAATGCATTGGTTTCCGTGACCCCAAAATTAAAAGAAAAATAATCCAATTCCTATGAGTATCCTGTTCGGTTCCTCCATAGGCAGAAAACTGATCATGGCACTGTCCGGAATATTCCTTATCCTTACAGACTCCACCCAAACATTCAATGCCGCTGCCAATTTCATGCCCCGGCAAGGCCGGATGCGCCCGGATATTTTGCGCAGCAATGCGGCATTCCCGCATTGCGGCATGGCCCGGCAAGCCGTAGCTTTTTTATTAACCGCAAGAGACAGAGATTTTGCAGACCGGGGGCATTGCATGAAAATCGACGGCCTGCCTGGCGTTTTATTTACAAAACAAGGCGAAGCCGGATGCGCCCGGGCATTTTGCGCAGCAATGCGGCATTCCCGCATTGCGGCATGGCCCGGCAAGCCGTAGCTTTTGTTATAAAATGGCAGCAAGACGAAGATTTTCATGCAATGCAAAACATGTAAAAAGGGCTGCCCTCTTGCGGGGACAGCCCTTCTTTTAACCACTAAATTCAACCGAACCGCCGTCAGTAACCCGGATTCTGAACCACATTCTCATTGTAGTCCAGTTCTGACAACGGGATCGGATAAAGCAGGTTGGTTGGATAAGTGAAATCAAAATCCGACCTTACGCTGGAGAAGTGATTGTCTCCCGCACCCCATCCGCTCAGGTCAATATACCCGGCGGCATCCCAGCGCTTCAAATCATCCCAGCGGTGATGCTCTTCACCGCAAAGCTCACGGAGCCTTTCATCCATGATGTCCTGCATGTCCACCGTGGCCAGATCGGCAGGTACCGTGGATTCAGGATCCGTTTCGGGATCGGGAACCGACTTCCGGGCACGTTCCCTGATCTGGTTGACTAAGTTGGTCGCCTCAGCCATATTGCCCGTTTGCAACTGTGCTTCGGCCTCCAGTAGCTTGACATCGGCCAGCCTGAGTATCCTGGGATTGTTCAGGGAGCTGGTCACATCCCCCTGCCTCTCCCGCTTTGTATACTTGACAAACTCAACGCCCAGGGGTTGCCATGCAGATCCGGCATTTGACTCGTAGATCTCATCAACCCTCGGATCTCCGGCGTCAAACATATTCATCAATTTTGTGGTCGGCATAAAGGGTGTATGGGCCCAGAAGCTCCAGGTATTATTGAAAAACCCCCAGTAGCTTGACATGGAGCCGATGTTGCCAAATCCGTTCCAAAGCCAGATGTTATCAAGTCCTGCAGCATTACTGGCCTGGAATTCGTACAGGGATTCTTGGTTGTTCTCATCCCAGGTGTCGAAGTTGGATCCGTAGTGATCGGTCAGCTTCACGGATAAACTAATGTTGTCGAAGGCAGCAATGGCCTTGGCATAGTCCTGGCTGGCACTGCTCCCGTAGCATGCACGGAAACAATAAAGCTTCCCGAGCAGGCCATATGCAGCACTCGCCGTGACACGGCCTATATACTTTTCAGACCATGAATCCGGCAACAATGTCGCCGCCTCCTCCAGATCCGTGATGCATTGATCCAGTATCTCCATGTAGGTGTTGTTCGGTTTTTTGGCTTCTGCAATTTCCGTATACCTTTCAAGGGAAAGCGGAATGTTCCCGAACAGATTGGCCATGTTAAAATGCCAAAGTGCACGAAGGAACAATGCTTCACCCCGGAGATTATCAGCCATGCCCGCGGTGGTAAACACCTCATCCCTTTTCTCCTCGATCTTTTCCAGGGCAATATTTGCTCTGCTTATTACCCCGTATCCTCCGTCCAGGTATTCACTGAACTGATTGTCACTGGGCTGGAGTCCGTTAAAGGTTTCATAGGCATATGAACCCATGGTGGTCAGGTCATCCCCGGGCAAAAGCCACACCGGATGGATAGGATTGTTGCTGTTGAAATAATACAGGTCCGTCTGCTTGGCATAGACTGCAAATATAAGCCTCTCCACTTCATCTTCGGTGTTGAAGTAGGAAACTTCCGTGGGCGACAGGGGCTGCAGGTCCAGGTTATCCTCATCACAGGCGACCACCACGATAAAGGCCACCAATGATGTTGCCAGGATGTATTTCAAATATTTAAGATACTTTTTCATATTCTTGATGTTTTATTGTTTGTCAGATATTTAAAATTCCACATTCAGTCCGACCAGCCAGGTCCTGGGTGTGGGCGGATCCTCATTTTCCGGATCGAGTCCGGTCCAGTTTGTGGCTGTGAACACATTGTTGCCGCCTACATAGATCCTCAGTTTCCGGGTCACGCCCGTCCAGTCATGGAACTTCCCGGGCAGGGAATACCCGAGGCGTATGGTCCCCAGCCGCAGGTAATCCGCATTCTCGATCCAGCGGTCGGAGAACCGGTTGCTACTGGCAGGGTCGGCACGGACAGCCCTGGGCATGGTGGTGGAAGGGTTCTCCGGCGTCCACCGGTCAAGCGTGGAGGCCAGTTGTCCTGTACCCAGACTGCTCATGCTTTCACGTCCCGAGCGTATGCTGACTTTCTGGTGGTCACCGACCCCCTGGAAGAAGGCGGAAAGGTCGAATCCCTTCCAGTTCAGGTTGGCCGAAAATCCATAATAGTAACCGGGAATGCTGCTCCCGATCATGACCCGGTCATAGGAATTCACCAGGGAATCATCCGGATTGGGATTGTAGAACCTGTGTTCTTCAGTCGGGTTCCCCCGCAATTCCTGGAAATACATGTCGCCGGGCGATTGGGATGACACGTTGGCATCCGTATACTGGGACTGCCATTCATCCACCTCTGCCTGGGTCTGGAAAATGCCGCCCACCTTGTATCCGTAATAGTAATGCATGGGGTAACCCACTTCGATCCTGCCGTGGCTCCCGCCGATGGGAGCGTCCTGGAACATTTCCAGAACTTCGTTGTTCACCGTGGTGATGTTCCCGTTCACATAATACCGGAAATCACCCAGTGATCCGCGGTAGCCCAGATTGGCTTCGATCCCGTTGTTCAGCACTTTGGCCACGTTGATAACCGGGTCATTGGTCTCGGCCCTGTGTCCCACGTAGTCATATCCGGAACTGGAAGGCAGCTTGGACTGCTGCAGGATCCCGTCGGTGATCTTGTGGTAATATTCAAAGGTCAGCTCGAGTCCGTTGAACAGGAATGCGTCGAATCCCAAATTGGTGGTGGTGGTGCTTTCCCATACCAGGTCCCTGTTGGGGAACTTGGGCAGGTTGACCCAGACATACTGATAGCCCATACCTACGGGATATTTTGCACTGGGGTCATATCCGAAAGAAGTTCCGGGAGCAGTTTCTATGGTAGAAATATAAGCAAAATTCTTGGTTTCCTGGTTACCCAGCTGGCCCCATCCGACACGCAGTTTCAGGTCATTCATCCAGGTCAGCCCCTGCATGAAAGATTCCCCGCTGATGCGCCATGCAGCCGAGAAGGAGGGAAACCAGCCCCAGCGGTTCTCCGGTGCAAACCGTGAAGTCCCGTCCCTTCTCAGGGTGGCATCCAGGTAATACCTGTTGGCATAATTATAGGAAAGCCTTCCCATGTATCCCTGAAGCGTGAACCGGTCGAACCAGGTTGCACCGCTCACCCATTCATTGTCCGGCGCACCTACACTGAAGAACAGCGGATTGTCCACGGGCACATATTCTGTTCCCGCCGTAACCACTTCCCATCCGTACCACTGGTCCATGGCGTTCAGCACCAGGTCAACGTTGTGATCCCCGAAGCTCCGGTTGTAATTGACGGTGAATTCCTTCACCAGGTTGCTGTTCCGGGTGTGCCGTTCGCTATAACTGCCCTCCGTGTCATCTACACCGGGTTCGCACGGTTCCAGCGGGTCTTTGGGGGTCATGTTGAACATCACCGCATCAAGGTCACTCCACTGGTCCCGGTTGTTATAGAACCAGTCCGCGCTGACCGATCCCCGCAGTGTCAGTCCCCTGATGGGCTCGAACTCCACGTAACCGCGTCCCAGGTGGCGCATCAACAACCAATCCGTAAAATTCAGGGCCTCTTCACCCAACTGGTTTTTGTCGGTCTCCACTCCCCATTTCAGATCAGCAATAAAATTGCCGGCCGCATCATAGGATGTGTCGATCGCTACTGCATATCCTTCCTGGGCAGGGTTTCCGTCGGGATCATAGATCGGCTGCCAGGGAGGGTGAAAAGCCACTTCAGCCAAAGTTGTACTTGCAGGATCGTTCATGGTCCTGGAGAACTTGTAGTTGAACCCGGCTTTTATCTTGTCCGATATTTGGGCATCCACATTGGATGATACGGAATACCGTTCAAGGTATGTATTGACCAGCGGGCCTTCCTGGTATGAATATCCGGCGGACAGGAAATAAGTCACCGCTTCGTTCCCCCCGGATACCTGGATACTGTAGTCCCGGTCGGGAGCGTTCTTGTTCAGTATGGCATCCTGCCAGTCATAAAAATCCCGGTCACCGAGATATTCCGGGGAACCGGGATCAAATTCCGAAGGCATGTTGGCCGTTTCTGCCGGGTTGTTGGCAAAGGCCTCCTGGTAGAGTTCCGTGTGCTGCTGGGTGTTCAGGACATCATAGGTCTTTACAACGTTGGAAATACCATACCGTGCATTGAAACTGACCCTCGGACGTCCGGCCTTCCCTTTCTTGGTGGTGATCAGGATCACCCCGTTGGCCGCGCGAACTCCGTAAATGGCGGCTGCAGAGGCATCCTTCAGCACCGAGATCGACTCGATGTCGCTGGGGTTGATCAGGGACATGACGTTGACCGGGGACCGCAGGTCCCTGATAACACTCATCTCCTGTTCAGCCCCCGAACCATACTCGGTAACAGGCACCCCGTCGATAACATACAAGGGCGAAGCAATGCCCCAGGTATTGACACCGCGGATCCGGATCTCCGGCCGCGCCGTGGGGTCCCCCCCGGGTGAGGAGACATGCACACCGGTCATCCTCCCCTGCATGGCCAGCTCGGGAGTCATACCGATGCTTTCCTCGATCTCCCTGGAACTCACCGTGGAGATCGAAGTAGTCACGTCCTTTTTTTCCCGTGTACCGTACCCGATCACCACGATCTCTTCGAGCTCCCTGACCTCTTCTTCCAGGGTGGCATTGATGGTAGTCTGTCCGGCCACGGCAACTTCTTCTGTGCCGTAACCGACGTAAGAGAACACAAGTGTTGCATCCTCAGGCACCGTGATCCGGTAGTTCCCGTCAAGATCGGTCACCGTACCGGAAGTGGTCCCCTTGATCTGCACCGTGGCGCCGATCAGGGGAGTTCCGTCGGATGCATCCGTTACCGTACCGGTAACTGTTTGCTGTGCATACAAAAATGTGCCACACAACAAACTAACCAAAAAAGTAAAAAGTACTTTTTTCATAGAATGATGGTTTGGTTGATAAATTGGTTAAAAAAATCCGGTTAAAATTGATTAATAGTAATGATACTGAAGCCAAAAGTAGTGATAAAAAAATTATTATGCAAATTTATCTATGACCGCCAAATTCGGTTGCTCAAGTTAGTTCGTTGTTGTTAACAAGCAA
>CAZNPH010000038.1:0-8473 GCA_964574985.1 uncultured Bacteroidaceae bacterium
TGCTATATTTATTAGCGAGTTAAAATCCAAAGGGATTTTGGAAAAATAGAAATAAATCATTAAAATGTAATCCAGATAATAAGCCGGCAATTGATGCCGCATTCTCTCACCCATTTTCTTTCCGAATGGCTTTGATGGCTTTTCCAATTGCATCTAAACTGGATTTTCGCATCTCATCATATTCCAGGGAGATCATAATTCCGTCAGCCCCTGCTTCGAAGGATTTAATGACAGTATCATACAACCGTTCCGGATCGGTGGGTTTTTCCTGCCCCGGATAAACAGCCGCTTTCCCCTGTATGCCCTCAACACAACGTTTGGTTTCCCTGAATACATAATCAGCCGGGAAACTTTCCCGGGAACGATCCGAAATGGCCGGCATCACCCCGGGGTCATAACCGAACCACTACCGGCTTAAGCCAGTCTGCATATTCTGCCAATTTCCCATAGTCAGTGGCTGCCCGGTAAAAGGGATCAAAAGACATCATATGCCAGATATGACGTCCATATTCTTTCTCCGGGTCGATTTCTTTAATGGTCCTGTACATTTCGCAGGCCAGACTCTCCCTGGATTCATACCACATACGATCCCAGGCCAGAGTTTCCGGATACTCCATAAACAAACGCAATAGGGTGATGAAAGCTCCGTCAACCGGTGCCTGATTATTTTCAATGATCCGTTTTTTCAGCCGGTGCAGCTTAATGTATCCTTCCCTGGCCCTGTATGCAGGATGATTCCAGCAGGCCAGATGGGTCTTATTTCCATAAATGTTGTAAACGGGAAATCACATCCTTGTACCCCGGCAGGGCATCTGCCAGAAATGGCTGATATCCTTCCAGCATCCTGGCATATACCTTAATGCCTCTTTCTTCAGCCGGTTTTTGCACCTTCCTGAAAAGATCGCGGCCATAGAATTCATTTTCCCTGGTGGGTTTCCAATGACGCATAAAAGTGTTCTTATAATACTTTTCATGCGTTTTGAACCAAACCAGAGGCAAAAACACGGCATTTACATGGGCGGTATCCTGAATTAGATCAAAACAGGATTCAATCCCTTCATCAAAGGGATTGTGAGACCCCATCTGAATGCCGGTAAAAGGATCTTTTTCGGAGCCGGAAGCATTTTTGAAATAATCCGAAGCAGCCTGGACATAATTATGTGCTCCCAGACTTAATCCCGTGGTAAACAATCCCGAGTTCTCCAAAAAACCCCTTCTTTTCCAGGCAGAGCGGTTCGTTGCCTCCCCGCTCCCCTTCAGTGACGGACGAGCGGCTTTCCTGCATCCGGTTCCTCAATAGAAAAAGTTCTTCGTGTTGTCATATTCCCAAATTTAAGTTGGCCTTATAAATTTTTAATTTTTTGTCCAACTATTTGGGGGTCCAAGACAAGCCTTACATGCAGTTTCTGTTCGTCAGGCCGGGATTTTGCCGCCGGCTTCCTTCAAATTCCACCTCGCGATGGACACCCTTGCCTTAGGGTAACGTTTCCCACTGTCAAGGTACGTTCGGGACTTGCACCCTATAGTTATCGCCCATGCCGGGCGCACCACCTAAAAAAACCCCGGTTGTTAAAAACGGGGTTTTTTGAAGAAGTAATCTTCAGTTAATGCCTTTTATTGAAAAGCCCTGATTACATCCTCAGGTGTAAAAACAGAATATCCATAAGGGATGTAGTCGGGTTTGTACTTTAAGAAAAGTACTTTATGAATTATTTTATTGTTTGTGTCGGGCAGAGCAATAATTTTACTGTCAAGGTCATGACACAATGAGGCGATGTTTACTGATGCAGCCCATTTGACTTCAGCGAATATGAATTCACTTTTATCTTTTGAAGCAGAAACGATATCAATTTCAATTTGATTTTCAGTACTGGAACCGCTCCACCAACGGGATCCCGGAGAGAACAATTTCTCTCTGAAAAACAAGGGAATGGAAGCTCTGCAAATATCCTCCCAAAAAGCAGAACAATATTCTGTGAAGCCGGGTAAAACAACTTTTTCATATATCCTTTCAGCCAATCCCATTTCCAGGGTTGTTTTATTCGGAACTACAAAACTGAAATAAAAATGAATGAAAGGATCAGTAACTTTATACAATGTTCTTTTTGCTTTCCGTGGAGAAATGCCAAAAGGAATTTCTCTTTTAATGTATCCCAGATCGATCAATCTTTGCAGTGGCCTGTTCAGATGAGTGGCCGGTTTTCCAATTTTTGAAGCAATCTCTGATAACCTGTGTACACCAGATGAAATCAATGATATAAGGGTCGACATCTGTACTGTATCTCTGCTGTCATCAAGGAATAAACGTACCGGTTCCTCATAAAGGATTCCGTTGCTATCAAGAATATGTTTCACTATGGCCTCTTTCATTCCCCTTTCCTGTAATCGAAGTTCCCAATACCTGGGTACACCTCCCCAGACAGCATATTCTTCAACGGCTTCAGTAAATGAGCAATTGAATGCTTCCTTTAACCAATATATATTCATTGGTGAAAGCCTGATTATCTCATTGGCCCTTCCATATAGAGGTGAAGTGCTATCTATAACAAGGTTATGCATCATCTGTTGTGATGATCCACACAGGCACAGATGGAATGACAGTCCTGAACGATTGTCAAACAGCTTTTGAATAATACTGGGCAATTCCGGAGCATTTTTGAACATATAGGGAAATTCATCAATAATAATGGTTACTTTTCTGTTCAATCTATCATCAAGTGTCAGGAAACAACTTTCCCAATCAGGATATATAGCTGAATCAAATCCTGGAACATACCTGGCTGTAACTTTGGAAAATGCTGCAATTTGTAAGGGAGTCTCACTTTGATCAGCGATGAAGTAAATAACATCATCATTTTTGATTTGTTGAAGCAATCTTGTTTTACCAAGCCTCCTTCTGCCATATAGGATAAGTAGCATACTTTCCTGATTAGTAAGCAAGTGAGTAATTCTATCAAGCTCCTGTGTTCTGTTAATAAAATCCATGACACAATTATGTTACACAAACATAATGTAATTAAAGCATAATTCTAATGGCAGATGATCTTTTCTCGATCAAATAATTACCTGAGATATATTTACAGGTATCAGACAGAGCTTTCCAATGAGGAAAAGTGAGCCCAATAGTGGCGGATGGGCAATTCTCCATGATCAGAAGAACATTGACCTGGGAATGAGGATTCGTTTCATAGATATCCGACAGTTGATGGCCGAACTGAAAATGGTCGATGTCCTGGGCCAGGACCAGGATGTTTATTGCTCATGGGAAAAACATGGCTGAGAAATTGCGCAGGCAGCACAGAACGAATTACTCCCTGTCATTGTCCTCTGCCATCGGACAGGTAGAAAAGTTCGTCCGGGGGGTTGTTTTGCTTTTCTATTAAATTGATACTTACTGGATGAAAAGATACCAGGATTGGCAACAGGGCCGGGGCCGGTCCGTAAACACGATTGCGGTTCATATGCGGTACATCCGGCTGTTTTTCAATGACGCCATCAAAAAAGGGATCATTTCAGCTGACCTATACCCTTTCCGGAATTTCCAGATCAAATCAGAAAAGACCAGAAAAAGCAGTTTGACAATTGAGGATATCCGAAGGATCAGGAGCTTGGACCTGGAAAGATCCATCAGAATGGCCCGGGATCTGTTCATGCTATCATTCTTCATGAACGGGATCAACTTCAAGGATCTGCTATTGGCAAAGAATGATCAGGTTTGCCGGGGAAAATACAATTTCAACCGGACAAAAACCGGCCGGTCATACTCCATCCTGATCCAGCCGGAGGCCCGGGAGATCATTAACCGGTACCGGGGAGAAAAACACCTTCTGAATATCCTGGAAAGAAAGGTCCCGGGATCCCGGAAAACCGAACTTTACCGGGACGTTACCGATTACACGAACCGGAAACTGAAAACGGTTGCTTAAAAGGCCGGGATCGACACCCCGGTTTCCACCTATTATGCCCGCCACAGCCTTGCGACCATTGCCCGGAATATCGGTATACCACAGGACGACATCCGGGCTGCCCTAAACCACGGGATGGATTCAGTAATAGACATTTATATCGATCTGAATCTCGAAAAAATTTATTCAGGAATGAGGAGGGTACTGGACGAGGTCCTAAATATTAATGCCAATGCTCCTCTAACTTTTGTTCGAAATCATCGTCTTCATTTTGCTTTTTTCCACAATTCGGACAATAATCAAATCTGAAAGTATTGCTATAGCCACAATTTTCGCAGGTATATCTGGTATTTATTATACCTGATTCTTTCCTTTCGCTTAGAGCAACAACAATAAGTCCTATGAGAGGAGATAAGAGGAGACTTATAAGGAATGTTGCAAGGCCGCCAATTTTTCGTTTTGAACCGTAATACGTGAGTACTATTACGAGCACTATATAGAAAAATACGAATCCTTCCATAAGGTTTCAGTTTATCAGAATATTGCCATGAATTGGAACATTTTTGGCAAAAAATTCATCATAAGAAGAAAATTAACAAAAATCAGGCAAATAAATGCAGAAAAATGTAACTTTATTATTGAAGGAGAATTTACAGATTCTAAAATTGCTGATATTATCCCTTTTATACATAAGGGGGAAAAGCCAACTTAAAAAATGAGATATTCCGCTGTGCAAATATCCGCACTGGCCTTGCTGGCCGCTTCCTGCGGAAACAGAACCCCGGACAGGCCGGATGATCAGGACGGGCATTTCGAACCCGGGTTCCGCCCGAATATCTTATGGATCACCTGCGAGGACATCGGGCCGGTCATGCCCATGTACGGGGACTCCACCGTTGAAACCCCCAATCTGAGCCGCCTGGCAGCCGAAGGGATTGTATACCCGAATGCCTTTTCAGTGTCCGGCGTGTGCTCTCCCAGCCGCTCCTGCCTGATCACCGGGATGTACCCGGTCAGCATCGGGACCCATAACCACCGTTCCCAGGTCCATACCATGGAAGAGATCCCGGAATATGAAGCGGTGCCTCCGGCTCATGTAAAATGTTTTACCGAATACATGCGGCAGGCAGGGTACTATTGTTCCAACCGGTACAAAACGGATTACAATTTCGGCGGAGGGATCCTGAAAGCGCCGGTTTCGGCTTTTGATATCAACCGGTGGGATGCGGACTGGAGCGGCCGGAAACCCGGACAGCCCTTTTTCTCCATATTCAACCACCAGATCACCCACATGTTCAAATTGTATAACAGGAGTGACCAACCCCTGCGCGTGGATCCCGGCAACGTCCCGGTCCCTCCTTATTTCCCGGACACCAGAAAAGCACGGACCAGCATTGCCCGGCTTTACGACAACCTGATGATCCTGGACCGGCAGGTCGGTGAGCTCCTCCAAAAACTGGAACAGGAAAACCTGATGGACAGCACCATCATTTTCTTTTTCAGCGACCATGGAGACGGATTGCCCAGGAACAAAATCTGGCTGTACGATTCGGGCATCCGGGTGCCCCTGATCATCCGTTTCCCCGGTCAATGGAAAGCCGGATCAAGAAACGAGAACCCGGTCAGTTTCGTGGATTTTGCCCCCACGGTTCTCTCGCTATGCAGGATCGGCCTGCCCGGACATTTCCAGGGCCGGCCCTTTCTGAATGCACCAAAGGATACCGAACCAAGAAAGTACATTTTTGCTGCCAAGGACCGGATCGATTTTGAACAGGACAGGATCCGGGCCGTGCGGGACAATCAATTCAAATACATCCGGAATTACTACCCTGACCGGCCCTATATCCAGAATTTCCCCTGGTCAGACAACATTGCCCTTACCCGGGAATGGAAACGCCTGCATGCACAAGATTCCCTGAACAAGGTGCAATCACTTTTTTTCATGAGAACCCGGCCCGAAGAAGAGCTGTATGACATCACCGAAGATCCTTATGAAGTCAGGAACCTTGCTTCGGATCCTGCGTATGCAGAAGTGCTCGAACGGATGCGGACCGCATCGGAAAATCACATTGAAAAGACAGGGGATCTCGGTTTTACCGGTGAAAAAGAACTGATCGAAAGATTCTGGCCTTCCGGCATACAACCCGTGACCCCTCTGCCGGAAATCACGGTTTCCGGCCAAAAAATCAATATTGACTGTGCCCTTCCCGAGGCATCCATTGTCTGCAAGATCAACCACACCAACCGGGAATGGTGCTGGAAGCTCTATGACGGTCCTTTTGAGGCAAATCCCGGGGACACCATTACCTCACGGGCGATCCGGTACGGTTACAAGGAATCCGGGGATGCCGTTTTAATAAATCCATCTGGTACCCTCGCCTTTGATGGTGGTGATGGCGTTTTTTGACGCCCTGTAAACATACCCCCCTTCATCCATGAGCGGATAAAGATCATCAAGGGCCGCTTCCGCATCTTTTCCCATTCTTCGAAGATAGTTGGGGGCCAGTATTTTGTCATACTCAAAATCACTCTTCAATTCACGGATCAGGGCATGTACGGCCAGATGTTTTTCTCCCAGCTGATAGAGTGCATAGGCAGCTGCCATTCGTACCGAGGGTGAATCATCCCGGAGGGTCCGGATCAGTTTTTCTTTGTACGGCATGGCATCTTCTCCCAGGTTACCCAGTCCGGTAGCCGCCCAGTAACGGACCGAGGGCAGTGTATCCCCCAGAGCTTTGCCGAGCTCTTTCACTGCAGCAGCACCTTTTTCCCAGGGCAGCACGGCCACGTGCCGGAGATATTCCAGCGGATAATTCCGCCGGCGCACGATCTCACAGATGGTCTTTCCGGCCTGCTCCTGCAATCTGAACAGGTGCGGCTCGGGAATGAGTCCGACATCCCGGGTCTCCATCATCCATTTTTCATGCACCTTCCTCAAACGTTCAAGGGTATCCGCATAGGCAGGATCTCCGGCCAGGTTGTTGATCTGCCAGGGATCACGCCGGCAATCATAAAGGCATTCAACCGGGCCTTCTTCCCTGAACCATTGCTCCAGGGGCTCATTGTTCAGTTCACCCGCCCTGTGGAGCCGGTTCAGTTCCTGCATCATGGCCATTTGTGTGCGGTATGCGCTTCGGGGATTTGAGCTGGTTTCAGGCATATAGTCCCGGATATAGAAATACCGCCGGTCCCTCACTCCCCGTGCCATATCATAAAAGGTACTGATGCGGTCGCGGGCCGTGAAAACATATTCCCGGGGCTCATAGTTTTCGCCCATGAATGCTCTGCCCTGCATATGCTCCGGGACCGGCAACCCACATATGGAGAGCATGGTGGGACCCAGATCCATCAGGCTGACCAGGCCTTCGAACCGTGTTCCCGCCCATTTTTTTCCGGGAAGCCGGATGATCATGGGGACATGGGTCCCGTTTTCATCGATCTCCCTTTTCTGCCGGGGAAGAGGCCCTCCGTGGTCACTCCAGAAAACGATGACGGTGCTGTCTGTTATTCCGTCTTCTTCAAGCTGCTTCAGCAGGGCTCCCACATGAAGGTCCATGTCCATAATGTTGGAATAGTTCTGCGCAACATCTTCCCGCACCACGGGATTGTCAGGATAATACGGCGGCAGGGGAACATCTTCCCTGAACACTTTGTACATGTGCCACTTGATGGTCCACATCTGTGATTCATGGGTTGCGCCGTCATTGAACACGGCGAAAAACGGCTGGCCCGGTTTCCTGTACCGGTAATGGGCGCTGTGGCTGCAGTCATCCCAAACGGACTTCATGGGAGGCTCAGTGAAATTGTAATCGGTTTTTTCATTGTTGGTGCAATAATACCCTTCCTGCTGAAAATAGCGGGGCAGGCATTTGATGGTGCCGGGAAATTTCCTGCCCCATGTACGCATCAGGCAGGCCCCCTGGCCGGTTGGATACATGCCTGTGATGATGCTGTACCTGCTGGGGGCACATACCCCGGCCACCGTAAATGCATTCTCAAAAACGATCCCTTCCCTGGCCAGTCTGTCCAGATTGGGTGTGGGCACTGTGGAATCTCCGTACATGGAGAGGGCCGGACTGATATCCTCGCAGGACAACCAGAGGATGTTGGGTTTGAAACCGAAAGAAAGGTTTTCCCAGTCAGGTGTCCGCTTTTCCTCTTCAGGGCCACATCCCTGAAGCAATCCGGAAAGAACCGCCACCCCAGGAACAAAGAAGGAAAGGTTTGATGACAATGTTATGGTGTTCATGCTAATATGAATTTGGAGTTAAGTTACGAAATAATACAAATAAAACCCCCATCGGCGATCTGGCAGCAAGCCGCCGTTCGGAGACAAAAGGCAATGAATATATTGACCAACATCGTTATTGCATATGGGGGTTCGCCGGCCAGGCAGGTGGACAGCCCGCGGGTGGCCGGCAACAAAAAATCAAAGTATTTGAATTGACATTGTAACGTTCTATATATTAAATGTTTAACTGAAACATATTCGCGTGAAACCCCCATCGGCGACCTGGCAGCAAGCCGCCGTTCGGAGACAAAAGGCAATGAATATATTGACCAACATC
>CAZNPH010000039.1:0-4601 GCA_964574985.1 uncultured Bacteroidaceae bacterium
ATGCATTGAAAATTATATGCTTGAAAAATCCAAAGGGATTTTGTTACAATAGCTTTTTTAAGTTATATTAAAATGTCTTCTGTTTTCCTAATCATGACAAAAAAAATCAATAAGTTTGATCATAAGACATTTCATCATCAAAACATAAAACCACCACACCATGACTGCTTCCGCAACCGCCCTGCTAAGAAAAGTGACGGGTCTTATTATTGTTCTTTTATTGTTCATGGCTTCCTGCCGGGAAGCTCCCCAAAAGGAAACGCCGGACCTTGAAGCCGGGTTCCTCAATCCCCCTTATTCGGCCAGGCCCCATACCTGGTGGCACTGGATGAACGGGAACGTGACCGCCGAAGGGATCACCAAAGACCTTGAAGAAATGCAGAAAGCCGGGATCGGAGGGGTTCAACAGTTCGATGTGACCACCGGCATACCGGAAGGACCCGTGCGCTATCTTTCGAAGGAATGGAAAAAAATGGTGGAACACGGGGTGTCTGAAGCGGGGCGGCTCGGACTCGAATACTGTATCCACAACTGTGCAGGGTGGTCAACCGCGGGCGGTCCGTGGATCACCCCCGAACTGTCCATGAAAAAAGTGGTCTGGACCGAAACCCATGTACAGGGGCCCATGGACATTGCCCGTATCCTGCGCCGGCCGGAAGCCAATATGGACTATTATGAGGACATTGCCGTGCTTGCTTTCCCCACACCTCCGGGCGGGGTCACGGATATGCAGAAACTCAACCCGGAATTGTTCATCAGCAAAAGGGGACAATCCGCCGCCATCCTGACCGACGGGAATCCTGAAACCACGGTGGATTTCGGTGAACCGTCCGGAGAGGATCCCGAATTCATCATGCTGGATTTCGGGAAGCCCTACAAGGCACGGACCCTGACCCTGACCACCCTGCGGACCGGATGGTACGGCCGGGGGAAGGGGGAACTGCAGGTTTCCTCTGACGGGATCGGTTTTTCTTCCGTCCGGGATTTTGAATTCTATGCCGAACGCCCGTGGTCATCGGCCAGCATTGCCCTGGATGTGCCTGCATCCAGATTCTACAGGATCGTTCTGACCCGCTCCAATACATCCGGATCCCTGCAGGTCGCCGAGGTTGCCCTGCTGCCCTCTCCGGCCATCGAACACTGGCAGATCAAGGCCGGCTTCCTGAGGGGATATTCACGGGATCAGCGGGATTACCCGGAACTACCCGATTCCCTGGTAATTGCCAGGGACCGGATACTGAACCTGAGCGATCAGATGGACCGGAACGGTCATTTGCAGTGGGAAGTTCCGCCGGGGAGATGGACCATCATGCGTTTCGGCACCACCACCACGGGGAAAGGAAACCATCCTGCCCCGGAGGAGGGGACCGGACTCGAATGTGACAAGATGGACCGGGAGGCGGCAAGGATCCATTTCGATGCCATGCTGAAAAAGATGTCCGATGAACTTGAAGCTTCAGGAAAACAATTCGACGCCACCCTGATCGACAGCTATGAAGCGGGGCCGCAGAACTGGACCTCCTCCTTCCCGGAACAATTCAAACAGATCCGCGGCTATGACTGCCTTGAACTGCTTCCGGTCATCACCGGCAAAGTGGTGGAATCCTTTGATTTCTCCGAAAAGTTCCTGTGGGACTGGCGCAATACCATTGCCGATCTGTTCGAGGAAAATTTTTACGGATATTTAGGGGAACTGGCCCATGAACATGGGCTGAAACTTTACATCGAACCATACAGCGGACAGTTCAGGAATATGAACGCCGGTTCCGGTGCGGACATCCCCATGGGCGAATTCTGGGTCGGCAGATACGGGACGGGAAACATCAAACAGGCGGCTTCCATTGCCCATACAACCGGGCGGAAGTACGTGGGGGCCGAATCCTTCACGGCCAGTATCAACAGCGGGGCCTGGAAAAACCACCCGGGCAAACTGAAGGCCCAGGGAGATGCATTTTTTTGTGCCGGACTCAACCGGATCATCTTCCATACTTTCGTTCACCAGCCCAACACCCATGTCAAACCGGGTATGACCATGGGGCCATGGGGCATGCGGATGGGCTGGACCAACACCTGGTGGCATGCGGCTCCCGAATGGCTCGGTTATCTCGGCCGCTGCCAGTTCATGCTCCAGTCGGGATGCTTTGTGGCGGACATATGCTATTTCACCGGAGAGGATGCCCCCAATGGTTTTCCGGACGGCATCGAACAGCCCCCGCCGGGATATGATTACGACGGGGTCAACCGGGAAACACTTTTGAATGCTCAGGCAGAAAACGGAAAGATCCTTTTGCCCTCCGGAATGCAATACCGGCTTCTTGTGCTTCCTGATTCCAAACACATGACCCCGGAACTGCTGGAAAAGATCAGTGAACTGGCCAGGGCAGGCGCTTCCGTTTACGGTCCCCCGCCGGTTTCTTCCCCTTCTCTTTCCGGCAGAAAAGAGGACGAAGAAGAATACCGGCAGCTGGTTCAAAAAATCTGGGGGGACTGTGGCGGCAGCCGGGTAAAGGAACATTCATATGGAGAAGGAAAGATTTTCTGCGGAAGCGGCATTGAAAATGTTCTGAAAAAACTGGGAGTGGAACCTGATTTCGAATACAGCGCCATACCGGAAAAAGCTGAACTGCATTTTATTCACCGGAAGGCCGGGGGGACGGATTTTTACTTTGTTTCCAACCAGCAGCAGGACAAACCGGTGTTGGCTGAATGTTCTTTCCGTGTAAAAGATAAGTATCCCGAACTGTGGGATCCGGAAATTGGGGAGATCCGGCCTTTGCCTGTATATACGGTCGAAGAAGGAAGGATCCGCCTGCCCCTGAAGCTGGATCCTTCCGGATCGGCATTCGTGGTCTTTCGTAAAAAGGTCTCCGGGGGCCGGATCGCTTCGGTAAGTCTGAACGGGACCGTCATGTTCCCCGGCATTCCCGGAGTTCCGGAAGTAACGGCATCCATGCCCGGTTTCGCACCTGCCGGGGAAAACGGAAAAGAAATCCTGTGTAACTTTTACCGGGCCGGACAATATGCACTGGGGTCCTCCGGGAACAAAACGTTCGAGGTGGCTGTGGATACCATACCCGATCCTATTTCGGCCGGCGGGCCCTGGAAGATAGAATTCCAGAAGGACAGGGGAGCTCCTCCCTCTATTGAAACGGAAGAGCTGGTCTCATGGACCGGACATGCCGATCCCGGGGTCAGGTATTTCAGCGGGACCGCCACATATACCCAAACTGTTCAGGTTCCCGCGGAATGGCTCGAAGAGGGCCGGACTGTCTTTCTGGACCTGGGGAAAGTCCGGGAGATCGCCACCGTTTCGGTGAACGGCAATGAACCCGTAGTCCTGTGGAAACCTCCGTTCAGGACCGAGGTGACCGGTTTGCTCAGGAAAGGAGACAACATGCTGCGCATTGAGATCACCAATCTCTGGCCCAACCGGCTGATCGGGGACCTGCAGAACGGACAGGAATATGAATATGAAGACTACGGGAACATCAAGGAAATCCCCGGATGGTTCATTGGCAACCAGCCGAAGCCCGGTGACGGCAATGTGGCATTCGCCACCTGGGATCACTATGATGCTGATTCGGAACTGTTCGAATCCGGATTACTGGGCCCTGTAAGGCTTGTCCCGGCAGTCCGCAGAAAAATTTCTTTCTGAAACCTGTTCCTGATTACTCGACAAATTCTGCATCGAGCAGGTACCGGAGGCTTCTTTCCACGCTTTCCAGAGGTTCGTAGTTGTACTGTTCCACCTCCACGATGTAATATTCCATGCCGGCCAGGTCGGCATGTTCGTAAATCCGTTCGAAATCCATTTTGCCGCTGGCGCCTATTTCTGCTTCGTCCTTGACATGCCACAGTTCGAAACGCCCGGGGTACTTTTCAAAATAAGCCACCGGATCTTTTCCGCCTTCCACGATCCAGTAAAGGTCCATCTGGAACATGACCTTATCGGGATCCGTATTCTGAAGCATGACATCGTAAATGGTCTCCCCTTCCAGCTCCTCAAACTCATGGGTATGGTTGTGGTATCCGAAACGTATCCCTGCCGCATTGCATTTCTCCCCGATGGTATTGAAATATTCACAGGTCCGTTTCAGCCCTTCCAGGCTCGAGTAACCGATCTTGCCCATGGAGGGTGCCACAATATAATCCACGCCCGCTTCCTTGTGCGCGGCAATGCATTCATCCCACCATTCCAGGGCCTCATCCCAGTCCTCCATATCGGGCATCTGTTTGGATGTATGGGAACTGAGGAAGTCCATCCCGTTGTTCTGAACAACTTCGGCAAATACACGCGGGGCCATTCCGTAAAACTTTCCGTCCGCGTATCCGGCTGCTTCCACGAAAGTATACCCCATGTCACCCACCCTCTCAATGGTGGCCACAGGGTCTTCCTTCATGTCCTCACGGACCGACCACAACTGGAGTCCGACATACTTGGGAGCTTTTCTTTCGCCGCATGAGCTCATGATGAACAAGGTTAAACCGAGGATTGCAAATCCCCTGAACACGTTGAGCATATTTTTTCTTTTCATAATGTTATAAGGTTTTTAGTATCTTATCAATAATGTTCTTGTATCTTTTGGCAAAAGTTTAATAAT